>NZ_JBDSCX010000078.1:0-179717 GCF_039920825.1 Luteolibacter sp. | reverse complement strand
CCTGTATCTCCAACCCAATGAACTCCAACGTCCCAAGAAACTCGTGTTGAAGTAAACTTCAATTTCTGTTTGACTGCCTTCTCATGGAAGTCGTGACGCACCAACCGGCCATAAGCTTTTCAATTTCTTCTCATTTTCCTTTCAATCGCGCCGGTGGGCGCACATCAAACGTTAGCCAAAAATTTTGAAGACGCTCACAGCCAACGAAATCGAGGAACTGCTTGGGGTTCGTCCGACGAGCGAGCATCCACTGGATATACTCGGATTTGGATTTACTACCGAGGGGGCGGTGCGATTTCGTGCCGAGCATCCAGACTTCCTTCCCCAAGTTAAGGCCCACATCCGGCAACAGCTTGGAGTGTCTGGCCATTTTCCGGAGCGGATTGATGCTGAGGATTCGGAGCATCGCACCTTTATCAGGAAGGTGGCGAGCGGCTACCTTATGAGTTCGGAAGAAGAGATAGGACTTTATCGATATGCGCCAGTTGTCACCGAATTTGACTCGGAAGATCAGGCGATCTCTGCTTACGTCGAGAGAGTCGCCAACCCAGACTACCTCGCAACAAAATCAAGAGGCTAACAAGATGCGTGGATGGCAACCCCCACTAGCCCTCCTGTTTACAATGATCCCACGTAATTTTAATCCTAACCTCGCGATCAACGCTGGCTCTCGCTAGCGGGGTTGCCATCACTCTTACGTTCTGCAATAATTGGATGAAGACCACGATGCCGAGTCCCTATCGCTTTGAACTCCGACCAAGTGGACGGAGCGGAACGATAGTATGCTCGAAGGACGACAATGAATTGGAGATTTGTTGGGAGATGTCCGGGACTTCGGATGCGGATATTCTCCTCGCGCCAATGAACCTCAATCAATGGACTTCTGGGATGGTAGTTCCACGTTCCGAGCAGTTCGAGATTCTCGACCATCTCCGTGCGTGGCTTGTAGGGAGGCGGATCAGAGGGGATATTGCGCGACCTGCGGCACCTATTGATTCTTCCAGCCGGTGCATGCGAGCGGATTGCAGCGAGCACGCGATGGTTGGTTCAGCCTATTGCCCATTCCATTACGACGAGACACTCCTAAGATGAAGATGGCAAAACAAGTGGAGATATCTAACTGGCGACAACGTCCTTGTTCGAGTTCGGGCTTCTCACTTCGCCGGTTAGGTGCTCTAAAACGTTAGGCGCAGACAACGCAGATGCTGACGAACCAAGCCATTAGGAACGTTGCGAACGATCTGGATCGTCGTTGGATTTCTGACGACTATTTTGACTTGATCGTGTGGTATGAGACCGAAGTTCAGATTCACGGGTTTCAGCTTTGCTACGACAAGCCTGGTCGCGAACGCGCGCTGACATGGACCCGCGAGCGAGGATTCCTTCACACGGCGGTGGATTCAGGTGAGTCCAAACCAACGGCGAATCGCACACCAATCGTGGTTGCAGATGGAACCTTCCCCGCCGGGCAAGTCAGGCGCGAGTTTATCGCGCGGAGCGGCTTGCTTCCGGCAGAGATACGCGAGTTGGTTCTCGCCCGAATCAAAGACTATGAAGACCGCCAAAGCGCCTAACCGGGCACCGCATCAGTGGCTGGGCTTGGGTCGTTAGCCGAAGAAAAATCCAAAGCATTCGAATCTCTACGACCCCAATCCACCGCTCCAATCCCAACGCAATTTAACCCTAACTTAAATCCAGAAAGAAACCATCCATGTCAAGAATGATCTTTGTCAATCTCCCCGTCGCCGACCTGAAAGCGTCGATGGACTTCTACACCGCTCTCGGCTTTACCAATAATCCGCAATGGACCGATGACACGGCGGCGTGCATGGTCTGGAGCGAATCGATCAACGTCATGTTATTGACACACGCCAAGTGGCGCACCTTCACCGCGCGGCCGATTCCTCCGACCTCTTCCAGCGAAGTCATGCTCGCCATTTCATGCGCAAATCGTGAGGAAGTGGATGCGATGAACCAATCCGCCGCCGAAACCGGAGGAACCGCCGACATCAATCCCGCACAAGACCTCGGATTCATGTATAATCGCAATTTGGCCGATCCAGATGGTCACGTTTGGGAGGCAATGTGGATGGACCTGAGCGCGATGCCGTCCGGTGATTAAGTCCCGATCCGGACCCTTTCGAAGCTGGTAGCGACATAGATCCGGCAGCGGACGGGGGTGGGAAACCGGTGGGTAGCCGGGCGACTCGGGATGGGTCACGATGGCAACGTGACAAAAGCCATTCGCCGGGTGAATGAGAGCCAGGACCAGCAAAGGGAATTGTCAAAACTGGAAGGAATGCTTGTTAGTAGAGACTCGTAACTGACCCTATTGGAGCCTCTGCAAAATTCTCGCCCAGAGGATTTTGCGGGGCTTTTTCTTTTGGCTAACGAGCCGGTTTCCAGCGGGGAAATTACCCGGATTAACGGTTGGCTGGCGAAACGAATAATTCTCAACGCGGATCGTGCAAATATCCTGATCGATCATTACAAAGCAACCTAAAGTGCATCATGCCCGTTCACGGATTACGGCCCGTTACCTTCCAACTTGAAAATTCTTTGGCGGGGTTGTTCGCGTCTCAACACGATTGATTTCCCGGAGTTAAAGCATCTCTACCTATGAAGTGCAGCCATGTGAAGGAGGTCCAATTCCATAGAATCACAACGGCGGCACGACTTCTGCGAATCGCTGGGCATCATGATTCCAAAACATACGCTTTTGATTGCCGTCCTTGTGATGCCCCTTTCCGCGCAACCTGCACCGCCGCCGGTCGTAACTGAAACTACCGTCACTGAAACCCTCACTCCGGGAAAAAAAGTGGTCGAGGAAACCGTTGTTGAGCACCGCATCGCCCCGCCGGTTGCGTTTGATCCGCGTGGCCGTTTGGAAATTGCTCCCCATCTCATCCCGGTGCCGGAAGCCGCTGCCGGTAAAACCACCGAAACAACAGAGACCACCACCACCCACGTGGCAGGACGGACGTATAATACGGAGAGAAGTGTTGTAGTGGTTGAGGGTCGCGAACTTCCCTACGTGACCGTTCCTGTCTTGTTTGTGAAAGAAACCGCAGACCTTCTCGATTCAGAATCCCGGTCGGCATTGGACCAAACAGCAGCGGCAATCCTGGAAATTTCGAAAAGTAATCCCACCGCTAAATTCGACATCGAAGGCCATACCAGCACCGATGGCGCGGATGAGATGAATCTCAACCTTTCCGCTGAGCGTGCACGCCGGGTATTTGCCGAACTGACCGGACATTATCAGATACCCGCCGCAATCCTCAGCGCGCACGGCTATGGCGAAAGCTATCCCACCTATCCCAATGGCACCGAGGAGCAGATGACGCTCGACCGCCGCGTGCTCGTGGTCCGGGTGAACTGATTTTCGCAAATCGCTCTTCAAAATCCAATCTCGCCAACCCCAACCACCAACAACAATGAAAACGACCACCCTATCCGTCGGACTCGCCCTTTCGGTCTCCGCATTTCTCCCAAGTTGCGTGACCGTCGCCGACCCAACTCCTACTACTGCAGAGCAGTCAACAACCACGACTTCGGCGGTGGATCCGTACGCCACTACCAGCACCACTCGTAAAACGACGACGACAAATGATCCTTATACCGGATCCGGAGTGACCCAGCGGAAAACCACCACCTCGGTAACTGATCCCTATACGGGAACAAGCACCACCCAACGGAAGACCACCACTACCGAATACTAAACTAGCAAAGATTTATCTCCATGCTTGAAAGCCGTGGATACATCACACATTCAACAATAAAACATTATGAACTCCATCGTCTATCTCGTCGGCGCCGTCGTCATTGTCGTGGTCATCCTCAAGGTTCTGGGTCTATTTTGACCTCATTGGAATCGATTTAACCATCAAAAGGGGGATTGCCGACTAACAAGCATTGGCGGCCTAACCAGAACCGAATCCTATCGTCTTATGGCAAGACCTTTGCGATACGGGGCTGTTGGCGCGGTTTCCCATGTGACGGCCGGTGGCTACGGGGGGCAAGGCAGTGGTTGATGACGACAAGGATGGCCACGGTTGGATAAATTTGATGGAGAGGTGCGGCATGAGATTTGGCTGGCAGGTGCATGCGTGGGTGATGGGCAATCATTTCCATCTCCCTCTACAGGCACCGTACCCGGGTATTGAGAGGAAAGGGGATTGCCGCCGGTTGGCTGGGTTTGTAGCTTTGCGCTGCCGCCGTTTCCGCTACCGTGATTTCCACCATGCCCCGCCGCCTGATGATGTTGGCTCCGCTCCTGATTCTATCAGGAATCGGAGTGGTGTCCGCCAAGCCGGGGGACTACCATCCGAATGATCCGGACGCGCATACGCTCCACCTTTGGCATTTCGATGAAGGGACGCCGCCGTTTTCTGACGGTGTTGAAAACGGCACGCCGCTCCAGGGACTTCTCAACGGGGCCCGCGCCGGGCAACCCTCGTTGCCGGGGCTTGGAAATTCCGTTTCCTTCGATGGCAATGCGGGAGGAACTCCGGGCGCTTCGGATTTCAAGGGTGCCATTCTAATTGCAGGTCCGACTCTTGCAAACGGTGCTGCGGACAACGTCGCCCCCGGATTCCGCTACTTCGGCCCGGACGGCGCGTTCACCTATGAAATGATCGTCAAGCTGAACGTCCTTCCCGCGGACGCTCCGGGCATCGCGCTCGAACTCGTCTCGATGGAAGGCGATGGCGACGACCGGATCTTCAACCTGCGCATTGAAAAAGAAGGCTATCTCGCGTTCATCCCGCTTCCTCATGGCGGTGCCAGCGGGGGCGCCATCGGCACCATTCCGACCAGCGGTCCCGATGCTCCCGATACCACAAGCTGGTTTCACGTCGCCGTCACCTACGATGGAAACGGCGGTGTCGCCAACAATGTCAGACTCTACTGGACCCGGCTCCGCCCGGGTGTCGTCTCGGCCAATAGGATCGGCAATGGAACGCTCTCGGCCGATTTCAATGGAAAGACCGGTGACTTCGCGATCGGCAACGAGGCGCGCAGTTTCTATCACAACGCCGAGGCCGAGCCGTTTCCGGGATGCATCGACGAGGTCCGCATCAGTGGGGTTGCGCGGAACACGAATGACTTCTTCTTCGTTCCGCCGGACCAGCGGACCTCGCCCGAGCAAGTTCGCGAGGCGAAGGAAAAGGCCGATCGTCCGGCGTTGTTCAAGCTCGGCCTCAACAACGTGTTCGTCGATTCCAAGCCGGTTGAAATTCCCAAGGCCCGTGATGGTGAACTCCAACTGGGATCAGGTCTTCACCGGCTGGATTTCGATTTCGGATTCAATCCGGAATTGTTAGGCGATCCGTCGCAACTATCGCTCGCGAAGGCGGACCCGGCTTCCGGCAGGGTGAAACTGCGCTGTCAGTTGGAAGGCATCGACGAGCGCTGGCAGGAAACCGACCTTGGCATGAGTCTCGTCTGCCAGGCGCTGGACCGGGACGACCGGATCCTCTCGCAATCCCGCTTCCTGTGCATCGGCCGTAGCGCCGGTTGGGAAACCTCGCCGGAGGACTCGGTCATGAGCCGCCGCGTCGAGCCGGTCTATATTCCTAACAACGCGAAGAAGCTCAAACTCATCCTTACCTCGGGATCGCCCGATACCACCGGATTTTTGGTGATCGACTATTTCGGCCTGCACGCGCTGGGCGAGGCCAGTCCCTCGCTGTGGGTGAACGGTGCCTTCACCTACGATGCGAAGACCACTTCTCCCGCCGGTTCTCCGGAAGGCTGGCGGCGGGATGGTGGGGATCCCGCCATCGCGCGGATGATCATGCGTTCGCCACGACCGGGTGTCGGCTTGGTCGATGGAGACCAGACGAAACACGGCGAGTGGTCGTCGGTTCAGGAAATCGGCTCTGTCGCCCGGCGATCCAACACCTGCTCGCTTTCGTGGTATGAGGCCTACAACGTCATCGGTGGCAGCACGCATCGCGCCACCTATGTGAACGTTCCACCGGGAAACTATACGTTCCGCGCCATCGGTCTGGCGGGAGAGAGCGAGGAGGTTGGCGACGAGGTTTCCCTCGCGATCATGGTTCACCCGCCGTTCTGGCAACAGTTCTGGTTCTGGCCGGTCGTGGCGGCGGGCAGTGTTGGTCTGTTAGCCGCGGCCTTTTTCATGAGGCACCGCCAGCGCGCCAAGCGGTCGCTGGAACGCTTGAAATTTCAAAACGCTCTCGAAAAGGACCGGACGCGCATCGCCCGCGACATGCACGACGACCTCGGAACCCGCGTCACGTTCATCAACATGAGCGCCGCTCTCGCCCAGCGCGACATCGAGAAGGCCCCTGAAAACGCAAAACGGCACCTGACGAAAATGAACGAGTCCACCCGCGATCTCATTCTCGCCATGGATGATCTCGTTTGGGCGGTCGATCCCGCTCACGACACGCTCGATCACCTCGCCTCGCACCTGGCCGCGATGGCTGGGGAAATGTTTCGCGACTCACCTGTGCGTTGCCGACTCGACATTCCTTCGTTGCTGCCCGCTCTGCCGCTGGGATCCGAAGTCCGCCACCACATCGCCCTCGCGGTGAAGGAGGCGTTTCACAACGTCCTCTGCCATGCCGGCCCTTGTGAGGTGTTCTTTTCATTGGCTTACGATGGTCAGGAAATCCGTCTCACCATCCGCGATACCGGAGTGGGTTTCGATTCCGAGACGAGTGCCCGCGGCCACGGACTTGACAATTTAACCAGTCGTTTCAAGGAAATCGGCGGAACCTGCAAGATTGACTCGTCACCGGGCTGCGGTACTTGCATAGTCCTTCGTTGCCGGGTCATCGATGCCCGGGGCTCCAAATCATAGATGCCCAAGAAACCTCACACCCTAGCGATCGTTGAGGACGATGCCTCGCTCCGTGATATTCTCACGGAAATCGTAAACGGCTCGTCATGGAAGCTGGTCACCGTTTATTCCAACGCGGAATCCGCCTTGGAAGGGTTTGCCAAAAGCTGCCCGGAAGTCGTGCTCATGGACATCCAGCTTCCCGGCATGTCGGGAATCCAGTGCGTCGCGAAACTCAAGGAACTCCATCCCTCCGTGCTCGTGCTGATGGTCACCGTTTATGACAACAGCGAGCGCATTTTCGACGCCCTCGCCGCCGGTGCTTCCGGCTATCTGCTCAAGCGCGATGCTCCGGACAAGTTGCTCGAAGCGCTGCAGGATCTCCTCGCCGGCGGCTCTCCCATGTCCAGTGCGATCGCCCGCAAGGTCGTCCAGCATTTCCACCGCGAGCCGGTCAGCCGGAACAAGGACCTAAATCTAACACCGCGCGAAACCCAGATCCTCGAACTGCTCGCCAAGGGCAGCCTCTACAAGGAAATCGCCTGGGATCTCGGGATCGGCTTTGAAACGGTGCGGTCTCACATTGATAATATTTACAACAAACTCCACGTCCGCACCCGGACCGAGGCGGTGGTGAAATTTCTCGGCCCGCAATAGGTCGTCCCACTTTATGGGATTTCGTGATTTCCGGGGCATCCGCCGCCGGGTTTGGTGCATCCTTATTCAATGCATTTGATGGGTCGATTGTCCGTGATCTCCGTGACGGTTTCGGACAAAGCGCCACCGATGACTTCGACAAGGACGGCACCAGCAACCTCACCGAGTATCGTCTGGGCCTCGTTCCGAACGGCGGCAGCTCGCTCTTCCTTGCGACCCGCGCCGCCAACGGCTTGATCCGCTGGCCGAGTGCGGTGGGGCTGAAGTTCGACGTCCAGCGCGGTACTTCGCTGTTCGCCGGATCGTGGACCACGATCAGCCCGGCAGGTGGCATCGACGGCGCGGCGGTGAGCACCGGCTTCACCGATTCCGCCGCTCCGGCCGGCAAGGCGTTCTACAAGGTGCTGCTCAGACCCTGAGGTCCGCACGCGCGGACTGGATGTTCGGACCTGGGCCCGGAAGGGCTCCGGTCTTTTTTTGTCATATTGTCCAGCGATTGCTTTGATATATGTATAATTGTCCGGATGGTGGATTGTTGTATTTTTATGGATATATAATCGAGTATATATAGCAAGGCGAATTTGGGTGGTGTTGTTATATGTCGCGGGTCTGACGGTTTTGTCTTCGATGGGTCTTGAATGCCGTATCTGCGGGCTTTTGTGGCGATGGTCGGACTCTCCCCATTTCGGGGGAGTCGTGTTTCCATGTGCCGTCTTGGCCGCAATACTGCTCTTGCTCATGGGTGTCATCTAGCAGAAAGCCCATATGTTATATGAGCCATAACTACAAAACATCATCATTCATGAAATCGATCAATATACTTACTTTTAAAGGTCGGCGAACCGCCGCCGTTCCGGGGGCCGTCGCGGCGCTCCTCACGCTCGCGCTGGCGGCCACCGGCCACTCCGCGCAGGTGACTCTGACCACCGGCAATGGGGTCGGCACCAGCGGTTTCAACGGCCCGACGGGCTGGTCCTCCGGTGCCGCTCCGACGGTCGGCAGCGATTACACGGTGGCGGTCCAGTTCCTCCGGACTCCTCCGGACGCGGTGAGCTACACCTTCGTCGGAGACTCGCTGAGTCTCAACGCCGGTGGAGGAATGATCTACAAGGGCACCGGCACGGCCGCCATCCTGACGATCAATAATTTCATTCTCAACGGCGGCTTTATCCGCAGCGGCAGCAGCTTCGCGGACGTGATGCACATCGCCGGCGGACTGACGGTCAACGGCACCGGTTCCTCCATTCTCGCCGACCAGAGTGCCTTCGTTTTCGATTCCGTGCTGACCGGCACCGGGGCCCTTGCCACCCAATCGGCGGGCGGCGGCTTCAACATCACCTTCAACGGAGCCAGCACCTACACCGGTAACCTGACCGCCTCCACGACCCAGGCGGCAGCCAGGACCATTCTCTCGGGCACCAGCCATTGGAAATTCCTGATCGGTGCCAGCGGAGTCAACAACACCATCACCGGCGCGGGCAATATCACCTTCGACGGCACGTTCGACATTGACCTCTCCACCGCCGGCAACACCGTTGGCAACAGTTGGAATCTGGTGAATGTCTCCACCCTTGTCGAAACCTTTGGCGCGACTTTCAATATCCCCGGCTTCACCGAGAACAACAACGTCTGGACCTCGACCTCGGGCAAATACCAGTTCAGCGAGACTACCGGTGTATTGTCCCGCATCACCGCCGATACCGATGGCGACGGACTGCCAGACGCTTGGGAAGAACAGTATTTCGGCGTTGGAAACTTGTTTGAGGAACCCGGTGGCGACTACGACAACGATTTTTGCTCCAACCTGCTGGAATACCAACGCGGCACCGATCCCACCAACGCGGCATCGTATCCAGACACCGATACCGACGGTCTCAACGACGGCTGGGAAATGTTCTTCTTCAATGGCAGCCTGGCCGAGACCGCTGCGGGAGATCCCGACGGCGACTATAACAGCAATGCGGTCGAATTCGCCGCGGGAACGAGTCCCAGTTCCGCCGACAGCTATCCCGATACCGAAGATTTCGGCTCCGGTGACGGCATGAACGATGGTTGGGAAATTCATTTCTTCGGCAGCATCGCGACCCTTCCCGATGCTGACCCGGACGGAGACCTATTCACCAACTATCAGGAGTTTCTCGCGAAAACCGATCCGACCGTGCAGATCTCATCGCCCGACAATGACGGCGACGGCCTGCCGGACGGATGGGAAGTGAAATATTTCCGCGTCGGTGCGGGTGATCTCGATAGCACCATCGCTCTTCAAGATGGCACGGGCGACCCGGATGGCGATCTCTATAACAACCTGGCGGAATTCAAGGCCAACACCAATCCCACGCTGGCAAGTTCCGCGCCATCGTCGCTCGCCTACTGGCGTTTCGAGGAAAGGACGACCGGCGTGGTTCCCGTCGGCAACGACACCGGCGGCAACCAGACGAACACCGTGCTGGACTCCTCCGGTCTCGGCAACCACATGATGACATGGCGGAGCTACACCTCGCCGCTTTACTCCACGGTAGTCCCGTTCGCCACGGTCCCGCTCACCGCGGCGGCGAACACCGCGTCGCTGAATTTCGTGAGGGATGGAGCGAATCTTTTCGTCACGGATAACGTTTACACCACCACCGGAGTCGAGTTGAACAGCCATGTCTTCAGCGCCTTCACCATCGAGGCCAGCTTCAATACCAACGCCACCAATGTCTGGCAGGTCGTGGTCGGAAAAACGGGAAATCCGATTGGCGGGCAAGCGCCGTTCTCGCTGAAAATCCGCGCCACCGATAACAAGCTGATCGCCGGCATTGTCGATGGAGCGGGCACCGCGAAGGAGGCTGTTAGCACGCGTGCCATCACCACCGGGACCTGGTTTTCCGCCGTGGTGACCGCGAGCGCCACCGAGATGAAACTCTGGATCAAGGGCGCCACGGATACGAACTACATCCTGGAAGCTACCACGACCATCAGTGGAGCATTCTACACCTACGCCGGCGTCAACGCTCCATGGGTCGTCGGCCTTGGCAAATGGAACGGTGCGGATGCCGATCCGTTCGGTGGATACATTGACGAAATACGGATCAGTCCGAAGGTGCTCGCGCCTGCCGAGTTCCTCATTCCTGTCACCACCAACGACACGGATAACGACGGGATGGACGACACTTGGGAAACCACCGCATTCGGTGGGCTTGGCCAAACCGACACTGGCGACTTCGACGGCGACGGCACCAGCAACCTCACCGAGTATCGCCTCGGTCTGACAGCTAACAGCGGCAGCTCGCTTTTCAAAATCACCCGCGGTGCGAACGGCCTTCTCACTTGGCCGAGCGTGACGGGCGTGAAATTCGATGTCCTGCGCAGCACTTCGCTGGCGGCTGGCAGCTGGACCATCATCAGTCCGGTGGCGGGAATCGACGGAGCGGCTGGCAACTCCAGCTTCACCGATCCGGCACCGCCGGCGGGGAATGCGTTCTATCGGGTCGCGCTCCGTCCCTGAGTTTTTTATGGGTAGTCATGGCAAAGCCGGTGGCCGCGAGGTCACCGGCTTTTTCATGTCGGAAATTTCCGGGACCGTCCGCTCAAAGCACCTCGGCAAGGTGCAGACGCAGCTGATAGTCGGACTGTTTGGTCGTTTTCCCCGCATAGGGCTGCGGGTTCAGCGTGGCGATGTCGATCACGTAGGATTTCGGAATCCCGGTGGTGCCGGTCTTGGTGGGGTCGGCGGGAATTTCCAGCTGCTTGGGAAAGGTCTTGGTATGAAGGTAGTAGGTCTTGGCCTTCTTGGTGCCGACCTTGATCCGCAGCACGACTTCGGCATCGCCGGGACTGGTGCACTTGGTTTTGGCGTTGATCGGGCAGCGGCTGTCGTCGATGACGGAAATAAAGGTGACCTTGAGTTGGGAGTCGTAGGTCAGGGTCGCGCTGACATGAAGCGGGTCAAGGACTCGAATGGCCACCGGCGCGCTTTCGGCGATGGCACGGGTGGTTCCGGAAAAGCAGGCACTTGCACCCAATGCGGCCAGCGCGAGAGACAGGATGATTTTGCGTCGGTTCATGGGAAGACGACGGTTGGCGGCGGAATGTAAATCAATCCACGATTCGACGGACATTGGATCGCGCGTATTTCACCCGGTGTATCCCCCGATTGTGAGGATTTTCAAAGCGGCACGAATCTGCGACAAAAGGAAAACGCCGGATCCCGGCGCAAACCGGACATCCTATGACCACCCGTTTTCTCAGAAGCTCCAGCGTGCTGATCGGCCTGGCTGTTTGCGGAATCCTGCCGCAACTCCACGCCCAATCCTCTCCGCCCACGGAATGGGTCGATCCCGACACCGGCCACCGCGTCGTCCAGCTTTCTACCGAACCCGGCAGCGAGAGCCTTTATTTCAACCTGAATCCCTTCACGCCCGACGGCCGGAAAATGGTGATCACATCGCCTGACGGAATCTCGCTCGTGGATCTCGCGACGCGCTCCGTGGAGAAAATCGTTAGCGGCCGCCCGCACATCATCATGGTCGGCCGCAAGACCGGACAAATCTACTACGTCGATAGTAAAACGGAAAACGGTGCGACAAGTCGTTTGGTTTGCTCGATCGATCCCGCCACCAAGGCGGTCCGTGAAATCCTCAAGCTGGAGCGCGGCCAGAGCGTCTCTACGGTGAACGCGGACGAAACCCTGCTCGGCGGAACGTTCACCGAACGCACCGACTGGGATACGAATTCGTATTTCGAAGGCGGCCCTAACCGACGGACGGAAGCCCGGACCGCGGACCAGCAGCGCGACAGTAAAGGCCAGCTCATGGTCGAGCGGCTGGACAAGCACTATCCGATGGGACTCTTCTTCCACAACATCGCCACCGGTGAGACGAAATCGGTCAACCGAGGTACCGACTGGCTGGGACATTTGCAATTTTCTCCCACCGACCCGGACCTGCTAATGTTTTGTCATGAAGGACCGTGGCACAAGGTGGACCGCATCTGGACGATCCGTAGCGACGGCTCGGATTTGAAACTGATCCACAAGCGCACGATGATCATGGAAATCGCCGGTCACGAATTCTGGAGCGCCGATGGCAAGAGCATCTGGTATGATCTCCAGACACCGCGTGGTGAGGATTTTTGGGTCGCCGGCTACGAGGTCTCCAGCGGCGTGCGGACGCAGTATCATTTGCAGCGCGATGAATGGTCGGTGCATTTCAACGTCTCGCCGGGTTTGACGTTTTTCTCCGGTGATGGCGGCGATGCGAAAATGGTCGCCCGCGCGGAAAACGGAAAATGGCTCTATCTGTTCCGGCCGGAATTGTTAGCCGATAGATCCGACGGGAACCTGGACACGAAAGGTCTGATCCGGACCGGTGTTTTCCATGCGGAGAAACTGGTCAACATGGGCAAACACAACTACGCGCTGGAACCGAACGCGATGTTCTCGCCCGACATGAAATGGCTGATCTTCCGCAGCAACATGAGCGGCGCGACCCAGGCCTACGCCGTGGAGTTGGAAAAAGGGGATGCGAAATGATTTGGCGAAGCGCCATTCTATTAACTGTCCGGAGTTCAAGCTTCAGCTTGTCTTCATGAAGAGCACGCTGAAGACGTGAACTCCGGACAGGCTTCCTGTGAATTCTCCGTTTCCTCCTGTTAAACCTACAAAGGAAGATGGGAACCACGGATTGCACAGAGGACACAGATAAGAATCGGGTTCCGAAAGACGCGGCCCTCACCTTGGGGGTGAATAACTCAAACATCATAACTCATTCATCATCTGTGATAATCTGAGTTATCTGTGGTTTGATTTTCTTTTTTAGGTTAAAACCACGGCCTACGGGAGTCTATCAGTCGCCTCCCAACAAGAACGCCCGGCTCCTTGCGGAACCGGGCGCTTTGAAATGGAAACGTCGTTCGCTTATTCGCCGAGGCCGAAGCGGACGAAGCGGGTCACCGTGAGGGTGTCGCCGAGTTCCTTGCCCTTGGCTTCGAGAAGCGCGGAGATCTTGATGTCCGGGTCCTTCACGAAACCTTGCTCAAGGAAGCAGCTTTCAGCAAAGAACTTGCCGATTTGTCCCTTAAGGATGTTTTCGATGATGTTCGCCGGCTTGCCTTCGGCTTCGAGGCGGGTGCGGAAGATGTCGAGCTCGTTGTCCACGACGGATTGCGGGATGTCCTCGCGGGAAAGACCTTTCGGCGCGCAGGCGGCGATGTGGAGGGTGAGATCCTTGATGAGTGCCTTGAAGCTGTCCGTGCCGGCGGTTTCCGCCTTGGTGGTGCCGACTTCGATGAGCACGCCGACCTTGCCACCGAGGTGGATGTAGGAAGCGACGACACCACCGGAAGCCGCGTCGTAGCGGACATACTTGCGGAACTGCAGGTTTTCTCCCACTTCGCCGACCTTCGCTTTGATCGTGTCTTCGACGGTTTGCTCGCCGTGTTGATGGGCGAGGGCGGCGGCGTGATCGGCGGCTTCGGAAGCGGCGAGCGCGTCGGCGATGTCACCGACGAAGGCTTGGAAGCTTTCGTTTTTCGAAACGAAGTCGGTCTCGCAGTTCAGTTCGAGCAGGAGGCCGGAGGTAGCGCCGGCATTGATGCGGGCGGTGATGACGCCTTCGTTGGCGGCACGATCAACCATTTTCGCGGACTTCATGATGCCCCGCTCGCGGAGGAGCTTGATGGAGGCTTCGAGGTCGCCGTTGGTTTCGGTGAGGACTTTCTTACAGTCCATCATGGGGGCGCTGGTCTTGTCGCGGAGTTCTTTGACGATTGATGCGGTGATCATTTTTTAAAAGAGGTTGGATTTAGAGAGAGAAAAAGGGCGGCCCGTCGGATGACAGACCGCCCGGTGATTTCAAAAATCAGTTTTTGCGGGCGGCGACCATCGCGTCCACCAGATTCTGGAGGATGATGCGGATCGAGCGGATGGCGTCGTCGTTGCCCGGGATCGGGAATTGGACGAGCGCCGGGTCGGCGTTGGTATCGACGATCGCGATGATCGGGATGTTCAAGCGGCGGGCTTCGGCGACGGCGATTGTTTCGCGGGCGGAGTCCACGATGACGACGGCGTCAGGCTTCTTGTCCATGTCGCGCACACCGCGGAGGTTGCGGAGGAGCTTTTCGCGCTCGCGGCCGAGGGCGGCGAGTTCCTTCTTGGACATGGCCTTGAATTCAGGCTGCTTCTCGATGTTTTCGAGATACTTGAGGCGCTCGACCGACTTGCGGACGGTGAGGCTGTTGGTGAGCATGCCACCCAACCAGCGGTGGTTGACGTAGTGTTGGCCGGTCGCTTCCGCAGCTTCGCGGATGGCGTCCTGCGCCTGGCGCTTGCAGCCGACGAAGAGGACTTTTTTGCCCTTTCCGACGAGGTCGGCGAGGAAATCGGAGGCTTTATCGAGCTGCTGGACGGTTTTTTCCAGGTCGATGATGTAGATTCCGCCTTTGTCCTTCATGAGGAAGGGCTTCATACGCGGATTCCATTTTTTGGTTTGGTGGCCGTAGTGGACGCCGGCGTCCACCATTTCGTTGATGAGTTCGTTGATCATTAGTGAGTTCTGTTTTCCCGCCTTGAATCAGGACGGGCGATTGATGAAGATTTGCCGCATGGAACCCCTCCGGATCTTCGTTGGTGAATAAGGCGGCTTGAAGAGGGGCGGGGAAACTGGGAAATCGGGGCGGGGTTGGCAAGGGAAATCAAAGTAGCGGAGGACTTCAGTCCGGTCTGCGGCTTCGAAGAGCGGACTGAAGTCCTGAACTACTTTTCGTGAGGGCTGGTTTCGTAGCCGAGGATTTCCCGGAGTTCCTTCCGCATTTGCAGGGCCACTTGGTATTCGAATTTCGTCAAACTTGAATGGGCCAGATCGGGTTTCATTAACTGATCCTGCTCGAACCAATGATAAGCGGCGGCTTTGAAATAGGGAACCGTTGCCATCATCAAAATCGCCGCCACCGCGTAAGTCGGCACGAGCGTTCGGGCGATCAAGCAATAGTGCAGCAAATCCTCCGGTTTCGAGTATAGACTCCTAACACTCGTCGCGAGTAGCCAGAAAATGGGAACGGCAGCCACAAAAAAGGCCACATAAACTCCGGGTTCCGAAGGCCGTGTGACTGCCCAACCTAGAATTGGAACAAATGCCAAAGCGCAGACGATCATCGTCCAGCCGAGCCATTCCCGCTTCTGTCGGAATCCGAACACCGCCGCCCGCTTCGCCAGCCGCCAGCGGGTAATGCTCACCGACAACAGGATTATCAGAGCGGCGAGTCCCGCAAATTGGCTGAACTCCAATTGCTCACTGTAAGAGTAAAACGACGGGATGCTATATCCCAAACTCAGTTCCCGGCCTCCCCAAGGTGTGAGTCGAATGACTGCCATTACGTAGAAAAACGGCAGCAAAACTCCACCCGCCAGAATCCATGCCCAATCGGATGGACGCATCAGCGATTCCATGCGCCCCGCGAGCCGTCGGATTAAAACCGGAATGCGGTATCGAAACGCCGCCACCAGCCCCATCGCCACCATCAGGACAGACCAAGAAATGTAGCAGCAGAACCGCGACAGAACCTCATGATCGACCAAGCGTCCGGGTCTCAATTCATCATCGGTCAAAACCGGAGGGTTTTTCAGAGAGGGTGATGCGCTTGTGCCAAACCACCCTGCAAGTTCGCTGCCCTTCTCATAGAGCAGGTCCCTGCTCGGAGATCTCTTCTTCGATGCCTTCCGCGCCTTCAATTCCAGAACCCTACCGAAAATTTCCCTCAATCGCGCGGATTCCTCCGTGAATCCCAGCTTCTCAGCCGCCGGGCTGAGATTGGAAACAATCCTGCTGGTTGAGCCCTGATTCATAAACTCTCTGAGCAATGAACCGACTTCAGAGCTTGTGCGCTTTTGAAGAAAACCGTCCGCGTCCACCAGCAGCTCGCGGAGTCCGGGAAGATCGTTGGTTTCCTCATTCAACCGCGCTTGAGCGGCAATCACCTCAGCCAGTGCCAGTATGCTGATTTCCAAGCTATTGCTTCTATCAAAAATATAAATGATCTGACGCATCAATTCCGGAGGGGTGCGTCCCGGCAGCAGTTGGAGCTGTTGGCGCAGTAATTCCATCTCGTAGCTCCCACACTTCGGCTGATCGCGGGCTTGGCGAAGAATCGCCAACGCGTCCGCGAATTTCGGTTCATCCAGAACATCCCATTCCGGAGTTTTGTTCGCAGCCTTCTCAGCCGCGGTCTGCTTCCGCATTTTGACGGCATCCTTCGCTTTCACCCCGGCGGCGAGATAAGTGAACCACGCGTTCTGCGGATCAATCCGACGGGCGGTTTCGAGAAAATCCGGCGGAAGAGTTTCGCCGTGTTCTAGTAAATAGCATGCAGCATATTCCGCGAAATAGGCGGGATTCGTGGGATCGCTATCCCACAAAGCTTTCGTCTTTTCTGATTTCGAACCCTCCGTTGAATCCACATAAAGCAGCAGCCGCTGCCCGTCCGTGAGATTGCGGGGGATCCTCCCGGATGAAGCTCCCAGATCGCCGTAAAAAATGTCAATAACAGGAGATCCAAAAAACTTTTGGCTGTTCATCACGGCTTTCACCCCATCCATCCAGATCACTGCGGAGACGATCACCAACACAGAAAAAAGCACCCACCGCCATACCGCCCGCCGCTTTCTTCCATCCACCGCCTCCCAGCGGGCGATGGCTTCCTCCGCGCCTTCACCGTCAGGCGACGCCAGGTCTCCTAGCAGATTTTTCGCCGCCATTTCCATCTCCGCGTTGTCGTGAAACGGGCGGACGGCGGTTTCGATGAGGCGTGTTTTCAAATCGGACACGCTCAGGATCTATCGGTTTACCCGGTGGCCGGGAAGAGCGATTTAGGACATTCAGGGGCCGACGTCGTATCCCAGCACCTTGCGGAGTTTCTTCCTCATTTGAAGGGCCATTTGGTAATCAAAATCGGACGACGCCATGTGCTCGCAGTTGGGTTTGATCAGTTCATCCTTGGCGGACCAGCGGTAGGCCTCGGCCTTGAAGAATGGCGCGAGTGAGATCACGAAAAGAGCCCCAGCGGCACAGGCGGGCACCATCATCCGTATGGCCACCTGATTGCGGATGACGTCCGCCGCCTGCCCGGAAAAGCAACGGAGTCCGGCCATAAGCAAACCCAGCAGCGAGGTTCCCAACGTGGCGAATGCAATGATGGACGCAAAAGGGGATGGATGGGTCACCGCCCATCCGCTAGCGGGTAGGATTGCAGCGGCGCAAATCACCGCCACTGCCATCGGCCAGGGAGCGCGGGTTTCCGCCCCGAGCATCCGCAGCCTTCTCCCGGCCCGCCAACGGGCGGTCAATCCCGAAGCAAAAAGGATCAATAGCGCCAGCGTGATGAATTGGGCCAGTCCCAGAAGGATGCTTTCTTCGAAATAGGGAATGACCATTTCATTTCGCCCCATGCTCAGATCCCTGCCTCCCAGCGGGGTGAATCGGTTGATCGCCACAAACCATCCCGCAGGCAGAAGCACTCCAAGACCACAAACGGCAAGCCAGTCGCCAGGCCTGATCAGAAGTTCCAGACGCCGGGCGAGCCGTTTTGTCAGGTCCCGTCCGGCAAAACGGAAGAGCGCGCAGCATCCCATGCCGCAGACAAGGATCGCCCATGCGACAATGGAGCCGGTCCACGAAAGCGTCTCATGGTCCATCAATCTGCCAGGCTCCATATCAGCGGCTGAGAGCATCGGCGGCTCCTCGATTTGTCGGGTTAGGCTCCCAAAATTGAGGAACGCGGAGATTCGACCTCCGTGATCGACGGCCAGATCCGCATTGGGGTTAGGCGGCTTGGGTCCATAGACGCGGGCTTTGAGCCTTCTTACTTCAAGCAAGGGACCAGCCAACCGTTTCGATTCCTCCATGAGGCCCAGCTTGTCTGCGGCTGCCGCACGGCTGATGGTCAACCCAAAGGCATTGCCCCGGTTGACCAGTTCTCCCGTCATGCTATCAGGGGGAGTGGAGGTGCATTTGCGGAGAAACACGTCGATGTCTTCCAGGATTTCGTGAAACCCCGCCACGTCTCCGGTTTCGCCTGTTAGCCAGGCCTTCGCGGCGAGAGCGTTTCCCAGAACGCGCAGGCTGTAGTCGGTTGAATCAATTTTGTAGCTGTAGCCAATGGCGAAAAGGACTTCCGGTGGTGTTTCCATCGGAATGAGTTTCATTTGCTCGCGGTGAAGCGCCGTGCGTGGGTTTTTACAATGTCCTTGGCTGCTGGCCTGCCTCAGGATGGCCAGCGATTCATCAAGCGCGACCCCATCGATCACGTCCCATTCCAAAGGGGCGTTGGCCACTCTGGCAGCTTTGGATTGTTCCCGCGACTTCACCGCGTTCAACGCGCGGACGCCTGCTGCCACATGCGTGAACCACGCGTTGTCCGGATCGATGCGCCTTGCCGTTTCGAGGAAGCCTTCCGGCAGCTTGTGATACTTATCGAGATAGACCGCCGAGTATTCGGCGAAATAGGAGGGATTTTCAGGATCGCTGTCCCATAGCGCCTTCATTTGCTCGGCAGGAGAACTCTTGGATCGATCTCCGAAAACCAGCAGCTTCTGAGCGTCTGTCAGGATGGCTGCAACCTGCTCTTCGGTAACCTTGGGGGCACTGTGGAAAACATCCACGAAGGTCGATCCGTCCATGGCTGAAATCGCTTCGTCATAATCCCATAGCATCCTCACCGCATCCCCGACGATGATTCCTGAAACAATTAAAAGTAATCCGTAAAGAATCCATCTCCAGAGTTTCGCTAACCAGCCCCGGTCCATCGCCTGCCATCGGGTGACTGCATTCGTGAGTTCCTTTTCGCTTCCGGTGACGAC
The DNA here is from genome assembly GCF_039920825.1 of Luteolibacter sp. Lineage (GTDB taxonomy): Bacteria > Verrucomicrobiota > Verrucomicrobiia > Verrucomicrobiales > Akkermansiaceae > Luteolibacter. The sequence continues at coordinate 160,419 of NZ_JBDSCX010000078.1, read as the reverse complement.
ACTTTCCAACAGGCCATTGGCCGCAGCGATCAGCTCCGCATTCTCCGGCAGACCACGCGTGGCCTCTTTGATGAAATCTGCTTTCGGATCATTCATAGGCTGGCGCTCAAACCGGCTTCAACAAATACCCGCCGACCCAGCCTTCTTCGCCGCGCTCGTTCCGGCACCAGTGCCAGCCGTGGTTCTGTTTGAGCGACTCGATCCTGTCACCACGCTTGATCGTTAGAACGGTGGGGTCGTAGTCCTCCATCGCGGCGTAACGGCCTTCGCCGAGCGGTTCGAGGATGTCTTCGGGGACGTAGCCGTCGTTGCCGTTATTGTCCTCGGCCCAGACCCAGCCGGGCCACGCGCGGTCGGCGACGCCGACGGTGACTTCGTCGCCGGCGGTCAGGTGGATGGGAGTGCTGTCCTTGTCCTCGTAATCTGCATTTGCGGTGAAACTGGCCATGATGGCGGCTAGAAAACCAGATGCCGGAGGAAATGCGAAGATCGATTTCACGGCGGGGCTGAAGCATCCAATGAATCGAGGGATTCGCTGCCGCACAGAGGAGCAAGAAAACGCAAAAATGGAGATGACGGATTCAGAGGGCTTCTGAAAAATAAGGAGCGTCGGCATCCTGCCGACTGCTTGGGCCCGACATTCTGTCGGGCGGAATTGAAACAGCGGACCAGATTTCCGCCACCAGCAGCGTTCAGAATGCACGCGCTTCCTTTGCCGATTTGTCAGACAGCGTGTCAGCAACCCGGGAACGAAGCCGGTGCCATGTCATTTTTGCGTTTTCTTGCGCCTTTTTGCGGCTGAAATCTTCCCTATCGCTTTTGGTACGCTCCCTGGAGGCTTGCCGCAGGGGAGAAATCCGGCAATGGTCGCGCTCGTGAGAGCATTTTGCGTGGCGATCACACTACTCGCGGTTTCCTTTGCCTCGAAACCAGTCTCGACACCCACGACCGTGACGGCTCCGAGATCCGGCAATCCTGCTCCCCGAGTCGCGGCATATTGCCAAAAACAATCCGGCAAAAAAGTCGGCAATGGCGACTGCTGGACGCTGGCCGACGAGGCTTTCAAGTCCGCCGGTGCCACGCGTCCCGGCAGCGACATGCGCGTCTGGGGGCGAGAGGTGAATCCCGCCAAGGAAGCGCTCAAGCCGGGCGATGTCATCGAGTTCCGCAACGCATGGTTCTCGGACGGAACCATCACCGGTTCCGCTCATACCGCCGTCGTCGTGACGGGCGGGAGTCGCGAGAAATTTTCCATCGCCGAGCAGAACTGGGGGAAGAAAAACGTCCGCATCCGCGAAATGGATCTGACGAAACTCGTCTCCGGCAGCGTGACGGTCTATCGGCCGCAGTGATCAGCGCTCCTCTTCGTCCACCGTTTCGTCACGCTGATAGATCGGGAGCTGGCGGTAGGGCACGGTGAAGGCGAGCACCATCATCGCGGTGCCGTAGATGCGTCCGGCCTCGCGGCTCGGCCAGGAGCCGTCGGAGTCCTGCTTTTGCAGATAGGTGGCATACATCCAGGGCGCGTATTCCGTCCAATACCGGCCGCCGATCTGGAACGCTCCCTGCGCGTTGTAGTAATTTCCGTAAAACTCGAACTGATCGCCGGGCAGTTCTCGGAAACTCTGCATCACGTAGTCGGCGGCCTTGATCGTTTCCGGCGTGCCGTGTTTCCCGCAGAGTTCAAGACACAGCAGACCCATGCCTGTTAGCGACCGGTTGTGATCGTCCTTGTTCGAGTAGCCGAAACAACCTTTGTCCACGTCCTGGTGGCGCTTCAGGTAATCGACGGCGTCGTTGATCGCTCCGTCCGGCACCGCGGCACCGTTGAGTTTGGACGACCGCAACGCCATCAGCGCCCATCCGCTGCACGACGTGTCGCTGTCCTTGGAACCAGAGTGATATCGCCAGCCGCCGCGGTTGCGCTCGTCCTTTGGGACGGCCTGTGCGCGCAGGATCAGTGACAACGCTTTCGGCAGCGCCCGTTCGATTTTCTCCTGTCTGCCGGGATCGACCATGCCGCTGACTTCAGATAGAAAAAGCGTTGAAATGTTGTGCGCATACATCGGGCCGGTTCCGGCGTTGCCTTTTTCAAACAATCCATCGTCCTTCTGGCTCGCCAGCACGAAGTCGATGCAGCGGTTCAACGCCTCTGCATATGGCCCCTCCGTCGGCAGGTGGCCTTTGGATAGAAATGCCATGCCTGCCAAGGCGGGGATGCCGGTCGAGTCGCCGTAACCTTCGGGAAACGAGCCGTCGGGTTTCTGCACACGGGCAAGATATTGCAGGGCGTTTTCCACCGCGGGATCCACCTTGTCGCGCCACTCTTTGAAAACCGGATCGGTGATTTCCTGCGAAAGCGCCGCACCCGTCAGGGCGAAACAAAGTACCAGATGTTTCAGGGTGAAATTCATGGAAGGTGATTATTTGTTAGGCTTGTTCGACATGCTCTCGAAGTAGCCTTTGACCAACCCGCGATATTCCTCCGGCACCGCGCCGCTTTCACCGGCACCGACGTCGGACTTCAGCGAGGCCTGGATTTTAGCCCAGTCGTCCGAGCTGATTCCGAGCTTGGCGAGTTCCGGTGGAACTCCCGGATCGGCTTCCGCCTCGCGTGGTCCCTCGTCCGGCTTGTTGCCCGCCATCTTCCCAGGCGGGCCGCCGGGTGGGGGATTCGGACCTTGGCCCGGGCTCTTGCCCTGCATGCTCTGACGACCGGCTTCGGCGGCTTGCGCAAGGGCTTTCGCCGCGGCTGCCGCTTGGGCCGCGGCTTCCATCGCCTGCGGGTTCGATGCGGCTTGCGACGCTTGCTGGAGCGCCTCCGCCATCGCTTGCGGGGAAACCTTTGCCTGCTGCGGATTCGACGGTTGGGCCGCGGCCTGTTGGGCGGCTTGGTTGAATTCCTCGGACGCACGGTCTAACGACTGTGCGGTTTTTTCGAAATTCTGACCAGCCTCGCCGTGCTGCTTCGAGGCTTCGGCGAGTTGTCCCTGCTGACCTTTCTTCGCGGCATCTTCGGCCTGCTGGCTTCCCTGATTGCCGGTGTTCTTCGCGTCCTGCATGGCGCCGTTGGCATCAAGCTGCGGCATGGTTTCAATCTGATGGGCGAGCTCGTTCGCGGTTTCCGCCTGTGCCGCCTGCATCTTCTTCATGGCCTCCGCCGTGTTTCCTTTCGCGAGGTCGCTCATGGCTTCGGCGGCTCGTTCCTGGCGTTCCGCAAGTTCATCTAACTTCTCGGCCTGCCCGGCTTGATCGAGTTTTTCGGCAGGGGTTTTCTCATTGTTCGCCTGTGCTTCTCCCGCCTTCTTCGCGGCATCCTTCATCGCCTCCGCCGCGGCTTTCGCGGAGTCGGCGGCAGGTTGGGTTTCGCCTTTTGCGATTTGATCCTTCGCCGCATCCGCCGCAGTGGTGGCTTCGGGCAGCGTGTCCGCCAGGTCGTTCCGCGCCTCGCGGGCGTGGTCGAGTTCGGCGTTCGCTTCCTTCGCGATTTCCGCCTGCTCCTCGGCGAGCGCTTTTTCCAGCGCTTCCACGGTGGCTCCCTTGGTTTGCTGTTCCAGATTCTCCTGCGCTTTCGCGGTTTCACGTGCTTCTTCGGCGAGTGCTTTCGCTTCGTCCGCCTGAGCCTTGAGCGCTTCGGCTCTGCCTTCGGGACGGTCGCGGAGTTGTTGCTTGATCGCTTCCTCGACCTGCCGCTGCTGGTTTTTCCAATCATCCGGCATCGTCTCCGGCGGGTCTTGCTTGGCGACGTTCGCCTCCGCCTGACGGGCGATTTCCTGCTGCTTCTGGGCGAGGTCCATGATGCGGGCGAGGTCTTCGATTCTCTCGCGATCGCGGTCCATCGCGTTGCGGATTTCCTCCAACTGTTTCTCGGCTTGCTGCGCGTCGTTCCGAGCCTGATCGAGTTTCGACTCGCGTTGGTCGGGGGCGTCCTGAAGCAGTGAGTTTTCCATTTCCTCACGCGCTTTGGCCACGGTTTCGGCGGCCTTCTCGACTTCGTCGGATTTCTTCGCGTGAACGCCTTCCTTCATTTGTTTGGCGAGTTCCTTGAGCGTCGCTTCGGCCTGGGCGAGTTGATCGGCGGATTTCTTGAAATCTTTCTTTGCGTTGTCGTTCAACTCCGGATTGCGGATTTCGCCGCGGTGCCAGTCCATTTTCTCACGGCCCTCGCGGGTCGCGCGGATGGCTTCCTCGATGGTCTTTCTCGCGCCTTCGTCTTCCTGCCGCAGCTCCTGCCTGGCGAGCGATTCCGCGTTTTGGTCGATGTGCAGCGTGACCCACTCGGAATAGCCGACGCCGGGTCCTCCGAGGTCGGTCGGTCGTGCGTCCTCTGCTCTCACGCGCAGCCGGATTTCATTCGAACCGGGGAATTGCGATCGCAGCCCACCGATGGAAACTACGGCCTCGCCACGGAAGATGGGTGGTTTGGCGCGCGGAGCCGGCAGCGGCAACGGCTCGTCTAACATGGTCTTCGCGTTTCCGCCCGCGTCCACCTCTACCGACAGCTTCGCCACCGAAAAATCCTCCGTGACTTCATACTTCAGCGGAAGCACCTCGTCCGCCCGCACCTTGAAATCCCGCTGGACCGGGCTGAGCAGGGCCACTTCCGGAACCATGTCCGCCAGCACTTCGACTGGAAACCTCAGCGCCTCGATCTCGCGTCCGAGACGATGTTTGAATTTTATCACCGCCTCGCCACCGCCACCGGTAGTTAGAGTCCAGGTGAAATCCGCGCGCCCGCCGTTGGCCGAGCTTTCGATTTTCCCTTCAGCCACCCGCTTTCCGCCAATCTCCAGCCACGCGGCTTCGATCGCGGTGTTGGTCCGTCCGGCAAGCGTGACCTGCGTTCCAACCACAGCTTCGATTCCGTTAGCGGCCGCCAGTTCCTTTGGCAGCACTCCGGTGTATTTCGGGAAATCCAGCGTTGCGCGGGGATCGAGAAATTCCGGCATCGGCCAGACGGTGACTGTATAACCATCGCTTTCCTCACGACCGGCCCGCACTTGATAGCGGAATCCCGCGCGGGCCGGATTCATCACGTAGCGGTAACCGCCGTCCAGTATGGTCATGGCTTGGGAGATTTTCTTGCCCTTCTCCATCTCCATCCAGATTTCGAGATCCTTCTCTCCGCCGTCATAGGAAACGTCGATACGGACCGGGTCTCCGGACAAGACCTCAAGATCTCCCGGCGTGACTTTGAATTTTCCGGCCGCCGCATTTCCAACAGCGGAAAATGGAGCCATCGCCCGAACTAACAGGCGTGACGCTTCGTGAGGCCAGACTGCAAATGTCATAGCCAGCAACCCGAGCAGAGCGATCGCCGGGCGGGTCCAGCGACGGCTCGTGCGGGCTGTCTGGATTTCGACGGTCGCGTTCACATTTCCCGCATCCGCCTCCGCCGCGCGGCCGAGCGTTTCCAACAGTTCCGGTGAAACGCCGCCGGACTGATCCGCCAGCTCGAGCACGGTGCTGATCCGCTCCTCCATTTCCGGATGCCGTCCTTCCAGCCACCGCGCCACTTGCAGAAGGCCGATCGGTTTGAGCAGCGGACCGAATCCGAATTTCGCCGCAGCCAGAACGGCGAGCAGCCAGACGCCGAACATCACCCAGCGCAGGGTCATCGGCAGAGGTGATAGGAAAAAGTCCGCTCCCATCATCACGAACAGTCCGCCGAGCGCGACGGTGGCGACCACCATGGTGCCGCGGGTTTTCTGCACCCGCCGGATGCGTTCGCGCACGGTTTTCAAATGTGCTTCGATTTGTTCCGAATGTAGATTTGGTTTCATCGTGTTGGTTCTGTTATGGCAGGCCGCCCGCCCGCCGGATCACCCATTCGCTTCCCAGTAAAATCGCCAGCAGGCCGAGCAGCCAGCCGCTGTCCCACAAAGAGCTTTCGCGGATTTCATCGCGCTGGTTTTTCTCGGTGAGAAACAGCGCCGCAAGATCGGCCGTCTTGTCCGGAGAAACCACCTTGCCACCTGATAGGCCGGCAATCGTTTCCAGCAGGGGACGGTTCAAAGTCGTCTCCGCGAGCTCGATAGGTCCCCGCGATCCGACGACCTGAAATCCGGTCTTCAATTCCTTCGCGCCGTCCTCCTTGATTAGCGTGTCCGCCTTGTCGCCGCGGAGCCGGATCTCGTATTTTCCGCCTTTCGTGAAACGTTCCAGATTCGCTTCATAAAGCCCGTTGGAATTTTCCACCGCGGTGAGAGGAACGGATGAGAGCACCTTGCCCTCGCTGAGGATTTCGGCCTGGAGCGAATTGTCATCGACCGGCTTCAAGCTCTGGTCGCGCAGACGAGCCGTCACCTTGACACGGTCATCCGGCGTGTAGGTCAGTTGATCCGTTCCCAAGCGGGCCCGGGCACCTCCGGACCGCAGAACTGGTCCCGCACCCCAGCGGACGAGGTTGCCCCAGAACCGATGGTGATAGAGATCGCCGGCACCCTCGCGCAGCCGCCAGGTTCGGTCTGTTAGCAAGAGGGCGACTTTGCCTTTTCCCGTCTGCCGGGTGACCAGCAGCGCGGTCTTCGCCTCGCGTTCACGGCGTTTCGCCAAGTCGTCCAAGGCGCTCGTGAGGCCCGCCCCGCTCACCACCGCAGCGTGTTCGTCGCCGCTCGCCGCGGTCAGCAGGACTTCGGCGCCTTCCTTGAGTCCGGTGACGGGATGTCGCCAGTTCAACGCGGGAAATTCAGACCATACACGTTCGTTCGCGGTTTCCCCGTCGCTTTGCTGAGTCACCGGATGGCGCTGGCCTTCCGGTGTCAGGCTGAACCGAAACTCGTCGCCGCCCTCGTTGAAATAGTTGCGGTGGTTGAACTCCATCTCTGCCGGAACCAGCGCGCGGCCCGCTTCGGAATCGATGGCGTGAGGCATGGCCCTTGGTCCGGCGATCATTACCAACAGCGCGGCGCGTTCATTCACGCAGCGCGAAATGATCTGCCAGGTCGGCCCGTCGATCGCTTTCGCGTCGACGTCGCCGAGGATGATCACGTCGAATTTCCGCCACTCCTCCTCGCTAACAGGTAGCCGGGTGGCGAGCGCGTCGCCGAATGGCCGCGATGCCGAGGCCGGCACCGCCGCGTTGCTCTGATAGGAAATCTGGTCCGGATTCATCAGCACGTATTGCAGGTGCACCGACTTGTCGCGGCCGTAGAAGAGATTCCGCAGGTAGCGGAATTCCCAGCGCGGATAGTTTTCCACGATCAGCACGTTGGTCCGCGCGTCGGTGATGGAGGTTTCGAAATCCCAGTGGTTGTTCTCCTTGAAACGCTCGCCCTCTAGGTCTCCGATCTGCACTCGGTAGTCGTTCACGCCGCCCTGCTCGGGAACCTGCGCGAAACGGATTTCCTCGCGGTGATGGTCTTGTGGAATGGAAACCTCGCGGGACTCCAGAATCTTGTCGCCACGTCTCAAATACACCTTTGCGGTCTGGCCCTTGTAGCCGTCGAATTTCAAGTCCACCGACACCCGCATCCGGTCGCCGAGGTGGATTGCCTCGGGTGCGCGGACTGATAGAATCGAGGCATCCTTCGGCGGTTCCTCGCTGCCCACGGCGACCACGCCCACCGGCGCGTCGAGAATTCCGAAACGCCGCGCCACATCCTCCACTCGCTCCGGGCGGTTGTGGCGGCCGTCGCTGACCATCACCACGCCTGCCAGTTCGTCCGGCGGCACTTGCTCTAACACGGTTCCAAGCGCGGATGCCAGATCGGTCGAGTCGCCCCATCCTTCGGCGACTTTTTCGCCCTCCGCCTGGACGCTGCGGGCCGCCTTGACGACCCGGACGCGCATCGTTTCACGCAACTTCTCGACGATCTTTGATTTCGCCAAAGCCGCTTCGCCAATTGCGATGCGGGTGGCTTCCGTGCCGTCGTCCTTGAGTTGCATGGATCCTGAATCATCCATCACCACCACGACCTCGCGTTTCGTTTCGCGCTCGACCTTGCGGACCCAGACCGGTTCGATGAGGATCCAAACGAGCACCGCCAGCGCGAGCAGGCGCAGGCCGATGATGCACCGCGCGCGTCCCCGAGTCACCGCTCCCGCTTCGTAGCGATAGAGCCACAGGAGCAGCTCAACCGTCGCTGCGATCGCAGCTCCCGAGATCCAGAGCGGCCAACCTGGTGAAATTCTAACTATCTGTGAAACGCCGTGGAGCAATCCCCAGGCACCCAACGCCACCGCTAAAAATCGTATTGCCGATTTCATCGTCCTCCCCTCCAGATGGTTGATTCCCCGAACTCGACACGCACGTCCTCCGCAGTCCTGCGTGATTTTGAAACCCAACGTGCGAGAACGCTTTCGATGAGGAAAAGGATGAAGGCGGAAACGGCGAGCATCTTCCAGATTTCCCGGCCGAAGCCTTTGCCTTGGAGCACGCCCAACAAATCAGCGACCGACTTGGGCAGCAGTAGATCGATGCGTTTTCTAACGAGTGCGATGTCGTCTCCGGTCATCGTTTCGAAGCGGCTCTCCCCGGCGTCGCGGCTGACGGCCACGGGCAGGCTGCCGTTCCGAATGCCGGGAATGACTCCGTCCAGCGTAGTGCCGGTGGAAACCCGATAGATGCCCGGCAGCGCGGGGCCGTCGATGGTCAACTCGCGTCCGCGGCGGCCGGCTTGGATTGTCGCCTGACGGGGAAGCCCGCGGGGATCGATGGTTTTCAAAGTCGAGTCCGCCGATTTGGCGGGTTGGAAAGCCGACGATGGAATCACCTGGCGAACGTCTCCGGGCGGAGTCCAGTAAAGGTGGACGCTTGCCTCGCCGCCGTCTTCCTGGAAATTGACGGTGATGGGAACTGGCTTGCCGGCCTCCAGCGCGATGCGTTCCGGCTTGTTGTCGCCCCGCTTGCCTTGGAGCGAGAATCGGTCGCCGATTTTCACATCCACCTGATCGTCGGCTTCGGCTTCGATGAAATAGCCGCCGCTGATCGGCGGGATGAGGCTGCCCTTCCACTCGACGGAGAAGCGGTTGTCGGGCATGCCCTTGCCGGGACTGTCGTTTTTCCAATCGAAATCAATGGCGGGATCGATCCGCTGGAAGCCCACCTTGTCCCGCTTTTCCATTGACCGGTAATAAGTGGCTGATAGGCCGCCGCTGCCTGAGTTGAGAATGAACTCCGGACTCCATGCCGAGGCGACGTTGAGGTCCACGCCACCGCCCGCGGCCCAAGTGACGAGTTCGTGGAGGAGCGGGACGAAGGCGCGTTTCGCAGGAAGGTTTCCGGCGCGCGCATCGAAGGCACAGGTGGCGAGAACACAGCGTCCGTTGCCATTGCTGCGGGTGGCGAGGAAGGCGTCTCCGTTAGAGAAGGCGGCGGCCTGCACGGCTCCTTCGGCGGGCTTGCCGGTTTTGCGCCAGCGTTTGACTCCCGCCGCCTCAATGTCGCTTTTCTTGCCGAACAATTTCAGCGACTCGTGCACGAAGGTGGAGGCTGCCGGAGAAATGCCGGTGGCGTCCACCGCTTCATCGCCGAGGGGAAGCGGCAGCAGCGGACCGCCCATGCTTTCCCAGCTGTTATAAAATGCGGATTCGGCGCGCGGGCCGGCGATGACGATCAGGCCGTTGCCCTCCGCGATTTTTGCCGCGAGGCGTGTGGCAATGGCGGCGGGCAGGCGTGGGACATCGGCGAGGATGATCACCGCCGCGTCGTCGAGGTCGGACTCGCTCAGATTGCTGGCGGATACGACGCGCGGATCCATCAGGAATTTATCGCCCGCGCGTTCGCCGCCGATCAATCCGGTCGAGGGGGCGAGGGCCAGCGCCGAGTAGCCGGCGGCGCGGTCGAAGAACGATCCGGCGGGGTTGCCATCGACCAACAGCACGGAAAGTTTTTCTCTAACGGTGACGACGTGCTCAATGCGGTTGTCGCTCGCGAGGTCGTCCTTGGCATCGATCCGCGCTTCGATGACCTGCGGTCCGGTGCCGGTGAAACGATGGCGAAACTCGACGGTCTCGGTTTGCCCGGGCACCAGCAGGCCGACGGGGGATTCGCCCGCTTTTTTGCCCTCGATTTCCATCGTGACGGGGCCGGGCGTGATCGCCACCGAACCGGAGTTCTCCACGGTGACGCGCATGACCAGTTCTCGGTCGGTACCGACAAGCGCGCGGGAAAGTTCCATGGAGGACAGTGCGACGTTGCGGAACGGATCCGGCGCGCCGAAGTTGCGGAGCAGGAGTTTCGGCTTCGATGGCATGGCTTTCCACGCGTTTTCGAGACCGTCCCATGCGGAAGGATTTTCAAACCGCCAGCCGGAGCGTTGGGAGTCGGTGAAAACGACGATTTCCTTCGAGGCGTTCGTTCCTTGGGCGAGACCGAGCGTCGCCATGCCGAGCGCGTCGTGGGCGCGGAACGTGCCGCCGACGGGCTCCAATTTATCCAACACGCCGAGGACATCGGCCCGGTGGGTGAGGGGAGCGGCAGTCCTCGCTTCGGGGGCGGGTCCGCCGAGGATTACGGAGAACGCGGTGCCGTTAGGAGCTTCCTTGACGAGTTGGCGGGCTTCCTCGATGGCGTGCTGGAAAACGGTTTTACCTTCGCGGGTGAGTTCCATCGAGGCCGAGGCGTCGATAACGAGTGCGACGTCCCGCCGGCCGCTCGCTTCGAAGCGTTTCAAGTTGAGATACTTTTCCAGCAGAACCAATCCCGCGGCGCCTATCAGAAGAGCGATGGCGGTGCCGCGGACGATCCATCTTGCCTTGGCATTTCCCAAGACGAAGGAGCCGCCGAGCAGAGCGATGCCGAGGAGCCCGGCGGGCAGCACGAACAGCCACGGGACATTCGAATCAGGCGGAATGAACGGCCGCGCCAGTGCGAGCGCGAGTAATCCTAACAGGAGACACCGCGCCGCCATCAACAGCAGGTCTTCCCATTCCATCCGGCGGCGGCGGACGGAAATGGTGTCGAACAGGAATCGCATCGCGCCCCATTCGACGGGTTTTGCGGCTTGCTGGCGGACGAGGTGGATGATGACCGGGATGGTTGCCCCGATCAGTCCGGCGAGCAGCCATGGATTGAGAAACAACATCTATTTCCGCCCTCCCAGGTAGCGCAGGAGTGTGTCCCGCAGCGGGGTTTTCGTGTTCACCGGCACGTAGTCGGCGCGCATTTTTCCGCAGGCGGAATCGATGCGTTTGACGAAGGCGCGGAGTTTTTCCAGGTAGGCCGCGCGCACGGCCTGCGGGTCGATCCGCAGCATGGCTTCGATGCCTTCGAGGTCCTTGAAGCGTTGGAAGCTCTTGAAGGGAAATGTCAGCTCCTCCTCGGCTAACAAGTGAAAGACGATGAGTTCGTGCTGGCGGAAATCGAAGTGGTGGAGGGCTTCGACGATTTTTTCCGGATCGTCGAAAAGGTCGCTGATGAGGACGACGAGACCGCGTTTCGGGATGCGCTCGGCGACGTGGTGGAGTACGCTGCCGACATCGGTGTCGTCACCTGCCTTGGTGGTGTGGAGTTCCTCAAGGATGCGCCGGACCTGGCTCGGGCGGCTGCCGGAGCGGACGAACGCGCGGGTGGATTTGTCGAAGGTGACGAGGCCCGCGCCGTCGCCTTGTTTGATGAACATGTAGGCCAGTGCGGCGGCGAGGTGCTTGGCGTATTCGAGTTTTGAAAGGGCTTTTCCGTTAGCTGATGCGGCGTGATCGCCGGTGTATTGCATGGAGCCGGAAACATCGACGACGATGGTCGCGCGGAGGTTGGTTTCCTCGATGTATTGGCGGATCACCTGGCGGTCGCTCTTGGCCATGACCCGCCAATCGAGGTTCTTAGGATCGTCGCCAGGAGAGTATTCGCGGTGCTCGGCGAACTCGACGGAGAAGCCCTTTTCCGGCGATGTGTGCCGACCTGATAGGGTGCCGACCATCCGCCGGCGCGCATACCAGTCGAGCCGCCGCAGGATGCCCATCGTCTCCGGCGGGAGGAGGCGCATGCAGTCGGGAAGTTTGAGGGAATCGCTCAGAGATTGTTGATGGTTGGGAGTTGATAGTTGATGGAAAGAGAAAGAGGAATGCGGGGATTTTCTATCGCTATCAACCATCAACTTGGGGCGGAATTCGCGCGGAATAAATTCCGCGCTCCAGTTGTCAGAGCACGATTTCTTCCTTCGGCGCGAGCAGTTTGATGAGGCGTTGGATTACGTCGTCGCTGGTGATTCCTGCGGCTTCGGCGTTGAAGGTGGTGATCACGCGGTGGCGCAGAACCGGCGCTGCGACCGCTGCGACATCGGCGGTGGTGGCGTGATAGCGGCCGCGCAGAACGGCATGGGCCTTCGCGGCCGAAATCAGGCAGATGCCGGCGCGCGGACCAGCTCCCCAGCCGACCATTTCCTTGACGAAATCTGGTGCGGAAATGTCTTTCGGGCGGGTCGAGCGGGCGAGCTTAGCGGCGAAGTCGATGACATGATCACCGACCGGCACCCGCTTGACGATGGCTTGGATTTTCAAGATCTCCTCGGCATTGAGCAGCGGCGTGACCTGTGTGTCTGACGGGCTGGTGACGCGGCGGATGATCTCGCGTTCGTCGGCTTCGTTCGGGTAATCGACGATGATGTTGAAGAGGAAACGATCAAGCTGGGCCTCAGGCAGCGGATAGGTTCCTTCCTGCTCGATCGGGTTTTGGGTCGCGAGCACGAAGAACGGCTTGGGCAGGTTCAGCGTGTGTTCGCCGACGGTGACATGGTGTTCCTGCATGGCCTCTAACAAGGCGGCCTGGGTCTTCGGTGGAGTGCGGTTGATTTCGTCCGCGAGGACGAGGTTGGCGAAGATCGGGCCGTGGACGAAACGGAATCCGCGATGTCCGGTTTCCGGATTCACTTCAAGCACATCGGTGCCGGTGATGTCGGCGGGCATCAGGTCCGGGGTGAACTGGATACGCTTGAAACTGAGCTCAAGGGCGCGGGCCAATGTTGACACGAGAAGTGTTTTAGCGAGTCCGGGAACACCAACGAGAAGCGCATGCCCACGGCAGAAAATGGCCATCAAGGTTTGCTCGACGACCTGATCCTGACCGACGATCACGCGACCGAGTTCCGTCTTCATTTGCTTGTAAACTTCGTGGAGGTGTTCCACCGCTGCCTGGTCGCTGTTGCTCATGGTTTGGCTGATACTTGGGTTGGTGATTATGACTTACAAGCAATGTCGAAAATGGATGCAATTTTATGGAAAGGGGTTTCTGCTGTCACCGGATGGGCTCGCTGGAAAGAAGAACAATCGCTTCCCTGGGGCGGCCCGCGGCGTTCGCCTCCAACCGGACAAACCGATCGGAGCCGTCGCCCGCAGGTTGAAAATTCGTCACTCCGTCCGGTTCCACGGTGATGCGACCGGTTTCGGAGAGCTGAAAATAACCCCGGTCCGGCAACACGGCTTGAAGCACTGCCGTCGGATCCCACGTCGGCCGGTCGTGCGGCGGTGGTTCGTGTAAATAGTAGGCTTCCTTGAGCGGATGATGCGGGACGTATTGAAAATCCTGTTCAATGCTCTGATGCGGGAAAGGCACGGCGATGCCAATTTCAAATCCGCTCCAAATTCGCGGCGTCGGCCAGCGGCTGGCGAGCGATTGCGCCGCGGCGACATCCTGAACCACGTTGTATTCGGCATAGCGTGGATTGCCGTCGATGGGTGTGAATGCGCCGGCCATGAGTGAGAGAACCCGCACTTTTTTCCTGACCAGCTCTTCGCCTGTTAGTGGAGAGGCGTCATCCGGCTTCGAGTCCAACAAACGCGAGAGGTTGGTGAAAAATCCGACCTGGATCATCACCACGGATCCGTCGGCCCGCGAGGCGAGGGTCTTGCGAATCAGCGCAACGGCCTCAGGCGCGTCATTGCCGCTGCGGAGATCGTGGGGGAAAATCAATTTGCCATCCGGGGCGGTGGCGTTGGCGAGTTGGTTGAATTTTCCTTCATCGGGAGTCGCTCCATTTCGGACGACACCTATCGGGATATCGGGATTTCCGTAAAATGTGTTGATCGCATCGACGAACGGAGCGGCGAGCTCATGGTCCTTGCTGATCGTGACTGCAAGCACCTCACAATGACCGCGATGCTGAAGGGAGTGCAGCATCGCGAGCGCCATCACATCATCGACGTCATTTCCCATGTCGGTGTCGAAAATGACGGGAACCGGAGCGGCAGAAGCCGGGGTGATGCCGAGCAGAAATGCTGATAGAAGATGTTTCATGGGAATCAAGGGCGCACCCACCCGCGTTGGATGGCGATCTTCACAACGCTGGTGCGGTCAGGTGCTCCGGTTTTGGCGAGCAGGTGGGTGACGTGGAGTTTCACCGTGTTTTCGGAGATGCCAAGCGCGGCGGCGATCAGTTTGTTAGGCTGGCCGTCGACGATCAGATGGAGAATTTCCGATTCACGCGGACTAAGCGGTATACGAGTCCGGTGCTCGCGGAGTTTCATCGCGATTTCCGGTGGGAAATACCTGCCTCCTCCGGCGACCTTGCGGATGGCTGCGAGCAGTTCGGCACGCGGCGCTGACTTTGGTAGATAACCGGAAGCGTTGTTTGCCACCGCACGGGCGATGTCGGTCTCGCTGTCGTCCACCGAGAATACGATGACAGCCGGCGGGCGGATCATGGTGGCGAGTTTCTCCAAAACCTCCAGGCCGTCACGATCCGGCAGGCGGAGATCCAGCAAAACAAGATCGGGGGCCAATGTTCCTATGCGTTCCAGCGCCTCTTCCGCAGTGGACGCCTCGCCGCATAGTTCGATGTCGGGCTCGTTTTCGAGGCTGGAGCGCAATCCGGTACGGACAAAGAAGTGGTCGTCCACAATGAGCAGTCGGAGGGGAGTCACGGTTGTGGAATGGTTAGGGTAACGCGGGTTCCTCCGCCTGGTTGTGACATGATGGTGAGACGGGCGTTGATGCGGGCGGCACGTTCCCTGAGATGGAGCAGGCCGAAATGAGGTTGCTTGTCGCGCGGAGGAGTTTCGGGATCAAAGCCGCCGCCATCGTCTTGGATTGTTAGGATGGATTGTTCCGGGAGGTGCTCCAGCGTGATGCGGATGTTGGTGGCTCCGGCGTGTTTCAACGCATTGGTCACCGCTTCCTGGGCGCAGCGGAGCAGGTGGAACTCGACGGTGGATTCGAGATGGACGGAGTCGGCATTCGTTTCTGTTACAATCTTCGGCCCGTCCGGGTGGGATGCGTCGGCGGCCATCTGGACGAGCGCCGCGGCGAGACCCTCACGTTGCAGGATCTGGCTTCGGAGCTCATGGACGGATCGCCTCGCCTCGTCGCGACAGTGATCAAGCATTTTGGCCGCGTTGTCGGCGAGCTGGCGCACCGACTCCGGAGCATCGGCGATCCGGTCCCGCAGCGTGTCGAGCTGGAGGTGGAGACCTACCAGGTGTTGTTCGAGGCTGTCGTGCAGTTCACGTCCCAAACGCTGGCGCTCCCCGACGAGGGTCTGGTGGATGATCTGGGCTTCGATCAGCCGGGTCTGGCTGGCGACCTGTAGTTTGAGGGAAACCAACCACACCGTGGCGAGGGCGAGTGCCACGATACTGCCTGCAACCAACGCCTTGCGCCGGCCAGGAGATAGCCAGGGTGCCTGATCGAGAACCACGATGTCTTGTGCGTCGCGGAGCAGCAGTCCGGGGGCATGCAGGATCCCGGTAAGCAGCAGGCGGGAGCCGGGAGTCGGGATATCTGATAGATCGGCGGTGGTTGCGACAAGGGAATTTCCGATGAGATCCTCGATCCTCAGCCGGGCATCCGTCCCGTCGTCCGTGACATCCTTGAGAAGTCCCTCCACCGAAACCAACGAGTTTTCGGAGTCCGAGCTGTTGATGAGTTGCTGCATGCGGGCCAGCCTCGCGGCGGGTGACGGACCGCGGGCCAGCGTTCTAACCAACCCGTCGGCCAGTCCGGTCTTTACAGCATATCCCGCGGTGGTCACCACGTCGCCGACCCTGAAGTCCGTTTTTTGCGGAGTGCCGACCCACAGGCCGCGCGAGCCGTCAGTTAGGAAAAAGCCCTCGCCGGGTTTTACCAATGAGACCGTGCCATCGACCCGGAGCCTGAGGTCGCGCACGGCCGGTGGCTGATAGCGATGGATGCCGTCGAAAAGGGTGGGACTCTGGGAGAAGGCCCGGCGCGTGGATTCGTCGTCCGCGATGATCCAGGAGAGATTGGAAATCAACAAGCGGGCCTGGCTGAGCTGGCCACTCGAATCCCCGCCGCCCGCGACGATGGCGTGAAGCTCTATTTCCTGATCGATCCAATCGTGCCGGTCTCCCGGATCGACGTGGGGTGCCCAGACGTTGACGGCTTTTCCATCAGGTCCGCTGACCAGAAGCGCGAGGCTCCGAGGGCCGTCGCCGTCACCGAGTTTGAAATCCCGGATGGTGGCGCGGACGCTCACGAACTGGTCATGCCATCGGCCGGTGGTGAGTTGATCGAATGAAACTTGCGCCGGTTCCGGCAGCGGTGCCTTGCCGAGGTGGCGGACCGCCACGGATGGGGAGACATCCGGCGATGAAGCCGGGGCACTGCCGGAGCCCGCAACGCTGGGCGAGAAATTTCCAGCCCAGGTGATGCCGCTGACTTCGATTCTGTCGCCAGGTTCCAGCGTGGAAGAGTCGGGTGCGCCTTGCTTGCCGGGGCGGATGAAGATTCCTCCCGTTTCATCCTGAAGAAATGCATGACCGGCGAGTCCATCGTAATAGGTGACCACCCCGGTGAGCCGGACGGGGTGATGTCCTTCCGCTTGCTCCGGAGTCAGGGCGCGCACTTCCGCAACTGTGGTCAGCGGTCGCGGCCCTTCCGCCCGCACGAGTTGTGCGGAAAAAAAGAGGATCATCAACCAGCGGGAAATCATCACGTGCGACCCGACATGCCACAGCAAAACGGGTTCTGTGGCAATAGTCGGATTTGGTAGTGTCGGCGGGATTGCCGTGCGGACGAAACTCCGGTTTTCTGAAATCCCTCACATCTGCGGCGGATGCAATTCCGGCGCAGCCGTGGCCGTATTGAAAAATCCGTTAGCTTCCCATATCATGAGAATTCCAGCACTTCTGCTCGCATTGGTTTCATCGCTCGCCGCCACCCCGGAGAATCGCCTCCGTAACGGCAACTTCGAAGGCGGAACCCTCTACTGGCACCAGATCGATCCGAAGATTCACACGCTGGTCAAGGACGCCAAGGTCGGCGAATTCGCTTTGCGGATCGGAAAGGGCAACGTGATGAGCGCACCCTTCGTCGCGGACCGTGGTCAGCCGATGACGGTTTCATTTTTCGTCAAAGGTGAAAAATCTGGCAAGGTCGGCGTGCAGATGCCTCCCAGCGCACGCGAACCGGGAACCAAGGCAAAACGGCTGTGGATGGCAGAGGCCGAACAAAGCGCGGAGATAGGCACCGAATGGAAACGCGTGTCCTTCACCTGGCCTGCCGATGTGCCCGCAGAAGGATTCTGGCCAAACCCGCACTACGTTCTCCAAATCGGCGGTTACGATCAGCCAATCCTGATAGATGGCGTGACGGTGACCGCCGGTAAGGAAGGGACGGCTGATTACATTCCGCGGCGTGAACTCGAGGTGGTCGCGGAATGCGTGAATCTTCCCGGCTGGGATGGGGCGGCGGGAAACGCCTTCGACAAGGGTGCGACTGTTAAAATGGTCGCACATGTTTCCAATCCCGGTCCGACACCACGCGAGGTGACAGTAAGATGGCAATTCATCGACTACGAGGGTGTGAAGGCGATGGCCTCGCCGGTTGAAAAGAACCTCACCATCCCGCCCGGCAAGACATGGTCCGGCCCGCAGGACATGAAGCTGACCACCAACGGTTTCATCTATGCCCGACTTTCGGTGTTGGATGAAAAGGGCGAATTGCTAGACAAGTCCGATTTCCCCGTCACCTCGATTCCCTATCCGAAGAACGCGACTAAGCCGGACTACCGCGAGCGCTTCGGCGGTTCGTTCGCCGGAAGCAAGATGATGTTGGAGAAATACCAACGCCTGGGTTTTGGTTGGACGCGGTGGTTTCCAGAAACGAAGTGGCAGTTTTTTCAACCGAAGAAGGGCGATGCCTTCAACTGGCATGATGCCGAGTTCGATCTTGCCGCGAAGCACGGCGTCTCGCAGCACGTCGTGCTCTATGGCTGGCCGGAAGGGCTGATGGACAAGGAACACAGCGGCCAGCCACTGCCGCTCGACATGAAATGGAAGGCAGATGACCCGAAGTGGGATGATCTAGCCATCGAGACAGCCTGGGACAAGTTCGTGAAATCCGCCGCACTGCATTTTAAAGGCAGGTCGGTGATTTTCGAAATTGAGAACGAGCCGGAATTCGACAAGTGGGACAATTTCTACGCCGAGTATGCGAAGTTCAACATCCGCACCGCGAAGCTGATCCGCGCCACCGATCCGGCGGCGAAGATCATGGTGAACAATGTTTACGGCATCCCGAGTGGGGTGAACGCCGCGTTCTTCAAGGCGGGCGGGCTGAAGTATATCGACGTGGTCTCATGGCATGACTATCACGCCGGTTGGTTGAGCGACGCGCAGGGCATCCGGAAGATGAGGCAGAACATGGACGAGGCAGGTGGGAAAAATGTCGAGATCTGGTTCAACGAAGGCTGGGCCTATACCAACACTGCCGTCGATGAGCCCATCGCCTGCACTGATCTAACCGCAGCGGAAAGCACCAACGCGCAAGCCTGCTCGGTCGCCGAGATGACCATCGCCGGACAGGAGAAAACGATCCTTTTCCACACCGGTTACGAGGACCACGGCCAGAGCTTCTGGGACTACAGCGGACCGGGGACCTTATTGTGGGATTGGTATGCTTATCCGTTGCCGCTCGTCGCGATGTGGAATGTTTACAACCAGCATATCGGCATCAGTGATGAGGTCGGATTCGTCCGGCCACCGGGTGCGAACTTCACGATCTTCCAGGACCAGCGGAACGGCAAAGGCGTGATGATCGCCTACGCGGATCGCGAGTCGAAGGCGGATGTCACGGTGGAGCTGCCGGACTTCGGCGCATCGTTGATCGCGGAGGACATCATGGGCAACTGGGCCGCCGCACCGAAGACGCTGGTGCTCTCGAAAACCGGACGCCCCGTGATCCTTTACACTTCGAAAAAAACACCGGGCCGCGATTTTCTAACAAAAATTGAGCCGCTTGACCGCAAGCACGCGGGCTTTGTCAGCAGCGGCGGCGCGTCCTTCAATTTGCCGACGACCTGGGAGGGAACAGTCAAGGGCGGGAGCGAGGGCAGCATCGCGCTGGCAGACGGCAAGCCGGTGTGGAAGCTCGAACAACTCTGGCCGGCCGACTGGACGAAGCGAGAAAATTTCAAGCCGATGGTTTGGACCGGCACGGATTGGAACGTCAAGGAAGGCGGCTTCGGCGGCCAACCGGGCGCGGGCCTCAAGGATGGCACGTTGACATTCGGAACCCGCGCGCCACACGGCCCGGACAATGATCGCCACTTCCGCACGGCAGGCCTCACCTTTGTTGCGCCGAAAACCGGTGTCTATCAGCTCCACGGCCGCGTAACCGCCCACATGTGGGACAGCCAGAACGCCACGACGCTTTTCATTCTGAAAAAGAGCGCGGCGGGCATGGAAAAAGTCGGCGCGCTGACCATTCCCAACGGTGGCGAGGCGACTCTTGAAGGCCAATCCGCGGAACTTGCGACAGGCGAGGAGCTCGTGCTGCTGCCCCAGATCGACGGCATGTTCGCGGGCGGCGATGCCAGCTTGATGGAGTTTGCCATTTCCCTCGGCGACGCGAAGGCAACGGTAGGCTATCGTTTGCCGTTGTCGTGGGAAGGGACGGAAAAAGGCAGCGCCGCCGGCAATCCCGCGGGTGCTTCCAACAAGCCCGTCTGGCGGCTCGATCAAGTCTGGCCGGACGATCCTAACAAAGTCGCGAACTACATCCCGCTGCGTTGGGCCGGCACCCGCTGGGAGCCAACCGAGAACGGCGCGGGAGGCCAACCGGGGGTCACCGTGGAAAGCGGCGAAATCGAGTTTTCCGTGCGCGGCTCATGGGCGGACAGCCAGGGCCAGCGCATCGCCGGACTTGCTTTCATTGCTCCCGAAAGCGGCACCTGGCACATCACCGGCAGTGCCTCGTCGAAGCCATGGGAAGGCGGCGCGGAGAAGTTCAAGCTCGGCATTTTCAAGAAGGACACCCAACGCTCGGCCGAGCAGGCAATCATCGAACTTCCCCGCTCCGGTGAAATCGTGAAGCTGGATTTAAAAGTCGATCTCACCGCCGGTCACGAGTTAGTCATCCTGCCGCTCATGCCGGACTGGCACAATGCGACGAATACGAAAATCACCGGGCTGGCTGTGGAAAAGGTAAAATGATGCGGAATGACCGTCATAGTAGGGCGGCGCCCCGGCGGCGATAGGTTTTCTACCAAAGAGTCCCGTCGCGGTAACCTTTGCCCCAAAATCCGCGTACTATCGTTAAATGAATATCCTCCCACATCGGGTTGCGCAATTCCTTGCGAGCACGACTGCCTTTGTTTGCGTCTGCCATGCCGCCGAGGTGGAATCGCGCCCGATTGCTCCGCTGCAACTTCCGGATCTCGCGGGAAAGGCGACGCTGATTCCGGATCCGAAGTCAAAGGCCACCGTCTTGATTTTCCTCTCAACCACGTGCCCGATCTGCAACAAATATGCGCCGGAAATCACCCGGCTGGCCAAGACTTATACCGCCCATGGAATTTCCTTTCTGCTGGTGCAGATCGAGAAGGATTTGAGCCCGGAAGGTGCCAGGAAACACGCGAACGACTTCAATCTTCCTTCCCCGGTAATTCTCGATCCCGGGCACCGCCTGGCCAACATCACCGGCTGCACGTCAACTCCCCAGGTCGCGGTCGTTTCAAGTGACCGGATCGTGGTCTATCGCGGCTGCATTGACGATCGGTTTTTCCAACTGGGCAAAGATTCCATCAATCCAAAACATTCGTTTCTCCGGCAGGCTCTCGATGAAATTCTCGCTGGCAAACCCGTTTCGGAACCCACAACCCCGGCTATTGGCTGCGTCATCGAATGAAAACCACCGTCCTTTATCTAACGATCATATCGGGCGTTTGCGCTGCCGAAGTCCCGACCTATAACAAGGACGTTGCTCCCATCCTCTATCAAAAATGCATGTCTTGTCACCGGGCGGGAGAGGTAGGACCTTTTCCGTTGGCAAGCTTCAAGGATGCCGTGAAACACGCGCGGCAGATCGTCGATGTGACGGATGATAGAATCATGCCGCCATGGAAACCGGTTGCGGGACATGGAGAGTTCAAAGGCGCGAGAAAGCTGGAGGATTCCCAGATCGCCACACTGAAGGCGTGGGTTGACGGTGGAAAAATCGAGGGCGCGGCGGCGGATTACCAAGCGCCGCCCGAGTTTCCGACAGGTTGGCATTGCGGCGAGCCGGATTTGATTCTGAAGGTCGCCAAGCCCTTCGAAATTCCCGCAGAGGGTCCCGACATCTATGTTCACTTCGTGCTGCCGCTTGCGTTTTCCGAGGACAAGTATGTGCGCGGCGTGCAGATCAGGCCGAGCGACCGCCGGGTGGCGCACCACGGTGTGATCCTGCTGGACGGCAGCGGCAAGGCGCGCGAAATGGCAGCCAGGCATGACGGCGACCATTACCCGAATTTCGGCGGGCCCGGTTTCATTCCGCGGGGATTCCTTCCCGGTTACGCGCCGGGAATGACAACGCGCATCCCGGCCGCAGGCGCTGAAAACGAAGTCTCCCTCACACTGGGCAAAGGACTCGATGTGGTCCTGCAAATGCACTATCACCCCACGGGCCGGGCCACGACGGACCAGCCGCAGATCGGCCTTTATTTCACCACCACTCCGCCCAAGCGCGGCCCTGCCGTGGTGCTGATGGCTAACAACGATGTCGATATCGCACCGGGCGAGGCACGGCACGCCAATGTGGATGAATTCAAGCTGCCGGTGGATTTCGAAGTCAGGGACATCTGGGGCCACATGCACATGATCGGCAAGACTCTGAAAGTCGTCGCCAAGCTGCCACAAGGAGGGACGCGGGATCTGTTGGAAATAGACGATTGGGATTTCAACTGGCAGGATACTTATATCTATCAGAATCCGTTCGTCCTTCCGAAGGACACCGTGATCCATGCCGAGTGGACCTGGGACAATTCTGCGGCGAATCCGCGCAATCCCAACAATCCGCCGACACGCATCGTCCTCGGCGAGGGCAGCACGGACGAAATGTCCGGCCTGATCATCGGCGGTATCACGGTGAACCAGGGACTCGACGAGGGAATCATGTGGCTCAACGTTCTCGGTCACTACATGGACGCGGAGGGGAAATCGAAAGCCGCAAGCGAGCGGCGGAAGGCCGCCGATATGCGATGAAACGAGGCACGGTCAGGGAGATTCGATCACGCTGCTTTTGTAAAATCCGCGGCCGTTGAGGCCGACGATGATTTCGCCGCTCTTATTGGGATTAAACGTAATGCAGGTGCCGCGCAGCATGGGCAGGCCGGAATTCTGTTGGATCCATTCCGGATTTTCCGCGAGGGCGCTTTCCGTCATCCAGACGCCGGTGGCTTGGGAGTGCTCGACGCCGGGATTGTGGTTCGTCACGTAGATCACGCGGTTGGAGTCGGCAGGATCGACGGCGACGTCATAGGCATATTCATCCTGCCGGACGCGTTTCCAGTCGCCGTGGTTGTAGCGCCAGATTCCGGAGTGATACTGGTTATACTTCCAGGAGGCGACCCAGAAGCGTTCGGGATCGGAAGGGTCGATGGCGATGTGGTTCGACTCGGCGGACTCGATATTGACGAGCTTTTTGAAATCATTGGCGGGCGACCCCCTGTAGATGCCGGTCCTGGCGGTGATGTAGAGGACCGGAGCGCTACCGGAGGAGGCTTCGATTTCCATCAGATCGCCATCTCCGACGTCGATCTTCTTCCACGAATCACCGGCATCTGCCGAGTAGTGGAGTTTTCCGCCACGCACGAACCAGAGTTTCGAGGAGTCCTGCGGCAGCGTGCAGAGGGAGCTGGACATGCCTTTTCCAGGACATGATAGAATCGTCCAGTGGAGGCCGCCATCCTTGCTTCCGGCGATTTGCTGTTCCCACCCGTCCTGGCCGAATGCGGCGTAAAGAGTCTTTCCGTCCGCGGCGAACGTCACATCGATTCCACCACCCCATCCGGATAGAGTGGGGCCGTGCATGTGCCAGTCGGTCATGTCGGTACTGGTCATAAACTTGCCGTCGTCCATGGCCATCAACACGAGTTGTGATGGCTGATAGGGATTCCATTTTGCCTTCATCGGCACATAGCCGGAGAAGCCGCGGCCTTGCCAGGTGTCCGGGGTCTTGCCGGGCTTTGAGGTGGTTTCCATCCAGGTTTCACCGCCGTTGGTGGTTTTGAAAATGTGAACCGAATTGCAGGTGTAAACCGTGTTCGCATCCAGCGGGTCGATCTCGATCCAGTTGCCCTGGAATCCAAGACCGGTGGGGACGGCGGGCATGCGCTTGTCGGTTATATTCGACCAATGGACTCCGGCATCCCCGCTTCGGAAAAGTTGCTGCCAGTTGGAATCCGCGACGTAAAGGACATCCGGATTGGATCTTGAAACCGATATTTTCGAGCAGAAATGATCGTTGGCCGGGTCAGCGGACAGGCCGTCGCCGGAAGCCGTCCACGTCTCTCCGCCATCGGTGCTTTTGAATACACCGCAACGTCCGGCCGCCATCGAGCACCATAGGATTTTCGGATCGGCGGGATGGGTGGCAACGGTATCCACCAATCCGTTAGCGATGCCCTGGTTTTTCAAAATCCAGGTCGCTCCGCTGTCGTCGCTGCGAAAGATGCCTTGGTCGCGCACTGAGACAAAGATGATCTGATTGCTCCCGGCGGCGAACGTCGCGGATTGCACGTCGCCACCCACACCTTTGTTGTTGGAGTGGATGACACTTTTGAGTTTCCAAGTTTCGCCGGAATCCGTGCTTTCCCAGACCGCGCCATAACGGGCGTCTGCATATTTCATGTTCACCCACTTCCGGCGGCTTCCTCCGAAGGCGAGCATTCTGGAGGGTTGATTCGGATCGAAGAGGATTTTCTGGATCGGCACATTGTATCCCCAATAGGATTCCGGCGCGGGCAGTCCGTTGCGTTTTTCAGTCCAGTTCTTTCCGCCGTCGGTGCTTTTGTAGATGCCGCCCATGGTCCCTAACCAGACCTCGGTCTTGCTGCCGGGCTTCCAGATGGCTTCGGCGCATTCCCAGTTTTTCAGGCCGAATGTATCGAGCCATGATTCGCCGCCATCGTTGCTTACAGACGGGCCGAGCATGTCTCCCGAGGCGATGATCTGGCTGGGATTCGCAGGGTTGACGACAATGGCGGTGACCGCACCGCCGACACCGGGTTCCCTGACAGCGGTCCATTCAAGCGTGGACGCCGTTGCCGGGAGGATGAGCGCGATCGCAGGTATTGTGAAGAAATTCATAGGTTGGGTAAAAGAGACACATCAACGAATGTGGAGATGATCATATTTCAAAATTCGAGCCCTGTTGCCGCAAGTGGGAAAGGCCACCGTAGCGGAATCTCGTTTGGGAGATGTTGCATTCCCTTGAGAAATGGTTTACGAAACTTGTAACTTCTGCCCCTGCGCTGGCGTACTTCGGAGTGTTGTCCATCAAGTTTAAAAACCTATGAAAACGATCATTTATTTCCTGACAGGCTTCGGTCTTTCCGTGCTTCTACCGCAAAACGTGATGGCCGATCCGTTTGAGGACGGGATGCGCCAGGCATTCACCGACTATAAAAAGGGCGATAACGAAGCGGTCAGTGCAAAGCTCCGCGACCTTCTCAAGATCATGGACGAGAAGGGTGCCGCGAAAGTCGGTGGTCTTCTTCCCGACGCGATGGATGCTTGGAAAGGCGAAACCGTGAAGCGCGAGGATGTCCCCGGCGGCGGGGTTTCGATGTCGCGGGTTTACGTTTCCGGCGCTCACCGGATCACCGTGAAAGTCATCAAGGATTCGCCGTTGGTGGCCCAGTTGCTGCCACTGTTAGCCAACGAGGAATTGATCAAAATGACCAATCGCAAGACTCATCGAATCGCGGGTGAAACCGCCATCATGGAAGGCGAGCACAAGTTGCAAGTCGTCTTGGACGAGCGGATTTACGTTGAATTCGAGGGGGACGAGGGCACCGGCGAGACCGAGTTGGTATCCTTTGCGACAAAGATCGATTTGGCCAAGTTGGGGAAGTTGAAATAAGCAATCACTCCGGATCGGAGTCGAGCGAGGGCAGGCAGTTGATGAAAAAATTGCCCGCTCGTTCCGCATCGCGGCTCAAGGTGGATGTTTCTGCGTTCAGCGGATTTCCGGCTATCATCTGGGACAGCATTGGTTCGTCGGATGGTGGCTCGGTGATGGGAGCTTCGGCGATCGATGCGGCGGTTCTCGGAGGTGCTGGGCGGATTGCCATCATGATGACGGTTGCTGCGAGTGCCGACGGAAGCAGAAGCCAAGGCCACCAACGTTTCGGAGCCGGGCGCTGGTGTTGATCGAGTGCGCGAAGAATGCGGGATTCCAAGCCGGGTGAGGGCTGAGGATCAGGCGTTTGCGAACGCAGGAGGTCGGAGATTTCACGGAATGTCTCGTCGCGTTTCATGGGAACATGCGTTGGGGTTCGGGAAGGGAATCGGGAATATCGATAGAACGAGTGCCGTGGATTTTTTCGGCCAGTGATTTGCGCGCACGGTGGAGAATGACCTTGATGGCTCCCTCGCGTTTTCCCAGGACAGCTGCGATTTCCTTGAGGGAAAGTTCCTCGCGGTAATGCAGCCAGAGCGCGCCGTAGGCATCGGGTGTTAGGTGGGCTTTCGCAATCTCCCAGAGCCAGAGCGCCCGGTTCGCGGGTTCCGGCTCGTTGGTTGTTAGGTCTTCTGCCGGGATGGGACGCTTGCGGCGCAACGCGGAAATGGACTGGCGTCTCGCAATCGTGAAAAGCCAGGGCAACAGCGGAAGATCCGGATTGTAGCGGTGGAATTTGTTCCAAGCCCTGAGAAACGTTTCCTGCGTGAGGTCCTCCGCATCCTGGCGGTGGCGGGTCAATGCCAGCAGAAAGGCGAAAACCCGGGTGTGGTGACGCCCGACTAACAGGCTAAAGGCATCCATCGATCCCTCTCTCGCGAGTCGAGCGAGGGTTGCGTCGTCGGAAGCATCGGATGGATTCAAAACAAGAAACCTTGATGAGTTGGAACGAAAAAGAAAATCCGGAAATGACCGTCGGTCAGTGCGCCGCATCCTTTTTCCTGTCGGCGGCTTCCTTCATGATTTGGAGCCAGGCGGGGATCGGCACGCTGAGGGCGACGTTCACGCCGGGCTGATTCTGGGTGGCGGTGACTTCGCTTTGGAAATCGACGTTGCCGAGCGTGGCGTTTCCGGCTTCGGCGAGGGCGAGAATGCCGTCGAGGACGCGGCGCAGGCGGTTGGCGTGTCTGTTGTCCTTGCTCTCGGCACCCATGTGGATCGAGAAGCGTCCGTTGTTTTCAGTGGCGGCGATTCGCAGAACGCTGGCCAAGCGGAGGATTTTCGAAGCATCGGGGGGGAGTTCGGTTTCACCGAGATTGGCCGTCGCGGCGATCAATGGTTTTCCTCCGCTGCTGGAGAAAATCGGATCGGCGGTGGCTGGTGCGTTCGTTTTCAAAACATCGAGTTCCTGTTTCAGGGAATCGTCCTGACGGCTGAAAACGAGAAGGCCGTCACTGGCAAA
Organism: Luteolibacter sp.; assembly: GCF_039920825.1. GTDB lineage: Bacteria > Verrucomicrobiota > Verrucomicrobiia > Verrucomicrobiales > Akkermansiaceae > Luteolibacter. The sequence continues at coordinate 133,681 of NZ_JBDSCX010000078.1, read as the reverse complement.
GGCGGCGTGCTGGGTTTGTTCCTTATCCTTCCACGAGCGGATGGTGAATCCGTTGTAGTTTTCCTCGGAATAATCGTCCGAGGCTTTGACAACGTCCACCATGTGGCCTTGATCGAAAGTCCCGTGGATTAGGGCGACCGCGTGTTCGGGTTTTCCGTCGCCGAGGAGTGTGATGTCGTTGAGATCATTGATAAGGTGGACGGAGGAGATCCGCTTGAGCCCCTGCAGTTTCGCTCCGTGATCGGCTTCGATTCTCGCGAAAATCGCCTTGCCCGTCTCGCTCTCGCGCATGGCGTCCATATCGAGATGCAGGGTCCATTTCGCGGAAGCAGGGACTTGAGAGGCAACGAGTTCGGCCGCGGAAAGGGGAGCGGTCAGGGCGATGAGGCAGAGGATTTGATTTTTCATGGCGTGGGTCGAGTATCTGCCGTGAGGTACGCGCTTTTTCCGGATAAGGTTACATTCGGTTGAAATGAGCGGGTGGTTCCGCCCAAGGGCCAGGTTTCCCGGCGGTAGAGTCGGCCCGGGTCCCCCGTCACACGTCTTTACATGGGTCCTCGTCCGTGTAGGGTGATCGCGCTGCTCACCACCCCCATTTTAATGTTTCGTCAGCCACGTCCCCCCGACCCTGACCAGGACCTTGTCACGCGTGCCCAACAGGGTGATACGCGCGCTTTCGACGCCCTGATCCTCAAGTATGGCGACAAGCTTTACGGCCTTGTCTACAACATGACCTCCCACAAGGAGGACACGCACGACCTGCTTCAGGAAATCTTCGCCCGGTCCTATCAGTCGTTGGGCAAATTCCGCGGCAGTTCCACCTTTTATACCTGGATCTATCAGATATCGACCAACCTGACGCTCAATTTTCTGAAGAAACGGAAACGCCGGACTGGATTGAGCCTCAACGATATGGAGTCCTCGGTACAGCAGGATCCAGCATTGATTGATACCACCCACGAGGCGAATCCCGAGAAGCAGACCAATCTCAACGAGCTTCAGATAAAATTGAACGAAGCGATGATGAAGTTGTCTGAACCCCACAGAATGGTTGTGACGATGTTCGACATCCAAGGCATGTCCCACGCGGACATCGCCAAGGTTCTCAAAACATCCGAAGGCACCATTCGTTCTCGCCTCCACTATGCGCATCTCCAACTTCAGTCGGCTTTACAAGACAGTTGGGAAGAAAGATTTTAAAATTCTTCTTGCGCATCGGGAATTTATTTTATAAATCCTAATTATCAATCGCAGTGAAACCAACGGTCGAACAAATCGGAAACCTGCTAGCCCTCAAGCGCGACGAGCGTCCTGAGGAGGGCTACTGGCAGGGTTTTCTGTGCGAATTCCATCAGAGCCAGCGTGAGCAAGCCGTGAAAAAGTCGGGACTCATGAGTTTCGTTGGACGCGCTTCCGAGTGGTTCTCCGATCTTGGACCTTCCAAATGGGCTTATGGCGCTGGATTGGCCTACGCCACTCTGACCGTTGCGTTTTTCCTCACCCCACGGGATGTCGTGAAGGAGGGAACCCCGGTGACCCCGGTGAATTACCAAGTCGTGCCGGCTCCGGCACCGCCCCAGGTTGAGCAACTCAACCAACTGGACCTGAGTCCTTCGACTCAAGGTAGCGCGGGCGAACAGGTATTCTAATTCCAGCGAGCCTCAAATGGTGGATCTGGAATGCCCGCGCCGACGGTGGTCGGTTCGAATGCTTTGTTTTTATGGCGCTTGCACGTTTGCGGGCTTTGCCCAGCCCGTTGCCATCACGCCGCGCTGGCAGGTCAATTTTCCCGCTACCGCCAATGGCATCGCCGTGGATTCGACCGCTGTTCCCGTGGATGATGGCTCAATCCTGGTGGTCGTTGTCGCTGTGGGAGCGGATCCGATGAACCCCAAACTTCAGGTGGGGAACCGAATGATCCCGGTCAAGGTGATCGGCCATGACCCGGTATCGCGCCTTGAGTTTCTTAAAGTGGAGGGAAGCGAGCGGCCAAAGCAGATCGAATGGAGCGATGAGGTCGGAGCGAACGCAAGTGCGGCGCTCAGGACGGTGGAACCCGGCGGAGCCTTCAAATGCCGCACGACCGGTTGGGTGAAGCAGGTGGGTGGAAAAATTTTGCCGCTGGCCTTGTTGCGCGTCAGTTTCAGTCGGGCCATTCCGCCGCCGGGAACACCGCTGGTGGATGATTCCGGGCGGGTGGTTGGTATCTTTTTCCAAAGTGCGGGAGCGGCGAACTCCGGTTACGCGATTCCTGCCGAGGCTGTGCATCGCGTGCGGACGGACTTGTGCGGCAGTGGCAAAGTCGTCCGCGGCTGGCTGGGGCTCGCCCTGCGTGCGGACTCCCAACTGCCTCAGATCAGCCGGATTTTGCCGGACTCTCCCGCCGCTGCGGCCGGAGCCCGGGTCAACGACGTGATTCTGAGTATCGGGAATCGGGAAGTGACGGAATATGCCGATGCCGCCAACGCGTTCTTTTACCTCGTCCCCGGACAACCGGTGCGGGTCAAGCTGCTCAGGAATGCCGAGCAACTTGAACTCACACTCACCCCGACGAAACCGCGGGATCCCTGACTTCAGCGCCCTGTTGGTGGCTCAATCGGTGGCATCCCGGGTGGCAGGGCCGGTGATTTGGTGGTCGGCAGTGCGGGTGTTTCCCCAAGCGACATGAGGAACGACCAATGGTAGTTCTTATCTGCTGGGATTTGATACTTCGGCAAGGCAAGCGCGCCCCATGAATTGGTTCCGCCAAGGCCGGATTGCACGTGGTCCAGATTGATGGTGTAAAAATCGCGGGGCGGGATTTCCCCGGAGTGCATGGCCAACGTGATGTCGGTCGCCGTACACGGATAGCAGCTCATTTCCAACAGGCTTTCGCCGGTGGCATCGACGCGGAGGTTGCTGCCGCCCGCGGGGCTGGAAAGCATGGCCCAGCGGATGCCGGTGCGGTTTCCGGATTCCTGCGGATCGATATAACGGTAAAACAACGCGGGGATGCTGCCTTCGTGAATCGTCGTCCATGAGCCGGTCTTGCGATCGGTGTAATTCTCGTGCGGACCGTTGCCATACCATTTCCAAACCGGAGTCCGGCTGGAAGTCTCGAACTGATAGCCGATCCGTGGAATGGTCGGCAATCCCTTGCCGGGACGGAACTCCGTGTCGATGGAGAGCTGGCCGTTGCCGGTGAAGCGGTAGCGGATAGTGGCCGTGCTTTGATTGGCCGGAATGGCGAGTTCGGCGGTGACGACGACGTCGTTGCCTTCCTGGGTCACGCTGGCTTTGGTGGCTGTCGCCCTCGCACCGGCGTACTGCCAGACCTTGAGCAGGTGATTGAGCTTGGCTCCCTCATCGTTGTTAGTCGTCGGCCGCCAGAAATTGAGACCCAGTGGTGACTGAAGCCATTCCTGATCCTTGGACTTGATAGAGCTGATGTAGCCGCGCTTCTTGTCGATGGTCACGACGACATCCGGGGCATTGAGTGTGATGGCGGAGTCGTTTTCCGTGAAACTGGCGGGCTTGTCGCTGGCGGTTGGATTCACCGGGGTGCGTTTGCCCCACGGCAGCGGAATTTCATCCCAGGCGACGGGCATTCCCGCAGGATTCCAGGCGTTCTCTTCAGTTAGGTCGTAGCGGACCCGGAAGAAATATTCGCTGCCCGGCTTGGGAGTGCAGTTGGTCGCGACATCGAGAACGGCGGACTGTTGGGGGGCGATCTCGGGTAGTGTCAGTTTTCCTTCGCCGACGGCGATGCCATCTTCCATCAGTTTCCAAGACGCGTTGACCGGATTGATGCTGCGGAAAAAGTATTCGTTCTGGATTTTGATTTTAACCGTTGGCGTGGTGACATCCACCGGCATCGTATGAATATCCTGATAGACCTTCTTCACCTCGTCGAACTGTGGAGATGGGGAAAGCGTGGCCGAAACAATTCCGTTGCAGCAGAACGACACGTCGGTCGGGCGGTCGTTGAAATCACCGCCATAGGCCAGAAAACGCTGGGTCTTGGGCTTTTCCGCATCCTTGGCAAAGTCCAGCATCACCACCGAGTCCTTCGCGTCGAGCGCGTTGCCGGCCAGTTGCTCGGCGGTCAGAGCTTTCGGATAGACCGCGGCACGGCGGATCGAACCATTGAAACGGCGCGCCGTTTCCTCCGTGTCGATGCCGAATGCCAGCTCGAAGTCGTTTTTGGAAACCTGCGCGGAGCATGGCTTGCTGGCGGCGGATTTGCCGTCGATGTAAAGCGTGAGTGCCGCCCCATCATAGACTCCGGCGTAGGTATGGAATTTGGACGCGGCATCGGCCGGAAGTTTCGCCGCGACGTTGTTCCACTGTCCGGACGCGTAGATGAAGAATTCGAGATCGCCATTTTCCGTGAGTTTCAAACTGTAGGAAGTGTCGCCCTTCGAAATCAGCGGCTGCCCGCCTTGGCTGAATCCGGGGTTGTTGAGGCGGGCCTCGGCGACCAGCGTCAGGTTTCCGGTGAGGTCGAGCTTGTCGGATTTTTCCACCGCCACGCTTCCGCCGTAGAGTCCCTCGTCGGTCGATAGCGAGCCTAGCAGACGAAGCTTGTTGCCGTTTCCTGAACGGTCCTCAAGGTCGGCGCTCTTGTGCTTTTTGCTCATGATTCCCTGATCCTTCCAATCCCAGATCGAACCTCCCTGGAGCAGGCGTTCCTTGCGGATGAGTTCCCAGTAGTCGCTCAGGTTTCCGGTGGAGTTTCCCATGGCATGGCTGTATTCGCACTGGATGAGGGGGCGTTGTTTGTCCAACGGCTTCTTCTCTTCTGATCGGCAGTATTTCTCGCAATCCTGAATCGTCTCATACATCGGCGAATAGACATCCGCATGGTCGCCATGGGCGGCCTGTTCATAGTGAATCGGGCGGGACGGATCGCGTTGGCGGATCCACATGGAGGCCTTGACGAAATTCTCTCCGTCACCGGCCTCGTTGCCCATCGACCACATCAGGATGCAGGGATGGTTCTTGTCGCGCTCGATTAGATTGCGGATGCGGTCGAGGTGCGCCTCAAACCATGTGGGGTCTTTCGCAAGGGATTGTTCCTTGTAGCCCATGCCGTGGGATTCGATGTTCGCCTCAGCGATGACATAAAATCCAAGTTCGTCGCAGAGTTCCACCAGAGCGGGATCATTCGGATAGTGCGAGGTCCGCACCGTGTTGATGTTGGCCCGTTTCATCTGCAGCAGATCGGCGCGGATGTTGTCGCGGGTGAGATAGTGACCGGTGGTCGGATTGTGGTCGTGGCGGTTGACTCCCTTGATCAGGATCGGCTGGCCGTTGTGGAGCAACTGCCCGTTCTTGATTTCCGAGCGGCGGAAACCGGTCTTGCCGGCGTGATGGGCGATTTCCTTGCCGGCGGAATCAGTTAGGGTGATCTCGTAGGAGTAGAGGTTGGGGATTTCCGCAGACCATGCCATGACATCCGGAATGGCATCGAGTTTCACCTCGCCGTCGGCGGATTGGTTGGCTGGGATTTTCACCGTGACCGGAGGCACTGCGATCATGCTTCCGTTAGGTGATTGGATCGTCAGGGTTGCGGTGGCCGTCGATTCCGTGGAGCCATGGTTGGCGATCTTCGCCGAGAAACCAAGAGTTCCCGTTTTGTAATCATCGGCCAAGCCCGCCTTGATCCAGAAATCCTTGAGGTCGAGGGTGTCCGCCGACCAAAGATAGACGTCGCGGAAAATGCCGGACATCCGGAACATGTCCTGGTCCTCAAGGTAGGAACCGTCCGAGTATTGATAGACCTCCGCCGCTAACAGGTTTTCGCCATCCTGGAGATAGGGTGTGATGTCGAATTCGGCGGGCGTCCGCGAATCCTGCGAGTAGCCGACTTTCTTGCCGTTGATCCAAAGATAGAATGCGGAATCCACCGCACCGAAGACGATAAACGTCTGCCGCCCCTTCCAATTTTCGGGAATGGTGAACTTGTGCCGGTAGGATCCGACCTGGTTGCGGTTTTCGATCGGGAAATTGGTGAAATGCTGCGGCGGTTCGCCCATCACGGTCGGTGGATTCTTGGCGAACGGATAGGTGATGTTCGTGTAAAGCGGAATCCCGTAGCCCTGCATCTGCCAGTTCGAAGGCACCGGGATTTCCTTCCACGCGGAGTCATCGAACGAAGGGGCTTCAAATCCGTTGGGCTTGGCGGGTGGATTGCCCACATGATTGAATTTCCAATTGCCGTTGAGCAGTTGGCACCAGGGGGATTCCAAACGCCCTTTGGTTTGGGCGTTCTCTTTGCTCGGAAACGGCATCGACGTCGATCGCGGCGTCTCCTTGTTGATCCGGAAAACGGCTTGGTTCTCCCAATCCGGTTGTTGGGCGAACGCGGTGGTGGCGAGCGCGAGGGCTAGCAGTTGGATTTTCATACAGGTTATTTAAAATTGATCGATGCCCGGCGGAGACGATCCATGATGGCCACGCCAAGTCCGGTCTCGCTGACGGGTTCCGCCATGATCGCGTCGAGTCCCGCCTCGTCAAGAAGTCGCATGACAAAAAACAGCCGGATCGCCGCTTCCGCCAGCTTGCCGCTGCCCGGGCTGAGCGACTCGATGGTTTCCCAGTCATGCATGGTAACGTAAGGGCTGTCGTCGTCGCCGGTGTAGCTGAGCAGGCCGTATTTCTTGCCTTCCTCAGGAACGAAATCCTCCGGTTTTTCCAATAGAATCAACGGTGTCAGCGGAGCATAGTGGCTTTCTAACTGACCTGGAGCCTGTGGTGCGTCGCATTTGATTTCCCTGACCTTTTCCACCCTGCCGAAATCCTGAAGCTGCTCCTTGGTGATCGGTCCGGCGCGATGAAGTCGGAAAATCGGCTTCTTTCCTTTACGCGGTTCGATGGAAATGATGGTGCTCTCCACGCCCTCGCTGCACGCGCCGGCATCGACGATCAACGGGATCCGGCCGCCGAGTTCTTTCATCACGGCGGACGCGGAAGTCGGCGATATCCTGCCGAAACGGTTCGCGCTCGGTGCGGCGATCGGACGACCGAGTTCCTTGCCGATCGCCCGGAAAACCGGATGCGCGCTTTGTCTAACTGCGACCGTCGGAAGTCCGCTTGTCACAAGATCCGGCACATCGGGATGCTTCGGCAAGATGATGGTTAGCGGCCCCGGCCAGAATGCGGCGGTCAGCTTGTTCACCGTCTCCGCGATGTCATCCGGCACGATGGCCACGTTTTTCAAATCCCCGCGCGACGCGATGTGGACGATGAGCGGATCGAATGACGGCCGCTCCTTCGCCGCGAAAACCTTCGCAACCGCCTCGGGATTCAGCGCATCCGCCCCGAGCCCGTAAACAGTTTCGGTAGGCAGGGCGACGATCTCGCCAGCACGCAACAAGGCACAGGCCTCGCTCACGGCATTTTTCATTTCGTCATCGGCAACTTGGACAATTCGGGTCTCGGACACGGCCCGGTTTTGGCAGAGCTGATTGCGTCTGGCGAATCCCTATTTTACCGAAAAAAGGGGAGGATTTTACGCTCTGGACGCCAGCCAGGCCTTCCATCCACCGAATGAAGTGATTTCCTCAGCACCATCCGTGGCTCTCGGCTCCGCGATGAAACCGGGAACTTCCCCGCCGCTTTCGAGCAAAACCTTGCCGATTCCGAGCGGTCCGGGGATTTTTGAAACGAGATCGCCGAATGCCGCGGGTTCCAATTCCCAGACTTCCACTTCGATTGCCGCGCCGTTGGAATCGTCCCGCATCAAGGCCGGACGCGGGGGAATCGCACCAATCGCTGGCATCGCATACATCCGGTAAACCGGTGCCGTCCGCGTTTTTTCCCGTAGAACAGCTCCGCGATCCGCGAGTTGCCAATGCAGCGCCAGGCCTTCGAGGTGCGCGCCGCAGACGAGCAACGGAATCTTCCGCGATGGAAGTGGGGCGATGGTTTCGCCACAGAATTTTCCGGCGAACTCCAGCAACACTGCATCCCAGCCGGCCGGGGCCGCGAGAGTGACGCCCCATGGAGCGCGTCCGTCCCTTGCGCGCCCGGCGGGCATGGCGACGGCGGACAGGTCCAGCAGGTTCATGAAATTCGTGTATCGCCCGAGAGTCGCGTTCGTGACAAATGGGTCTGCTAGATTCTCCTCGACGGTGTAGAGGCGCGGTGTCGTGGGTAATAAAAGCACGTCGATTTTTTCCCAAACGCCTTCCGCTTGCCGGGCGAACTCGCGCAGTTTGTATTGCGCTTGGAAGGTCGCGGCCGCGTCCCAGCCTTTCGAGTCTTCGAGGATTTTCTTTGTTACCGGGAAAATCGCTTCGAGGTGTTTCTCGACGAAATCACCGACCGCCGCCCAGCGTTCCGCAACCCACGGTCCTTCGTAGAGCAACTTGGCGGCTTCGGTGAAGGGTGTTAGGTCGATCTCCACCGCCGTGCCGCCGAGCGACTTCATCCGCTCCACCGCTCCGGCATAAAGCCCCGGCGTGTCAGAATCTCCGGCAAAATCGAGGGCTTTCGGAACACCGAAACGGAAACTGCCGCCGATGAAACCCGCGGGCTTCACCTTGCTGGAAAAAACATCCGCCGCATCGTAAACCGAAACGACTCCGGAAACTAACAGCGCATCCGCCGCGCTGTTCGCGAAAACGGAAATGCAGTCCAGCGATTTGCACGCCGGGACCAGACCGCGATTGCTCAAAAGACCGCGTGTCGGTTTCCAGCCAATCAATTCCTGGAATGCCGCCGGAACCCTGCCCGAGCCCGCGGTGTCGGTTCCTAACGAAAAGGCACACAGCCCCGCCGCGACGGAAGACGCGCTGCCGGAGCTGGAGCCGCCGGGAAGGAATTCCGCGTCGATCGCATTTCTAGCAACTCCGTAGGGTGATCGTGTGCCGACGAGGCCGGTTGCGAACTGATCGAGGTTCGCCTTCGCGATCGGAATCGCCCCCGCAGCCCGCAGCAGCCTGACGACCTCCGCGTCTTCGGTTGGAACATAAGCATATTCCGGGCAGCCTGAAGTCGTTGGCCAACCACCGACATCAATGTTGTCCTTCACTACGAACGGGATTCCCCACAGCGGAAGATCCTTCGGCATCGCTTCAACTTCCGCCGCCATGGTTAGAAGAACCGATTTTTCCGGCAGGTGGATGAAAATCGCGGGATCGTTCCAGTCGATGATTTTTTGGTAAAGTTCGTCGATCAGCTTTGACGGAGTGAGTCCATCGGCGTAGCGGGATTTGATGTCTTGGATTTTCATAGGGGCGCTCCGGTTCTTGGCTTCGTCAGCATCATGATTGGGGCTTCACGATGACCAATGCCTGCCCGGCCCTCACGCTTGCGCCTTCGGCGACGAGGACTTCGATAATCTCGATGTCTTCCTCGGCTTCCAGCGGGACTTCCATTTTCATCGCTTCCAGGATCAACGCGTTGGCTCCGGAAGCGATCCTCATGCCAGCCGTGACCTCGATTTTCCAAACGCTGCCGGTGACCGGGCTGTCCATCGTCGTGCAGCCGTCGGGGATCACCACCGTGTCTTCCTCGACTACGGCTTCCGTCGGCGAATCCATCGACAATCCGGCTTCTTCCCAGCGTTTCCGCTCTGCCTCGAAGGCCGCTCGCTGCTTGGTCTGGAACGCGTCGATTTCCCCGGAGTTTTCCGCAAGAAATGCCTCGTAGTCGGAAAACCGGAATACCTTCTCCTCGATGTCCAGCTTGTGTCGGCCGCGCGGGACTTCCTCGCGCAGACGCAACAATTCCTCGGCGCTCACCGGATAGAAACGGAGTTGGTCGAAGAACCGAAGCAACCACGGCTTTTCGAAATCTTCCGTTTTCCGCCAGCGGTTCCAGACCGGGATTGTCCGGCCGGTGAACTGATAGCCGCCCGGGCCTTCCATTCCATAAATGCAGAGATACGCGCCGCCGATGCCGACGGCGTTCTCCGGCGTCCAGGTCCGAGCCGGGTTGTATTTCGTCGTGACCATCCGGTGACGCGGATCGAGCGGCGTCGCCACGGGCGCGCCGAGATAGACATCGCCGAGGCCCATGACGAGATAGGACGCGCTAAAGAAAATCTGATAGACTTCGTCGATGGATGAGAGGCCGTTGATGCGGCGGATGAATTCCAAATTGCTCGGGCACCACGGCGCGTCGGGCCGCACGCTTTGCATGTAGCGGCGGATGGCTTCGAGCGTGCTCGGGTCTTCCCAACTTAGCGGCAGGTGGACGATCCGCGTGGGAACTTCGATTTGCTCCAGCGGCGGCAAGGTGGTGATGCCTTCCTTGATTTTTTCCCACAGATCGCAGCGCCCGATCACGCTCGGATCGAAGTGGACCTGTAGCGAGCGGATGCCGGGTGTCAGGTCGATGATGCCCGCGATGCCTTGTTCCTTGAGCCACTCATGAACGACATGGACCTTGAACCGGAGTTTCAAATCCAGATGGTGAGGTCCGAACTCGATGAGGAAATAGCGATCACCCGCGCGTCTCACCACCACCGAGCCGTCGCCTTCGCCGAACGAGTCGATGAAGCAGGAGCCGCGTCCGGTTTCCTGTGGATCGGAGAGTGCCGGAAGTTCTCCTGCTAGAAATTGTGAGACTTCGATCTGGCGATCGCGCGCCCACGCCTCGTCCACGGGAACGAACTGGATGCGGTCGCCGGGCCGAAGTTGGCCGAGCTTCCACAGCTCCGCGTCCACGACGACAACCGGGCAGACGAATCCGCCGAGGCTTGGGCCGTCGGGGCCGAGGATGACCGGCATGTCGCCGGTGAAATCCACCGCGCCGATGGCGTAGGCGTTGTCGTGCAGGTTGGATGGATGCAGCCCCGCCTCGCCACCGTCGGTGCGCGCCCATTTCGGTTTGGGACCGATGAGCCGGACGCCGGTTCTAGCAGAGTTGTAGTGGACTTCCCATTGGGTGGCGAAGAAGGTGTCAATGTCTTCATCAAGGAAGAAATCGGGAGAACCGTGCGGGCCGTAGAGGACTGCGATTTTCCATTCGTTGGATAGGGGGAAGGGACGTCTCGTCCCTTTTTGCGGGGACGAGACGTCCCCGCCCCTTATGCCTAGCACATCCCCGGGCAGCAGCGCCCTTCCGAACGGTCCGCCGAATTTCCCTAACGTAAACGTCGAGCAACTCCCGAGATACTCCGGCGAATCGATCCCGCCCGCCACAGCGAAATAAGCACGTGCTCCGGCACCTTCGAACCTGCCGATTTTCAAAACGTCACCGGCTTGAATGGCGATCGCTTCATTCATGGCGACCGGCTCGCCGTTTTTCATCATCAACGCGGAAGCTCCCGCCACCGCGATGGTCGTCGCGGAGTTGAAACGAAGCGTCGGTCCGGTCATCGTGATTTCCAATCCGGCGGTTCCTTCCGCATTTCCGACGAGGCGGTTCGCGAGACGGAGTGACAACGAATCGAAGGGGCCGCACGGTGGTACGCCGACTTCCCAATAGCCGACACGGCCCGGCCAATCCTGCACCGTAGTCATCGTTCCGGCGGAGACGACGTCGATGGTGTTAGGCTTGTAGATGAACTCCGCCATGTCGCGCATGGCGACCCCGCCTTTGAGGTAAGGTGCCCAGCGGGTGATGTCCCGCAGGTAACGGAGGTTGGTCTCGATGCCGGAGATTTTCGTTTCCTCCAGTGCTTTTTCAATTTTCGCGACCGCGGCTTCGCGGTTCTCCGCGTGCACCATCACTTTGGCTAACAGTGGATCGTAAAACGGACTGACTTCGGTGCCCGGTTCGATCCAACCGTCGCAGCGCGTCCACTCCGGGAAACTCGCTTCGGTGAGCAGTCCGCAGCTCGGGCGGAAATTGTGGTTCGGATCCTCAGCGTAAACCCGCGCCTGGATCGCGCAGCCTTGCGGCGTTGGGGAGGTGGCGGGCATTTCCCAATCTTTGTCCAGGGCGAGGCGCACCATCCACTCGACGATGTCGAGGCCGGTGACCATTTCCGTGATGCCGTGCTCGACTTGCAGGCGGGTGTTCACTTCGAGGAAGAAGAAATCGTCGCGGTCGGCGTCGTAGATGAACTCGACGGTTCCTGCGGAGCGGTAGTTCACGCTTTCTCCCAGTTTCACCGCGGCGGTGTGCAGGGCGGTGCGGGTTTCATCGGATAGACCGGGCGCGGGCGTTTCCTCGAAGACCTTCTGGTTGCGGCGCTGCACCGAGCAATCGCGTTCGCCGAGGGCTAACACTTTTCCTTTGCCATCGCCGAAAATCTGCACCTCGACGTGGCGGCCACGCTGGATGAAGCGCTCGATGAACACGCTGCCCGATCCGAAGCTCCGTTCGCTCAAGCGGACGACGCTTTCGTATTCGCGCTGCAATTCCGCTTCATCGCGGCAGACTTTCATCCCGATGCCGCCACCACCGGCGGTGCTTTTCAACATGACCGGATAGCCGATTTCCTTCGCGGCGATGATCGCCGCATCGACATTTTCCAACAGACCGGTTCCGGGAACCAGCGGCACTCCCGCTTCTCCGGCGAGGCGGCGGGCTTCGTGTTTCAGGCCGAAGGCGATGATTTGCTCGGGGGTTGGCCCCATCCATTTGACTCCGGCGTCCTCGCACATGCGGGCGAAGTCCGTGTTTTCGCTGAGCAGTCCGTAGCCGGAGAAGACGGCGTTCGCGCCCGAGCTTTTGGCGATTTCCAGCAGCTTGTCCTTGAGAAGATAGCTTTCGGAAACAGGGCCGGGTCCGAGACGATGGGCTTCGTCAGCGAGATCGACGTGGGGCGCGCCGGAGTCGGGATCCGAGTAAACGGCGATGCTGCCGTAGCCGAGCTTCTTGAAAGTGCGGATGGCGCGGGCGGCGATTTCGCCCCGGTTGGCGATGAGGATTTTCATGGAATTGGAGCGCGAAATTTATTTCGCGCGGATAGGGGATGAATGAATTCGCGCGGAATAAATTCCGCGCTCCGGTTAGAAAATCAGCACCTCCACCGGAGTCGGATTCCAACCGTTGCAGGGATTGTTGAGTTGGGGGCAGTTTGAAATGAGGCAAACCACGTCCATTTCCGCGATCATTTCGACGTATCGTCCCGGCGCCGAAATCCCGTCGGCGAAGCTGAGCTGTCCGTCGGGAGTGACGGGGACGTTCATGAAGAAGTTGATATTGGGCCCGAGGTCGCGCTTGGTTAGCTCGATGTTCCACTCCTGCGCACCGCGGATGAAGCTGTCGCGGCAGGCGTGCATGCACTCCTTGTCGTGGGCGTAGCGCATGGTGTTCGACTCGCGGGAACAGGCACCGCCGAGCGTGTCATGGCGACCGCAGGTGTCGGCGGTGATGGTGAGCAGCGCGTTGCCTTCCGTGCTCATGAGCTTGGTGCCTGTAGTCAGGTAGAGCGCGGCTTGCTCCTGGATGGTGCGGTCCGCGCTGTAGCGTTCGGTGGGATCGGCGGCGCTGAAGAAGAGGGTGTCGGCAGCCTGGTTTCCCTCGAGGTCGAGGATGCGCAGGGTCTGGCCCTTCTTGATTTCATGGACCCACCAGTCGCCGGCTGGAATGACTTCTCGGAACACGGCGGTCTCGGGTTGGAGTGTGCTTTCAGTCATCAGAAGCGGAGGGTGTGATAGTTTTCGTTGTTCTCCCACGCGCGGAGGTTTTCCGGGCGGATGGTGAGCGAGGGATCATCGTTGGCCGGCGGATCTCCGGCGAAGACTTCCAGTTTCACGTGGCGATGCTGATAGGTGGTTTCCGGATCAAGCGGGTGCTCGCAGGTGTTGAGCACAACGAGCGTGTCGATCTCGAACCGCAGTTCGATGGAATCGCCGGGTTTGGAATTTCCAGGGACGAAGGAAAGGTGACCGTCGTCATCGGAGACGACCTTGCTGAACCAGTTGAGGTTGGGAATGAGGTCCTTTTTCCCGAGTCCCCATTTCGCGAGTTCGATGAGGAAGCAGTCGCGGCCGTTGCGGTTCCAGTCGTTGCGGGATTTCTGATAGTTATTCTCGCCGTATTTCGCGAGAACGCGCGCGGCGTCGGAGTGGCCGCAGACGGTGTCATGCCAGCCGACGGAATCGGCGGTGATGGATGCGAGCAGGCGGCCCATGTCCGAGTGCAGACAGTAGGGGGCACGGAGGTAGAAAATGTGCTGGCCCTTCAACGTGTCCGGCATGTTGTATCGCTCGGTGCGTTCGAGGGCGTTGTAGAGCATCATGCCGACGTTCGCGCCGCCATCGACATCGGTGAGGCGCAGGCGTTTGCCGCGTGAAATGACGGCGGACCACATGCCGGCGCCGTGGAGGGTTCTGGAGAAAAGGGGAGTCATGATTTGCTAAAGATCAATTTCAGGAAGCTGCTTTCTCATCCTCCGCTTCGGTTTGAATCTGAGGGAGAAGCGTGCGGGTGAGATTGAGCCGTCCGGCCATGACGCCTTTGACGGCTAACAGGCGGTTGGCGATCTGGCGGAGCCGTTTGGACGGACCTTGGACGAGGATGACTTCCATGGTGCAGGTGTTTTGCAAAAGAACGTGCAGCGAGCTGATCACCTCGCGGATGTGCTCGTGTTGGATGTCAGAGATCTGTTGTTTGATGCCCGGCCTCTTGTGATCGTAAAAGAGAGTGATGGTGCCGGCCATGAGCGTGTTGCCCTTGAGGCTGTAGTAGTCGGCGATGTGCTGGGTGAGCACCTCGGCGATCGCTTGCGAGCGGTTCACGAAACCGCGCTCGGTCATCAGTTCCTCGAACTGGCGGTGCAGGGCATCCGGGATCGAGATGGTCACCCGATGCGCGGTGGGTTCTGACTTGGTGCGGGCGTCTTCCATGCACTTGGTTTAGCAGTCGGACGCCCGGAAGTATAAGCTTTTCTCGGGATTCGTATGATAAAATTGATATGATCGTCATACTCAAAATTCTACTCCACGCTGTCGTCCACATCGGTCATCCGGCCGATCGGCAGTTTGTCGAATGACGGTTTCGCGTGCGAATCTTCGGGGTGAATGATGGTTTCGAGGTGGGCCTTGGTGGTGAGAAATTCGGGACACCGGAGCTGCTCGTGATCGCGTGGGCGCGGAACCGGCACCTCGACGATTTCGCGAATGCGGCCCGGCCGGGGATCGAGCACGAGGATGCGGTCTGATAGAAAAATCGCCTCATCGAGATCGTGGGTGATGAAGAAGATTGTGATATCGACGTTTTTCCAAATCTGGAGCAGGTAGGCCTGCATCTGCTGGCGCGTCTGTGGATCGAGTGCGCCGAAGGGTTCGTCCATCAGCAGGATGCGCGGCTCGTTGGCAAGGGCGCGGGCGATGGCCGCGCGTTGTTTCATGCCGCCGCTGAGTTGATGGGGATAGGACTCCTCGAATTTGTCGAGGCCGACGAGGGCTAGCCACTGCCGGGCTTCGGCTTCGTTGGTGAAATCGTCCTTACCCGCCATTCGCGGACCATACATGACGTTTTGTTTGACCGTGAGCCATGGGAACAAGGTGTAGCTTTGGAAGACCATGCCGCGGTCGCGTCCGGGACCGACGACCGGCTTGCCATCGACGAGGACTTGTCCGGCGCTGGGAGTTTCCAGACCTGCTAGGATCCGGATGAGGGTGGATTTCCCACAACCGGACTGGCCGAGCACGCACATGAACTCGCGGCGGTGAACCGTGAGGTTGATGTCCTGTAGGGCGACGACCTCGCCCGCTTTTGATTGGAAGCGTTTGTAGAGACCGGAAATTTCCAACAGTTTCGGGCGTGCCTTGAGCTTGTCGAAACGTGCCTTCACCTCAGGCGCTTGGTCTGTGTAAGAGAGGCTCGCAATCATGGAGAAGCGGGGGCGGAGGCGGCTGCGGGTGGTTTCGAAGGCCCGAGGATCCTGCTTCTGGCCGAGAAAAACCGGCCGAGGAACCCCTGCTTCGGTTGGTCAACCCACGGGAAGAAGTAGCGGGCCAGGTAGGCGAGGATCTGGTCCATGAAAAATCCGGACAGGCCGATGAGGAGAATGGCCGGATAGACGATGTCGAACTGGAAGCGGCGGCCGTGGGTGTCGATGATTTCGGCGAGGCCGCTTTTGAAACCGAGGAGTTCGGCGATGACCAGCCAGGTCCAGGCGGTGCCGAAAAGCAGGCGGAGGTCCTTGTAGAGATTTGGCAAAATACCGGGAAGGACGACGGAGGTGATGAGCTGTCTCTGGTTCGCGCCGAGGGTCTGCGCGGCTTCTAGCAGCGATCCGTCGAGACCGCGGGTGGTTTTGGCGATGGTGAGGACCGCGCAAGGCAGCGTGCCGAGGAAAACAAGCATGATCTTTGGTCCCAGATCGAGACCGAAAATCGCCATGAGGACCACGCCGAACGCCGGAGCCGGCATGTAGCTGAAAAAGTTGACGAAGGGTTCGACGAGTTTCGAAACCAGATCGAAAGTGCCCGCGAGAACGCCGATGGGGATCGCGACGATGATGGCTAGCAGAAATCCAAGGACGATCGTGCGCCAGGATTCGCCGTAGCGCTGGAGGAGGGTTTTGCGTTCCGCTCCCGCATCGCCGTCGTCGGCTTTGCCGGCGGTAATGCCTTTCCACAACGAGATGGCGACGACATCCGGAGGAATCAGATAGACGGGCCGGGCGACCTCCTCGATGGACTCGGGCAGCAACTTGAGCAGCGCTTCCTTCGGGTAGTCGGAGCCCGCCTTGGTCAGCATCTCGGCGTTCTGGCGGATGATCGTCAGGTTTTCCTTTGAGAGCGGCTGGGATTTGGCTTTGAGCTCGCCGGACGCGAGTTGCATCCATGTTTTGCGGATCGCCTCGTCATCGATTTCCTGCGCGCGGGTAAGCCAGCCGTTGGCCACCGCAGCGGGATGGATCTGGCGGAGGATTTTCTTGTTCTGCCTGGCGGAACCGGCGACCGGTTGGCCGCTTTCGCGCGCGGTGCCGATTTCTTTGTTATCCTGTTCGACGGCGGTGGTGAACTCCTTCCATGTGGATGGAGTCAGACGGTCACCGACAGAATAAACGCTCTGCACGCGCGGGCTTTCCGCCGAGAGCGTGATCTGCCGGGCCACTTTCCACCACGGGCCGTAGGAGGCGATGCACCAGATGATCAGGGGAAGCAAAAACGAAAGCGCCATCGTCAGCGAAGCGCGCGAGTGATCCAGTTCCTTCCGCACCATGAGCCATCGACCAGCGGCTGGGGATTTCATGGCGGGAGGGAATTGGAATCAGCAGAAACTTATTTGCCGAGAGCTTCCTTGGTCAGCGTGGGATCGAAGTAGGAACCGATGTCCGCCGGCTTTTCGTAAACTTTGAACTTCACGTTGAAGTCATCGACGATCTTGGAAGATCCATAGATCGAACCGAGGCCGTCGCCTTTTTCCCAAACCTTGAGCGTCTCGGCGGGAGTGAGAATCTTGGTGCCTGCGAACAGCGGCTCGTATTCCGCGGGTTTCACGCCAACCCGTTCGGCGAGGATGGCAAGGGCGTCATCCATGTTGTCTTCCTTGGCCAAATATTCCGAAATGCGGAACCAGACTTTAACGACCTTGAGCCATTCCGCACGGTGGGCTTTCACGCTGTCGCGATCACAGAAAAGTCCGTCGTAAATGAGACCGGGAGCATCTTTGGACGAGAAGACGGTTTTCGAACCGGGAACCAGCTTGAGTGCCTGGCCGGAATTCGGCTGCCAAGCGGCGATGGAGTCCACCTGACCGGACGAGAAAACCTGCGGAGTGCTGTTAGTCGGCGTGTTTTTGATGGTGATGTCGCTTTCGGCCATGCCGTTGAGTTCGAGGCCTTTCAACAGCAGGAGATGCTCCACGAAACCTTCCTCCAGCGCGATTGTCTTGCCCTTGAGGTCTTTAAGCGTTTTATAATCCCCCTTGGCGACGATCATGTCGTTGCCATTCGAGTAATCGTTCAGAAGCACGCAGACGGACGGTTTCCCCGTGGCTCCGGTGACGAGTGCGTCGCCGTTGGTCACACACACCGCGTCGAGCTTGCCGGCAGCGTAGGCTTCCATGGATTTCACGTAGTCCATCCAGACAAATTCCACATCCACGCCGGCTTCTTTGAACCAACCTTTTTTGATGCCGATCTCCCACGCGACCCACCCGGGCCAGTCGGAATAGCCGATTTTGAGCGGTTCCGCCGCCTTGCAGACGAGGGATGATAAGACCATCAATGAAGCGAGCAGGAAGGACGTGTGTTTTTTCATAGCGGTGGATGCGGCCATTTTGGGAAATCAGTTCCCCGATTTGCAAATTGAGCACTCGCCGTGCCAATGGATTTCATAGTTATCTGGCGCTCATACGATTGTGGTGCAGGCGTCATATGCTTGGCTCCAGGCCGCGGATTTTCCGGTCATGCACCAGAGGCTCGGCTGCCAACTCGTGGACGTGGATCACGTCACGTCGTGCAGCAGCCCGCGGAAAATCGATCGCCGTGATTTTCTCTGACGACAGCGGGGGCAATTCGATCGGGGAATTTGTCCAGAACCGTGGAACCGTTGCGTCCTGGCGAGGGCCTCCATCGATTTCAGCAACCGAGGCGTCGTCGGCAGGCAGACGAGCACCGGGAAGTTGAACGTCAATGGGGCGTGATCCGTAAAGTCGGAAACGGGGGTTCGATGTCGGTTCTCCTAAAATCTTTCCCGACGTTTACGGTCGTCTAACGGAATGACGGCTGGGGGACCTTTGGAACCAGCTTGCCCCCATTTACGAATGAAATCGGGGTCAACACCGGAGTTTTGGATGTGGACGGGAACATCAGCAGTTGGATCTTCCTTGTGGCGAATGTTGCGGGCCTTTCTGGCATAATTACCATCAAAGGCAATCTGGAGACGGATCGCTCTTTTGGTTGCGCGGGAGACCGCCAATTTGCCAAAATGGCTTGCGGTCCGCTTTTACGGTTTATCCCTCCGCCGCCTTCACTCTAGGATGCCCGCATGAACGAGTCGCAAACCCCGCCGAAGAACATTGTTCTCATCGGCTTCATGGGGAGTGGAAAATCCACCGTCGGACGCGAGCTGCACCAGCGGCTCGGCTACCCTCTGGTGGACATGGACCACGTCATCGAGCAACGCGCCGGGAAATCCATCGCCGCGATTTTCGCAGATGAAGGCGAGGATAAATTCCGCGAAATGGAAACCGCGTTGTTGGGAGAGTTGGTCGATCCCGCCGCGCCCCGGCGCATCATCTCGACCGGCGGCGGTGTGGTGGGCCGGGAGGAAAACCGGAATCTGCTCCGGCACCTCGGCTACGTCGTCTGGCTCCAGGCACCGTTGGCCGTCATCCTCGAACGGACCTCGAAAAACCGCGATCGGCCGCTGCTTCATACCGACGATCCCGCAGCGCGGATCGAGGCGCTGCTGGCGGTTAGGAAACCGCTTTACGCCGAAACCGCGCATCTGAAAGTGGACACCAGCGGACTCGACTGCGGCGAACTCGCGACCGGCATTCTGGAAAGCGCGCGTTACTTTTTCACCGGCCATTTGTGAACGCGACCGTGGAGCAGATCAAAGCATGGGCGGCGGAACTCGGATTCGACGACTGCCGCATCGCGCGGGCCAAGGAAGCCAGTCATGCGGGGCTTTTCCGTGACTGGATCGCCGAAGGGAAACATGGCGAGATGGCTTGGCTCGAGCGCACTCCCGACCGCCGTTGCGATCCGCGCGAGGTTCTGCCGGATTGCAAATCCATCGTTTGCCTCGCCCTCAACTACTACCCGGGCCGCAGCCCGTTTCCCGAGGGACATGACGGTGGCTACCGCATCGCCCGATATGCCTGGAATGACGACTACCACGATCTAATCGAAAAGCGCCTCCGCGAGTTCGATGTGAAACTGCAGACGCTCGGCGGCATCCAACGGTTCTACGTGGATACCGGTCCTGTCCTCGAACGCGACTTTGCCAGCGATGCCGGGCTCGGTTGGAACGGCAAGTCCACCGTGCAAATCCACCGCCATCTGGGCGCGTGGTTTTTCCTCGCGGAACTGCTGACCACGCTCGATCTAACGCCCGACGCGCCCTTCGGCGACCATTGTGGGAAATGCACCGCCTGCATCACCGCCTGCCCCACGCAAGCCATCACGGCCCCGCGACGGGTGGATGCACGGCGCTGTATTTCCTATCTAACGATCGAACACAAGGGACCTATTCCCGAGGAATTCCGCATCGCCATGGGAGACCGGATCTACGGCTGCGACGATTGCCTCGACGCCTGTCCGTGGAACCGCTTTGCCGCGGAATCCCGGGAAATGGCCTTCCACGCCCGGACCTCGGTTTTTGAAAAACGCCTGCGCGATTTCCTCGATCTCGACGACGAAGGCTTTCGCGCCTTGTTCGCGAAATCGCCGATCAAGCGCATCAAACGCCCGCGGTTCCTGAGAAACGTTTGCGTGGCGCTGGGTAATACCGGAAGGCCCGACGACCTTCCGGCATTGGAGCGAGCCGCCGCCGATCCCGACCCGCTGATCGCCGAACACGCCGCATGGGCGGTCCGGCGGATTCATGAGCGGATGGGAAGTTAGAGATCGGTGATCGGCTTGTAGTGGGGCACCAGGGTGCGCATGACGATCCAGGCGACGAGATAGGCGACCGCGCAAAAGGAAAAGATGATGAAATAGCCGGCTTCTTCTCCTTTGAAGCCAAGGACCGTCATATCCACTTTCTTCGCGTAGTCGAATAGGACGCCGGAAGACTTGTTGATGGCGAAGGCTCCGATCCCGCCCGCCATGCCGCCGATGCCTGTAATGGTTGCGATGGCCTTTCTCGGGAACATGTCGCCAACGGTGGAGAACAGGTTGGCGGACCATGCCTGGTGGGCCGCGCCGGCGATGCCGATGATGATGACCGGCCACCAGTAGCTGTAGGTTCCCAACGGCTGGGCCAGCAGCGCGAGCAGGGGAAAGAAGGCGAAGATCAACATCGCCTTCATCCGGCCGGCGTATGGATTCATGCCTTTCTTACCGACGAAATACGATGGCAGCCAACCGCCGATGATGGAAAGCAGCGTGATTGCGTAAAGAGTGAAGAGCGCCCATTTGCCCGCGGGATCCGACGACTTGATATGATAGACGGCGCTGAGGTAAGCGGGCGTCCAGAACAGGAAAAACCACCAGACACCATCGGTGAGCAGCTTGCCGAGCGCGAATGCCCATGTCTGGCGATAGCGCAGGCACGCGAGGAACGAGGTCTTGGCGCGGGCTTCACCGGCTTTCAGGACCGGATCATGATCCATATCCTGCCGGATATAGGTTAGCTCTGCGGCATTCACCCGCGGGTGGACTTCCGGTTTGTCATACATCAACACCCAGAATCCCATCCACACGAATCCGAGCGCGCCGATCACGACGAACGCCGCTTCCCAGCCCCAATATAGCGCCAGCGGCGGGATGATCAGCGGAGCCGCCAGCGCGCCCACCGTGGCTCCGGCGTTCCACAGGCTGGTCGAAAAGGCGCGGTCCTTTTTCGGATAGAACTCGGCCGTGGTTTTGATCGCGGCGGGGAAGTTGCCGGCTTCACCGATGGCCAGCACCAGGCGCGCGAAAATGAAAAGGGTAACGCTCACCGAGGAAATCTTGGCGATATTGTCCACATGGCTCACGGCTTCCCGCGCCCCTTCGAAGCCAACCAACCAATGACCTGTTAGAATTCCCGAGGTGGCGATGCCGCAGAGGGCATGCACGCAAGCGCCGATGGACCAGATGAAGATCGCCCAGAGAAATCCCTTTTTCGTGTCCATCCAGTCGACGAAACGGCCGGCGATCAGCATGCCGAACGCGTAGAAGATCGAGAACAGTGACGTGATGGTGCCGTAGTCCGAGTTGGTCCAATGAAACTCCGGCACGATGAAGTCCTTCCACGTCAGCGACAGCACTTGGCGGTCGAGGTAGTTGATGGTCGTGGCGAAAAACAGCAGGGCGCAAATTGACCAGCGGTAGCGGGTGGCCGGGACGGATGTGGCGGTCATTCAGATTGAAGGGTTTGGATGGCGGGAAAAAATGTTTTCCCAATCCGCTGTCGAGGTTGTGCGGGTGAAATACTGCTGACAAGAAACAAAATATCACTCATTTGCGCCAGTCACCCGTTTGGGCATTTCCGCATTTCTATCCCTGGAGCGCCCGCAATGCCCCGCGCACCAGAGCTTCCGTGGGTGCCGCCGGATCCGCATCCAGCACTTTTCTAACTGCCTTGCGTGCGTCCACCTGCTTGTAGCCCAGCGCGATCAACGCCAGCTCCGCATCCGCCGCCCCGGCACTCACCTGGCCTGCCGCCGCATCCTGCCAGGTTTCCGTCACGCCGACCTTGTCTTTCAGCTCCAGCACGATCCGCTCCGCCGTCTTTTTCCCGACACCCTTGAGTCTCGAAAGCCCCGCCACATCGCCCGCGACCACGCATTTCTTGAATTGGTTCACATCCATCCCGCTCAACACCGAGACCGCCATCGTCGGCCCCACGCCGCTCACACGGTCGATGAGCAGCAGGAAAACATCCCGTTCCTCCTCGCTCGCGAATCCAAACAATTTCTGCCCGAGCTGGCTGAAATGCAGGTGCGTCCGCAGGTCGACGTCCAGCCCCTCCGCTGCGTGCAACCGGTCGAAGGTCGAAAGCGGGATGAAAACCTCGTAGCCCACTCCATGCACATCCACCACCAGCCGGTTTGGATACGCCTCGATCACCTTGCCCCGCAGTCTTGCTATCATGTGGTGAGCTTGGACGTGCCGTCCGACGCGTCAATGCCGATCCATTTGGAAATTGACTCCGTAACTTGGTTAGGGAGCATGAGGACATGAGAATCAACACGTGGCTCGTCATCGGTTTCACCGTGCTGACGCAGCCGGCTTTCGCTAACGGCGGCGGCTACTTCCGCGGCGGGGTGGAGAATATGGGCGATGTCGCGGGTTTCGAGCCAAAGGAGACGGAAAAAATCCGCATTCTGGATGAAAAACTCACGGTCGAACTGGGGGCGGCCGCGGCGGATGTCGAGGTGCGCTATTTGATGCACAATGAGGCCGACAAAAAGGTAACGGTCCGGTTCGGGTTTCCGGTGGAGGAATCGTTTGATCGCGAGTTGATGACCGAGATAGGTAAGGACGGTTCGAAGAAGACCAATACTCTGAAATACTGCCAGGACTACACGATCGCTTCAGCGGGGAAGGGCATTGCGGCGAAATGGCAGGAAGAAAAGAAGCCCTCCGATGACAAGCGTTTCGCCGGGATCGCTGGCTGGTTGGTTTCCGAGATCACATTTGCCGCCGGAGAGGAGAAGCCGGTGCAGATCCGCTTCCGGAGCGGCTATCCACTCGAAGAATGGAGCGTGAGCGAGGATGTTTCGGCTGGTCCGGCGGTTTTTAAATACCGTCTTTCGACGGCGGCTGTTTGGGCTGGGACCATCGGCACCGGCAAAATCATGCTCAAGCCGAACGGAATTTCCGCCGAGGACCTCAAAGTCTTCAAACCGGTGAACCGTTTCAAGAAATCCGGCGAAAACTGGGTGTGGGAATTCGAGAACCTCGAACCCACGATGGCAGATGATTTGGAAATCGAAGCCCGGCCCAAGGTTGAGAGCACTCCCGTAAAGTTTAACGGACCCGACCACTCGCGATATGTGCAGCGAGGCGATCGTTGGTCGATGTCTCACGTGAACTATCAGGTGACCGCCAGCACCACGCTTTCTCCTGCGAACGGGCTTTCCTATGACGCTGCGAATGTGAAAGATCCGGGTGAACGGCAAACTTGGAGCGAGGGAGCGACAGGACCGGGGATCGGCGAGTGGCTCGAACTAACTCCCGCGGTGGCAAAGCCGCTCGACGCCATTGAAATGAATCCGGGGTATTTCAAGAGCGAGGAATTGTTCCAAGCCAATGCCCGTCCTAAGAAAGTGCTTGTCGAGCTGAATGGCGAATATTCTTTCACCGCTTCCGTTTCGGATGCCCGCACCGCCTGTTTCATCGCTGTCCGGGATTATGCCAAGCCGGTGAAGAAAATCCGGCTGACCTTCCAGGAGGTTTGGCCGGGCAAGCATTTTGAAGATCTTTGCGTCAGCGGAATCCGCCTGCATGTCCGGCTCGACAAAAAACCGAAGCTTGAACCGGTTCGTTAGATCGTTGCTGGCGGCTGTCGTCCTGTCGGTTCCCGTCCATGCCGGGCAGGAGCTGCCGGTGTTCATCGCGGACAACCACGCCGAGACGGCCGGCTGGATCACGCGGAATTTCGATCTCGATGAACCGCATGTCCTCGTTCTGGTAGATGCCCATTCGGATGCGTCGCCGGCGGAGCGGTCCGAGGAAATCCGCGAGGAGATGCGACGGGTGCCATCGGAAAGAGAACGCGAGATCCGCGTGGAAAATTGGCGGAAGAACGGCCGTGTCCAAGTTTTCAACTGGATCGAGTCGCTGATGCCGCGGCCGTTGGACCGCGTGCTGTGGCTGGCTGCTCCGGTGCTCGCAAACAAGGAACGTGAGGTGAAAAATCTGGAAGCCACGGATTCACTGGACGGCAGGTTGGAAGTCGAGCCGCGCTCGGCGGGATCGTTTGCGGGACGCTGGGACACTTGCGATTTGAATGGTTTCCGCGAATGGCAGCCGGGAGCGCGGAAAATCATCCTCGCCATCGATCTCGATTTCTTCGCGGGGATGAAGCCTAAAGACCGCACCGCGAATTTTGAAGCGATCTGGGAACGCGCCATGGATTGGCCCGGACTGGCAGGAGTGGCTTTCGCCGTGTCGCGCCCGTGGCTAACAGACGATGCCGAAGCCGATGCGCTGGTCGCGCTCGCCATCGATGCCGTGCGTCATACCCGTGGCGCGAGAATGGAGATGGACGCGTCGCTCGACGACCGGCCTGACGCCTCTTTGAAGGCGGCTGAGTTGAAAAAACAAATTCCGCGTTGGGAACTTGCCAAGGCTTCGCCGGGAACGCGGATGAAACTGTGCGAACTCGGCGAAACCCTAACGATCAAGGACCGGAACGGCGTATGGCTGCCTTCTCTCTGGCAGGAGGAATTCGGCACGTCCGGGATTGTCCCGGTGAGCGGTGAGATTGACAGCGATGGCGTGTGGCGATTTCCGCTCGGCAAGGAACCCGTGTTGCGGGCGGAGGCCACGCAGGACGCGACCGGCAGGACCCGCTGGTTTCTGTTGGAGCCTGCGCGGGAGGCATATGACCTGCTGCCGGAGACCGGGCTTGGAAAAAGCTTTTCGAAATCCCCGGCCCGCTGGATTTACGAGAAACGCCGCAGTTTGGGAGAAACCACGGATTTCCAACTCGATCCCGCGACCTGGCGGCGCGCGACCGGCGGGCGGTTTCTCATCGAGGCGGAAATCGAAACTCCGCGCGGCTGGCTTCCCGCGGCCTGCATCGAGCTTCGCATCCGCACGGCGGAGGGCTTCCGTGGTTCGGTCTCCGAATGCGGCGGAATGCCTTATGTTTTCGGCATCGCCGGGGTGACGGCGGGCGATCTGTCCGGCGTGGAAACCGGCTGGGGCAGCGATTGCGCGAATCTCTTCATCCATTCCTGGCGGCGGAACGGCATCGCTCTAACCTGGGGCGATCCCGGCCGCCTGCGCGCGCAACTCGCAACCCAGGCGGAAAATGTGAGGCTGGCCGATGGAGTGAAAATCACCACCACCGGGATTGAGCGCGGCATCGTCATCGACTTCGGCCAGCACGTCGCCGCGGTCTGGCAGGACCGCGAGCCGCTCGGCGTGTTAGACGGGAATGATCTCGTCGTGCATCACCTCGGCGGGTTTCCCGAAATCATCGAGCTGGCGAAACTCGCGGAGACGCGTCCGGTCTTCTCCCTGCGCGTGCCGCTTTCTCCGCCGACCTGCCGGATCGCGTTCGCCGGCGATGTCGCGTTGGCAGGTGAAGACCGCGAGGTGATCGAAGGTTTTGGCAAGGGAGATGCCGATGCCTTTGTAGCGAATTTGGAAGGCATTCCCTCGATGCAAGGGCCGGACGGAAAGCCCCGCTACGATTTCCGATTTTCACCGGATAGGTTAGGTTGGCTGAAGTCGCAGGGAGTGGATGCCGTTTCCCTGGCAAACAACCACGCCGCCGATGCCGGGGCGGATGGAATTGTCGAAGGAATCAAGGCCTTGGAAAATGCCGGCATGGCCTGTTTTGGAGCTGGCAAAAACGAGGTGGAAGCCTGCCGCCCTTGGCGAATGGAGCGCAAGGGGGTGAAGATGGCCGTGTTTGGCATCTGCTATTTCGAAACGGGTGCCGCCGGACCCAATCACGCCGGAGTCGCGGTGTTGCCGCTTCACCGTGAGATCCTTGAACAGGAAATCCAAATGGCCCGTGCAGCAGGCGAGCGGGTGATCGTCATGGTCCACGGCGGAAACGAATATGACCCGCGGGTGGACGACGATCAACGGCATTGGGCACGCTGGCTGGCTGCACGTGGAGTTGCTCTCGTCGTCGGCGCACATCCTCACGTGATCCAACGGGAGGAAATTCACGGTGGCGCGGTGATTCTCCACTCGCTTGGCAACGCGATCTATCCGCGCGGTTTGAAAGGGGCGGATTCGGGAGTGATCCGGGTGATGGAAATCGGTGGCGCCCCGATCAAAGCCGTGCGGTGACTCTCAACGTTTTCGACATCACCACGCTGCGGTAGTTCGTGTTGCCCCAGCCCACATGCTCGATGAAACGGAATCCTCGTTTTTCATACCAGCGGATCAGATGGTCCGCGCCGTCCGCCGTGTCGAGCGCCAGTTCCCTGGCCCCTCGTGCGGAGGCCTCAGTTTCTAACATCGCAATCAGCCGTCCGCCAAGTCCGAGACACTGGAGATCCGGGCGCACGGCGAACTGGCCGAGCGAAAAGACTCTCGGGTCGCGATACCACGCGCACTCCTCACTGCCCGACGAATTTTGATAGAGGGTGACGGTCGCCACGATTTCGCCATCCAGCTCCGCCACCCACGCCCATCCGCTGCCGAGCCGACGGCGTGTCACCTCGTCATCCTGATGGGTGGCCGTATAACGCAGGCCCATCGCCGCGAGCGGGGCGTAGGCTTCGTGCAGCAACCGCGTGATCGCCGGGATGGAGTCGCTCTCCTGGAAATTGCGGATGATGAGGCGCTCCATCATGATTCATCAAGCTTGGCGGATTCATTTTTTCCGTCAATCCTCCGATCTGCCAATCCATGAAATCCGAAAAGGAAAAAATGTTAGCGGGTGAGCTCTACGATGCCCAGTATCCGCAGCTCATCGGCGAGCGGGCGCGGTGCCGGGATCTTTGCAAACTTCTCAACGACTCGACCGAGAACCAGCAGGACGAGCGCCGCCGGATTTTATCCGAACTCCTCTGCTGTGCGACCGACGCCACGATCCAACCGCCGTTCCATTGCGACTACGGCACGAACATCACCCTCGGCAGCAACGTCTATTTCAATTTCAACTGCATCGTGCTCGACGTGATGCCGGTCGTCATCGGCGACAACACGCTATTGGGTCCCGCCGTGCAAATCTACACCGCCACCCATCCGCTCGATGCGATGGAGCGCCGCGGCGGGCTGGAGTCGGCCAAGCCGATCACCATCGGCAGCGATGTCTGGATCGGCGGCGGCGCGATCATCTGCCCCGGCGTCACCATTGGAGATCGCAGCGTGATCGGCGCAGGCAGTGTGGTGACGAAGTCGATCCCGGCGGATGTGATCGCCGCAGGGAATCCTTGCCGGGTGCTGCGGTCGCTGGCTGAATGAGACTATCCTCGCGAACTTCTCATGATCGATCAGGAACATGACATCAACCGGACTTGGTCTGCCGAGAGCAAGATCGATCTCTATCGGCAGATGATGCGGATTTGCAGGTTCGAGCAAGCGGCGTTGAAGCATTACAATGCGGGGAAAATGGCAGGTTTTTTGGTTCTCAACATCGGGCAGCAATCCGTAGCGACGGGAGTTCGTTCCCTGATGGGGCCGGATGATCACTCTATCAGCGGCTGGCGGGGAATGGGCCATGCGCTTGCCGCCGGAATGGAGATGGGACCGTGCATGGCGGAGTTGTTTGGCAAAACGAACGGCTGCTCGAAGGGCAAGAGCGGGGCGTTTTCATTCTATGCTCCCGCGAAACACCACTGGGGCTGCCATGCGACCGCTGCCGCGCAAACACCACTCGCGGCGGGACTGGCGTTTGCATTGAAGCAGCGGGAGATCAAGGGGGTGGTCTTCTGTTTTCTCGGCGAGGGCTCGGTAAATCAGGGAGTCTATCACGAGTCGCTGAATCTCGCGGGACTATTCGGACTGCCCGTGATTTACATCATCGAGAATAACGGCTACGCGATGGGAACATCCGTGTCACGCTCCTCGGTTTTCAAGGATTGCCTGGCGCGGCGGGCGGAGACTTATGGCATTGATTGGGATTTGATCGGCGATGCCGATCCCTACGAAATGAGGGCGAGAATTCAGCCTGCCATCGATCGGGCGCGTGAACATCAACGGCCGACGGTTTTGGAAATTTCCACTTATCGGTATTTCGGATCTAATGTTGCCGACGCCAATCATAAGAGATACCGGACGCCGGAAGAGATCGAAGAAAAGAAGTCCCGTGATCCGATGATGTTGTGGGGCCTTCGGCTGATAAATGAAGGGCTTCTCGATGAGGCGGGGTTGGAGGAGATTTCCCGGCAGGCGAAAGCAGAAGCCTTGGCCGCCGTCGCATTCGCGGAAAATGGTGCGCCGCCGGTGGTCTCCGACATCTGCAGCGACGTTTATTGGGAAACCGACCATGCCACCGAAAGTTCGAAGATCGGACGGCATTTTTTCAATGATTGAGACAATAACGTCGCGGTGCCTCGGATGCTCCGGCTATGCTCATCAATGAAGCCGCTGTTTGAAGAACTGGATTTCCGACCGACGCCGCTGGGCGACCTGATTTTGCGCCGCCGACGGATGGCGATGTTGGACGATCTGATCGTTTACGAAGTCCTGCTAGGAAACGGCTATCTCATGTCCAGTTTGTTTCATGAAGTGGAAGAGGCGTTGGCGGATCTCGGACTGGCTGCGGTGGAAGGTGAGATGCTGGATGTGGTCGTCGGTGGACTCGGCCTCGGCTACACGGCGGTCGCGGCGTTGAAGGATCCGCGGGTGGCGGAGTTGCTGGTGGTGGACGTGATGGCTCCGGTCATCGAGTGGCATGAGAAGGGGATGGTGCCGCTCGGTGAAACGCTAACCGGCGATCCGCGGTGCCGGTTGATCCTCGGGGATTTCTTCGCGCTCGCCGCTGCCCCGGAAGTGGGATTCGACCCCACCCGGCCGGGGCGGAAATTTCATGCGGTGCTGTTGGACATTGATCATTCGCCACAGAATCTGCTGCACGAACGGAACGCGGCATTTTACAGCGCGGACGGCCTGCGCCGCCTCGCCGCGCAACTGCATCCCGGCGGCGTGTTCGCGCTGTGGTCGGACGATCCGCCGGATGAAGTTTTCCTCAGCCATCTTGCCGAGGTTTTCGAGGCGCCGCAGACGCATGTGGTAAAATTTTTCAATCCGTTGCTGGATAAGGAGTCGGCGAGCACGGTGTATGTGGCGCGGAAACGAGCTGCGGACTGAATTCCGCGGTCCGTGGGGCTGGACGCGGGCGATTTGGCCGCTTACACCTCGCGCATGACCGTTCGCACCCGATTTGCTCCTTCGCCCACCGGCTATCTTCACGTCGGCGGGGCGCGCACTGCTTTGTTCAACTGGCTGTTCGCCCGCAAACACGGTGGGGTTTTCGTGCTGCGGGTGGAGGACACCGACGAGGCGCGGA
The DNA here is from genome assembly GCF_039920825.1 of Luteolibacter sp. Lineage (GTDB taxonomy): Bacteria > Verrucomicrobiota > Verrucomicrobiia > Verrucomicrobiales > Akkermansiaceae > Luteolibacter. Next base: position 104,039 of record NZ_JBDSCX010000078.1, on the reverse strand, counting down.
ACACCGAAGCGGCGCGGCAGGCGATTTTCGACGGGATGAACTGGCTCGGGCTGGACTGGGACGAAGGTCCTGAAAAAGGCGGAAACTTCGGCCCCTACTATCAGAGCGAGCGGAAGGAAATCTACGACACCTGGTTCGCGAAACTGGTGGTGGCGGATCGTGTTTACGAGGACGGCGGCGCGTGGCGTTTTCGTTTTGATAGAAAGCCGGTGACGATGAATGACCTCGTCTGCGGCGAGGTGACCATCGACTACTGCGACGAGTCGAACACGCCGGACATGGTGGTGAAGCGCTCGGACGGTTCCTATGTTTTCCACTTCGTCAACGTGGTGGACGATCTGGAAATGGAGATCACCCACGTGATTCGCGGCGAAGATCATTTGATGAACACGCCGAAGCATCTTCAGCTCATCGAAGCCTTCGGTGGCAAGGCTCCGCAATATGCGCACATCCCGCTCATTTTGAATCCGGACGGTTCCAAGATGTCGAAGCGCGATGAAGGGGCGGCAGTGGGAGACTACCCGCGGCAGGGTTTCCTATCGAGCGCAGTCGTGAATTTTGTCGCGTTGTTAGGATGGAATCCGAAGACCGAGCAGGAAATCTTCACCCTCGCGGAACTCGCGGATATTTTCACGTTGGAAAACGTCAATCGCTCGCCCGGACGTTTCGATTTGGAGAAATGCAAGTGGGTGAACCAGCAGCATCTGCTAGCCGTAAGCGTCGAGGATTTTGCGGCAGCGGCGAAACCGTTCGTCGAGGCTGAAGGCCTGCCGATTCCGGAAAACTACGTGTCTGTGATTGCTGCGGTGAAGGACAAAGTGCGCCTGCTTGGCGATGTTCCGGCGGCGGTGGATTTCCTGCTCAAGGACGATTTTTCTTACGATGACGAGACGCTTACGAAAGTCCGTGGAAACGTGGCTGCCGGAGCGCTTGTGTCATCGCTCGCGACTGCGTTCGAAGCGATTTCCGATTGGTCGGCAGATGCTGCGAAAGCATCTTTGAACGATACCGCTGTCGCCGCGGGCGCGAAGCCGGGGCAGCTCATGTTCCCGCTGCGGGTCGCTCTATCAGGCCGGGCGCACGGTCCGGACCTCGGGGATGTTTTGAATTTGCTCGGCAAGGACCGGTGTGTGGGGCGCGTTCGCAAATTCGCCGGGATGCTGTAACTGAATCGCGGAATCGAATCAGATGAAGGAAGTTTACACACTCGAGGATCTGTCATCCCGCGATCTGTTGGACGCGGGTGCCGCCAAGCCCGCGCGTCTGGCGGTGATCGGTTATCCGGTGGCGCATTCGGCATCGCCGCAAATGCATCAACCCGCGCTCGATGCGGCGGGCATCGACGCGCGCTACATCCGTTTGGAAATCGAGCCCGGCCGGGTGGGGGAGGCCTTTGCGCTGATGAGGGAGCTGGGTTTCATCGGCTGCAATGTGACGGTGCCGCACAAACTGGACGCGATGGCGGCCTGTGGCGGGGTGCATCCCGAGGCGCGGGTGTTAGGTGCTGTCAATACCGTCCGTTTCGACCGGGACATGACGCGTGGTTTCAATACGGACGGTCCCGGGTTTGCACGGGCGATCGAGGATGAGTTCCAGGTGGAGTTCGCATCGCTAAGGGTCGCCATCGTCGGCGCGGGTGGCGGCGCGGGTGGGGCGATCGCCACGCAAGGCTGTCTATCAGGCGTGAGCAAGCTCGTCCTGGTGAACCGGACGCGGGAAAAACTGGTCCCGCTGACGGAGCGTCTTGGTGGAATCCGGCCCGAATCGGAAATCGTCGCGCTTTCCTTCGATGATGTCGCGCTGGAAGAGCAATGCCTGAGCTGCGACCTGATCGTGAACACATCATCGGTGGGTTTGAAACCGGGTGATCCGTCGATCCTGCCGGCAGGCTGTTTGAAAAAAGAGCACCTCGTTTATGACACGATTTACAAGCCGGCGGTCACACCTCTGTTAGCGATTGCGACGGAAACGGGATGCCGGACCGCGAATGGATTATCGATGCTCATTCACCAGGGAGCGCTGGCGTTCCAGCATTGGTTTCCCGGTTCCGAGCCGCTGCCCGTGATGAAACGGGCGCTTCACGCGGACTGAACTGCTATTTCTTAGCAGGTGCATCCGGAATCTCCATTCCGGGCTCATCGACGGAGTACCAATGGCAGGCGATGACGTTTTCGATTTCAAAACGGCGCTCCATGTTGACTTCGAAGCGACGAATTTTCACGCGAACCCGGATGAGTCCTTCGGGATTGATGCTCGGAAGATTCAGACCAAAAGGCTGCTTGGCGCTGCGTTCGAGTTTGAATGCGGCATCGAGCAGGCGGCCATTTTGGGTGTCGCGCTTGACGATGAATTCCGGAGATTGGAATCCGGTGTCGTTGGCGTAGCCGAAACGCGGGGCGTAAAGCACCACGCTGATAGAATCCTCGCTCTTGCGTTCATCGGCGAGACGCTCGCGGGCTAACAACCGGAACTCTCCTTCCACCTCGCCGCTGCCAGCCAGAAAGAGCGCCCATGGCGAGTCGCTGTAACGTGCGTAATGATCCCAGTCGATCCGCCATTCGTCGTTTTCCCGGACGAAAACGACGTCAAAAAGGCGTCCGTCGGGTGACGAAAGATGGATTTCAACAGCATTGCCGTTGGGCAGGTGCAAAATGGATGATCCCTGAATCCCCAGATTCCGCGGATCGACGTTGGTCAGCGGATTCATGCTGTAGAACAGCGCCATGCGGGCGGCCGTGGTGACGGGCGAGCTTACGAACTGGTTGCGTTCTTCGGGAGTGGCGGCGCTGAGAAATCCCGTTAGGGCTTCCAGGCAGAGGGGGGCGGCGTCGTTCAGTAGCTGGATGTCTTCCGGGGAGACGGACGGCTTTGCGGGAAGCGTGCTTTTGACGCTGGTGATGTTAGGTTGATCGTCCGGCCAGAGGGTTTTTGCTCCGTAGACAATCGCAACCAATACTACCACCCAGCCAGTCATGAGTTTCAGCATGAAAAAGCTTTGTTTCCGCTTCTTGTGGGAGGGCTTCTTGCGCTCGGCGGCGGATTCCTGGGGATCCGCTAGGGGAAGCGGTGCGATGTCCGTGGAATCCGGGGATGGTAGATCGATTCCGAGGGAAGGATTGCAGCCGCAGGAAGTGCAGAACCGGTCGCCGGGCTCTCCGGCAGTGGATAGAAACAGCGAACCGCAGCGACCGCAATGAAACCAGGATGTGTTGTTGGCGTTCACGGTTCGATTGTTACGGTGACACCCAGTCGACATGGAGCATCTCTTCGATCAGCCATTGATTTGGCAATGCGCCTTCGGGGCCACGTTTGAGACGGAGAGTCATTTTCTTCGGTCCTTTCGGCTCCGTGATGATCGAGCCCGTCTGGAGCTCCTGTGCGATTTTTCCAATATCCCGCGAGCTTCGGGACGCATAACACCAAATGGCGGTTTCTTCGTCGGGAGAAGCCAAGCTGAAACTCTGATAGTCCGCCTCCGGGAAATTGGCAGTGTAGAAGGTCGAGATGGAAAGCACACCACGGATTTCGCTTCCGTCGCAAGGACCCGATTCGAGTTCTTTGAAGGTGGCCGTGCCGTAGGCTGTGGTGGCTTTCCAATCTAGCAGCAGCCGATTGTGATCGTTGATGAAATAGGCGGCGAATTTCGAGTGGTCGGGAAGGTTGCCCTCCAGCAAGCCGCAGGAGTGTCCTGCCAGCTCCACTACGATCCACGAGGAATCGTCGGCAGGAGCCCATTGGCTTGAAACCGTCATGGGCTGCCAGCTCTTGGCCAGCGTGTCTTTCATAACGGCACCGTCCCGGATCATCGGAATGATTTCATCGAAATGAGCGGCTTGAGTGAACGAGCGATAAATCCGAATGGCCTCGGGCTGACGCTCAAGAAGCCAGTTCAACTGCTCCGAGACTTTCGGGCTCTCGTCCTCTTCAAGCAACGGCATTTGGCTGCCCGGAGTTTTCCGTGCCGCGTTCGTCGCGTTGATTTTTGGCAGCAGGTACATTCCCAAAACGATCAGGGCGGCGATTCCGGCACCGGTGCCGATGAGCCATCTCGGCGAACTGCCATGAACGCGTCCCCATTCCCTGCCTTCTCCCCGTGGATTTTTCCCGCCATCCAGACGAGCGGGTTTTTCGTGGAAGGTGACGATGCGTTCTACTCTGGGAGGAGCGGAATCTTCCTGTTCCAGCCTTACCACGCTGCCGTTGATTTCCTGAACCTTCAACTGTCGTGGCGTTTCGAACGTGTCATTTCGAATCACGCTCGATTCAATCCGCAGGCCGTTTTCGGGACTGGCGGCCACGGTGGGCGCTCTGTCTGCAACGGATCGTCGTGGAGGCAGAACGCTGACTGCGACATTGATTTCCCCGACATGTCCGTCCGAATCACCCCAGTCATCGTCCGGAGTGACCTCGGGGACGTGGTTGTTGGGATCGGAAAAACCTGAACTCATGAGAGAAATGGAGGCGGCACAGGATGGGGGCGATTCCGTCGGCTTGCAAGCGGGTTCGGGCGGTCATTGTCCGCCAAGCTGGCGATCCAGTGCGGCATCCATCGCCTGCTCGACCAGCCGGGCGGCGAGTGCTTCGGTGGCGGCATCGAGGCGTTGAACCGCGATTTTCAGAGGATTTGCAGCTCCTCCGGCGAGCGCGGCGCGGACGGCGGCGGCGGCGGATTCGATTTCCTCTCGTTCATCGTCTTTTGCGAGTCCTTGGTTTAGAACGGATTCCACGGCAGGGAGCAGTTCCTCGGCTTTCAATCTCGCCTCAGTAAAAATTCGCTCGGCCATGTCCGTGAAGGCATGCTCGACCGACTCGCTGACCATCGCTTCCACCGCCGCGTCGTCCACGTTCACGGCGGCGCTCTCGATCCTCACCACGATGTCGGTTCCCGTGGAAACATCCCGGGCAAGCGCTTCCAGAATGCCGTTTTCATCGATCTTGAACTGCACGCCCACTCTCGCCCGACCTTTCGGAGAGGGGGAAAACGCCACATCGAAGCTGCCGAGTTCCCAATTGTCCTTCGCCATCTCGCGTTCGCCCTGGAGCACGCGGACCCGCATCGTGGCTTGGCCGTCGGCTGCGTTGGTGAACATTTCACCGGCCTTGCACGGGATGGTCGTGTTGCGCGGAATCAGCACGTTCATCAACCCGCCAAACGTTTCGATGCCAAGGCTCAGCGGTGTCACGTCTAACAAAATCATCTGTCCCAGCGCGCCGCTCATCACGCCGCCTTGGATCGTCGCTCCGAGGGCGATCGCCTCGTCCGGGTGTTGCGAAACATCCGGTTCGCGTGAAAAAAGCTCCGCCACCGCGCGGCGGACGGCAGGCATACGGGTGCTGCCGCCGACGACCACCACCGCGCTCAGGTCCTCCGCTTTCAACGCGGCATCCGCGAGTGCTTTGCGGCAAAGATGAAGAGTTCGTCCGATCCAAGGTGCCGCGAGTTTTTCCAACTCCACGCGCGTGATCGTTTCCTCCAAACTACGGCTGCCGTCGTAGAATGGCACGCGGAAGACCGCCTGCTCATTTTCCGATAGAGAAAGCTTCACCCGCTCCGCCTCGGCGGTTAGGCGGACTCTGGCAGCACCGTCGATTTCCGCGATGCCGGCCCGCTCCATCATGCGAGCGAGGATCAATGCATCCAGATCGTCACCGCCGAGCCGCGTGTCGCCGTGGGTGGCGAGCACTTGGAACACGCCGTCCTGCATTTCCAGAATAGATAGATCGAAGGTCCCGCCGCCGAGATCATAGACCGCGACGCGGGCCTTCTCTCCGAGCTTGTCCAGGCCATAGGCGAGCGCGGCGGCGGTCGGTTCGTTGATGATTCTAACGACTTCGAGCCCGGCGAGTTCGCCGGCGCGCTTCGTCGCGGCGCGCTGGGCATCGTGGAAATAAGCGGGCACCGTGATCACCGCTTTCCGGATTTCCGCGCCCATCCGCCACTCCGCGACGCGCTTCATTTCCTTTAAAATCTCCGCGCTGATTTCCTCCGGGGTTTTGCCCAGCACGCGGGGAAACCCATCAGTTCCGGCATCGACGGGCACCGGGAAATTTTCCTCCACCTCGTTCATCCGCCGCCCCATCAGCCGCTTGATGCTCGTCACCACGCGCTCCGGTTCCAGCGCACGGCGGCGCAGGGCTTTGGCTCCGATTTCCACTGAGCCATCCTTACCGATCCAAACCGCGCTAGGCGTGATGCGTTTGCCGTCTTCGTTGGCTAACAAAATGGGAAACCCCGAGTCCACCACGCCCACGGCGGAGTTCGTTGTCCCCAAATCGATTCCCAAGATCATTTCGCTCATCGCGGCGAGCTTCATGGCCGGTGTGGACCGCGTCAACGCCGTGAAGCGGATTTCCGCCGTTGACGACCGGGGCCTGAATTCGTTTAAACTTCAGGGTGAACAAAAAGAATCGTCTCGCGGGCAGATTTCTGCCGTCACGGGTTTATGCCCGCTGGAAGTGGACCGTGCGTTTCGGGCTTGGCGTGGTGCCATTGGTCCTATTTCTCGCCGGTGCCCTGGCGCTTTATCTCGCACCGGGCCGCTACCGGAGCACGGTTGTGTTCGAATATGTGGGAACCCGGCCCCTTCCCGAAGTGGTGGAACTCCTGAAATCCAACAATGTTTTTGAGATCGCCGATGACTCCGCGGAGATGTCCAAGCGCATGGGGGTGTCTAGAGGTACTGCCTTCGAAAGCTTTTCCAAGCGTCTCGAAATTTCCGTGAACGCCGCCAGCAGAATGATCGAGTTGAAGGTGACGGATGTGCAAAAGGAACTCGCCCGCGACCTCGCGGCAGCACTTCCCAAAGCCCTCGATTCCTACGAATCCACGCTTCTCAGTCATACGATTCTGGCGCAAGTGAATGTTTTGGAAAATTCCCTAACCGATGCGGGTGACGAGGTGGAATTGAAACGCCTGAATCTCGCCAGACTCCTCACGATCCGTGGCGACCAGGAGACGGATCCGGCCGCGAGGCTCGATGTCGATGCGGCCCGTCGCGATTGGGAAGATGCCCACAGCCGGGTTCTCGCCACACAGGCGCGGATCGGAGAGACCAAGCTTCAGCTCCCGAATCCGGGAAAATGGGTGATTGTGCATTCGATTCCCCAGATCTCGGATCGGCCTGTTTCCGGAGAAACGGACGAAACTATGGGCACGGTGATCCTCCAGTCGCTTGCAACCGGACTTGCCTTGGCGTTGTTGGCACCCTATCTCCTCGAACTCGCATTTCCCCGTCGATCACGGCGGAGACCGACGGCTTCCGAGAAGTGGACGGAATTTTCCGGCGTTCCGGAGCAGATCTAATCGGTGGATCCGCGGTGAACTCCGCCCCGCCATGATGAGCGCAACCTTGCGTCCATTTCGCGCAAGCAGCCGTTAGCGGGATTTCGGAGAACGGCACAGGATTCGCGGCGTCATGCAACGCCGTCTCGCACTCATCCTCCTCGCCAGCTTCGCAACCGCGCTGGCCGCTCCACCTGAAGAAGACCGCAAGGCCATCCTTTCGATGGCGGGAAATTTCAAGGTCACCTTCGACTTCAAGGAAACCTTTCCGATCGCTCCCGGCTACACGCCGCTGAGCAAGGATTACCATGAGGAGGCCGTCGAGGTCGTCACATTGGTAGAAGATACCCCGGAGCGGATTGCGCTCCAGCATTTGTTAGTTGTCGGCAAGGAGGGCAAATCCCGTGTCATCAAACATTGGGCGCAGGTCTGGACTTGGCAGGACACGCGCATTCTCGACTATGCCGGCAGCGACGGAAAGGAAGTCTGGCTGCGCCCCGAAATCACAGCCGAGCACGCGAAAGGCCAATGGTCGGAGCTGGTCACCAGCGTGGATGACACTCCGCGCTACGAAAGCCTCGGCCGCTGGACCCACGAATTCGGCGAGTCCTACTGGACCAGCGAGCCAACACGCCGGCCGCTGCCACGCCGCGAGTATGAAGTCCGCGATGACTACGACTATCTGATGATGAACACCCGCTACTCGCTTACTCAGACCGGTTGGGCTCACTCGCAGGACAGCCGCAAGGTGGTCGATCGTGGTGGGAAAAAATACACCCTCTCCCGCGAAACGGGGTTGAACCAGTACTCCCGCACCGATGATCCGCTCGCAGTGCAGGCGATCGATTGGTGGAAGGAAAACGCCACCGTCTGGAATTCGATTCGCAATTTCTGGATCGATGCCGGGCAACAACCGGGACCGACGTTCTCCTTCGAGCTTAAGAAGGACGGCATGACCCTGAAGAAAAAATTCGACGAACTCGAGAAAGCCAAACCCGCTCCGGAAGCCGTCACCGAGGCGCTGACTCCCTATCTATCCGTTTCCCGGTGAAATACCACCCATCGCATCCGATCATGAAATCCTTCATATGCCTGTTCGCTCTCTGTCTTCCTCTATCAGCCGCAGTTACCTACAGCCTTCCCGGCTCCACCGAGAAATCCACGTGGATACTGAACAGCACCAACTATCCGTCCGCGACTTATCGGACTTTCGGCACCGCCAACCTCGCATGGGGCGCACCGGCCGCGCCTACGTCCGGCACCTCCAGCGCTGTGTTCAATAAAGTCTCCGGCTACGGCTACATGTCCGGCTCCGGTTTCATGTACACCGCCGGCGAGGAGGGGTTCTTCAGCATCACTGACAGCAGCCCGCTCGCTTCGCTGCAAACCATCGTTCTCCAGGGCGGCATCAGCGATCCATTCGCAAGTATTCCGGTTCTCAACTACAATGGCGGCAGTCAGGCGATTGCGGCGGACTACTTCTCCGTCTTTACGGGATCAACCTATCCGGATCGTGTTTGGCAATGGGACCTGAGTGCCATCGCCGGACCGATTACCAGTTATGAAATCCAGTTCTCCGGACATTTCGCAGCCACCTCGCTGACGATCGATACCAGTGACAGCTACCTCCAGGTTATCCCGGAGCCCTCCACTGGTTTGTTAGGCATTGCCGCAATAGGCCTCACCCTCATCCGCCGCCGTCGTGCTTGAGCCCATTTCCTGTTCCCTGAAACGTGTTGGGGTGTCGCTGCTGCTCGGTGTCTCCGGCCTGACCGCCGGAGGCACCGGGCCATACACCGCCCACGCCCCGCAGCCTGCGGCGGATCTCTGGATGTATCCTAACACTCCTACGCCCGGGACGCGGACGACGGCCTCGACCTTTTCCTATCTGCCGTTCACCGGCGTCGATGACCGCTACGGCCAGTTTGTCGTCAAATTCAACACGGTCGCGGCTGGCATTCCCGCCGGGCTGGGTTCGTCCAATTATGACATCCACCGGTTGGTTTTCACCGCGGTTTATGCATCCGAGGAAAGTCTTCCCTACGACCCGACGGAGGATCCCCGCGCATCCCTCGGATCCGCGCCTACCATCGCCGATCCGGATGCGGGGAGGCCGCTCGAACTCCACGGCACCGGTTTCCGCGGAGGTTTCACGGCCACCACGTTCAACGAGACCTCACCTTATGGATCGAGGAATGCCTTCGCATCGAGCTTCGATGCCGCCGGTGTCGCGCGGGATGTGACTAACAGCATTACCTTGGGATACGAAAGTTATCCCTGGGCGATCGGGAAAATCTCCGCACCTGTTGATATCAATGCGAATCCCGTGGTTTACGTGCCGTTGCTGCCGGGCGAGGTGATCCCGCTTTATTCCCACGTCACCTTCGAGATCAATCTCGCCTTGCCGGGCGTCGCCGACTACGTTCGGCAAGGACTTCATCAGGGGTGCTTGTGGTTTAGTCTCAGCTCTTTTCATCCTGTCACGGGACCGGGAAGCAGTGGATTTCCAGCCTATTTTACCCTTAATCATCCCGAGCAGGCGTTATATGGCGATGTCGCACCGACTCTGGACGCCGAGTTTTCCCTGCCGCTCCGTGTCGCGTCGTTCAGCCGTTCCGCAGCGGGAAATACCGCGAATCTAACTTGGAATGGTTCGCCCGGTTTCAAATACGTCGTCGAAGGAACCAGCAATCTCGCGACGGGCGTCTGGTCGCCGCTCGGCACGTTCACCACCGCCACACCCGTAACTCTAACATGGTCCGGAAACGCATCCTTGCCCCGCACCTTCTTCCGCATCGCCCGCACTTCACAGCCATGAAACATCGCCATTCAGGATTCACTCTGATCGAAACACTCGTCACCATTTCCATCATCGCGGTGCTCGCCACCATCGGCATGGTGGGTGTCCGGAGCGCGAGGGAGAAAGCGAAAACCATTGTGGAGATCAATGCCGCGCGGAATCTGATCACGGGTTATCTCGGCAATGCCGCCGAAAACAACGGACAGGTCATCGCGGGCTATCAGAACGATCCGGCCGCCACCAACCTCGAAGGAAAACTGCTGGCCGACCCGATGAACGCCCGTTATCCGTGGCGCCTCGCGCCAAGTGTTCCCGCAGTGAAAGGGGTTCTGTTATATAACGGAACCGAGTCGGCGCTGGAAGCGGAGAATCGAGACTACCTCGTCAGTGTCCATCCGAATATGGGCATCAATGCCACCCTCGTCGGCGGACATTTCGGCGGCGGCAGCCCGCTGGCCCCGACACCCAGAATCATTGCCGCTTATGGAAAATTCTACCTCAGCCATCTTGCCGAATCCGAGGATCCCGGGAAGCTGGTGGTCTTCGCGTCCGCCAGATCGGGGAAAAACCAACCGGGCTATTTCGAGGTCCGCTCACCGAATCTAACGAGTCGTGTCTGGTCCTCGGCGAAATTCACAGCGGAAAGCCAGGCTCCCACCCATGGCTTCGTCGATTTCCGTTGGGGAGGCAAGGCCGTCGCAGCGATGCTCGGTGGAAATGTGGAATTGCTCGACGAAACCCAGCTCCGCGACATGCGCCGCTGGTCCCACCAAGCGGCCCGCGCGAACGATCCCGATTTCATGATCACCCGCCAGTGACTGGATAGAGGGAAATCACGCGTCGTTCCTTCCCAACCGCTTGCTGGGAGACTCGCCGGTTTCCTCGCGGAACGCCTTGGCGAAGTGGCTGAGGCTCTGGTAGCCGACTTCGAGAGCGACTTCTGTGACGTTCATCTTGCCGGAGTCCAGCGCTTCGCAGGCTCTTTCTATCCGCAGTCGGCGCAAGTGGCGTTGCAGGGTGGTTCCGGTTTCGGAGCTGACCCGTCGGGAGAGATGATGGGGTGCAACGCCGACTTCCTTTGCGATGGCCGTGAGATCCAACGGTTGGTCGAGGCGCTCGCGGAGCAGGTGGATGGCCCGTTTCACCGGATCGCGGTCACGAAACAAGGTGCAGAAACCACCGCTCTCATTGGATTTTCCACGAAAAAGGCGGACAGCCGCCCATTCGAGGACGCGCGCTTCGGCAATTAACTGACTCGGTCCTGCTTCAACAGCAGCCAGCGCCTCGCACAGATCCCGCTCCCAAACACCCATCAGCCCGCAAAATGCGACCGGGCCACCATCGCGGAGCCATTTCCCGAGATCCGGGTGCAGCCATTCCATGTTTTTTCCCAGCCGTCCGAAGAGCCATTCCCGGGAAATGACCACGACTTCCAGGGTGTGTAAACCGGGATAACGCACACAGGACCAATCGCCTGCCTTGCCTCCGCCGGTCATCGCATACATTCCCGGCTTGAGGACGAACCGGTCATTTTCCCCCCAAACGAGGCCGCTGCCTTCACGGTTCAGCCATAGCCAGATCGCGCCCTCCGATGAAACTTTCCACCGCCAGCCACCCGAGGAAATCCGGCCAGCCACCCTACCGCGACGAAGATCGCCGGCCTCGCCCCACCATATTTCCGCCACGGGATTGTCATTTGCCCCGTGGTTCCTGGCGGGTATAACCGGATTGCTCACGCAAGTATTTTATTGAGAATCGTTCTCAATAGTCAAGGGCGTTCGGCGGGATTTGGCAAGTTTGCGATGGCGTGGGAGTGGTGTTAGCTCGATTCCGGGCGGAAATACGTTGCAGCGTCGGCGTCGGTGGTCACCATTCTTCCGACCTCCCCAATCCGCCGATATTTTCGTTAGACCTCGTATGCTTCTCGATAACCTTCCCAGCCTCCACGACGCCGCTCCGATCATCATTTCTTTGATCATCATCGAGGGGCTGCTCTCGGTGGACAATATGTTGGCGATCGCCGCGCTGGCCAACCAACTGCCGGAAAAGCAGAAGAAAACCGCGCTGCGCCTCGGGCTCGGCGGTGCCTATTTCTTCCGGATTGTGGCGTTGTTCTTCGCCGGCTTCATCATGGCCAACGAGTGGGTGAAGTTCCTCGGAGCCTTCTATCTGATCCACCTGATGGCGGAGCACTTCAGGGATCATTCCAACGAGAACGATGGAAATCCCGAGACCAAGGCCCAGAGAATTTTTACTTTCTGGCCGACAGTGATCTCGATCCAGTTGATGGATCTGAGCCTGAGCGTGGACAATGTCGTCGCGGCTGTGGCCATGAGTCCGGACATCCGGATCGTGTGCCTCGGGGTGGTACTGGGCATGTTGACGTTGTGGATGTTTGCTTCTGTCAGCCTGAAACTGGTGGAGAAATTTCCAATCCTGGAGCACACGGCGTTCCTTCTCATCGGCTACGTCGGAATGATTCTTCTAACGGAGTTGTCCGCGGATTACTTTTTCCACACCCACATCCACATCTCCGCCTTCCAGAAATTCATCGGCATCGTCATCATCATGGGGCTCTCATTCCTTTACGACCGGACCCCGGCGGTGCAAAAAGTAGCCGATCCGCTCTTCAAGATGGCGATGCTGCCGATCAAGGCTTACGCGGCGGTTGCCGGCACGTTGATCGCGATTCTCCTCTGGCCGTTCAAGGCCGCCTTCCGGTTGTTTCAGAAGCCAGCGTGAATGTATAAGGAGGGCGGACACTTCTGTCCGCCCGGCCAATGGAATGCGAAAGGTTAGTGCGATTGGCTCGGTTTCTTTCTCCGCCCATTGGCATCCACGACAGGAGTGTCATGGCTCCTTATTTCAGCATACGCCGAAGTCCGGCAATTCTTCTTTGTGGCTGCCTTCGTTCCGCATCCACTCCGCAAGCATCTCTTCGTCGGTCATCGCTGCCCACAGCTTGCGGACATGATCATTGATGAATTAAAGCAACCTCGCCCGCAGTAGTTCGGTGACCTGCTTCGGGTTCGGCTTGGTGGAGGCGGACTTCATGACCTGGCCGGTTAGGAAATTGAGGAGCTTCTCGTTACCGCCTTTGACAGCTTCGACTTCGGACGGGTTGTTGGCGATGACTTGCTCAACGAGCCCTTCGAGTTCGCCAGCGACGGCGGGTTTGAATCCGAGGCTGTCGGCGATGGCGGCGGGATCTTTTTCAGGGCTTTCGAAGAGCACGGTGAAGACTTCTTTTGCCTGGTTCGCGGCGAGCGTGCCATTTTCCATCAGCAGCAAGAGCGCGCGAAGTTTTTCGGGAACGACAGGGCATTCGGAGATGCCGAGCGAGCGCTCGTTGAGGGTGCCTAGCAGGTTGTTGATGATGAAATTGGCGACCTTCTTGCCGGGGATGGCGGCGTCGCTCACGGCTTCGAAGTAAAGGGCGAGATGCTTGTCCGAGGAAAGTACCGAGGCGTCGTAGGCAGTAACGCCGAGGTCGCTCTCGAAGCGGGCGGCGATCTCGTGCGGCAGCTCGGGGACGAGCGGACGAACCTTCGCTAACAGCGGCGCGGTTTCGATGGGCAGCAGGTCGGGGCAGGAGAAATAGCGATAGTCGTGGGCATCTTCCTTCGTCCGCATCATCTGGGTTTCGCCGCGGTCGTCGTCCCAACGGCGGGTCGATTGGATCTGCGGGATGCCCCGGTCGAGTTCCTCGGTCTGGCGCTGGATTTCGAAATGGATGGCGCGGCGGATGGCGGAGATTGAGTTGAGGTTTTTCAACTCGACCTTCTGACCTAACGGTTCTTCGGCTTTCTTGCGCAGCGAGATGTTGACGTCGCAGCGGAGCTGGCCCTTTTCCATGTCGGCATCCGAGACGCCGCCTTGCTGGAGAATCATCTGGAGCGAGCGGACGTAGGCGAAGGCCTCCTCGCCGGATTCGAGATCAGGCTCGGTGACGATTTCCATCAGCGGTGTGCCGGCGCGGTTGAAATCGATGAGCGAAGAGCTGCCGAGGTGGGTGGATTTCGCGACGTCCTCCTCAAGGTGGATGCGGTTGAGTCGGACCGTTTTACCGGGGTTGGCGATGCTCTTGCGGACATCGGTCGGGTAGCAATGTTCGTAAAGCGGCACGCCGCCACCGATACACAGGGGAAGGTCCATCTGGGTGGTCTGATAGTTCTTCGGCATGTCCGGATAGAAATAATTCTTCCGGTCCCATTTCGAAATTTCAGGCGATCCACAATCGATCATCAGACCGGTGAGCAGCGTTTTCTCGATGGCCTCGCGGTTGAGCACGGGCAGCGCGCCGGGCAGGCCGAGGCAGACGGGGCAGGTGTGGGTGTTGGGCGTGTCGCCGAACGAGGTTTCGCAGGCGCAGAACATCTTGGTCCGCGTGTTGACTTGGCAATGGACTTCGAGGCCGATGGTGACGAGATAAGACATGGGAAGAGGTTGAGAGTCGAAGGTTGAGAGTTGAGAGTTTGGAAAGATGACGAGGAAAGTGGTGAAAGTCGGAGTTTTTCTAACTCTCAACTCTCAACCCATGACCCTCAACTTTCTTCAGAGATTCAGATCGCGGAGGAGTTTCTGGATTTTCGGATCGGCGAGGGCTTTGGTCAGCAGCGGGTGGCGCAGGAGTGTGCTGAATTTTCCCTCGCGGGCAAGGTTTTGGAGGTCGGGGTCATCGACGATGATGGCGCGCGGGATGGGTTTTCCCGTCTGTGGGTTGATGACGGGAACGAGCGGGGATTCGGATTGGGCGGCGATCAATTTCGCGAGGGTCAGCCGCGAGGGCTGGGTGAGCGGGTCGAGATTCTTGATCCACGATTCGGGCAAGGCGTCTTCGATGGAGGCTTTGAGCCGCTGGCTGAAGCCGTCCGGGATGGTGTCTTGTGAGCCGCTTGATTTTTCCGAAAAGGCACGGACTTCTGCGATCGAGCCATTGTGATGGATGAATGTCGCGCCGATCAAACACAGGAGCGAGGTGGGGATCAATGCGAGCAGCAGCAGAAAAGCGGTCCTGATGATGGATCGCGGCTTTGCTGGCTCATGGTCCTTCCTGTGGGGACTGAAGATCGACTTGGCAATCTTCCGGATCACGAAAAAGGACACGAGAAATGCGACGAGGGGTAATCCGTTGGTGATCCATGGAACGGATTTTCCCATCCAATCGACGGACAGTGTCGGTGCTTCCTGCCAGACCCGGAAACCGAGCCACGCGCTGAGGCTGAGTGCGACGGTGCCGATGATCATCCGCGTCATCCCGCGCAGCATCACGAACCCGGCGCACACCGCGAAGATGGTAAGCGCGGCGGTGCCGAGGCTGATTTGGGGGATGGAGTCGGGAGACAATGTGAAGAAGTTGATGGTTGAGCGTTGAGAGTTGATGGGAAGAGGTGGAGATGAATCGGGATGTCCCGGATGGTGACTCTTTTCCGCCTATCCACACTCAACCGAGGGCTTTTTGCCTGAGCAAATGATCCGTAAGCACCAGCGTCGCCATGGCTTCGACGATGGGCACCGCGCGCGGCAGGACGCAGGCGTCGTGGCGGCCGCGGCCCTTGAGCTCGGTGTTTTCGTGGCTGGAGGTCACGGTGTCCTGCTCGGTCATGATGGTGGCCGTGGGCTTGAAAGCGACGCGGAAGATGATGTTTTCACCATTGGAAATGCCACCTTGGATGCCGCCGGAGCGGTTGCTGGTCGTACGGACCTTGCCGTCGATCATGCGGAACGGATCGTTGTGCTCGCGGCCTGTTAGTAAGGTCCCGGCGAAACCGGAGCCGATTTCAAATCCTTTCGTTGCGGGCAGCGAGAGCATGGCTTTTGCAAGGTCGGCTTCGAGCTTGTCGAAGATCGGTTCGCCGAGACCGGGCGGGCAATTCCGGATGACGCACTCGATCACGCCGCCGACGGAGTTGCCGTCGTTGCGGATCGCCTTGATGCGCTCGATCATCGTTTCCGCCATCGCGGCGTCACCGGTGCGGACGATGTTGGATTCGATGTCGTCGTAGGTAACGGTTTGCGGATCGACGTCGGCGTTGAGCTCCTGGATGGATTTCACCCAAGCGAGGATTTCGATGCCGGGATGAAGCTTGTCCAACACCTGCCGGGCGACAGCAGCGGCGGCGACGCGGCCGATGGTTTCGCGGGCTGAGGCA
This sequence comes from Luteolibacter sp., assembly GCF_039920825.1. GTDB lineage: Bacteria > Verrucomicrobiota > Verrucomicrobiia > Verrucomicrobiales > Akkermansiaceae > Luteolibacter. The sequence goes on along the minus strand of NZ_JBDSCX010000078.1, from coordinate 87,805 downwards.
CGGCCACCGCCGGATGCGGAGCGGATGCCGTATTTCGCGTCGTAGGTGTAGTCGGCGTGGCTGGGCCGGTATTTCACGGCCATTTCATCGTAGGCGCCGGGGCGTTGGTCGGTATTGCGGACGAGGATGGAAATGGGCGAGCCGAGGGTGAGGCCGTCTTGTAGGCCGGAGAGGATTTCGGCGGTGTCCGCTTCCTTGCGTGGAGTGACGATCTCGGATTGGCCCGGGCGGCGGCGATCGAGTTCGTGCTGGATTTGCTCCTGCGAAACGGGAACGCGCGGCGGGCAGCCGTCGATGATGACGCCCACGCTGCCACCGTGCGACTCGCCGTACGTGTGAATGCGGAAAACCTGGCCGAAAGTGGAAGACATGGCGGCAGGGTAAACAGCGAGCGGCAGCGGGCAAGCGGGATGAGTTTCTAGTTTCAGTTTTCAGCACCGGGGACTTAGAAGAATCCATGCGCTTGAAACTGCCCGGCCGGGTGATCGAATTTCCCCGGCGTCCCTTGGTGATGGGGATCGTGAACGTGAATGACGACTCGTTTTCGGGGGACGGGACTTTGGATTTTGAAATCGCAATCGCCCAAGCCCGAAGCCAGGTGGCGGCCGGGGCGGATGTCATCGATGTGGGGGCGGAAAGTGCGCGCACGAACCGGAGCGCCGTGTCGATCGAAGAGGAAATCCGTCGGTTTTCCGGATTTCTGGAGCGGTGGGAGGATGCTTTGGACGGTCTAAAACCGAAAGATGACGCCCAAATCTGGCCACCGGCTTTGTCCGCGAACACTTGGCGGAGCGAGGTCATCGAGAGCGTTTTGAAATCCGGAAAAATCGAAATCGTGAACGACATGAGCGCGCTTCCCGATGATCGGAACGCACGGCTTTGCGCCGGAAGTGGAGCAGCGCTGTTGATCATGCACAGCGTGGGCGAGCCGAAAATTCCCCATTTCCAACAGCAATGGGCCGATGTGATGGGGGAGTTGGAGCGGTTTTTTGAGGAGAAAATCGCGATGACAACCGCCGCCGGACTTGCCGCGGATTCAGTGATCCTGGACCCGGGCATCGACTTCGCCAAACAACGGGAGGATAATCTAACGATCTATCGGGAGCTGGAGCGTTTGCGGCGATTCGGGCGTCCCGTGCTGGTGCCGGTCTCGCGGAAAACGGTGATCGGCGAGGTATTGGACCTGCGCGATCCAACCGAGAGAGATGCCGGAACGATCGCCTGCATCAGCGCCGCGATGTCGCGCCGGGCTCAAATGTTCCGCGTGCATCATGTCGAGGCTGCTTGGCAGGCGGTGAAAACGCTCAATGCCGTCCTGCGGATTTCCTGAAAAACCGAGTGATTTGAAAAGCCGGTTATTCAGCAAATGTTGAATTTAAATAATTGTAACTTATTCATTTTAAGGGAGTTTAATTGTCTTGTCGGGGTCGGGAAATTTACTATGAATGCTGCAATGTGATGCACCCAGCATTGCAGATTCCCCCCCACCCACCCCCCACATGAAAATGAAGATTCCGCTCATCGCGGCTCTTGCCGTCGGGATGCCAGCCATCTCCAGCGGATTCACGCTCGATGCCGTCGGTTACGGCGGTTCCGAGCTATCACTCAATCCAGTGTCGGTATTTGTTCCCGGTTACGGTGAACTGGTATTCCAAGCGGCTGTCGGCTCCTCAATAGTAGTCAATTCCGCTTATCAAAACGACAATGGATTCGGAGGTCCGTCACTGAATTTCGATCAAAACGATTCGATCAAAATCACCTTCAACGGCCTCGAACCGTTGAACGTGGACTTTGATTTTGTCGGAGTATCGGCTGGAGAAAGTTTCGTGGTCCAGAAGGATCTGTTCACCCCCCAGGCATTTCTCGTCACCTTGCAAGGCGGCGGAGATGGAGCAGGTTTGTATGCGATCAGCTGGAACACACAGGCTGTTCCAGAGCCGGCTTCCGCGTTATTGGGATTGATCGGAACTGCAGTTTTCGCCTTCCGCCGTCGTCGTTAGACCGCGTCGGGAAAATCGAAAATCCAAGGCGTGTCCCTTCACCGGGGCCACGCCTTTCTCGTTTTTAGCAAACGTGGCAATTAGCGTTTCGTCGGCTTGATGCTGGTCGCCGTCAGTTCCTGCGTTTCCCGGAAAATGACCTTGCCGTCGCGGTAGCGGGTTTTTTCCTCGCGAACGATCCCGGTTCCTGGCGCGAACCAAGTGGTGCGGCGGAGTTCGAGTTCTCCGTCCATGCCGGTCATCAGCAGGCGGATGGTGGGAAATTCCCCGGCGGGCACCTTGATGACTTCGCGGGCGACTACCCGGGTCTTTCGGGTGAGGCTGCCGCTGGGTGCGCTGATGTCGGGGGATTCGGTGCCGGCTTTCATGCCCGCGACGACGAACGGCACCGGATGACTGAGCCACATCGGCTGGGTGGTGTCCGGGCGCATGATCATCGATCCACGCATCAGGATCGCGTCGTCGCGGATTTCCACGAACTCGCGTTCGTGCGGTGAGCCAGGCACGATGACCTCAAAGCAATCGACTTCGGGAAGCCCGTTGGCCGCGGAAACCTTGCCGAGGTAGGTTCGCGTCCGTTGGAAACTCTCGTCCACTTCCGCCGCGCCGGGGGAGCTAACACCTGCCGGGATTTCCAAGTGGACCTTGTAATTCCAAGTGTCACCTTTGGTCACTGGCAATAAGGGAATGTCTTTTTCCGCGGCGACTGTTGCTTCTGCCGACGGTGATTGGGCCGCTGGTTTTTTTGATGAATCGCACGACGTTGCTAACAAGGCGACGGCGACGGAAATGAAAAGCGAGGAGTTTTTCATGATCAGGGCAGGGGTGGGCCGAGGTTGGAGACCGCGTGATTTCCTCCCGCGTGGGGAGCTCCGAGGCGAAGCCGCCAGAGGTGGTTGGGGAAAAAGGCAGGCCCGCGTCTCCGTAAGATCCCGATGCATACCGTGATCCCGGCGATGATGGGTAAAATCGCGGCCAGCGTCGCTAACAGCGCGATTTGCTTTTTGCGGGCGTTGGTTTCCTGCTCCAGACGAAATTGAGTGGTCGCCGTCTGGAGCATCTCCGTGTGGTTGATGGCGTTTTTCATCCAGTAGCGCAGCATGTCGGCCGATTCGCTGGCGGCGGCTTTCACTTTGTGGGCTTCATCCGGTTCCGCGCGTGCCCGGCGTTGTCGGTCGTTCACGTCCTGCTCCACATTTTCCGGGCGGATGTGATCGATGATCTGGCCGGCAGGGATAATCCACGGGCTGTTAGGATTGCCGGGTACATGCAGCACGACGCAATGAATCTGCGATCGGCACCATGCCTCTGCAAACTGCCGGGCCACATGCTCTGGCGGCGCGCTTCCGGTGTCCTTCAGAACCACCACGATGACGTCGACATTCTCTTCCTTGAAATTTTTCGCCAGTGGCTCCGCAATCTCCTTCACCACCGCCGGATCCAGAAACTCATCGGGATCGAACACCGACAGCGCCGGACGCGGACCGTATTCGAACGCCCCCTGACTGTTGGCGGAAACCGGAACGGCGAGAAGAATTGCCAACAGGAAAATGACGGTTTTGACGTTCATGGAAATCACTTGGCGGCGTGTCGCGAGCCGAATCTCCTCCACGCGCGGTTCAGTTGTTCACGGCTGCCGTTGAAAAAGCGGACGATGGCATCCGCGGGTTTTCCGGCCCGCCAGGATTCGGCCATGGTGGCCAAAATCGTCTTCCACTCATCGTCGGATAGAAATGGTTCAGCCGCGTAACCGGGGATGACCGCCGCTTGTCCGGTGTCCGCGTTGACGAGTAGCAGGATGGTCCACGCGCGTTCTTCCAGAGTTTCGTTCTCGTGAAACGGGCAGGCGTTGAGCAGCCAGAATCCGAACAGCGAAAGGCGTGTCTCGCGCGGCAGGCCGACGCTGCAGATGCGCCATTGAAACTGCGGAAAACGACGGCTCACGGCATCGCGGGCGCTTTCGATTTTCCGCAGATCGCGGTCCTTGAAAATCCCCGCCGCATCGAGGATCGGCAGCAGGGGTGGCGGTGGATCCGGGAAAATCACCATCGAGTCGCCGCCGGTGAAATTGCACGCCGGACACCACTGGGCATCCGGCTTCAGCGGACCGGCGCAAGCGGGACACGTAATGATGCCGGACGTCACGCGCCGGGGGGCACTGCGGCGTGTCGTTTCTGATGGATCACTCATTTTTCCAAACGGATGGCAGTGGATCTGCCGTGCGCGTCAAGGCCCTCGATGCGGGCAAATTCCTCCACCACGGAAAGCGATTTGCGTACCGAGTTTTTGTCCAGCCGCACGATGCTTGTCCGGCGTTGGAATTGGTCGGCGCGGATTCCCGAAAACGAACGGCCGGAACCGCCCGTCGGCAGGGTGTGACTCGGGCCGGCCAGGAAATCCCCGACCGCCACCGGCGAATCATTCCCGAGGTAAATCGCTCCGCAGGTCCGGATCAACGGCAGCCATCGATCCTCCTCCGCCGTGATCAGCGAAAGGTGCTCTGGCGCGAAGGTGTTGCAGAGGGCGACTCCGTCCGCAAACGATTTCAAATGCAGCAGGAAAGTGCCGCGCTTGAGGACCTCCTTGATGATTTTCGAGCGGGAAAGAGCGGGAAGCTGCTTGTCGATCGCTTTCACGACCTTTCCTAACAGCGCCTTCGAGTCGGTCGCGAATCCCACCACGCTGTCGCCGCCGTGCTCGGCCTGTGCGAGAATGTCGGCGGCGATGAAATCCGCGTTCCCGGTTTTGTCGGATAGAATCAGGATCTCGCTCGGACCCGGCAGCAGGTCGATGGAAACCGCGCCGACAAGCTGGCGTTTCGCTTCCACGACAAAACTGTTCCCCGGTCCGAAAATCCGGTCCACCGGCTTGATCGAGCGTGTTCCGAGGGCGAGTGCCGCGATGGCCTGAGCCCCGCCGACCTTGATCGCTTCCGTCACGCCCGCCGCTTTCAGTGCGTAGAGCAATGCGGGATTCACCGTGCCATCCGCACCGCAGGGAGTCGCTGCTAGAATTTCAGGAACGCCGGCAGCCTGGGCAAATCCGGCGGTCATCAGCGCGGTCGAAACCAGCGGAGCCTTGCCGCCGGGAACATAAACGCCCACCCGGTCGAACGGCGTGAACCGCTCGCCCACCGTCGCACCCTCTGCGTTTTTCGTGGACCAATCCTTCCGCAGGCTCTTGTTGGCGAACGCATGGATGTTTTTCAAACTCCGCGCGACCGCGGTCTTCGTTCCGGCGGTGACGGCTTTTTCCGCAGCGGCGAATTCCGCTTCGCTGACGAAAAGCGTCTTCGCCGTGAGCGTCGCGCCGTCGAAGCGCTTGGTGAAAGTAAACAATGCCTCGTCGCCCTTATTCGCCACTTCGGCAATGATCGAGGTCACCAGATCGCGCACGCCGGGTTCCGGCAAAGCACGGCGGTTGAGGCGGCGGACAAACGGCGTGTAGCCGGAATCGAGGTAGCTGAGAATCTTCATGCCGAACGGTTGTCGGGGAACATGATCACGGATCACCGGTTCGCCAAGCCTGATCCTGCGGGAAACTTGGAGGGATGGACATTGGTCCGATTATCGGTCTCTCACTTCCCGCATCAAAGTGAGCATCACTTTCTGCGCGCTTGCGGCGTCGAGGTGAAGTCCGTCGGAGAATCCCACGGAGTCGGGCGGAAGGTCTTCGGTTAGATTCCACCATGGAACTCCGGATTTCGCGGCGACCCCCAAGGCGATCTTCATTTGCTCGGAGTCCGTTTCGGCGCCGGGTGGCAGCATGACGAGGAGGATTTTACTGCCGTCTTTTCTCAAACGGCCGAGGATCGCGACGACTTCATCGACGAGCGCGGTTTCCTTGGAATTGAGCTTGGGTGAAATCGAGGGATCGAGCGTGACGGGCTTCGTGGAGATCGGCAGGAATTCCTGGTCGTTGTTGGGAGCGCTTCCGGACGACCGCGCCATCAGCCATGAGTAGGCGAATGCCGAGGGACGCGCCGTTGCGCCGAGGTTGGGAGTCTTGATTCCTACATCGAACCAATGTGAATCGAGGGCTGCGCCGATTTCCTTGCCGCGTCCTTCTAACTCAAATGAAAGCGAATTCGCCTCGATGATCAGCAGCGCAGCCGTCGGTAGAATTCCCCGGTCCATCGCGCGGAGGGTGACGACCGCGCTGCCTCCGTCGCAGCCGAGATTGGCGACGCCGTCAAAATGTTGGGCCCTGTCACCGAGCCGCCCGGTAATCGATGATCCTAACATCATGATCCGAGGCTTGCCTTGGGATTCCGTCTGGATCCGGGCGATGGAGGAAAAATAGTTCGATTCGCTCTTCACCGTTTTTCCGCCGCTGACACGCAGGGCGAACGACTGTGCGCCGAAGCAAACGGCGAACATGCCCAACAGACCGATAATGTAGCGGAGTGTCATGGTGTTAGAATTGGAAATAGATGAATCCCCGCGGTGCGCCGGGGTTGGTGAGGATCAGAAAAATCATCAGGCCGTGGAGGGCTCCCTCGACGAGCGGATGCGCCATTTTTACCGCCAGCGCGGGCCTTGTTTCGCGGAGCAGTCCCCAGAGGTGATAGAGAACGACCACTCCGCCGTAGATGAAGAGAGCGAAGAGCGGTTGGCCGGGGAACGAGAGTTTTCCGTGGGTCAGTCCGTCGAAAAACGCGCCGATGTTCGCGAGATCCGGCATCAGGAAGGTGAGCCAGAGGAAGGTCACCGCATGGAAGGCATAGACCCATCGAAAGCCATCGCGCAGCAGACGGAGCGGGGAAGGCGAGCTGCAGAGATCTCCCGCGCGGCTGCGGAAAATGAAGCGCTCCAACGCCAGCAGCACGCCGTGCAGCGTGCCCCACAGTGCGAACTTCCATTCCGCGCCGTGCCATAGACCACCGAGGAACATCACGAGGAAGAGGTTGAGGTAGGTGCGTCCCGAGCCTTTTCGATTTCCTCCTAACGGAATGTAAAGGTAGTCGCGCAACCATGCGGAAAGCGAAAGATGCCAGCGCCGCCAGAATTCCGTGATGCTCAGCGAGAGATAGGGGAAATTGAAATTCTCCGGCAGCCGGTAGCCGAACATCAGCCCGAGGCCGATGGCGATCAGCGAGTAGCCGGCGAAGTCGGCGAAGATCTGGAATCCATATGCATAGAGCAGCGCCATCAGGTTGACCGGACCGCTGGCTGCGAGCGATTCCTTGCCGATGGTGAGCATCGCCGTTTGTTCCGCGAGATTGTCGGCGACGAAGATCTTGAGGAAATAGCCGGTGATCAGGCAGCGCCGGACGGATTTCCACTCGATGTCGGGCCACATCTTCGCACGGATCTGATCGATGAAATTCCGCGCCTTGACGATGGGGCCCGCAACGAGTTGCGGAAAGAAGACGATGTAAAGTGATAGATCGCCGAGCGCGGATACCCGGCCATAGCCCTGATGCCCGAGCCGCCTCCGGGTTTCCTCACTGACGGTGCGGCGATAGACGTCCACGATCAGGCTGATCGCATGGAAGGTGTAGAATGAAATTCCGATGGGCAGCGGAATCGAGCGGATCGAATGACGCGCCTCTGGCGAAATCCATCCGGCAGGCACCACGCTGGTGAGGACTCCCGCGTATTTGAAGAAGGCGAGAAATGCCAGGTTCAGCGTCACCGAGCTGACCAACCAGCGTTTAGTTAGGGATGGGTTGTCGTTTTCCGTCCGCTGGTGAAACAGGATGCGCTCGACCGCGAGAGCATTGAAGGCGCAGGAAACTCCTAGCAGAATGAGCAGCTGCGGAATCTCCCATGCATAGAAAATTGCGCTCGCTGCAAGCAGAAGGCTCATCTGCCAGACACGACGCCGGTCTCCCGCGAGGGGAAGGTAATACAGCGGCAGGGTGACCGCCAGCAGGACGAGGAACTGGAAGGAGTTGAATAGCATCCGCGGGGGGGCTAACGCCGGAAAGCCATGGATGGCTTTGAGTGCGAACATGATCCGGATTTCGCCAAACAGTTCAAGTCTCCTGATCCTACACGATCGCGTAACTTCGGAACCTTGCTACCGGGGCGATTTTTGACCATAAGGATCCCAAGAAGTCTGTCCCCCCAGCCATGTTTGCCCTCCTCGTCCCCCCGGCGGAGAAGGATTTTATTTCCTGTTGGATCAGGAGATTCTCCCTTTTTCGTAAATCAACTCCCATCAGCCGTGCTGCGATGGCATTCGTTGTTTTTCTCGGAACGGTTCCCGCCGAGGCTGGCTTGGCTTACTGGGGTAGTGAGGGATTTGTGGAAAACGCGGACAGCCACAGTCGGCCGTGGACTTCGGATTTTTCGATGGAGCTCGGGGTATTTGAAAAAGGATTTGTCCCGACATTCGAGAACCGTGATCAGTGGAATGAAAAATGGAGCAAGCTGGATGTTGCGGAATTTGATGCGCAGGAAGCGCGATTCGCAGGCGTCGTCGATCTTTCCCAAGCGTTGCCTGCTGGTGTGGATTCGCAGGTCTATTTCTGGGCGAAAAACGGCAATGATCTGACGAAAGGCCCCGAGTGGCTGCTGCTGACGCGGCCCGAGTGGAAATGGCCCGCATTGTCCGCCGTGGGCAGCCCGGCGATCACTTGGACAACGGGCGCTCCGGCATCTCCCGTTCTCGGTGAAATAGGTGCGAATGGCTTTCATCTAACTAGCGCCCGGGTCGTGCCGGTGCCGGTGTTGCTTGATCAGTGGCTCGCCGGATATTTTCCCAATCCGGCTTCCGATAGAAATCCCGATGCCGATCCGGATGGCGATGGCCTGAGCAACCGGCTCGAATATTTCCTCGGCAGCAATCCCAACGACGGATCATCAAGAATCTGCCCGGAAATCCGCACTGCTGGTAATGGCACGACGCTGACCCTCCAGAGAAATCCCTACGCAGCTTCCGGCTTTGCCGTTGAAACCAGTGCGAACCTCGTCAGTTGGTCCGCGACGGATCCGGAAACCATTCAGGACCGGCCGGACCTGATCGAAGTCCGCGTTCCCCGCGATCCCGCAGCGAAGTCTTCGTTTTTCCGCATCAAACTCCAGGACAGCCAGCCATGAAGCATTTGTTTTCGCTGTTGGTTGTTAGCTGGCTCGCGTGTGGTGCGAATCTGATGGCGACGCCGGGTCTGGACGCGCTCCAAGCAATGGCTCCGTTTTTGAATGGCGCGTTTCCCGCCACCACGCCAGGCCCCAGCGGCACTTGGGCGGTGGTCGAGGCGTTTCCAAATCTAACCTTCGTTGATCCGGTTCGGATGGTGAAGGATCCGACGAGTTCCTCCCGTGTGTATGTGGTTTGCCGGGATGGCGAGGTCTGGCGCATCCCGTTTTCCGAAACCGCAACCAGTGCGGAAAAAGTCCAAGTGCTGGACCTCCGGGCGCACACATGGGGCAGGTGGGACACCGGGATGCTCTCCATTGCGTTTCATCCGGATTTCGGAGTCGCTGGAAATCCCAACCGCGGCTATTTCTATGTCTTCTATCAATATTCACCGAACTTGGGTTCCAACTATGCGGAAGCCACTCCGTCCTATCTGAGGCTTTCCCGGTTCACGATTCCCGACGGCCAACAGACAGCGGATCCGAACTCCGAACTGGTGATGATTCAGCAGTTCGACGGGGACAATTGGCACGCGGGAGGTCAGATGTTTTTCGGTCCCGACAGATTCCTTCATCTTGCGGTCGGAGATGAAGGAGGATCTGATGATTATTCGGACGTAACGCAGACGATCAGCGGCCGGTTGTTTTCAGGAATTCTCCGCATCGACGTGGATCAGAATCCCTCCCGCTCCCATCCTGTCCGCCGCCAGCCGGCTCAGGTTCCCATGCCGAATGGCTGGGCTAACAGCTTCACTCAGGGCTACTCGATTCCAGATGACAATCCGTGGCTTGATCCGGCGGGTGGTGTGTTGGAAGAGTTCTGGACGATCGGTTTGCGAAGCCCGCACTCGATGCAGTTTGACAGCACCACCGGTGAGATCTGGATCGCGGAGGTCGGGCAGGCCACCCGCGAGGAAATCACGGTGGCCCGCAAGGGAGGAAATCACCAGTGGCCGTACATGGAGGGAAATGCTCCGGGCCCGAAGCTCAAGCCGGCCAATCTCATCGGCTCCGAGGTGCCGCCGACTTTCGACTATCCGCGGGGCATGGGTGGCTGCGTCATCGGCGGTGTGGTCTACCGCGGGTCGCTTCATGCCGGGGCGCTCACCGGAAAGTATATCTTCGGCGATCACAATACCCGTGCGATTTACGCTCTGACCCGCCCCGAGACGGGTGCGGCGACGGCAGACTACCTGACCTCCGTTTATCGCTATGGTGGAAACAAGCAGGGTCTCTCTGGCATCTGTGAGGGTCCTGACAAGGAACTCTATTTCACGGAGCTTGGGGAAAACGGCACGGACAGCGGGAAAATCTATCGACTCGCGCGTGCCGGCCAGCCGATCGCCGATCCACCGCAATTTCTTTCCCAGACGGGTGCGTTCTCCAATCTAGCAACTCTCGCTCCGTCTGCGGGCGTGATGCCTTACGAAGTGAACTCGCCGCTATGGAGTGATGGTGCGGAGAAGAAGCGGTGGATCGCCGTGCCGAACGACGGAACGCATAACACCGGCTCTGAACAAGTGACCTATGCTGATACCGGCGCGTGGTCGTTTCCTGTCGGGACCGTTTTGGTAAAACACTTCGCGCTGCCGGTGGACGAGCGAAATCCGTCGATCACGAAGCCTTTGGAAACACGCTTCTTTGTCCATGGAGCGGACGGAGTTTACTATGGAGTGACCTACAAATGGAACGATGCCGGAACCGATGCCGAATTGTTGGCGGGAGGTGCGTCCCGGGACCTGACGATCACGCAGACGGACGGCTCAACCCGGACACAACAATGGGATTTTCCGAGTCGCGCGGACTGCCGGACCTGCCACACCGAGGGCGCGGACAACGTTCTCGGCGTGCGTTCCTATCAGCTAGCGAAAGACATGACGTATCCGCTCACCGGACGGCGTTCGAACCAATTGGAAACCTGGAACGCCCTCGGCCTCTTCGGCGGTTCGTTCGGTGGCCGGAATCCGCTGACGGTGCCCGCCGCTGTGGATCCGCGCAATCCCCACGCCTCGCTGGATCTGCGGGTGAAATCGTATCTCGCGGCGAATTGCTCGCATTGCCACCAGCCTTCCGGCGTATCGGCCAATTTCAATGCGTCTTTTGAAATCCCGCTCGCCAGCCAGGGCATCATCGAGGGCCTGATCAACCGCCCGCTGCATGGTTCCACCGATCGCGTGGTGATACCTAACAATTTCCCGTTCTCGGTCATGCACTCGCGGATGTCGGTGGTCGGGGCCAACCAGATGCCGCCGATCGGAAAAAACGTGGTGGACGACAAGGCGGTCGCCATGCTCACGGATTGGATCCAGGGAATGGCATCCGCCGAGTTCGCGAATGTCACCGTCAACTCCGCGCCGGTGGCGGCGAATGACAATTTCAGCGTGACCTATGCCGCCGCGACCCGGCTGAATGTTCTTTCCAACGATACAGATGCCAATGCTCCGCTCGGAATTCACGGTGTCTCCATCGTCACCCCGCCCTCGCATGGAACGATTTCCATCAGCGGTGTTGAAAAGCGGCTGATCTATCAAAACGACGGCTCCGGAGTGACTGGCGATTCATTCACCTACCAGGTGACCGATCCGCAAGGTGCCGCCTCGAATGTGGCGACGGTGAATCTATCAATCCCCGCGGATTTCGCGACGTGGCGTGCCAACACGCCCGGTGCCGGCAGCGGACCGACATCAAATGGCGATGGCGACCTCATGCCCGATCTCCTTGAATATGCCCTCGGAGGATTGCCCGGTGACGGTGCTTCCCCTCTCGCGGATTCAATCGTGCTGTCGGAAAACGGCGGACAAATCTCGGTGACGGTGAAGCGCCCAGCGGGATTCACGGACCTCACTTACGAGCTGGAAACCAGCGCGGATCTCACGACCTGGCAAACCGCTCCGGCTGGCACGGCGGGTGCCGGAATTCTAACATTCAGCAGTCTCCAGAGCCGGCCGGGACTTTCGGCCGACGTCGGATTTGCCCGTCTTCGCATCCGCTTGGCGGGTTCCGCGGAATCGGTGACGTCGCTGCCGCTGGGATGGCGGGCTGTCAGCATCGGCGCCGGATCAATGACAGTGGGCATCCCTTTCCGCGAGACTCCGGTATTTTCATCCAGCGTGATTTCGTCGGCGGGATCGACGCTCGGGGTTTACGGCACCCCGCGGTTAGGAACCGGCTTCAAGGGCTTTGTCGAAGTTATTTCAGGAACCTACGCAGGCCACCGGTTCGAAGTGGACAGCGCGGCTAACGGGCAGATTCTCCTGAAATCCACCGGACTCCGAACGCTCTCTCCCATGCCGGATTTGACCGGCTCGCGCATCGTGGTTTGCGCCTATCACACTCTGGGCGGGACTTTCGCGAAGGATAAATTCCACGGCTCGACCAATCCCGCGAATGCCGACCAACTCCAGTTTTTCATCAACGACGGCGTGAATCCCGGTCAATTCCAGCTCTACTATCTGCTCGATGCGAGACCGGGAAATCCAACCTGGCAGTGGCGCGCGTTCCTTCCCGGCGGCGGGGATCAGGGTTCCCGCGCGATCGCTCCGGGTGAAGGCGTCTTCGTAAAACGCGGTGCGAACGTCACCACGGCGAGGCTGGTTCTAACCGGCCAGGTCCGTGCGAATCCTTTTGCCCAGGTGCTGCAATCGGGAGTGAACCTCGTTTCCTCACCTTTCCCCATTCCGCTCACTCCGCGGCAGCGCGGGACTCTGGATCCGTCCTCTGCGTTTGTGGCCTCCACCAACATCAACGCCGCTGACCAGTTCCAGCTCTATCAAAACGGGGCCTTCCGTGTGTTTTACCTTCTCGATCATCCGACGCAAGCGGACCAGTGGCGCGAGGTGATTTCCGGCAGCCCGAACTACAACGATCTGCCAATTTTCAGCCCCGTGGAGGCCGCGTTTTTCAGGAGAAATCAAGCTTCCCCCGGCTATCGAATTCCGCTAGCTTGGCCGCCGTAAGCTTGCTCCCTCACTGACAAATGATGAATCTCCGCACCCTCTGCATCTTCGGCATCGCATTTGTCGCGGCTGCGGATCTGGCGTTCGGACAGGACCTCAGCCAGCCGCCCGGCACACAAATCGGTTGGGCGAGCGAGGCCTTCGCCACCAACTACATGGCGGATGGCGTCACTACTTTCGAGCAAGCCGTAGCAGACAACGGTGTCACGATCCGCTTCGAGCTCGGCACTTTCGCGACTGGCTTCGACCCGCGCACGGCGAGTCAGGCGGATTGGGTGGCGAATTGGATCGTCCTGCAGGGCGCCGACTATAACACAGGCGATCAGCAGGTCATTGAAACGGCCACCCTGTCGTCGAACGCGTCTCCTTTCGGGCTGAATGCCCAAGCTTACATCTGGGGCTTCACATCGAAGGACACGGATCCCGAGAGCCAGTGGATTCTCCTCGCCGCACCGGCGTGGAAATGGCCCGATGCGAACTCGCCCCTGCCTACCACGTTTTCCGTGAGTGATGCCGTGGCGATGGATGCCATCACCGGTTCGGTCAATCCGGGTGATGGCTCGTATCACATGCAGTTCAGCTACGTCGCGGTCCCCGAGACTTCCAGCGCGTTGCTCGCGGCGACGGCGGTATTCGGTCTGGCTTGGCGGCGCAGGCGTTGAAATCGGTTGCCCGCGGCGATTCCACCGGGCACTCTTCCCGCCCGCCATGTTTCCACGCCCGCCGAAGAAGTTTGTCCCCACGCCGTTCGAGTATCATCAGGAAATCGAAATCACGATCGACGCCCTGACCAATCTCGGCGCGGGCGTCGGCAGGATTGATGGCTGGGTGGTCTTCGTGCCGTTTTCGCTGCCGGGAGAAATTGTTAGGGCGAGAGTCTATCGGAATGACAAGAATTGCTCCCACTCCGACCTCGTCGAGGTGCTCGTGCCCTCGCCCGATCGCATCGAGCCCGGCTGCCCGCTCTTCGGCGTGTGCGGCGGCTGCCAATATCAGCACCTTTCGTATGACAAACAGCTCGCCTGGAAGACCCGTCAGGTCGGCGAGCTGATGAAGCACATGGCCGCCATCATCTATCCGGTGAACGACTGCCTTTCGTCGGAACAAACATGGAACTACCGGTCCAAGATCACGCCGCATTTCGATCAGCCGAGAAATGGTGAGATCGGGCCTATCGGCTTCCTTGCCAACGGCACGCGCTCGCGGATCCTCGATGTTCCTCAATGTCCCATCGCCATGGACACCATCAACCGCGAGCTGCCCGCCATCCGCGAAGGTCTGCGCAAACGCGCTAACAGCTTCAAACGCGGAGCCACCGTCCTGCTCCGCGCGACCGAGGACCGTGTGGAAACCGATTTCAAGGCGGTGGCCACCGAACATGTCGGTGATTTGAAATTCCAGTTTCTCGCTGGGGATTTCTTCCAGAACAATCCCTTCATCCTGCCCGCCTTCACCGGCTATGTTTCGAAACAGGCGGCGGCGGGCGGCGCAAAATTCCTCGTCGACGCCTACTGCGGCTCCGGATTGTTCTCTCTAACGCTGGCAAGGGATTTCGAACAGGTCGCCGGAGTCGAGGTTTCCGAAACGTCCTGCGAATGGGCGCGGAAGAACGCGGCGGCTAACAAGATCTCGAACGCGAAATTCCTCACCGCATCCGCCGAGGCCATCTTCGACTCCATCAGCTTTCCCGCCGCCGAGACCGCGGTGGTCATCGACCCGCCGCGCAAGGGCTGCACGCCGGAGTTCATCGACCAGCTTGTGAAATTCGGCCCGTCGCGTGTCGTCTATATTTCCTGCGATCCGGCCACGCAGGTCCGCGATCTCAAGCAGCTCAGCGAAGGCGGCTATCAGCTCGCCGACGTCCAGCCGTTCGATCTCTTCCCGCACACCCGCCATCTGGAGTGCGTGATGACATTGCTCAAAGCGTCCTCTTGAAAAGCGATTTCACGCTGTTTTTACGGAAAAACAAAGTGCCGCTGCAGATCCCTATTCCCAGGACAAACAACAGCGACGCGGTGAGCACGAAATAATGTGCGGTCTCCGGCAGCAGGCGCGGATTTTTCGTCGCCACCTCCAAGTCGGTGATTCGGATGCAGCCCAGCATCGCCCGATAGGCATACAGCCCCGGAATCATCGTGATGCACGCCGGCATCGTAAAAACCACCGGTGGCACGTGCACCCGGTGGGCGCAGATGATCCCTGCCAGGCCGATGCATACCGCCCCGGCCAGCGTCGCGGTCACCAGCCCCACGTCCTGCTGCAGCAGCACGAACCGGATGCCGTGACCCAGTCCTCCCAGCACGCCGGCCACGTAGAGAACCCGCCGCGGAGTGTTGAAGAGAATCGCGAAGCCGACGGCCACGACGGACGCGAGGCAGAGATCACGGAGGATCAGCAGGAGGACGTTCATTGGGGACGGAAATGATGGACACCGATTAACAAAATCGCCAGCGCCATCCCCACCGCGATGCAGAGCAGGATCAACCCGCCGAAGACCCCGCGGGCGATGGCGGTGGGAAGGTGGCCTTCGATCAAATCGATGATGCAATTGATCAACGGCACTCCGGGGACCAGATAGAGCACGGAGGTCGCCAGCGCCTTTTCCGGCGATTGTCCGATTTGATAGATGGCGTCGCCCGAAGCGATCAGCGTGGTCACGAAGGATGCGACGATGAAGGAAATCAACGGATTGAAGCGGGCTTTCACCACCTCCTGCCGGAGGAACAAGCCACAGACCGCCGCGACGAAGGTGATGCCGCCATCCACCCAGTTCCCTCCCGTCAACAGGCAGAGACACGCGCAGGCGGAGCCGGTGCCCGACAGCGTCAGCCACCTCGGATGGTGGGACAGCTTTCTGATCCCGGCCATGCGCGTCTCTACTTCGTCGATTGCCAGGTTTTCCTCAACCACCCGCCAGGTCAGCAGGCTGATCTCGGTGACGATGCCGAAGTGGACCCCGGGCAAGGGACAACGCCGGAAGCGGTCGATCTGCTGGTCGGGATGCTCACGGTGCCAGATGTGGACGCTCAGTCCGGTGAACGACATGAACAACTCCATCTGGTAGCCCCAGTGTTTCGCCACCCGTTCGAGATTCCGGCTGACCCTGCCGCAATGAGCCCCCGAAACGAGCAGAACCAAACCGATGTCCAGCAGCAAGTCAGCCACCCTATGGACCGGCGAGGGAGCCTCATCCGATATTTTGTCTTCTATCAACATCATGAAACATCCACGCGGGCAGGCTAGTGGTCCGGCTGCCATCCTGCAACGCATGTTCTGCTTAAAGACGAGCACCAGTCCGCCGGGATCGCGGAGCTTGAAGATCGGCGTTTCGTGGAATAACCGGTGTCGCGTGATCCAGCGGCTTCCATTCCTACATTCCGCCACCGCCTCCGATGTGGCCCGTCTGCAAGACCTCCTGCGGGAGGCGCTCACCGGTGTCGGATTCCACCGTCCCGGAAAACTCGCCGTGCTCAATCTCGCATGCGGTCGTGCCGATGAAACCGGCGCGCTCGCCGCCGCACTCGCCCCGGCGGAAATCGGACACTACCTCGGCATCGACCTGCGGGCGCACACCATCGCCGAAGCGGCGAAACGCTGGCAGCTAACGGATGGCCTCATCGAGTTCCGCTGTGGCGACGCCTCCGCGATCGACCGGATGAAACAGCTCCCGGCGTTCGATTTCATCTTCATCCGGCATCAGAATTATTGGAACGACCCCGGGACGTGGGATCGGTTGCTGGGAAATGCGTTCGCCGCGCTCGCTCCCGGCGGTGTGCTCACCTGCACCTCCTATTTCGACCGCGAGCACGAGCTGATGAAAGCCGCCCTCAAGACCCGCGGTGCGGAAATCCTCTGGGACGTCCGGCATCCGGCCTCGCGTCCGCTTTCCGACGCACCGGGAAAATCCGTGGACCGGCATCTCGCGATTTTTCGGAACGCTTGAAGCCTATTGCCGGAAATAGGATGACGAAAGCATCGGTCTTCCGTCCCTACCGGACGATTCATCAAAGCCCGGCACGCGGTGCCGGAGATCCCGTCATCTGATTCCGCGCCCCTTCAGGACGGAATTCCTCCCACCCCGCCGACTACCGCGATATCTGATGGCTCTCCATCCCAGAATCTCTTTCCCATCCGATCCTTCCATGAAACCGAAACAAACCCGCCGCCCATTCACTTCCAATCCCTCCAACATGGGACTTCCGCAGGCTTGCATGGGCTAACTCGAATCGATATCGTCCCGCACCGAACCAACACAGTGTTCGGCATAATAAAAAAACATATGATACAAAAACTCACAATTATGGGTATATTGCATGGTGCGGCCTTTCTGCTTTCAGCGATCATAATGGAAAGCCAGTCGCACACACCAGGCGCAGGTATTGCGCTAGTTTTTATTTTTGTTGGACTTGGTGGATTTGCTTACTTACTTCCAGGATATATAGCCGCCTTTCGCAATGCTCCGAGATTTTCGTCAATATTTGGACTTAATCTCTTTGCTGGCTGGACCGGCCTTGGTTGGATAGCAACACTAATTTGGTCTTTCGTTGACACCAAAAAGGAGGCACCTCAGGTGATAATTCAGCACATGTACACTACGCCCCAACCACCGCCTCCTATTAAACAACAAGAAAGACAGAATCCATAAATTCGGTTTCTCGGGCATAGACATGCTAATTATTCAGCTCCAACAAGCCGCTTCATGACAACCCCTACCAGCCGCCGTGTTACAATGTTTTTCCGTAACTTCAATCCTATCCCCGCGTTCAACGCTCCCCCTCGCTGGTTGGGGTGCGTGCGCTTTGACGTCCTGCAAGAAAATGCGCACTGCACTAATCCTAGCAATTGCCTTTGTGTCTCTCTGTAGCTGCGAACGGCGGTCGAAGGATGCTTCTGCCACCACCTCCGTATCTGAGGGCATCGAATTGAAGAAGCCGATGATCCGTTACATTTGGTTTAATGACACGACCGGGGATCTTGGAGTCGAACTCAATGGAGATCGTGCGTTTCTTCGTCAGAATTCGATAGAGCCTCAGCGAATCGAGATGTCCTATCTTGACGGTTTGAGTCTTCTCGAAGGATTTTATGCCATTCCTCGAATTGGGGAATATCGAGGGAAGAAATCGGACGATCGCCAGACTTCCATCCAATACCTTGTGGTTATCCATGACGAGATGCCGGAGCATTATTCTGACGAGTGGGTTGATTACGTAATTCCCAAAGACAGTGTCGTGCTCCATCCCGAACTTAATGCGTGGTTTGAGAACATGCGGGCAGCCAAAAAACTAGCAGATGAAAAACAAGCCGGCGCTGGCCCCCCCGCTACCCGCTCCGAGTCGAAGTCTGACGGTAACGAGAACCCGAAACCTGAGACGGAGGGGCGTCCCCGGTAGCGGGTATCAGACCTCAAACGTTGCCAAGAATAAAGAATCATGCTCAGTAGGAAAATTCAACTATTAGCAGCAGTGGACAGTTTTAAGTTTACCGATGGGTCGCGAGACTTCGGTTTCGACACCAAGCTGTTCCTGAATTCCGAAGGGTTGATCGCGGGGGTAGGGTCAAAGCCCGCTGATGACGGTAGTAGCTATACGGAAGTGAAGCTGTTCGAAGGCTCAGAGAACTCACACGATCTATTGATCGCGGCACTACACTATGGTTTGCAGCATTTTAGGGGACGACTTCGAATCCTTCCCAGCCATTTGGATGTCCAAGTCGCGCGGGATTTAGTTGATCATCTGCGGGGATTTGAAAAGCCGATATTCGAGCAGGCTGGCCGCGATGCCCGCGCTTCTACAGTGTCGGTTTCTCGGATAGCGGTTCGAAGCGAGACAACCCAGAACGCCGAACAAGACGTCAGCCCTAACACCTGATCCGCCTCCAGTTCCAGCCGCCATGACCGCTAAACCTTCAACCCCGAGTTCAAGCCTCGCCCCCGGTCAGGCGTAGGAGAACTCGACGTTTGCTAGAAAATGAGCCGTTCCCTCTTCGTAGCAGGCACATGCCTCCTGACGCTATTTCTTGCGTGGATTCCGTTAGCTCTCGGCGGCTTCGGTACATTTCTATTTTTTGGGCTAATCTTTTGCCTCATCCCGTCGCTGGTCCTTTTCTTGCCACCTGTCTTGATTCTACTGACACGACCCAAAACATATTTTGACTTGCTCCCTTCGAGTAGATTCTTCGTTGTTCTCGGAATCCTGAGTTTCTGCTGCATGACTCCTTGGATCCTTCTCGCGGCCTTTTCCGATCCGAATGTCCTTATCGGCACGGGCTATTGGATGGTTGCTTCTGGATTTCTTGTATTTGGATCTTTTCTTACGATGCTGATTAAGAACAAAAGAGGAAGAGAATAAGATGCTGCGTTGAAAGGGCTGGAGTGATTTGTGGGTGGCGAGTTGGTTTCAAGTTCCGGCGAAGCCGCGATTGTCTGGGTTGGGACATGCCGGATTTGAGAATTCCGTAGATGGGGTGGAGCCGCTTGCGCATGACGGCGATGATGACGTGAGTCAATGGGGGGCGGGCGTTGCCACTCGATTTCGAAAATCTTGTCCCGGAGGGGTTCTTCATGTATGAAGATGGCGACGTGAACATCGTGGATCAAATCTTCCTGCGGGCTTCGGCGGATCGGCCGGCGCTGGTGGCGGATGGCGTGACATTGACCTTCGGCGAATTGCTGGAGCGGGTGTCGGCGGCGGCGGCGTGGCTGGACCGCTGCAAAGGCTTCCGCCGGGACGGAGTGTCGCGGGTGGGATTGGCGTGTGGAAACGGGGTGGATTACATCGTTTTGGCTCTGGGAATTTTAAAGGCGGGAGGTTGTCTGGTACCGTTGGCGGAAGAGCTGACCGAGGTGGAGCGGCGGGAAATCGTCACCAAGACGGCGCTTTGCGGGATGATCATCGGGCGGCCAAGCGGTGCGGAGTGGGTGTGTTTGGAGACGCCGGAGTTGGAAAACGAAGCGGAGTTTTCCGCGCTGGATCCGGCGTTCATCCGGTTCAGCTCCGGGACGACGGGGGCGAGCAAGGGAGTGGTGTTGAGCCATGCGAAACTCCGCGAACGGATCGTCGCGGCGAACGCGGCGCTGGAAATCGGCCCGGGCGACCGGGTGCTGTGGATGCTGCCGATGGCGCATCATTTCGCGGTTTCGATCGTGCTTTATCTCTACCACGGCGCCTGCACGGTGATCGGCAGCTCCCATTTGGCGGAGCAGGTTTTGGAAACGGCGCGGGCGACGCGGGCGACGGTGATTTACGGCGCGCCATTTCACCACTCGCTGCTGGCAGCGGATCAGGGCGGATACGCCTGGCCGGATCTGCGGCTGGCGGTGACGACGGCGGCTCCCTTGACGGCTGAAATCGCAAATGGTTTCAGAAAACGATTTGGCAAACCTCTGGTGCAGGGTCTCGGGATCATCGAGATCGGCTTGCCGCTGATGAATACCGGCGGGGCAGGGGATTCACCCACGGCGGTGGGTCGGCCGCTGCCCGCGTTCGACGTGGAACTGCGCAACGAGGAAGGTCTTCCCGTGGCGGTCGGCTGTGTCGGCGAGCTGTGGATCAAAGGGCCGGGGATGTTCGATGCCTACCTTTTCCCATGGCAGACGATCGATGAAATCTGCGTGGACGGTTGGTTTGCGACGGGCGATCTGGCGGTGACCGATGCGGCGGGCCGGGTCTATTTGCGCGGGCGGAAAAAGAGCGTCCTGAACGTGAGCGGCATGAAGGTTTTTCCCGAGGAAGTGGAATCGGTGATCGAGCGTCATCCGTCGGTGCGGCGATGCCGGGTCATCGGAGTGCCCCATGCGGTGCTGGGCACGGTGCCCACCGCGGAGGTGATTTTGCAAGGTGGCGAATCGCTGGCCGCACGGGAGTTGATCGAGTGGTGCCGTGAAATTCTTTCGATTTACAAGGTGCCGGTACGGGTGAAATTCGTGGAGCAACTCCCGATGACCGCGAGTGGCAAGATCCGGCGGATTTGAGAGGGTGAAATTTTTCTGAATATCCAAAGTCGCGGCACGTCTCTCCAGACATGAAAAGCCACTTTCGGTTGATGCGCGTCGCGTCGTTTTCCTTATTGCTCGCCGGCGTTTGCTCCAGCGTGAGCTGCATGACGACTTACGATGTGAACGGCCGTCCGATGCAAACCGTCGATCCCGCACTGGCCGTGGCGGGTGTCGCAGCCGCGGGGCTCGTCGCCTATGCGGCGGCTAACAACCATCATGATCACTATTACTACGGCGGCCCGGGCTATTACGGTGGCGGATACTATCGCCCGTATCGCCGCTGCTATTGATTCCGGGCCTGTGATTTTATCTAACGAATCAATGTCCCGCTCTCGGTTGTGAATTTTTCCAAAAGAAGGTTTGATATCCGGTCTTTCCAAGTCGTTCTTATCCCCATCATTATGAAATCGCTGTTTCGAATCCCCGTTTTAGTTGGAGTCCTCGTTTGCGCGGCCTCGTTCACAAGCTGCATGACCACCTACGATGCGAACGGTCACCCCGTGCAATCGGTGGATCCCGGACTTGCCGTGGCCGGTGTGGCTGCCGCCGGACTCATCGGCTACGCTGCGGGAAACAATCACAACGACCACTATTACTACGGCAGGCCGGTTTACTACGGTGGCGGCGGCTACTATCGTGGCGGTGGTCCGAGATACTATCGCGGCGGTTACCATCCGTGATCGGCGCGGGTGGCGCGAGGGAATGGACATTCCTGAAATGACTGGTCATGTTCGGCGGCGACGCCCTCAACGACCATGCCCGAAACCGCGAGCCGCCTTTCCGTATTCACCGAATCCGTCATCCGCGGCACGACGCGTCTGGCAAATCAACATGGCGCGATCAATCTCGCTCAGGGATTTCCCGATTTTGATCCACCGGAAGAATTGCTCGCCGCTCTCGAAAGAGCCACCCGCGGGCCGCACCATCAATACGCGGTGACTTGGGGCGCGCCGCGTTTCCGAGAAGCACTTGCGAGGAAAATCCAGCGTTTCACCGGGCTGCCTATCAACGCAGACGAAAACCTCGTCGTCACCTGTGGCAGCACCGAAGCGATGATGGTGGCGATGATGACCGCGTGCAATCCGGGCGACAAGGTGATCATCTTTTCGCCCTTTTATGAAAACTATGCGGCCGATGCGATTCTCTCCGGAGCCGAGCCCATCTACGTGCCGCTGAGGCCGCCCGGCTTCGGGTTCGATCCCGATGAACTCGCGAAAGCATTCGCGCAAAAGCCGAAAGCCATCGTTGTTTGCAATCCTTCGAATCCGACCGGCAAGGTCTTCACTCGCGAGGAGCTGATGGAAATCCTCCGGCTGGCCGAGGAACATGATGCCTTCGTCATCACCGACGAGCCTTACGAGCACATCGTTTTCGCTCCGCACGAACACGTGTATTTCGCCGCGCTGCCCGGGGCGTTCGAGCGGACCATCACCTGCAATTCACTTTCGAAAACGTATTCGATCACCGGTTGGCGGTTAGGTTATGTCCAGGCCGCGCCCAAGGTCATCGCGCAGGCACGGAAGGTTCATGATTTCCTAACGGTAGGTGCGGCGGCTCCGTTGCAGGAAGCCGCCATCGCCGGACTGGAGCTGCCGGATAGCTACTACGCCGGACTCCGCGATCTCTACACGGAAAAGCGGGATTTGTTCCTCGGACTCCTGCGCCAGACCGGCCTGCCGTTCACCGAGCCTCAGGGTGCTTACTATGTCATGCTGGATATTTCCTCGCTCGGTTTCGCCACCGACACCGAAGCGTCCGAATGGTTGATCCGCGACATCGGAGTCGCCGGAGTCGCGGGTTCCAGCTTTTTCCGCGAACCGGTGAATCATTTGATCCGCTTCCACTTCGCGAAAAACGCGAGCACGCTCCAAGCGGCGGGCGAACGGCTGCTCAAACTCCGTTAGGGCTTGTTGACCTGCACGCGGAGGAACCAACGGCCTCCGGAACCGAGCGGGATTTTCGCCTCGCGTGTTTCTAAATTCCCCGCCGTCGAGACGATTGAATCCGTGAAGCCCGCAGGAGCACCCGGCTGACCTGGGGATTTCCATGTGGCGAAATCGGAGCTCGCCACCGGGACCAGCGTGAGATCTGCCAGCGTGGTGTCGCGGATGTAGCGGACGACGCAATGGCTGGCACTTGCCTGGAGAGTTGGCATGCGGGGAGCCGCTTCATTTCCGCTGACAGGCGAGGTTCCGAATGCATATTCGACGAGGTTCGTGCGACCGTCCTTGTCTTGATCGGCGTTCGGATTGTTGGCGATCGTGCCAGCAGTTAGGCCGTTGGCGGATTCGAAAGAGGATGCCCACGTCGCGAAAGTCGGGGCTGGTGCGGAAATGGTGAATATCTGATCGGTGTTGGGAAACTCGATTCCGGAAATAACAGGAGCTACCGACATCAGATAGCTTCCGGCCGTTGGAGTGAAGGTGCCGCTGGTGCCCGAAAGGGTTTGAGATACGTTGCTGGAAAGTGCCGTGATATTGGTGAAGGAAATGGCGTCGATGAACCAACCGAAGGTGTCCCCGGTATTCGCATAGGTGCTGCCACTCGTGAAGTTGAGTAAGAAACGGACACGAAACTCCTTGCCCGCCATGGAGGTTAGAGAAACCGTCTTGGCTGAAAAGGAGGTCTCTGCGGTGCCGCCGTCCTGATTGCTTACGTCCTGCCAAATGGTGGAACCCTCCTCCTTGACCTGGACCTTGTGATGCTCGGACGCCGTGGAGGTTCTCAGGCGGCTTTGAAATGCCAGCGAAGGTGATGCCAGCCCGTGGAAGAGCGAATTGAGTTCGACGATCTGGTTTCCTGCGGCACCTCCGGGATTGGCCAGATGAAATGATGCGCTTCCCTCCTGTTTGACGTTTGTGTTGAGGACGGCGTAGGCAGTGGTGGTGGCGACCGTCACGTTCGTCAGGGCATTGCAGTTTTCCGCCGGCGCGGCCGAGCTGATCCAGCGATTCCATTTATAACCGGAGGCTCCGCCGACTGCGGTGAATGCGAGGGTATGGACGGCTCCCGGTGCCGTTGGTGCTGCGCTGGTAATAGTCGGAGCCGCGTAGGTGAGCTTCAGATCGACTTTTGCGTTGGTGGACGCGGGCACGATCAGACTACGTGTCTGGCTGATACCGAGGCCCGAGAACGTGACCGTGCGCGTGGTTGCCGTGTTGGGAATCGGGACTGCCCAACCGCCGCCGATCGCGGTGGTGCAAAAATCCGCGATTCCGCTGATATTGGTTGTTAGACCGGCTATTCCTTCGCCGATGTCGTAGAAATTGTTGCTGTTCAAATCATAGTAAGCGACTCCGGTTCCGAAGGTCTGCTCATCGAAAGGCTCGCCGAAATCCTGAGTGACCTGTTGCGGGCCGGCAGCACCGTTGGTCCCGTTGGCGATTCCCACACCGATTTCATGAAAATTCGCATAATGGATGCTCTGGCGGTGCCCGCGGCCACTTTGCATGCCACCTAGTCCAACGCCCCAATCGACTTCGAACCCGGCATGGCCGTACCAGACACTTTGGACCTGGAAAGAGATATTTTCGCCATAATACCACCAATCGTAGCCAGCGGCTTCGATCCGGGTTTGAGTATCATTCGAAGGGTTCGTTTCATCATGAGATTGTGTGGCGTTGGCCAACATCCACTGAGAGTGGCTGCGGGACGCGGTGGTTAGGCTGGCATTCGGTGCAAGCGGCTGGGCGGCGGGAATCGCATTGAACTCGCTTTGCATCGTCGCCAGATTCACGCTGAAATAGGAATAAGCAAAGAGCACATCCGGATCCGTGGTGGCCGCGAGCCGGGCACCTTCAGCGGCGGGAGCCGCCCGGGCGCGGTTGATTAACTCGATGTAGGATTGCTCGGCGGCGGTTGGGTTGCCGAATTGATAGGGCGTCACGGCATATCCGATCCCGATGGTAAGCAGTCCAAGTGGAAGACTCTGGAAGATAATGCGGCTGGGGCTTGCTTTTTTTAACATCGGGCTGCTGGGTTGTTGTATCCACGGAGAAAGGCGGAATCCGGTTTTCGATTCCGAGGCCACGGCCTTTACTTGTTAGCGCGTAGTGCATTGTCAGCGGCATCTCTTGTGCCATTGTTGTTTTTTGATTAGAAACTCCTGACTATTAAAAGAAAAATAGTATCAGGGTGCCCAGTCAAACCCCGCGAGAAATGGGAAATCCTGCATAATTTGCAGGGTGATCTGTAAATTGTTTATGCTCATTTCGGCACTCCTACACGAATTTCCCGAAAATACCCGCGTCGGAGGATTGTCGAAAACCATCCTTCTGCGGCTCTACTTGTCTGCACGAGTCGCGCCGGTGACTAAGGAGAAACCGGCATCATGAGGGACTATTCGTTCGAGAGTCGGAAGGCTGTTGGACAACAATCAAACGCCGCCGAAGTTTTTTTCGAAGCCGGTGGCAATTGTCGTCCTGTGTGCGAAATTGACAGACAATCGCGGAGGATTTTCCGTTCGCGATTGTCAATCCAACCTATCAAGCCATGAAATTCACCACATTGATGTCGTTATTCCTGTTGCCGTTTGTCGTTTCCGCCGTGTCCTGCAAGAAGAAAGGCCCCGCTGAGAAAGCAGGCGAAGGCATCGACAAGGCGGTCGAGAAAGTGGGCGACGCCATCGATCCGAAAGGTCCTGTCGAAAAGGCAGGCGAAAAAGTGGACAAGGCTTTGGGCAAATAACCGGTTCAACACCGCCGGACGAAACGCGCAGCCGTTCGTCCGGCGGTTTTTCATTTGAGCTGCTTCAGGTAGATATTCCTGAACTCGATCTTCATCGGCGGGCCGACATGAACCTGCACTCCTAACAATCCGGTCGCCATGCGCTTCTCGGGATCCTCATCCCGGACTTCCGACATCAGCACTCCGTTGGTGAAATGTTGGAGGATATTCCCCTTCACGATGATGTGCACCTGGTTCCAATCCTCCTTCAGCACCTTTTTCTGAAGCTCCGCACGGTCTCCCAGCTCACGGGAGACTTCGGGTTTCCCTCCTGGAGGGATGACCACGCTTTGTCCTCGGTAAGCGAGAAATGTCCTGCCGCGTTCCTCGTAGTTCTGACCGCTCCACTGGTCCTTGCCGTCGATGTCATCCTGATAGCCCTGCAGCGCCCATTTCGTTCCGGGCACTTCGATGCTGCGATAGTTGATGCCGCTGTTACCCTCGGCGGAAACGCGGTATTCCAGCTTCAGTTCGAAATCGCCCGTCTCCCCGCCGCGCCAGATGATGAAGGAATTTTGCTTGAGCAGGGTATCCGGCCTCACCTCGCCCACGAGCACGCCGTTTTCCGCCTTCCAGTAAACCGGATCGCCGTCCCAGCCCTTGAGCGTCCCGTCGAAAATGGAAACGAATCCATCCTCCGCCGACCAGGCCCGGGCGGAAAATACCAAAATCCAGGCAATTACGAAGAGCTTTTTCATCCCCGAACCCTAAGGTGAAAACTTCCGCCGACGAGCTTGTTTTTCAGGCATCACATCAAGCTTCGATGAAATTTCCCGCTGGCCATTCCACGTAGCGGCAGCGAACAATCCGCCAATCGACAACCCATGAAACGTCTGCTCCTTTTCGCGCTCTTTGCTTCTCTCCCGCTTGCCGCGCATGCCGCACCGCTCCGGGTTTTCATCCGCGGTGGAGTGAAAACCCACGGGCCGAACGCTCACGAGCACGAGCGCTTTCTCAACGACTGGAAGGTTCTTCTAACCGAGCGTGGTATGAAGGCCGACGGCGCGAAGGATTGGCCGGACGCGATGCAGCTTTCGAAAACCGACGTGCTCGTCATGTATGCCCAGGACGGCGGAAACGCGACACCCGAGCAGAAGGAAAACCTTACGAAGTTCACCCAGCGCGGCGGCGGCATCGTCGTCATCCACACTGCCGCTGTTAGCAATGATCCCGTTTGGTGGAAGTCCGTCATCGGCGGCGCGTGGGTGCAGGGGAAAACAAAATGGCGCGAAGGCCCGATGGAACTTCATTACACGGCCAGCAACAAGTCCGCAGGTCCGGACGGTATCACCGCCGGCGCTGCGGATTTCAAGATGGACGACGAGATCTATTACAATCTCGATATGTCACCCGACGTCCACGTCCTCGCCACCTCCGACACCGGCGACGGCGATCCCAAAATCCAGACGCAAATGTGGACCTACGAAAAGGATGGTTATCGCGCCTTCGTTACCATTCCCGGTCATCTTTACGGAACATTCGAACGGCCGAACTACCGAGCGATCCTTCTGCGCGGCATCGCCTGGGCCGGGAAACTCAAGAATCTCGACGAGTTCTGCAAGCCTGAGGAAATCAAGGCGCTGCCGAAGCCCGACCATTGATCGATCATGTCCGACGAGACCTCCGCCCGAAGACCGCGATTGCTTTCGCTCGATGCCCTGCGCGGCTTCGACATGCTTTGCATCATGGGTGGCGAGGATGTGATCCGCGAGCTGGCTCGTTGGTGGAAAACGCCCGTGTTGGAATCGCTGGCAGAACAGTTCGAGCATGTGCCGTGGGATGGCTTGCATGCCTACGATCTGATTTTTCCGCTGTTCATGTTTCTTTCAGGGGTGGCCATTCCGCTGTCGATGGACGCGCGGATCGAACGTGGGGATTCGAAGTGGAAATTGTGGCGGAAAATCCTGACGCGTGGTGGGCTGCTCGTTTTGTTAGGTATGATTTACAACGGAGTGCTTTCCGGAAAGCCGGTGGAGCCGAGGTTTGCCAGCGTGCTTGGACAGATTGGAATCGCATGGGCCATCGCGGCGTCGTTGCAGCTCGTCGTCCAAGGAACCCGCATTCGGCTGGGGATCCTTGCAGGTTGGCTTATAGCAATTGCCGTGGTGCAGCTATTGGTCCCTGTTCCCCGCGTGGGCGCGGGAGTACTCACGCAAACCGGTGCGATCAACACCTGGCTCGATCGGATGATTTTACCCGGCCGCCTGCACGGCGGGACGTTTGATCCGGAAGGCCTGCTGTGCATTCTATCAGCCGCTTCGGTGACGATGGCGGGATCTTTGATTGGTACGGCGCTGAAGAATAGATCCGCGTATTCGTGGAAATTCATCGGCACTCTGGTCGCCACCGGAGCTGCCGCGGTGTTGAGCGGCTGTCTTTGTTGGAAGCTCGGGTATCCGCCGGTCAAGGCGCTGTGGACGGCTTCATTCAATCTGTTTGCGATCGGGATTTCCACGCTGCTGTTCGCGCTCTTCTTCGGGATCATCGATGTGGCGCGTCTCCAATCGTGGAGCTTTCCACTGCGGGTGATCGGTATGAACTCGCTGACGATTTATCTGGGATCGAAGCTCGTTTCATTCCCGGACATGTCGGACTTTTTGTTCGGCCGGGTGGCGGGTGTTTTTGGTGATGCCGGTCCATTGATCATCCTTTGCGGGGTTCTGGTTTTGGAGTGGCTGGTGCTTTATTTCTTCTATCGCAGGCAATGGTTCCTGCGGGTGTGATTCCCAAGACGTCCCGTGTTTTTCCAACTCTTCCTCAACGTCTGCGCGCCGATCTTCCTGATCGTCGGCCTCGGTTGGCTGCTGGACCGGAAATTTCATCTTCATCTGGAGAGTCTGGTGAAGCTGAACATCTATCTGATGGTTCCGGCGTTCATTTTCACCCACGTGTTGGATACGGAGCTCGCCGGTCGCGAGGCGTTGCGGATCGTGGCGTTCACGCTTTCGACCATCGTGTTGATGTTCATCGGCAGCGCGATCGCCGCGAAGATTTTCAAAATGCACGGGCGGCAGCGGCAGTCGCTTTCGCTGGCGACGATGTTCTACAACTGCGGAAACTACGGCCTCCCACTCGTCACCCTTGCGTTCGGTCACCAGGCGGCGGCAGTGCAGATCTACGTCCTGGCGACGATGAACGTCTCCACTTACACGATCGGGCTTTTCCTCGCGCAATCGCATGGAGAAAGCGCAGGCTCGCATCGCAAGGCACTCAACAAAGTCCTGCGCCAGCCGACCATCTACGCCCTGCTTGCCGGAGTGATTTGCAAAACCTTCGCGGTTCCGGTGAAGGAGGTGATCTGGCTCTCGCAACCACTGGATCTCCTGCAATCCGGCCTGATCGGCTTCGCTCTCGTCACCCTCGGCGTGCAGATGTCGCAAACCAAGCCTGCGCCATTCCGAGCGCCGTTGTGGTCGGCCATCGCATTGAGGCTCGTCATCGCACCGATTCTTGCCGCGCCCCTGGCGCTTGCCCTTGGATTTTCGAAAGACGCATCCGCCTCACTCATTCTGGCTGCTGCCGCACCGACGGCGGTCAATACGGCGTTGCTCGCCCACGAATTCGGCGGAGACATTTCATTTTCGACCTCCGCTGTTTACTACAGCACGTTGTTCAGCATGTTCACGACCACAGTTCTGTTATACATCCTGAAATTGTGGCTCTGATGCTCCATCTCTATTGTTGATCTGCCTGTGATGTGCTATGAAAGCTGTCGATGAAACGTCGGCGATGGATAAGTCTGGCAAGCCGAGCGGGTTTGATCGCGCTGATGCCTGGCTGTTCCATTCCTTTTACTCCTGCCGGGGAAATCAACATTGATGCGGTCGCCCGTCTGGGCGGTGATGGCTATGGAATCTGGCAACGCGGGCACTTTATTGCCGGCCGCAATCTTGGCGGACGAATGCCTTCATTCAGCATCACCAAATCGCTGGCCGCGCTCGCGGTGGTGGAAGCAGCGGGCCAAGGCTGGATCAACCTCGACCGGTCGCTGATCGATATCCTTCCCGAGTGGAGAAGCGACGCCGGAAAGCGCCGCATCACGGTGCGCATGCTGGTCAATCAAACGGCGGGTTTTCCGTCCGGCGTGGAGGCTCTTTATCGGGGTTCGATCCCGGACAAGGGCAGGGTGGCGCGCTCGTTGCCATTGGTAAATCCACCGGGAGAACAATTTCGTTATGGTCCGGCATCATCGGAAATCCTGGCGGAAGTCCTGCGTCGTGTTCTGCGGGAACGTGGATCGACTACGGAGAGTTTCCTGCGTGAGATCATGGGCCGCATCGGCATTTCCAGTCCGAATTGGCGCAAGGACGGTATGGGAAAATTCTATCTTTCCACCGGTGCGGAGTTCAGCGTTCAGGATCTCGGACGTCTCGGGCAGGTCGTCGCGAAGCTCGCTAACGGAAGCAACGCCGTTGATCTCAATGGGGGAGTTTTCCGCGATCTCGCCTCACCTCACGCAGCAAACCCGATGGTTGCCGCGGGCTTCTGGTGGAATCGCAACGCGGCCAAAACCGGAGCCTTTGCCATCGAACCGGAACTCCACCTTGACGCGGTCAGTCCGCCTTCGTTCTGGCAACACGCCTGCCTCGCGACCTCTGTCGATCCCGGTTGGCTGGCCATGGTCGGCTCCGGCGGCAAGCGGGTTTATGTGCTGCCGTCGCGGGATTGGGTCATCGTCAGGCTCGGTCGCTCCGCCAGTTGGGATGACGCCGCGTTCCTGAGGGCGGCGGTCAGCGCTTGATAGCTAACAGAAGGTTCGCATCGTAATAGTTCGCGTGATAGCCGGAGCCGAAACCGATCGGCGTTTTCGGATTTGTCGCGAATGCCTGCTTCAGGTCGTCCTGCTGATACTGGGCGAAGAGTTCGATGGGTTTTTCGTAGTTTCCATAATACCGGAATGTCCAGGTGTCCGGAGCGAAATAACGGAACGGAATGCCCGCGTCATCCTGGAGCACCGCATGCGACTGGCTCAGGAAAAAATCGCGGGCCTGCGAGAAACGGTCGTCGTACATCAGATAAGACGCCGCCTTGAAATAGGTTGCCTTGCCGCCTAGACTTGAAAGCCATTGCTGGTAGCCGCCTTTGAATCCGCCGTTGGAAAGATCGCCCGCCACGTAATACGCGGTGTGGCGCATCCCGCCGCCATCGTAATACTGCATTTCCACTCCGGGATTTCCACCCGCTGATAGAGAGTTCACCGATTCCACTTCGCCGCCCATCAGTGCCACCGTGCCGAGCAGGATCGGTGTCACCCCGCGCAAGGCGCTGCGTTCCAGATCGGATTTCATGTCCTTGGTCACGAAGTAGCCGACTAACAACTGGGTCTTCACCGATTGACGGAAGGCCGGTAATGCCGCCAACACTTCGCCCGGTGGCAGCGATTCCAGCGCCGGCACGTCGCCCACCGGTTCCAACCCCATCAACGCGTAGTTCCGCACCTGCCCGAACATCGCGCTGACGTGTAGCAGGTCGGGTCCGCCGAACGGATAGTAAACCGTCCCCCCGCCGCCCACTACCGGTGCCACTTCACCGCCAGCCCAGGCTTCCATCAGATGGATGCGCTGGCGGCCTGTTTCGCGCCAGATCCGGCCGATTTCCCGCTGGTGCTCCTGATACTCCACCGTTTGTTGGAGTCGTGATAAAATGGCCCCGTGCCGCACCGGCTTGCCTGCCAGGAACAGCCCGACGTCATCCGGTCCCGCCTCGCCGGTGACCACCGGGAAGTTGGCAGGCGGCTGATCCAGATATTGCGGTTGCACTGCGAGTGGCTTGGACGGACCACAGGCGGTGAGGGCCAATAGGATTGGAGCAATCGGCAGGAGCAGGAGTGGAAATTTCATGACGGGAGTGTTTTTACACTGGGGTTGGAATTTTTCTATCCGGAAATACCCGCCTTGCGCAGCGGAAAATAGCACAACCAGGCCAGCAGCACTGTCGCCATTCCAGCCAAAGTCGGGACCGGCTCCGCGACCAGCGAGCGCACCATGACGAAGCCGGTCATCGCCAGGAACACCAGCGGTGGCAGGGGATAAAGCGGACAGCGGAACGCGCCTTCTGTCGCCGGCCTACGCCGCACGATGAAAATTCCAAATACCGTCAGGAAGGCACATAAGGTCAGCGCGAACTGGGTGTAGGTGAGCAATTGCCCGAAGTTTCCAGTCAACACGAATACCAACGCCACGCCTGATAGAATCAACGTCGCCGCCACCGGAATGCCATGACGGTTTTTCGCCGCCAGAATTCGCAGCGCATGGAAATCCCGACCCATCACGTGCAGGACTCTGGGGCCGGCCCAGACCATGGCGCTCACCGTCGCGACCAGGCCCAGCGACAGCAGCCCGCTGAACCAGCGCGCCGCTCCTTCGCCGAAGAGCGCCTTGGCCGCGACGTGACCAACCTCCGTCACGCCCGTTAGATCCGCGACGGGCGCTGCTTTCAGGAACGCCGCATTCAGCAGCACATAGAGAGCCATCACCAGCAGCGTGCCGCAAACCAGCGAGCGCGACACCGTCCGCCGCTCGTCCTTGAGTTCTTCTAGCAGGTAAACCGCGGCGTTCCATCCCGAGTAGGCGTAGAAAACGAATAACAGCGCCACCGCGAACGCCGGGTTGGCGATGATCTGTAGGTCTGTTTGTGGCTGAATTTTCCAACGAATGTCGCCGTGGCCGGTTTTGATGAAGGCTGCGAGGATGAATCCCAGAATCAGCAACAGCTTAAGTGCCGTGGCAACTGTTTGCAGCCTTGCGCTCGTTTTCAAATTGATCAGATGCCCGCCCGTCACCGCGACCAGCGCCACTCCCGCAGCCGCCACAGGAGGAACCACTGGAAACGCCCGATGGGCGTAACTCCCCAACGCCAATGCTGCCAGCGCCGTCGGCGCGGCGAAACCGACCACCGCCGACAGCAGCCCCGCCGTCCAACCCAGCGAGGGATGATAGAGCTTGCCGATGAAATGATACTCCCCACCCGACCTCGGCAGCGCTCCCGCCAACTCAGCATACGACAGTGCCCCGCAAAGCGCGACCAGCCCACCCAAGACCCACACCAGCAAAATTCCCGGCCCCGACGGAATATCCCGCAACTGATAGCCGAGACTCGTGAACACCCCGGTGCCCACCATGCTCGACACGACCAAAGCCGCCGCAGGCACCGTGCCGATTTTCGAGGGGCTGGATTGATTCATGGGGCGGCATGAGCCATAACCGCCCTTCGACAAAAGATCGAGCATGAACCCGAATTTCATGGCTCGTCATCCGGCATCGGGACGGGCAAGGTGGCTTCAGAAACCGCCGCGC
The DNA here is from genome assembly GCF_039920825.1 of Luteolibacter sp. Lineage (GTDB taxonomy): Bacteria > Verrucomicrobiota > Verrucomicrobiia > Verrucomicrobiales > Akkermansiaceae > Luteolibacter. The sequence goes on along the minus strand of NZ_JBDSCX010000078.1, from coordinate 54,751 downwards.
CGGAAAGAGGCGGGCACGAATCATCAGCCATTTAGACCATTGAAAACCTTCAAAGAACTCGGAGTCCGTGCGGATCTCGTCAAAGGCATCCAGGAACTCGGCATCGTCCATCCGACGGATGTCCAGGACAAGGCGATCCCTTACCTGCTCGAAAGCGGCGGTGATTTCATTGCCCAAGCTCAGACGGGAACCGGCAAGACGGCGGCTTTCGGCCTGCCGCTGCTGATGAAGATCGATCCGAAATCGAATGCCATCCAAGGTCTGGTCATCGCGCCGACTCGGGAGCTGGCAAAGCAGATCGGCAAGCAGCTTTTCCGCTTCACGAAGTATTCCGAGCAGAAAATCTTCGTCGAGGTTTTGTCCGGTGGTGACAATTTCGACCGTCAGGTGGCGGCGCTGCAACGGCCGACCCACATCGTCGTCGCGACCCCGGGCCGGCTTCTCGATTTGTTCCAGAAGAAGGCGCTCACACTTATCGGTGTGAAGTATCTGGTGTTGGACGAGGCGGATGAAATGTTGAGCATGGGATTCAAGAAGGAGCTCATCAAGATCTTCGGACTCACCCGCGGCCGGGGCTGCACGTGGTTGTTTTCCGCGACCATTCCGGATGCGATTCACGGCTTGATCAAGGACTGCATGTCGGACAAGCCGCACCAGTTGAAGATCGACAAGGGTCATGTCGTCAACCGCGACATCGACCACAAGTTCGTGATTTGCAGTCGCGATGAAAAAACGGATTTCATCGCCGAGTTTCTCAAACGCCAGAAGGAAAATCGCGGTGTGATTTTCTGCCGGACCAAGGCGGGTGCTATCGTGTTAGGGAAACAGCTGACGACTCGTGGTTTTCCGGTGGCCGTGCTGCAAGGTGATCTAACTCAGAAAGAGCGCGATACCATCATGCGCTCGTTCAAAAAGGAGCGCGTCCAGTTTCTCATCGCCACCGACGTCGCCGCGCGCGGAATCGATGTCGAGGGCTTGTCGTTCGTGATTCATCACCAGCTTCCTGAGCAAACGGAATACTACACGCATCGTAGCGGCCGCACCGCACGGGCCGGGAAAAAGGGGACCTCTTTCGTACTCATCGAACCCCGCGAGCGGGCGAAGATCACTGGGCTGGAAAACGAACTCGGGCTGTCGTTCACGGAGGCGAAATAGGAGGCTAACGAATTGTGTTCCGGCTTTCTCAGCCGGATGTGGAGGCTTTGAAACCGGCTGCGACAGCCGGGGAACTTTCCAAGACGCATAATCACTCGTTTTCGGGCAAATTGCATCCGGGACGGCGATCTTTTGCCGGGCGATTCGTTGCAACCACGCGGATCCGTGCTAGCGGTACACCTTACGCTAGGAGGTGATGTATGAAGACAAGATCCCAGAATCGCGTTTCCAGAAGGCTCATTCAAATTTCAGCGATGGTCGGAGCCGCCATCCTTTCCGCATCGGGTCTCGCCCGTGCTGATGTTGAGGAATCAACGGCTGGTCAGTTCCGTGGAATCTACAAGGTGATTGCCAGCAACGATCCGATTTTCCCAGCCACCGCGACGAGGGAATATTTCCTCGATTTCGGCAAGGGCGTGCAGATGGGAAAACTCAGCGGCAGCGTGGCGGTGTCGATGCGCGAGAATCCAAGCGTTAAAGTGCGGATCATGGCGTGGCAGTATTTCCCGCAGCAGGGAAGTCTGGTGATCGGCAATCCGTATTCCGAAGGCTCGCGCAACGCTGTGGCGAAAGGTGTTTGGAAAATGAAGGGCGCCCAGAATGGCGTTATTTTCGAGCGTGCGAACTATCAGGTGGTGCTCCACCGCGCGGATCCGAATGACTACTGAATGACAATCGACGCGCTGACAATCCAAACAAACGCGTGGTCAATCCGCGGCCTTTGGCGTTTGCTGGCCCGCGACTTGGTATGAGATGTCTGATTTGGTTCATGTTTACGGCGTGTGGCGCATCGGCGGCGGAGGATCTTTGGGATCTCGCTCCGATCCGCTATTCTGACACGGTGCCGAAGGATGCGATGTCGTCGTTGGCGGCGGATCTCGCATCCGGGAAAAAGAAGGTCGAGGGGGAAACGGGATTGGAGCGACTCCGGTTCGTTTTGAAAACGCTGGATGTTTCAGAGGATTCGCAGGTGCTGGTGTTTTCAAAAACCAGCCATCAGAATTCGCTGATCCGACCGGATAATCCGCGCGCATTGTATTTTTCTCCGAACGCCTACGTCGGCTATGTGCCCGGCGGGAAGATCGAGGTCATCACGCAGGATTCTGTGTTAGGTCCGGTGTTCTATCTGATCGGTGCCGGATCGGAGGGCGGGCTGAAAATCGAACGCGACCTGTCCACATGCATTTCCTGCCACGGAACCACGGCGACAGAAAACGTTCCCGGCTTGCAGGTGCGTTCGGTGTTTCCGGATGAGGATGGCGATCCGCTGCTGGGCATGGGCACCAGTCAGGTGAATCATGAAACGCCGCTGGCTGCGAGATGGGGCGGCTACTATGTCACGGGTCGTAGTTCATTGCCTCACTTGGGAAACCGGACCTATCAGGATGGAGGTTCTCCCAAACCGCTGCCTAGTGACCTGGCGAATTTGAGCGCAAGGCTCGAGGTTTCGAAATATCCGCGTCCGACCAGTGACATTGTTGCGTTGATGGTCCTCGAACACCAATGCCGGATGCACAATTTGCTGACCACCGCCTCGATGAATTACCGGCGGGCCTATTATCTCGGGCATGCAATGGATGCGGCTGCCGATCCTGACGGTGGCTCTGCGGGCCGCGTCGCGGACGGGGCTGCGGATCAGATCGTGGACTGTTTGTTCTTCAAGGACGAAGCCGATCCCGGTGAAAACATCGAGGGCGGCGAGGCGTTCCAGAAGTCCTTCACCGCACGGTTTTCAAAGACCTCGGATGGTCGTTCGCTGGCGGACTTCCAGCTCTTTCACCGACTCTTCAAGCATCGTTGCTCGTTCATGGTTTATTCGGCCGCGTTCCGGGACCTGCCACCACGGGTGAAGTGGAGTGTGCTCGAAAAAATGCACCGGGCGCTGGAGGGCGAGAACTCGAAAATCGATTGGTTGAAAGCGCCGGAACGAGACAAGATCACTGCGATTCTCTCCGAAACATTGCCCGGCTGGTGAATGATGGCGCGCGAATCACGCGTTCAGGTCCGGTGATGAAAACCTGGTTGGTGATTTTTGCGATGATCGGCTCCGTGCATGGGGCGGAGAAAATGGAACGCTGGATCTATCTGCCGGCGAATTTCCAGGTGGGCGCAGAGGTTGAGCGGGTGGACGGCTTGTTAGTCCGTGCGGTCGCGGCGGGTTACACCCATGCGTTGATCCAGGATTCCAAGTTCTCCCGGTTGGCGACTGTCACGACGGAATACCGTCCGAACGTGGAAAAAGTGAAGGCGACGGCGAAGCGTCTGGGCATCGAACTGGTGCCGGCAGTTTTCCCCGTCGGCTATTCGAACGATATCCTTTTTCACGATCCGAATCTGGCGGAAGGTTTGCCGGTCAGGGACGCGTTGTTCGTGGTGAAGGATGGAGTTGCAGGAATTGTCTCCGATCCGCCGGTTTCTCTGCCCTCCACCACATCGAAGGAAGGCTGGGGATTTGTGGATGATACGATCGTCCCCGATGACGGTGCCATGCGGAGCAAGCCGATGACGGAGAATGCCCGATTGATGAAAAAACTCAAAGTCTCGCCGTTCCGCCAGTATCACGTGTCGGTCGAGATTCGCACTGAAGGATTGGCTGGAGGGAAGCCGGAGATCAAGGCCTTGGGCAAGGACGGGCGATCGCTTCAATGGACCAACCTTGCGGCGAAAGCGGATCAACCGTGGACCCGTTACGATGTCACTTTCAATTCCCTCAATAATGACGAGCTGACTCTCTATTTGGGCGTATGGGGCGGACATCGGGGGACGCTTTGGTGGCGCGATGCCGGCATTGGGGAATGCGGTCCGGTCAATCTTCTGCGACGCGACGGGAAATTTCTAACGATAAAGTCCGTCGGTGGGAAGATTCTGGTGGAAGAAAAAGATTTCGAACCGGTGACCAATCCACTCACCGGAACGACGCCGTGGCCCGGTGCCTTCAAACCATGGCATGAACCGCCTGTGCTGCGGGTGAAGGGCATGCCCGACGGCGAAAAACTACGCGTCTCGTACTACCACGCCCACATCATTTACGACGAGCAGGTTTGTGGCTGTGTTGAGGAACCCGCGTTCCAGATGCTGCTGCGGAATCAGGCGAAGGAAGTGGCGGATCTGTGGGAAACGAAAACGCATTTCATGAGCCACGACGAATGGCGGTTGCTCGGCTGGGATCCCGCCTGCGTGAAAAGCGGCAAGACTCCCGGGAAGATCGCTGCGGACAATCTCCGGCTCTGCACCGACATCCTCCGCAAGCAGGTGGCGGGCGGTCGGATCCTGGTTTGGAACGACATCTTTGATCCGTATCACAACGCGGTGAAGAATTACTATCTGGCCAACGGTTCGTTCGAGGGATCATGGGAGGGACTCACACCCGGCGTGGAGATCATGAACTGGAACTTCGGCAAGCGCGATGACAGCCTCCCGTTCTTTTCGAAGCTCGGCCACCCGCAGCTCATCGCCGGATTCTACGATGGCGATTTGTCCGATGTGGATGCGTGGCTGGCATCCGCGAAGAACGTGAAACGCATGAAGGGATTCATGTACACCACGTGGCGGCAGGATTACTCCAAACTCGAAGCGGTGGCGGAGAAGCTGCAAATGGCGGGTTGGTGAAACTCGCTGTTAGTCGAGCGTCCATTCCCAGGTGTTCATGGAACGCGCCGGCAGGCTGACCGGATAGCCGCCCGCGACCACTGGAAGGGTAGCCATGTTTTCCGTACCCGAAGTGCGGGTTCGTTTCAATCGGGCGGCCGCGAACTTCGGGCCGGGATCAATGGCGAAGGTTGCGTCGCTGTCCTGCACGTTGGCGACGTGGGCGACGAGGCGTTTGCCGTCGGCGGATAGAAAGGCGCAGGCTTTCACGCCCGGCTGGGAAATGCCGGTGGCACCGGGGCCGTTGAGGCTGGATTTCACGACCCACACTCCCGCAGCCAGCGGAGCGCACCATTGGCGGAAGCCCTCGTAAATTTTCGTTTTGTGATAGCTGTTTCCCCAATCGACATGAATCAGCGCCTCACCACCTTCGCGCGGCGGATAGACCCAGTCATAGGCCATCCAAGTGTTGACGCCCTGATTGAAGGCTTCAGTCATCGCGAGCCAGTAATTCCCGGCGGAATTGATGAGGTCGGGTGATTTGTCTTCACCGTTCACAGACCATTCGGTGACCCAGAGCGGACGGGTCCCCGCGATTTTCCGCAAGGCTTCGAATCGCTCGCCGCGGCGGTCGTAGTCGTGGGTTCCCACCACGGCGATGGCGTTCTTGGAAACCGAATCCGCCTCCCGCATCCATGGTCCGGCGCTAAGAGCGTTCAGCGTGTTAGGCCCGACGAGTTTTGCCAGCGGGACATTCGGGAAACGACGGGCCATTTCATCGAGATAGCCGGCGACCTGTTTGATCAGCTTCGCATGGGAGGCCGGATCGAGGTTGTAGCCCGGTTGATCGTGAGGCCAGTCGGGCTCGTTGGCGATGCTGAGGAACTCGATCGGGAAACCTGCGCGCTGCATGTAGGCGAGGAATGCCCAGCAGTATTCCGCGAGTTCGAGTTCCATACCGGGCTTGATGGTCGCCTTGTCTTTGCCGCCGCCGGACGGGTCGTTGTTGGTCTTCATCCATGGCGGCGGAGTGTAGAGCGTGGCATAGAAACGGATTTTCGGGTTCCGCTCGCGTGCGGCCTTGCAGATGGCGACGGTCTGCTCCGCGTAGGCGAACCATTCCGGCTTGAAGCGGGGTTTCATGGGGTCGTCGTTATCGTTCTCCGGTTCGTGATCATGGCGGATCATGAGTTGGAGAAAATCGGTGCGGACATCCTTGAACATGTCGTCGTAAAGTTGCGACTGAAGATCCGGTTTTTCACGTGCGGCGAAGCTGGTGACATGGCCTTCGTAGAAAATCACGCCGCAGCCCATTCCTTGGAATTCCTGCAAACGGCTCTCGGGATCGATCCGCAGCGTGGTCTGCCCGCAGGCCGTTGCAATGATTGTTAGGGCGAGAGAGGATCGCAGGAAAATGGAGCGAAGCGCTTTCGCAATCATGGTTTTGCGGGACTGCGGCTGACGTACTCCAACAGCCCGGCGTCGATGAATTGTCCGCCGGTATTCTGGTGGCAGTGGATGGCAATCACGTTCCTGCCGGAACGCAGGGATTGTGCGGCTTCGGCGGGCAAGGGGACTTCGATATAGCCCTGTGTCCAGCGTGGGAGATTGGCCACCTCGATTCCGTTCAGATAGACTTCGGCATCCTCATCGTGGTGGATTCGCAGGGCGAGTCGGGACTTTGGGTCCGGTTGGCCGGATTCTGAAATCGTGAACTCGCGCCGCAGCCAGATGTCGCGCTCGCTCCATTCGGTCCGAATTACGCCGCCGGGTGTTCCCTGGGTTCCGAATCCGCCGACCGATTCCTTCCACGCGGAGTCGTCAAATGGCATGGCTGCCCATTTTTCGTCCGGGCGTTCGGTGGTGTATTTCGCGGTGTGTGGTTCTTTCTCGGCGGTCGCGGCGAGCACGTGGATTTCCAGTGGAACGGGATCCACCACATCGAGCGCGAGGTGATAGATTTTTCCGGAGTTGAAGCCGACAAGGTAAAGCTCGCCGTCGCGGGTTTGTGAAATGGAAACGGCTCGGGTCGGCGCCTGGCCGATTTCAACGAGTTTGTCCAACCTGCGGTCGGTCTGCGTGAGCGCCCAGATCCGGCGGCTCTCGTGATCTGCGAAGACATACCATCCGAACATTTGCGGGGCTTTCTTTCCGCGGTAAACGAAACCACCGGTCACGGAACTTCCGAGGCGATGGGAATAACTCCACACGGGCGGCACCAGAAATTCTCCCACGCGGCGATAGCGCTCCGAGTAGGGATGAAACCCCTCGATGACGTTCCATCCGTGGTTTTCTCCGATGCGGACGATCCCAACTTCCTCGTATTGATCCTGCCCGACATCGCCCACCCACAGATCCTTGGTTTGCAAATCCCAACCGAAGCGCCATGGTTCGCGAAAACCGACGGCCCAGATCTCGGGCCTAACACCATCAAGGTTGCGGAAAGGATTGTCCTTGGGGATCGCGTAGGGCAGTCCTTCGTCCTGATGATCGACATCGATCCTCAGCATCTTCCCTAACAAAAGGCTCATGTCCTGGGAATGCCCCTGCGGATCCCGCTGCGGTCCGGTGTCGCCCATGCCGAAGTAAAAATATCCATCAGGCCCGAAGGCGACGCAGCCACCGTTGTGGTCCTGGGTGGTGCTCGGAATTTTCAAGAGCTGGCGTGGGGGTGCGCCGGAATCTCCTTTCAGATCGGGCGAGAATCTCCGCTCCATGATGAGGGTCGAAATCCTGCCGTCTTCGACGATTTGATACTTCAGGAAATAGCGGAGATCCTCGGGAAACTTCGGGTGAAATGCCATTGATAACAAACCGGTCGCACCACCGGCGCGGATGACTTTGGTGAGGTCGAGGAAAGGCGTCTGAACATCGCCACTTGGCTTTTTCTCGATGATCCACGACATCCCGCGATGTTCCAAAACCACATGGGCGTCTTTCCTTCCAGGCAGTTCGCCGAACCACAAGGGCTCGTTCAGTGTGATCCCGTCGTCGAAGAACGAATCGAGTCTAACCGGATTTCCCGCCTTGGGGATTTCCTCGCGCTCGATCCCTGCATTGTTCATGTGAAGGCTGCCGAGATACGAGATGAGATTGGCGAAATCGGCTGGCGAGCCCGCGGCCTGCAGGCCCGTGGGCATCAGCGAGATCGGAGTGGTTTCCCGTTTCGCGATGTCTTTGGTCGCGATGCGGACTGGCTTGGCATCGGCTCCCATCAGTTCGAGCCAATCGTCAGTGGCCTGTTTGATCACGCCGGAAGCCATCGAGCCATCCTTGAGCGTGAGGACCGTGTTGTCATAGCCAACGGCGATCATGGACGACGGATCAAGAACCGAGGTGATGAGATCTGCCTTCCGGAATTTGTCGCCGACGGCTGATAGATCGGGTCCCGCCTTGTTGGCGCTGCCATCGACCGAGTGGCATTGCACGCAGGACATGCTGGTGAAAAGGGTTCGGCCGGCGGCGATGTTTCCGTCGTGTTCCGTAGCGAATTCCCGGAACCCGTCGGGGCCCGACGTTCGGGAAGGTTGAGCCAGAGCATGGGAGTGGATCAAAACCGCGATCAACGCCAGAAGTGATCTCCGGATTGGAACTTGGCGGGGACTCGGGAATTGCATGCTTTCTAGGGATGGCTTGCGTTGATTTTTGGTCAATCGAATATTGGATTCCGGCAGGTGTCATCATTGTTACCCCCCCAAATGGGGAGAGCTGGAAAATGTTACTCATTCGGGCTTAGGCGCTCTGTTTTTTACCTTGTCTTTGATGGCACCGCGCCCTCATTTCTACCGATCTGCACCCAACCCATGGACCCTTTCAATTTGGATTCTCCATCTTGATAAAAACGCAGCCTGTGTTTACTTTATAATTATGAAAACCCCGTCTCCATCACTGACCGCATGTTTGGTGGTGGGCGTTTCGTGCCTTATGTGGACCGGAGGAATTACTCTGGCCATGGTGTATTTTTTGGGGCTCTCCAGCACGGTGGGTTGGATCATCGGAGGCTCTCTGGCTCTGTCATCAATGGTCGCGGTGATTTTCATTCTGCATGAAATGCGGAATGCCATCGAGTTGCCGGATACCTCGGAGAACACGGATTTGGAGGGAACTTTTGCGTCGAATCACTGGAGTTCCGTGTCGGGTGCCGCACCGGTGCCGAGAACGGTTGCTCCGGCTTTCCGCGTGTCCGGCGACGTTTATTGATTTCCCGGGGACGAGGGCTTGCCGGATCGGAAAAACAAATTGCGAAGCTCCCCGGCGTCAGCTAGCGTGAAAGGTGGTAATCAGCCTGTAGCAACAACTTCAATGACCTATGAAATCGACGCCCGAAGAATCAACGATACTCGCGGAAAAAATCGCGGTGGTGGATGCGAAGCTCGAAAAGCTGGAGCAGGAAATTCATGAAATCGGTCAACCTGCCGGTCAGGAACTTCTCCGACGGCTGGAGATGTTGAAAATCGAGGAGAAGGCGTTGAAGCGCAATTTCGAGGAATCCCGGCTGCGCGGCGAGCCCGATTCCGTCAGGATGGAAAAAATCGAGGCGCTGCTTCACCACATCGAGCGCGAGGAATCCTCGATGGAGCGCGATGCGGATTTCCTTCATTCTGCCGCGCCGTCGTCCATGGGGTTGGCGGTCGAGGCGGGGGCCAGAGTGGTGGATCTCTATCGGCGTGCCTTTCGCCGGGTGATGGGTGATCATCGTCCGTTAGGTTCGTCGGTTTTTGTCAATCACACCCACGACAACCTGGCGTCCGAGTTCGGTCTGAAGGAGCATGACGACGGGCGGCCGCCGGGTGGTGCGGACCAATAGATTGGTATTTCGTCAAAGAGACGGAGGTTTTTTGTGACGCCAGCCGTTCGTGCTTTCGTCCATCCGCTCGAGCCCGCTGAGAACCTCCTGCAACCCTCGGCGGATGTGCTCGCGCATGGCTTCGTCGGCTTGAACCGGAGTGCTGTCGGCGAGCGTGTCGGTAAGGCGGGCGTGGAAATCGGAGCCAAGCGTGCGGCGCTCCACTGCGGTGTCATAAAGCCAGTTGAAAATCAGCACCTGTTCCTTCTCGATGGCATCCCGCAAGGCGGGGCAGCGCGCGCATTCCGCGATGTGGAGATGCAGCTTCATGTGATAGGAGTTCACGGAGAACAAAAATTCACGGTCGTCGGCACAGCCCTCGCTGGCGGCATAGAGTTGGTCCACCCGACGTCCCATTTGTTGAAGCTCCTGTTTTTCATCACGAGTTGCCCGTTCGGAAAAAAGCCGCGCCGCTTGGGTTTCCAGCGCCTCACGCACCAAGCTGCGGTCCTCGATGTCCTGTCGCGTCGGAATTCGCACCCGCGTTCCGACACGTGGTTTGCTTTCGACCAGTCCCTCGCGCTCCAACCTCTGCAATGCCTCGCTGACAGGCGGCACGCTGATGTCCAAGGCCGCGGCCAGTTTCCTCCGGGCCAGCGCCATGCCGACAGGGAGTTCACCTTTGAGAATCTGGTTGCGGATTTCCAAATATGCCCGCTCAGCCAGCGAGTGGGTTCGCGCGGCGGAAGAAGCGGGAGAAACGGATTTGGCGGTTTTCTTGTTCACGGATTCGTTGAACTTTGTCGGGCTGTGAAATATCAGTGGGAAATAACAATTTTCCCGCCCCAATTGTCAAGAATCAGCACTTTCAGGCCAGATTCAGATCACTGCTTGACACGGTCCATCACTGATATATCAGTGGCTTCATTCTAAACCCAATGATGAATATTCCTTTGCTGGCTCTTGCAGCCATCGGAGCCGCTGCTCCACTGACGCGTGCTGTCGCCGATGCTCCGGCCGATACCGGCCTGTCGCGGCATGCGTTTCTTTACACGGGCGAATGGGATCATCGGAAAGCGACGCAGACGATTTTTGTCGTGCGCGACGGCAAGGTTTCGTGGAGCTACGACATCCCGATCAAGGACGCCGACGGTGTAATGCAGGAGCTTGGCGACGCCACCATGCTTCCTAACGGCAACATCATCTTCTGCCGCAAAACGGGTGCCAGCGAAGTCACACCGGACAAGAAAATTGTCTGGGATCTCGCCGCGCCGAAAGGCTCGGAAATCCATTCCGTGCAACCGATCGGACCCGACCGGGTGCTGGTGACCCAAAACGGCGATCCTGCAAAGCTGATGGTTATCGAGAAGGCGACCGGAAAAATCGAGAAGGAGATCACCCTGCCAGTTCCTTATCCGGAGCGCCCGCATTTGCAGTTCCGCCGCGTCCGGCAGACGAAGGAAGGCACGTTTCTAGCAGCCCACCTGGATGATCGCAAGGTTGTCGAATACGACCAAGAGGGCAAGGAACTGTGGTCTTATGCCACGAAAGATCCGTGGTCGGCCAGCCGGCTCGACAACGGCAACACGCTCATCACCGGAGATCACTCGAATGTCATCGAGGTGGACAAGCAGGGAAAGATCGTCTGGCAGTTTTCCGGAAAGGATGTGCCGGACATCCAATGTTTCATTTTCCAGGAAGCACGCCGCCTTGCTAACGGAAACACGGTGATCTGCAACTGGTGCCCGGTCGATTTGAAAGATCCTGAAAAATGGCCGGGCTCGGTGCAGGTGTTGGAAGTAACACCGGCGAAAAAAGTGGTTTGGGCGTTGAGCCAATGGAAAGACCCGGATCTCGGACCGGCGTCTTCCATCCAATTGCTGGATGATGGAGTTGTGGTGGAAACCGGTGGATTGCAACAATGACGACCGCCGCAGCTCCATCATCCGCAGCCTGGAAAATCGCGATTCTCGTCAGCGTGGCGATCGCGATCAGTTATCTGGATCGGCAGACCTTGCCATGGGCGATCAAGGCAATCCAGGCGGACATCCCGTTCAGCAACCAGGTGAAGGCCGGATTGGACTCGGCGTTTCTGGTGACCTACGGGCTGATGTATGTCGGTGGCGGAATGCTACTCGATAAAATGGGCACGCGCCGGGGATTTCTGGTCATCATGATCTTCTGGTCGCTCGCTTGTGCGAGCCATGGACTGGCTGGCGGTGTGGTGATGCTGGCTGCGAGCCGATTGTTGTTAGGAGTTGGTGAGGGCGGTGGATTTCCCGCTGCGACGCGTGCGGTGGCGGAGTGGTTTCCGGGAAACAACCGCGCCACGGCGATGGGCATCATCAACGCAGGCACGGCGGTCGGCGCGGTGATTGCTCCGCCGCTGATCGCACTGGTGCTGACGCATTGTCATTGGCTCGGACTGGCTCCGTGGCGATGGGTATTCTTTTTAACCGGCGGGCTCGGCTTGCTGTGGACGATCTGGTGGTGGCGTGGTTATCGAACACCGGATCAGCCTTCCTCCGCTCCTGTTTGCGAGGTCCGTATTCCACTCGCGAGTTTGCTGAAGCATCGTGAAACGTGGGCAATCGTTGGTGCGAAATTTCTCAGCGATGGAGCGTGGTATTTCTATCTGTTCTGGCTGCCGAAGTATTTGTTCGACGCGTTCCAACTCGATATCAAAACCGCAGGCAGCATCGGCTGGATTCCTTACGCCGCATCCGGCGTCGGCTGTCTGGTCGGCGGCAGTTTTTCAAGCTGGTTGCTCGGGCGCGGGCTTTCGGTGAACGCCTCGCGCAAGATCGCCCTCGGTGCGAGTGCGGCGCTGATGCCATGGGTGATGTTCGTGCCGCAGTTGCATTCCGTCGGCTGGGTCATTTTCATTTTCAGCCTCGCGTTTTTCGGGCAACAATCATGGTCCACGCTGGTGATGATTTTACCCACCGACATGATTTCGAAAAAAGCCGTCGGCACGCTTGCCGGACTCGTCGGCTTCGGCGGCGCGATGGGCGGAGTCCTGCTCGGTCAGGTCGTCGGCTGGCTTCGCGACCACGGCTACAGCTATACGCCCGCGCTGGTCATTTCCGGGTCGATGCACGTCGCCGCATTCATTCTCATTTGCCTGCTGGTCCCCAAAATCCAACCCATCCAAACCCATCCGTGAAACCGATATCAATCCTGTTAGTGGCTCTCCTTTCCGTCGCTCCCTTTGCCCGGGCCGATCATCCTTTCCTGTGTACCGATTCCGTGGCCGGAAAGGTCTGCGTCGTATCCGCGGAGGGAAAAATCGAGTGGGAACATTCCTGCAATCATCCTCAGGATTGCTGGCGGCTGCCGAGTGGTAACTATCTCTTCAGCCATAGCGGCGGCGCGTTGGAAATGACAACCGGCAAGGAAACCGTCTGGGAATACAAAGCCGGCGCAAATACCGAAGTCCACGCCTGCCAGCCTTTGCCCTGCGGTCTCGTGCTCGTCGTCGAGTGCGGACCCTGCCGGCTGTTGGAAATCGGACATGACGGCAAAATCGCCAAGGAAATCAAACTCACTCCTCCGCCGGAGTCCGTGAAACTTCACGACCAGTTCCGCGGTGTCCGGAAAACACAGGACGGACATTATCTCGTCTGCCGCAAAGGCGAGCATGTGGTTCAGGAACTCGATGGCGATGGCAAATCACTGCGCGAAATCAAGGTGCCCGGCGACGTCCACGAGGTCGTGCCACTGCCCGATCACCATCTGCTAGTCACCTGTGGCGACGGCCACAAGGTCGTTGAGTTGGACGCGGAAGAAAAGATCGTTTGGGAGTTGAACGAAAATGATCTGCCGGGCAATCCGCTGCGCCTCATGGCGGGCTGCCAGCGTCTTCCTAACGGCAATACCGTCTTCTGCAATTACCTCGGTCACGGCCACCTCGGTGAGCAGCCGCAGGTGTTCGAACTCACGCCCGACAAGAAAATCGTCTGGCAATCCGCTGACCACGCGAACTTCAAATCCATCAATCAGATCCAATTGCTCGACGTCCCCGGCGATGTCACCAAGGGCGAAGTTCTCCGCTAACAAACATCATGAAAATCAAGGAAATCCGCACCCGCGTCATCGAATGGCGCGGCAAAACCGTCCCGCTCCCACCGCATTTCTGCACGAATCCGATGGACGCCGTTTCGCCGATGCTGAGCAAATCGACGATGGGCACCTTCACGTTCCACAGTTGGCTGATCGTGGAAATTTTCACCGACGACGGCTTGGTCGGCATCGGCAATGCCGCGCTGTCGCCGCGCGTGACCAAGCAGGTCATCGATCTCTATCTGAAGCCGCTGCTCATCGGAGCCGACCCGTGGGACATCGAATTTCTCTGGCAGCACATGTATCGCAAGACCATGGCGTTCGGACGCAAGGGCATTGGCATGGTCGCAATCAGCGCGGTGGACATCGCGCTGTGGGACATCCTCGGCAAGTCCGCGAAACAACCGGTCTATCGACTTCTCGGCGGTCGAACAAAACCAAAAATCCCCGTCTATGCCAGCCGGCTCTATTCGACGCCACTCGACGAACTCGCGAGCGAATCGAAGCGCTACAAGGACGAAGGCTATCAGGCGATGAAGATGCGTTTCGGCTGGGGCCCGACCGACGGCGCGGCGGGGATGCAAAAGAACCTCGATCTCGTTCGCACCGTGCGCGAAACCGTCGGTGATGGAGTGGACATCATGGCCGACGCCTACATGGGTTGGAATCTCGATTACGCGAAACGGATGATTCCCCGACTCGAAGAGTACAACCTCCGCTGGCTCGAAGAAGCCGTGATTCCCGACGACATCCACGGCTATGCGGAATTGAAAAAACACGGCCGCGTTCCCATCGCCGGTGGCGAGCACGAGTTTACTCTCTACGGTTTCCGCGAGCTGATCGAAGCTCGTGCGGTGGACTATATCCAGTTCGACACCAATCGCGTCGGCGGCATCACGCAAGCGAAGAAAATCGCCGCGCTCGCAGAGGCGCATTCGATCCCCGTCATCCCCCACGCCGGGCAGATGCACAACTATCACATCGTCATGGCCAGCCTGAACTCGCCGATGGCCGAGTTCTTCCCGAAGGTCGATGTGGAAGTTGGAAACGAGCTGTTCTGGTATTGCTTCGACGGCGAACCGATTCCTAAAGACGGCTACATCGATCTTGACGAAAATACCCCAGGACTCGGCCTAACGGTGAACGAGGAAAGCCTGAAAAACTTCGAAGTCATCGAATGAAACGCCTCGTCCAAATCCAGAATGGTTCGACCCGCCACGTCGCATTCGTCGAAGAACCCCATTTGCACATCCTCGCCGGAGTCTCGTCAATTTACGAACTTGCACAACAAGCCATCGAAAGCGAAACCTCCCTTTTCGCACTGATCCGGGAACGCGCGACCGGCGGACTGTTAGACTACGACGCGATTTACTCGGGAAGCTCACCGTGGCAATTGCTCCTGCCGATCGATCATCCTGAAAATCCGGCGCGCTGTCTGGTTTCCGGTACCGGACTCACCCATCTCGGCAGCGCGAAAAATCGCCAGTCCATGCACACCGGCGGCGACGAACAACTCACCGACAGCATGAAAATGTTCCGTTGGGGCGTCGAAGGCGGCAAACCCGCAGACGGAGAAATCGGCATTCCGCCGGAATGGTTTTACAAAGGCAACGGTTCGATCCTGCGAGGCCATGGCGACCCGCTTGATGTCCCGCCTTACGCCGACGACGGCGGCGAGGAAGCGGAAATTGCCGGAGTCTATCTGATCGATGCAAACGGGCAACCGCACCGCATCGGCATGGCGATCGGCAATGAGTTTTCCGACCACAAGTTCGAGAAAAAGAATTACCTGAATCTAGCAGGATCAAAAATCCGCACCTGTTCTCTCGGGCCGGAAATGGTCATCGATCCCGACTTCGGATCGATTGCAGGCAAAGTAACGCTCAAGCGCGGCGGAAGCGAATTGTGGTCGAAGGAAATCCTCACCGGCGAGGACGAGATGTGCCACAGCCTGCGGAACATCGAGCAGCATCATTTCAAATTCGAAACCCACCGCCGGCCCGGCGACTTGCATGTCCATTATTACGGAGCCTGCGCCTTGAGTTTCGGTGACGGCATCGAACTTGCCGACAAGGACTTGATGGAAATTTCGTTCAACGGCTTCGGCCGCGCGCTCCGCAATCCACTGCATGTCGCGAAAGAACAAGCCCCTTTGATCCACATCCAATCTCTGAAATAATCCAATGAGCAAACCCCACATCGCATTTCTCGGCCTCGGCCTGATGGGCTCCGGCATGGCCCGGCAACTTCTTACCAAGGGATATCCGCTCTCCGTTTTCAATCGCGATGCGGACAAGGCAAAGCCGCTCGGCAAGGAAGGCGCCCACGTCGCTGCCACTCCAGCGGAAGCGGCAACACACGCAAAGGTCATTATCAGCATGCTCGCCGACAACATCGCGTCGCGCGAACTCTGGCTCGGCGAAAACGGCGCGCTTGCGAACGCCGCACCAGGAACTCTTTGCATCGAGTGCGGCACGGTCACGGTCGAATGGGTCAAGGAACTTGCTGAGGCCGTCGTGCAAAAGGGCTGTGAGTTTCTGGACGCTCCGGTCACCGGCAGCAAGACTCAGGCAGCATCCGGCGAGCTCAATTTCCTCGTCGGCGGATCTAACGAATCACTGGAAAAGGCGCGGCCGGTCCTGATGGCGATGGGTAAATCCGTCACCCATCTCGGCCCTGCGGGCAGCGGTGCATTGATCAAGCTCATTAACAATTTCGTCTGCGGCGTGCAGATCGCTTCGCTGGCTGAAGCGCTGGCGATGATCGAACGCAGTAACCTAGACCGGACATCTGCGCTCGAAGTTCTCACCAACGGCGCGCCGGGAAGCCCGTTGGTCAAGGCGGTCTCCACCCGCATGACCACGCCTGACTTCACGCCGAATTTTCTGCTGCGCCTGATGGCCAAGGATCTCGATTACGCCATCGCTGAAGGAGGAAACCTTTCTGTCGATCTCACGACAGCCAAGGCGGCACTCGGTCTCTTCCAACAAGGAATCACCGGCGGGCATGGCGAAAAGGACATTTCCGCCATCATCGAGCCTTTTAGAAATCGTTGAAAATTCCCCATGAAAAACTCCACTTTCGCAACCGCGGCGCTGCTGCTTCTCGCCCGCCTCACCGCCCAGGAAATTCCCAAGGACGCACCTTATCTCGATACCAAGCAACCCGTAGAAACCCGCGTCGCGGATTTGATTTCGCGCCTTACATTGGAAGAGAAGGCCACGCTACTGAATCACAAGGGACCGACGGTCGAGCGCTTCAATATCCGCGCCGACCAATGGAACCAATGTCTGAACGGCGTGAAGTGGGACCGCCCGACGACATTGTTTCCCTCCTGCATCGCAATGGCGGCAACCTGGAACACCGAGCTGGTCCAGAACGACATCGCCAAGGTTCTATCCGACGAGGCTCGCGCCATTTACAACGGCTGGCATCTCGATCCCAAGGCCGCCGGCGAACACAAGGGGCTGATTTATCGGGCCCCGGTGATCAACATCGAGCGCAACCCCTACTGGGGCCGCAACCACGAGGCATGGGGCGAGGACCCGTTCCTCACCGGACGGATGGCGGTGGCTTATGTGAAAGGCTTGCAAGGCGACGATCCACGCTATCTGAAACTCGCGGCGACACTGAAGCACTATGCGGTCAACAACGTGGAGACGGATCGCACGAAGCTGAACTCGAACGTTTCCGAGCGCATGCTCCGCGAATACTGGCTGCCGCACTTCCGCGACGCGGTGGTCGAAGGCAAGGCATGCTCGCTGATGGCCAGCTACAACGCCATCAATGGCACACCTAACAACATCAACCGTTGGCTACTTACCGATCTTCTGAAAAACGAGTGGAAGCACGAAGGCTTCGTCGTCTCCGATCTCGGTGGTGTGAAAACCATGGTTGAAGGACACGAGAAAAAGCAGATGACCTACGTCGATGCCGTCGCCCAGTCGCTGATTGCGGGTTGTGATTTTTCCGACAAGGAGTTTCAGGAAAACATCCCGGCCGCCGTGCGCGAGGGGAAGCTGACTGAGGAACGCCTGAACGACGCCCTCACCCGCGTGCTGCGCGTACGGATGCGGCTGGGTGAGTTCGACCCGTTCGATGCCGTGCCTTATAGCAAGATTTCACCCGGTGTGGTTGGCTGCCCCGAGCACCGCGCTATCGCGCTCAAGGTTTCGCAACAATCCATCGTGCTGATGCAGAACAGCAACCAGCTTCTCCCACTCGACAAGGCCAAGATCAAGAGCATCGCCGTGATTGGACCGTTGGCCGACTTTGTGATCATGAACAACTACAATGGCACACCCGGCAAAGTGATCACCGCATTGCAAGGGATCAAAGACCGCGCCGCGCCGGGCACGGAAGTTTCATACGCAGTGGGCGGCGTGATCGGCGGAAAAGGAGGGGCTTGGGCAAAGGTCCCCGACGAGTCGAAGATTGATTCCAATACCGCAATTATAGAGGCGGTTGCGATGGCGAAAGCGGCGGATGTCGCCATCGTCTGCGTCGGCACCAATGCAGCGATTGAACAGGAGGGTCGTGACCGCAAGACACTTGGCCTAACCGGTAATCAGGAGGAGCTTGTGAAAGCCATTCTCGCCGCGAATCCCCGCACCGTCGTCGTGCAGATGAGCGCCGGACCTTTGACCGTGCCGGGGTTGAGAGAGAAAGTTCCAGCAATGCTTCAAGCGTGGTGGCCGGGCGAGGAAGGCGGACATGCCATCGCCGACGTGATTTTCGGCGACGTGAATCCGGCGGGCCGTTTGCCCCACACTGTTTACGCTTCCGAAAAGCAAGTGCCGCCGATGGACGAATATGATATCACCAAGGGTTTCACCTACATGTATGTGAACGGCGAACCACTCTATCCGTTCGGCCACGGACTGAGCTATACCAGTTTCAAATACGGTGGTCTGAAGCTGTCTTCGGAAAAGACCAAAGCCGACGGCAGTGTGGACGTAAGCGTGGACATCACGAACTCAGGCAAACGAGCGGGTGATGAAGTTGCGCAGCTTTACGTTCACCCGGAGAAGAGCAGCGTGAAACGCCCGGTCAAGGAACTGCGCGGATTCCAACGCATCAGCTTGCAGCCCGGGGAAACGAAAACCGTATCATTCACCCTGCCAGCCGCGAAGCTGGCGTTCTGGGACGAGAAGACTCACGGCTTCCTCACCGAACCGGGCGCTTACGACGTGATGGTCGGCGCGTCATCCGGGGACGTCCGTTCCAGGGCTCAATTGATTGTCACTCCGTAGTCCCGCAATACAGCTCCCAATGAAACCCATACTTTTCCTCGGCCTCCTGGCCCTATCAGCCGCCGCTCAAACCGAGCCGTTCCCTGTCACGATAGACGTGGACGCGGCGAAGTCCCTCGGCGATTTGAAACCGATCTGGCGCATGTTCGGTGCCGACGAACCAAACTATGCGACTATGAAGGACGGCACGAAGCTCATCGGCGAATTGGGCGAATTGCGGCCGAAGGATGTCTTCTTCCGAACGCACAACCTGCTTTGCTCCGGCGACGGGACGCCCGCGCTGAAGTGGGGTTCGACCGGTGTTTACTCCGAGGACGCCGACGGCAAGCCGATCTACGATTGGAAAATCCTCGATGGGATTTTCGACACCTATCTGGCCAAAGGCGTCCACCCCTATGCCCAGATTGGTTTCATGCCGGAGGCGATGTCCATTCATCCGCAGCCCTATCAGCACCAATGGAAGCCGGGCACGAAATACAGCGACATTGAGACGGGCTGGGCATACCCGCCGAAGGATTACGCGAAATGGTCGGAACTCGTGTTCCAGTGGGTGAAGCATTGCATCGGGCGCTACGGGCGTGAGGAAGTGGAGAAATGGTATTGGGAAGTCTGGAACGAACCTAATGGCGCTTACTGGAAAGCGAAGCCGGAAGAGTTCTTCAAACTGCACGACTATGCCATCGACGCGGTCCGCCGGGCGCTTCCCACCGCGCGCGTGGGCGGGCCGGACGTGGCAGGCAGCGGCGGCAAGTTCATGGAGGATTTCATGAAGCACGTCACCAGCGGCAAGAACTACGCCACGGGCAAAACCGGAACGCCGACGGATTTCCTGTCGTTTCACGCGAAGGGTTCGCCGGGATTCGTGGATGGTTATGTTAGAATGGGGATTGCCGATCAGCTTCGCGCGATCAATTCCGGCTTCGGCATGATCCGGAAAATTCCCGAGCTGAAGGATAAGGCCATCGTGATCGGCGAGTCCGATCCGGACGGTTGCGCCGCCTGCCAGGGACCGCAGCTTGGCTATCGAAACACCAACATGTATTCAAGCTACACCGCGGCGAGTTTCGCCCGCAAATACGATCTCGCGGCACGGCACGGCGTGAATCTGGATGCAGCGCTCACTTGGGCATTCGAGTTCGAGGACCAGCCGTTCTTCGCCGGACAACGGGTATTGGCCAGCCGAGGTATCGACCTGCCGGTGATGAATGTTTTCCGCATGTTCTCAAAAATGAGCGGGAAGCGCGTCGAGGCTAACAGCACGGGCGCGGTGTCACTGGATGACATGATGAAAAACGGCGTGCGCGGAAAACCGGACGTCGCCGCGTTTGCAAGCCGTTCGGAGAAGCAGCTTTGGGTGCTTGTCTGGCACTACCATGACGACGATGTTCCCGGCCCGGACGCACAGGTGTCGTTGTCCCTCGCAAGCTTACCCATCGGAAAAGGCGAGGTCACGCTAACACAATACCGCATCGACAACGAACACAGCAACGCGTTCATCGAATGGCAGGTGATGGGCTCCCCCGCCGCCCCCGACGCCGACCAATACGCCACGCTTGTCAAAGCGGGACAACTCGCAGAGTTCGGCCCGGCCAAAATTCTTCCCGTCACGCAGGGGCACGCGAAAGTCGAGGTGAAGCTGCCGCGACAAGCGGTGGAACTACTGGTCTTCAACTGGAAGTGACTCAGTCAGAAAATGTCCTGAATTTGAAAAAACTACGCAAACACGTAATACATATTTCTTAAATATCAGGCTATTTGTCTTTTCATGACTGACAAAGAAAAGCTCCAGCAACTCTTCCAAGCCGCTCTGCAGGATTCTTCTCACGGCACCAAGCCGCTGGCCCGGGCGTTCCCAACGGCGCCGGCGGTTGTCACTCCCCCGGTTCTGCAGAGCCCATCCCCCGCGCCGGTTCAACCGGCAGTAGTTGTGGAAGTTCCTGCCCCCCGCGCGATCGAGCCGCTCGTCCAGCCGATGCCCAATGCCGGGCTCGACCACGAGACTGCGACGGAATTGGGAGCTCTTCTTGATGCTCAGATCAAACGCAAGGCGCGCAGGCGTCGGCGTGAGCTGGTCATGACCCTGGTGGTTTGTTTCGGCCTGACCGGCGGCGGTTACGGCTGGTTCATCCAATCTCCCTCCAGGGTCCAGGCTTTCAGCGATGCCATGAAGGACATCCGCTCGGTGGGTGATATCAAGGGCATGGTGGCGAAATATCAGAAGGCGCTGGACCGCGTCGCCGCCCGTGGCCAACAGATCGACCAGGCATCCGTCGCGATGGGGGTCGATCCCACCAAGGTGAGCAATGAGGACGCATATTTCACGGAGGAAACGAAGGACGTCATGAAGGTCGAAGGTGTCGATATGGGTGCCCGCAACAAACGCCTGCAGGACTCTCTGGGCAAACTGGCGAAACATCCGGATGCCGCCGCGGCGGTGGCCGAAGCGGATGCTGCGAAGAAACCCGGCAAGCCGGTCGATAAGTCCGTCGCGAAAACCGGCGATTCCTTCGAGTGGGATAAATAATTTCGAGAGACTTGCCCGCAAGCGCCCGTCTTGGCAGGTTGCGTGCGATGGACCTTTCGAATTACTTGCGCATGGATCCCCACTTGCTGGTGGGGCTCGTGAATACCGAGCTGCGGAACCATAGCGAGTCGCTCGATGATCTGGTGAAGACCCACCATTTGGAAATCGACGCGCTCGTCGGCAAGCTCGCGGAGGCGGGCTACGATTACATGCCGGAGCAAAAGCAATTCCGCTGATCCCGCTTGGAAAAACCCACCCGTCTGAAATCGTGTCCGCTTTTGTGAATTTTCCCGCGCTTCTGTTAGTGATCATCCTCGGTTCCGCCTGGCTCCCGGCGGCACCCGTCAGCCTCGTTCCGGAAAAGCCCGGAAAAATCACCACCGTCGCCCCCGGCGTGATCCTCGTGGATTTCGACAAGGTCGCATTCGGCAACCTGCTGATCACACCTCCTGTCGGCCAAACCGGGCCTATCAGAATTCATTTCGGCGAAGCCCTGCGGAATGGCAGGATCGATCGCAATCCTCCGGGGTCCGTTCGCTATGCGTCGGTGGAAATGCAACCCAAAGGCACCAAGCCGATGGTGATCGCGCCGCCAGCCGATGTTAGGAATACCAAGCAACCGGAAGCCGTTCTCACACCCGAGCGGTGGGGAGTGCTGACGCCGTTCCGCTGGGTGGAAATCGAAGGCTGGCCCGGCGAATTGGATCCCGCCCGAATCATCAGGCAATCCGCTTTTTCCGCCACTTGGAATGACGGCGATGCGGCGTTTCATTCGTCCGATGAAATGCTCAACCGGATTTGGGATTTGTGCCGCTATTCAATCAAGGCCACCACCTTCGCCGGGGTGTATGTCGATGGCGATCGCGAACGAATTTCCTACGAGGGCGACGCCTATCTGAACCAGCTCAGCCACTACGCGACCAGTAACGACATTCAGATGGCGCGCGACACGTTCGACCGGCTGATGAAGCTCCCGACCTGGCCGACCGAATGGGCATCGCACATGGTTTTCATGGCCTACGCCGATTGGATGCACACCGGCGATGCCAGGTGGCTGGCCTCGCGCTACGAGCCGCTCAAGAAGAAGCTTCTGCTAGGAAGGGTGGGGGATGGCGGACTCGTGATGAGCAATGGGCAGCAGATCAAGCGGGATGACATTGTGGACTGGCCCGTCGACGAGCGCGACGGTTACGTGTTTACGAAAACCAACACGGTGGTCAACGCGTTCCATTTGCGATCCCTAATGAAAATGTCGGAGCTCGCGCGGGCCGTCGGAAACAATGCGGATGCTTCGAAATTTGCCGAGAACGTCACAATGGCTCAAGCCAGATTCCAGGACAGCCTCTTCGACTCGTCCACCGGACTCTATCGAGACGGCGTCGGCACCAATCACTCGTCCCTCCATGCGAATTTGTTCCCTCTCGCGTTCAATCTCGTACCTGCCGAAAAGCAAAAAGCCATCACCGACTGGGTGGCCGGTCGCGGCATGGGCTGCTCTGTTTACGCGGCGCAGTATCTCCTCGAAGGCCTGTTTGAAAATGGAGCGGACGTGCAGGCGATCCGGCTGATCACCGCCTCTAACGACCGGAGCTGGAAGCACATGGTGGACAGCGGCACCACCATCACCTGGGAGGCATGGGACCAGCAGTACAAGCCGAATCAGGACTGGAATCACGCCTGGGGCGCCGCTCCGGCCAACCTGCTGCCTCGTTTCGTCCTCGGCGCGCAGCCGTTGTCACCCGGCTGGAAACGCGCGAAAATCCGGCCTCATCCCGGCGGCCTGACTTTTGCCAACGGAAAAATCCCGACGCCGCGCGGTCCGATTCTGGTGGATTGGAAAAGCGGCACGTCGTTTTCGATTTCCCTCAAGCTGCCGTCCGATATGAGCGCGAAGGTGGAACTTCCTGCCGTTGGTGAATCGGGCGGTGTTACGATCAATGGCAAGCCGGTCGCCGCTCACCGCGATGGCGCCTGGTGGATACTCGATAAGGACGTTTCAGGAACGGCCAGAATCGAGGTTCGATAGAAGTTAGGGAAAGCATGGCGGCGACATCACGCACAAAAGCCGAATTAGTCATCGACCGATCCCGGATTTCTCTATCATCTGTTCACTTTTCCAGAATTCATTATGAAATTTCCCACTCTCCCGATCCTCGCCGGCTTTGCCTTGCTTGTCACCGCCTGCGGCAAAAAAGCAGTCAATCCACCGCCAGTTCAAACAGGGGCCGAATCGATCGTCCTCGCGGAAAAGCACTTTCTTCCACCGGTCGGGACGGTCGTGACCAAGGAGACGACGATGAAAATGTTGAATGCTCCGATGACGGTGAAGGCCGGCCCTCGGGAGCTTGAAGGCACTGCCACCCAGACCACGAGTGATAAGGAAACGATCGAGACTCTCGCGAAAGATAAGGTCAGGCGTGTCATCTCTAGCAGGAAAACCACCGGTAAAATGACCGTGAACGGGAAGGATCAGGAGACTCCTGAAAAGGAGGACCCGCTGGAAGGGATTCCCGTGATCGTGGAACGCAAGGGCGGCAAGTGGTCCGCGACTTTGGAAAGCGGAGAAACGCCGACTCCGGACCAACAGAAGGGTTTTGGCAAGATCACCAAGGAGATGGACAGGGACTCGGATTTTGAAACTTACGGAGATGCTCCGCGCAAAATCGGCGACAAATGGTCCGTCGATCCTGGCAAACTCCTGAACTTCGGCAATGCGGAAAACGTTACCGGGACGTATGATGTGGAGTTGATCGAAGTGGCGGATTTTCAAGGTGTGCGTTGTGCCGTGGTTAAAGCAAAATTCGACTTCAAGGGAACCTCCGAGTCTGAGGACGGTGGAACTCCCATGGATATGCACCTCGTTGGTGAGGCCTTCTCCCACCGGTCCATCGCCGACATGATTGACCTTGATGTGGAGGTCAACGGAACCATGACCATCAGTGGCTCACCTGCACAAAATGTCTCCATCCACATTGAGGGGCCGACGACGATTACCGAAAAAGCATTCTTGAAAAAGCCGTGAGCTGAGGGCATGACCGCAGTTCGGTTGAGTTGGCGATTTCACAATTGTCATCTCCGGACCTCGAACCGGTTTTCCGGAATCCAGAACCACATTTCGAGATCGTCTCTAGCGGATATTTCGGTGCTGCGAAACGCCGAATTTGAGGGTTGCATGAAAGTGGTGGAAAAGTGTTTCTTCGAGGTCGCCATGATGAAATCGTCCCGCTTTTTTACCCATCCGATTTCGCTCCTTTGCCGCACGGCATTCGGTCTCGCATGGATCGGTTGCAGCCATTTACAGGCACAGGAAAAACCGGGAAATGCGGCGGACCCCAAGCTGACGGCGACTGCCTTTGTCGAGCAACTGCGAACCGGCAAACTGGCCTGCCCGCTCGACATGCTCATGGACATTCCCAAAGTGTGGAGCCTCACGCCGGATCAGTTGAGCGCCGCGTTCGTCGTTCCGAAAGGCGTGGAGTTGAAGAAGAATCCGTTTTTTGAATGGATGACCACCGACCGGACACGGGCGGTTTTCATGAAGCATCCTTATTCCGATTTGGAGGTGAACCTGACCTTGTTCGGCGGCGAAATGCCGGTCGAGGAAGTGGTGGTGGATTTCCTCGACGGGAAACTCAACGGCATCACCTTCTCACTTTATAACAAAGGCGACTCGGGTGAAATCAGCACGGCGGATTTCCAAACCAGATTCAAACTCTGCGGCAAGAAAGTGAGCGAGCTGTTGCAGGTCAAACCGAGTTCGAGGAAGGCCGCTCCGACCGAGGGATTGCTTGCGGAGGGATGGATCTGGATTTCGCAAAAAGGCATGGCGGCCCTCGAGCACAACCCCGAGGCGAATACGGGCGAGGTCGAATTTCTCCGGCTCAAGATCGCCCCGCGCGATGCGAAGGGCACCATTGCCGCCTCATTCCAAGGCCGGTCGTCGGCGGTGAAACTTTCCGATCTTCCGAAAAACCTCACCAAGACTCCTAACGGCGATACTTTTATCAAGGGCATCCCGATGGTCGATCAGGGGCCGAAGGGCTACTGCGTGGTGGCTTCGGCACAACGGCTTTTCGAATACTACGGCATTCCCGCGGACCAACATCAGATCGCCCAGGTGGCCGGCACTGATGCGCAGAAGGGCACGAGTTCCCTCGCGATGGCCGAAGCTCTCGGGAAAATCGATTTCCGTTTCAAGACACGTTTCAAGATCCTCTGCATGGCGTCGTCACAGGAACTCGTGGAAGTGGACGAGCGCAAAATGACGGTCGGGAAACCCGTCGGCGAGGAACAGTTCGCCAAGGACATTCACCACTACATCGACGAAGGAATCCCGCTGCTGTGGGGTCTAACACTCGGCAAGTATCCTGAGGAACCCTCCATCGCCCAGCAGGCGGGCGGCAGTCACATGCGGATGATCATCGGCTACAACGACAAGACGGGCAGCGTCCTCTTCAGTGATTCATGGGGTGCCGGACACGAGCTGAAGCGGATGACCATGGACAATGCCTACAAGGCGACCCATGGGCTGTTCGCGATGTTCCCGACAGTGCGTTAAAATCGCTCGCCGTTTGGCCCCGCAACTGCATGATTCGGGCGTGATCCGGAGTTTTCTGCTAGTTCTTCTCGTCCTCGGCATCGCCCGCGCCGAACCGCTCGCCATTCGCGCCGTTGCGGCGAATCTGACCTCGGACAACAAGCAGTCCTACTCGCCCGACAACGGAAATCACAGCAATCCGGAAGGCGCCGGAGCCCGCATTCTCAGGGCGCTCAAGCCGGACATCGTGATGATTCAGGAGTTCAACACCACCGTGCCCGTGCGGCAGTGGATCAATGGGACGCTCGGCGAGGAATACGTTTTCGTTCAGGAAACAGGCATGCAAATCCCGAACGGGATCATCAGCCGGTTTCCCATCGCCGAGTCTGGATCGTGGGATGATCCGGTCCTGAACAACCGCGAATTTGCGTGGGCGCACCTCCGCTTGCCGGAAAAACGCGACCTCTGGGTGGTTAGCGTCCACCTTCATTCCAAAGGCGACGCTTCGCGGAAAATCCAGACCGCCGCGCTCGCGAAATTCATCGCCGACAAGGTTCCCAAGGACGCCATGCTTCTCATCGGCGGCGATTTCAACACCCGCTCGACCGGTGAATCCTGTTTCAAGGAAATCGCGGACGTCGTCGTCATTCCGAAGAACCCGCCTGCCGATCAGCATGGGGAAATCAACACCAACGCCCCGCGCAACAAGCCTTACGACTGGGTGCTCGCCAGCAAATCCCTCGATCAGGCCGCGGTCCCCGTGAAACTCGCAGATGCGGAATTTTCGCACGGGCTGGTGTTCGACAGTCGCGTGTTCGAGCCATTGGAAAAACTCGCCCCGGTGAGCAAGGAAGACAGTGGCGTGCCGATGATGCAGCACATGGCTGTCGTCCGGGATTTCAAGATTCCGTAGGGCAATACTCCGTTTGTGGGTGATAGCTGGGATACCTCGGGTAGCGTAAACTGTCGCTCCGTCCAATGATTCGCCCGCTCTCTTTTTTTCCGCTTCTCCTTTCGTCTTTCGCGATGGGCGAGGAGCACGTGGAGTTTAACCGCGACATCCGGCCGATCCTGACCAAGCACTGCACCGCCTGCCACGGCGGTGTGAAGGAGGCGGGTGAAATCTCATTCATCTATCGGGAAAAAGCGCTCGCTCCCGGCAAGTCGGGAAAAATTCCCATCGTTCCCGGCAAGCCCGCCGAATCGGAAATGCTGCGCCGCCTCCGCAGCACCGATCCCGACGAGGTCATGCCGAAGCCGAAGCACGGGCCGCCGCTGCCGAAAGATGAAATCGCGTTGATCGAACGCTGGATCACCCAAGGCGCGGAATGGCAGAATCATTGGTCGTTCGTCCCTCCGAAGGAAACTCCGGTCACCGGCCTTTCTAACGAACAATGGCCGTCATCGCCGCTCGACCGCTTCATCCTCCAGCGCCTCGACCGCGAAAAACTCAAACCATCCCCCGAAGCTCCGCCCGAGGAATGGCTGCGGCGCGTTTCCTTCGATCTAACTGGATTGCCGCCGTCGCCCGAGGAACTCGCCACCTATCAGACGGATCTCGCGAAAGATCCTGCCTCCGCCCGCGCCGCCGTCGTGGATCGCTTGCTGGCATCACCGCATTTCGGGGAGCGCTGGGCATCCGTCTGGCTGGACCTCGCGCGTTATTCGGACACCTATGGATTTGAAAAAGATCCCGGCCGCGACATCTGGCCGTTCCGCGATTGGGTGATCCGTGCCTTCAACGCGGACATGCCGTATGATGAATTTACCATCGAGCAACTCGCCGGCGATTTGCTTCCGAACGCCACCGCCGACCAACGCCTCGCCACGGCGTTTCACCGCAATACCCAAACTAACACCGAAGGCGGCACCGACGACGAGGAGTTCCGGATGGCCGCTGTGATCGACCGTGTGAGCACCACCTGGACGACTTGGCAGGCTACGACGTTCGGCTGCGTGCAGTGCCATTCACATCCCTACGATCCCATCGAGCACGACGAGTTTTACAAGTTCGTCGCTTTCTTCAACAGCACCGAAGACTACGATCAGGACAATGATTTTCCGAAGATGAAAGTCTCTGCAGATCCTGCGAAATGCACCGAAGCATCCGGCATGGAAATCACCCTGCGCGTCCTCCGCGAACAACTCAACGGAGCCGGACTCACACTCGCACAAGCCACAGACGATTGGAGACCGTTCACTCCCGACGCGTTCGCGCCGAGCCACGGCAAGCTTGCTCTATCAACCGATGGCACGGTCCGAAGCGAGGGAACTTTTCCGGTTGGCAATGTGCACAAGGTCTCCGGCCCCGCTGCGGCATTCACCGCGTTGCGATTGAAGATTCTCCCTGAAATCGACGACCCGAAAAAATGGCCGGAGCGTGGTTCGCTGGTCACGAAGTTCGATGTGAATCTCATCGATGCCGCCGGAGCCGCGACGCCGGTCGCGATGAAGGAGGTTTTCGCGGATCATCTCGGCGATCCCAACGATCCGAATCCTAACGGCGACGTCGGCGGATTCCCGAAACTCGATGGCCCTCGCTGGTTTGTCTTCGTGCCGGAAAAAGCGATTGAGCCAATTCCCGGATCACGCTTGGAAATCTCGATGGAGCAAAAAGGCAAGACCGCCGGCGAACAAGCGACGCCGGTGAGACGCTTCTCGCTCGATGTTTCCAACCGTCATGAATGGACTTCCTTGGTCAATGACCCGAAGCGCGTCGAGATCTGGAAATCCCGGGACGAGCTTGCTAAACAATACAAATCTTTCGATGGCCCGATGGTCCCGGTCATGACCGAGCGCCCCGCACGCGAGACCCGCGTCTTCGCCCGTGGCAATCGATTGATGAAGGAAAACGTGGTTACTCCCGGCGTGCCGAAATTGTTAGCCAGCAGCACGTCGAAGGACGGCATGAGCCGCCTCGACATGGCGCGGTGGATTGCCAGTCCGGAAAACCCGCTCACCGCCCGCGTCATGGTGAACCGCCTGTGGGGCGAGCTGTTCGGCATCGGCATCGTGCAGACGATGGAAGACTTCGGCACCTCCGGTACGCCGCCGAGCCATCCCGAGTTGTTGGATCACCTCGCGCTGCGTTTTGAGAACGAGGACAAGTGGTCGGTCAAATCGATGCTGCGCGAAATCGTCCTTTCCTCGACCTACCGCCAAACCCATAATGCGGCGAAATCGCTGGTCGAAAAAGATCCTAACAATCGCCTTCTCGCCCGTGGCCCTCGCAACCGGCTTTCCGCCGAGATGATCCGCGACCAGGCGCTCGCCACCGCCGGTCTGCTCTCTCAGAAATCCTACGGCCCGCCGGTTTTTCCGCCACAACCTGAAGGCGTGTGGCGCTCGGTTTATAACGGCGCGAAGTGGAATGAATCGCAGGGCGAGGACCGCTACCGTCGCGGCATCTACACGTATTCGAAGCGCACCAGCGGCTTTCCGGGATTTCTCACGTTCGATGCGCCGGCCCGCGATCTTTGCACCGCCCGGCGGATCGTCAGCAACACACCGTTGCAAGCGCTCGTCACGATGAACGATCCGGCGCACATCGAAGCCGCGCGTGGGCTGGCGAAACGCATGGCCGCGCATTCCTCGGATCTGCCCGGGCAAATCGGCTTCGGCATGCTGCTCGCCACCCAGCAAGGCGCGCCGCCCGCGACGATCAGCGAACTTGTCTCGCTCCACGCCTCCTGTGTCGCCGACTATCAGCAAGCTCCTGCCGAGTCGGCCAAGCTCGGGGAAACTCCTGAAGCTGCAGCACTCGTGCTCGTCGCCAACACGATCCTGAACCTCGACTCCGCGCTCACCCGATGAAACCCGAACATTTCGCCCGGCTCCAGCATGCGCAATTGGAACACCTCACGCGCCGTCATTTCCTCGCGAAGTGCAGCACCGGCCTCGGCGCGATGTGGCTCGCCAGCGCGGCGAACCGCGCCTGGGGATCGTCCGGTGTTTTGCAGAAGGATCCGGCCAACCCATTGGCACCGGCGACGCCGCAGTTCATCGGCAAGGCGAAGCGGGTCATCTATCTGCACATGGCCGGCGCGCCTTCGCAGCACGAGCTCTTCGACTACAAGCCGGATCTCCTCAAACTGAACGGCAAGGAATGCCCGAAGGAATTCCTCGAAGGCAAGCAGTTCGCCTTCATCCAGGGCGTGCCGAAAATGTTAGGTCCGCAGTTCGAGTTCAAGCAGTATGGCCAGTCCGGCGCGTGGTTGTCCGACCGGCTGCCGCATTTTTCCTCCGTGGTCGATGAAGTGTGTTTTATCAAGTCGATGTACACCGACCAGTTCAACCACGGCCCTGCCCAGCTCCTCGTCCACACCGGCAGCCAGAACCTCGGAGCACCGTCCATCGGTGCATGGGCGACTTACGGGCTTGGTTCGGAAAACCAGAACCTTCCGGGTTTCATCGTTCTAACGTCCGGTGGGAAAAATCCCGACGCGGGTAAATCCGTGTGGGGCGCGGGTTACCTGCCGTCCGTCTATCAGGGGGTGCAATGCCGGTCGGAAGGCGACCCCGTGCTTTATCTGAGCGATCCCGATGGCATCTCCCGCGACATCCGCCGCCGCTCGCTCGATGCGCTCGACCGCATCAACCAGAAGATCGCCGAGGACGTCGGCGACGCGGAGACCGTCACCCGCATCGCCCAATACGAAATGGCCTACCGCATGCAGATGCACGCCACCGACGCCTTTGATTTGAAACAGGAATCGGAAGCGACCCACCAGCTCTATGGCACGCAGCCCGGCAAGGAATCGTTCGCTAACAACTGCCTCCTCGCCCGCCGCCTCGCCGAACGCGGCGTCCGCTACATCCAGCTTTTCCACTGGGGCTGGGACTCCCACGGCTCCGCCGCCAGCGAGGCTCTCAACAAGGGTTTCTCCGACCGATGCAAGGAAGTGGACCAGCCGATGACCGCGCTTTTAAAAGACCTCAAGCAACGCGGCCTGCTAGAGGACACGCTCGTCGTCTGGGGCGGCGAGTTCGGCCGCACGCCGATGCAGGAAAACCGCGGCGGTGTGGACAGCCCGTTCGTCGGCCGCGACCACAACCCCGGCGCATTCACCCTCTGGATGGCCGGCGGCGGCGTGAAGCCCGGCATTTCCTACGGCGAAACCGACCCCATCGGCTACGAAGCCATCAAGGACAAGGTCTCCATCCACGACCTCCACGCCACCATGCTCCACCTCATGGGCTTCGATCACGAGAAGCTGACATTCCCATCCAATGGTGCTCCACAGCGTCTCACCAATATCACCAAGCCCGGCAGTAAGATTGTTAAAGGCGTGATTGCCTGAGCCGGATCATGAAATTCATTTTGCCGAATCAAATTGCCAGCTCGCAGGCTGCTCCTCAGAGCCAATAGAATCACAGAAGGCGCTAATTTCTGGCGAAAAGACCAGCGGACGTTTTGATTGGCTGCGGGCTCACCTTTCTAGGGTTTTCCTTGTGAAATCGGATCAAAAACCCATCTTTCAGGGACCTTCAACCTTGAAAACAACAATGAACAAGCATGCTTCATCCCTTTTGATCGCCGCCGTTCTATTGCCGAATCTGACACGGGTTGCCAGCGCTACTACGCTATCCTACAACACCGGCAGCCTTGGTGTCGCCGGTAACGGGACAAACACCGATGCTGTTGTCCTGGACCAGCCAGGAGCTATTGCCGCGGGTGGCGATATGGCGTCGGGCTATACGTTGAACGGCTATACCACGGTTCCTTTTCTTGCCCCCCTGAATCCGGCTGTGGGGAGTCCTTTCACCATTGAGTTCTGGGCCAAGCCGTCGAGTTCGGACACCGATGATGCTCCCGTGAGCAACCGGATCAGCGCGGGCAACCGTTCCGGCTGGGTATTTTTCCAACGGGTCGCGGGAACGGGATGGAATTTCCGAATGTATAACGGAACTGGCAGCGGTTTGGGATGGGATCTCACCGGAGGAACCAGCACTCTGAATGCTTGGAGCCATGTGGTGGCGACTTGGGATGGCAGCAGTGCGAAGCTTTATGTGAATGGGGTCCTCGCCAGTTCCACCAACTCCGGGACCGGGGTTTACAATGCGAGCACCACCGCGGTGCTTTCTCTGGCGATCATTGCCGATGGATTGAGCAGCGGTTACAACGGGCTGTTGGACGAGGTGGCTTTCTACGGCTCGGCTCTATCGGAAACCAAAATCCATGATCATTACACCGCTGCCTCCAGTCCCACTGCCGGGACCTACAGCGCCTTGGTCATCGGGGACGGCGCGCTGGAGTATTTGCAGCAAAACCCACCGTTCGCCAGCATCGCAAAGAGCGGTTTGAATCAGATCGTCACCTTCACCGGGATTCTATCCCAGTCGGAAACATTGGCGGCGGGATCGTGGTCGGATTTGAGCGTCACAAGCCCTTACACCGTGACCCCGATCCCGGCGACACCGAAATTGTTTTTCCGGGCGCACCGCTGATTCTGATAGATGTCCGAGGGGGCGTTATTTCAGCTTTTGGGCGAACTCGTCTTTCTCGGTTAGGGAGAGAACGAAGTCGGTGAGGAGGTCGATGGTGTGCTGGACGTCGTCGAGGTGGGCGGTTTCGACAACGGAGTGCATGCAGCGGAGGGGGAGGGAGACGAGGGCGCTGGGGACTCCTTCGCGGGAGTGGAAGATCTTGTCGGTGTCGGTGCCGGTGAAGCGGCTGCTGGCTTCGTGCTGGACGGGGACCTTGGTTTTGTTAGCGACTTCGATGAGGCGCTTCACGACGTGCGGGTGGTTGGCGGTGCCGTGGGAAATGGTGGGGCCTTCGCCGAGTTTGACGCTGCCGAATTTAGCGGGATCGATGCCGGGGGTGTCGGTGGCGTGGGTGACGTCGAGGCAGATGCAGAGATCGGGCTTGAGGCGGTAGGTGGCCATCATCGCGCCGTTGCCGCCGATTTCCTCCTGCACGGCGTTGAGGCAGATGAGGGTGAAGGCGGGTTTCTTTTTGCCGGCGGCGATGCGTTTCATCACCTGGGCGATGATGTAGCTGCCGATGCGGTTGTCGATGGCGCGCCCGATGAGCCGCTTGTTGGCGAGCTCCATCGGACCGTCCTGATAGATGGCGGGATGGCCGACGCGGAGGCCGAGCGTGGCGACTTCGAAGGCGCTGGAGGCCCCGACATCGACCCACAGGTCGTGGACGGCGGGA
This sequence comes from Luteolibacter sp., assembly GCF_039920825.1. Classification (GTDB taxonomy): domain Bacteria; phylum Verrucomicrobiota; class Verrucomicrobiia; order Verrucomicrobiales; family Akkermansiaceae; genus Luteolibacter. The sequence continues at coordinate 21,685 of NZ_JBDSCX010000078.1, read as the reverse complement.
GATTTTTCACTTCCTGCCTCGTCGCGGCGGAGGTGGATGGCGGTGTTGCCGATGATGCCGGAGACGCTGCCCTTGTCACCAAGGATGGTGAGACGGCGGCCGCGGGCGGTGGCAGCATCCGATCCGCCGACGCGGTCGATGCGGAGGAAGCCGCGGTCGTCGATATGCTTGATCATGTAGCCGATCTCGTCGGCATGTGCTTCAAGCATGACAATGCGTTCGGATTTTCCCGGGAGCTTGGCCCAGGTGGAGCCGTAGGAATCGCAAGTGACTTCCGGGGCGTAGGATTTGATCCAATCCGCCCAGACCTGCTGGCCGCGCATTTCGAAACCGGTGGGGCTGGGGGTTTCCAGCAGGTGGAACAGGAAATCGCGGTCTTCTTTTTTCATGATGAGGCGCTCGGATGGTGCGCCGCATTTATTCCGTCTGGCGGAGCAAAAAGCAACCGTGCGGAATGGCCGGGTCGAAAACAGGAGGCCGGGTCAGGGAGTTGGCGCCGGGGCCACGGCTTTGGTGGACTGGTCCTGGAAGGTGACGACGCGGGGGCGGCCCGAGGCGGAATCGACGAAGGCGAACATCAGGTAGCGCATGCCGGGGAGGAAGCGCATCATGCTTTCGCTGGCGTTTTTCCAGGAGTCGCCTTGGAGGAATTGGAATGCCACGGGGGCCATGTTGAACTCGTCGCGTTCGTTAGGGCGTGAAACTCCGTGGGAGCCTGCGGCATGAAGCATGATTTTGTTTTCGCCGATCACGAAACGGATGTCCTGGTTGTGGAAATTCGCGACGAAGGCGCCGCCGTCCGGGAAATTTTTTGGGGAGTCCTCGATGACGAAAACCCGCCACGGGAGGGTGCCGGGAGTCTTAGGGGCTGCGACGAAAACCAGAATGGCGGACTTCACGTCGGCCGGGATCGTTGCGGTGGCGGCGGGGGTGCGGTCGGCGGCGGAGAGGAAGCTGAAGGTGTTGGTCTTGGAGAAACAGGGGGATGCCGCGGAGAGCGAGCCGGTGGGCACGGTGACGGAGCTTTCGGCGCCGTCGGCGGATGCTGTTAGCAGGGCGGGCGGAGGGACCTCGGCATTTAGGCTGACAAAGCGGCATTCCACCTTGCGGCCGTCCTCGGCCTTGGCGAAAACCGGATAGAGAAACAACAGGCAAAGCGAGAGTGTGCGCATGGAGAAACGGAAGGGAGTCGCGGGACAGGATTCAGATTTCGTTGGCATTAAGCCAGCGAAATGAGGTGACCTGGAAACGGCGGCCGAAGGTTCTGTTGGCGGTGCTGACCAGGGAGGCGACCGGAGTTTCCACGGCATCGGCGGGGTCGATCCAATCCGGGATGCGTTGAATGACCGCTTCGCAGGTGGCGCTGGCGAGGAGCTTGCCGGACCGGTCCCGGGACTCGCCGTAACCGCGGATGGTGAAGGTGTCGGAGCGGGCGGTGGCGGCATTTCCCAGGACATTGAGAATGTCGGCCTGGGTGAGGTAGCCCGGAGCTCCCTGATAGCTGGGGCCTTCGCCGGCCTTGGAGTTTTTGTATTTGTATTTGGCGGTCGAGCCGGTGGGGATTTCGAAACCGGCGTTGGCGGCGTCGGCAAGTTTTTTGTTAAGATTTGAATCATCGATGGCTTGTTGGAGCGCGCCGCATTGGGCCATTTCATCGGATCCGAGACGACGGTTGACGAATTCCGCCATCGAAAGGAACGGGCCGCGGAGACGGACTTGTTTGACGATGTTTTCCGCCAGGGTCTGCAACTCGGCATCCGAATATTCGCGGGGGCCAAGCCAATAGCCATCGGCAACAGCGGCACCATCGGCCGCGGAGGAGGAGTCCGGGAGGCGCATCCGGCTGATGCGGACTTTGGTGGTGGCCGTGGGTTTCAGCGCGACGAGGCTGGTGGCGATGGCTGCCGCCGTGGAGCGTTGGTTGACGAGGGCCTGGGAATCATGGATGGATGCGAGCATCGCTTTCCATGCCTGCACCGAGGTGGAGTTGATGTTGAAAGCGCCGTTCATCGTCTCCCACGCGGCGATGGTTTTATAAGCGGTGAGCAGGGCGATGGCGGGGGACAGGTCGGCGGCCAATTTTCCGTTAGGCAGCCGGAGCGTGAGTCGCGGATCGTCGAGCGGGATGCCTTTGGAAAAGTCGTCGGCGACCGTTTTGGCGAGTCTTCCGGCAGTTCCAAAATTGCCGGACTGGTCGGCGAAGCCGGAGAAATAGAAGCCGTCATAGAGCGCGAGATTGAGCAGGAACGAGTGATCGAGGTAGTTATAGCTGGTCGGTCCGCTTTCAGATATCTTGTCGGGACTGATCAGCGGGTGGGCCCATGAATTGCCGATCGGTTGGGCGAAACGCGGGAGGTATCCGGAAGAACCGCCGGGATTCGCGCCATTCAGGCTGGCCAAGGTCTGGACCGGTGCCAGCGGGATATCATAGACGGTGCCGAATTTCGTGCCGTTGGTGCTGGTGGCGCCGGAGATGAAAACCGAGCGGTCCTGGGAGTCGATCGACAGGAGTTGGGTCGCGTCGTTTTCATCCACCGGCAGCAAATCGATTTCATGCGAGTGGTTGGCGGGGTGCTCGGTGATGACCTTTTGCGAGGAGGTCCCGATGATGCCGTGGGCAAATGACCAGGGCTTTCCGCTGTAGCGGCCTTCCTTGTTCGTGCTATCCCTGCCGCCCGAGGTGGTCTTGGCCTGTGCGGTCAGCAAGGCGAAGGGTTTGGCATTCAGGATGCCACCGATCGGCGTGGTGGAACTATCCCTGAGTTGGTATCCCATGACATATTTGTTAGTGGCGGTGTCCTTGGGATAGCGCAGGGTCGTTTGACCTCCGGTCGGGCTGAGGAATTCCTGAAGTCCGGTGGGTTTATCATAATCCATTTCGATGGCGGCCACCTTTTTGCCAGCCGCGCTCCCCGCCACCGTGGCGGACATCTGGATGATGAATTTGTTTTTGTTAGGCGGGATGCTCAACGGAGCGTAGAGGACGTGGATCTTGTCATCCCACGCCAAGCCATAACAGCCTTTCCAAATTCCGTAAGGCGGCTGTGCGGTTGCGGGGTCCTCGGACCTGGGGTTTCCGATGGAGGGTTGATTGCCCGCCAGCCAGTCGCAGTCATAGCCAATTCCGAAGCCTCGCCAGCCGGGTATGGAATCCATTTTTGTGGTGATTCCTGTCGCAAGCTGGATATCCCAGAATTTCCGGTCCGTCAGGTCTTGCGCGTAGGTGCGTTTGGGATCTAGGTAAGGGGAGAACAGGATGACCTCGCCGGGTAACATGGTGAAGAGGGACCCGCCCACCTGGTTGTTGACTTTGGTCTTAAGTTCCATCCCGAAGACCTTGCCTTGTTGGGAATCCTGATTGTCGTCGGTCATGGATTCGAAGGGAACGAGGCCTTTGCTCAGCGGCACATCATTGCGGAATACCTGCATCGCGAAGGGCACGCCGATGAACTCCAGGCGCAGGGAGTTGAATGAGATCGCCACATTGTAGGGGTTGTGGAGCGTGACAATCGGAGTGTAGAGGAGGTGCAGATCGTAGTTATACTTTGTCGATCTGAACCATCCGTCCTGCGGGCCATGCATGTTAGGTGTCTTCTCGGCAGTGGTGAGCGGTCTTTGGATGTTGCCCGGCAGGTTCGGATAGATATCGCGGCCGATCAGGCTGAACAGCATCTGGACCTTGGCGATGGTGGGCATGAGCACCACTCCGGCGGGCGGCGCGCGGGTTACGAAGGTGGTCGGCGGATTTCCCGTCAAGGTTGTCGCGCTCCAACTGGGAGGTGCCTTCGCCTTGAGAACGGGCACGTTGTTCACACGAGTTAGATTGGCGATGTCCTTGTAAACGGTGGCGAATTGCTGCAATGACTCCCAGCGCGGGTCGGACGGACAAACTCCGGATGGCAACACCTGCCGTGAGGCGTAAACGCCTTTTCCCGAATACTCCGCAGGCAACGCTATATTGGTCATAAGGTGGAAGTCCTGCCTGAGGCCGCCGCGGGCGGTGTCGGTAAACAAACCGTTGGAGACGGTGGTGACATCGTGGGCGAGAGGCTTCAACGCGGCCGGGATGGTCTTGCCCGCAAGCCGCTCTGCTGCCAGTGAGAAATTGAGAGGGGAAATGCCTTTGTCCAAGGCTGCCGCGTCGGGCGCGCTCTTTTCGAAGAGCTTGCGGTCGAGGCCGTTGAGCCCGGCGATGAACTCCACACCCGGGCGCTCGCCCGTGCCGAGTTGGACGGTTTTCTGGGCATTGGTGACGGCGTTGTCGGCATAGTGGGTGTTGATGCGGACCTTCACGCCCTCATCCATCACCGCCCACGCCAAGGCTCCGGGAGACGAGGTGATCGGCACTTTGTTCGCCGTGACCATGGCCTCGGCCGCCGCGGCATCCCCTAACGTACCCTTGCCCCAAAGCGTGACCGCGAGCGGCGAACTGGCGGGAGCGCTGGTGGAGAGCGGTGCCTGCCCGGCGAATCCGATCCTGGCGTTTTCCGTAGGATCGCCGGAAACCAGCCAACTGCGGAACCGGCCATCGCGGGCGGTCTTGACATAGTCGGAAGCCTGCGTGGTGGGTTTGATTTCCCAGGAATCCCAAACACCGGTGAGCCGCGGGTTCGCGATTTTTTCATCGATCACGTCGGCCCGCGCGGTGACCCGCTGGTCGGGCCCGGCATTTTTCTGAAGGTCGCCGATGGCCAGCATCAACGCCACACGCGCATTCGCCCGGGCCACCGCCATGGCATTTCCCTGGCTCGACGAACGCAGTGAAATGCTCGACAGCGTCAGCAATCCGACCGCGATCACCGTCAGCAGGATCATCAGCGACAAGGTCACGATCAGCGCGAAGCCGGGTTGGAGCTGTTTGTCATATGCGAGTCCAACGTTAGACTGTTTCGTGGATTTCATGGGTTTGAAATATGTCTTGTGAACCCTCAACCGTTTAAAAGGAATCCGAGTTCATGTAAAATGCAGCAAGTCGTAATTACAAAGTAAAGAAAATTCCGGTAACAGGATCTAAAATGCTGATACTTGGTTTTTGTCGGCAAGCGGTGCCGATGAGGTGATCCTGTTTACGGCAAATGGGCTTCAGTTCGTTGCAATTAAATGCAACATAACAAGCGGCTCAAAAATGTAAATAGAGATAATCAGGCAATTTACCCGCACCGGTAGTTCGCTTAAATCAGCGGCTTTACCGGTGATCATCAGGCCGATTTCCCCGGATTCATGCTCGCCGACCGACTCGCGCGGTTGCAACCCGGTCCTGAATTTTCCGCGTAGACCGATTGCCAGAAGTCATTTCCGAAACTCACTTGGACGCGTGCCACCCGAGAGCGGTCCGGAGTTCAAGGTTTACCGTGCTCTTGAAGAGGCAATCTAAAGATTGAACTCCGGACAGCGAAACGAGGCTCATCACCGGGAACAGGTTTCGGCAATCTATTCTCGCATACGGTCTAAATACACCGACGGTCAGACGGTGATCACAGCGTCGTCCGAGTACTCACCCAATCTGTCCTTCTGTCCCGAGTCACGGCTTGGCCGGAGCTGCGGGGATGAGATACTCGTCAACGGCGCGGAAGGTGGTTTTTCCTTGGGCGTTGGTGAAGAAAAAGAGATAACTGCGCAGTTGATTGTCGATGGGCCAGCGGCTGGAGCTCAGCAGCTTGTCGCCGCTTTCCTCGCGGGTGGCGAAAGCGATGTCGTAGTAGGTGTTGTCTATGGCTCCGGTGGGGCGGGATTTTTCGGTCTCGCCGGGCTTGAGAATCAGCGGGGAGGTTCCCAATTTCCCGAGCACGGTTTTTTCGGATCGATTGATGAAAAACACGTCGCCGGCCTTGAACGTGGGGTCGTCGGTACGAACGACGATGGCCTTGTAACCGGCAGGTTTGGCCGTCACCAGGATGACGGCGAATGAGTTCCCTTGCTCCGGCAGGGCGATGGTGCAGAGCGAGACTTCCTTGTTGATCGTCTTAAGCACCATCGCGCGCGAGGAAACCGCCACCGGGTCTGATAGAAAGTTCGCCGGCAGCTCGAACTCGGCGGATTTGGTCTCGCCCAGGAGCAGGAACACCTTGCCCAGGTTTTCGGGGACGACTTCCGCTAACAGTCGGACTTGCAAATTTCCGGCGGCGGACTTGGAGGGTGGTTTTTCCTGGGCGATGGCGGGCGAGAGAAGCGCGAGGAGCAAAATGAAGAGGCGGAGGGACATGGGAGACCGGTGCGGATTGGGTTAAGGAGGTGATCAGGCCTCCGAGGCGTTCAGCCAGCGGAACGAGACGATTTCAAAGCGACGACCGAAGGTTTTGTTGAGTGTGCTGATAGTGGTATAGGTCTTTTCCGGCGCGTCCGCCGAGTCAATAAATGTGGCGGATCGCTGGACCACCGCCTCGCACCAGGCGCGGGCGATGACCTTGCCGGTGGCGTCGGTTTTCTCGCCATAGGCGCGGACGAGGAAGGAATCCGAGCGTGCTGATAGAATTGGCGCGATTGGCGTGAGGATGTCCGCCTGTTTGACGATGCCGGGAATGCCCTGTGACATCGGACCTTGCTCGGCCTCCGGGAAGGGGAAGCGGGCACTCGCGTTGGTACCCCGGCCACCGGACTGATAGGCGTCGTTGATTTTTGTATCCGCCGAGTCGAGCGCGTTCTGGATTGCTCCGGCGCGGGCGAGATCCACATCCGATCCGACGCGGCGGTTGATGAAGTCGGAAAGGCAAAGGAACGGGCCGCGCTTGCGGACCTCTTTCACGATCCCGCGGGCGAGCCGGTCGATCTCGTCATCCTTCAGGGCCCGGCGTCCGACCCACTGGGCGGCGTCATTCATGGCGAAATTGCCGCTTCCTTGGGCTACTGACTTGTCGAGGGGACCTAGGAGAGCGCTGACCGGCGTGACGTCGGCGGTGGCGGCCTGAACGGATTCCTTGCCGTTCGCATCGCGGACCAGAACCGGGCGGTCCTTACGCGCGCCGAGCAGGCTTTTCCACGCTTCGACGGAGGTGGAGTTGACGTTGAACATCCCATCCACGCGAATCAGGCTGGCGATGTTGTTGGTGGCGGCGGCGGTGGGAATGGTGGAGGAGAAATAAGTGGCGGCCAGTTTAGTCGGATCCTGTCCGCGCAGATCGGCAACGTAACGGGCGACCGGGAGTTTGGTGGTACCCTCGAAGAAATCTTTGGCGACCTGCTTCTGGGGCCGCGGTTTGCTGAAGGTGTTCACGTTCTGCGGGGCAATGCCGGACAAGAACCAATCGTCCCACAAGGCTTGGTTCGCGAGGTAGGAATGATCTGCCATCGGGCGACCGCCGGGAAGCGTGCCTTCCGTGGTACCTTTGGGCATCATCGACGGGGCCATCGAATTGCCGATGGCGTGGGAAATCTGCGGCAGCAATGGTTCGCGGGCGTTGAGGGTGGCGTAGCCGTACCTCGGTCTTTGCACCTCGAAGCCATTCGCGAATGAATTCTGGAAGGCGGCGAGGGAAACGATCGGTTCGCGCGGCACGGAGTGGGTGGTCACGAAGCTGGTGCCATCCGAGGCATTCATCGCGCCACCGAAGTAGCCGCGGCCGGTTGTGTCTACTTGAAGACTGTCGTTTTGGCTTTTCCAGCCATTGAGTGCCTCGACGGTATACTCATACGGAAGCCAGTCCCGCTCGGCGGGTTTGGGGTCCTTGAGGTCGTAGAAATCGACATGCAATGCCTTGGGATTGAAGCGTGACAGACCGCGGGTCCCGAGTCCCGAGTTCGCCTCCGTTTTGGCGTTGAAGGAAAACAACATGAACGGCATTTTCGCGCCGGAAGTCGGGATCGTGCGGCCATCCGTGAAGGGCTTGAAAATGTTTGGCCGTTGGTCGGCATAATAGCGATCACCCGGCGATTTCGTACCGGGCGTCTCCTCCTTCTTTTCCAGACGGATGGGGTCACTGAACTTCAGGCGCTTGTTACCGAAATCCCAGTCGAGAAACATCCCGCCGATGCCGAGGCTATCGGCTCCACGATCCTTGCCCACATAGTATTCATGGTGGGTGAGCGAAAAATGGCGGGTGTGCATGTTTCCACCTGACAGAACATGGCCGTCGGATCCCGTCGCACCTGCGGTGAGGTTGTTAGGCTTGGCCGAGGCGTAGGTCAAGGTATCCCCGGCGGCGATCGTCACCTTGACTCCGTCGCGCGTCATTGCCTCGATGGCCACGCCATTGCCGAAAAGGAAACCCTTGCTGCCCGCGAGTGCGTGGATGTCAGTTCCCTTGGCGAGAATGTTCCCGCTCTGCGACATCTTGATGACTTCTCCCGGTTTGAAAACGAGCTGCTGCAAGGCACCGACCTCGAGGCTGAGGAAATTGCTGTCGGCCTTTGAAATGCTGGCGATCGGACAATCCAGCACCTGGCCATTTTTCTTGATGCTGAGATCATAAGGAACGCTCCAGTATTTGACCGTGAAAACCACCCCTTGAGGCACCACCACCGGCACATCGAGGGGATTCCAAAAGGTGATGATCGGATCGGCGACAATGTGGAGAAGATTTTCACCCGTACTGGTGGGACGGGTCTGGAACGACAGCACCAACTGATAGCTGATGATGACCGGTTGTTTGAAATAGAACCAGTCGTCTTCCCGGCAGGCTGCGGCTGAGCCTTCAAGCTGAAGGTAAGGAGTGCCCGAAGTCATCGACCCGCCGGTGGTGAAGTTCGCGGTTCCAGCTCTTCTCATGCCCTTGTTGGCGGTATTGCTGGTCGAGTAGAGATTGTAATAAGCCCATAGTTCCTGAAGGTTGATCCCGTTCTCCCCCTGAACCTTATAAAGCACGTTGTTGGCGTTCGTGAGGGGCAGGGGCGTTTGACTGCTGTTTGTAGGCCGTTCCAGTTCCATCGACAGATCCTTGCGGAAGCCGCCCTTGCGGACGTTGGTGATGAGGCCGCGGCTCTGGGCGGTGAAGTCATGATAGAAGCCACGGACGTTTGTCGGTTTGTCCGCGAGCAGCGAACTGCTTTGCAGCGAGACGACATTTGCCAGCAACGGATCGGTGGCGACGACCTTTCCAAAAGGCGTGGATTTGCCGGTGGTGGCGGCCTTGAGATTGTAGGAGGGCACCGCTTGCTGGTCGAAGCGGGCGTCCGCGATTGCCGTCGGGATGGCATTGGCTGGAGCGATCAGCCCCTTCGTGCCAAGATCGCTGACCCACCAGGCGTAACTGCTTTTCACGCCGTTGGTGGTGGTCTGGGTGAGTAGGGGCACGCGGACGGGGTCACTGTCGGGGCCCACGCTGTTGGCAGTGACGATTTCGACGGAGTCCTTGGAATTGGTGCTGATCGCAGTGCCCGCGTAGTCCTTGTTGGTCACTTTGGTCGGATCACCGGAGACGAACCATTGCAGGAATTGAGGCGTCGGGCGTTGCGCATTGGGAAGCGCGGTGAGCCAGGAATTGTAAACTCCCGCCCATTGGCGCTGGGTCTGAGGGGTGGTGGAAACCGATGGATCGGAACCGGTGACTTGATCTGCGGTGGCGGAAATGCGGGTGTCCGGGCCGAGTTGCTTTTGCAGATCGCCGATGGCCAGCATGAGGGCGACCCGCGCATTGGCACGCGCGGTTTGCATGGCATCATTTTGGGAAGACGAGCGCAGGCTGATGCTGGAAAGCGTCAGCAAGCCGACCGCAATCACCGTGAGCAGGATCATCAGGGACAGGGTGACGATCAGTGCGAAGCCACGTGGATGGCGGCGAACCGCAGTGGGTGGCAGAGGAAAGCGCGTGCGGATTTTTTTGGATTTCATGGGTTTGGAAGATTCCAAAGAAGGGAAAAGAAATTCAGGGGTCCCAAGGGGCAAAAGCCTCAGGTGGGTTTTGTGGAATGAAGACGGGTATCAGATTTGAAAGCCGTGAAGTGGGGGGCGGAATCCGATGGGTTTTTTTCAACTCCCTTCCCCGCGGATGAAATATGACTCATGGACAAATCCATAAATCAAAGCGGGAGTCAATGTAATTACATGGTAAAAGCCAAATTGTTACCCGCCCGGATTTTTCGACAGCACGAAACTCTCAGGATGAGGTAACCATCAAAAGCCAATCGTTATTGTTTTACTATTCCCCATTCAGGTTAATTCCCATGCGGACTCGCAGTGGTGGGAAGCGAGGTGAGTCCGGCGGACAAGGGTGAGAATTCTTTGGGTTTCATCCATGGGAGCGGGTGTTTTTGTGGGTCCAGGGCGGCATGGAACTCGCCTCCCTAGTGTATGGCGAGTTTCTCTGGCAAAACCCGACACGTCATTTTCATGCATGCGAAAATTTCCCGTTCCTTGATCTGCTTATTAATACCGGGATTCGCCCCAGGTTAGCGTGCACGGATTGGATATCCGGGAAATAAATGACCCGAACTCCCCGGCAATGGCCTATCACGTGAATAAGTGATGGAGAATCTCCCCGGACGCTCGGGGAGGGATGCCAAGTCAGAACGCTCCGTTGAGCTTGCGGCCGATCCAGAAAATGCCGAGCAAGATGACCAACGCCGCGACGGTTGCCCAGTGGGACCAGAGCGGGATGCGGTTTTCGAGCGGACGTGGCTCGGGCAGGGCGGTGATTTCCTTGATGAGATCGGCGAGCTGCGCGGGCTGGATGATCCGGCCGCGCGAAACCTTGGCCATTTCCTCAAGAACTTCCGGTCGCGCGGGTTGGCCGGTTTTTTCGAGTTCCGCGCCCTGGGCGAGGATCGTGGTTTCGAGCGGTTTGTCCTCGGCTCCGGTGGCGGTGGCGCGGAGTTTCCACGCGCCGGGGATGTCGGCCTTGAAGCGTCCGCTGAACGCTCCCCAGGCGGTTTCATTTTTCTGGAGCTCGACGCGTTGGGAGCGCCCGTCGGGTGAGGTGATGTCCACGGTGACGCTGCCTTCCTTGAGCGGCGCGCCGTTGGGATCGAAAGCGTTGGCGTTGAGGGTGACGGTGGCGCCGGGTTCCGGCCGCTCCGGATTGAAAAACAAACGGACGCGGTGGCCGGCGGCCATGTTCCGCTGATAGGACATCCAGCGGGCGACCTGGCCCCAGAACCGATAGTGATAGAGATCCTCGACACCCCGCCGCCAGCGCCATGCGGAATCGATGCCCATGAACAGAACCTTGCCGGTCCCCGCGGGCTTGGTGACTAACAGCGGAGTAGGACCGTATTTCCCACGACGGTTGTTATCGACGGCGAGGACTTCGGCTCCGCCTTTGGCCTTGATGACCGCGGCGTGCCAGTAGAAGCCGGGCAGGCGGCGCCAGATCTCCGGGTTTTCCTCCTCATTGTCGCCTAACATGGTGAGCAGCGACGCGCGGCCCTCGGTGGTGAGGGTGAGGGGCGAGGGGATGGACTCGGCGATGCCTTTTCGGTTGGCATCGTCCAGGATGACCGGCATGAGATCCGCTAGATCGGTGTCCAGCAGGGTGAATTGGTTGCCCTGCGATCCGGGCATGAAAATGAGGCCGGATGCCTGGTTTTCCACAAGCCCGCGGATAAGGGTGCATTGTTCCTTGGTGATTTGGCCGGTGCCGACATCGCCGATGAAAATGACGTCGTATTTGGCGAGGTCTTCGATCTTCGCGGGGAACTCCTTGAGGTAATCCTTCCCCTCGCCCATGCCGAGCGCTGGGTGGAACAGCAGGCACGAAAGCTCGACGCCGGGATCGCGGGAAAGCGCGTTTCTCAGAAAACGGTATTCCCAGCGAGGCAGGGTTTCTATCAGCAGGACGCGGATTTTTTCCGGGCGTCCGGCGATGTTGAATTTCCGCGAGTTGTTGGATGCGACCAACTCGCCATCGGCCACGGGGATGGACAGTTCCAAGGTGGAAGTGCCTTCCTTTTCCAAACGCCAGAGGATGGATTCGTAGGTCTCCGAGTTTGGCGGGATGACGATGTCCTTGGTCCGTTCATGTCCGGCTTCGTCGCGCAGACGGACAATGGTGCGGACCTGGCGGTCGAGCGAGGAACGGATGGTGAAGGGGATCTGCACGTTTTCCCCGACGATGCCATAGGTCGGCGCAGTGACTGATAGAAGATCGAGATCAGGCAACCGCACCTTGTTGCCGACAGGGATCGGGAAAAGCGGCACGCCGCGAAGGCGGAGTTTCTGTGCGGCGGCGACCGGCGGCTGGCCGAAGTTGTAGTCGCCGTCGCTGAGCATGACCACAGCGCGGAGGTTGGTTTGTTTGGCCAGCAGATCGGCGAGCGGTTGTTCGAGATCGGTGCCGGCGGTGGCTCCGTCAACCGCTGGCGGAGTGGCGAAAGGGGTGGTGGTGACTTCGTTCGCGCCTTTGGCTTCAAGCGGTTTCCACAGATCGGAAGCAAGGGCCTTCTTCACCCAGTCGGCGCGGGAGACGACCTCGGCCTTTTCGGATAGATCCGGTGGCAGGGTGGCGTCGATGGTGGTCATCGACTTGGAATCGTCCCAGAGGATCGCGATCTGCGGCTTGGTATTCGGATGAAGCGTGGTGAGCCACTCCGGTTGCCAAAGCAGGATGACCACCGCGAGCGCTGCTAGAAAACGCAGGCATTCCAGCACGGCGGTGCGACCGCGATGTGGACTGCGTTTCCATGAAATCACGGACAGCACGCCGACGAGGATCAAGGCGATGATGCCGATCCAGAGCGTGAGGGGAGTGGGTGAGAGGTGGAGCACTAAATTTTAAGCAATAAATTCTAAACGGAAGAGGAGAGGAATTCGTCTCTGAAGACGCCATACTCCACAATGTCCATGGGCGCGCCATCCTTGATGACGTGTTGTCTGAGAAATCCTTCCTGCGTCATGCCGGATTTCTGCATGACACGTCCGGAGGCGGGATTTGCGGCGAGATGGCGTGCGTGAATTTTGTTGAGAAGCAGTTCTTCAAAGCCATAGCGCATCAGCCGTCTCGCCGCATCGGTGCAATAGCCTTTGTTCCAGAACGGCAGTCCCATCCAATAGCCGAGAGTTCCCAATTTGTTTTTGACGTCCAGATGGAGATTGATGGCACCATGGAGCTCTCCTTCTTTCGAGCGGATGGAAAACACGACATTGCGCTGCTCCAGAAAAGCGAGCAAGTGAGATGAAATCCACTTTTCCGCCAATCCATTCGGATAGGGCGACGGGATGTGTTGCGTCACGCGGGCGATTTCAGGATCACTCACATACAGCTGCACAAGCGGAGCATCAGCCATTGAAAATGGGGCCAGGATGATCTTTTCGGCACTCAGGGTGGGAATCATTTGCGTGGGCTAACAATGAGTGGAATTAGGCAACTGCTTTTTTCGGCAGCACCTGCGGATGCGTTTTCTTCGGTAAACAGAGGAGGGCTTCGGAGATCAGGAAAAACAGGACGGCGATGAGAAACGCCCGCCATGCGTCACGGGAGAGGGAGGGGTCGTTGGCTTGGCCGGCTTGGTCGAGCAACGTGTAATGGGTGCCTTCGAGCGCGTCGTCGAGCGCCTCGCGCGAGATGATTTCCAAGTTGTCTTCCTGAGCGGGGCGGTTGACAGCTAACAGCCGCTCGCCGAGGCGGAAGATGCCGGCTTCGTAAGCGGCGTTGGCGGGATCCGGCGTGCCGTAGTCGTCGAGGCGGGTGCGGGTTTCGCCGGAAAGTGGTTGGGCTGCATCGCTGCCGACGGTGGTCAGGTAGGAGGCGTCGAAGCGGTCGGCTCCGGCGGCGACGATGCGTTGGACGGCTGGCAGGAGGACATCGGCGTCGCCCATGTTAGACCAGGTATAGTCGGGCAGCGAGCCGATGAACCACGCGGTGCCGTGATCGACGATGCGGCGGGTGATGAACGGCTCGCCATCTTCCCAGCGGGCGAGGGCGGCGGCGTCTCCCTGGGGAATCTGGCGGCGGATGGACTTCAACCGCTCGGCCGGGATGGGTGTGCCGTCGATGCCGTCACGGAGCGGGCCGTCGTTGTGGTTCCAATCCTTGAGGATGAAAAATTTCCCGGCGGGAGCTTCGGTGGCGTTGGACCATTTCAGATCGACGAAAGTGGCGTCGGACGAAATACCGGGTGGAAAAAAGATGACGTGGCCGCCGGATGTTAGGAAACGATTGAGGATGTCATACGCGGTTCCCGTGGGCAACGGAGCGGCCCAAAGAATGGTGGCGACGTCTCCGGTCTTGAGAGTGGCCGCGTTGGCGGGATCGACACGTTCGACCGTTTGATTGCCGAAGCCCGGCGGTGCGGCGGCAAGGGCGAGGTAATCGGCGGCTTCGCCTGCGGGGGCGACGACGATCGATTTGACCGGGCGGGCGGGGCCGTAGGCGAAGAAGGTGGAGTTGTCGCGGGAATTTCCATCGGCGGGGATGGAGAGCCAGCCGGAGCCGGTTTCGCTGCCGGCCGGCAGGGTCACGCGCTTTTGAAAGCGGAGGGACTGGCTGGGGAGGGTCAGCGTCTCGGTGGTGCGGCTGCCGTTGAGATTGGTGGTAAGAGGAATGGTGGCGGTGCCCCGTGCGTCCTCGGCGCGGAGGATTTCGAGATCGAGCAGGATTTCATCGCCGGACCGGCGCGAGCCGAGCACTCGGACAGCGGTGTTAGGCGCGGCGGGGCCGGTGAGGGAGAGCACCCGGATCGCCGGTTTCTGCGGGAGCATGGCGAGGCTGGCTCGGGCGGCGGCCCAGCGTTCGTCTTCCGGATGCCAGTTGGATGCCTGAAGATCGGAAGCGAGCCAGACTTCGGCGCGGCCGGGCGTGTCCGCCAGGAAATCCGCGGCACGGTTGAGCAGTGTGGGGAAATCTGCGGCGGTGTCGGTGGGTGAAGTGGAGGAAAGGTCCGCAAGGATGTCGGGCGATGGGACTTCCTGCGGCATCTTGCTGGCGCTGTCGATCAGCACGAGCCGGGCACTGCCGAGGCTTTTCATCGCATCCCGGACTTTTTCGATCACGATCTGGCGGCGTGAATCCAGACCGTCACCGGGTTTGGTTTCCATCGATGCGGATCGGTCCAGCAGCAGGACGACGGTATCGATGGAGCCACCGCCCCAGCCGATGAGGCCGGAAACGATCGGCCGCGCGGCGGCGAAGGCTAGAGCGGCGATGGCCAGCGCGCGGCACGTTAGAATCAGGATGTGGCGCAGCTTTTTCTTGCCACGTGATTCGCGGGTCGCCTTGAGCAGGAACTGCATCGCCGCCCACTGGATCGTCTTGTGGCGGCGGCGGTTCAGCAAATGGATTGCAATGGGAACCGCCGCGGCGAGCAGACCCCATAACAACAATGGATTGAGAAAAAGCATGGGTGGCTGGATTTACCGCAAAGGCGAGATCGCCAAGGGCCGCGAGGGGGATGCAAGGTGGGTTGTCATGGAAATGGTGGCTACGGGAAGGTTTCCTCGTCGACGTGTCGGGAAAAGTCCATGGACTCGTGGAGGATGCGGGCGATTTCCACGCTGTTCCCGTTCACTCGATAAAAGATCAGATGTTTGGCGACCCGAAATACACGGCAGCCATTGGCTAGATCGTCTCTGGTTTTGCTGCCGGGGAGGATTGGGTTGTTCACGATGCGGGTTTTGGCGGTTGCAAGAAGTTGAAAGTAAACGGCTCCTTGTTCCATTCCCCAAGTTTTGATGGTGTAGCGAAGGATTTCGGCAAGATCCCGTTCCGCGAATTTGGATAGCCAGTAACTGCCCACGGAATCAGCTTTGTTTGATCTCCGACATCACTTCTGCGGCGATTTGCTCGAAGGTTTTGTCGGAAAATTCTCCCCGGTCCAACGCATCAAAGCCTGTTTGGACCTCGCGTTTCAAGTGCTCGAATTTCAGCGCCACCAAGGAATCGTAGTCCTCTTTGGAGGTGAGCACAAAGGCCGGGCGACCGTGTTTCGTGATGGAAACGGGACCGGTGAGGGCGCTGTCGAGGACTTGGCCGAGTTGCTGTTTTGCGGTGTTGGCGGTGACGGTTTTCATGGCTTCGGTTTGATCCAAAATGGACGAAACGGATGAAATGGCAAGGTTAGTGTTTTGATTTAGGCAGTCGAGCCGTCAGGAACTCGCGCAGTAGCGGTTCCAACGGCGTGTCAGTGGTGACAAGTTGGTAGTCGGCGGAGGCGTCGTGGCATTTCGCGCGGACCGCGGTGAGGAAATCGCGGAGGGCTGCCTTGTATTCGTCGGCAATGAGGTTGGGTTCGGCGACGAGGGCGGTGCCATCCTCGAGATCGACGAAACGATGCGGGCGGTCGAATTCGAAACCGATTTCCAACGGATCCATCAGGTGGAAGACCGAGATGTCGTGCTTGCGATAGCGAAGGTGCTGGAGCGCGTCGCCGAGGGCGGCGGTATCGGTGAAGAGATCGGATAGAATCACGACGAAGGCACGCTGGCTGATTTTCTCAGCGATGGTATGCAGTGCTGTTAGTAAACCGGTTTCGCCGGAAGGCTGGATGCTGCCGAGCGTGGTGAAGAAGCGTTCGAGGTGGGCGGCGCGGCGGCTGGGCGGGACTTCGATGTGGAGCTTGTCGGTGCAAATCGAAAGCCCGGCGGCATCGCCCTGATTGACGAGCAGGTAGGCGAGCGATGCTGCAATGCGGCGCGCGACCTGGATTTTCGCCTCACCATTTCCTGCGAAGTTCATGGATCCGGAAGCATCGACGACGAAGTAGGCGCGGAGGTTGGTATCCGCTTCGAATTCCTTGATGTAAAATCGATCCGAGCGCGCGAAGGCCTTCCAGTCCAACCGGCGCGTGTCATCGCCGGGAACATATTTCCGATACTCCGCGAACTCGACGGATGACCCGCGGTGAGGCGAACGATGCTTGCCCGCGACATTTCCCATCATCGGCTTGCGCGACTCGATGGGCAGCGAGCCGAGGCGGGAAAGCAGAGTGTTGTCGAGGAAATCGTGCACGATTTAGAGTTAAGAGGCCAGAATCAAGAATCAAGAGAGAGTGAAGACGGTGGCTTCAGGTGGCCGATGAAGCCACTGAGCATTCGGGAAATTTCCCGAGTTTCTTCAATCATGGCATCGGTGTTGGTGAATGGTTGGATCTCTAACTCATGGCAGACTTCCCGATGGATCATCAGTTGGGTGCGAAGTTCTCCGCAGGAGCCTTTGCTGTAACTCAGGAATCTTGAGAAATCGGCTTCGGATGATCGCTCTGCCCCTTCCGCAATGTTGGAAGGAATTGAAATGGCGGATCGGTGAATCTGATCTTTCAGCGCAAAATCCCGCGATTTGTGCGAAGCGACACAGACATTGACCGCCAACCGACAGCCACGCTTCCAAACTTCCAGATTCTCGAAATTATGATTCATGGGGAGCTCTTCGTCTTTCTTGATTCTGGACTCTTGCTTCTTGAATCTCAATCCTCCCGCATCTCCTTGATCAGGCGCTCGACGATTTTCTTCGACGTCATCCCTTGCGACTCCGCCGAGAAATTCGTGATGACACGGTGAGTGAGGACGGACGAGGCGATGGCTTCCAAGTCTTCAAGCGACGCCATGTACGCACCACGCAATGCCGCACGGGATTTCGCACCGAGGATCAAATACTGAACCGCCCGTGGACCTGCTCCCCAGCCGACGGTGTCTTTGATCCACTGCGGAGACTCAGGCTCGCCGGGACGGGTCATGCGGACGATCTTCACCGCGTAGTCATAAATGTGTTCGGGAACCGGGACGCGGCGAACGAGTTGTTGGAAAGCGATGACTTTTTCGCCGTCGAGCAAATGGCCGAGGACCTGGCGTGCGGTGCCGGTGGTGGCGCGGGCGATTTCCTTTTCCTCGGCAGCAGATGGGTAGCCTACCTCGATGAGAAACATGAAACGGTCGAGCTGGGCTTCCGGCAGCGGATAGGTGCCTTCCTGTTCGATCGGGTTCTGCGTGGCGAGGACGAAAAACGGCGGCTGTAGTGTATAGGTGTTGCCGAGAACCGTGACCTTGTTTTCCTGCATCGCCTCCAGCATCGCCGACTGGGTTTTTGCCGGAGCCCGGTTGATTTCGTCGGCGAGGACGATGTTCGCGAACACCGGGCCCTTGATGAATTCAAACTCACGCCGTCCACCGACACCGGATTCCTGGATGATATCGGTGCCGGTGATATCGGCAGGCATCAGGTCCGGCGTGAACTGGATGCGGTTGAACGAGAGATCGAAAGTCTGGGCCACCGAGGAAACCAGCAGGGTTTTCGCCAAGCCCGGAACCCCCATTAGCAGGGCGTGGCCACGTGCGAAAAGGCAGATCGCGAGTTGCTCGATCACTTGCTCCTGGCCGACAATCGCCTTGGCGAGTTCCGCGCGGAAGGATTGGTAGGTTTTTCCAAGTTCGTCGATGGCGGCGACGTCATCGGGTGGGAGTTGATGGCCGGGGTCTTGAATGGAATCCATGGGTGATCTGCAAGTGCAAGCGAAGCTATGAAGCGTCCCTGTTTTGTCCAGAAGGGAAGTCCGGCAAAGAGGCTGGATTCCATACTTGGCGGGGAATGGGGAGTTTTCAGGGCGATTGACGTCCGAAACCGCCGGAGTTCGGAGAAAATTTCCATTTACCGCTTGCCAGCCCCCGGCACTCTGCTAAATCACCCGCCCCGCGGAGTCTTCGGAGAAATCCGGACTTCCGCGTGGTCACGCGAAATCACGCACATTATGGCACGTATCCTAGGCATTGAAATTCCCAATGAGAAGCGCATCGAAGCTTCTCTGCCCTACATGTTTGGCATCGGTCGCCCGACGGCGGCGAAGATCCTTGAACACGCAGGGATCGACCCGAACATCCGCACCGGCCAGCTCAGCGAGGACCAACTCGTTCGCATCTCCCAGGTGATCCAGGCTGAAAACATCATTGTCGAGGGTGACCTCCGCCGTGAACGCCAATCGCAGCTCAAGCGCCTCACCTCCATCAACTGCTATCGTGGCATCCGCCACAAGCGCGGTTTGCCGGTTCGTGGCCAACGCACCCGCACCAATGCTCGCACTCGCAAGGGCAAGAAAAAGACCGTGGGCGTTAAGAAGTAATTTTTTGAATCATGTCTGAAGAAACCACACCAAATTCCGCCGAAACTCCGGCGGTTGAGCTGAAAGAAGCTCCAGCACCCGCCACCACTCCTGTCGCTGCGCAAGCAGCCGCTCCTGAAGCCGCCGCCGTTGAAGGCGCGCCGAAAAAGGAAGCGAAGCGCGACATCTTCGCCGAAATCGGCGGAGGCGAGGAAGAAATTAAGATTCACAAGGCCAAAGGCTCGAAGAATATCACCCGCGGTATCGTCCACGTGACCGCGACTTTCAACAACACCCTCGTCAGCGTCACCGACGCCAGTGGCAATGCCATCGGATGGTCCAGCGCCGGCAAGATGGGATTCAAGGGTTCACGCAAGAGCACGGCTTACGCCGCTCAGGTGGTTTCGCAAGACGCCTGCCGTCAAGCCATGGGACACGGTCTCAAGGAAGTTGATGTGCGTGTCAAAGGTCCCGGCTCCGGCCGTGAATCCGCCGTGCGTGCCGTCCAAGGTCTCGGTCTTGAAATCCTCTCGATCCGCGATGTGACTCCGATTCCTCACAACGGTTGCCGCCCTAAAAAGGCTCGCCGCGTCTAATCCAACCTTTTTAGAAATTCTTATATGGCACGTTATACAGGACCTCGCGCAAAGATCAGCCGCCGCTTCGGTGTCTCCCTCTTTGGCCCTTCCAAGGCATTTGAACGCCGCAATTTCCCACCAGGCCAGCACGGTGTCCGTGCCGGTCGCAAAAAGAAGAGCGAATATTCCGTCGCTCTCGGTGAAAAGCAGAAGCTTCGTTTCCAATACGGTGTGCTCGAAAAGCAATTCCGTGGTTACTACGAAGAAGCCGCCCGTCGCCGTGGTGTGACCGGTGTCATCCTTCTCCAACTCCTTGAAACCCGTCTCGACAACGTGGTCTATCGTGCTGGATTCGGCAACACCCGCCAATCCGCCCGCCAGATCGTCAACCACGGCCATATCCTCGTGAATGGCCGCACCGTTGACATCGCCTCCTTCCAAGTGAAGCCAGGTGACGTGATCAAAGTCGGTGGCAAGCCTTCTTCCCAACAGCTCGTGCTTCGCATGACCGACCTCACCCAGGCTTCCCCGGGTGTCGATTGGCTCGACACGAACAAGGACAAGCTCGAAGCCACGGTTTCCCGTGTCCCCGAGCGTTCCGACATCGACCCGCTCGTCAACGAGCAGCTCATCGTCGAACTTTACTCCCGCTGATCCGGCATTCGCCGAAATTGGTTTTCAAAAACGTCCGGACGAAAGTCCGGGCGTTTTTTGTTTTCCGGGTGAAATTTGGTAGCAAACGCAACGAAATCTAAAACGGAAAATGGAGCTGTGTTAGAATTGTTCCGATCCGGACCTCCACATTCATCACGAGGAAATTTCACGCCTTCCTTGCTATGGGATGCGGACGGCGTATGGTCGCCGCCGAGCCAGTCATGACGCCGTTTTTAAGGAAAATCCTGGGGATGAATTGGGTGCTCGTGCTGGTGATGTACGGGCTCCTGGTCTTCGGCGTGTTCATGATCGAAAGCGCGGCGCGGCATCTCACTGTGTCGAAAGCGGCCATGGATCAATTCGGCAGCGCGGGGGCCTATTTCGCCTCGAAGCAAAAGAGTTTCATCCTGATCGGAAGCATCGCGTATTTCACGGCAGCCTTCGTGGACTATCGGTGGATCCGATGGCTGGGGATTCCGTTCTATCTGCTGAGTCTTGGCTTGATGGCGGTGGTGATGGTGACCGGGCAGGACAAGGACGTTTACCAGTTGACGCTTCCTGGCGGTCTTGTTTTCCAACCGGCTCAGTTGGGAATCATGACCGGGATTCTGATGATCGCATGGCTGATGCAGGATTTGCCGAAGCTGCATCGATGGTTTGGCGCGCCGTTCATCCGCATTGGCATTATCGGGGTGGTGGCTGCGATTCCGTTCCTGATGGTGATGAAAATGGGCGACATGGGATCGGCGCTGGTTTGGATTCCGGTTTCAATCGTCGCACTTCTAATCGGCGGAATTCCTTTCCGCTATCTCTCCTGCATGACGTTGATCGGTGTGGGGATGCTGCCCTTGTTATATTTCGTGGCTCTGCCGCTGGTGTCGAAACGCGGGCCCGAACGGATCGACACTTGGCTGCGGATGATGGAAGGCCGCGAAGTGGACATTCTCGGAGATGCCTATGCGCCTTATTATATTTCGATGGCCGTTGGAAAGGCTGGCTGGAAAGGCGTCGGCTACAAAGCGACCGTTGAGAACGGCGGGTTGCTGGCGAAGGGGTTCGGCTCGAAAACGACAGCGCACAACGACTACATTTTCGGCGTGATCGGCGAGGAACTGGGTTTCCGCGGCAGTCTGCTCCTGCTAACTGCTTTTGCGCTTTTGATGATCCAGGGACTATTCATTGCGTTTTATAGCCGTGATCTGACCGGGAGGCTGCTGGTCTGTCTGGTGGTGGCGCTGTTCTTCGCGCACATCTTCGAAAGCATCGGCATGTGCGTGTTGATCATGCCGGTGACGGGCATTCCGCTGCCGCTGATTAGCTACTCGGGAACCTTCGTGGTGATCTGTATGTTCCTGTTGGGTCTGGTGCAGAGCGTCTGGATTCACCGGAACTGGAAACCGGAACCCAAGGTGAAAAAGGCCGAAGCTTAGACCGATTGCCAGAAGTCATTTCCGAAACTCACTTGGACGCGTGCCACCCGAGAGCGGTCCGGAGTTCACGGTTTACCGTGCTCTTGAAGAGGCAATCTAAAGATTGAACTCCGGACAGCGAAACGAGGCTCA
>NZ_JBDSCX010000077.1:0-173186 GCF_039920825.1 Luteolibacter sp. | reverse complement strand
GGCCACAAATCTGCGTAGGAAATCCGGTGAGGAAGGGTTGGTTTGAGGTCACACGAGAAGCAACCTGATCACCGGATTTCCGACCACTCCTTTCGCCGAAATCTCGCTTAAGTCAGTGCCATTCGGGACTGACCCCATCGACTGATACTACTGACCCTTTCGACTGACCCTTTCGACTGACCCTTTCGATTAGGGCGGTGTCTAAATTTACCGTCCGGAGCCATGGCATTTTTTGAATTTTTGGCCACTCCCGCATGGGCATTGATCGTTGCGACCAAGCATTTTTGAAGAAGAGAGAATTCGCTCGTGATCAGAAAAGTCTGCATTTATTACCCGAAATAAATCTGAACGCTGCAGTCTAGGCAGATTCTTTCCAATATGATCACTGATTACTTGTAGTTGGTTGCTGCTAATTGCTGAATCAAATTTCTCGTAGGCAAACTTGGCTCTCGCCACTAACCAACTGCCGAATAGTACGTCACGGATTTCCTGGGGTGTTGAAAGCGTGCCTTCGTCACAATCAATTCGTGTTCCGACCCAGTCGGCATCAGAGTATGGCGATAACATTCCTACGAAAAAGAAGCGGGAAAATTTGACAACGACATAGCAATTGCCGCTGAGTTCAAAAAACGTCACATCAAATGCCCGAGCACAATATTGGTTGAACTTCGGAGCTCCTGGTGGATTCTCCACAGTAATATCCGCAATGAAGATATGAAAATGATTGAATCTAGTCAATGAACCGCGCCCTAGTAGATATTCCCTCCATTCTTTTTCTGCTAGAAAAAGCTCTTCATGGCGAGAAAAGGTAGTCTCAAGGGCTTCATTTCTATTTCGCTGTAGGGCTCTCCACAAAAGCGAGACTACGAAATAGGCAAGGCGACTGTCGTAATTTACTCTTCGTTGCCCAGACAAAAATGGTCTAAATAATTTTGATGCGAAGTAACTTTCAGGCTCTGAGAAACGCTGCTCGCATTCTCGGCATAGCAACCGCATTTTAGCACCATCTTGTAAGCGAATATTGGGATTTGCAATCCGACGGAAATATCCTGTCCCGGTATCTTTCATCCACCGAATTGCAAATTTTGGAATAATGTGACTTTCTTGGAGATCAGCGTCTTGCTCGCATAGCCTGCAAATTCCTTTCACTGTATGATGGGATTGAGATATGCTTTGCCCATGCATTCAGGCATCTAAGATTGAAAGTATTTGCTGCTCAGTGAGATGATATGCCGATCCCATTGACTTCCATGCATTTACCATTTTCCGATATTTCGGCACCATGGGTAAATGGCTATTCAAATTATCGTTTCTTTTGAGGTAGGGCTTTTGCTCAGTAAATTTACCCTGTTTTTCGATCAAAAATCTCGAAAAACTTAGGTACTCCGATTCATTGTTTCCGTCAAATCCAGGAAAGAAATGGAATGAATGCTCCATCACCGCTTGGCTGGATACCAGACGTTTATGGTCCTCGATAATTCGATAGATACCAAGAATGTCGAGAACGAGAATGCTTCGATCCTCCGGCATGTCATCTGATATCCATTCGTCAATCATTGAGTAAAATAATCGATATCCGTTTTCCAGGATTTCGATTAATTCTTCAAGTCGCTCCGATTCATTGGGTTCAAGCTTCGCTAAAATTCGGTATTGATTGATCAGGATAATCCGATCTTTTTTGGAAATTTCTAGATCCATAGAATTAGAGTAAGATTTTTCGTTTTATGTGATAAGCCATTCCTACGATGTCAGGATATATCGTGTATTCGTCAAGATTTGCCCATTTTAGGAAAGTTCGGGCCTCCGCTTTTGCTGCGCTGGGAAGGATCACCTTTTTTACGCAGTTCGCTGCGACGCTTTCAAAGCCTGATGCGAGTGTGCCGTGAACGGTGAACATTCCCTTTTGGGCCTGAAGTCGGTCGGTTATCATCCCCGGACGGATTGCGAGCGGCTTGTCTATCCTTACTGGATTGTTATCCCAATAGACTTTTTGGTAATCAAATCCTTTGTCCTCGGGCACGTTAATCACTTCATCTCTTCCACTAAGGCGGTTGAGATCAGTGGGATTCAAAATGAATAAGGCGCTATCTTCTGGAGTGGAGTAATCATTGTGCAAGATGAACGCGATGGCCACACCCATCACGGTCGTCCAATCAAGCAGTCTAGTCGGAATCCAGTAATGTTGCATGTCAAATAACGTTTCCCAATCGCTCGTGCGCTTTTCGAATAGTCTAGAAGCTGTTTTCTTGAATTCGATAAAGAGATCTTTTTCCTTTCTTTCCCAGTCTGACTCACGCATCAAACTAGGAGTTAAAAGCCAATCTTTTTGGGAGTGCCCTCGGTACCAAATTTCTTTCGGGTTTCCGAGTTCGGATTCTGCCTGCTTTACCTCGGCTAGAAAGCTATTCCATTCGCTCATTAGTGATTGGTTGTGTTGGTTTTTAGCTAATCTAGAATAGATGATTTTTGTCTGGAGCCTATGTTTCCAACATGTAGCCCGCTATTTTGAAAGTATTACCCAATCACCTCGGAATATAGACCTCCGCACGTGCATTGGCAAATTGCTGCTCTTGTCCTCCATGCCATTTTCAAGGGCTTCCTCTTCGGAGATGCCTTGCTGGGCGGCGTATTGGCGGACGTCCTCGCTGATTTTCATCGAGCGGCGGGGAAGAGCTTGGGATGGCAGGAGGGAGATCATGGGCTTGGGTGGGTTCTAGCAAGCGGTGGCTTGGAGGGCAATGGGGAAGTGGAGGAGAAGAAGTTTGCTAGTTTTCAGTTTGCCGTTTTCAGGGAAGAGGTGGCGAGTGAGCAGTGATCAGAAACGGGAGTTCGCAAAGTGGGCCTCAGCCGGTCACGGCGGCGCTCCATTCGCCGAGCTTTTGCTTCAGCAGCTCCTTGGAAGGCAGGTAGAGTTGGTATTCGCGGGCGTGGATGTTGGCGTCTTTTTGCAGCGTGAGTTCGACGATGGTCTTTTTGGCGGATTTGCAGAGGAGGAGCGGGGATGCGAGAGGGATGTCAGGATTGCGGTTTGCTGGTTCCGAGCAGGGTGTCGGTGCTCAAATCGTTAGGAGGCGGCTGCGGGTCTTCTTTTGCGAGCGGATGACGACCCAGTCTTACCCGGCGACAATGGAGTTTCGCGCACCAGGACTGCGGCGGGAATTCCGAGGTGGATGCTGAGTGACCGAATCATCGGCAGGCTGAGAGGTCGTTTGCGATTCATGACCTCGGACACCTTGCTCTTTTGACCGATGAATTCCTCCAGGTCTTTTTGTCTGAGCCCGAGCTGATCCATGCGGAAATGGATTGCCTCGATGGGATCGGGAGCGCTGATGGGATAGTGCTCCTTCTCGTATTGTTCGATGAGCAGGGACCAGAGTTCGAGTTCTCCTTCCTGTTCAGATCCCGGTTCGGCATCCATCAGGGATTCCACCAAGGCGAGTGCCTTTTCATGCATTTCGTCGTTTTTGATGATTCCAGGTTTCATGGTTCGCTCAGATGGTTGCGGCGTTGATCTTGTCGTATTCCGCATGGGTGCCCACGAAACGGATGTAAACGATGCCGGTGTTGTAGTGCATTTTTACGATCAGACGATAGGTGTTGCCCTTGATGTTGAAGATGATGCGATTGCCAGGGAGGATGTCTGCCGAAGGATAGTGCTGCTTGATGTCATTGGGGCCGTTCCAACGTGTGGCGGTGGCTTCTTTGAACCAGGATTTGAGGGCTTGTTCGGCATCGGCGTGAGTGGTCCAGAATTCCCGCAGGGTTTTCACTTCGATGATTCGCATGACACCCTGCTCCGGCTTGTGAGTGGGGTCAAGCTTGGAGTTCCCTTTTTGGGAACTTTCTTGTTTTTCGGAAGATTTCCTTTTCGCGCTCATACCGGGTAAGAGCTCTCCGGGAGGTCCGTATCCCGGCTAAACTCGGCCGCGCCGTAGAACACGCACGCCTGGCCGCCCATCAGCAGGCACTGGACGCGGTGCTTGCGCATCGAAGAAAGGACTTTGAGTATCGGGTTCGGGATCAAGACTTCCTCCTAGTGCGATGTAGGTTTGCCAGAGTTTTTCAGATTCCGCCCAGCGTTGGACAGGAGTGAGGCGATACCAGTCCGCCCACTCCCCTCCAACCAGTTGTTCAGGCTGAATCATTGGCAACAAGTAGCAGGTTCAGGCCGGGACGTAAAACTCTGATCCCGCTTTGGTCAGAGCGACCTCATATTTGATTTTTACCGCGAATGGACGCGAATCCAAATCATTTGGCTTGGGAAAATCACCTTGAGTAGAATTCCGCCTGGTTTCAGGAGCGGAATTCGGCTCAATCCATCAGCCATTCGTGTCCATTGGCGTCCATTCGCGGTTGGTCCTCTCAGATTGGGGTTACCCTACCGCTTTGGTGAATTCCTTGAGCATTTCCTTCATGCCTTTTTCGTGGGCTAGATGTCTTGTCGGGCTCCTGGATAGGATTTGGCAGAGTGGCCGGTGCGGTGTTTCCGGTGGGAGCGGTGTGGCTCGTTAGGAAGCGAGGGATTTCAGGAAATGAGTGAGAATCTCGATGCTGATCCGGATGTCTTCGGGTGATGCGAGTTCCTCGGGATGGTGGCTGAGACCGTCGCGGCAACGGATGAACAACATGGCGATGGGGCAGATTTTCGAAATGGCGACGCCGTCGTGTCCCGCACCGCTGGCGAGGGTGCGGCGGGAGCCGGTGATGGATTCCAGTGAATCCATCAAGTGATGGGTTAGATCGGGATCGCAGGGAGTGGCGTCGTTGTCCTGGACGGGGATCCAGTCGAAACGGAGCGAGCGTCCGTTGGCAATCTGGTTGAAGGTTTCCTGGAGCTCGGCGAGAGCCTGGTGGCGGGCGGCGTCCTCGGGATGGCGGAGATCGATGGTGAAGCTGACGGATTGAGGGACCGAGTTCGATGCGCCGGGGTGGATCTGGATTTTTCCGACCGTGATGACGAGCGGCGGGTGGGTTCTCGCGAGGGATTCGGCGGCGAGGATGCATTCCGCAGCGCCTGTTAGCGCGTCGCGGCGCATCGGCATGGGAGTGGTGCCGGCGTGATCGGCGCGTCCGTTCAGCTTGACGGTTAGGCGGGATTGTCCGGCGATGGCGGAGACGACGCAGCAGGGCTCTCCCGCTTTTTCCAATACGCGTCCTTGTTCGATGTGGAGTTCGACATAACCACGGCATTGGCCTTTCGTGTAGCGGATGATGGTGGATCCGACGTTCCAACCGTGATCTTCAATGGCGGCGGCGATGGTGACGCCGTTCGCATCGCGGGTGGCGAGCGTGGTGGAATCGAGCGGACCGGTGATGCTGCGGCTGCCGAGGTAGGTGGTCTGGAAGCGGGTGCCTTCCTCGTCGGAAAATGCGAGGAGGTGGATCGGGAAGGGGAGGGTGATGTTTTCCTGTTGGAGATTCTCGAGGGCCGCGAGGGCGGCGATGATTCCAAGCGGACCATCGTATTTCCCGGCATCGATGACGGTGTCGATGTGCGATCCTAACAAAAGTGGTTTCGCCGCGGGATCGGAACCCGGCAGGATGCCGCGGACGGTGCCGTCGGCGGCGTGTGAAATTTCCATTCCCAGACCCGTCATCCAACCGGCGACTTCCTTGGCGGCAAGCAGGTTGGCGGGAGACAGGAACGTGCGGACGAGGTGGGACGGAGAGTCGGAGATGAGGCCGAGTTGATCCAACCGGGCGAGAGCGTTTTCCAAAGTTTTTGACATCAGGCGAATCGTTTAGCTGCCACGGTAGGTGGAATAGGAGTAGGGTGAGCAGGCGAGGGGAACGTGATGGTTCCGGCCGGGCTCGATGCTGAAGTGGATCGGAATTTCATTCAAGAACGGCGAGGCGATTCCCTGTGCCCTGAAGTAGTCGCCCATCCGGAAAACCAGCCGGTATTCCCCGGGAATCGCGTCGTCGAGGAGCGGGGCGTCACAGCGTCCGTCGGCGTTGGTGATGGTGTCGGCGAGGAGTTCGGCACCGCGATAAAGCTGAAGATGGACGCCGTTGGCTGGATTTCCCGAGACGGTGTCGAGAACGTGCGTGGTGAGTTTTCCCATCGGGAAAAAGGGGAGCAGATGGCGGGCCGGGATGCAAGACCCGTGAAATCCGGCATATAAGCATTCTCATCCGGCCGCGATTCGCGCAGACTCCCGCCGCGACGACGCAAATTTCCCTTTTCCCCATCCAAATGCCCCCTCCTCAAAAAGGCTATAAAATCATCAATCACCACGATGTCCAATACCGCTGGATCATGCAGAACCGGCGCGGGACGAACGAGATTGTCATCGAGGCAAGCGCTCCGGTGAACGGCCAACCGCTGGTTGGCGAGCTGCCGAAGGTGGTGAGTTACGTCATGGTAACGGCGGCGATTGATTTCGGAAACGCGAACGGCTGGAAGCCGAATGACGCCGGTGCGCCCTTCCGCTGCAAATGGGAGCGCAAGGGATTCGTGATTCCTGAAGCGTGAATCCGACCGGAAACTCGCCGGGAAAATGGCTGTGGCCGCTGGGGTGTGCGTTGCTGTGCCTGGGCCTCGGAACCGCATCCGGTCTCTCGACCGTGGGTGGATCGGACACGTGGTATCAGGAACTCGCCAAGCCACCGGGCACGCCGCCGCCGTGGGTTTTCGGGCCCGTGTGGTCGGTGTTGTATTTGCTGATGGGGATGGCGTTGGGACGATTGGTTTTCCTGAAGGCATGGACTGCGGTTTGGGTTTTCGCGATGCAATTCACTTTGAACCTGATCTGGACTCCGGTGTTTTTCGGCGTGCATCGGATCGATGTGGCGCTGCTGGTCATCGCGGCACTCTGGTTCGGCTTGGTTTCGACGATC
Organism: Luteolibacter sp.; assembly: GCF_039920825.1. Classification (GTDB taxonomy): domain Bacteria; phylum Verrucomicrobiota; class Verrucomicrobiia; order Verrucomicrobiales; family Akkermansiaceae; genus Luteolibacter. The sequence continues at coordinate 166,346 of NZ_JBDSCX010000077.1, read as the reverse complement.
CAACTGGCTCGGAAATCCGACATCGTTGCGGCATGGATGCTGGTTCCTTACTGGCTTTGGGTCAGCTACGCCGCTTATCTCAACGCCGGATTTTTCTGGCTGAACGGAAGATAGTCGGACTTGCGGAGCGGAGTGGCAGGGCTTAGCTGTCGCGCATGGTTGGTTTGAAAACGATAGCCCTGCTCACCCTTTCCAATGTGTTCATGACCTTCGCCTGGTATGCCCATCTGCGCGATCTTCGCGATAAAACGTGGCTCGTCGCCGCGCTCATTTCCTGGGGCATCGCCTTTTTCGAATACATGATCCAGGTTCCGGCTAACAGGATTGGCTCGCAGGTGTTCAATCTCGGGCAGTTGAAAATCCTTCAGGAAATTATCACTCTAACGGTGTTCGTGCCGTTCGCGGTGTTTTTCATGAAGGAGAAAATCACCTGGAACTATCTTGGTGCGGGCGTCTGTCTCGCAGGTGCCGCGTTTTTCATTTTCCGGAAATAGCCCGATGGTCATCGCGTTTCACAAGCCGTATGGCGTGCTGTGCCAGTTCACCCCCGATCAACCGGGCCAGAAAACACTCGCGGATTTCGGATTTCCAGCGGGCGTCTATCCGGTCGGGCGGCTGGACATGGATTCCGAGGGGCTGCTCCTGCTCAGTGACGAACCCGGATTCAATAATCGCTTGCTAGATCCGAAAACCGCCCACCCGCGGACTTATCTGGCGCAGGTCGAAGGTGTCCCGACAGCTGACGCTGTTTCGCGACTCGCGCGTGGCGGCCTGGTGATTCAGGGCCATCGCACGCTGCCATGTTCCGCCAGATTGTTGGAAAACGAACCGGAAGCGGCTCCCCGCGATCCTCCGGTTAGATTTCGCCAGGCAATTCCGACTTCATGGCTGGAGTTGAAATTGGTCGAAGGGAAAAACCGCCAGGTGCGCCGGATGACGGCAGCCGTGGGATTTCCGACACTCCGCTTGATCCGTGTGGCCATCGGCAAGCTCGACGGCGCAGGGTTGGCGCAAGGTGCTTGGGAATCACTCGCATCCGGCGACATCGCACGGATCTGGCAAAAGTAGCCTAGAGCTTTTTTCCCTTCCCTCTGCCCCGATCACTGGGGGGCGACCGGGGCAGTTACACACACTATGCTGGGGGGAGCCCCACGTTCCGAGTCTCAGAAACAACGGGAGGGGGCTGGGGAAATTGATGACGGAATAAAAGCACGATTTCCGGACATAAACAACCCACGCGATCGCGTGGGTATCACCATTCGGAATGATTTTCCGGTTCGTGCTTCTCCGTGGTACCTAGCGAGCACTGCATGTAGAGTTCGCCCTCGGGGGGAATCGTGTCGACACCGAAGGCGACACCGAAATTGTAGGTGCCATTGCCGGGGCAGATCGGTGTGTTTTCCACAAATTTCCCCATTCCGATCACCTGGTTTTGCAGGTTGGTGGCATTGTCGCCGGGCGCGTAACCGTTGAGGTTGGAAAAACTGCGGACGCCCTTTTGCACGTTTTGAATGAGGACGATGCACATGGCGCGATCCGAACCGCGTTTCCAAGCCTTGGCCCCGAAGAACATGACGCTGATGAGTGTCAGCAGCACCAGAATCACCACGGTCATTTCCAGCAATGTCATGCCGGACTTTCCGTTACGTCCGGAGGGACGAACGGGGTTCGACATTGCTAAAGTTTCCTTGATGATCCGAGAGAGCATGACTTTACATTTGGTTCACGGCTAAGAAGGGTGAATAATTCGTGCAAAATCAATCGTATTTTCCGAAATCTAGTCCCATAAGCGGCCACAGAGCCCTATTTTGCGTGGATTTAGCCCATATGTCCGGAAACAGGACGTCGGTACTGGCTACTTCGAACCTTTTTCGGAACTTTGCGCCACTCCGGCCTGATGCTGTTTGAGAAGGTCCCGCAATGCCGTTTCCGCGGCTTCGGTGGTCGATTTTCCGAGGCGTACGAGCGCGTCATTGTTGAGGAAATCACGGCCGCGGTTGCCGGATGAAAACAGGTCGATCTCCACCAGGATGCGGGGGCCTTGTGCGGTCTTCACGACTGTGTAAAGCGGGTAAGTGGATTTGCCGTCGCGATCCATTTTTACTCCAGCCGCGGACCACGGCTTCGACTGATAGACGCCGGTGATCGGGGGCAATTCCGGTTTTCCGCGAGAGCCTGCGATTTCATATCCCAGATTCTGGAGGGTGGCGGCGCCACTGCGAGGGGAGTCCAGACAAGCGATCCGCGCGATCGCCGCATTCACGTCGCCGTGGCGGATGGCATCGAGCCAATCACCCACGCATTTCCGAGTCTCTTCTTCGGTAGATGCCTCGAGACCATCGACATCGGTCACGACCGGACAAGCGGATAGAACCTGCCGCTGCCAGTCATCCGGCAGATGCTTGGTTTCGGTTTCGACCCATGTCTTGAATCCGTCGCTGCTTTCCTTGGATGGCACGGGAGTCCAAAGCCAGCCATTGGGAGATTTCTCGAAATAGACGGGACGCGCATCCAGTTTGTCGGGATCCCGCGCGGCGAAGAACTGATAGATGCCGGCGGCGCGGGATTCGTCCGCCTTGAAAGAAAGAGGCATCACGAGATCGGCGGAACCGCCGCGGATGGTCCACCAGGTTTGTGCGGCCCTGGCACAGGCTTTGGCGGTGGTTTCAGGTGTGGTGTCGAGTTTTGAAATCGCAAGGAACGATTGGAAGCTTCCTTCCCGCAAGGCTGCAAGCCACGCTTGGGCGGCGAGCTCCGCGCTCGGCTGTGGTGTGGTTGGATGGGTTTTAGTCCAGCGGCCGGCGAAAAGGCTCTCCTTATCAGCAGCGGGGCTGTTAGCAGGATCCGTATCCGTGGCATTGCCAGCTCTCGGGTTCGCTTGGCCAGCCGGTGATTTTTCCTTCTCGTGAAGGTAGGAAGCCGGAGGATCGATGCGCCATAGCCCGTCGCTGGATTTCGAAAGGGGGAAATAAATCACTTCGATGCGCGCCGGAGAGCCGTCGATGCCGACGGGATCCAGGCATCCGATGGAAACCAAGCCGGTATCGCCGTCCGTTTCGTGATCGACCACGACCCGCGCGACATCCGGGCTCACCATCAGCCGCCACGGACGCGGTGCCGCGGCGCCTGCGGTGATGGCGTTTTCCGCGGACTTCAGCCGGGCGGACCAGTCGTCCGGAAGTTTGCCACTCAAGCCGCCGAGGACTCCTAGCAGGGAACCCAGGTCGCCGGTCTCACAGGCAGTTAGAAAACGGTTGCCGGTTTTTTCCACGTCGAATTTCCGCAGGTCCGTTTCGGATAAACTGGCTTCGATCTTGCCGCGCATTCGGCTGTTGGACTGGACTCGGAGTTTTTCCAAATCCACGACCTGTTCCCGGAGCATCCAGTTTTCCAACTGCTCGATGCGTTTCTGAAGGGCGATGGCGTATCCCGCGCCGGAGTTCTCAAATGATGCCGGAACCGGGGCCGCTTCCCAGCCGGTGTCGCGTTTGACCAATGCCACGGGAAACACCTGCAAGTGGCTGGGATCGAAATTTCCGACCTTGCGGATGAGGACGGCGGCGAAATCCTCGTCGAGTTTGATCGCGCCGACTTCCAGCGGATCGGTGCCCAGATCGCGGGCCATTTTTTCGAGGCGCTTGGCGATCTGGCGGCGCTTTTCCACCGCCGTTTGGGCGGAAAGGGCGGTGTCGCCACCCGGGTCGAGATTGAGTTTCCGGTCCCTCACTTTTTCGAGGAAATCGATGGCCACCTTGCCCGGATCACTCGGTGCGGCTTGTGCGGCCAGAGTTGCCGCGAGGAGGACGGAAAGGACTTTCACTGAGTGGATCATAACGGATTCCCGGTTTCGCGAAAGCGCTGATTTTGTCCGGCTGGCCGTGGATTTTGAAAATAATCCCGCTTCGATGTCACATTCCGGCCTGTGGAAATCAATAACTGGTGAAATCCGATGAAACCTTTAGCCATTGCCTATTCACCACCCGACATGGACCGTAGCCGATTTTCCGAACTGATCCATGATCACCACCAGCCGCTTCTCGCCTACGCCCGGGTGCTGGCGGGCCATCCCGAGCGGGCGCGCGAACTCGTCCAAGACGCATTCGTCGCCGCCTGGCAAACGATCGGCCGTTTCGATGTGACCCGCGACTTCGGTTCGTGGCTGCGTGGAATCGTCCGCAACAAATGGCGGGAGGACTGCCGCAAGCATCGCCGTGAGGTGGCGTTCGATGATCCGGAGTTGGTGAGGCTGGAAGAAGCCGTTCGCGCCTGGAGTGCTGGTGATGGCGAGTCCGGGCTGCTGGATCGGTTGGCAGATTGCCGGTCGAAATTACCCGAAGCGCTTTCGTCCGCCGTCCAGGCTTACTACGACGAAGACCGCGATGGTGACGGGGCCGCGACCTCGCTCGGCATCCCTCCCGCGACATTCCGCAAACGCCTCGAACGCGCCCGCTCGGCGCTCCGCCAGTGCCTTGAATCCAACCCTTGAATCCTAACATTTTTATCGCCATGAAATCCGAATTTACAAACTCGCCAGAAGACCGCCTGCTCGATGAACTGCTCCGCGAGCAGGCCCATGGACCCGACGAGGCGTTTCTCCAACAGATCGAAAACGCCGTCGATGACGGAGCGCCGCTCGCGGCAAAGCGTCCGGCAGCACGACACTACGGCCGCTTTGCCATCGCGGCAGGCCTCGCGCTGACAGCGGGAGGTTTCGTCTGGTCTTCGTTGCAGAACCGGCACCCGCGAGCGACTGTTAGCGCGACTGATCGAAAGAACGCCGAAAAGGAGAAGTCCGCGCTGGAGTTAGAAAAACTCAACACGGCCATCCACTATCAGGAGGACAAGGTCGAGGAACGCCGGAAGGTGTTGGCGACCATCGCCGCGGCGCCGGCTAGCGGCGAAAACGTGGAACTCCTCCCGTCTCTTATCGGGAAGCTGATGTATGTGAAGGATGAGAGCCGCGCTTGGGTGCTTCGCCCGGGCTTTGGCGCGGACGGCGGATTTCCCATCACATATGAGGACTCCTCCCGCCAGACGAACAAAAGGGCCCCGGCGGAGTTGATCGGTCCCGGTGACAGCTTCTTCCTCACGGGACCGATGGCCAACCGCTTTAAGCTCCTCGGTTCGGAAGTCCGCCGGGAAATAAGCAAAGCGACGAAGAGCGAGCGGGATGTCACGATCGTCCGCATCGAGGATCAGTGGCCCAACAAGAAGGGGACAGTCTATGAATTCCCGTCCCCGCTGAATGACCAGCGCAAAAACGAGTTCCTGCAATATGACCGGACCGCGGTGTTCTCGCTCGGAGCAACCGGCGTGGAGGGAAAGGAATTTAAAGTGGAGGAAAACACGGCTTTCTCCCTTCCGCCAGGCGGCGAGAAGAAGGATTATTTATTGAAATCGATCACCCCGACAGGCGTTATCGTTGAAATTGTCGATGGCGGCAAAATGGTGGAGATCAGGAAGGGGGCGATGCCCGCTGATGGGGCTCTTTCGGCCATGGCTGAGAATTCGGCTGGCAGCCCTCGGGGTCATATCCCCGAAGAAGCGATCATGCGCGGGCTCGATGCACAGGACTATGTTGATGCAAAAAGGGACTTTGAAACCGATCAGCAGCTGTTGCAGGGGATGAAGCTGAAGCAGGCTGAACTTGCTGCGAGATCCGGATACGTCGACGGAGCGAATTCGGCGAAATTGGAGCGGTCGGAGATCGTTGCCGGTGGATTGAACAAGAAAACGGTCGCGAGCAGCAGAGTGGACGCACTCCCACCCGTGCTTGGAATGACCGTAGATTCCAAACCAGCGCTGCCAGAGCCGGAGTCATTGCCAGAAATCGCGCGACTCGACGATATGGGAGCAGGTAGTGGTTTAGGAGGATCAGGGATAGGTAAAGGATTCGGAGCTGGAATGGCCGCCGGAAGATCCGGAACAGGTGAAGGCAGTGTTCCTAAAAAGGCACCGTTAGGCTCGTATTCCCGTCTCTGGAATGATTCTCCATTCGATACCAGACCAGCACCTGAAGCACTTGCTGGAAACGATGCCATGGACAAGAACCGGACAGCAGGATTGGCGAGGCTCGAAAGGGAAAACAGAAGATTCCCTGCCGAGGATCGATTTTCAGCTCCCGAACAAACCTCCGGCGACAACTACGGCACCTTCATCGACCAACCATGGAAGACCTCGGAGAAAGATCCGCTTTCGACCTTCTCCATCGATGTCGATACCGCGTCCTACTCTAACGTCCGCCGGATGATCCAAGAGGGCCGGGAAATTCCCAAGGATGCCGTGCGCATCGAGGAGTTCATCAACGCCTTCAAGTATCACTATCAGGCACCGAAAGGAGATGCGCCCTTTGCTGTGGGTGCCGCTCTGGCGGTTTGCCCGTGGGCTCCGACCCACCAACTCGCCCGCATTTCCATCAAGGGCCGTGAAATCGATGCTGGCAATCGTCCGGCCTCCAATCTGGTGTTTCTCGTGGATGTTTCCGGATCGATGCAGAGTCCCGACAAGCTGCCACTGCTCAAGCAATCGATGGAAACCATGGTCAGCCAGCTCGATGAACGCGACCGGGTCGCCATCGTTGTCTATGCGGGATCCGAAGGTGTCGCTTTGCCCTCGACCCGCGTGGATGAAGAGGGGCGGGCGAAGGTGCTGACAGCATTGTCGAAACTCGAAGCCGGTGGTTCCACCAACGGCGGCGCGGGCATCAAGCGCGCTTATGAACTCGCCATGGAGCAGAAAATCGAAGGCGGCGTGAACCGCGTGATCCTTGCCACCGACGGGGATTTCAACGTCGGTGTCACCGGGAAGCCGCTGGTGGAAATGGTCAAGGAGCGCGCGAAAGGCGGGGTCTATCTAACGGTCGCTGGCTTCGGCTCGGGAAATCTCAACGACGAGATGATGGACGCCATCACCCATGATGGAAACGGCAACTATTTCTACATCGATTCCGAGGCCGAGGGCCGCAAGGTGTTCCTTCAGGATCTATCAGGCACGCTGGTGACCATCGCGAAAGACTTGAAAATCCAGGTCGAGTTCAATCCCGCGAAGGTCGGCGGCTATCGCCTGATCGGCTATGCCAACCGCGTCCTCCGCAACGAGGATTTCAACAACGACAAGGTCGATGCGGGAGACATCGGCGCGGGCCACACGGTCACCGCGTTCTACGAACTGACACCGCCGGGGGCGTCGAGCACCGATGATTTGAAATACCAAGCTGCAGAAAAGCCAGCCACCACCAACGAATGGCTGACGGTGAAATTGCGCTACAAGCACCCTGACGGCAACGAAAGCAGCAAGATCGAGTTTCCTCTGGCAGGAGACCCTCTGTCACTGGAAAGGACGGACAGCGATTTCCAATTCGCCGCCGCAGTCGCATTGTCAGGCATGAAGCTTCGCGGCAATGACGAGGCGAAGGAGGTGAGTTGGGATCAGGTGATCACTCTCGCGAAATCCGGCCTCGCCGACGATGCGAGGGAAGACCGCACGGAGTTTGTAGGACTGGTGGAAAAGCTCGGGCACATCACCCCGTCCGTTTCCAAGAAAGATCCCGTCAGGAATGCGGATGAGAACATGGAGGTGGACGGCCCGAACGTCCGCGTCATCCGTCATCAAGATGGTTCCCGCTCCGTCTTTGTCCGCTCTCCGGATAAGAGGAGTCTCGTTAGAAAGACCTACTCGGCGAATGGCAGCCTAGCGATGGTCACGGTTTACAAAATGGACGATGCCGGAAATCCCCTGGACACCAGGATCTCCGACGCACGGGGAGAGGAAATTTTCAGGGTCAGCTACGGGTATCACAAGGAGACTGGCCGACTGGTGGAGGAACTGATGTTCGACTCGCGGGTCAAAAGAGTCAGTCCCGATACCGGCAGGGAAATGCCTGTGCAAAAAGTCGTCTATTTCTACGATGCGGATGGCAAGCGCAGCGCTCCGGTCGTCTATAACTATCCGCCGGGCAAAACCATTGAAGAGCTCCTTGCTACCCTTGAAGGGTTTCTGGGGTTGAAGTCAACCGAGCTGGATCGCAACCCATTCGACGTGACGGACGGCAATGGACGGGAAGGGAACTTGGGAGGAAATCCCCGCATCGTTCCCGCACCTGCGGAAGTCGTTCCTGGCAATCGCTGAACGGTTACTCCTCGACAGGCAGGAATTCCGGAAGACTGCCTTCCGCTCCTGCCAGTCTGGGATTCGCCTCCCACGCTTCCCGGTCTCCGGTGATTCTCCTGCCCATCCGCATGAGGTCGCCGGGGGCTGATTCGTTGGGGAAAATTTCCCGCAGATGATCGCCGTCGTGTTTCGTGTCGATCAGCCAGGAAATCGCCAGCCGGCTGTCCACCGCGTCCTTCCTGCTGCCCCAGGTCCGTGTCTCGCAGAACCGCAGATCGCCGAGCCACGCACCTTTTATGTTAGGTCGGGCGATCCACCAGTTGTCGGTGACCGAGGTCAGCGTTTTGGTTTCCCGCAGATCGGCCACCTTGGCGAGCGCGTCAGCTCCCTTCGGATAGATGGTCCATCGAACGGGTGTGTCGTGCCGTTCGAAAATCGTCCGATAGCCGACCCATAGTTCGACGTCCCGGTCCACTACCGATCGCCACAGCAGGAAATTGAACGGGGTGGGGGATTCCATCCGGCGGCTGAATTTCGTACCGCGCCGGGCGAGGTCCGCATCGAAGCCGGATGATGCGATGAATTTCATCCCGCATGCCAGCAGCGCGTAACCGGCGGCGAGTCCCAGCCCCCAATAGCAGATCTTCTTCCGCTTCGACACGGGCGCTATTTTCTTCCCGCGGGTTTTCTTCGGCTTCTGCTCATTGATGAATACGAGCCACACCGCGGTGACGAGCAGGGGAGCTGTAAACAAAAAATCGATTCGATAGAGAAAATCGAAAGTCACCCGCTTGCTTAGGAGCGGCCACAACAGCGCGGAGCCTTCCGTGGAAAAACAATCGACCAGCACGTGCGCCGACCACACCGCGAACACGAACAACCCGGCCTCGCCCTTGCTGATTTTTTCCCGCTTCCAGAGTTTTGCCAGCCCGTGCGCGATTCCCCAGGATCCCAGCGCCATCAGCGGCAGCGAATGCGCCAGCGCGCGGCGGCAGGCCAACTCCCGCGCCGTGTCCAGCACCGGCGAAAAAAACAGCTCCAGCAGCTCCGGCATCACGCCGAACAGCGCCCCCCAAGCCAGCGCCAGCTTTCCCAGCCGCTTGCCCATCATTAGTTCTCCGATCAATGCGCCCAGCGCCGCCTGCGTAATCCAATCCACGTCGCGACGATGGAGGAAAATTTCCGTTCGCAAATCCGAAAGTTTGAGGGTTACCACGGCTGCAAGGCGTCATTCTTTGAAAAACGGTGCGATGCCCCAAATTTCCGCCCTACCGGCGAATGCAAAAAGCATGCTGATGGGGCGATCTGCATGAGCTGGCTCCGGTTAAATCGCGGAAAATCACGCGACTGCGTTAGGAACGGGCGGTGCTGGGAAGGTGTTAGCAACTTACCACCCGAACCCATGAACGGAAAAACATCCAACTGCTTCCGAACTTGCAGCCGCCTTTTGGCGGACGAGTTACAGTTGATCCGCACTTACACGGAAGCGGTCCAGCGATTTACAGGATCTCCTTACCAAGTCTTGATCGCGACGATTCTTGCAAACCATGAGAAAAGCGCTGCTGAGCTGGGTGCTTATGTGGATTACAGCGGCAAGGCATTTACCGACCTGATTCCGCCTTCGCCTCAAAAATTGCCATCGATTGGCAATTTGGTGGATCTTCCGGCGCTTGAGACGCTTGTCGAGGGCGAGAAGCTGGCCTTGGTCGCGTCTCAAAAAGCTCTGAGTGACGCCGGGATGACCGACGAAATTCGCGCATACATCGTGGAAAATCTGATTCCTCGACTTCAGGACCATGTCGTGGTGCTCGAAATGATTACCCCGATGCGAAGTGATCTGCAGCAAAATGTAAATAAGGGTTGGCTGGAGGCATTGTACCGCCATTAAGCAGAGGATCCGGGAGCGAAATTCTCGCCCGGCTGCGGAAAAATCTCCGAGTCTTGACGCCGCCCCCCGAACGGCAAGATGCTCCGCCCGCGATGAATGATACCAAACGCCCGTTTTCCAGTCTGATGCTTGATGGCCCCGACCGCGCGCCCAGCCGCGCGATGCTTTATGCCACCGGTTTCCAAAAAGAAGATTTCTCCAAGCCCCACATCGGCATTGCCTCCACTTGGAGCGAGGTCACGCCGTGCAACATTCACATCGACAAGCTCGCCATCGAGTCGTCCAAAGGCGCGGATGCCGCCGGCGGAAAAGGCGTGATTTTCAACACCATCACCATCTCGGACGGCATTTCCATGGGCACCGAGGGGATGAAATATTCGCTCGTTTCCCGCGAGGTCATCGCTGACTCCATCGAGACGGTGGTCGGTTGCGAAGGCATGGACGGCTTCGTCGCGATTGGCGGCTGTGACAAAAACATGCCCGGCTGCGTCATGGCGATGGCCCGCATGAATCGGCCATCCGTGTTCGTTTACGGCGGCACGATCCTGCCCGGTTGCGCGAAAATCAAAGGCGAGGAAAAGGACCTCGACGTGGTTTCCGTGTTCGAAGCCGTCGGCAAGCACGCGAACGGCGAATATTCCGATGAGGAACTGGAAACCGTCGAAAAGTGCGCCATCCCCGGTCCCGGTTCCTGCGGCGGCATGTACACCGCGAACACCATGGCCTGCGCGATCGAGGCGCTCGGCATGTCGCTTCCCAACAGCTCCTCGCAGGCGGCGATTTCTGATGACAAGATGCGCGACTGCTTCGACGCCGGAGCCGCCGTGCTCAACCTGATCAACCTCGGCTTGAAGCCGCGGGACATCATGACGAAGAAAGCTTTTGAAAACGCCATCACTGTGCTGATCGCACTCGGCGGCTCGACGAATGCCTGCCTTCACCTCCCGGCGATGGCCCACGCGGCGGGAGTGGATTTGCACATCGATGACTTCGAGCGCATCGGCAAAAACGTTCCCGTGCTCGCCGACCTCAAGCCTTCCGGAAAGTTCGCCATGGCCCACTTGGTGAATATCGGTGGCGCGCTCCCACTGATGAAAATGCTGCTGGATGCCGGCCTGCTTCACGGTGATTGCATGACCGTGACCGGCCGCACCATGCGCGAGAATTTGGAAAAATTCGCGAAGCCCTATCCGGAAGGTCAGGAGATCGTCCGCCCGGTGAACAATCCGCTCAAGAAGGACAGCCACCTCCGCATCCTCTACGGAAATCTAGCAGAAGGCGGTGCCGTCGCGAAAATTTCCGGCAAGGAAGGCGAACTTTTCCAAGGCAAGGCCCGCGTTTACAACTCCGAGGACGACGCCATGAAAGCCATTCTCGCCAAGCAAATCAACAAGGGCGACGTCATCGTCATCCGCTTGGAAGGACCGAAGGGCGGACCGGGTATGCGTGAAATGTTAGGGCCCACCAGCGCCATCATGGGACTCGGCCTCGGCAAGGATGTCGCGCTCATCACCGACGGACGTTTCTCCGGCGGCAGCCACGGATTCGTGGTCGGCCACATCACTCCGGAAGCATTCCTCGGCGGCACCATCGGCATTCTCGAGGAAGGCGATGAAATCGTCATCGACGCCGTGAACAACCGCATCGATGTGAAGATCTCCGACGAGGAAATCGCCAAGCGCAAGGCCGCCTGGGTCCAGCCCGCCCCGCGCTACACCCGCGGCGTTCTTGCAAAATACGCTAAGCTCGTCTCCACCGCCAGCGAAGGTGCGGTGACGGACAAGTATCTGTGAGGAGCAGGGACCTTACTGTCCCTTCTTCTCTTCCAACTCCTGCTAACGAAGAAACGACAATAAGGTCGTTACTCCTTATCGGGAGCTCCAGCCTCCAACATCCAAAACCATCACCGCTTCCGAATTCAACTCGACGCTGGAATCCTATCGTTCATTCGAGTTGAAAGTCGGAAAGCTGATGCAAGGAGTGTGCGGGCCGTTCTGCGGAGTTTGTAAAACACCCTGCTGCCGCGTGGACATCTGTCGGGAAGCCTTTGAGAGCCCGTTCCTGCTAGCCGTGCACGGTGAAAAGCAGACGTTCGATAAAAAATCCGGTTACCTCGGCTGCACCGGTTGCAAGCTCACCACCGGCCGGCCGCCGCTTTGCCACGCTTTTGTCTGTGACCTCATCGTTAGAAATCAACCGAGCGACGACCACCGCTACGCCCTCGACTGTCTTGGCGATCTGGTAGGATTCATTCAATCCAAAGTCTGGCAGAAACGCCAGCTCATCGAAGCCATGACCGAAGCCGATCTGCTCAAGTCGGACAAAGCCATCTACGACGCGCGCCTGGCCACCGCCGAAGCCGCCTTCACCGTTCTGGATGCATTTTTCACCCGGCACAGTCCGCTGGGCTTCCGGGAACTGGGGATTCTGAGTCGCATCAGGAAACCCTAGACGCAGCGGATTTTCATTAGAACGTCCAAGCGCACCCCACGGTGAATCCGAAGGCGTCGATGCCGGGGTTCGGGTCAGTGAGGCCGAGGTTGGAGTGGTGGATGAAGTAGGGGCCGGCTAACAGCGAGACGTTTTCCGTGATTTTCTGACGGATGCCGAGCTGGGTAAACCAGTTGAAGGTGAAATCCTGGCCGAGTCCCTGGTCGCCGCCGGAGCTGTTGGTCCAGCCGAAGCCGCCGCCGATCGAGAAATAGACGGAGGTTTTCTGAGAGGGAAACCAGTATTCGACGGAAGGCGCTCCGGCGAGGCCGATGTAGGTGTCCTCCGGGCCGTGGGTGATCGCCTCGAACAACGCGGAGAAACGGTTCCTAACGACAATTTTCGCGCCCGCCTCGTCCTCCCACAGTGTCCACACCACCGGGGAGCGGAGGGTGAGCTGGGTAGGGATGATTTCGTAATCGATGTCGGTGTTGTTGCCGACATTCCAGAGATAGCCGCTTTCCAGGGTGAGTTCCCAAGTGTCCGATGCGTGGCGGGCGGGCTCGCCGGCCAGAGCAGGAATCGTCAGCAGGCAGAGCAAGGAAAGGATCTTCATGGGCTAGGATTAGTGGGGTGGCAGTAGCCGGTCGAGAACGATTCAATACTCCTCTTCCTCGTCGCCGGGAACGGGCGGGATGATGTCCTCGCGCATCAACAGGCGGCTGAGATCGAGATCGTCCAGCAGATCTTCCGGCGTGTCGCGGACGATGGCGGCGTAGGGCGTGATGCGGTCCAACTCGGCGATGGCGCAGTGGACCATCGAGGAAATGATGTCGCTGTCGTATTTTTCCCGTTCGAACAAATTGGTGATGCGGAAAACGAGGAACTCCCGATCCAGATCATACTCGAAGCCGCCGAGTGTGAGTTGCTTGTTGGCGCGGGCCAGCAGTTCGAGGACGGGATGCAGATGCGCTTCGTCGAGCGGCATCGGAGATTCGGAAACCACGGTCAACGCGTTCAACTGTGGATAAGCCTGTGCGATCATGTCGATGCGCGTGTGGTGGGCGTCGAAGCCAGCACGGAGGACATCGCGGCCCTCGACGAGTTCGCAGTGCCAGCCGTTTTGGCCAAAAGTTTCTTCCACCGTGAGGATTTGTCGGGAATGGGTGCGCATGTGATTTTAGCCGTTCGCGGCGGGCGGAGATACGCGCCCGATGACGGCTTTGGCAAGCAAGGTCCGCCGGTCGGCGCGAATCGGAGTCAGCGAAAGGTGAATGCCCGAGGTTTTTTCCGCATCGTGATGGAGGGTGAGGCGGGTGGTTTTTTCATCCACTTCGGCGTGGTCGATCTCCTGCCAGAGGATGAGCCGCATTCCGTCGGCAGGCTTGAAAAATGGGAAAATCTCAATGCCAAGCGGCGTCAGGATCAAATAGGCGTGTCGGGTCAGTTTAATGGCCGCGTGCGCCATGAACGCGGCGAAGGAGAAGGGCAGCAAGGTCCAGAGCTGTGCAAGCTGCGGACCGAAATCCCGGTAAACAGCGGTCGCAAGCATCGTAATCCCCACCGCGGTGAGCACGGCGGACGCAATCCAAAACAGGCTCGCTTGTCCGGAACGGGTGAATCGCAGCTCTTTTTCCGGGGATTGAATCTTGCCTGCCATCGTTCTAGTCCGAAGCGGTGTCTTGATCGGGGTTGGAATCGATCCGACGGGCCATGAGAATCATTTTGGGGCTCGTGTAAAACCCGATCTTCGAATAAAATGACTCCGAAATATGACCCTTGGCGGTCAAAAGGTAAATCCGTTTGGTGTTTCGTTCGCGAAGTTCTTCAGTCAGAAAATCCATGAGTTGGGTTCCAAGACCCTGCCTCTGGTGGTCGTGGCGGATGCACATTTCCTTCAAATAAAAATGTGTTCCCTCATGCCAGGGCTCCGAGAACCCGAGTGCGAATCCCCTGATGCCAGGACCATCGATCACAACACCGAGTGACTGGGGCGTTCTGATGATCTGGTCGAGCCTCAGATAGACTGTATGGCGATCCCACTCCTCATTCCAAGGCGGTTGAGAAAAAGTGGATACGAACAGGTCAACGCATGAGTCGATGTCGGAACCCGTGAATCTGCGCAGCATGAGGATTTTTTAGCGGACTGTTGTTCTCATTCCGTCATCGCGACGACGGCACTCTCTGCTGCGGTCAGCTCGTTCTCGAAATTCACGATGTCAAATCCCCGGCTTTCAAGAGCTTCCGGACTCTCGACAGACCCGATCATTGCAACGATTCGCTCCAGCCCGAAGAGCGAGGCTCCGCCTTTGCAGCGATGGAGATCGTCGCGAAGTTGCTTGAAATTTCCGGCTTCGATGAGGGCCAACCAGCCGGTCATCTGGCGGCGGGTGTCATTGAAAAAGTCAAAAGCCAACTGACGCAGACCGGGCAGATCGCCGTGGGCCATCTTGAGAAAATTCGCCGTATTCATGGGTTCGAGATCACGATTCACAGCCCTCAGTTTAAGCCGGTTTGAGCACGTTTTTTGAAGGCAATAATCGCGTAATGTTCAAAAGCGCAGTTGATCACGACTTTAAGTCGCGGATCTCACATTCCAAGTCACTTGCGAGATCCGTACGGCCAGTCGCACGGGCCAATTTCAGCCGCAATTCCAGCGTTTCAGGCTGCCGCAATTCTTCTTGGCTCAGCGTGCCAATCCACTCGGCTGCCGCCGGGTAGTCACCGATGAAATACGCTCCCTCCGCTTGGGCGAAAGCGGATGGCTCCTCCGCGTCCAACGGCTTTTCCCGGTAGATTGCCCATTTCGCCTGCTCGGGTAAATTTTTCGGCAGATCGGGACCGGAGACTTGTTCCAGATAAACGAACTCATCGCCTTCCTTGTGTCGCCGCCAGATATTCACGAAGAGGACAATCATCAGGCCGACAGCGACGAATGATCCTTCCAGGAAAAAAGGCGTGCTCATGACGCCGACCATCGTTCCAACCCATTCACCCAGAAGGCCGGGGAGATACCGCCAACCCAGCAGCAGCCCGCTGATCGACACCGCAAGAAGGATCAAAATCCCTGCTCCGATGGCGACTTGCCTTACCCGCTCGTCATGCGCCCGCTCCATTTGTGAGAGGAATCTACAGCGAACCGCCGGGAAACCCAATCCCCTAAATCTATAAATGTATTTCATAAAACTTGATTATTTTTAAAATTTAAGCACCTTGGGTGGGTCGTGTCTTGGGTTTTGAAAATAAAAGGCCTGTTGTTCGGAATGCTCGTCGCATCGCCGGCGGTCGGACTGTGGGTACTCCATAGGACGCCTGTGAAAGAGGCGCGGCCTGAGATTCATACGATTTCCTTTGGTGGCGCGGTTCCGCTGCCCGCGACGGTTTCCCGGATCCCGGTGGAGGTGATTTCAAAAGGCAGCGCTCCGGAGGTGATTTATGTCGATGTCGCCAATCAGGCGGTGCCTGAGCCCGGAGTGGTCTCGCTGGTGGGATTCGCCGCGCTGCTGCTGGTGCTTCATCGGAAACGGACATGAGTGGCGATCCCTGCTGCTATTTCATCGCGCATCGATCATTCCACTTGGCTCCAAGCCTCCCGCTCCTTAAACCGCGCCATGCGGCTTTTTGACACGCTTTCCCGGACCGAACGCGACCTGCGACCCATCGACGGCTCGACCTATCGGTTCTATTGCTGCGGCCCGACGGTTTACGGTCCGGCGCACATTGGGAATTTCCGCACTTTCGTGCTTCAAGATGTATTTCGGCGCACTTTGGAAACCGGAGGGTTCCGCACGCTTCATGTCAGGAACATCACCGACGTGGACGATAAGACCATCCGGGATTCCCAAAAGGCGGGGAAGTCGCTCACCGAGTTCACCGCCGGCTGGACTGCGAAATTCCACGCGGACTGCGAGAAGCTCGGCCTGCTGCCGCCACACATCGAGCCCGGTGCCGTCGAGCACATCCCGCAGCAGATCGCGATGATCGAAAAGTTGGTGGAAAAGGGCAACGCCTACGCGTCCGAAGATGGCTCGGTATACTTCAAGATCTCCTCGTTTCCCGGTTACGGCCGTCTTTCCCGCTTGGACCAGCGCGAGCTGGACATCGGGAAAACCCAGAACGCGCGGTCCAACTCCGACGAGTATGAAAAGGACAGTCTATCGGATTTCGTCCTTTGGAAAAGCCGTCGGCCGGACGATGGTGACAACTTCTGGCAGTCGCCTTGGGGCGAGGGGAGGCCGGGCTGGCATTTGGAATGCTCGGCGATGATTCAGGAGTATCTGGGCAATTCCTTCGATCTCCATTCCGGCGGCATCGATCTTGTTTTCCCCCACCACGAAAATGAAATCGCGCAGAGCGAATGCGCGTGCGGCGGCCACTTCGCCGAACACTGGTTCCACATCACCCACTTGTTGGTCGATGGGGGAAAAATGTCCAAGTCTCTCGGCAATCTCTACACGCTGGATGACCTCGCGTTGAAAGGCCACACCGCCATGGAAGTCCGCTACGTCCTGATCGGGGCGCACTACCGCAAGCAGCTGAATTTCACACTCGACTCTCTAACCGGAGCGCGCGAGGCGCTCGCGAAGCTGGCGAAAGGCGCGCGTCACCTCGCAGCGAATGCCGATCCGGATGCCCGTCTAACATCGGCGGATTTCGGCCCCTTTCAGGCGGCGTGGGACAGTCTTGCCAATGATCTCAACACCCCCTGCGCCCTCGGCGGACTTTTCACCGGACTCCGTGATGCCTCTGCTCTAACCGGTGTTGAGGCCGCTGCCGCGCTTGCTGGTTTCAACCGCGTCCTGCGTGCGCTCGGACTCACGTTGCCGGAAGAGGCCGTTCATGATTCCAGTGCCATTCCCGAGTCGATCCAAGCCATCGCCGAAGCCCGCTGGCAGGCGCGTCTCGCCAAAAACTGGGCGGAATCCGACACGCTTCGTGCCCGGCTCGCCGAGGAAGGCTGGCTCGTGAAAGATGGGAAAGAAAGCTACAGCCTTGAGCCGCTGCCTGCGGCTTGACGATCGTTTCATTGCCGCAATGCCGACCCGTTTGAGGGGGCGTCGGGTTTTCCATTGATCTGGTCGATTTCAGGCGCTAGGTACTCTCGGAAACCCATGATTGAAAACCTCTTAGTTCTCGGTGCCGGAAGCGCCGGCCTGATCGCCGCCATTTCCATCAAGCGCAAGATTCCCCAGCTCAATGTCCGCGTCGTGCGCAGTCCGTCGATCGGGGTGATCGGAGTCGGTGAAAGCACGACCCCGAATTTTCCGCGGCACATCTTCGAATACCTTGGCATCCCGCGGAAGCGCTTTTACGAACTCGCCCAGCCAACGTGGAAACTCGGCATCAAGTTCCTCTGGGGCAGCCGCGGCCGCTTCGACTATACGTTTGATCTCCAGATGGACACGCATTGGTCGGACCTTCCGAAACCGACAGGCTTCTATTGCGACGATGATTTCGACAATGCCAGCTTGCCCGGTGCGCTGATGCATCAGGAAATGGCCTTTCCCCGCCAGTCTAACGGCGCGCCGGACATTCACCCGTGGCATGCCTTCCACATCGAAAACAAGAAGTTCGTCGAGGTCCTCGAAATCGTCGCCCGCGAGCACGGCGTCGAGTTCACCGACGGCAAGGTCACCGGCAGCGAGCGCGGTCCGAAAGGGATCTCCGCCATTCATCTCGAAGACGGGCAGCGGCTCGAAGCGGATTTCTTCATCGACGCCAGCGGCTTCCGCAGCGAGCTCATCGGCAAGGCGTTGGAGGAGCCGTTCATCAGTTTCAACAAATCCCTATTTTGCGACCGTGCGGTCATCGGTGGTTGGGAGCGCACCGACGAGCTGATCCAGCCTTACACCACCGCCGAGACCATGGACTCCGGCTGGGCATGGCAGATCGACCACGAGCAACTCATCAACCGCGGCTATGTTTATTGTTCGCAGGCGATCTCGGACGATGCCGCCGCAGATGAGTTCTATCGAAAAAATCCGAAGATCAAGGATGCCCCGCAGATCGTGAAATTCAAATCCGGCTGTTATGAACGACAGTGGGTGGAAAACGTCGTCGCCCTTGGAAATTCCGGTGGCTTCGTCGAGCCGTTGGAATCCACCGCGCTGATGATCCTCTGCTCGCACACCCAGACACTCATCAATTTTCTCCTTCATAACAGCCTGGAGCCTACGCCGACCATGCGAGATCTCTACAATGATCTGACCTTGAATGGCTGGAAGGACATTCGCGATTTTCTGGCCATCCACTACAAGTTCAACGGCATGCTCGACACGCC
The DNA here is from genome assembly GCF_039920825.1 of Luteolibacter sp. Classification (GTDB taxonomy): domain Bacteria; phylum Verrucomicrobiota; class Verrucomicrobiia; order Verrucomicrobiales; family Akkermansiaceae; genus Luteolibacter. The sequence continues at coordinate 147,639 of NZ_JBDSCX010000077.1, read as the reverse complement.
GTTCTGGAAGCAGGCCCGCGAAGAGACCGACGTTTCCGGCGTCGCGGAACTGATCGAATTCTATCAGGAAAACGGGCCCACCGGTTTTTGTCGCTACCGGCTTCCCAACACGCAGACCGATTTCGGACTGGAGGGTTTTCTCGTCATGTTCGTCGGTAATCAGGTGCCGTATGAAAATCGTCACAAGGCGACGCCCGGAGAGTTGGAAATCTGGAAGCAACACAAACAGAAATTTATTCAACAGGCGAAAAACGGCATCCGTTGCGAGGAGGCGCTGGCCTACGTCAAACATCCCGGATGGCAGTGGAACTCCGACGGCTGAGAAGCGCTGAATGTTTCGTTAAGGGAAAAGTTTTCACAACCTGAACCTTCTTGGCGGGATACTGATGGAAAGCCGATGTTTCCGCAGGCAACCGCGAGACTTCGTTGACTGATGGTTTTTCGTCATCTCTCACGGAACCAACAGCTTGTAAGATTGAGGGTGTTGCATTTCGAGCGACATCGTGCCGTGCATCAGGGGGCATGCTTCCGCAATTTGATAGAACCGCGCGAAGTGCATTGACATGATAGATCCGAATCTTCATTTACAAAGGGTCAACTACCCCCATGAGAAGGCATCATTTAATCCTGTTGTTTGCGCTGCACTGCGCTCCTCTTCACGCCGCCGAAATCGATTCGAAGTCAGCGGAGATCACCAAGAACGCCTCGGCTTTTGTCGAGGCCTTCCATAAGGGCGACGCGAAGGCGGTCGCCGCATTCTGGACGCCGGATGGTGACTATTGCGACGACACCGGGCGGGAATTGAAGGGGCGGGCGGAAATCGAAGCATCCTTTGCGGAACTTTTCGCCGCGAACAAAGGCATGAAACTGCGAATCGATATCCAGTCGATCCGGTTTCCGAGCGAGGACGTCGCCATTGAGGATGGCTCATCGGTGGTGATTCCGCCGGATGGTTTCGCACCCTCTCGGGCCCGCTATACCAACGTCCACGTGAAGAAAGACGGTCAGTGGCTGCTCGCAAGCGTGCGCGAGTCCGCCGATCCCGGCCCTAGCAATTTCGAACATCTCAGCGATCTGGAATGGACCATCGGCGAATGGGTTGACGAAGCGCCGTCCGTGGAGATGGGGCACGTTAGCTTCACTTGGGCACCGGGCCGGAATTTCATCATCTCGACCCGTTCGGCGGATTTCAAGGATGACATCCAGCTTCAATCGACCCAGTGGATCGGCTGGAATGCAGCGGACAAACAAATCCGTTCCACGAGTTTCCAAGCGGATGGCGGCACTGGCCAGAGCACTTGGACGAAAGATGGTGATCTATGGATCATCAAGACGGAATCCATTCTCGCGGACGGAGGCAAGGTCAGCTCTACTAACATCGTTACCCCGGTGGACGCCGATTCGATCACCTGGCAATCCAAGGACCAAACAGTGAACGGCAAGTCCATTCCGGACACCGTCGTCGTGAAAATGAAACGCGCGGAATAGTCGGAACGCTGCCACATAACATTTAACCGGAATCAATCAGGATGATCACCAAAACACTCGCAATCACCGCCGCCACTTGCGCCGCATTGTCACTCACCACCTCCATGGCTTCCGCCTGGGGATGTTCACGTTCCGTAAGCAGAAGCGGTTACCGCGGAAGCATCTCCCACACCAGCAGCACTTCGGGAGGGTGGGGGAATTTCTCCCACTCCGCTTCCACCACCGCCACGGGGCGCTATGGCAATACCTACACCGCCGGCCATTCGGGATCCGGAAACTACGGCTACGGCGGCGCCACCTATCATGGAACTACCGCAGGCGGTGCAAGCTATGGCGGAGCCGTCTATCATACCGGCGGCTACGGAGCCTATCATTACGGCGGATGCTATAACACCGGCTACGGCTATGGAGCCGCTGTTGCCGCCGGCGCGGTGATCGGTGCTGCCGCGGCGACTGCCGCCACCGAGCCGCCACCGCCTTATCCGTATGCGCCGGGTGTTTACTATCATCCGTTGCTCTGACCGTTGCCTCCCCCAGGACCTTCACTTGCGCATCGATGATGAAATTCAAATCACCGGGCCTGTCCCCGATTGCTCTAACGATGCTTGCCGTGGTTTGTCTCAATGCCACGGCGGAGGAGGCGGTGGTAAGCGGCGAGGATCTCACCCAGCCCATCGATCGCTTCGACATCCGGATGCAGTTCAAAAGCCTTCCCGATGCCCCGCTCGCCTCGGGCGGAACCATCAACGATGTGAGCGAGGAAACGCTAACCTTGCGGACGGATCTTTTGTTTTTTAAAAAGCCGGACCAGCTCTCGCTTCGTTTCGACCTCCCGCTGATCTGGACGAACAAACCCGAGAAAGACAACCCGGGAGCCTCCACCGATTTCGGTCTGGGGGACATCCTGATGCAGGCGATTTACGTGCGGGAAATCGACTCCCGCTGGGCGGCGGGTATCGGCATGCAAACGTTGCTCCCGACTGCGACAGGCGACGGGCAGGGTACCGGCAAGTGGCAGCTTGTTCCCACGCTCGGCGTTCGGGCCAGCCTTCCTGAAATCAGCCCCGGCAGCTACGCGGGCGTGATCCTGAGGCAGTACAACAGCGTGGCCGGTTCGTCGTCGCGGAAGAACATCAACAACACCGGCATCGAGCCGCAGCTCAATATCGGCCTGCCCGACCGGTGGTTCCTGAATACCTCGCCGAAGCTCATCTACAACCGGACAACCGGCGATTGGTTCGTTCCGCTGGACCTGATGATCGGGAAAAAATTCGGCGAGCGCTGGATCGCCTCGATCGAATACCAATTCGGCCTTGTTAGGGATTACGACAGCTACGACGAATGGGTGGAAGCCCGCCTCGGTTACTATTTCTGAACCAGCCTGCAAGTCCGACCCTTTTGCGATTTTTCAACCCCAACCACCTGAACCCATGTCACACCGTTCCCTTCTGGTCTTCCCCGACGATACTTCGAAATCGATCGTCGAAGCCATCCATAACGCGAAGAAATTGCTGCGCATCAAGATGTTCATTTTCTCGGATCCCGAGTTGATCCAGGCCGTCATCGACGCCCATGGCCGCGGCGTCGAGGTGAAGATCATGCTGAATCCCGCGCGCCGCACCGGTGAGCAGGAAAACGAGGAAACCCGGGCGACATTGGAAGCCGTGGGGATCGAGGTGAGGGACAGCAGCCCGTCCTTCGGCATCACTCACGAGAAGTCCTTGGTCGTCGATGACGAGGTCGCCTTCATCCAATCCCTCAACTGGGAAATCAAGGACCTCACGCTGACCCGGGATTTCGCCATCGTCACCTCGCACAAGCATGAGGTCGAGGAAGTGATCGCCGGTTTTGAGGCGGACTGGCAGCGGGAGGATTTCGATCCGGGCGCGGAAGCTCATCTGATCTGGTGCAAGGGCAACGGCCGCGAGCGCATGGCCAAGCTCATCGACAGCGCCCGGCACACGCTCTTCGTGCAGAACGAGCGCTATCAGGATCCCGTCATCATCGAGCACCTGCTTCGTGCGGCGATGCGCGGTGTGAAGGTCCATGTTCTCGCGAAACCGGCCCATTCCCTCAAACAGGGCAAGCTTGGCGAAGGCGTCGGCAGCCTGCGGATGATGGACGACGTGGGCATCAAGATCCACAAGCTCAAGGGTCTCAAGCTTCACGGCAAGATGATCCTGGCGGATGGAGAGCGCGCCATCATCGGCTCTATCAATCTGGCACCGGGCAGCTTCGACGATCGCCGCGAGCTGGCCATCGAGGTGCATGACGAGGAAATCGTGGGACGCCTGCACAAGGTCGCCAAGGAGGATTGGGAGGACTCACACAAGCTCGATCTATCCGATGAAGGGATTTTCGCCGATCTCGAAAAGCACAATGAAGGCAGCTCGTCCGAACTGGCTTTGGACGTCGGTGAAAAAGAAGCGGAGCATCACAAGCATCACGATAAATGAGAAGCTCCGGCTCGAAGCAGCCCGACGCAGAACTACGAAATTTCATGAGATCAATCCAACAGAACACCGCGGGCAGAATCCGCCGATGGCTGGCAGTCCCGTTCGTTGCCGCACTCGTTGCCCTCGCCGACGCAGCGGAAACCCCTGCAACTGCTAACAAGGAAGCCGCTCCGGAGGGCATGGTATGGATCGCTGGCGGAACATTCGCCATGGGCAGCGAGCTTCCCGGCGGCCGGATGGATGAGAAGCCCGTCATCAAGGTGACCTTGGATGGTTTTTGGATCGATGCCTGCGACGTGACCAACGCCCAGTTCCGGAAGTTTGCCGATGCCACCGGCTACAAGACGATCGCGGAGCGCCCCATCGACTGGGAGGAAATGAAATCGCAGGTCCCGCCCGGCACGCCGAAGCCTTCGGACGAAGATCTGCAACCCGGAGGAGTCACCTTTGCGCCGCAGCCGGGAGCTATTCAACCGGGAGCCGAGGAAAACTGGTGGACCTGGACGCATGGCGCGAATTGGCAACACCCGGAAGGACCTGCCAGCGACATCAAAAGCCGCGACAATCATCCGGTCGTTCTAATCGCCTGGGAGGATGCCGTCGCCTACGCGAAATGGGCTGGCAAGCGCCTCCCCACCGAGGCCGAGTGGGAGTTCGCCGCACGCGGTGGACTCGATGGCAGGCGTTTCGCCTGGGGCGACGAGTTCAAGCCCGGCGGCAAATTCATGGCCAACACCTGGACCGGAACCTTCTCTAATAAAAACACCGAGGAAGACGGTTTTCCCGGCACCTCACCCGTCAAATCCTTCCCGGCTAACGGCTACGGCCTCTACGACATGGGCGGCAACGTCTGGAACTGGTGTGCCGACTGGTATCGCGTCGATACTTTCGCCCGCGCCAAACTCGCCGGAGAGTGTATCAACCCGGTCGGCCCCAACAGCAGCTACTCGCCCGGCCACCCTCTCCAACAGGAGCGTGTCATCAAAGGCGGCTCCTACCTCTGCAACGTCGATTACAGCGAGGGCTACCGGCCCGGTGCGCGGCGCGGCTCTCCCATCGACACCGGCATGAGCCACATCGGATTCCGCTGCGCGAAGGGCGTTCCAAAGGCCAAATGATTTTCAACGACCTTTTTCAATCTCCACCCCGAAGAATCGCATGAACGTCACCAAACAAAGAATCGTCCATCTTGCGCTCGCGGGTGCCATCACCGCCGCCGCTCTAACCGGGTGCGACAAGAAAGCGGATCCGATTTCCGCCGCCGAAAAAGTGGACAAGGCCGCGGGTATCGCCTTCCCGGGCATCGAGGAGACCAAGGCCATCGCCGAGGAGGGTTTCATCTACGGGCTGCCGATCGTGATGAATTATGCGGTGATGTATGAACTTTCCGTGGACACCAAGTCCAGCCAGTTCAAGGCACCGTTTAACAAGATCCTGAATGAACATCGCACTTTCACTTACAAGGACACCGCTGTGGTCACGCCTAACAGCGATACGCCGTATTCGAGCTTGTGGTTGGACTTGCGTGCCGAGCCGATGGTGATCTCCGTTCCCGCCGTGGAAAAGGAACGGTATTACTCCGTGCAATTATGTGACGGCAACACCTTCAACTACGGCTACATCGGCAGCCGCGCCACGGGCAGTGAACCGGGTGACTACATGGTCGTCGGTCCGGATTGGAACGGGGCCACTCCAGTCGGCATCAAAAAGGTGTTTCATTCCTCGACAGAATTTGACCTGACGATTTTCCGCACCCAGCTTTTCAACGCGGAGGACATGCCGAACGTCACCAAAGTGCAGGATGGCTACAAAGCACAGCCGCTCTCAGCCTATCTCAAACAGCCCGCTCCACCCGCCGCACCGAAGATCGACTTCCTCCCGGCGTCCACCGCCGGGATCAAGAAGAACTTCTACGAGTATCTCGACGCCGCTCTGGAGTTTGTGCCGGTGACGCCGGACACGAAGGAGCTGCGCGCGCGGCTTGCCAGCATCGGTATCGGGCCTGGCAAGACCTTCGAGTTCAAAGACCTCTCGCTCGAACACAAGGCTGCGGTCCTGCTCGCCATGAAGGAAGGCGACGACAAGGTGAGTGGCTATCTGGACCACGGGATGTCCATTATCAACGGCTGGAAAATCGGTGATCTCGCCGGTGACAGCGCCTTTTTCAGCGGCGACTGGCTCAAGCGCGCCGCCGGTGCGAAGGGCGGAATTTACCTCAACGATAGCGTGGAAGCGATGTATCCGATGACTCGAAACGACGTCAGCGGCGCCACGCTCGACGGCAGCAAGGCGAACTACACGCTCACTTTCCCCGCCGGGCAGCTCCCGCCGGTGAACTCCTTCTGGTCCGTGACGATGTATGACGGCAAGACGCAGCTCCTGATCGAGAACCCGATCAACCGCTATCTCATCAACTCGCCGATGCTGTCGGGCATGAAGACCAACGACGACGGCTCGCTGACGATCCACATCCAGAAGGACAGCCCCGGTGCGGACAAGGAGAGCAACTGGCTCCCCGCCCCTAACGGCTCGATCTACCTCGTCATGCGCCTCTACTGGCCCAAGACGGAAGCTCCCTCAATCCTTCCCGCTGGCGAAGGAACATGGAAGCCGCCGGGCATTGTAATGGTGAAATGATCCTTGCCCGCGAAATCACCGGGAAGCACGGCTTTCTCACGTTTCCCGGTGATCGCCCCGTTTCAAATCCGAATCATTTCTAACGAAAATCCCTATCCATGATCGATCCATTCACCAGAACCCGCTATCACTCCGGCTGTCGGCTGGACGCATGGTTTCCCGATGGCGTTCTCGATATCACGATGGCGACATTGATGGTTCATTACGTCGGTTTTGAAGAGGCCATCACCGATGAACCCTTCAATCGGTTTGCCGACCTCTCGAAACTAACGGCCATTCACCTGGAATTCAGTGATGTGGCCAGGATCGCTGCGGAACGCCGTGCTTCCTACGACGGACCACAGGTCAAGTCGGCGTTTCTTGCGACGAACCTTCCCGCTTACGGAGTCGCTCGGATGTTCGCCGCGCTCATGGAGCCGTCGTCGATCGAAGTGCAGGTCTTTCGCAAGATCGAAGATGCCGCGGAGTGGCTGGGCGTGCCGCCTGATGTGCTCCGGGAGGAATAGCGAACCATCCGTCTTCGAACTCTGAATCAAAAGGCTGAATCAAATAGCCAACAAAATCATGAAACTAACCAAACGATCATTCCTCCACCCGGCGCTGATCGGCGGCCTTGCCACCATCGCCTTGTTCTCCACTCATCTGCCAGCCTCTGGTGCTCCCCCCACTCCGGAGGAAGCGCGCGCCATCATCAAGGAAGCCTATATCTACGGCTTCCCGATGGTGGATAGCTACCGCATCCAGCACGCCTACTTCGTGGATCGCCAGAGCCCGGAGTTCAAAGCGCCGTGGAACCAGCTCGTCAATACCCCGCGCGTCTATACTCCGGCGGATACGGCCATCCAGACGCCTAACTCGGACACTCCATATTCCTTTGCCGGTCTGGATCTGCGGGCCGAACCCATCGTTCTAACGGTTCCTGTCATCGAGAAGGAGCGCTATTTCAGCATCCAGTTTGTCGATTCCTACACCTTCAACTTCGCCTACGCCGGCAGCCGGACCACGGGCAACGACGGCGGCAGCTTCCTCGTCGCCGGTCCGGGTTGGAAAGGCGAAGTGCCTCCGGGCATCAAGAAAGTCATCCGCTCGGAAACCGACTTCGCGATGGCCTTCTACCGCACGCAGTTGTTCAACCCGGCGGACATTGACAACGTGAAGAAAGTGCAGGCCGGCTACAAGGCGCAGACGCTCTCCGCGTTCCTTAGCACCGCAGCCCCAGCCGCCGCGCCGGCCATTGATTTCATCACGCCGCTTTCGCCGGAGGAAGAGAAGCGCTCGCCGCAGTTCTTCAATATCCTGAACTTCCTGCTGAAATACTGCCCGTCGGATCCCTCCGAGAAAGAACTCATGGCCCGCTTCGCCACCATGGACATCGGGGCGGGGAAAACTTTTGATGCCGGCAAGCTCTCGCCGGAAATGAAGAAGGCGGTTGAAGACGGCGTCGTCGAGGCCTGGGGTGCCTTTGGCGGACTGGTCAAAGAATTCGATGCGGGCAAGGTGACTTCCGGCGATGTCTTCGGCACTCGCGAGTTTCTTAAAAACAACTATCTCTATCGGATGGGTGCCGCCGTCATGGGCATCTACGGCAACTCGAAGGAAGAGGCGATGTATCCGGTCTATGGCGTCGATGCCGATGGCAAAAAGCTGAGCGGTGACAACCGCTATGCACTGCACTTCGCGGCGGGCGAGTTGCCACCTGTTCATGCCTTCTGGTCGATGACCATGTATGAACTGCCCAAGAGCCTGCTCGTGTCCAATCCCATCAACCGCTACCTGATCAATTCGCCCATGGTTCCCGAACTCAAGCGGGATGCCGACGGCGGCCTGACGCTGCTCATCCAGAACGAATCCCCCGGCAAGGACAAGGAAGCCAACTGGCTGCCCGCACCGAAGGGGCCGTTCATCATGTATATGCGGTTGTATTGGCCGGAAGAAGCAGCGCTCGACGGCAAGTGGACCGCGCCGAAGCTCAAACAAGTCCAGTGAAGGAGCCTGCTCCGGGCGCGGTGAAGAACTGCCGGCTGAGCGTGCCGTGTTAAATGATCAGCCGTGCTGTGTTCGTCTAACCGTCTCCCCCGGCGTCTCGCCGAAAAGCCTCCGGTAGTCGTGCGTGAAATGGCCCATGTGCCAGAATCCCCAGCGCAGCGCACGCTCCTTGATGACCCCTGGTGCCGGGTCGCAGTCGTGGAGTTCGTGATGGACTCGGTGCAGACGGCGTGCGCGCAGGAAGGCATTCGGACCGACTCCCAGCGAATCGTGAAACAGATTTTCGATTCCCCGCCGCGAAAGTCCGGTGGCGGCACAGAGATCCTCCAACTGGAGGGTGCCATCAAGATTCTCGGTGATGAATTCCCTGGCCTTGGCGAAGCGGCGGCGTCGATCCGTCACGCGGCGATTTGTTTTGGGCATCAGGGCGGAAGAAGCTCCGCATAATGCAGTTAGAAATGCATCCAGCAGCTCCCGTTGGGCGCTTGGCACCGCCTCCGCGGTGCATTTGTGTCCGGGGGGCGTAAAGGCTCTTGCCTGGATTTTCGCGAGAAGTCCGCGCAGGCGCGTCTGATCGACGGGTGAAATGTGCAGCCTGGCTCCGCGTTCGAGAATGTGGTCGGGAATTTCAGGAAAGCATCGTTCCGCCGCTGCGAGAAACATCGCCTTGGGTACGGTGAGCGTGGCGTTGGCGTAGCCCTCCGGAGTGAACGCATCCAGCATGCCACCCGGCGGGAAAAAGCCCATGTATCCGTCGGAGTGCTCGATGGAAAAATTGAAGGAACGGCCTTTATCCGGACACTCGGTCACGAAAACCAGCGTGTAGTCATCCACCGACATCCTGCCGGTGAACAGGAGCGCCGGCCCGAGTGTGGCGAAATCCAGACAAAGCTGGGGAAACACCACCCGACCCAGATTGCTGGGCAACGGCCGCATGCTCAGATTGCACGGCTCCAGATTCGCATGCTGGATTGCCGCCACCAGCAGCTCGGGGTCCAACACCAGCTGGCTGGCAACGGTGAAGTTACCATTGTTCATCTACTACATATATAGAAAGGATGCGAATCGATAGGCAAGACGATTCACTGCGTTTTTGGGATACGGTTTTAAGTCGTCGCCATGACACGCATTCCATACGTTTGTTAGGTAGTTTGATCTCCCTTATATTCTAGCCAGGTTTTCGGAACTCTCGCACCACCTCGGTTAGTTCCGGTCACCCTTCAGTCACTCTCCACCCCCTCGAAACCAAATGAAAACCAATAGACATATCCAGGTTGGCGGATTGTTGGCGATCGCTTTTGTGGCGTTCGCATCATCCGCCGGAGCCCAGCAAGTCACCGGAACTCCCGGTTCGCCCGGTGCCACGATTTCCATCGATGGCAAACAACTCCCCGCGCCCGACCCGAAATTCGGCGGCGTGATCAAGGAAGACGCCAAGGACTCCAAGTCTTACTGGCCGCCCACCATCGTGCCACCCAAGGGCGCGCCCAATGTGCTGCTAATCATGACCGATGATGCGGGTTATGGGGTGGCTGGCACTTTTGGCGGCGTCATCCCGACACCGGCGCTGGATCGCGTCGCGAAGGCCGGGCTGCGCTACACGCAATTCCATTCCACGGCGCTTTGCTCGCCGACGCGCGCGGCGCTCATCACCGGCCGCAACCATCACTCGGTGGGTTTCGGGGTCATCTCCGAGCAGGCGACAGGTTTCCCGGGCTATGACAGCGTGATCACCAAGGACAAGGCCACCGTCGGTCGCATCCTGCGCGACAATGGCTACGCCACTTCCTGGTTCGGCAAGGAGCACAACACGCCCGCCTATCAATACAGTACGGCGGGGCCATTCGACCAGTGGCCGGACGGGATGGGCTTCGAGTATTTCTACGGGTTCATGGGCGGTGAAACCGACCAATGGACGCCATATTTGTTCCGCGGTCATGAGCAGATCTTTCCGTGGATTGGCAAGCCCGATTACAACCTCACCACCGACTTGGCGGACGAGGCCATCAAGCACATGCGGCAGTTGAATGCCGCCGCGCCCGACAAACCGTTCTTCGTCCATTTTGTCCCGGGCGGCACGCACGCGCCGCATCAGCCCACCCCGGAATGGATCCAGAAAATTGGTGACATGCATCTGTTCGACAAGGGCTGGAACGAACTCCGTGAAACCATCTTCGCCAATCAAAAGAAGCTCGGGGTCATCCCGGCGAATACCAAACTCACCGCCTGGCCGGACAGCCTGCCGAAGTGGGACACGCTCTCCGCCGATGAGAAGAAACTTTTCATCAAGCAGGCGGATGTGTTCGCCGCCTACGTGGCATACACCGACCATGAAATCGGTCGCGTGATTCAAGAGGTCGAGGATCAGGGCAAACTGGACAACACCCTCATCATCTACATTGAAGGCGATAACGGCACCAGCGCCGAAGGCTCCACGATCGGCACACCATTCGAGTTGGCCGCGATTCAAGCCGTCAATGTTCCGATTGCGGACCAGTTGAAATTCCTGGATGTCTGGGGTTCCGCCGTGACCGACCCGCACATGTCGGTGGCGTGGTCCTGGGCGTTTGACACGCCGTTCAAATGGACCAAGCAGGTGGCGTCGTTCTTTGGCGGCACGCGTCAGGGCATGGCCATGTCGTGGCCTGGCCACGTTACCGATGTCGGCGGCATCCGCACACAGTTCCATCACATGATTGACATTGTGCCGACCATCCTTGACGCCGCTGGTATCAAGCAGCCTGAAGTCGTGGACGGCATCAAGCAATCGCCCGTCGAAGGCGTGAGCATGACTTACACTTGGGACAAGGCGGGCGAGAAAGCTCCGTCCAAGCGCCAGACGCAATACTTCGAGATGTTTGGCAATCGCGCCATCTATCACGACGGCTGGGTCGCCGCCACGCCGCCGCCGCAACCGCCGTGGCTCATGGGCACCGCCAAGATGCCCGATGTCCTCACCGGCTACAAATGGGAGTTATATAACATCGCCAACGACTACTCGCAGAACGATGATCTCGCGGCTGAAAATCCGGGCAAGCTGAAGGAACTGCAGGATATGTTCATGGCGGAGGCGAAAAAGTATCAGGTGCTCCCGCTGGATAACTCCATTCTCGAACGCATCGTCGCACCGCGCCCGAGCGCCACCGCCGGACGCACCGTCTTCACCTACCCGGGTGCATTGACCGGTCTGCCGCCCAGCGATGCGCCGAGTATCCTGAACAAGTCCTATACCATCACCGCCGAAGTAACCGTTCCCGACGGCGGCGGTGACGGAATGATTGTGACGCTCGGTGGCCGCTTCGGCGGCTTCGGGCTTTACGTTCTAAAAGGCAAGCCGGTCTATACCTACAACCTGCTCAACCTCGTGCGCTTCCGTTGGGAAGGCAAGGACGCGCTCACGCCGGGCAAACACACCGTCGTGTTTGACTTCAAGCAGGATGAGGGTCCGGGCTTCGCCAAGGGTGGCGCTGGCAGCCTCTCGGTGGACGGCAAGGAAGTCGCCAGCGAGAAAATCCCGCACACGATCCCGTTCCTCATGACGATCGACGAGACTTTCGATATCGGCAGCGACACCCGGTCCGGGGTGGACGACAAGGACTATGATGTGCCGTTTAAGTTCACCGGCTCGGTTGACAAGCTGACAGTCAAGCTGATCCCGCCGACGCTGACGGCCGAGGAGCAGAAGGCGCTGGAAAAAGGAACGCAGGACGCCAAAGACGCTGCCCATTGAGTAGTTCGGTCGTGAACAACGCGGGCTGCTTCGCACCGGAGCGGCCCGCGAATTCACCCGCGAAATGACGAACACGAGCAAACCAAGAATGAATCCCAACAGTGAGAAGAAATCGGGCGTGAAGGAGAAGCTGATTGATGAAGCAAAAGAAATGCTGTCGATATTCCTCTACCTGGCCAATGTGATTCTGCTGGGGAAACTGGTGCCATTCACCCGATGGCATGATGACCGCCATCGGTCTCGGCGCGAACCGCCCGCAGGATGCCATCTATCCGACTTCCGAAGGCTCCGACATTCTCGGATCCTACACCGGTGAGAAGAATTACGTGATGCACTTCGAGAAGGGTGAACTCCCGCCCGCGAAGGGCTTCTGGTCACTCACCCTGTATGACGGGAACTACTTCTTTGTGAAGAACCCGCTCAATCGCCAGAGCATCAGCGCCCGTCAGGATTTGAAGGCGAACGCGGACGGCTCCGTCGACCTCTACATCCAGAATGAAAGCCCCGGCACCGAAAAGGAATCGAACTGGCTGCCTGCCCCGAAGGACAAGTTCATTCTCATGCTGCGCCTCTACTGGCCGAGCGAGACGGACCCTTCGATCATCGACGGTTCGTGGAAGATCCCTGGGGTGAAGGCCGTCGAATAGCCTGGCTTCGATGGCGAAACGCGCGGGCCGTGTCCTGCTAGGCGGCCCGCGGATTCGCCCGCGAAACAAAATCTTCCATCAAACCTAGCTGCCCATCTGCCGCTTGCGTGAAATGTTCACCCGTGCGGTGTCCGTCTAACTGTCTCGCCGGGCGTCTCGCCGAAAAGCCTTCGGTAGTCGTGCGTGAAATGGGCCATGTGCCAGAATCCCCATCGGAGCGCACGCTCCTTGTGACGCCCGGTGCCGGGTCGCAGTCGTGGAGTTCGTGATGCACGCGGTGCAGGCGGTGCAGGCGGTGCAGGCGGTGCAGGCGGCGCGCGCAGGAAGGCATTCGGGCCGACTCCCAGCGAATCGCGAAACAGATTTTCGATTCCCCGCCGCGATAGTCCGGTGGCGGCACACGCCGAAGCCCATGGCCGTTCATGGGCGGCGCGAAGCTCGTTTCATGAGTTCTGTATGGATCCAGTTGCAGCATCCGCGCGCTCTCCATGACTTTTGCTAGGGCGGCTGCTGGGTGAAAGGAAACAGCAATCGGAGACAATCACCGATATCCTGAAGATGTCGGAAAGAAAATGGTCCCACCCATCAAAGAATCCGGCATCCGGGAAGGCTCCCGGATGCCGGATAGATGACCTGGTTGTGACGGGCTTTGTCCGTTAGTCCGCCGACGGGCCGCCGATCCGATAGAACATCCGGCTCTTCGGAGTTTCGGAGGCGGATGCGTCGTTGAATTCGATCGGGCCGGCGGAAAACTCCTTTTCTTCGATGGTTTCCCAAGTCGAGAGGTCTTCCGAACGTTGGAGGAAATACACGCCATCAACGGCAGCGCTCGAGCTGATCCGGAATTCGCCCGGAGCGGTGGCTGTCAACGAGGCCGATCCGAGACCGCCGTCACCGTTGGTGGGGACGATGGGAGCGATGGCCAGAGACTCTTGAGGAGGAAGCGGGATGGCAGACGCTCCCGTGGAACCGTTGAGGCGCACATTGTCCAACAAAAGGTCGAGACCGTCGCCGGTGGTGGACTGATCGCTGAAGGTCAATGTGGTGGAGGTGCTGTTCGCAGTGAACGTCACGGTTTTGCCAGCGTAGTTGACGTTTCCTCCGCCAGTGCCGGTGATCGAGAAGTTCTGGTTCACCAGGCTGCTCGAACCGGTGACCTGGCACTTGAGCGTTTGATTCGAGGTGTTGAACGCCTTGGTGCCGATGTCGAAGGTGAGGGTGTAGAGCGTGCCCGGAGTGGTGGTGAACGTCTGGGTAATCGATCCATCGAGGCCGGAGCTGTTGCTATTGAACTCGACGACGATCAGACCATCGGTGGAAGGCAGGCCGTCCTTGACCTTGACGGATTGCTGGCTGCCAGACCAAGTCCAACCGGTGAACTCGCTTTCAAAGCTGCCGTTGGTGAACGGACCGAGCACGGGTGTCGTGGTGTAAACCGCGGTCATCGTGGTGTTGGCATCGACCACCACCGAGATGGTTGGGTTGGTGGCATACCACGCACCGTTTTTGAGCCACTTCACAAAGTTGGCGTAGGGAGCGACCATGTTCACCGTGGTGCCTGCTGCATAGATGCGGCTGAAGCCCGTGGTTCCGTTGCCCTGACCTGCGAGATCGGGAGTGCTGACCGTTATCACCTTGCCGGCGGCCGGGGTGGAGTTCACCGCGAGAGTCACGGGAGCCAGCGTGCCGGGGCGGATTCGGACGTTGTCCACGAAGAGGTCGGTGCCATTTCCGGTGGAGGATGCATCCGCCAGGAACAACGTGGTCGCGGTGGTGTTGGCCGTGAAGGTGAAGGTCTGCGGCGCCCACACGGTCGTCGTGCCGCTGCTGACAATACTCACTGTGCGGGAGAGCAGGATTCCGGAACCCTCGACAGCGACATTCAGGGATTGGCTGATCCCGGAAATCCCGGGTGCGTAGGCAGAGACATCCAATTGCAGTGTGTAGGTGGTGCCGACGGTCGTGGCTAACGTTTGCGAAGCTACGCCGGTGGTTGGTGTGCCGCCCACATTGAAGGAGAGCATGTTGTTGCCGTCGGAAGGGAAACCAGAGGCCGAACCGGGTTGCTCGATGCGGTTGGAGCTGTTAGCGCGGTTCCAGGATGTGGCCCACGAGCTGCCGTCCAGTGATTCGAAGCTTCCGTTCTGAACGATGTTGGATCCCAAGGGGGCGAAGGTTCCGCCGGAATAGACCGCAACCATGCTGGTGTTGGCGGAGATCGTGACGCTGGTGGCCGGAGTGACGGCGAAATCGACTCCGTCCTTCACCCATTTGGCGAAGGTTGCGCCGTTAGGGGCGGTGCCCGGAGCGGTCAGCGAGACCACGGATCCAAGGTTGTAGTTCCGGGTAAGCAGGGTGGATCCGTTGGCATTTCCATTGTTGTCGCCCGGGCTGATGATCATGGCGACATTGCTGCCGATCACCGAGTCCACCGTGAGGATGCGGGCGTTGGCATTGATGACGCGGACGTTGTCGAGCAGGACGTCGATGGAGTTGGTGGTGGACGAGGTGTCCGTGAACTTCAAAGTGGTGGTGGTGCTGTTGGCGGTGAAGTTATAGCTCTTCGCAACCCATTTGACCGTGCCGCCGCCGATGCCGTTGATCGAGGCGGTCTGATTGAGCAAACTACCGCTGCCGGTCGCGGTGACCTGGAGGGATTGAAGGCTGGTGTTGAAGGCGTAAACTCCGAGATCAAAGGTCAGGATGTAATCGATGCCGGGAGTCGTCGTGAACGTCTGCGTGATGCTGCCGCCGTTCGGTGAGTTGGAAGCATTGAACTCGACGATCTTGGTGCCGTCGGTTCCACCGGTAACGCTGTTGATTCGGGCGCTGTCCACGGTGCCGCCGGAAGCGGTCCATGGAGCGAGGACGCCGGTTTCGAAGCTGCCATTGACCAAGGCACCGACCGTTGAGACCGAGATGGAAACGGTGGCGGTGGTGGAGTCGAGGAGGCCATCATTCGCCTTGTAGGTAAAGGTGGCGGTGCCGCTGAATCCGCTAACGGGAGTGTAGGTGAATCCTCCGTTAGGATTGAGCGTCAGGCTGCCGCTGGCAGGACCGGCGACAAGGATCGCCGTCATCGGGTTGGTTTCGGCATCGATGTCATTTCCGAGCACTCCGGGAGTAGCAACCACCAGAGCGGTTCCCTGAGTGGTGGAGTAGTTGTCGTCCGTGGCCACCGGTGCCGTGTTCAGGCCGGAGGCACCGCTGAAGACCCTGACGTTGTCGAGCACGAGATCCAAACCGCTGCCGGTCGTGGAGGTGTCGGTGAAGCTGAGGGTCGTGCTGGCGCTGTTAGCGACGAAGGTGAAGCTTTGAGCCGTCCATTTGGTGGTGTTGCTGACACCCGTGATGGTCACGGTTTGCGACAGGAGGCTGCCGGTGCCGGTGACGCTTACAGCAATTTTCTGCTGTGAGGTGTTGAATGCCAGGGTTCCGGCATCGAAAGCGAGAGAGTATGACGTGCCGGGGGTCGTCGCAAACGTTTGGGTCAACACTCCGTTAGGCGCGGTGTTGCCCGAGTTGAAGGCTGCGAGTTTTGTGCCATCGGTCGGTGCATACGGTGCGGTGTTTTGGATCACGACATTACCGGCGGTGGTCCAGCCGGTGAAGTCGGATTCAAAGCTGCCGTTGACGAGACCATTGACTCCGGGGGCGCTGACCGTGAGCGAGACGGTGACCGTGTTCGAATCCAACAGACCGTCGTTGGCCTTGTAGGTGAACGAATCGGGACCGGTGTAGCTGGTGGTCGGGGTGTAGGTGAATCCACCGTTGGCTGCGAGGCTCAATGTTCCGTGAGATACATTGGCGACGACCGCGGCGGTGAGCGGGTTCGATTGGGCGTCGGTGTCGTTGGTTAGGACTCCGGCTGCAGCTACCACGAGCGCGGTGTTCATCGGAGTGGAATAGGTGTCGGCAACAGCGACCGGGGCGGTGTTGGATCCTCCACCGGGGCCGGTGACGACGACGTTGTCCAAGGTCATGTCGAGACCGGCCGTGACGGTGGATTGGTCACGGAAGGTCAGGGTGGAGGTGGCGCTGTTCGCCGTGAAGGTGAAGCTGCGCGGAGTCCAGGTGTTGGAGTTGGTGGCGGTTGTGTTGATGGTCAGCAACTGGCTGAGCAGACTGCCGGTGCCATCCACCGTCACCAACAATTTCTGTTGGGTGGTGACGTAAGAGAGAACGCCAACGTCGAAGGTAAGCGTGTAGGTTTGTCCCGCCACCGTGTTGAAGGTCTGGGAGAGCACTGCGCTTGGAGCGAGGTTGCCGTCATTGAAGGAAACCAGCTTGGAGCCGTTGGTGGGGACGTAGGGAGCCGACGACTGGATCGACTGGGCACCGGTGGTGGTCCAGCCGGTGAAGTTCGATTCAAAGCTGCCGTTCACCAGTCCTCCGAACGCAGCGCTGACATTGAGGGAAACGGTAACCGTATTTGAGTCCAACAGACCGTCATTGGCCTTGTAGGTGAAAGAATCCGGTCCGGTGTAGCCGCTGGTCGGCGTGTAGGTGAAGCCGCCGTTGGCGCTTAGGGCGAGCGTGCCGTGGGCTGGATTACCGACAGTCAAAGCTGCCAGAGGATTGGATTCCGGATCTGTATCATTGGCCAGCACGCCGGGAGCGGCAACCACGAGAGGGGTGTTTTGATTGGCGGAATAGCTGTCAGCCACGGCGGTCGGGGCCGTATTGGCAGGTCCGGCCGGTGGTCCGGTCACGGAGACATTATCGAGCAACAGATCGATGAGATTGCTGGTCGGTGACAGGTCGGTGAAGGTGAGTGTTGTCGTCGCGCTGTCGGCCACGAAGTTGAATGACTTCGGCGTCCAGACGGAGTTGCCACCGCTGTTTCCAAACACGGATTCGGCCTGATTGATCAGCGTGGTGGCACCGGTCACGTTGACGTTGAGTTTCTGTTCGGCGTTGTTGAACGAAAGGACACCCATATTGAAGGTCAGCGCGTAGGATTGGCCGGGGATGGTTCCGAAAGTTTGGGAAATCACGGCGTCGGGAGTGTTCGAGCCACCACTGAGCACCATCATTTTAGTGCCATCGAAGGCGACGTAGGAACCATCGGAAGCGTATGGGAAGCGGTTGCCGGTCATCGTCCAACCGGTTTCGTCCAATTCGAAGCTGCCGTTGACGAGAAGCTGGGAGGTGGCCACCGAGTTCACCGTAAGCGAGACGGTCACGACGTTCGATCCCACGGTGCCATCATTGGCATGATAGGTGAAGGAGTCGGGGCCGGTGTAGGTGGTGGTCGGAGTATAGGTGAAGCTGCCGTTAGGGTTCAGGGTCAGGGTTCCGTGGCTTGGTCCGGAGTCTTGGACGGCGGTGAGCGGGTCGGATTGAGCATCCGTATCATTGGCGAGCACACCGGTGGCGGCATTGATGACAAGGGCGGTATTCAGGTTGGCGGAATAGGAATCCGCGACAGCTACCGGAGCGGTGTTAGGAACGACGACGGAGACGCTGACGTTGTCGAGCAATTGGTCGATTCCCAAGCCGGTCGGGGAAACGTCGGTGAAGGTCAGGATCGCGACCGAACTGTCGGCGGTGAAGTTGTAGCTTCTGGACGTCCATTGGGTGTTACCCGCGCTATTTCCGAAGACCGAATCGGTTTGGGAAAGCAGGGGGGTGGCTCCGGTGACGGTTACCTGGAGCTTTTGCTCTGCGCCGTTGCTGGCGAGGAAGCCCTGATTGTAGGTAAGGTGATAGGCTTGTCCCGGAGTCGTGGCGAAGGCTTGGGTTACCACCGCATCGGGCGTCGTTTGGCCGGCGTTGAGGATGAGGAGCTTCGTTCCGTTGAAGGCGACGTAAGGCGCTGTCGAATCGTAAGCCAGGCGGTTGCCGGTCATGGTCCAGCTTGCTTCACCCAATTCGAAACTGCCGTTGGCGAGTCCGCCGACGGAGACCGGAGTTACCGTGATCGAAACGGTCACGAGGTT
This sequence comes from Luteolibacter sp., assembly GCF_039920825.1. Taxonomy (GTDB): domain Bacteria; phylum Verrucomicrobiota; class Verrucomicrobiia; order Verrucomicrobiales; family Akkermansiaceae; genus Luteolibacter. The sequence continues at coordinate 128,753 of NZ_JBDSCX010000077.1, read as the reverse complement.
CGAGTTGAGCACGCCGTCATTGGCGCGATAGGTGAAGGAATCGGATCCCGAGTAGCCGCCGGCGGGTGTGTAGGTGAAACCTCCGTTAGCATTCAGGGTGAGGGTGCCATGGGCCGGGCCGGTGCCGAGGACCGCGGTCAGCGGGCTGAGTTCGGCATCCGTATCGTTTGAAAGCACTCCGGCTGAGGCGACCACAAGAGCGGTACCTTGGAAGGTCGAATAGGAATCGGCGACGGCAACGGGAGCGGTGTTAGGCACTCCCGGAGGTCCGGTGACGCTGACATTGTCGAGAGTAAGGTCGATTCCTCCGGTCGAAGCGGATTGGTCGCGGAAGGTGAGGGTGGTCACGGTGCTGTCAGCCACGAAGGTGAAGCTCTTCGGTGTCCAGACATTGGTGCCGCTGTTCGTTCCATTGACCGTCACCAACTGATTGAGGAGGCTGGCTGTGCCATCGGCGGTTACCAATAGCTTTTGCGGTGAGAAATTGAACGAGAGGACGCCCGCGTCGAAAGTCAGCGTGTAGGTTTGACCGGCCACCGTAGTGAAGGTCTGCGACAGGACACCGTTAGGAGTGAGGTTGCCGCCGTTGAATCCGGCGAGCTTGGTGCCGTTGGTCGCCGTATAAGGCGATGCGGATTCGATGACCAGGTTGCCAGTGTTGGTCCAACCGGTGAAGTTGGATTCAAAGCTGCCGTTTACCAGGAGTTGGGAAATCGGTGTGCTGACCGTGATGGAAACGGTAACCACGTTGGAGTCAAATTCGCCGTCGTTCGCCTTGTAGGTGAACGAATCCGGCCCGGTGTAGCCGGTGGTCGGGGTATAGGTGAATCCACCGTTGGCTGCGAGAACCAAGGTGCCGTGAGTCACATTGGCAACAACGGCTGCGGTGAGCGTGTTGGACTGGGCGTCGGTATCGTTGCTGAGCACACCGGCTGCGGCGACCACGAGAGCGGTGTCTTTGGAAGCCGGGTAGGAATCCGCGACGGCGATCGGAGCCGAGTTGCCGGCAGGAGGACCGGTGACGCGGACATTGTCGAGTGTTAGATCAAGGCCGCTGGTGGAGGCGGATTGGTCGGTGAAGGTCAGGGTCGTCGTGACGCTGTTGGCAACGAACGTGAATGTCTGCGGAAACCACTGCATGTTAGATCCGCCGGAGCGGCTGACGGTGACGACCTGGGTGAGCAGGTTGGATGTGCCGTCAACTTTTGCCTGAATCTTCTGCGGATTCGTGTTGTAGGAGAGAAGACCGGCGTCGAAGGCCAGCGTGTAGGTGGCTCCGGCGACCGTGCCGAACGTTTGCGAAAGCACGCCACTAGGGGCCAGGTTGCCGTCGTTGAATGAAACCAGCTTACTGCCGTCGGTCGCGGCGTAGGGAGCGGTGGATTGAATCGATTGAGCTCCGGTGTTGGTCCATCCGGCGAATCCTGATTCGAAACTGCCGTTGACCAATGCGCCGGTGGGCACCGAGTTGACGGTGAGTGAGACCGTCACGGTGTTGGAATTGAGAAGCCCGTCGTTGGCCTTGTAGGTGAACGAATCGGGTCCGGTGTAGCCGGTGGTCGGGGTGTAGGTGAAACCACCGTTGGCAGCGAGAGCCAACGTGCCGTGTGTGACGTTAGCGACCAATGCGGCAGTGAGTGGATTGGTTTCGGCATCGGTGTCATTGGCCAGGACACCGGCAGCGGCCACGACCAAGGCGGTGTTTTGATTGGTGGAATAGCTGTCAGCCACTGCGACCGGGGCGGTGTTGGGCGGGCCGCCGGGCTGGCCGTTGACACTCACGTTGTCCACCAATAGGTCGGATAGATTTGCGGTTCCCGGGACGACACCGGCCGAGGCGTCGGAGAGAGTCAGGGTAGTCGTCCCGCTGTCAGCTACGAAGGTGTAATTCTTTGCGGCAAGCACGGCGATGCCGGCGGCCGAAGTGACTTCTTCCGTTTGTGAAAGGAGGGAAGCGGTGCCTTGAACACCGATTTGGAGGCGTTGGACCTTGCCGGCCACTCCGCTCGAGAAGACGCCCACATTGAGGCTGAGCGAGTAAGTGGATCCGGGGACCGTGGTGAATTGTTGGGAAACGAAACCGGTGAAGATGTCGCCACCGGCGTTCAGAATGAGAAGGCGGACTCCATCGGGGACGGTCGCGGGGTATCCTCCATCAGGAACGTAAGCGGTAGGGGCACCCGGGGTGGGTTGGTTTCCACTCATGGTCCAGCCGTCAACCGGTCCAATGTTGGCAGGAGTGCCGGCTTCGAAGCTGCCGTTGACCAGCAGTTGGGAACCGGCGGAGACGGTGATGGAAGCTGTCACTACATTGGATCCGACGGTGCCGTCGTTGGCATGATAGGTGAACGAATCCGGGCCGACGTAGCCGGTGGTGGGCGTGTAGGTGAAACCACCGTTGGCGTTCAGCACGAGGGCACCGTGTGTGGTGGTTGCATCGATCACTGCGGTGAGCGGATCGCTATTGGCGTCCGTGTCGTTTGCCAAAACTCCCGATGCGGCGACCACCAGAGCGGTGTTCAGAGGAGTCGAATAGGAATCAGCCACAGCGACGGGTGCGGCGTTGGCCACCGTTGCTGCGACGGCGACGTTGTCCACCAGCAGGTCGGCTCCGGTGGAAGTCACCGTGAGGTCGGTGAAGGTCAGCGTCGTGGTGGCGCTGTCCGCGGTGAAAGCGTAGGTCTTCGGCGTCCAGGTCGAAACGCTCGCGCCGGTTCCGAACACGGATGCCGTTTGAGTCACCAGCGGAGCGGTACCTGTCAGTGCAACTCCGAGACGTTGTTCGATTCCGTTGTTGCCGAACACACCGACATTCAATGTCAACTGATAGGATTGTCCGGGCGTCGTGCCGAAGGTCTGGGAAATGACCGCATCCGGAGTGAGCGAACCACCGCTGAGGACCAGCATCTTCGTTCCGTCGAAAGCGACATAATTGGCATCTGACGGGTAAACGATATGGTTGCCGGTCATGGTCCAGCCGGTTTCACCGGACTCGAAGCTGCCGTTGACGAGGGAGCCGGTGGCGATCGCATTGACGGTGAGGGAGACGGTGGAGAAGCTGGAGAAGGAGTTGCCGTCGTTGGCGCGGTAGGTGAACGAATCCGGACCGGAGTATCCCGTGGTGGGGGTGTAGGTGAAACCGCCGTTCGAATTCAGGACCACGCTGCCATGGGCTGGAGTCGTGCCGATCACCGCGGTCAGTGGATTGGACTCGTTGTCCGTGTCGTTGGCAAGAACACCGGGCGCGGCAACGACCAAGGCGATGTTTTGATTGGTCGTGTAGCTTTCGGCCACGGCGACGGGCGAATTGTTGACGGGGCCCCCTGGAGGGCCGGTGACGCGGACATTGTCGAGAATAAGGTCAAGACCTGCCGAGGTGGGCGACTGGTCGCGGAAAGTGATCGTGGAACTCGCGTTGTTAGCCACGAAGGTGAACGATTGCGGGAACCAGCGTGTCGTGCCGTTGGTGTTGGCGCTCAGGTTGACGACTTGGGAAAGAACGCTGCCGGATCCGGTGACGGAGACTTGCAGCGATTGAGTGCTGGTATTGAAGGAATAGACACCCGCGTCGAAAGCGACGGTGTAGGTGGCTCCCGAAGTGGTCGGGAAGGTTTGCGACAGAATGCCGTTAGGAGCGAGGTTACCGGTGTTGAACGCCACCAGCTTGGTGCCGTCGGAGGCGATGTAAGGCGAAAGACTTTTGATTTCCTGATTTCCCGTCTGGGTCCAGCCGGTGTAGCCATTTTCAAAGCTGCCGTTGTTGAGCACTTGGTTGTTGGCCGAATAAACGGCGTTCAAGGTGTAGTCACCATCCAGTGTCACGGTCGTGCTGCTGCTGGTGGTCAGGTCCACGCCGTTGCGTTGCCATTTGACGAAGGCATTTGCTCCGACGACGGAAGGCGCGGAGATCGTGACGACCGTGCCATTGACGTATTGGCGGCTGAATCCGGTGGGAGCTCCGCTCGCGCCGTTGAGATCGGCAGGACTGAGGGTTACGTTCACACCGGTTGTCGGAGTGGAGGAGACCGTCAGCGTGCGCGGGACCTGGGTGGTCAGGCGGACATTGTCCAGCAGAAGGTCCACGCTGTTGCTGGTCGTGGAAATGTCGGTGAAGGTCATTGTCGTGGTCGTGCTGTTCGCCACGAACGAGAAACTTTGCGGAGCCCAGGTGGATCCGGCACCACCGGGAGCGGTGACGGTGACTATTTGCGAAACGAGAGAGCTGCCGCCGGTGACATTCACCTGCATGCGCTGCTGGGCATTGGCACCGAGTGCTCCCGCGTCGAATGCGAGAACGTAGGCAATCCCGACCGTGGTCGAGAAGGTCTGGCTGACCACGCCGTTTGGAGTCAGTTGTCCCGCGTTGAAGGCCACCAGCTTGGCGCCGTTGGTTGGTGCGTAAGGAGCTGCATTCTTGATTTCAAGGTTGCCGGAAGTGGTCCAACCGGCGAAATCCGCTTCAAAGCTGCCGTTGGTTTGCGCGTCGGTGGAAAAGGCGATCGTCGAGCCCGGCGTGATGAGCGTCTGGGCTGCCGTGCGGTCACGGACGCCGGTGACGGAGAGCGTGTAGAGCGTGCCGGGAGCTTGCGAGCTGGTCGTCAGCGTCATGATGCGCTTGCTCGCGACATCCAGAGATGCGGCGGAAACGCTCAATCCACCGTTGATGGTGAAATTCGCCGGAGTCGCGGCGGAATCGGCGAGCGGTTTGCTGAAGCGAACCGTCAATTGCTGAGGGGTCGTCGGTGGCCCGGTGCGCACAATCGCGGGAGGATTCGTCGTCCCCAAGGGTGAAATCACGCTGCCGATGGCTGGCAGCCACACATCCGCCATCTTGTTGTAGCCACCCTGATTGGGGTGCACGCCTTCCACCAAGTCGCTTGGCACCCACGCGGAGTGCATATCGACAAGGGAAACCTGACGGCCCAGCAATACCTGGTTGTTCACGATTCCCGCGAGGGCGGAGTTGAAAGAAACTTGCTGGGATTCCAGTCCGGCACTGTCCGTTCTCAGGGGCAAATTCGAAACGATGATCTTCGCAAACGGACGCTTCGTCGCGATGTCGGCGATCAAATTGGTCCAACGAGTCTGAATGGAGCCGAGATTGAAATTTTGCGAGAAATCGTTCGTCCCGATGAGCAAAAGCACCACATCCGGATCTTCCACCGTGTTCAGCCAACCGGCCAAATTCGTCTGGATCTCGTCAATCCGGGCACCACCGACACCTTGATGATCCTTGTCCGGAAGAGTTGGATTGCTGGAATCCGTATTGGTTCCCACGAAATCCACATTGTAGCCAGCCGTCGTCAACAAGCTGTAAAGCCGGTTTCGGTAAGCTCCGGGGACGACCGATGTACTGACGCCGGAAGTCAGAGAATCGCCCAAGGGCAGAATCCTTACCGGTGGAGTTTGCGCCTCACAAACGGTGACGCCAAGGCTGCCGAACGCCAGCAGGCCAAGTACACGAAGTACACTTCTAAACGATTTCATACGGTGGGGGGGGGGATAGGGGGAGAACTATTTTAGAAAACTGCGGGAAGCGTGCCAAAATCACGCAAAAGTTTATATTGCGGGAGGGAAGACTGCCGAGACAAAGCCGTCAGGCGGAAAACCGGGAAAGGCGGGAAATTTTCCACGCGGGAACATAGGGGGATCGGGGGGAAGTTTGATGCGGAGAGCATCCAAACGCCGTCAGGGAATGATAAAACCGTTCCCGCGGTCAAGCCATTTTTACCCCTCTGCCCCGGGTATGAGGTGCCTTCCAAACCGCTTGGCGACTCGATTGCAGCGTTGTGCATTGCCGGAATTTTTGAAAATCGGGCGCTCGCACGAGTGCCGAAGATCAATCGGAAAATGCCGGGGAATGGAATCGAAACGGAAAACATGACGCAGGGGGGAGCCCCGGGATGGACCGGGCGGGGGGATCGGTTAGTGACGCGAAAATCACTTTCCTCGGCTGTTATGTCATGGAATCCGTAGAAAGGCATTACGTGATCGCGTAAGAGCGTGATTTTCTCACAAAATTGGCCGGTATTGGACTCGCGCGCCGGGGATTTTATGCTTTTCAACAGACCCCGAAAAATGCTGGGTTTCTGTCATCTGCGGCAGATCGTTGCTGCAAGCCATCTTGTATGGACACTCCCCCCGCTCAACAACGACAACCCGGCCGTGTGGACGAGCTGGACGGCCTCCGTGGCCTGCTGGCCCTGTGGGTCGCTGTCGCACACATCTTTTCGATCTGTGGTTTCATGGAGACGAATATTCCCCGGCCTTTCTCGCGGTTGCAGCCGGCGTTCATGGGGTTCATCGAAGCATCCGCCGCAGTCGATACGTTCATCATCCTCAGCGGATTCGCGATTTCCTTCCTGCTTCACAAGCGCCGGCAATCGTATGGAAGCTTCATGACCGGCCGCGTCTTCAGAATCTATCCGGTCTATCTTTGCTGCCTTGTTTTGAGCATCGCGGCCAGCAGGTTGATCCCATTCATCATGTCCACCGTGGTCTGGCGCGACACGATTTATTTCGTATGGATCAAGGACCTGCTTTTTAGCGAGTCCACGGCGTTCGGCACCCATGTCTTCTGGCATCTGACCCTTCTCAACGGATTGCTGCCCGAGAGCTTCCTGAAGAATGCGACCGGCACGCTGCTCACTCCGGCGTGGAGCATCACCCTCGAGTGGCAGTATTACCTCGTCGCTCCGTTCGTGGCGCGGATGGTGAGATCGGCGAGCGGAATGCTTGCTCTAACGGCAGTCGCGTTTCTCGGCATGCACTTCTCGAAAATCTGGCAGAACCCGCAGCTCGCCTTCTTCCCGGCGCATCTTCCGCTGTTCTTGTTAGGTATCGGCAGCTACCATTTTTACGCCTGCTTCGGTGGCGACGAAAAGAGCGGTAAAATCCGCAACCTCGCGATCACCATCGTCATCGCCGTTGGCATCCTGCTCCAATGGCATGCCGTCGCACTCGTGCTGTGGGGCCTCGGATTCGGCTGCATTCTCGCCCGCGGCACGGATCCTTTCGCAAGAGCGCTTGCCGTATTGCGCAAGGTTTTGTTAGCACCGTTGCTCCAACGCTTGGGAAAAATTTCCTTTCCGCTCTACCTCGTTCACTGGCCGGTCATTTTCGGGATTCTCTATCTCGTCGTCCGGCAGTTCCCCGCAATCTCCTCCGTTCAGGCGGCTACGGTGATGTTGGTGATAGGTCTTCCTGTCATTCTGGTGATGGCCCAAGTGATGCACCTGCTGGTGGAAATGCCCGGAATGGCGCTTGGGAAAAAGGTCGGCCGCCGCGGCACCCCAGCCATCCAACCCCAGGCGACTGCTGAAAATTGAGACTTTCAATTCCGTGTCACCCGCAGTCTGGCGAATTTCCGGGTGCCGCCAGCTCCGAGTGGCACGGTGACAAGTTCCGTGTCTGTGTCTCCGTTGATCGACGTGACCATCGCACCTGACTGGTTTTGGATCTGCCAGTTGTTCGGGGATAGATCGGATGAAACGAGAATCTCGAAATTCACATCCGCGATCTTGCTGCGGCGGAACTGGAAAAACGAAGAGGGATTCGCGGGGTTTGAGTCAACACTCAACGCGGGGCGGGCGCTCGCAGGCAGGTTTCCAAGCGGATCGACATTGAAGGCAAAGGCGAGAAGATTGCTCAAACCGTCGTGGTTGGGATCTGCGGATGGCAACTGATCTCCAGCGGGCAGCGCCGTGAACGCAGGATAATTTGACGACCATGATAGATACGCATCAGGCAGGAGCGAGCCTGTGGATGTGATTGCGTTGAACCAGATCGCGCCCATTTGGTTATAACCTGCCTGTCCGGGGTGAATGCCGTCGCCGGGTTGATAGAAATTCAAAGCCGGATTCGGATTGGTCAGCACGATGCTGCCGTTCATTTCCACCAGAAAAACGTTGCGTCCTTGATTCGCATACTGCTGCACAAGAGTTCTTACCTGGGCGTTGTAGGTATTGGCATTTCCGTTGAGATACGCAGCCGTCCGGCCCTGCCAGTCCTGGGTGATCGGAATGATGGTCGCCACATACAGCCTGCGTGCGGTGTCGCTGGTGATGGTAGTGATCAACGAGCTGAGATTGTTGATGGCGGTCGCGACCGGGACGTTCTGGAGAATGTCGTTGGAGCCAGCATGGAGAAGGACGGTATCGGGATCGACCGCGAGCCAACCGGACAAGCCCGCAAGCATTTGGTCGGTGCGGAAACCGTTGTTGCCGTTGTGATCCGGATCCATGCCGGGGTAAGCGTTATCGGTATTGTTGCCGACGAAATCATAACGGTGTCCGGCTGCAGCCAGTCGTTCTCCCAACCCTCTGCGGTAACCTCCGGGAATACTGCCGTTAGGATAATTGATGTCATTGGTTCCACGCGTGATGGAATCCCCCAGCGGCATGATCTTCGCGGTTTGTCCCATGCCCACCGGCGAGACCACCAGAATTGCGACGGTCATCAGGTAGCAGTAAATGCAGGAGCTTGTTTTCATCGCCAATCGGGTAGGATTCCATCGGGGGGAGAATCTGAAACCTTCTTTGCATGGGGCATGCCGACGGCAGACCCGGCAACTCAACTTGATGAACCTGAATGGAAAGCGGAAATCGCGAAGCGGGTCGCAGACCATCATCAGCTGCCCTAGTGCATGAAACGCGTGCAGAACGCATGATCCGCGCTCTCGCTCCGATCTCTGCAAGTCAGTCCATTCGCAGGCGGAAAAAACGTGATGGCCGGTCGATGGCGACAGGGACCACATCTTGATCCGTGAAATTGGAAACCGGCGCGGTGAGTTCCTGCCATCCTCCCGTCAGGGTGTCGGAGGCCTCAATCTTCGCCGTCGTCAGGCCCGCTGGATAAGTCAGGCAAACCACGTCTCCAGTCTTCGCGAGGGTCATCCTTACATCCGCGGCTGCTGGCGGACCGCTGGCCTGATAGACGGCGAAACCGGAGATTTTCGGAACTCCTTTGGATTCCTGCTGCAATCCGATGTTGAGCGTCCCATCCTCCACTTTCGTCCGGTAAGGACCGTATTTCAACCATTCACCCTTGGCTTGATCGCCAATGCCGCGAGCTGCTGTTAGGTTTTCGATCGATACCCGCATGTCCCGCGAATAACTTGTCTGATCCTCAGCGACGAACAGGAAAACATCATAATAGCCGTTGACCAGCGGATAGCCCAGACCAAGCTCGATGTTGCCCGTCGCGCTCGCACGCAGCAGATGGGCCCCCAGCACGATGCTGGTGGACGCGTCGGGTGCGGGGTAAAAATTGATGCCCCCACCTCCATTAACAGGATTGCTGTTAGCTACCGTTAAGCCTGCCGAAACGGCGGCGGATTGCGATTGCCACGATTGTCCGTCCACGATCAACGCACCTCCATTCAGGTTGATTCCGCAGTGGAAGGCTCCCTCGACGCATGCCTTGATCGGAGGCGAAAGCGACGTTCGTCCGTCGGTGGTGATGACCTTCGCCCGGAAAACGTGCTGGCCTTCCGCCAAGTCGGTAAGGGTGAGCTGATAGGGAGCCGTTGAGACGCTGCCCAAGGATTTTTCCCCATCCAGAAATTCCACGCCCTGCACGGTTCCGCCGCTCGTCGAGGCATCCGCCGTGAGGACAGTGGCGGTGGTTCCTGAGGCAATGATGCTGTTATACGATGGTGTGGTTAGCCTGACTTCCGGCGCTGGAAGGCCGCCACCGGACAAACGCAGGGCGATGTCCTCGCTGTAGTTTGGAGAGGCGAGGCTGCGTGTTCCGCCCGCGTGGACGAACTCCGCAACTGCCCCGGAAACCAAGCCGGAGCGCGGATCGATCCACTGGCCCCGATAGGTTCCGGCGGGAAGATTGACCACCAGATTGGCCTGCGTGCCGCCACGCAGGTAAAGTCCGTAAGCCGTGCCCGGCACCCCCATTGCCTTGGCCGAGCCACCTGTCGGAACACCACTTGCGACGAATCCGGGCTGCGGCGTGAGATTGACCAGCGGCATTTCCTCGAGGAACCATCGCAGGATGCCGAATTGGCGGCGAATCGCCGGGCCGCCGCCACCGGGAGCCGCTTGCGAGGCGATGCCATCCTCGCGTGTCGTGGTGAAGGAAAAATCGAGGTGATTGAACAGCCCGCCGCCGGAGAGCATGAACTCCCATGCCTCGCGGCGATACGTGAAATCCTCCCGTCCGTTGTTGCCCGTCTCGTCATCTCCGAGTGCGCGGTTCAGCCCGAAGTTTTGCGACGCGGCAGTCGGCGAAGCATAATGGAAATTGAATAGGGAAACAGCAGGGTTGGGACTGGAGACAACCCCTTGATAATTATAAACTCCCTGCGCGATGAGATGGTGGAGGGGGAATTCCGCTTCGGTGGCGACCAACTCGTCGATGATCAGATTTTGCCAAGCCTGGGTGATGTTCTGTTCGTAGGGTTCGTTGCAGATTTCGTAAATGACATTGTCAAAATCACGCAGCTCGGTGGCGCATTTCCGGGCGAGGGCCTTTTGAAACGGCACAAGATCGCCGGTTGCGCTGAAGCTGTTAGCGCGGCCGCCGGCACCCACGCCATTGACGTGATTGGCGGCGTTCAATGGTGATAAATTCCACAGGGTGTCGTCATAAATCGCGCTGAAAAAAGTCAGTTCCACCACCACGCCGCGCTTCGACGCCGCGCCGACGAATTCCCGCAGACGGAAGAAGTAAGTCGGATCCCATTGGTTGAGGTCGAATTTGTTTCCTCCGTCAGCGGCACCGGGCTGCCCCGTCCGTTTCCACGGAGCCACCGAGCGCCCGGGCAGTGGAGACAGCGTGTTTTCCGGGATGTTGAACGAACCGGTGGTCTCGCGATACGCACCGGTGAACACCCTCACGAAATTCAATCCGCAGGTTCTCGTTTCCTCCAGATAACGGACGTAGTCGAAATCGAGATTGATCAACACTCCGTAGTGTTCGCTGGATCCCACCAACACCGTGGGGCGTTCGCGAAAGAGAAAATAATGCCCGTTTCCAGGATGCAGGCGGACCGCGTCCGCTGCGGGTGCCGTGGCCCCGGTCACGATCCAAGCCGCAGCCGCTAACAGGGCTTTTAGCCGGGAAATCGGTCGTGTGGGAGGAATGCGCATCGGTAAGGAATCCGCTACCTCTTTCGCAGGCGCCGTGCCGGGAACTTGCTTGAGTCGTAATCCGCTTGCGGTCAGCGGATGGAGGGAAACGGCGGACCGGTCCATGTTACCGGGTTGATCGTGCATTGTGTGAGGAGAGTGCGTTTTGCATGAAGATTTTGGAATGCGGGCGTTAATTCTGAATTACCCTCAGACGGGCGAATTTCCGCTCAGCACCTGCCTCCAGCGGGATGGTGACGAGCTCCGCCGAAGGATCACCTGGGATGGCTTCAACCGTGGCACCTTCCTGACTCGCGACCTGCCAATTTTCCCCCGACAAATTGGTCGAAACGAGCAGCTCATAAGTCAGCCCCGACGTCGTGCTGCGGCGGAATCGAAATGATGGAGCCGGGTTTGTGGTCACCACCGGAAGCGAGCCGGATGCCAACGGGGACAGCGGATCGAGGGCGAAGGCATAGGCGAGAAGATTGTTGATTCCATCCCCATTGGGATCCGCCGTGGGAAGCTGGTCGCCGGCAGGCAGCGAGACAAACTGTGGATAATTCACGGCCCAGGCTTCGTAGCCGGTGAGCGGGTTCGTGGCCGCACCGACTTCTTCGGCGTAACCGGAATTGTCAACGCCGTTGGTGGCGCGCAGTCGGTAGATATAGCCCGTGGCCGGGGCCAGCCCCGCGTCGATGAAGCTGGTTGTATTGGCGGGTGCGATGGCGATTTCGGCAAATGTCCCGCCGGCTCCGGCTTTTCGTTCCAGCTTGAAAGCGGTTTCTCCCGTCGAATTATCCGCCCAGCCGAGAGTGATGTCGTGCCCGGTGGTTTGTGTGACCACCAGATTGCTGGGCGCTGTCGGCACAGCTGGCGGGACCGATCCGAAGATTCTGATTTCCGTAAAGGAGAAGTAGCCGCCGTCGGTTTTAGCCACCTTCACATAGCGGAAGGGAGTAATGGGATTGATATCCGCCGCCAGCGTCGAGGCATGGGACAAAGGCGGTTCGCCTTGTGTGGCCAGCACGGTGTAGGTGGCAAATGCCGAATCGTTCGAAGCCCGAACTTCGAAGTTTTTCCGGGTCACCGGCTGATCAGCGTCCTGGCGGGTGGTGACTTCCAAGCGTGAAATCCGGAAAACGTTCGTTAGATCAACCGCCCAGGACGCCGCGGGATCGGTGAGGGTAGCGGACCAGAATGTAGTTAGATTTCCGTTGTTCGCGTTGGAGGCGACCGTCGCTCCGCTGTAAATCGACGAAGCGGAAGCAGGCTTGTTCAGCGCCACGTTGATGGGAACAGACGAGGAGACATTCGACCATGCGGAATCTCCGCTGGCGTTTATTGCCCGGACCGCGAAGAAATAAGAATTCGCCCCGGTCAATAATCCAGAGATGCCTGAAATCGTGGCATTCGCGCCAACGGTGGCGATCTGCTGCCAAGTTCCGCCGCTGCCGGTTTTGCGATATACCGAAAATCCCGTTTCATCGCCCGAGTTGTCCAGCCAGCTCAAATTGATCTGCGTTCCGGAAATGACCGTGGCGGTGAGCGAGGAGGGAGCCGCTGGAACTCCTGTTGGCGGAGGAAGGAACAACGATCCGGTGGCTGTGATGGAGTTGAACCAGACCGTTGCCATTTGATTGTAGCCCGCTTGTCCGGGGTGGATTCCGTCACCGGTCTGATAGAAATTGTTGGCAGGAACGGGATCGGTGTAAACGAGGCTGCCGTTCATTTCCACCAGGAAGACCTTGCGTCCCTGATTCGCATATTGGGTCACCAAATTGCGCACCTGGACGTTGTAGGCATTCACGTTTCCATTCAGATAGGCCGCCGAATACGTTTGCGTCTGTGGCGGCCACGCCTGGGTGATCGGGACGATGGTTGCGACGTAGAGCCTGCGGTTCGGGGCGTTGGCGGTGACCGCATCGATGATCAGGCCGAGGTTGCCGGCTGCGGTGCTCACGGAAATATTTTCCAGAATATCGTTGGTTCCAGCGTGGAGCAGAACGACATCCGGATTGACCGCCAGCCATGTCGGAAGGTTCGCGAGAAGGGTGTCGGTGCGGTAGCCGTCGTGACCTTCATGGTCCGGGTCCATTCCTGCCGCGGCATTCTGGATGCTGCTGCCGACAAAGTCGTAAGCGAATCCGCCATTGCCGAGGCGGATTCCCAGCTCCTTCCGGTAACCACCGGGAATGCTGCCGTTGGGATAATTGATATCGTTGGTCCCTCTCGTGATCGAATCACCCAGAGCCATGATTTTCGCCTCGGGGGATTGGGCGGCGACCATCGCTGTGATTTGGCTGAGAAAAACCAAGCACATAAACATGCGAACAACGTCATCCGTAAACCGGAAGAGGGTCTTCATGCAACGATGGGGGGATGGGACGGCGGAAGGAAACCCGTGCAACGGGAGAGTGGAGGGAGCTCAGTCAACAAAGCGGGAGGGGTATGGCGGCGGCGGGCAAAAGGGGAATGTATGAGTGGGAAATCAAGGCTGATTGACCTTCAATATCAGGACGCCGGATCACGCCATTGTATCACAAGAGACATAGCAATCCCACCGTCGCGAGCAAGTCATTTCTCCCGCAGCCATGCTACTGCCGGAGCCCGATTCGATAGAAGCTCATCGCGTTTGGCTGCGATTCGGAGTGAGGGAAATCGATCGTCCCGGCTTGGGTGATAGTGATTTCGCCGACCGTTTCCCAAGTGATCAAATCGACCGAGCGTTGGAGAAAATACGTTCCCGGTTGAGTGGCAGCGATTTGGACGACAATTGATCCCGGAATTCCCAACAACGTCGCAGGTCCAAGCACCGTCGTTTCCGGAGGCAGGCCGTTGTCGGTCGGTGGCGCATAAACCCGCACGTGATCGAGCAGGAGGTCGATCGACTGTGTCGTAGTCGATCTATCCTTGAAAGTAAGCAGTGTGGAATCACTGTCCGCGACGAACGTGAATACCTGTGGCACCCAGCGGACGGTTCCGTTTCCGAGGCCGGTGATGACAATTTGGTGCGACAGCAAGGTGCCGTTGCCTGTCACCGTGATTTGAAGTTGTTGTTGGTTGGTATTGTAGGACAGAACACCGACGTCGAATGCTAGCGTGTAGGTTACGCCCGACCGGGTCGGGACTGTTTGTGATACCACTCCGGTATGGACTTGATTTGCGCCGTTGAAAACCAAGGCCTTCGTTCCGTCTGTCCCGCCGGTGAGGATCGCTTGGTTGCCGCTCGCATTCCATGCCGTGTAGTTCAACTCGAAGCTTCCGTTAACCGCCAACTGGGGACCGGGTGCGGGTGGGGCTTCTCCGGTCAGGCGTAGGGCGATGTCTTCCTGATAGATCGGAGATGCGAGCGTCCGTTGGCCTCCGGCGTGGCTGAACGCGGCGATCGATCCGGCCACCGCGCCGGTCTTGGTATCGATCCAATCTCCCTGATAGGTTGCGGCGGGAAGATTTAAGATCAGATTGGCCTGGCTCCCGCCTCTCAGGTAAACGCCGTATTTTTTTCCAGGCAATCCGATGGCCCGCGCCGCGCCGCCGGATGGAATTCCGCCAGCAACCAGATCCGGCTGTGGCGCGATTTGCACCAGCGGCAGATTTTCCATAAATCGGCGCAACACGCCGAGCTGGCGTCGGATCGCAGGACCGCCGCCGCCCGGAGCCGATTGCAAGGCCATTCCATCCTCACGAGCGGTGGTGAACGAAAAATCGAGATGATCGAAAAGCGCGCCTCCCGACATCATGAATTCCCACGCCTCGCGACGATAAGGAAAATCCGTTTGCCCGGCGAATCCGGTTTCATCATCACCGATGGCCCGGTTCAATCCTTGATTCTGCGACGCGGCTTCTGGATAAGCGTAGTGGAAATTGAGAATCGAAACCGCGGGATGGGGATTCGAGATAACACCCTGATAGTTGGCGACATTTCTGGCGATCAAATGCCGGACCGGCAAGGACGCCTCGGTCGCGGTGAGTTCGTCGATGATTTGATTTTCCCATGCTGACGACACGCTGCCGTTGTAAGGCTCGTTACAGGTTTCATAAATCACATTGTCGTATGCGTTCAGCTCGGTGGCGCATTTGCGGACCAGACTTTTCTGATAGGCAAGCAGGTCGCTGGTGGAGCTGTAACAATTGATCCTGCCGCCGGATCCGACACCGTTGATGTGGTTGGCACTGTTCATCGGGGAAAGCTTCCACAGGTTGTCATCATAGATCGCACTGTAGAATGTCAGCTCAACGATGATGCCCCGGCTTCCTGCTTCACTGACGAGACTGCGCAAACGATTGAAATAAGCGGGATCCCACTGGCTCAGGTCAAACTTGGTTCCTCCATCAGCCGCTCCCGCAGTGGCAGTCCGTTTCCATGGCGCAATGAATCGCGCGGTGGGTGGTGCCAGCGTGTTGTCCTGGATCCCGAATGAGCCCGTCGCTTCCCGGTAAGTTCCGCTGAAGATGCGGATCAAATTCAAACCCCGGCTGCGCACCTCGTCGAGATAAGGAATGTAGTCGAAATCAAGATTGATCAGAGCCCCATAATGCTCGGAAGAACCTACCAAGACGACCGGCTTTTGATGGAAATTGAAATACCGCGGGCTGTCCGGGTGCAGGCGGATCGGATCCTGCGCTATGGACCGCGCTCCTGACACGATCAGGAACAGCGCGGCCACGAGAAGTGTGCGGTGGAGATTGGTATTTGACCTGGATGGATTTTTCATGCTTCACGCTCGTTGGATCAGATCCGAGGGGAAGAAATGATGATGCTTGTCGGTTAGGTGGAATCAAGTTGACGATCGCCGCTTTCGTGGATCGGATATCACTGGCTTAAGGAGTGGAAATCACCGCGACGTTATCGAGCAGGAGATCAAGTGAGTTGCTTGAGCTGGAGATATCGCGGAAGGTGAGTATGGAGGTCGAACTGTTTGCAACAAAAGTGAAACTTTGAGGCAGCCAGCGATTTGTCCCGTTGCCGGATCCATAAAGTGTCACGGAGCCGGAAAGCAAACTGCCAGAGCCGGTGATCGCTACCTGAAGGGTCTGTGAATTCGTATTGTAGGAGAAAACACCGGCATCAAACGTCAGCGTGTAGCGACTCCCCGCAGTGGTTGGAAACGACTGGGCGAGCGTTGCGTTAGGCGCGAGATTTCCGCCGTTGAAAGCTACAAGTTTGGATCCATTGGTCGCGAGATAGGGAGCCGCGGATTTGAGTTCCTGGTTTCCCGAGATCGTCCAGTTGTTGAAACCGGACTCAAAGCTACCGTTGACCAGAGCGGTTGATCCACCGGATGTTGCGTTGACGTTGATAGTCACCGCAACGACATTGGAACTGAGACTTCCATCGTGGGCATGATAGGTAAAGGAATCGGTTCCCGTGAAATTGTTTGCCGGGTTATAGGTAAATCCGCCGTTGCTGCTCAACGAAACGCTCCCGTTGGAGGGATTCGATCTGAGAACAGCTGTGAGGGGTTGAGATTGCGCATCCGAATCGTTGGCGAGCACGCCGTTTGCTGGAACCACCAGCGCTGTGTTTTTGTTGGTGGAATGAGTGTCGGGGGCCGCAGTCGGCGCCGTATTGGAAGTGCCGCCGCCTCCTCCGCCATTTCCCGTGACTCGGACATTGTCGAGCAGCAGATCAAGGGCGTTGGTCGTTGTGGACATGTCGCGAAAGGTCAGGGTGGTGGCGCTGCTGTTGGCCACGAAGCTGAAATTCTGTCGAACCCAGCGCGTTCCATTTCCCGATCCCGAAACAGAGACCGTCTGCAGGAGCAACGAGCCGGATCCCGTGACGGCAACCTGAAGTCGCTGCTCGCTGTTAGTGTAAGCCAGCACTCCTGCATCGAAGGAGAGGGCATAAGTAACTCCTGGAGTCGTCGAAAATGTCTGGGCGAGAATACCGTTAGGTGCGGAGTTGCCTGCGTTGAAGGCGACCAATCGAATACCGTCGGTGGCCGTATAGGCACCGGACGACTGGATCATCTTGTTCCCGGAGCCGCTCCAACCCGCGAAGTCGGACTCGAAGCTGCCGTTGGTGAGAACCTGCGGCCCTGTGGCAGGAGGCGGATTGGTTCCGCCGCCGATGGCACCGAACCAGAAATCACCCATTTGATTGTATCCGGCCTGCCCTGGGTGGGTGCCGTCACCGGGTTGGAAAAAATTCTTGGATGGATCCGAAAAGGTATAAACCAAGCCCGCACTCATATCTGTGAGGAAGACCTTGCGACCTTGATTCGCGTATTGCGCAACGAGTGAGCGCACTTGGTCGTTATAGGCGTCGATGATGACTTTCCATTCCGCCGGGGTGTGACCGTCGCGGGTGTCGATGATCGGGATGATCGTGGCGACATAGAGTTTCCGGTTAGGAGAATTGACGGTGATTTGCTGGATGATTTGGCTGAGATTGCCGATGGCGGTGCCGATCGCCACATGTTGGATCATGTCGTTCGTGCCGAGGTGCACGAGCACCACATCGGGATTGACCGCAAGCCATCCGGATAGAGCTGATAGCGCCTGATCGGTACGGATGCCCGGATAGCCATTGTGATCCGGATCGATGCCGGGAGCTGGATTCAAGTTGCTGTTGCCCACGAAATCGTAGCTGATTCCAGCACCTGCGAGCCGGATCCCGAGCTGTTTTCGATATCCCCCCGGAGGACTTCCGTTGGGATAATTGATTCCATTAAAGCCGTAAGTGATCGAGTCGCCCAATGGCATTACCTTGAGTGGGGTTTGTGCGCCAGCGGGACACATCATCAGAAATAGCGACGCGATCAATAATGTTAGAAACCCGGTGTGCTGAGGGGCTTCGGACTTGCAGCGAGTTGCATCTTGGGGAGGTTGGGATATTGCTTTCATAACAGATAGATGTGATCTTGTGAGTTCCATCGGGGGCGGTTGGACTCCATGGCTTAAGTCGCAGATGCCATGCCCCGCCTCGCTGCATTGCCCGAACACGCCGCAGGTCAACGGAATAGAGAGATCTCAAAGAGAACTGCTCGATGTCGTGAAATGGCTTTTTTGCAGGGTATTCGTGCAAACCGCATGGCCTCCGCGGATTATGCGTTGACCCCGTATCGAGACTTCGCCACCGTGAATTTGATGATTTTTGAAGCAAACCAAGTGGCGGTCGTCACCGGTGCCAGCAGCGGGGTGGGCAAGGCAATTGCACTCGCGCTTGCACAGCAGGGAGCGTCGCTCGCCCTCGTCGGCCGCGATCTCGGCGTGCTGCAACAAATCGCACCCGACGGCCCCGGGAAAGTCCGCTGCTACGAAGCCGACCTCACCGACGACGCCGAACTGGCACGCTTCACGAAGCAGGTCATTGCCGACTTCGGCCATGTCGATGTCCTCGTCCACAGCGCGGGTGTTTTCGCGATGGGGAAATTAGAAACAGCGCCACTCGCCGAGTTCGACTTGCAATACCGTTGCAATGTCCGTGCTCCCTACGCCCTCACGCAGCTACTCTTGCCGAAGCTGATCGAGCATCAGGGCCAGATCGTTTTCATCAACTCCACCGCCGGACTGAATGCCGGCGCGGGTGTCAGTCAATACGCCGCCACCAAGCACGCGCTCAAAGCCGTGGCCGACAGCCTGCGTCAGGAAATCAATCCCCGCGGTGTCCGCGTCCTCAGCGTTTTCCTCGGTCGCACCGCCACTCCCATGCAGGAAGCCATCTGCAAACAGGAGGGTAAACCCTACGATCCCGCCTATTTCATCCAGCCCGCCGATGTCGCTGCCACTCTCGTCCACACCCTCGGCCTGCCGCGCAATGCGGAAATCATCGACCTAACAATCCGGCCGATGAAGTCGCCACCCGCTGCGAAATAGATTTCCGGACCTCAGGGTCTTTCGAGTAGCAAATAATCGATACCGAAATAGAACTTCGCTCCGACGGCTGCCGGATTCGCCGCGGAGACTTCGATGCGAAGTTTGATTCGGCCGTTCTGTGGCTTGAAGGTTCCCAACAGCATTTTTTCCGCAGGCCTGACATCTCCAGCGTATCCATCAAACTTCGCTGTCACAGGTTGGTCGTTCACGATGAATTTCAGGATGCCGTAGTCGGGAGCTTGGGTCGCGATCAGGAATAATTTGTGGGACGCACTATCCGGAGCGGGGATTTCCAATTCCGTGAAATCTCCAACCTTCCCAGCCTTTGCTAACAACTGAGCGCCACGGCTCCAGCGCACGCCTCCGAACGGCTCCATGTCCTGCGGTTTTACCTCGATGCCAAGGGTGCTTGCCGCGACCTTGAGCAGTTCGGCATCAATGGCGCCGGGAAATGGCGCTGTCGGAGCTTGCGCTTCGGCCAGCGTGGGGATGGGTGCGGTCGCGTTTTCCAATTCGTGAACACGGTTCGACGAACCGCCGGGAAACGCATACCAATGCGTGGTCGCCGCATAAGTCAGGCGGGTCGGTTTCCATGAAATGAGCTCGATGTCGAAATCGAGCGACTTGCGGAATGGGATGCCATCGAGATTGCGGGTGCGGGTCAGGACGTTGTGGCCCTGAGTCATTTCCTGATCGATGCGGGTCTGATTTGAAAACGGAGTCTGCATGATTCCTCGCGGTGCGAAGGAATAGCCGTAATAGTCCTCTGTCCCGGTGCCGAGGTGCGAGGGGACTGCTTCTCCGTCCACGCGGATCTTCTCGTCGCCCTCGCCATACCACGTCGCCACCGGATTGAAGAGCGAGAGCGTGTCGCCGACGTAGACCCCGCGTCCAGCGAGGCGGATAAAATTCCAGTCCCTCGACGGTGGTGTAGTTAGATTGCTTTCATAATGCCAGGCGGAGTGGAAATACATCGAACGGTCATCCCATTTCCAGGATCCGGTCTGGCATTGGAGTTGGACTTTCACGGGGTGCTTGCCGGCATTGAAAAGCGTGATGCGCCCTGTTTTCGCATACGGCATGGTCCAGCGACAGGTCATCGTGCCGTTGGTCAGGACGCTGCGATACCAGCTCTTCAATTCATTGAGACCGGCTCCGCTACCGAAGAAATCACTGGCAGGACACCACACCGTTTCCTTTCCGTCGAACTGGATAAGCACGATCAACGAGCGAAGCGCAGCCGCATCATTAGGCTCCAAACGAAGCTCCATCATCTTCACCGCGGCGGGCCCCGCGGGCAGATCCAGCGGCACCTCGCCGCCAGCCGGAATCGTCGTGGATTTGGAAAATGAAGCCGCAAGCTTGGAGGACGGTGGGGCAGATAATACCTTGTTAGTGCGCTGGATGGAAGGACCCGCCGCTTCAAACGAAGCGGTGGTGAATGTTTCCACGTTCGTTCCCGCTGCGTATTTTCGGAAATTGATCTGATAGTAGCGCGGGCCTTCGCCTTGTTCCTCCCAAGTGACCTTGCAATGCTTCGCGTAGGGGATCGGCAGCATCAGGGTGTTTCCACCGTTGTCCGTGGCGCTGTAGCCGGGATGGGGGATGGCTAGCGATTCGCCCAATTTCAAATCACCTGCCAGCAAGTCGAAAGCAGGAAAAAACAGTGCGGGCTCCGGATTTTCATCCAGGTAAACACGCAGCACGCCCTTCTTGTTTTTAATCGTCGTCACCCAGAGCCGCACGATGCAACCCGGGCCATCGTCCTCCATCATGACATTTTCCCGGCGTCCTGCGGTTTCTTCGGTGCGGATATATTGCGTGTGATCATCGTTGGCAAACCAGCCCGGCTGATCGGGAGCGACGGTGCGGCGGTCGTAACTGCTCGCCTGAAGGCAGGTGAATTCCGGCTCCGGCCATCGCGCCACCGATTCGAAATCCGTCATCTCGGCAAGGAGCGACTCCAGTGTCACCGGTGGCGCGGCCTGCAACGGAAGCACGGCGAACGCTAGCGCGGAGGAGAATTTCAGAATGGGTTTCATTTTGGTGAAGACTCTTTAATCACGTTGTCCGGAGTAAACAGCATATGCGAAACTTGTGAACAATCCTGCCATGCCAGATCGAGCAACCTGTCAGGGGATGAATGCATTTGACGCTCCATGCCCCTCCCTGCATTTTGCCGGGCGGTCACCGGCCGTCATTGAAAACAAAATCAAAGCGTGGAGCAGGGCGGCAGAGTGATGCGGTGGAATTATCCCAAGGAACTTCCGGTGGTCGAGCACCGGGAGGAAATCCTCGCGGCCATCCGCGCGCATCCGGTCGTCGTGGTCGTCAGTGAAACGGGGTCGGGAAAAACTACCCAGCTTCCGAAAATGGTCTGCGAGGCGCTCGGCGACGACGGCGGACGCATCGGCTGCACCCAGCCACGCCGGATCGCGGCGGCGAGTGTTTCGAAACGCGTGGCAGAGGAACTGCAAGTTCCGCTCGGTGATTACGTCGGTTATCAGGTTCGTTTCGAGGACAAGACCTCCCGCGAAACGCGGATCAAGTTCATGACGGACGGAATTCTGTTAGCCGAAACGCAGGGAGACCGGGATCTTAAACAATACGAAGCCCTCATCCTCGACGAAGCGCACGAACGATCCCTCAATATCGATTTCCTGCTAGGCTACGTGAAACGCCTGCTCGAACGCCGCAAGGACCTCAAGCTCGTCATTTCGTCCGCCACGCTCGACGCCGGATCCTTCGCCGAATTTTTCTCAAACAACGGCGTGCCCGCGCCCGTGATCGAAGCACCCGGCCGGATGTTTCCCGTCGCGGAGTTTTTCCTTCCTCCCTTCGACGACGAGGATCTGCCGCAGCACGTCGCCCGCGCGGTGGACTATCTCGGCGAAGTGGAACCGAATGGCGACGTTCTGATCTTCCTGCCAGGCGAGCGCGAGATCCGCGAGTGCGCCGACGCACTCGAAGGCCGTCAATACCGTGGCACGGAAGTTCTGCCACTGTTTGCAAGACTCGGCCTCGGCGACCAGCAACGCGTTTTCAATCCCGGCAACAAACGCCGCCTCATCCTCGCGACCAACGTCGCGGAAACATCGCTAACAATTCCTCGTATCGCCTGTGTCATCGATTCCGGCGTCGCCCGCGTCAGCCGTTGGAGCCCGGGAAAAGGCGTACAGCGCTTACAGGTCGAGCCTGTCAGCCAAGCCAGCGCCCGCCAGCGGAAAGGCCGCTGCGGTCGTGTCCGAGATGGTGTTTGCGTCCGGCTTTATGAGGAAATCGAACTCACCGAGCGTCCCGAATTCACCGATCCGGAAATCCGCCGCAGTTCTCTAGCGGGTGTGATCCTGCGGATGAAAGCGCTGAACCTGCCGGAGATCGACGAGTTTCCTTTTCTTGATCCACCATCGCCGAAAGCTGTCTCCGAAGGCTACCGCACGCTGCGCGAGGTCAACGCGCTCGATAAGGAAAAGAACCTCACCGACTACGGCCGCCAGATGGCGCGCCTGCCGGTCGATCCGCGGTTAGGCCGCATGCTGATCGAAGCCCGCAAGGAACATTGCCTCGCGGAAGTGTTGCCCATCGTCGCGGCGCTGGAGTCCAACGATCCCCGTGAACGTCCCGCTGAAAAAGCCCGCGAGGCCGATGCCGCGCATGCGAAATGGAAGGATGGTGACAGCGATTTCATCTCACTCCTCCGCCTGTGGAACGAACTCGCAAAATTCCGCGACAACCGCGGCCGCTGGCAGCGCAACGCCCTGCGGAAATTCTGCGGTCCCGCATTTCTCAACGCCCGCCGCGTGATGGAGTGGGCGAACGTCCGCGACGAACTCGCCGATCTGTTGGAGCGTGAGTGGAAACTCAAACTCGGTGAGATCGGCAAGGATTTGTCGGGTGCGGGTGCCTATTCGACCATCCATAAGGCGCTTCTGTCAGGCGTGCCGCGCCAGTTCGGCCTATGGGACCGCGAGTCGAAATCCTACCGCAGCGCGAATGGCGGATTCTTCGCCGTGTTTCCCGGCTCCGGCCTTTTCGGAATTCCCAAACGCCACGAGTGGGTGATGGCCATGGAGCTTGTCGAAACCTCACGGCTATGGGCGCGCCGCGTGGCGCGGATCGATCCGGCGTGGGTCGAGCAAGTCGCGCCGCATCTCTGCAAGAGCAAGTATGGAGAGGCGCATTGGGATGAAAACCAAGGCGCGGTCTATGGCAAGGAAACCGTCGTCTGCGGCGGACTACACATCGTCGCAGGCCGGCGAATCCACTACGGCCGTGTCGATCCCAAGGCTGCTAGAACAATTTTCCTGCGTGAGGGTGTGGTCGGCGGTGCTTTGAAGCAACGCAGCAAATTCCTCGACTACGTCGCCGACATGCGCGCGGAGATTGAGGCCATCGAACAAAAGCTTCGCCGCCCCGGCGGGCTGTGGAGCGACGAGGCGATCATCCGGTTTTACGAAAACCACATCCCCGGTGAAATCCACACCGCCGCCGCGTTCCACAAATGGCTTGAGAGGCACGAGGACAGTTTGATGTTAGGTGTGGGCGATGTGGTGGACGAAGATCTCGGCTATCTCGGACTCGAGGGATTTCCCGATACGCTGCTCCACGGCGGCGTGGAGTATTCGCTCTACTATCACACGGCTCAGGGCGAACGCGACGACGGCGTGACCATCGGGGTGCATGTCGATCAATTGCCGAAATTTCCCGACTGGCTTTCGGCTTGGGGCGTTGATGGAAATCTCCGCGAACGCGCCGAAATCCTGCTGCGTTCGCTGCCGAAAGACTACCGCCGCATCTGCCAGCCGATCGGGCCCTCAGCCGAAAGTTTTGCTGAATTATGGAGCTTCGCGCCCAAGGATCGTTCCATTTTCCAAGCGCTCTCCGAGCACATGAAGGATCGCAACGGAGCCTATGTCCCGGTCGGCGAATACGATGTTAGCAAACTGCCACCAGAACTCGTTACCAAGATCTGGGTCTGCGATGACAACGCCGAGGAACTCGCAATGGGTGACGATGTGGCTGTCCTCAAACTTCAGCTCGCCGACCGCATGCGTGTCCGCTTCGAAGCCGCGGCTAATGCCGACGTCGAGCGAAAGGGCATCAGCACGTGGGATGGCGAAAGCCTGCCGGAACTTGTCATGACTCCCGGCGGCGCGGCCTATCCGGCGTTGGTGGACGAGGGGGAATCCGTCGGCGTCCGAGCCGTCACCAGCGCCGCGCTCGCCGCCGAGTCCCACCGCGCGGGTGGAGCGAGATTGCTCTGGCTGGCGCATCAGGATCAGGTGAATTACTTGAAGAAGAAATTTCCGCTAGGTCTGATGGCAAAGGTGGAAATGCCGAGACTCGGAGTCGGCGGCACGACCCTTGATACACTGATCTTGTTAGCCGCCGAAGGTGCGGCGGGCGGAGTCTTCCCACGCTCGCCGGATGAGTTTAGAGCTCTCACCGAAAAGGCGAAAGGAGGTTGGTATGACGCCGCCGCTGTCCTTGGAAAATCGATCGACGAAATTTTCGAAATCCTGCCGGAGATTCAAAAGTGGGTTGCTGCCAATCTCAAGGACCGCAACCTCGGCGAGATCGCGGAGGACATCGAGGAGCAGCTCACCTGGCTATTCCGCAAGGATTTCGCCTGGCGTGCCGGTTTCGCGAGTCTTCGTGAATATCCGCGGAGGCTGCGTGCCATCCGTTCCCGGTTAGGCCGGCTGTCCTCATTGCCGATCGTCAAGGATCTTGAGAAAATGGATCGGTTCCGGCGTCTTTGGCTGCCGTGGTTTAAGGATCACACAGAGTCTCCCGATGATCCCGCTCATTGGCCGGCAGGGTGGGCGTTGGAAGAATACCGCATCTCACTTTTCGCTCCGGACATTCAGCTGTTAGGAAAGGTCTCGGAAAAAAGGATCGAAGAAATGCTCTCGGAAAAGCGCTAGCGTTCCGATCTTCCACAACAGCCGCTATGAAAAGCCGGTCAGCTTTTCATTTCGTGCGGGTGCTTCATCATGTGAAGCTCGTGGATCCGTTCCTGCTCACGGTTTCTCTCGTCCATTTTCTGCTGCTTGTGCTGCTGCTGTTGGGCTTGAGTCTTCCGTTTCGCCTTTGGATTTTTGTCACTCATGACAGTGGAGGTTGAGTTTTCCGCCTCGATTGCGGGCATGGCGGCGGCGGAAAGCCGCCAGCGGGGAATCAACGATTCCAGACACCATCGCCCGGAACTTGAATTTTGCCACGGAAATCTGCGCTGCGAAGTGGGGCCTGCAAAATGTTTGGGTTACGAAGGGGATGTGCCATATTCCGGACCATGACGCCTGAAGGAACCCGGAAAATCGGCATCCATTTCGATCCGTGCTACGAGCGGCACGATACCGGACTTGGCCATCCGGAGTCAGCGGAGAGATATCAGGTGCTGGAAGCGGCGCTGGCCCGACTACCGGATGATTTTGTGCGGCTGCCGGGTCGGCGGGCGCGGGTCGCGGAAATCCTCCTCGCGCACGATCACGATTATCACGATCTGGTTTACCGCGACGTGGAGACTTTTTCGGACTGCCTGCGGACGGGTGACACGGCGATCTGTCATGAGAGCTACGATGTCGCATTGGAGGCGACTGGTGCGGTGTTAGGGGCAGTGGACGCGGTGATGCTCGGTGACGTTTCCTCGGCATTCTGCGCGGTGAGGCCGCCGGGTCATCATGCGACGGCGACGCGCGGGATGGGGTTCTGTATTTTCAACCATGTCGCGATTGCCGCCCGATATTTGCAGTCGCGACATGGACTCGGGAAAATTGCGATCATCGACTGGGATGTCCATCATGGTAACGGCACGGAGGCGATTTTCCTCCGGGATCCCTCGGTGTTCTACGCCTCGCTCCACGAACAGAATATCTATCCATTTACCGGTCCCGCCGCGGAGCGAGGTCAAGGCGCGGGCGAGGGGATGACGCTCAATATTCCGCTGCCGGGAAATTCGGATGGTGGTGTCGCCCTGGCGGCGTGGAGTGCTTGGTTAGAACCTGCAATCGACGCGTTCCAGCCGGACTTTCTGCTGATTTCCGCAGGCTTCGACGCACGGGTGGATGATCCCATCGGCGGGTTGCGCTGGAATGATGAGACTTTGGCCGAAATGACCCGCCGCTGCGTTGTTCTCGCGGAGAAATGGTGTGGCGGCCGGATTGTTTCGTCACTGGAAGGCGGCTACAATCCGCAGGGATTGGCTTCGGCGGCGGTCGCGCACGTCCGGGCGCTCTGATCGCAAAAAAAACCGGCGGGACCCCAAGTGCCCCGCCGGTTGGATGATTGCCTGAAATGAATCAATACTGTTAGCGACCCGCAACCCAGTTCACCGAGTTGGTAAGGATGGCTTTGTAAGCGGGATTGTCGTGGGCTTTGTCATCGTGACCGAGGGTGATGCAAACGATGCGCGTCTTGCGGTCCTTGACGGTCCAGACACTCGCGTGTGGATCCGGGCCACCGTCGGGGGCATTTTCGGCGCAGATGTCGTATTTGGCCTTCGGCCCCGGCTCGAAATGGTAGTTTTCATCGTAGATTTTGAAAGTCGCCGGGACGCCTTTCATCAGAGGCGACTTCGTATCCTTGACGGTGACTTCGAAGTCCCCCTTGCCGTGATTGGGAGTCTTGCCGTTGATGAAGCGATCGTTGTAGCCTTTCCAAGCGGAGTGGTCCCAAGTGGCGGCGTGGAGGAAGACCAGTCCCTTGCGCTTGTCGGCGAAGTCGTTGAGCGCTTTCTGGAACTCTTCCTTGCCGTATTGATCGTGGTTGCCGCTGAAAACCAACACGTCGGCTTCGGGAAGAAGTGCGAGTGCTTCCTCAAGATTCGGCGTGGCGGCGACGTCCATGCCACCGGCGGCTTTGAGGGTGACCTCGTCACTACCGAGGAAGTATTTCGGGAAATCGTGCGAGCTCCCGGAACCGACCAGCAGGACGCGGAGGGTTTTCGCGAGCTTGGGATTGGCGAATTTCTGACCCATCGGTTCGGTGCTTTCCGGGCTTTGCGCGGCCA
Source organism: Luteolibacter sp. (assembly GCF_039920825.1). Lineage (GTDB taxonomy): Bacteria > Verrucomicrobiota > Verrucomicrobiia > Verrucomicrobiales > Akkermansiaceae > Luteolibacter. The sequence continues at coordinate 101,837 of NZ_JBDSCX010000077.1, read as the reverse complement.
ACGGTTGGCTGAGGGCGGGAGCAAGAGCGAAAGCGCAAAGCGCCAAGCGGGAGATTTTTGATAGATTGGTTTTCATGAAATGTCGGTGATGGGATGGGTTAGTTCTGGAGAGCATTCAGTGGGTGGTCTTCGGAGCGCAGGAACGGATATAACCGATGATGTCGCGGAGGTTGTCGGCACCCATGGCTTCGAGTCCTTCGGGCATGAGCGAGTTCTCACCCTTCTTGCGCGAGGCGATGTCGCCGGGTTTCAAATCAATGGTGACACCACCGGGCTGGCGGATCTGCACGCGCGCGTCGTTTTCGCTGGCGATGAGGGCGGAGTATAGGGTTCCGTCTTTCATAACGATGTTCCAAGTGCGGTGCTCGTCGTCAACGACCAGACTTGGATTCACGATGTGCGTGAGGAGTTCGAGGTAGGGGTGCGAGCCGATGCCTGATAGATCGGGACCGAAGACATTTCCGGCACCTTCAAGCTGATGGCACATGGAGCAAACGGCGGTGAACATCTGCTTGCCGTTGGCGATGTTGGCTGGCTTCTCGATTTGCGGAAGCAACTGGGTGATGATTTGATCCTTGCCGGGCTCGGCTCCGCTGCCGGGACCACCGAACAGAGCGCTTGCGCGTTTGGCGGTTTCCGCGTCGGGATGGGAGGTGAGGCGCGAAATCTGGGCGGGGCCGAATGACGACGCCGGGATTTTCTTCGACTCGATCGCATCCAATAGCAGTTTCGTCCAAGTAGGTCGGCCGACAAGCGCTGTGAAATCAGCTTCCTGCTGGCCGGGAGGAAGGGTCGGATAGGCATCGGTCAGGGCGCTGCCCGCTTCAGGCTCACCGGTGGTGGCGAGCGAGGTAACAAGCGGAATGCCGAGGGAATCCGGCTGGGGTTTGGTCAGAAGCGCGAGGATGTTAGGCAGGATGAACTTGTTGGCGGAGCGGGCCGGAAGCAAGGTGCGGATCGCGTCGGCGCGGACCAGATCCGGTTGTTTAGGATCGCGGGCGACGGCGATGAGTTCACCTGCGGCCTTGGTGATTTCCTTGTTCAAGAATCCGCTCTTGTCCCACGCGACGGCGAGCGGAAGAGCTGCTGCGGCAAGAGCCCTGTCGGACGATGCCAGGATGGGCCGGAGAGCCTCAAGAGCGGCACTCAGGTTGCGCGGAGCTGCTGGAGGGGACTTGCCGAGATCAGTCAGGACGACCGCGACGAGCTTGGGATTCGGCGAGGAAGAGGAGGCCTGGAGGACGCCCAGCAACTGGCCTTGGTTGCCACCTGAGGCAAGCGAGGAGGCTAGCGAGCGTACGGATTCCTCGCTTTGGCCGGCGTTTCCGGCTTCAGTCAGGATCGTCTCCAACTGTGAGGAGGGATTGCGGGCGCTGGCTGCGTCGGCGGCCGCCTTCGACCAGTCGTCGGGAAATTTTCCACCGCTGGCGAGGAGCAGGGAGGTGACTTCCGGTGACATGGGAGATGCGCCGAGAGCACGCAACGTGGCGAGGCGGACCCGCGCGTCTTTGTCGGCGATGCCCGCGCTGGCCTCCTTGGCTGCCAGCGGGATGCCGCCGGACTCGGCGATGAGCATGGCGTTTTTCCTAACGGTCGCTTCGGAGGCCGAGAAAGCGGTATCGAGCGTCGCCGGCTTCAGTTCGCCGAGGCGCTGCAGTGCCCACAGGGCGAGAATGCGGGCGGGGGCGAACGATTCTCCGGTGGCCATCGCGGTCAGCGCCGGGACCGCTTGTTTTCCGAAATCCTTCGGCTTCTCCAACAGAATGCGGATGGCATTGAAACGGACGGTTTTGTTAGGATGCTTGAACGCGGCGACCAGCGCGGCGGCATTGGCCTTGTAGAGATCCGGGATCGGGAACTTGGTGGCGGACGCGCTCTGGATACGATAGATGCGGCCGAAATACTGGTCGCGGTCCGGACGGATGGATGCTCCGGAAGCACTGTGCGCCGGTCCGCGGGTATCGTTGTGGGTGACAACCGGAGTGTAAAAATCCAGGACATACATTGCGCCATCGGGACCGAAGGATACATCGACCGGGCAGAACCAATAGTCCATCGAGCGCAGCCATTCCTGATCTTTCAATACCAACTCGCCCTTTAGGGACGGTCCATCGGGCTTGAGTTCCTCGAAATGGATGATGTCGAGGATCGGCTCGCTGGTGAAAATCTTGCCATCATATTCCTTCGGCCATGCTCCGCCTTCGTAGATGGCGGTCGAGCATGCGGCGCTGTAGCGGCCGACCTGGTCGATCTGCATGATCGGCGCACGGTCTGATAGATCGGTGCGGGCGACGGTGCGTCCCGGGTTCACGGAAACAAAGCTTGGAGCCTTGGTGTTAGGTGCTTTCGAGAGAACCCACTCCGGAAGGACGACGTATTGGATCGGGTTGCCGCTGGTGGCCTTGCCGTGGAAGATTTCCATGTCGCTGGTGACTTCGCCGCCGAACGAATTTCCGCCTTGGGACGCCACTTGCTCGATGGCGGATCCGTCCGGACGGAATCGGAAGACGCCTGGAGAAATCTTGGCCATCACTTTTCCTGACTTCGGATCGGTGGCATCGGCACCGCTGCCGGTACTGGCGTAGATCCAACCATCGGGGGCGCTGTTGAAATGATTGGCGACGAAGTGGGTGTCTCCGGGAGCGAAGCCACCGAAGAGCGGAGTCGCGGTATCGGCCGTGCCGTCGCCATTGACGTCCTGAAGGTAAACGATGTTAGGCTGGGCGACCGCGATGACGCCGTCCTCATGCAGACAGAAACCGGTGACAAGTTCCAGGCCGGTGTAGAACACGTGCTTCTTGTCCATCTTGCCGTCGTGATTGGAATCCTCAAGAATGCTGATGCTGTCGCGGCCGGGGCGGTCGTAGTGTCCCGGGTCGAGCACGCCGGTTTCCTTCCATGCCGGGCCTTTGAGCGGGCGCTTTCCGTTAGGATATTCCGGAGTTTCCGCGACCCATAGGCGGCCGGCACCGTCCCATTGGATGGCGATCGGCTTGTTGATCAGCGGCTCTTCGGCAACGACGCTGGCGACGAAGCCGGGCTGCATTTTGAATTGCTTGATCTCATCCTCCGCACGGCGCGGACCGCCAGCCGGATAGCGTAAGGTGGCAAGGTCGGCCTTGGTGCAGAACTCATCGACGTTCTCGCGCTTTGCGGTCCAGGCCACGGCACGCAGGATGAATGAACGCATGCTCGCGTGGGCAAGTGTTTCAGGCGCACCTTGCAGGAAAACCGCCGCGCGATGCTTCGGCGTTTCATAAGTCCACATCTGCGGCTGCAGGTCGTAAATGGAAGCACGCACATCGCGACCCGGGACATTCGGGCCATCGCCGCGTTTCGCGTCGCGTCCTTTGGGCGTGAATGCGGAGCCGAGCACGAAGATGTCATCAGATAGTGTTAGATCGTAAAGCGTTTCATCAACAATGTCGAAGGGCGAGGAGTCTTTGACGATCGGGTGGGAATTGCTCACCACGTAGAGCATCATGAGGCTGCTGAATTTCCGGCTGTCCTTCTCGTCCCAGCCGCCGCCGAGGGTGGCCTTGCCCCATTCCGCGGTGCCTGCGGCGATTGCACCGTTGACCGCCACAATGCCGCCGCCGCGATTGGCGAATGCCGTCAGCGCGGATTGCGTGGCGACGGTGTAGGCCTCGAATTTCTTGCGGTGGATCAGAACCACATCCGCGTGTGATAGCTTCGCCTCGTCCGGCTCGCTGGTGACGACGATCTGGGCACCGCCGCTTTTCAATGCCGCCGAGTAGGGATCGCTGAACGCATTGTCATCGCTGGCGACAAGGACCCTCAGCGGGGCGGCCATCAGCGAGGAGCCGGCAGCAAGGATGGCGAGCAGGGAAACCAGAGGTGGCAGGGATTTCATGAAGTAGGAAATGAGCGGGTGGGTTCTTGAAATGTTGTCCGGCTTAACGGGCCAGCGGTAGGAAATTTGTCCGGAAACAGGTCACTGGTGGATGTGGAATATCAAGCGGTGTATCAGCGCAGGGTTTTCAAATAAGCGAACAAGTCCGAAACCTGTCGCTCGGAAAATCCATCGATCAAGCCCTCCGGCATGAGCGAGCGGCGCGACACTTCGTGGGAAATCACTTCCGCCCGCGGAATCACCCGTTCATCCTCGCCGATGATCCGGAGGGTGATCGAGTCCTCATTTTCACTGGCGAGAAATCCACTGACGACCGTCCCATCGCGCTTTTTCACATCATGACGATAATAGCCGCTTTCAAGCTGGGCGTTGGGTGTGAGGATGTTCCGCAGCAAAGCCTCGACGCCCATGGCTCCGGCACCACTGAGATTGGGGCCGATGGAGGTGCCCTCACCCTGGATTTGGTGGCACATCATGCAGGTCGCTTGGACGAGTTTTTTTCCGTTGGCAGCATCTCCCTGTAGCGCCGTCATGGCTCTGAAACGCGTGAATTTCTCATCCAGTGCGAGCGCCTCGGCAGGGGAGACGAGCTTCGGAAAATCCATGGTGAGGGTGATGCCGGCGCTGCCTTCCGGTTTTTCGAGAGGCTGGTCGCCGGTGATTCTCATCACGAGTCCAGCCGGCGTCGTTCCACCGGAATAACGTGTCTGGGCATCGCGGCGGATCTCTTCCGAGGTGCGGGCGATTTTCCAAACCCGGACTTCGTCGAAACTTGCGGCGGTGTCCCTTCCGCGATGGGTTTCAGCGAGATTGAATGCGGTGAAATCGCCTGCGAATTCCTTGCCTTGTGCGGTGTCGGGCTCGCCATCCAGATAGATTTTGAAACGGTTCGCCGCGTCGCGGGTGATCGCGCAATGGGTCCACAGGTCCGGTTTGATTTCACGATCCGCGCTGATGATGTCGCCGACATCGTCGCCGCCAAATACCCTGAGGTGGGCGCCGTAGAAATTGATGTCCGGGCCGCCTTGTTTTCCTAACAGTCCATCGTTGTTGTCGATCGGAGCGGGCAGCTTGATCCACGTTTCGACGGTGAATGGGCCCTTGAGGGTCGTGTTCGTCACGATGCGGCCCGGGCCATCGTTTCCGAAACGAAGCACCGGCATCAACAGGCCTTTGTTCGCGTTGAGCACCGCGGCGACATCCGGGTGTCCGGCTCCGAGCGCGGCGATGAGTTTTTCAATCGCAGTGCCGTCGAATCCTTGGAATTTTCCGGCTGCCATGGCTTTGGCGAAGGCTGTGGCTTTCAGCGGACTCGAGGTCATCCCGTTCACGGCCAGCGAGCGCTGTGATCCAGTTAGGGATTGCCAGCGCTCTGAAAACTCACCAACCACCACGGCATCGTCGGCGCTGGCGAAACCAATGATTGCTTCGCGCCGAACGAGGTCATCGGCGTGGTCCAGATAGGTGCGGAACCCCTGTGGATCCACCGCGCCGATTTCACGAAGGCTGGCGAGTCCTTCCGCCAGTTCGGCGTTGTTTCGTTGTGGGCTTTTCAGCCAGCGGTTTACTTCGTTGGAAAGCGACCGCAGTCGGAATCGCCGCGCCAGTTGGACGACGAGGTGCTCGCGATCCGGCGTCCGCTGTTCGTCCAATAGCTTCGTGCAGGCGAGTTCCACCGCCTTGGCCAGTGTTGCTGATGTGCTGGTTTTGGCATCGAACTGGAGCATGCTGCGCAGCATCGGCTCGCAGCGGGCCGGGTCTCCGAGAAGCTCGCTGAATCCCCGCATCACATCGGGTTGGGACAGTTGGGTTCCTAACAAGGAGAGTTCATCGGACGCCAGCGGGCGCTTGATGTCGGGAAGCAATTTGACCATCCCGGCGGCTGCCTCGGTCGTGTCCAGTGAACGCACGGCCAACAGCTTTGCCTCGATCGTCAGCGGGACAGTCGCGATCATTTCCTTTGTGGCTTCGGGATGGACGGACATCGCCCACCGGGCCAGATAGCGTTCAAAGGTCCGGTCGTAGGCGGCGCGGTCATTTCCCTTGGCGGGTTCGAGTCCGAGTGCCGCGGCGCAGGCGATGATTTTCGGAGTGGGTTGGCGGTGTTGACGCACCGCATTGGCAATGGCGGCGCGGACCCGGAAGTGGGATTCATTTCCCAACGCGGAGATGACCGCGAGAAAATCGCTCTCTCCGAGTGAATTCTCACCGGCGATCCGCACAGCTTCATAACGAAACTCGGCTTCAGGCGACCCCGCGAGTTTTACCAGCAAGGGAGGTCTGACCGTGTGCAATCCTTCAAGCGCCCAAAGCGCTCCCAGACGTTTCTGAAGCGGCTTCGAGGAATCGGTGATCATCGCCTGAAGTGGATCGGTTAGTTCAACCGCCTTTCGATCACCGATTTCCTGCCATACGTGTGACGAGATCAGGGCATTGTCTCCAGCGAGTTGGCCGATCAGCTCTTTATCGGGAACTTTCGCCAAATCGATTTGCGGGGGAGGCTGCTGGCTTTCATGACGAATTCGCCAGATCCGTCCGCGGGTCTTGTCACGGTCCGGATGGGTCCGCGGCACCTCGTTGTGGGAAATGATCTTGTTATACCAATCGACCACATAGAGGCATCCGTCCGGTCCGAAGTGGACGGAAATCGGTCTGAACCATGGATCACCAGTAGTCATGAAATCCGCGCCCTTTTTGTAAATCGGGTGACCGCTCACATCGCGGGTCATTGTCACAATCTGGATCTTCGAAGTGATCGGGTTCGCCAGGTAAAACACCGCGCCATCTCCCTGTCCCTTGGCGAAAGGAGTATCGGTATCCTCGGCCAAGGCGAGGCCGCTGAGTCCGGTTCCACCCATTGGCTCGTTAGGAGTGGACGGAGTCAGGATAGGAGCGTCATCGCGGAGTTTCGTTCCTGAACCGGTCGGATAATGCGTGCCGGGTGCGAATTCGGCGACGGGATAGCCGAGGTCGTTCGCTTCCTGGACGAAAGTCTCGCCATTGCGGGTAATGACCAGTCCCCAGATATTGTTAGGTCCTCCGGTCAGCGGCTCGAATGCCGAGCCATCGGGTCGGAAGCGGGCGAGCTTGCAGTTGTTGAAATCGACGGTCGTGGTGCCATCATCGAATTTCAGCCCGTTCGGCCGACGCACCTTCGAATAATTGAAAGCGCCCTGCGCCAGATAAATCCAGCCGCCCTGCGCGCGTTCGAACTGGTGGGGGAACAGGTGGGAGTCCTGGAATCCGAAACCTTCGAGAACGACATCGAATCCGTCAGCCTCGCCGTCGCCGTCGTCATCATGATAACGCCGGATCTCGGGACCGTGCTGGACGTAAACGCCCTGATCGGTCGGCAGAATTCCCAGTGGAATCGCCAAGCCGTCCGCAAAGACCCGCGGTGTCAGCGGGCCCGCTGTGTTAGGTTCGTCGAAGACCAGAACCCGGTCTTTCCCTCCGTGTTGATAAAGCTGTCTCGCGGCCGCTTCGTTCTCGTTCGCATCCACCGGATATTCGAGAGCGGTCATCGTCCACATCTTTCCATGCTTGTCCCAAGCCACGGTGATCGGTTTGCCGACTCCCTGTTCTTCGGACGCGACGAGTTCGGCGGAGTATCCGGCAGGAAGTTTGAAGCTGGCGCGTTCGGTCTCCGGCGACCGGACTCCACCCGGCGACGGGAGTTCGGTGATAAAAATGTCCTTCAGTTGCACCAGAAATTTTCCTCCACCGTGGGCTTGCAGACCGAGAAAACCGTTAGCTGCGATACCGGGATCCTTCTCCGTGAAATCCACCGCAACCACGCCGTTGATCCAAGTCCGGATTCGCGATCCCTCACAGAGCACGCGGTAGTCGTTCCACTCCCAATCCTTCGCCGTGGTGCCGTCCGATTTCGCCATGGCGACATTCCGGCGGGACTCGTCGTAAAGATCTCCCCAATAGCCGGCCCCGGCGTCCACCTGATAGCCGATCATCTCGGAATCAGCTTCGGCCCGCTTGCTCCGAATCTGCATCCCGGAGTTCATGAAACCCTCACCCTTGACCAACCGGAGTTTGTAGCTGAGATCGAAATCGCCATAAGCCTTGGCGGACGCGATGAAGGTATTGAATGGCACGGTTTCCGTGAGCGATCCGCCGGTGATCATGCCGTCCTCGACCTTCCACCACTTTTCCTCGCCCTTGCGAATTTCCCAACCGGCAAACGATTTACCATCAAAAAGAGAGACCGGAGCGGCAGGCAGCAGCGAGACCACGCCCAAAGTCAACGCGGCTTGAATGAGAAGGCTTTTGATCATGGGTTGAACCTGTCACTACCAACACCACGTCTTGGATTTTTCAATTCCGGGGCGCAGTCATCAATTCAAGAAGCTTTTCGGCACAAGCCCGGGCGAAAATCGGGCTGTTGATCTCCTCGTCAAACTCCTCGACCGGAACGCGGGCATTCTCACGGATCGCCGAAAACAATGCCTCGTCGGCGGCGGGATCGTGAAACGGCTGGCCTGCCGCGCTGATGACGCTGATCGCCCTTTTCGGAATCAGGATCGCGGCCGGAGCTTCGTAGCGGTTGACCTTATCCGCGATGATGCGGCCGAGTTGGCTGCATTCTTCCGGCGTGGTCCGCATGAGCGTGACCTGCGGGTTGTGGATGTAGAAATTTCGTCCCGCGTATTTCTCCGGAACCGATGCCTTCTCACCGAAATTGACCATGTCGAGGCAACCCGGAGCGATCACCGCCGGGACCTTCGCCCTCGCAACGGCGTCCATCCGATCAGGGCCCGCATTCAGCGCTCCACCGACCAGTTCGTCCGCCCACTCGGTGGTAGTTAGATCGAGCACGCCGGCGACCATCCCGCTGTCGATCAACGCCTCCATCGACTTTCCACCTGCTCCGGTCGCCGCGAAAACGAGCACTTCGTAACCGGCCTCCTCAATGATGCGCTTCGCTTCCGTGATGCAGGCGGTTGTGTTTCCGAACATGCTGGCCACTACCAGCGGGCGGGCGTCATCGGATTCGATCTTCGCTTCCACCATCCCGCAGATCGCCCCAGCTGCTCGTGAGAAGATGAGTCTTGATAGGCGGTTAAGCCCCGCGATATCCGCAATGCTCGGCATCATGACGATGTCCTTCGTGCCAAGATATGGAGCTGTATTTCCCGCTGCCAGAGTGGACACCATCAGTTTCGGAAAACCGAGTGGCAAAGCCCGCATCGCGGCGGTGGAAATCGCCGTGCCGCCGCCGCCGCCGAGGGAGATGACTCCGTCGATGTCGTGTGCAGCCGCCAGTTTGGATAGGAAAACGGGGGCGGCCTTGCTCATCGCCACCACGCATTCGCCGCGATCCTTCCGGACTAACAAATCCGTGAGATCAAGCCCCGCAAAGGCGGCGACCTGCTCGCGGGTGAAGTCCGGCGTGACCGTGGGAGGATCTCCGCTGCCGACGTCGATCAGCAAAGCGCGATGCCCGCGCGCGCGAATTTTCTCCGCGACGAAGGCGTGCTCCTCACCCTTGGAATCGAGGGTTCCGATTACCGCGATGGTGGCCATGGCGGATGGGTGTTAGTTCTTCCGTTTGACGGTGATTGCCTTGAACTCACGGGTCAGATTGGTCAGCGAGGCCTCGACACCCATGCGCTCCAAGCTCGACGCACCGACGAAGCCGACGCAATCGGTGGCCTTGATCACGCGTTCGGCGTCTTCGGGAGTGTTGATCGGGCCGCCGTGGCAGAGGAAGAAGATGTCCTTGTTGATGGTTTTCGCCGCATCGATGATATCCTGGGTGCGTTTGATGGTGTCGTCCCAGCTAACAACCGCGTTGGTCACGCCGATCGAGCCGCCGACGGTGGTGCCGACGTGGGCGATGATCGCGTCCGCGCCGTTTTTCGCCATTTGAACGGCCTCATCCGGCGAGCCGACATAGACGATGGAGAACATGTCCATTTTTCCGGCGAGGCCGACCATGTCGTATTCCTTCTGGACGCTCATGCCGGTCTCTTCTAACACGCCGCGGAAGTGGCCGTCCACGATGGTGTGGGTGGGGAAATTGTTTACACCGGAGAAGCCCATTTCCTTCACCTTGCCGAGCCAGTGCCACATGCGGCGGCGCGGGTCGGTGGCGTGAACGCCGCAGATTACGGGGATTTCCTCGACGACGGGAAGCACTTCGTATTCGCCGATTTCCATGGCGATCGCGTTGGCGTCACCGTAGGCCATCATGCCCGCGGTCGAGCCGTGGCCCATCATGCGGAAGCGGCCGCTGTTATAAATGATGATGAGATCGGCACCGCCTTTTTCGATGAATTTCGCGCTGATCCCAGCCCCCGCGCCGGCGGCGATGATCGCCTGGCCCTTGTCGAGCGTGTCATTGAGACGGGCGACGACTTCACTGCGGGTGTAAGGATTTCCTTTTCCAGTCCATTTGTTTGGCATGACGTTTGTATTACTGCGGGGATTCGCGGCGTCGAGTGTGGATGCGTGCGGTTCATCCACTTTCGACTATCCGCCATCCACATGCGAATCGAAAGCTCGACGCCCCATGTGGCCGCCGCTAGCCTTTTCCGGACCGTCCCATGAGAGTTTCCGAAAACGCAACCCAGCCGCACGACGTCGAAATTCTCGGCAAGTCAACGCGCTACCAAGTCGTGCGGGCCGACGTTTCCGATCTGCGAGGTTGGATGCAGGATGGGCCGGTTTGTCCGCTGCTCGCGCAGCATCACATTTCGCACTGCGGGATTATGAAAGCGGTGCCACCGTTTGAAATTGTCCGTGCCAACCAAAGCGGCACCTTCATGTTGGCCTGCCTCGAAGGGGAAGGGGTGATCCTCGCCGATGGCCAGTGGAAACGCATCCGCTCGGGCCAGGCGTGTCTGCTCCCGCCATTCGTAATGAACGCGCTGAAATGCCTTCCCGGAAAGCCGTGGAATTTTGCTTGGGTGCGCTACCGCGAAGCCCGCGAGACGCGGCCCATTGTTTCGTCGATCTCACCCGTCACCGGAGCCTTCGACACCGCACCGCTCAAGGCGGCGATTGAAGGACTCCATGCCGAGAGCACATCGCAAAACGGAGCGTCCGCGCTGCATCATTGGAGCGAACTGGTGCATCATTATGTGCTGCGGTTCGCCCAACCTCATACTTCGGATGACCGGCTCTGGCGGGTCTGGCAACGGGTGGAAACCGACCTCGCCCATTCGTGGACGCTCGACGAACTCGCTGCTGTTGCTTGCCTCAGCGGCGAACATCTGCGCCGACTCTGCCGGAAGGAGCTCGGCCGCAGCCCGATGCAGCATCTAACGCATCTTCGTCTCCAGCGGGCGCGTCACCTGCTGTCCATCACCGATGACAAGGTGGAGGTCATCGCCCGCTCCGTTGGGTTTGAAAGCGCATTCACGTTTTCCAATACGTTTAACAAATGGATCGGCTGGCGGCCTTCCGAGTTCCGGCATTGAAACAGTTCCGTTAGTCCTTTTGGAGCTCGGGTTTCTTCGGTTGCCACGGCCAGCGGCCTTCGAGTTCCACCTGCAGGGAGACGCTCAGGAACGTCCTGATGATGACGATAACTCCCAAGACCTTCACGTTTTCCATGGTAGGAGCCACGACCACGGTGCGCAGGATGTCGCCGGCTACCAGGAATTCGAGTCCTAACAAAATTGAGCGGCCGATTTCCTGTCGGTAGAGGATGTAGCTTCCTTCCCCAGTCAGGCGGCAGTTCGAAAGAAACCGCCAGGTGGCGAGCATCATGCCGATGACAATGACCGCGACACCGGTGACGTCAACGCCGGTGCCTATGGCATCAGTCCATTCTCGGAGAGAGGAAAACATGCGATGGATGGGATAGTTCTCTTCGAGATTGGGGACGTCCGGGTGAAAATCAACCTCGGATCGTAGCCCACGGTTTTTCGCCGCTCACGTCCACCATGAACGGCCCGACCTGTGAGCCGGGTGATAGAATCGCGAGAATGACGGCATCCTTGTCGCTGATGTTGAACGTCGCATGGATGACGCCCGGCAGCATGTGTGCGACCTCGCCGACCTTGAGAAGCTTCTTTTCTTCTCCGACCCATTGCTCGACCTCGCCTTCGAGGACGTAGATCACTTCCTCAAGCTCGGGATGGTGATGGAAATTATGGCCTTCACCCGCGGGCAGGACGGCGCGACAGACTTGCAGGTCTTTGGCGTTGGTGATTTCCGGGCGGCACATCCAGTAGTTGGTGCGGCCTTTGAAATCTTCCTTCATGGCTTCGGCTTCGGTGATGAACGGGGTTTTCATAAATCAGGTGAGTTCGGTATTGGCGACCATTTCAGTGAGCAACGCACCGGCTTGGGAAATCAGGGTTTCCAATGGCAGGCCGGTGTCGGCGAGAGCGTGGAGTGATTGGAAAATTCCGCTGGCCCGCGCCTCGTCGTCCGCCATCCCGCAGAAGCCGGTGACCGGGACCGACTGGCTTGCGGCGAGCCTGGCGAGGGCGACCGGACCTTTTCCTGATAGGCTCTGATGATCGATGGAGCCCTCGCCCGTGATCACATGATCCGCCATCCTGATCCGGTTTTCCAAATCCAACAATCCTGCTAGCAGGTCGAAGCCGGAGATGAGCTTTGCCTCGGCGAAATGCAACAGCCCGAAGCCAAGCCCGCCTGCGGCTCCGGCACCGGGGATGAGTGCTGCATCTTCGGCATCACTGACCGTGACCAGATGCGCGAGCGCCGCTTCCAGCGAAATTCTTGTATCCTCGGTGGATCCCTTTTGAGCGGAGAAAATCGCGGTCGCACCGCGGGAACCAAGGAGGGGATTGTCCACATCGCACGCCGCGATGATTTCCGGCAAGGCGATGCGGAAATTCCCGTCGATTCGTCGGACAGTCGGTAAATTGGTTGGATTCGGTTCGATGGGCTCGTCATTCGTACTCAGGAAATCGATGCCGAGCGCGGCCGCCATTCCACTGCCTCCGTCGTTCGTCGCGCTGCCTCCGATACCGAGAATAATCCGTGTCACCGCATGTTGGGAAATCGCGTGGGCGATCTGCATGCCCACTCCCTTGGTCGTCGTGATCATGGGATTCCTTTCGTCCGCCGTGAGTCGCCACAATCCGGCGGTCTCGGCCATTTCCATAACGGCTGTCGGCCCTTCGGGTGTTTTGGCCAGCACATAGCGGCTTTCAATCGCCCGGTCTAACGCATCGACCGCAGGACAGGAAATCCAATGCCCGTCCAGTGTTGTGGCCAAAGTTTCCATAAATCCTTCGCCACCATCGGCGATCGGACAGAGGTCGATCAATGCATCCGGCTCGCGCTGCCGGATGCCGTCGGCGATCGCCGCAGCCGCCTCTGGTGCCGAGAGCGACCCTTTGAACTTGTCCGGGGCAATGAGATAGCGGCGTGGCATCGCATGCAGCTAACTCGCTTTTTCCCCTCTGGAAAAGCGGCATTTTCTGCCGCGAGTCCACATTCCCTTACTCCGCGTCCACATGTGGCGCCGCACCCGCTAGTGCAAATTCAGGATGGCTCCTGCGGTGGTGAAATAGATCATCATCCCGGAGATATCGACCGTGGACGCCAGCGAAGGGGCTGAGACAACCGCCGGATCGAGCTTGATGGCACGGGCGCAGATCGGCAGGAGCGCCCCCAAAGTAGTGGCCGACAGAACCTGGGCCAGAAGAGCGGTCGATACGGCAAGGGCGAGATGCAGGAAATCAAAATCCGCTCCGGTTCCCTTCTTCATGTGCGGAAGAATGAAAATGATGAAGGTCGCCATCGCGATGCCGAGTGTAAGACCTAACAATACTCCCGTGCGGGCTTCCTTCCATGCGATCTTCAACGCTTTTCCGGTGCCGACTTCCCCCAAGGTCATCGCCCGGATGACCATGGTGGCTGCTTGTCCTCCGGAGTTTCCTCCAGCGGCCACGACCATCGGCAGGAAAAGTGCCAGCAGCTTCACTTTCTCCAGCTCCTCGCTGAAACGGAACATGACATATCCCGAACCGATCGAGACAAATGCCAGTCCCACCAGCCAGGAAACACGGCGGCGATATTGCAGGACGACGCTCGTGTTGAGATAAGAAACCTCGGATTGCTCGCCGCCGATACCGGAGAGTTTTTCGATATCCTCGGTGGACTCTTCCTGGAGAATTTCCAACGCATCGTCGTATGTTAGGACACCGAGCAAATGGTGGAATTCATCGACCACAGGCAGCACGATCAAGTCGTATTTGGACAAGGTTCGGGCGGCTTCCTCCTGGTCGGCGGAAGCGAGGATGTATTCGTCCGCCGCTTCCATGATGTCGTGGATCGGTGTGTCCCAAGTACTGAACGCGAGATCGCGGAGGCGAACTTTTCCGACCAGCCGGCCCTGGGCATCGACGACGAAAATCCGCGCCAGCGTTTCCGTATCCTCACGATCGCGGCGGAGCACGGTGATGGCCTGTTTCACCGTCATGTCCGCGGTGATACGGCCGACTTGGGTCGTCATCCGGCCGCCTGCGGTGTCCTCGTTGTATTTGAGAAGATTGCGGGTGAGCTCCTTGTCGCGGGGACCTAACAAGCTGAAGAAGCGAACCTGCGCCTCCTCGCTGACGACTTGGAAAACGTCCACCCGGTCGTCGTCCGACAGGTTTCCCAGCAACACGCGGAGCTGGGCAGGCTTGAAATGGTTCAGCGCCTCCTCGATGAGCGGGTAAGGGAGTTCGGCGACCACATCAGTCGCCAGTTCCGGGCCGATCGTCTTGAGCAGAAGGTCGCGTTTCTCGTCGTCGAGGTTTTCGTAAAGATGGGCGAGGTCGGCATAGTGGATATCCTCGGCGGCCGCGAGCAAGGCCGAGCAGTCGGACGCCTCCAGCGCCCGAAGCAATTCGGTCATGGGTTCTTCATCGAGGATTTCCGCCACGCGCGGAGAGTGCGCGGCAGCCTTGGAACCGGCAAGGAAAAGGAGGGCCAAGCGAGAAACTTCAAACGCGTAGCGATACCCGTTGGATCATCCGCCAATCAAATTCCGCACCAGAAACTCCGCACGTCGCCGCTTGCCATAGGGCGTTTCCGCAGCGCCGTGGTTTGCGTTCATGATCGGCAGGAAATCGAAATCCTTGTTCGCTTTCTCAAGGGCGTTGACGACCTGGGCGGTAGAGGCCGGATCCACATTTGTATCCAACTCGCCGACGACGAGAAGCAGTTTGCCGGTCAGCTTGTCGATGTGGGTCACGTTTGAATTCCGCTCGTAGCTTTCGTCCACCGGCCAGCCCATCCATGCCTCGTTCCACCAGATCTTGTCCATCCGGTTGTCGTGGCAGCCGCAGTCGGCGACACCGACTTTATAGAAATCTCCGTGATGCAGCAGCCCGGCGAGCGCGTTCTGACCACCCGCGCTGCCGCCGTAGATGCCGATGCGGGAAAGATCCATCCACGGACGACCCGCTGCCGCGGCCTTGATCCATGCGATGCGGTCAGGGAATCCAGCGTCCGCGAGGTTTTTCCAACAGACATCATGAAAGGCCCTGCTGCGCCAGTTCGTGCCCATGCCGTCGATGCTGACAACAATGAAACCGAGTTCGGCCATCGCGTTCATTCCGGACCACGGGAGATAGGCTTTCGGAACGAACTGATCATGCGGACCGGCATAGATGTTCTCGACCACGGGATACTTTTTTGACGGATCGAAATTCGCCGGGCGGATGATGATGCCGTAAATGTCGGTCTTGCCATCGCGGCCTTTCGCCGTGAAGCGTTCCGGGCGGCTCCAGCCGGTTTTCGTCAACGCTGTATCATCGGCGCGCTCGAGTTCGCTGACGAGCTTGCCATCGTCAGCGCGGCGAAGTTCCACGACTTGCGGTTGATCCACCCGCGACCAGGTATCGATAATGAATTTCCGGTCCGGCGAGAAATCGATCCGGTGCGTGCCGTCGCTGCTTGTTAGGGGAGTGAATCCGCTGCCGTCGAAGTTCACTCTCGCGAAATGCGCGTAGTAAGGATCCTGGCCGGTCACGCCGACCTGTTTGATCAGAAGTTCGCGCTTCCCGTCGTCCACAGCGATCACTTCGCGGACGTTCCAATTTCCCTTGGTGACGGGATTCCTGATCTCGCCCGAAATCTCATCGATCAGATAGAGATGGTTCCATCCCTCGCGCTCCGAGGCCCAGAGGATCTCGCGGGTGGCGGGCAGGCGGTGGATGAAGAATTTCTGCGAGTAGTCGATGAAGGTTTTGCTGGTGTCCTCGAAGATCGTTCTAACCGATCCTGAGTCCGCGCGGATGCCGACGATGCGCATCACCTGGTGTCCGCGTTGGTTGTAAACGAAGGAGAATTCTGTGGAATCGTTCGTCCAGGCGAGTTCGGAGATTTCCCAAGGATTGTCGAACAGCGCGTGATCGACGGGGATTTCGCGGCTGTTCTCCACATCGAACAGATGCGGCATTGGTTGTGCAATGTCATCGCCGGGTTTCGGATAGTCGATGGTCTTGAGCTTCGGCTGGAGCTGATCCGGCGGCGAGGACTGGACGATGTGGATCTTCCGCGTTTCTACTTTTTTCACGCGGAAAGCGACGAGTTTTTTCGAGTCCGGCGACCATTGCAGCGGATGGGTATAGGAGTCGCCTTCGGTGCCGTCCTTGGACAGGGTGATGGAGGTTCCGCTGGCAACGGGCTCAATGACGAGGTTGTTGTTCAGAATGAGCGCCCGCCATTTGCCATCGGGTGATAGATTTTCCTTCGGCCGTGGTTGCGGCCTCACCCGTTCGGTGACGCGTGCCAGTGACGGCGCGTCGGGAGTCACCACTCCGGCCAAGGGCTGTCCGTTGTTGTCGGTCATCAGCCAGACATGTCCGGCGTAAGTCTGTTGTGTGGAGCTTTGACCTGGCGGGAGCTTGCCGTACGACTTGCGCTCGCCGGTGCGGTCGACCCAGAACATCTCGATCTCACCCGGAGTGGCATTCTCGATGGTGAGCGCCGTCGCGTCGCCATTGCGGCGGGTGCCGCGCATGGCGGCTTCGGGCGGTAACAGATCGACGCCTTTGGGTGGCAGATCGCCGGGTGAAACCTGTTGGTCGGCGACGGTGTAGCGCCACGATTTTCCGAACGCGCGGAAGCGCAGGGATTGCGAGTCTGCCGCGACTTCCAACTGCTCGACGGGAAGATTGTTCGGATCGACGTTTTGCTCCGCCGCCTTGCCGAGCGCGGTCGCTAACAGCGCGTGATCGAACGCCGGTGATTTCGCCCCCGAGGCGAGATCGACCTGGATAAACCGATGCTCGTTGACGCCGGAGTTGACGCGATAGATCAAGTGAGAATCTTCCGCCGACCAGTAAGGTCGCACTTCGTTTCCGAGCAACAGGGAAGGTGCCTTTTTACCGAACTCGTCGGCCCGCTGCATTTCCTTCTGAACGTCGAGGGCGAACACCGCCGGGGCAATGAGGCTGGAGAGACAGAGAATCGCGGTGGGGAACTTCATGTTTGGCTCGGAAACTAGTGCGATGCAGGGCCTCTTGCAAGTAATCCAAAAATGGAGGGAATCCCCAACGATTCATGCGAAAATCGCACAAATCCGGGGTGGTCGCACCTCCGGCGATAGAGCGTGGTCGTCTTGACCCACATCGCCCTTGGGATGAAACTCTTCTCAAACTACGGGAACCGGCATTGAGCAGGTGACCACGCAGCCGTCCGGGATGCCTCGTTGGACAGAGATTCCGGCCCCGATCAGGGCGGCACGATACTGGAGGATATGCAGGCCCATGCCGGTTTCCCCGCCTGGCTCCGGTGGCGTGAAGCCGATGCCATTGTCCGTAATGGTGAGTGTTAGGATGCCGTTTTCCTGTAGAAATGCGATCTGGATGTGGGTCGCGCTCCCGTGCTTGAGCGCGTTGTTGATGGCCTCCTGGACGATGCGGTAGAGATGGATCTCCGTCGGCTTTCCGAAGCTGAATTCGTCGGCTGCCGTTACCTTGCAGGACACTTTGGATAACAGCTCCGTCCTCAGGGCCAGGTCCTGCAACGCGAGGATCAGGCCACCTCGCTCCAGTTCGACCGGATAGAACGATTTCGCGAGATTGCGCGTGGTGGTGATGCTCTGGGTGAGGCAACTGGCGATGCGCTCTGCGTCCGCGGCGCATGGATGAACCTCTTTCTGAAGCCGGCTGACCAGAACTTGGGAGAGCATGCCGATCCCTGCGAGCTGCTGCCCGAGATCATCGTGGAGGTCTTGGCCCAGCCGGGTTTGTTCGCGTTCGCTCAACTTGAGGATCTCGCCTTCCAGCCGGCGGCGCGCGGCGATTTCGCTCTCCAGTTCGCGGACCGTGCTGCGGAGTTCTGTTGTCCGCTCGACCACGGATTCGGCGAGCTTGGCATTGAAATTCCTCAATGCCTCCTCCGCAGCTTTTTGTTCGGTGATGTCCACGAAGGTTCCGAGGCTGCCGGTCACGTTCCCTTTGGCGTCGAAGAGGGGAATGGCATTTCCAAGAATCCGGCAAATGTCCCCGTTTGTGAATACCAGTTCCAGCTCGGAGTCGACAACGGGCTGCCCGGTGGACGCTGCCCTCGAGATCGGCAACTCCTCGGCGCTCAGTAGCTGACCTTCGCGGAAAACCCGGAAGTCCATGTCGGGCGAGTGGAGAAAGATGTCCGATTGCTCGCCGAGACGGAGCAATTTCCTGCCGGTGGGATTCGTGGTGATGAATTCGGAGCCCGCGCCACGGCCGATGAAGATGGCCACCGGAACTTCCCGCATGACCGTTTCCAGTTCGGCGGTGCGTGCGGATAGGGCGAGCTCGGCTACTTTGAGCCGGGTGATATTGGTGTGGGCGATGATGGCCCCCCCGACATTCGCCGGTGCGGCGCTTGCATGCATGAGGAACCAGCGTTTTTCGGTCGGAGAATCGCACGGGTATTCCAAATAGTATTCTCCCGCGCGTCCATTGAGGACGGATTCGATTCCCGCAAGCGCTTCGTCGGCAAGCGGATCGCCAGCGCGCGCGGAATTCGCTATGACATGGAGGTAATTGGAATCCAGTCTGGCGGATTTGTGGGACGGGCTGCCGTTTTCCCGTCCAAAGCGAAGCCAGGATTCATTCACCGCCAGAATATTGCCGGACCGGTCGAGAACGGCGATTTCCGCAGGAATGGCATCCAGAACCGCCGCTTTGAATTGCTCGTGCTGGTGCGCCATCTCGTCCGCAATTTTGTTGTCGGTAATGTCACGAATGATGCCTGCATAGGTGGCTGATGGGCCCGACATTTCCCCCAGCGCCCGCCCGCATACCCGGATCCAGCGGACATTCCCGTCGCGGCGCCGGATGCGGCATTCAAAATCCCAGCCCAGTTGCGTTGCGAACCCGTCCTCCAATAGCCGGGCGACCTCCTCGCGATCATCGGGCACGAGATGCGCCATGAAATCGTCGTGGGTCCACGTGGGCAGCATCGTTTCATATCCGAAGATCTGGTCATGCCTGAGAGAACGAACGACCGAGCCGTCGGCGAAATTCATACGCCAGAGGCCTGTTTTCTCCGCCTCCATGGCGAAACGAAGCAGCTCCTCGCTCTCCACCAGCGCTTGTTCCGCCCGTTTGCGCGGGGTGACATCGCTTGCCGCGCCGAACCATTCGACGATTTCCCCGGTGGCATCCTGGATCGGAACCGCTCGCGAGATCGTCCAGCCCAAGCTGCCGTCCGCCTGTCGGACCCGGTGTTCCAACTGGAAGGTACTCTTGGTCCGGATGGCCTCATCGATGGCCGCCATGACCTGCGGCTGATCGTCCGGATAGATGTATTCCTTGAGCCAGTTGCGGTTAGCCTCGACGGTAGGAGCGAGAAAATCCCGGCTTTGGAGCTGGATCATCTGGCTCCAATCCGGAGTCATCTGATAGACCACGTCGGAAATGGCGGTGACGAGCGCGCGGAAGCGTTCCTCGCTCTTGCGCAGCGCGGCGTCGCCTTTCCGGCGTTCTTTTTGTTCCCTGGCAAGCTGCCAGAAGGCTCCTCCGACCAGGGCGAACGCGGTCAAACTCGCGGATACAACCGCCCAGCGGGTCGCGCGAGTGCTGGATTCGCTTTTATTCAACCGTCTTTCAAACTGCGTGTGTTCGTGGTCCGACATTTCCGTGGCGACTCGATAGATTCTCTCCAGCATCCTCTCGCCTCTCCCGGTGGCCACGTTTTTCTGAACCGCCTCGAAGCCTTCCTTCCTTCGCAACTGGACATGGTTCTTGGCCAGTTGCTCCCGGTCGGCGATCCCTTCCCCGAGTTCCGACAGCCGCTGCATCTGGGAAGGGCTGTCGGTGACCAGCAATTTCAATTGCGCCATGGCGGCATCCCGGTCCATTACCGCCTGCAGGTGTTTGGCCATGAATTCTTCGTCGCCGGTGATCAGGAATCCACGGTGACTCACCGAATCATAGCTGACAATTTTGACCAGCTTCTCAATGACCGCCATAACCTCCTGGGAGTGTTCAACCCGCCGTGCATCGGCCGTCATCCGCATCGTGCTGTGAAACGAAATTGCGGCGACCCCGGCCAGCAGCAGCAGCGCGAGGACAAAAGCGGCGGTAATCCTCTTGTAGGTCGGGAGTTTCATTTGAAGAGCCCAGAGGCTGATACAATGACTGGTCGCCTTGAAAAGTCGCTACATTTCTCGTCGCGCCCTGGAGCTATCAACGGGTTGTGGTAGAAACCCGGCGCGCCCCTAGTCTTGCGAGGGGGAATCGGCGAGCAACTGTTGGAGTCCCGCCTCATCGAGAATCGCAACACCGAGTTTCTCCGCCTTGTCGCGCTTCGAACCACCGCCTTCGCCAGCGAGGACGAAATTGGTTTTCGCGGAAACGGAACCGCTGACCTTGCCGCCTTTGGATTCAATGAACTCCTTCATCGCGTCACGGTCCATGCTCAGCGTGCCGGTGATGACGAAGGTTTTTCCGGCGAGCGGCATGGCTGATAGATCGGCTTCGGCAGCGACGGGCAGGTAGTTGTCGGAAACCGGATCGATGCCGAGTTCCGCGAGGCGGGCGAGGACGTGCCGGCCTGCTTCGGATTTGAAAAACGTGGTGATCGTCTCCGCCACCGCGGGGCCGACGTCGCCGGTGATGGAGTATTTTGCGAGGAACTCGTTCTGCTTCTTCGCGGTGGCGCGGGTGTCGCGCAGGAGTTCCGCGAGGATTTCGGAGTCCGCGATTTCGCCGATGGTGTGATGGAGGCGGGAAAGTTCCTTCGCCGCGGACTCGCCTAACTGGCGGATCCCCATCGCGAATAGCCAACGGTGAAGTGGCTTGGATTTCGCCGCTTCGAGCGCTGATAGAACTTTGGCGGCATTCTTCTCTCCAAAGCGGCGCGGAGATTCGTCGGTGCCGAGATTGAGATTGGCCAGAGTTTCTTCAGTGAGGCGGAAAAGGTCGAGTGGCGTCGTGCAATGTCCATGACGGACGAGTGCCTCGGCGACGATTTCACCGAGTCCGTCGAGATCGAGAGCCTTGCGGGAAGCGAAGTGTTTGATGCTGGTGACCGCTTGGGCGGGACAGGCGAAGTTCGTGCAGCGCCAGGCGACGAACCCTTCTTCTTGCGAAATCGGGCCGCCGCACGACGGGCATTTTCCTTCGACGCTGTCGTAGAGCGAATAGGGAACCGCACCGTCCGCGTGGCGGATGATCTTGA
Organism: Luteolibacter sp.; assembly: GCF_039920825.1. Classification (GTDB taxonomy): domain Bacteria; phylum Verrucomicrobiota; class Verrucomicrobiia; order Verrucomicrobiales; family Akkermansiaceae; genus Luteolibacter. The sequence continues at coordinate 80,359 of NZ_JBDSCX010000077.1, read as the reverse complement.
CGATGGCGGGGATGATTTCGCCCGCTTTCTCGATGAGCACCGTCGCTCCGAGACGGATGTCCTTTTTGGTGATTTCGTCCTGGTTGTGAAGGGTGGCGCGGGAAACCGTAGAGCCGGAAACCAGCACGGGTGTCAGCTCGGCCACGGGTGTTAGGACCCCGGTGCGCCCGACTTGGATGATGATGTTGTTGAGCGTGGTTTCCTTTTGCTCGGGAAGGAATTTGTAAGCGGCGGCCCAGCGAGGGGCACGGGACGTGAAGCCCAGTTGCTCGCGCTCGGCGCGGTCGAGGACCTTGATGACCGCGCCGTCGGTGCCGTAGTCGAAGTGGTGGCGCTTGATGTTGATCTGTGCAACTGCTGCTAGAAGCTCTTCGAGGTTGCCGGCATTGAGAATCGGAAGATTCTGCGGGATGCCTAGAGCTCCCAACAGATCGTGGAATTGATGTTCGGTTTCCAGCGACGGACCGTCGTAAGCGCCGAGGCCGTGGGCGAGAAACGCGAGCGGACGCTTGGCGACGATTTTCGGGTCGAGCAGCTTGAGCGTTCCTGCGGCGGAGTTGCGCGGGTTGGCGAAGGTGGGAAGCCCTGCTTCGTCGCGTTCGGCATTGAGCGCGGCGAACGCTTCGTTCGGCATGAAAATTTCGCCACGGACTTCCAGCAGTGAAGGATGCGGCGAGGGAAGAACGAGCGGGATGTTACGAATTGTCCGCACATTATGCGTCACATCGTCGCCGGTTTGGCCGTCGCCGCGGGTGGCGGCGTAGGCGAGTTTACCGTCGCGGTAGAGGAGGGAAACGGCGGCTCCGTCGATTTTTGGTTCGATGGTGATCGCGACGTCTTCGTGTTTCAGATTCTTTTGAAGCCGCTGATAGAAGTCGATCAATTCCTGTTCAGGGCGACTGGCCCCTGCTTTTTCCATGCTCTCGGCGCTGAGTTCGAACACGTCATCGATGCTGAGCATCGGGACCGCGTGCTTGATCTGTTGGAAGCCTTCGATGGGGGCGCCGCCGACCCGCAGGGTGGGGGAGTTCGGATCATGGAACTCGGGATGCTTTTGTTCCAGGTCCTCCAGTTCACGGAAGAGCTTGTCGTATTCCGCATCGGAGATTTCCGGCGTGGCCTTGTTATAATAGAGCCGGTTGTGGTGATCGAGCGAGGATCGCAGGGCAAGGATCCGTTCCTGCGGATCGGGTTGCGGCGGGGTGGAAAAGAGGTCGAGATCGGCCATGGCGGGAGTCTCGGTTTGGCGGGCGGCAATTCAAGAACCGAGTCAGTGCGGCCGGCTCATGGGACTTCCACTTGCTGGATCTTTTTCTGCGTGAAGCGCACGACGAGTTGGTATTTTTTCCCGTCGCGGGCCGTCCCGAGCAGGGCTCCTCCGCCGCTTTCGAGCGCCCACAGGTGGGATGGGGAAAAGGTTCCGTCGGAGAGACTGGACATCGCCGGCATCGGTCCTTTTTGCACCGGTTGGCCGTAGAGCGTGCTCAGGAGCTCGACCATCGCCGTCCAAGTGGGTTCGAGGTCGCTCTTGTAGGCGGTGTCTGGAAGGAGTTCCGTTTGAAGGGTGAGTTCCTTGAGGCTTCCGTCATCGGTCCAGTCGAAATAGAGCGAGGCCTTGACCTTGCCGATTTTCTGGCGGGTGAAAAAGACTCCGTTGAGTCCGGAGCGGCCGAGAAATGCCTCGTCGGTGGTCATTTCGACGATCTTGCTGGCTTTGAGTTTTTTTTCCACCGTCTCGCGGCTGTCGCCGAAAAGCAGGGTGTCGAAAACCGCTGCCGGATCGGGGTCTCCATTCCCGACAGGAGTGAGCGAGTGGTTTGCGTTCAGCCATTTGGTTTCGTCGGCGTGAAGCTTGGTCAACTCGATGGTCGTTTCCTTCCCGCTGTCGAGGCGGATGGTGACCGTGGCGGCGTCACGCTTCACGAAATCCCCTTGGACGGTCTTCATTCCGTCGGCGCTCTTCCACGGCCTCGTTTCGGCAAATGCGGGGAAAGCGGAGGCGGCGGTGAGCAGAAAAATCAGTGGAAATCGGGGTGGCATGGGCATGTGGAAGCAGATGACATACACAAACTCATCCGCTTGTCTAACGTCGCGGTGTGATTTTTTTGACAAGCATCAAGCCGAGCCGCGTTTGGCATCGACTTCATTTCGACAATCACCGCAGGCTGAATTCGCCCGAGACGATGATGATTTTCAATCGAACCAATCCCCGGATGATCATTGGCTGGCTGCTAATTGCCGGTGCGATAAGCGTGTTTGTTCTGGTAGTCGGGAAAACGGATCAGCCGACCACACGTCCCGGTGTCTCCGCATCCTCTTCCACCGAACCTCTTACCGACGGGGCGACCCGGCAGTCATTCAATTCCGGGAAGCGGGAGCGCATATCCCAGCCGGAATCGGTCACCGACACTGTTGCCAGCCGCCGTCTTGAAGACGAACTCGCCGCCGGAAAACTCGGGGCCATCGAAGAAACCCTGACCACTCTGGCGGAGACTCGCCAACTCGGCTTGGTGGCCGGTGTGCTGAAAAAATGGTGCCGGGAGGGCGGTGTCGAAGTCGCCCAATGGTGTCTCGTGTATTCCGAGGACAGCGACCCGGAGCTATCACTCACCCTCTGTGCGGAAGCCCTATCCAATCCATCCGACGTCATCCGCGACATGGCTGCCGCACGGTTGGAAAACAAAACCGGGACACGGTTTTCTAACGCATCTGACGCCCGGGCCTGGCTGTCGAGCCAACCGAAGCACTGAGCGGATCAATCCGATGTCGCCAGCGCACCCAGTGTTTTCCAGTTTCCCGGACTAAGCACCACCCGGCCACCGTCGAAAATACGGACAAACTGCCAACTCTCGCTGGCCTGCAGGATGATTCCCCTGCGACACAGCGTCAGCGGTCCACCCTCGAACTGCAAAATCCGGCGATCACTCACAAATTCGAATTTGTCAGAACAGATCAATGTTTTTTCGGAAGCGGAAGGAGTCATCCACGCCTGAATTCCGCCGCTTCCAGTGAGATGCATCATTCGCTCCAGTTCCACGACCGTCTCGCGGATACGGATGCCACCCAGGCTGAAGAGGCATGACTTCGGGGCGAGAATGGCCGTCCGTCCTACGAGATCCATTTCGAATATGCCAAGATCGATTTGCCCTCCCTGACGTCCCATGATCATGAAGTCCGAAGCCCGGCGAATGCCGGTTTGATTCGGAACCAGCTCCTCCGTCACCCGACTCCAGCATTTGAGAAATGTCGTCAGATCCCCTGCGAAATCCTGAACCTGTCCGATGGGAGTCATCTCCGTGCCGGAAAGATGGCGGCCGGGACGAAAGGGGGAAGGGGGAGCGCATGTGAGTTCTTCCCATGTCTCATCTCCTGCGGGCGGAGGTGGTTTCACCAGAGAGCTCAGGTGGATTTCGAAGTCGTCCGAAAAGTCGAATCTCCGCGACTTCACTTCACCCGTCAGTCGCGAACCTTCGAAACGCATGCCAAGCGCGTTCCCTTGGAAGGGTCCTCGCGTTTGAAGCGTGCCCGTCATGAAATCATAAACCGCCTCCGGAGCCGTGACCGAATAGGAACGATCTCCACCTCCTCCCCGGAAGGCAAAACCGTCGATCCACATGAGATTGGCCGGATCCCGGATCTCGGCATTTTTGGCAACCAGCACCTGTCCTTGATTCCCGTCTCGGGAGTTGATCTGATAGGAAAAATCCTTCAACCCCATGCCGGGACGCATGATTTTCGACATCATTGCGGAACTTCCGGCAGCGTCCACCATGCCGGATACCGCGGGTAACAACGCAATTGACCAAAGCGGAAGTGCCAGCCGACGGAAATTCATCGAATGAGGTGGGAACCAACGACCGGCGAATGCCAAATGCCGGATGGAATACTCAGAGCTGGATATTGAGCGTCTTGTTCACACTGACCGCTCCCCCTCCGGCTGCGCTGAGGGTGATCGTTAGGGTTGCCTTTCCCGCAGGCATGAAATCAGGGATGGTCAGGATCTCCACGGATGACTGTTCACCTGACAAATTGTTCAATTCCTTTTTCGTCTTCGCCGCTCCGCCCGAGTCCGCAGGCAGGGTGGCGAGTGCGGCAAGCTTCCCGGACAGGGTTACCGGCGTGTTCGAGCCGGTAGGCAGCACGGAAAGAACGTAGGTGAGGGTGACATTCTTGTTTGCAATGAGCTGGATGTCAGTCACTGAGAGTTTCAATTTGACGTCCTGGCCGACTCTCGCACTGGTGATCTCCTTGCCCGTCTTCAGAGAGAGGATTTTCAACGAACCATCTAATTTTTCCGCTCCGATGGCGGGTAGGGAGCTGAGGGCGAGGGCGATAATCAGGGGAGATACTTTGTTTTTCATGTCGTAATCAAAATGATCTCTCTAGCAGACAGGCGTCAAGCTGAATCCTGATGACGGGAACCGTCATTGTTGGCAAAGCAGAAAAGGAAGTCCCGTTAATTCCACCTTCGATTCTGATGGATCGCCGTTCTGCTTACCTCAATGCCCCTGCGGCTTCTGCCTCGGCTCCCATTCTTTTCTCGAACGCGAGCGGACTGATAGAACCACAGGAATGCCCGGCGCCGGGTGGGCGGCGCGGTATTTGTTGACGATGTAGGACTCGTAGCTCTGGGCCATGAGGCGCTTGTCGTTGACGAAGAGGACGATGGTAGGCACCGGGATGACGCTGTATTTCTCCTCCACGGCGGCAGTGGCGTAATAGAGCTTGAGGCGTTTGCGGAGCTTGTTGTCGATCGGCGGCGGGGTGGCTTCGAAGGCACCTTGGAGTATGCGATTGAGCTGGCCGGTGCCGGGAATGTTCTGCGCGCCTTTTTTGATTTTCAGGGCTTCCTTGAGCACGTGCTCGACGGAGCCGCCGGTTTTCGCAGAGCAGGCGACGAAGGGGGCGTAGTGGAGGAAGAAGAGTTCCTTTTTGACGTGCTCGGTCGCTTCTTCCAACCGCGCGGTGCGGTTGGCTCCGGGGTGGAAGAGGTCGAATTTATTGAGAACAATCAGGCAGGGTTTTTTCTCCTCCATGATGAGCTGCGCGATCTTGCGATCCATGGAGGTGATGCCTGCTGCCAGATCGATGACGAGCACGCAGAGATCGGAGCGACGGACCGCCTTCTCGGTGCGCATGGCGGAGAAGACTTCGACGGAGTTGTCGCGCTTCGCCCGCGGACGGAGACCGGCGGTGTCGATGAGGGTGAAATTTTCTCCTGCAAACGAGTAGGGGAGATCGACGGCATCGCGGGTGGTGCCGGCGATTTCGGAGACGATCGTGCGCTCGTCTTTGAGGATCGCGTTGACCAGCGAGGATTTACCGGCGTTCGGCTTGCCGACGATGGCGAGCTTGATGCCGACCGCTTCGGCGACGACGGCTTCGGCTTCGGTTTCGGATACGAGCGGGGCGATGACCGTGTCGATTTCATCGCAGAGATGGCCGAAATTGCGGCCGTGTTCGGCGGAAACGAAGACGCTGTTGCCAAGGCCCAGGCGGGTGAAATCCGAGTGGGAGTTCTCGTGCTTGTCGTCGTCCACCTTGTTGATGACGAGCAGGACGGGCGGCTTGGCCTTGCGGAGTTTTTGCGCGAGCGCCTGATCGACGGCAGTCAGTCCGGAATGCGCATCGACCACGAAGAGGATCAGATCCGCCGTTTGCATCGCGATATCCGCTTCGATGGAAACCTGTTCGTCGAAACCATCCTCGATGCCACCGCCGATACCGCCGGTATCGATGAGTGTGCAGGCAACCTGTGTGGCCTGCGATGGCGCGGCGATGCGGTCGCGGGTGACGCCCGGTTGGTCGTGGACAATGGCGATCTTCCTCCCGGCAAGGCGGTTGAAGAGAGCGGACTTGCCGACATTAGGGCGTCCGACGATGGCAACGGTGGGCATGGGAAATAGAATGCGGAATGAATGAGCCGGCAACAAGACCGGAGAGGACCAGAAAGAAAAACCCCGCCTTTGCAGGCGGGGTTGATTTTACCGAAACAGGGATGGCGGAGCGGACGGGACTCGAACCCGCGACCTCCAACGTGACAGGCTGGCGCTCTAACCAACTGAGCTACCGCTCCATGTCCCGTTCGGGTGCGGGAAGCTATTTAGCCGACCCGGACTGCGCAATCACTTTTTTAACCTTTTCTGACTTTTTTTTCAGTGGCGTTTTGAGGGTCAGGAAAGCGCTTCAACGGCGGTTTCCAGAGAGGCCAGATCCTCGACAGAATGGACGATTGCTTCCTTGTCGATCTTCGAAACGAGACCGGCGATGACCTTGCCGGGGCCGAGTTCGAGGAAGGTTTTGTGACCCATCGCGATGAGTGCCTGGATGGATTCCGTCCAGCGCACGGAGCCGGTGACCTGCTTTTTCAGCATGCTGCGGATCTCGGGGGGATCGGAAACCGGGGAGGCTCCGAAATTGCAAATGACGGGCACGGACGGGGGCTTGATATAGACCGTGGAGAGCTCGGCGGCGAGCTGGTCTTGGGCGCTTTGCATCAGGCGCGAGTGGTAGGCTCCGGCGACGTTCAGCTTGATCGCGCGGCGGATTCCAAATTCCTTGGCTTGGGCAATGGCGGCGTCGATCCCGGCAACCGTGCCGGAAATCACGATCTGCCCAGGGGCGTTCAAATTCGCGACATCGACGTCGGCCGCCGCTGCGAGCGCGCGGACTTGCGCTTCATCGCCGCCAATCAATGCGGCCATCGAGCCTTCGGTCGCTTTACAAGCTTCCTCCATGAATTCGCCACGGCGGGCGACCAAACGCAGTCCATCCTCGAAGGAAAAACTTCCCGCCGCCGCGTGGGCGGTAAATTCCCCCAGCGAAAGTCCCGCCGCGGCGACCGGCACGAAATCCGGCAGTCGCTCGCGGATCAATTCCAGTGCGATCAAGCCGTGAAGATACAGCGCGGGCTGGCAGCGCGAGGTTTTCGTCAGCTCCTCGTCGGGGCCGTCGAACATGATGTCCGAGATGGAAAACCCGAGGACCTTGTCAGCCTGAATGGCCATTTTGCGGGCCGTGGCGGAGGATTCCACCCAATCCTTGCCCATGCCCACCTTCTGGGCGCCTTGTCCGGAGAATAAAAGAACGATTTGGCTCATGTCCCGCGAGGTTTAGGTAAATCCAAGCGACGAGGAAAGTGGAAATACGGCGCGGTTTTCCTTCCCGCCTTGTGGGTTGCTGAAATTACGCGATTCTAGCGGCATCCACCTGATGCCCCGATTTTCGACGTTCGTTTTTTCCGTTTTCGCCGCACTGGCGCTTTCTTCCTGCCAGACCGTTCATTTCTACGGTCAGGCTGTTAGCGGGCAGTATGAGATCCTCGCCAGGAGCCGGTCTAACAAAGTGGTGATGGCCGATCCCGCCAGTCCGCCGTTGCTTCGCCGCCAGCTTGCTTCAATCGAGGAAATCCGCGGTTTCGCCAGCGATCAACTTCTCCTGCCGGGAGACGAAAGTTACGGGCGCTATACAGACCTTGGACGCCCGCACGTCGTTTGGGTGCTTTACGCCGCACCGGAGTTTTCGCTCGAACCGAAGACCTGGTTCTATCCTGCAATCGGTGAAATGGACTACCGCGGCTATTTTCACGAAGATGACACTACCGCGCTTGCGAGCCAGCTTCGCAACGAGGGCTACGACGTTTATGTCGGCGGGGTGGATGCCTATTCGACGCTCGGCTGGTTTCATGATCCGGTGTTGAATACGTTCGTCGATTATCCGGACATCGATCTGGCGGAAACGCTTTTCCATGAACTCACGCATCGCAAGGTGTTCCATCGCGGCGATACGGTGTTTAATGAATCGCTCGCGAACGCCGTAGCGGAAGAAGGTGTGAAGCGCTGGTTGAAATTCCACGGACGCGATGCCGACCTTCGGAAATACGAGGGCCGCCTGGTCCGGAGGCGCGAGTTCTATCATGAAATCGACATCGCCCGCGCGAACCTGAAAACGCTCTATGCTTCCGGGCAGCCAGCCTCGGTGATGCGGTCGCGAAAGGCGGCGATTCTCGAAAAACTGCGCGATCAATTCCGCGAACTCCGCCGCCGCTGGGGCGGTCACGGCCTCGAATCCTGGCTGGAGGAAGACCTGAACAACGGCCACATTGTCTCGCTGGATCTTTACTTCCAGCAAATGCCGGTTTTCGAAAAACTGCTTGCCGAATGTAATGGCGATTTGAAGTTGTTTTTCAAGAAGGCGGATTGCCTGAAACTCCCATGAATACCCAGCCTAACAAAATGCGCATCGAGCGCGACTCGATGGGTGAAATGGAAGTCCCGGCCGATGCGCTCTACGGCGCGTCCACCCGGCGGGCGGTGCTGAATTTTCCGATCTCCGGAAACGGCCTGCCGCTGCCGCTCATTCACGCTTACGGGATGATCAAAAAGGCCGCCGCTCTCACCAACTCGGAACTCGGTCTGCTTGATCCGGCGCTCGCTGCAAAAATTGCGGAAGCCGCCGATGAGATTGCGAATGGAAAACACGACGCGCAATTTCCCGTGGACGTCTATCAGACCGGCTCCGGCACCTCGACCAACACGAATGTCAACGAGGTGATCGTGAACCGCTGCGCCCAACTTGGAGTGACCGTTCATCCTAATGACCATGTGAATCTCGGGCAATCGTCCAACGACACGTTTCCCACGGCGATTCACCTATCGGCTGCGGTGGAGATCGCAAATCGTCTGGTTCCGGCGCTCGAAAAACTGGCGGACGCCTTGGAAGCGAAGTCCGGCGAGTTTCATGATGTTCTCAAAATCGGCCGGACGCATCTGATGGATGCCACACCAGTTAGGCTCGGCCAGGAATTCGGCGGCTGGTCACGGCAGGCTCGGCTCTCGGCGTCCCGTGCGCGCAAGGCGGTCGATGCGCTGGCGGAACTTTCGTTAGGCGGCACGGCGGTTGGCACGGGACTCAACGCGCATCCGGAGTTCGCTGCGAGGACCATCAGGCTGCTGGCGAAGGTTACCGGGATTCCGTTTCTTGAGGCGGAAAATCATTTCGAAGCGCAGGCAGCGAAGGATGCCTGTGTGGAGGCTCACGGCCAGCTTGCGACCATCGCTGTTTCCCTGCACAAGATCGCCAGCGATATTCGCTTGTTAGGTTCCGGTCCGCGTTGCGGGGTGGGGGAGATCCGGCTGCCCGTCACCCAGCCCGGTTCGTCGATCATGCCGGGGAAGGTCAATCCGGTGATGTCGGAATCGGTCACGATGGTCGCCGCGCGCGTCGCGGGAAACCAAACGACGCTCGCGTGGTGCGGCGTTGGCGGATTTCTCGAACTCAATGTTTCGATGCCGTTGCTCGGAGCTTGTTTGCTGGAATCGATTGGATTGCTGGCGAATGTGGCGAACGCGTTTCGTGAGTGTTGTGTGGAGGGGATTCAAGCGGATGAAAAGCGCTGCAACGAACTGATCGAGTTGTCGCTGTCGATGGTCACCGCACTTGCTCCGCGCATCGGCTATGATCGGGCGGCGGCGATTGCAAAGGAGTCGGTGGCCAGCGGACGGCCGGTGAGGGAAATTTGTGAAAGCCGTTTGGTGGAGTTGGGCATCACTGCTTCGGAGTTGGAGGAATTGCTGGATCCGGCCCGGATGAGCGGCGATGCGGGGTAGCCGAGCACGGCGCTTGCGATTTCCATCCGGCGCACTATTCTACCGCCAACCAATCCAAGACATGTCCGAAACCACCTCATCCCCGAAAATCACCGCCTATTTGAAAACCTTCTGCGGCTGGAGCGAAGGCATCCGCGCGATCATGCGGAAATACGAACTGCCTTACGAAGAGAAGGACATCATCAAAAACCCGGCATTCCGTTGGGAAATGGAGCAGCGCAGCGGCCAGCCGCTTTCGCCGTGCGTCGAAATCGACGGCCACATGCTGCCCGATATTTCCGGTGAGGAAGTGGAAAAGTGGATGCTGGAAAACGGCTACCTCCAGCAAAACGACGCTGCTCCGGACGCTCCGATCAACTCGTCCTGCACCGACGAGCAGCACGCGGAAATGGCAATGGGCCGTTTGCCGACTCCCGGGAAAATCCGTTTTCTCGACTGAGATCGATTTTTCAGACAAAAGCATCCGCTTGAGGCATTTTCTCCACTGAACGATGAATTCTCCCGCAAGTGAATGGAAACAGTGGCTGGCCGAAAACGGTCCCCGGCTGCTTCTTTTCGCCCGTGGGTGGAGTAATTCCCGCCACGATGCGGAAGATCTCGTCCAAGAGGCGATTCTCCGGATGTGGAATTTTCAAGCTGACAAAGGCGGTGCTCCGCCGGATCTTCCGCTGGTGTTTTCGACGATCCGCTTCTGCGGATTGAACCATCACCGCAGCGAGTCGCGCCGCCGGAAGCGGGAGGAATCGGTGATTTATCTCAATGATTTCCAAGACGTCTGGCTCGACCCGGTGCTTGAGGAGGATGAGGAAGCGATGATTTTGCGCGATGCCGTCCAGAACCTGAGTCAGAAATTACGCGAAGTCGTGGTGATGAAATTCTGGGGAGGACTGACGTTTGCGCAAATTTCGGAAACCCTCGCGATTTCACCAAATACGGCGGCCTCGCGCTATCGTTACGCACTCGAACAACTGGCGCACGAACTGCGCCGCATCAAGGAGGAACGCCATGCAAGCGCCTGATCCAGTTGAAGCCATTCTTGCCCGCTTGATGCCGCCGGCATTGAGTCAGGATTGCCAGTATGAACTTGAGGCGATGATCGATGATCTCACCGGTCCCGAGCCTGCGAATGTGGTAGAGATTTCCCAAGTGAATTGGACGGCCCGCTGGCTGATCGGTGGTGGAATCGCCGCCGCCTTCGGAGCGCTGTGCGCGGTTTTTCCGATCCATGAAAATACTTCCGCATCCCAAACCGCGGTGGCACTTCCCAAGGAATCGCCGTCCGGGCTGGTGCTCGTCAGTCAGTCGGACCGTGTCGAATCGATGACCGATGAAGGTTGGAAGGAAGATGCCGACGGTTTGGCGCTCCATGCCGTGCGTTTGAACGTCGTAGGGGAAAACAAGATGCGCGACCGGGAAACCGGGATGGTCGTTCAGATTTCCGAGCCTCGCGAAGAGGTCCTGCTCATGCCTATCAGTTCATTCTAACCATGAAATCACGTCACATCATCGCCCTGTTGTTCGCGCAGACATTGCTGTCCGCCGCCGAACCTGCGGAGTTGAAAGGATTGCGCCCGGCTCTGTCGAATCAGGCACCGCGTGCCTGGCTGGGACTGCAGGTGTCGAAGCCGGATGCAACGACGACGGCGCATGTGCCGTCATTGCCGCCGGGCGTCGGTTTCGTGGTGAAATCGGTCGATGAAGCCGGTCCGGCAAAAGCCGCGGGATTTCAGGAGTTCGATCTGATTTGGAAATTTGGTGATCAGATGCTGATCAACGAGGCCCAACTCGCAACTTTGCTCCGACTCGCCAAGCCCGGTGAGGAGGTGGCGCTTTCCGGCTTCCGTGCGGGCAAACCGCTGGAGTTGAAATTGAAACTCGGCGAGGCACCTTCGTTGGTGCGTCCGTTCGGCGGTGAATTCGCCGAAGCGGCCGTCCTTCCGGGCGTGTCCGGCGGGCCGATGCGGGTGGTGAATGTTTCCGAGAAAATCGCCAGTTTCAAGGAGGACGAATTTACCGAAGACGAAAGGACCGCGACGGTCCATCGCGAAGGGGATGTTTATAAGATCAAAATCCAAGGAGCTAAGAACCTGGTGATCTACGAAGGCGAGCTTTCGAAAGACGGCGGCCTCGACAAAATCCCCGAAAACTGGCGGCGGAAAATCCAAGTCCTTTGCCGCACGCTTGATCAAGCGATTGACGGAAATACGGAAACAGAACGTCAGCCGCGCCCACGCGTGGTGCCGCCTGCGCTTCCGAATCCGTAAAATGCTCGGTCTGGCAGATTTATCAAGGGAATGCCTTGCGTTTTTCAACTCGGCTTCCCATCTTCCGCCACATGCATCCTGACGTGGCGAAGCTGGTTGAGGCCGGTCGCATTCCCAAACCGGTCGGCGAGCGCCTTTCTCAATTGGCTCCCGGAAACTTTTGTATTCATAAATCCTTCGGTGCCGGCAAGGTGATCGACTGGGATCTTCCTGCCAAAAAAGTCACCATCGATTTTGAAAAATCGACGGGACAGGCAATGGAATTGCAGTTTGCGTTCCAAAAGACCGAGTGGATCGGCTCTGACGATTTTCGGGCGAAGAAAATCGAGCAACTCGAGGAACTCCGCACGCTTTCCAAAAGCGATCCGATCGCCTTGGTGGTTCACCTTCTGGGCAGCCACGGCGGCAGCATGACTGGTGATGCTCTCGAAAAGGAACTTTCCGGCGCTGTGATCCCGGAAGCTGGATTTAAAAAATGGTGGGATGCCACCAAGAAGGCTCTGCGCGAAAGCCGCCTCGCCGTGGTGCCGCAAAAGCGCACCGAAGCCATCATTCTCCGCCGCGGCGATCGCAGCCCTGCCGAAGCCTTGGTTGCGGATTTCGAAGCCGCCCGCGACATCAAGGGAATGATCCGCGCTTTGGAAGCCATCGCCGCGGATATCGGCGCTTTCGAGAACGATACAGAGGCTCTCAAACGCTTGCTCAGCGACATCGACGAAGGTGCAAAAAAGGCCGCCCGCGTCCAGCTCGGCCAAGCCCTCCAGCTCGTCGCCGCCCGCGATGAGGTCATTGGAACCTCCAAGTCGCTTGAGCTGGATCCGAGTGCCGTTCGTCTATCGGATCTCTTGCTTTCAGCCGACCCGACTCGTTTGGCGGAAGAAGCTGGCGCACTGCCATCCAGCCGCCAGCGTGCGGTTTACGAAGCGTTTCCAAATGCCTTCGGCGATGTGTGGGTGAGCAAGATGGTGAAGGTTTTCGACAGCGTCGGCGCGCGTGGCGTGACCGAAATCGCACGGATTCTTCAAGAACGCGAGTCCATGCCCGCTCTCGTCAACCACCTCCGCTCGGCCATTGCCCGCCGTGCGTTGGGACCGGATGCCTTGATTTGGGTTTGCCGCGAGCGCAAGGGATCTTCACAGGAAGTCTTCAGCGCGGATGTGGGTGCCGCGGTGCTCAATTTGCTGGAAAACGACCACCTTTCAGACGGACCTCGCAAGACATCGCGCCTTCAATCTCTCCTTGGTGATGATAAGACCCTGCTAACAGATCTCGTTGCCATCATGGACATCAACGAGACCCGCAATTTTGCGCGTCGTCTTCTCGATTGCCCGGTCTTCGGCGATCTTGAGAAAAAGTCCCTCATGGCCCGCATCATCAAGTCGCGTCCGGAAACGGCGGAGCTTGTCAGCGGAGCCAATCAGAAACGTCCGGATGAAATCCTGCTCGTTTCATGGGAGAGCCTCGAAAAGAAAAAGGCCGAACTCGACGACATCATCCGCAACAAAATCCCGCAGAATCTCAACGACGTGAAAATCGCCCGCTCCTACGGCGACCTTCGTGAGAACTTCGAATACAAGTCCGCCAAGGATCTGGAGAAATACCTCGGCCATCGCCGCAACGCGCTGGACAAGGAGATCAACAACGCCCGCGGCACCGATTTCAAAGGCTCCGACGCCAGCAAGGTCAACATCGGCACTGTCGTCACTCTCGCAGACTCCGCCGGTGCGGAAACCGTCATGACCGTTCTCGGCGCATGGGATTCCATCCCGGAAACCCGGACCGTTTCCTATCTATCCGAAGTCGGCAAGGCCCTCGTCGGCCGCGCGCCGGGCGACACCGTCGAGATCCGAGATGAAGTCACCGAAGTCATGCAGACCCTGACGGTCCGCTCGATCAAGCCGTTCAATCCCTGATTTTCAAAAACCCACCTTACCTAACCACAAAGCTAACATTATGGACTATACCACCATTGTTGAAATCCGCGGCCGCGAAGTAATTGATTCCCGTGGCAATCCCACCGTCGAAGTTGATGTCCATCTTGAAGGTGGTGCCATTGGCCGCGCCGCTGTTCCTTCCGGTGCTTCCACCGGTGAGCACGAAGCCGTCGAACTCCGCGATGGAGACAAAGCACGTTACCTCGGCAAAGGCGTGCTCAAGGCCGTTGAAAACGTCAACGCCGTGCTTGCTCCAGCTCTCCTCGGCTATTGCGCCACCGAACAAGCTTCCATCGACGCCACCATGCTCGCGCTGGACGGCACCTCGACCAAGAAGAATCTCGGTGCCAACGCCATCCTCGGCGTTTCCCTCGCCGTCGCCAAGGCCGCCGCTTCGCAACTCGGCGTCCCGCTTTACAAATACCTCGGCGGCCCTAACGCCAAGGTGCTTCCCGTCCCGATGATGAATGTCATCAACGGCGGTGCCCACTCCGATGCGCCGATCGACTTCCAGGAATTCATGATCGTGCCTATCGGCGCGCCGACTTTCCGTGAGTCGCTTCGTTACGGTGCGGAAGTTTTCCACTCGCTGAAGAAGGTTCTCCACGACCGCGGTCTCTCCACGGCCGTCGGTGACGAAGGCGGCTTTGCTCCGAAGCTCGACGGTGTCGAGGACGCGATGAAGGTTCTCTGCCAGGCAATCGAACAGGCCGGCTACAAGGTCGGTGAGGATATCGCCTTCGCCCTCGACGTCGCTTCCTCCGAGTTCTTCAAGGACGGGAAATACGTCTTCAAGAAAGGTGACGGCTCCGTGCGTTCCGCCGCCGAACTGGTCGATTTCTACGCCGACCTCCAGAAGCGCTACCCAATTATCTCCATCGAAGACGGCTGTGCCGAAAACGATTGGGATGGTTGGAAAATCCTCACCGACAAGATCGGCTCCAAGACCCAGCTTGTCGGCGACGACCTGTTCGTCACCAATGTCGATTTCCTCAGCAAGGGCATCAAGATGGGCGTCGCCAACTCGATCCTCGTCAAGGTGAACCAGATCGGTTCCCTCACCGAGACCTTCGACGCCGTCGAGCTCGCCCAAGAAAATGGTTACACCGCCGTCCTCAGCCACCGTTCCGGTGAGACCGAAGACAGCACTATCGCCGACCTCGCCGTCGCCACCAACTGCGGACAGATCAAGACTGGTTCGATGAGCCGCTCGGATCGTATCGCGAAATACAACCAACTCCTCCGCATCGAGGAAGAGCTGGGTGATGACGCCGTCTTCGGCATCAAGAAGCTCAAAGTGCTCAACAAGTAAGAAGCCGGGACATTTTTGTCCTCCTTCCCTTCATTCAAAAACGGCGGATCTCTAACGAGGTCCGCCGTTTTTTTTGTGAGATCCGGAGCCTGATTTGCCAGAAAGCAAAATATGCGCAGTGCAAGACAGGCAGGACGTAGCTCGATGGTGGTTCGGTCGCAAGAATGGCACCGCAAATCGAAGCAAAACCACCATGAAACAAACTATCACCACACTGGGCGCGCTCGGAATCCTCAGCTCGTTCGTTTTCGCCGGCTCCGTTGTCACCGATACCGCCAACCCGGTGGCCACCGCTTCCAGCGACGGATTCGCCCAGGCCCGCCGTCCGATCAGCAATCCGACGCTGTTCGATCTGGCGCTGCCAACGACCAACCTCCATCCGATTTTCATCTATCACAGCCTTCCCAGCAACATCAACACCACGGCCGGCAACCTGCCGCTCGGCGGAGATGTGGAGGTGTATGCCCTGCAACTCGAGTATGCGTTGAACGACCGCCTCTCCATCGTGGCCTCCAAAGACGGCTACGTGGACATGAATCCGGACAACACCCTGGCTGATCAAAGCGGATTCGCCAATCTCGCGGCCGGCGTGAAATACGCGTTCATCCTCGATCCCGTTTCCAAGACCGCGGTGAGCGGCACCCTGTCCTTCGAAGTGCCCACCGGAAATAGTGACGTCTTCCAAGGCGAAGGCGACGGCATGGTGAATGCCATCGTTTCCGGATTGAAACTGGTCGATCAATGGCAATTTGCCGGAGGTGCAGGCCTGCAAATTCCGTTCTCCGGCGAACTCTCCACCAAGTCGTGGATGAGCGGCCATGTCAGCTACGAGGTTTGCCAGTGGTTCATTCCTCTGGTCGAGGTGAACTGGTTCCACGTTCTCAGCGCGGGCGACGGCTCCAGCTCCGCCGTTTCCTCTATCGTG
Organism: Luteolibacter sp.; assembly: GCF_039920825.1. GTDB lineage: Bacteria > Verrucomicrobiota > Verrucomicrobiia > Verrucomicrobiales > Akkermansiaceae > Luteolibacter. The sequence continues at coordinate 64,316 of NZ_JBDSCX010000077.1, read as the reverse complement.
AAATTCGAGGGTGGTGATTTCTTCAATCTCGGGGCCTCCAACTCGGTGGCCAGCCGCGATTTCGTTTCCACTGCCGTTGGTTTCCGCTCACGCCTCTCCGAGTCGGTCGATGCGGGCGTCGCTTATGAACTCCCTCTAACCGACGAAAACAACAGTCTGATGGAGAACCGCGTGACCGTCGATTTGGTCTGGCGATTCTGAATCCAAACGTTGCAAGTCAGGATTGAGCGAAGTCCGGTGTGGTCCTCCATGCCGGACTTTTTCCGGACAACGGTCCGGGTGATCTTCAGGCTTTTTCCAGCGACTCCAGAATTCCTCCGCAGCCGTCTTCCAGCAGTTTAATGACATGGTCGAATCCACGCTGGCCTCCATAGTAGGGGTCCGGCACCCTGAGATCGTCATGATCCCTGCAAAAACCGACAAACGGGTGGATCTTCGAATGGAGTGATGCGGTTTTGTCGAGCCGCCGGACATCGGTGAGATTGGATTCATCCATCGTCACGATGAGATCGAAGCGTTCCAAATCCGCGGCATGGATCTGCCTTGCCCGTCCTTGGATCGTGTAACCCTGACGTTTGAGGGATTCCGACATCCTCGGATCGGGCGGCGCACCTTCGTGATGACCGATAGTTCCGGCGGAATCGATTTCAAAATCCGTCTCGCGCCCGGCGTCGGCCACGAGTTTCCTGAAAATGATCTCTGCTGCAGGAGATCGGCAGATGTTTCCAAGGCACACGAAAAGCACGCGGTGTGGAGATGGGGTGGATGGCATGGGTGTGGCATCCAAATCCGCTGAAAAATCGCGGTCTGACAATTGAAATTTTGCCGGATCTATTCAAAAGCTTCCGACGATCGATGGGTGGCATCGGCACCTTTTGAAATTCCTCCGCAACCATGCGGCGACCTTGGGGTTGAAGCCGCACTACTTCCTAATTATATGAAAAATTCTTGGATTATCCCTGTTGCCACGTTGGTGGTTGGTGCCGCCGGTGGCTATATTTCCGGAAAAGGTTCCGGCTCGGGCGACAGCCACTCCGCGATTGAAGAGTCCGCCCAGCGGACCCGTTCAACCCGTCCTGAAGGATCCGGTGCCTCCGAAACAACAAAGAAATCCCGCGGTGCCAATACCGAGCAAATCGCCCGGATGCCCGGAAACTCGGCACGGATTCAAGCGCTCATGGATTTCTATGGCGGCCTCACTCCCGACCAACTCGCTGACGAAGCGACCAAGCTCGACAATCTACCGATGAACGAGCGGATCATGGCTTCGATCCTTCTCTTCGGTCGCTGGGCCGAAGTGGATCCTACCGCGGCGATGACATTTTCCAACACCATGGGCTTTGCCGGTGGCTTCGTTCGCCCAACCATCCTTCAAAGCTGGGCCAGCGTGGACCCAGCGAGTGCGGCACAATACTATGCGAAAAACCCGCGTGAATTCGCCATGATGGGCATGATGGGCGGTGGCGGTCGCGGCCCGATGGGCGGGCAAGACGGCGCGGGAATCATCGCCAGCGAATGGGCTCGCCAAGATCCCACCGCGGCCATGGCCTGGGCCTCCTCGCTGACCTCAGGAAAAGGTCAGGCGATGAGTTCCGTGATTAGCGAAATCGCAAAAACCGATCCAACCAAGGCGGCGGAAATGGTCAAACAAATGGACCCCGAAGACCAAGCCGGTGCTTACCGCTCGGTGGCAGCCCAATACGGTGCCAAAGATTTTGTAGCCGCCAAGAATTGGATCGGCACGCTTCCTGCGGACGAGCAGGCTGCAGCTCTGGCCTCCGCCATTGGCGGGCTTTCCAATACCGATCCTGTCTCCGCCACCAAGCAAGTTGCCTTGATGGAGGACGGCGACGCCAAAGATCGCGTGATCAACGACGTGATGGGCGATCTCTCGCGTCAGAACCCACAGGCCGCTGCGGATTTTCTTAAGGAACAAACCAGCGAGCGTGCCCAGCGTGATGGGATGCGTGAGTTGATGCCGACCTGGACCAACCAGAATCCGGCCGCCGCACTCGCCTACGCCGAGTCCTTCCCCGAAGGAGGAGTCCGTGACAGCGCGGTCCAAGCCTACGTCTGGAGCAACAACACCACGGCTCCCGCTGATTTGATCAAAGCCGCTGAAACCATTGGCGACGAAGGCGATCGGGATCGCACGGTCGGCATCGCCTACATGCGCTGGATGCGGGAAGATGCAACTGCCGCGAAAGCTGCGGTCGAAGCGTCAACCACCCTTTCAGACGATGCCAAACAGCGCATCACCGAAGGCCGCGGCATGTGGGGCGGTGGTGGTCCTGGCGGCGGCGGAAATGGTGGCGGTGGCAACCGCAGAGCTGGCCGGGTTAACGGTGGCGGAAATTGAGCCCCTGCTGAAGAAATTTCAAACCGTGGATCTTTCGGGATCCGCGGTTTTTTTGTCTTCGGAATCAGCGTTTCTGGTCCAGCACGAGGAACGCTCCTCCCGCACCGCGATCATCCGTTAGCTGCTGGTCGTTGCCCTGTGGATCGATCGCGCCTTCAAGAAATTCGCGGAAGGTCGTCAGGCGTTGCTCGCCGATCCACGGTTGGCTCCAGTTCATGAGATCGGTGAAATTCACATCGGTTGTTAGGTCTTGTCTGCCTGGATTCTCATAGATCGCGAGCCCTTCGAGGAGTTGCTGGAGAAGGTAGGCGCGGACTGTTCCGCGGGGGCGGCGGTGATAGAGGTTTTCCGCAGTCGCGCCATAATCGATGGTGAGCATGCGCCCGGATTTCCAGAACGGCAGCCACTCGGTTAGATATCGGTGGTAGGAATCGTGAACCTCGATGCATTGGCCCGACGGATGCTTTTCCAGAAACCCGGATGAATCGGGCAGCGGGGCGGGGAGGATCAGGGACTCGCAAGCTCGCTTTTGATCGTCGAAATGGACCGCAAGTTCCTGCCAGCCATCGGCGGTCTTCTGGAATCGGCGCACGGGAAAGGCGTCGACCAGTTCATTGGAAAAAATCACCGCACGACCTTCACACGCGGCCAGTGCCTCGCACATGTCTTGATGCCAAGTGGCGCGGCTGCCCAGCAATTCCCGCTGGCGAGCGGCGAGCGGCACGGACGTTTCCACAAGGTGGAGCCGGGTTTTCCAGCGGACATGCCATGGCAGGTTCTTAAGCACTCCTGCGGCGAGCTTGCCTTCGCCCGGACCGATCTCGATGAGGTTCCGGCATCCTGTTTCGCGCAACGCCTTCGTAGCCCAAGCGGCGATGGCGCGGGCGGGTGCTTCCGAGAGCATTGGCGCGGTAGTGAAATCCCCACGGCCGCCAACACCGGAAATCCTACGGGCATAGTAGCCATGCTCCGGATCATGGAGCGCACGGGCCATGAATTGCTCGAAGGGGATGGGAGCCATGGGAAAATAAGTTCAGGAGGCGGGGACGCCTCCCGCAACAGTCTGGAGCGAGACGCTCCAGCCACTTGTTGAAACAAAACAACCGCGATTCCTTGCGGAACGCGGTTGTTTGAGAAATTTAGAAAAATCGGGAATCGATCAAGCCTTAGCTGCCGCGGTGCGGGCCTTGCGGATCATGCTGTTCACGGTTTCGGATGGCTTGGCACCCACTGCGAGCCACTTGTCGGCGATCGCGAGATCGATGGTGAAATTGGTGCCTTCGAGAAGCGGATCGTAGGTGCCGAGCTGCTCAATGTAACGTCCGTCGCGACGCTTGCGGCTGTCAACAGCAACGATTTTATAGTAAGGGCGGTCTTTGGTGCCCTTGCGGTTGAGTCGGATGGATACGGCCATGATGTTAAAGCTCTTTTACGTGCCCGGAGACGGGCGGGCGCGGAAATTGCAAGATCCACCGCGGAATGCCAAGCAGAATCTTGATGAATTTCCGAATTGTTTAACTTTCCTTAAATTCTTGTGAGGCAACCCCCGGCTCAGTCGGAAGTTTCGGGACGGGAAATCAGTTTGGAAAACTCGGTTTCAAGCTGCTTGAGCTGGTCTGGGTCTTCGATCTTTTTTCCATCCGCCGTGGTGATGTAGAGCGTGTCCATGGCAACGCCTTTCTCGGTGCAGATCCGGGCGTGGGCGGTGTTGAGACCGTGCTGGTTGATGGTGTGGAAAAGGTCGTGAAGCAGCCCGATGCGGTCGAGTCCCTGGATTTCCACCGTGGTACAGGTAGGGTGGAGCGAATTGGTGACGTAGGCGCGGACGGGAACCTTGATTCCGCTGTCGGAACGGGGTTTGAGGAAATTGATTTTGCGACGGAGGAATTTCTCGGGGTCGTAGCTTTCCACAATGAGGATGGCCTCGAAGGTTTCGAGGAACCGCTTGCGGGTGGAGGCTGCGGAAACGGTTTCGAAGTTGGTGGTGCAGACGCGGAAGATGTTGACGACGATGCCGTCCTTCCGGGTGAACAGGTCGGCTGATAGAATATTGATTTGCTCGGAGGCGAGGGCGCAGCAGACTTTTTCCAACAGCAGCGGTTTGTCGCGACAGGCGAGCACGAGTTCGGTGTAGCCCTTGTCGGTGTGGTCGATCCATTTGATGCACGAAGCGAATGGATCGGAAGTTTCCGCCTCCCGCTGGAGGAAGTGGCGGACAGTGCGGACTTGGGTGACAATGTGGGCGGCCTGCCGGAAATGGAAGGCGGCGGCGGGCATTTGTTCGAAGTGGCGCTTCACATCCGGGTGATAGTCCTCGCGCATGATGCCAATGACTTCGTCCCGGAGGGCGAGACGGTCGGCATTGAGCTTGCGCGAGTATTTTTCCCGTCCGCCTTCGAGGTAGTTGCGGGTGGCGTTGTGGAGCTGGAGCATCAGGCTTTCCTTCCAGCCGTTCCAGCCGTCGGGCGAAGTTCCGTTAGAGTCCGCGAAGGTGAATAGGAAAAGCGCGTCGAGATTGGACGGGGTTTTGACGATCTTGGCGAACTCGCTGATGACTTCGAGGTCATCGAGATTGCGCGTGGTGGCGGTGCGCCAGAAGGTCAAATGGTTGTCCACGAGGAACATGATCAGCGTCCGCCGGGCACCATGGATCTGGAGCCGGTTGCAAAGCCGCGCCGCAAGCATGGCTGAACCATCGATGTGTTCGCGTACGTTCTCGGCGCGGCCCGTGTCGTGGAGAATGACTGCGAGATAGAGCGCGTAGGAGTCCTGCACGTCGAGAAAGAGGCGGCGATAAATCTCCCTGCGCGGGTCGGTTTCCGCGATGAGTTGGTCGAGCTGATCCACGCAGCGCAGCGTATGCTCGTCGGCGGTGTAACGATGGAAAAACTCGTGCTGCACGAGGCAGTCGAGCGCGCCGAACTCGGGCAGATAACGGCCGAGGAAACCGACGCGATGCATCAGCCGGAGGGTGCGGGCGACCTCGCCCTTGCGCTCGAGAATTCCTTGGAACACCTGGCGGTTGGTTTTCGAGTAACGGAAGGGCCGGTCGATATCCTCCCAATGCGCGGCGATGAGCCGGCGCATCTGCGGGCTGAGCTTGAGATTGCGAAGCTGACAATGCTGGAACAACCGCATCAGGCGATAAGGATCATCCTTGAAAATTTCCTGGTTCGAAGGAAACAGCCTGCCGTTCCTGGCAATGAAGCCGTCGAACTCCTCGCGGCTCTTCTGGCGGAATGTTAGGAATGAGCGGAAGCCGGATTCCGCCCGGGTGTCCTGTTCGATCTGGAAGGTTTCCATCAGCGAGGTGGTGTGCTGATAGAGATGCCGCGTGTGGCGGTAGTAATCGCGCATGAAGGCCTCGACGCGGCGGAGGATGTCTTTCTGCGGATATTCGAACGCGGTGGCGACGATGCCCTGCAACTGAAGGGTGAGCTGGTCGGTGGCTTTCTTGCTGTGGTAGTGGAGTTCGTTGCGGACGCGATGGAGGAAATCGTGCGCAGCCTCGATTTCGTTGCGGGTGTTAGCGGTGATGATGCGATCCTCGACCAGTGCCGCCAGATCAGTGCTGCCGTGCTTGACGCGGGCAACCCAGAGGATGTTGTGGAAATCGCGCAGACCGCCGCAGCTTTCCTTCACGTTGGGCTCTTGGAGGAAAACCGTGTGCGAATATTTCTTATGACGGTCCCGCAGGTCGTTGCGGCGGATTTCGAAAAATTCGGATTGCCCCTTGTCGATGCATTCCTTTTTAAAGCGCTCCTGGAACTGCTGGAAAAGCGCGGTATCGCCGGTGATCAGGCGCGCGTCCATCAGCGAGGTTTTGTTTTCCGGGTCGGCCCGCGCCTGTTCGATGCACTCGTTGATCGAGCGGCAGGCATGGCCGACCTTGAATCCGACATCCCATAACAGATAGAGAATGTCCTGAACCAGTTCTCGAAGCGGCTCCGGCAGCTTGGTCGATGCGCGGGGAAGGAGGAAAAGGATGTCGATGTCCGAACCCGGATTGAGCGTGCCGCGTCCGTAGCCGCCGGTTGCGACGAGTGAAATTGGCAGGAGTTCGCCCCGCTTGCGTGCGTTCAGCGAGGCTTCGAGGATCGAACGGATGACGGTGTCGATCAGAGCGGCGCGTGCTCGCGCGATTTCAAGGCCACCGGACCCGGACCGATGATGAAGAAGGATCCGGTGCTCCTCCGTTTTCAAAAACCTCTTATAAAGAGCGATCCGTTCGGCGGGCGAGAGGTGGCCTTCCAATGCGGGTTTCAGTGCTTCACGGGCGTGCTCTTCGAGATTCTGGAGGTGATGCTGCATGCGGGATTGCTGAAAGCGTGTTCCGTTTTCACGGAAGGTCAAGCGGAGCGGCCCATCCGGCTGCCGATGCGGGCATAGAGCTCGATTTGCCGGGCTGAGTTTTCCACCAAGTCGGCTTCCAAACGGACTTTTCCCGGTTCGAAAAGGGTGAGCGTGGAGGATCCGCCAAAGGCGAAATAGCCTTTTTCCGCGCCTTTCGCGACGGTCCGGCCGGGCGTGAAGGTTTGCCGTATGGTGCCCACGCACGTCGCACCGATTTCCATGCAGATCACCGTGCCGAAGCGTTTGGTTTCCAGCTTGGTGATCGTGCGCTTGTTAGTCCAAAGGTAGGCGAGGCGTTGCCGCAGGGCGATCGGGTTGACGGAAAAAAGTGGCCCTTCGATCGTATGCGTTTCACCGGGGATGCCGGCGGCGGGGAAATGAAATCGATGGTAATCCACCGGGCAAAGTCGCGAGAGAACCAGCGATCCATCCGCATATTTCGCCGCGAGTTTCTCATCGCCCAGCAGCGACGGCAGGTCGAATTTCTGCCCCTTTACGAAAACTCCTTCGATGTCAGAGGCCCGCTCGAATCCCAAATGCCGCCCGTCCGCAGGGAAGACCACGCTCGCGTCACCGGCATCCACCGGCCGCGCTTCGGGTTTCAATTTCCTGTAGAAAAACTCGTTGAAACTCCGGTAACTCTCCGGCGCTTCTCCGAAATCCTCAGGATCGAGCCCATATTTTTCGATGAAAGGCATCACCCGCGCCGCCGACTCGGGAGTGCTCATGCGCCGACCGTACCATTTCGAGAAAAACGGCCGCTTCACAAATGCCTCCAGCGAGATTTTTCCCAGCGGATTCCCATAGGACCAGCGCAGAAATCCTTCGCCGTAAACCTGCTCGGTCTCCATCGCTCCCGAATGGCGGTTGAAATAGCGGATTGGTTCCACGGCGCGCTTGTAGCGGCGATGTCGGGGGTCCGCAAGAGTTGATGGATCGCATGTTTGTTGGCATCGGGCTCAGATCCAGACCGTGATAAAATTGGGCCTTGCCAATCTGTTGGGGAATGCGCCTGATTATTTCGTCCATCTTGGTGGACGAGGATTTCGTAGTCCGAACACAGAGCGGTTAGCAATGACCGCCCACATTGCTGCCAAACCGACCCAAGGGCCGGGGAGGCAGCGGCGCATGTCCAGGCTGCTTCTTCGGAAGGGGCTAAAGGCCGTTGCGGTCGTCTCTGTGCGACTCTACGAACTCCCCGTCCACCAGGAAGGACTCGACCATACCTTCCCCATGAAACCAATCCCTCTAGTCCTTCTGGCCTTGATGGCCAGCTTCTCGCCCGTCCGCTCCGAGGACGAAAACTCCGCGATTCCTGGCGTTCCCACCGCCAGCATCCTCGGTGATCTACAGGATGGCACGCCGCCAGCTCCTGAAGCACCAAAGCCCGGATTCATCGTCCCGGCTGAAGACGTTCTTGATACCAGAACCATCGAGCAAGGCGGTCGCACCATCACCGTGCAAAAAATCAACCCCATCGAGGTGCCGGAGCCGACGGTGTCCGCGCCTGCGGTGACCGAGAGCACCCCGGAGGTCAAAGCCCGCATGGCGGCAATCCGGGCGCAGCATCCCAGAGACCTGTTGATCCGCCTCGGAGCAACAGTTTACCTATCAAACGCCTCCCCGCCGCGCACCCTCGCCAGCTATTGGCCGGACGGTGCTGCCCAGCCCGTCAAATTCTGGTCCTCCGCCGATTTCGCACTGCTTTCCGGCTTATCCTCCTTCTCCGGTTCCGACGGCCAAACCTGCATGCTGATGATGATGTGGGACTCGGTGGACATCGACCGGATGACGGGACTGCTGGCTCAACAAGGACGCACCTACGCCGCACCGGAAATCCCCGCGTTTCCCACCGGCAACGCCACTTTCCAAATCACCGCCGGTCAGCCCGATGCCAAGTCACTCGCCGCCATCCAGTCACTTCACGATTTATATAACAACGAACACGAGCGGCTTCTAGCAGCCTTCCAAGGCCGCGAACAGGCCCGTCTCCAACAGGAAGCCGAACTGAAAGCCCACCCTCCGCAACCCAAGGACATCGTTCTCAACTACTGGCTCACCGAAACACCCGCTCCCGCCGCAAAAGGAGGCGATCAATGAGTCCCTCTCTCCGCTCTAGCATGAGTAAATTTCCCCAGACCGTTGGAGCAGCGTCCCGTTCCCTGCTTCTCTTTCTGGTCTCTGGTTTCCTGATTTTGTCCGCTCCGAAATCCCACGCCATCATCGACGCCAACACCAACGGACTCAGCGATGTTTGGGAAATGGATTACAACGGCCAGCTATTTGCTAACACATTCGATCCCCAGGCCGATCCGGACGGCGACGGCTGGACCAACGCCACCGAAGCCGCCGCTGGCACCGATCCCCTCGATGCCAATCCGCCCGGTGGATTCATCCGCCCCGAACTCGATCACCACTCCGCCGTTTACATCACCGGCGAAAACGGCCCCGAAATCCTCACCCCGGAAATCTACACCCTCAGATGGCCCTCCCTCATCGGAAAACAATACACCCTCCTGTTTTCCGCCAGCCTCGCACCGGGAAGTTGGCTCCCCATCGGCCCGCCCGTCACCGCCACCGGGCCTGAAGCACTCGCGGGAATCGCGATCGCCCAGCCGGACGGCAGCATCCCCGCCGCCATCTTCTGGAAAGTGGCCGTCAGCGATATCGACGCCGACAATGACGGGCTGACAGGATTCGAGGAGGCCAGACTCGGCACCGACGATTATAATTCCGACAGTGACGGAGATTCCGTCCCCGATGCCTTGGATGCGGATACCTATGGCAGTTCCCCCCAGCTTGCCCCATCCGGCGCGACCGGAGGCGGCACGGGAAGCGGTACACCCACCACGCCACCCGAGCCGCTCTACATGAATTTCTCCAGCAAATATTATTCGGAATACTCCGCAACCGTATATCCTGAAGACCCCGGCGGCACTGATGAAACCATCTACTACGGCTACACCTACCGGGGATCGTCAACCGTTAATGAAGTTGTCACCGCCGATTTGCAAATATACTCCACAAATCTCAACACATCGGCACTTTCGATTCTAACGGGACGTGACGGTATCCCATATCCTCCATTTCCAGTGTCCGTCAGCGGGGATCGGGTGGGATCCGCCTACGGATCCGCTGAGCATGGCTGGGGGCCGGATGCATTTTACAACTACTCCGAAATTCAAATAGACAATACCAAAGCTGCTAGTGGTGAAGCCGCTTCCACGCGGTTTCGCGTGGAACGGCTCCAGGCCGCCACGACCCCCCGCACCGCGACCTATTTGAAATTACATCAAAACCACTGGTGGGACTCTCCGACCGCCATCGAGTCCGTCAAACTCACGATCCCGCCGAACCAGCTTGTCTCCAACGAGGAGGAAATCAAAACGGATGATAATGAAACCCGGTTGCGTCTCGCCCGCTTCACCATCAGCGACAACCTTCCCGCCACCGGAGTTGATGATGTCTCAAACACGGTGGAGAATTTGCCCGGCTCCGGCTATCAGGACATGCCATGGATCATGGCCCCTTGCGGAGGAGACATCAAAATAGGAACGGCGATCTTCCCGATGACCAACGATGTTTGTATCTACATCGGCAATGACATCCCGGCCTTCATGCAAATGACCTGCGCGAACGCGAACGGGATTTACTTGGATGCTCAGCGCCACCCTGCCGCGACACCACCCCCGATCACCGGTCAAACTGTCCTCCAGACCTCTTGGAAGGGGACCGGAACGGAAACCAGCGAGGAAACCCCTGTCTTCAAATTCGGCACCGGCGCGACCATGCTCTCCACGGAACTCCCCGTGCGGGTGAAGGTGATGAAGAAGCGAACCATCAATGCTAGTGTCTGGTTGGTCCCGCTCTTGAAATCTGATGGGACCATCATACAACCAGTAGTAAAGCCTACAAAGACCGAGCTGGAGGAATATCTGAGCGGTGTTTTCACTCGGCAAGTCAATGCCAATTTCAACTGCACGGTCGTCGAAACGGACCCTATCGATTTTGACAAGGCGGACGGCACGGCCTTCGGCGCTCCCGCCGAAGCCATCTCACTTGGAAATGGTAGTTTGGATACCGATAGAAATGGAAACTCTGAGGCCAAAACGATAACTAACTTGCATTATAATTCCAGTGCGAACATCAATATATACATCATCGGAGGAGTCATCGGGGTGCGTTCTAGAAATTGGAACCAGGAAAAGAATAAATTTATTGGCGATGTTGTTGCTAGCGGACTTACAATTCTCGGAGATAGAATCTGCTTGATTCCCTCATTCTCTATGATTAGTGATGATCCATTGGATCTAAAAGACACAATTGCTCATGAGATCGGCCACATCATTCTGGGAGCCGGACATCCTGATGAATATAAAAAGCCATACACTTATTCTGACGGATCAGTTTCAACGGCAGGTGGCGGGGTCGCCCCATTGCAAGGGGCAGACCCTGTGAGCCGCCTGATGTGCTCTGGTTATAAGCGCCGTAGAGACGGCACTTCCCGACTTCTTGTGAAAGGCGAGTGGGATAAGGCTGATAAGTGGTTGGATGAAAACATCAAAGATCCACAATAATGATTTTACTCAAAAAATTAATCAACCTGTTTGTAGGTCTGCTATTGATTCAAGGATCTAGCATGGCTGCATTACCAGAAGTGCCAGATGACGCGAATGCGGCAAAGGTTTGGAAATTACGACGAGATGAATCTATTAGTGAATTGCTTGGCAAGCCGGAAAATGAGAAAATTCCAGGTCTCGGAGAAATGCTCAGGCAGCTAGAATCTCTTCATTATCGGGAATGCTTGGAGCGGGATCAGGTTGTTTTATCACTCCGTACAGCACTCCTCGCCATACCCGGCCACGCAAAGTATTTCGCCGAAGAGATCGCACGGGAACAGAAAGAGGTGGAACCTTATCTAACGAATACTGGCCCTCGAGTCTCGTACGATTTCAACCGGACCATGTATTTCAAAACATTGAGCTATCTGCCCAGTCCTGAGACCATTGCCGTGCTCGGGCAGTTTTTATCTGATGATAAGGACACTCCCGTTCCCTTGGAATCTCCGGGAAGTGACTGGGGAGAGAACCCTAGGGCCAACTCCTACGGATCAACGGTTACGATCATGGACATCGGATTGAGAAATCCACCCGTCGCCGTCACTCGTCGTGATGAGAATCCAGATACACTGCTGGCCGAGACACGCGCCTGGTGGGACGAAATTAAATCCGGCAGACTCCCTTTCTCCTTCATCGGTCAGCTTCTGGAATACCGCTTCAAGCCGGATGGGACTTGGGAAAGCACGCCTCTGCCACCGTCGGTGCTGGAGCAAGATCCCAAACCTGTCGTCTCACCGGCTTCGCGGGTGGCGCAACCTGCAGCTATGAACACTGCGCCAATCCTAACGACAACGAAACCGCGATGGCCGTGGATTCTGGGTGGCGTCACGGCAATGCTGGTGGGAATAATTTGGTTACGTCTCAGGCTTTCAGCATCGAAATGACGTGAGTCCAATACCTAACAAAAGGCCCGCTGACAATCACCCGCCAGGTATCTCTCATGGGCACGAATTGCCTCAACCGGTTGATTTACTCGGATCTCACCGACAAGACAACGCAAGCTCGACCACAGTCTCCTGGTCAAAGCTGAATGGAACGGGGCGGAAAAGTGGTTTAGCAACGAAGAACAGGAAGGCAGGATGAAAAAATTACTATCGGTAATTTTTCTGTTTTCTAATAGCGGATACAGCTATGAAAAAGAAAAATATGATCTGCTGGTGTGTCATGTTCTTGTGCGGTTCGGTTGCAATATCGCGGGGGGAGGATCAGTGGGATCGCGACCAACTGGCTAAGTTGGCAAGCATGCCAGCCAGCGCGACAGCAGAAGATCTAGCCTACTTATGTGATATCTCCGGAGCTCAGGTAAACGATGATGATAGAAAAGTGGTGGCCCTTGTCAGGGAACGGATTTTAGCTACCCCCGATTTCCCCGAGAAACTGAAAGGGTATCTGGGTGAAGAGCGGGCTAAATGGAAGGCAGGCGGGTGGTTTGGCGATTACGATACACGGCGTTCAAGTCTTCTGGATGGTATCGGACGGATTCCAGATCCAAGAGTGGTGAAGATGCTGGGTGAATTGCTTCCAGATATGGAGTGGAGCGCTGATCTGGCCGGATACTATGCAAGTAAAGCAGATTGGACGCTTATCGCGCCCAACGGATTGTTGGCAGCTGAGTCTCTTGCAAAATTGCTCAAGGATTCTCCTGCTGACAAGACCCCCAATTTTCTTGATAAAGACATCCTTGTTTGGCGCGCTTGGTACGATGAAGTAAAGTCAGGAAAGCGCAGCTTCTCCTTCATCGGCCAGAACGTCGAGTATCGTTTCAGGCCGGACGGCACGGTGGAAAACACACCACCTTCGCCTGTGGGGCAACCCAGCGCATCAGTTGCCGCTCCAACCCATACAGTGGCGAAACCGCTCTGGCTCTGGATCCTCGGGGGGGGATGGCGTTGCTGGCGGGAGTAATTTGGCTGCGTCTCAGGCTTTCCGCATCGAAATGAGTAGAGTCCCATACGCCACACAAGGCGTGGAATTCTTCTGTCCGGCGTAGTTGCCGCAGCAACGGCTTGGTATTTCCGCAAGCACCGGCAGGCCTGATGAACGGGCGAAGAGAGAAGGCGATGATTTTCCCCTTGCGGGCTTCTAATTTTCCGATAGGTCTAACGTGCTTTCAAGCCCATGTGGGGCTTGTCTAGCAAACCAACCGCCCGCGATGCCCCTTTTGTGCGGAGCGGCCGGGAACAACCATTAGAAAATCATCCCTATGGCACTACCCATCATCAATCTCGCCGACCTGGACATCCCGTCGGCGGACCTCACCCAGATCGAAGCGGCGCTGCTGGTTCTGGAAACGAAACTCAAGCCCCACTTCGTCCCTCTAACCGCCCAACAGCGGTCGAACTTCACGAAAATGGGTACCCGCGAACAGCTTGTGCGCCAGGCGGTCACCGCAGCCCAACAGAACTCGGGCGACCTGCCGACTTCCATCGGCACCGCCGCCGCCGTGGCGGATGTGGTGGCGCTGGACAAATACCGCCCGCTGTTCGCGCGGGTGCAAGCCCTCGCGGAGGGCTGCGATGATACGGAGATGGCCATTGGCATCGACCTGATGAACTTTTCCCTGCGCGTCTATGGACAGCTCAAGCTGAGTGCCTCGGATTCGCTCAAGGGCCTGCTGGAATCGCTGGGGAGTTTCTTTGGCGGTGGCCGCCGCGCTGCCACGCCTGCTTCAACTCCATAATTCATTCAAAATCAGCACTTTTTGCCAGATGTTTTACGCAAAGTGGCGTGATTGCCCTGCAAAAAGTGGGATCAACGGCCCGGAAAGCTCCGTGAGTGCGCCAAATTGGCGCGCTGACGGAGCTTTTTACTGCATGGGCAGGGTAATTCACCGGGGTAGCCGGACGATTCTCTGAAGCGGGGAAGCCGTTTACTGAATTGGTAGGGCAACTCGGTGCATCGGCGGAGCGATGCGCAGGAATCCCAGGCCGTAAACATGCTCGGTTTCGAAGGCTCCCGTGTGGCGGTTGAAATAGCGTATCTGTTCCACGGCAGGCTTGTAGGGGCGATGCCGGGAGTCCTCAAGGTCAGCCACGTTGGATTTTGCCGACCATTCAGTTACCCGGAGCTGCCCGTTTCCACTTGCGCGGGACATGGGGCGGGCTTATCGCCGCCTGCATGAAAAACCGCGCCGCCTGTTTGCTTGCCAGCGTTTTGGTCTTCTCCGGCTGCGAGGAGAAAAAGGAAATCACGGTGACGGAGACCCGCAAGGAAACGACCCGCGACACCGCTCCCAAGCTTTTCGCCACCAGTGACGAGCGTTTCCGCGACGCCAAACCCAGCCCGGTCAAGGCCGACACGCCTGCGGGTTGGCTGGCTCTTCCTGCCTCCCAGATGCGTCTGCTGAACTACCGATTCGGCGAGAGCGGCATGGGCGAAGTCTGGGTCACCATCTCCCAAGGTTCCATTCTCGACAACGTCAACCGCTGGCTGAAGCAATTCGGTACCGCCCCCTTGGACCCAGCCGGGGTCGCCAAGCTCCCATCGGTGATCGTTGCCGGTTCTCAAGGTGTCTGGGTCAGCGCGGAAGGCGAATATGATACGAGTAGCATGGGCACAGGGAAAAAAACCGGATTTGCACTCGCGGGCGTGGTTGCGTCGGTTGGGGCCCAGATCCTCACCGTGAAAATGGTCGGTCCCAAAGAAGAGGTCCAAGCCGCAAAACCGGTCCTCGAGACCTTCGCCAAGAGTCTGCGCATGGCTGAATGATTGTCCGCTGAAATTTCGTATTGCGACCCGCTTATTTGATCATGGAAATCTCCGAAACTCCGCCCGCCAAGGCACCCAGATCCCTTCCGGGAAAAATCTTCGACGTGCTTTCCGGGTTTGGGCTCGCGACCGCCACCTTGCTGATTCTCGGTTTGTTGACGTGGTTCGCCACGCTTGAGCAGGTCAACAACGGCCTTTATCCCACACTGAACAAGTATTTCGCCACGGACTGGAGAAATATTTTCCTGCTGCCCGAACTCAACGGCAAGACGGTCTGGCTGCCTTTGCCCGGCGGTTATTGGACCTGCGCCGTGTTGCTGCTGAATCTCATCCTTGGCGGTATCATCCGAATCCGCAAAGGTTGGAAACATGTGGGCAATCTCATCGCCCACTTCGGCATCATTTTCATGCTCATCGGGGCTGGCGTGACCTATCATTTTTCCGAACGTGGGAATATGATGGTTTGGCCGGATGAGCAGAGCGATGCGGCGGAAGACTATTTCGAATACGTCGTCGAAGTCGCGGAAATCAAGGACGGCAAGCCGGAGAACATTCACGTCATCCGAGGCAAGGACATCGTAGATCTGGAAGGCGCGAAACTCCGCACGTTCCACTTGCCTGAAATGCCTTTCGATCTGGAACTGACCGGTTATCTGCCTAACGCGCTTCCCGTTTCCAGCGCCGAACGTGCTCCGGACCAGCAGCAATATGTAGCGGACGGCTATTTCCTGATGGCGAAACCGAACTTGGGGAAAGCGGAAGCCGCCGAACAATACATCGCCGGTTGCTACGCCCGCATTGTTGAGAAGAATGGCCCGAAGTCGTCACCCTTCATCCTCAGCGGCGCGAGTTATTATCCGTTTTCCTACCGCAACGGTGATCGGATCTTCACCGTGAATATGCGCAAGAGGCTATGGCCGATGCCCTTCACCGTGAGGCTCAACAAGTTCACGGCGGAGTTCCACCCGGGTACCATGCGGCCGAAGAAATTCGTCAGTGAGGTCACCCGTTTGGAAAACGGAGTTAAGGCCAACTTCACCATCCAAATGAACGAGCCGATGCGCTACGAGGGGTTGACGTTTTTCCAAGCCAGCTACGGCCCGCTAGATGCGATGCCGGGGCAAACGATGTATTCCGTATTTGAAGTCGTCAGGAATCCAGCCGACCAATGGCCGAAATACAGCCTCATCATTGTCGCCATCGGCATGGCGGTCACCTTCCTCATCAAACTGGCATTCTTCCTCGGTGCCGGACCACGCAAATTCCGCAATGTCTAACTCATCATCAAAAACAGGGCGTTGGGTCGCCGCCGGACTTGCGACACTTCTGCTCGCTGCGGTTTTTTACAACGTGGTCAAGGACAACACGCCAAAGGGAGAGGTGCGGCAGATCGAAGATTACACGCCATGGGAACCGGAAACGCTTAAGGTTGCCGAGACCATTCCCATTCAGAACGGTGGCCGGATCAAGCCGCTCTCCACCTATGCCGGGTTCACCATGCTGAGCCTGCACGGCGCCCGCTCGATGGAGATCACGGGCGCAGCGGACAAGAAAGTGACCATCACTCCGGCGGCTTGGCTGATGGATACGCTGTTCCGTCCCGAACTCGCCGTCAAACTGCCCACCTTCCGAATCGACAATTCCGCCGTGCTCGATGCCATCGGTGTCAAATCCAGTGGCAAGCGTGACCGCTACAGCTACGCGGACATCGAACCCGGCCGCGAGAAACTCGGTGAACTGGCGAAATCCTACGACGCCATTGAGAAGGCGAAACGCGATCCGGTGCAGGAGCAGACCATCGCCCTTGCCTACAACCTCCAGCAATATGAACGGTTGTTAGGTTATTTCGGCTTTGCCCGCTTCGGCGTGATTCTCCACGGCAGCGGCAAGAACGGTGCTCAGGATCAACGGGCGGACATCAGCGCCGTCATGGCGACCGCTCCGGCAATCCGCCAACAGGCCTCGCTCTCGAAATCCCAAGGGCAGCCGGTCGATGAACATATCGTGAGTCTGATGGAGCAGGTCGAGGACGCCACGAACTTCTCGAAGTTCGAACTCTTCATCCTGCCTCCGGCCAGTTCCAAGGCGGTCACTTGGCTGAGCGCCGGCGACTCGATTTACAAAGTGATCGCCGATCCCCAGATGGATCCCCAGCTTGCCATTTCCGATATCAAATCACTGGAAACCACCGCCCGCTCCATCGGTGAAAGCCAAGCTGCTTTCCGCGAGCAACTGGTCATCCTCCGCGATGCGCTCGCCAACCGCGCCGAAGCCCGCGGTGAATACAAGCACATCCAAATGGAAGCTGATTTCTATCGACTGAATTTCTTCCTCAATGCCCTGGTGTTTTTTATCCTCGGCACCCTCACCGCTTTGGCCATGTGGACTGTCGGTAAGGGAACCGCCGGCAAAATCCTCTCGTGGATCACGTTGGGTTCCACTGCGGCAGGCCTGGCGCTATGCGTCGTCGCCATCGTGCAGCGGTGCATCATCATGCAGCGTCCGCCTGTTGGGAATCTCTACGACACCATCATCTTCATTGCCTCCATCGTGGTCTTGATGGCGTTGGTCATCGAGTGGATGACCCGTCGTCGTTTCGCACTCGGCATCGCGCCGATCACGGGTACTCTCCTGATCATCCTTTCCCGCCGGTTTGAACTCGGCGATGCCAAGGACTACATGGATCCGCTGGTGGCCGTGCTGAATTCCAACTACTGGCTGACCACCCACGTGCTCACCATCACCCTCGGTTACGCCGCAGGACTGCTTAGTGCTTTCCTCGCCTTCATCTATCTGCTCATGCGCGGGCTGGGTCTCGACGATGGCGATCGCGACATCCGCCGCTCTCTCACCCGCGCGGTTTACGGAATGGTGTGTCTAACTCTTTTTCTCGCTCTCGTCGGCACCGTGCTCGGCGGCATCTGGGCCAACGATTCGTGGGGGCGTTTCTGGGGCTGGGACCCGAAGGAAAACGGCGCGCTCCTCATCGTGCTCTGGACCCTCTCCATCCTCCATGCCCGCCTTGGCGGCTACATTCGCGAGTGGGGCCTTCATTTCGCCGCTGTCTTCACCGGTGCCGTGGTGACTTTCTCGTGGTGGCACGTCAATTTCCTCAACACCGGCCTTCACAACTACGGCTTCACCGCCGGCAAGGACTCCATCAAGGTGTTTTACGCCATCATCGGACTCATCCTGATCTTCGGCGTGATCGTTAAAGCCATGGAGCAGAGTTCCAAAGACCGCACCGACTCGAAGCCGGTGGAGGCTGAGCCTGAGCCGACGATGTATTGAAACGCCCGGTCCCGCGCGCTCAGTGCGTGTCGCGGACCTTTTGTTTCACGAAAAGCGGAGTCCTCGCTAACAGCGATCCATCGACGATTGCGTCGATGTAGAAAATCCCAGGTTTCGGCAGCGGGAACGCACGGATGTGCCACAGGTGGGTGTGATGCGCGCTGCCGTCGATGTCGATAGTCACGTCGATACTCGAATCCGCCGGGGGAATCACGTCCTGGCCGTCCGGATCGATGATCCGCAGCTTGAGGTCGTGTTTGCCTGAGTCCTGATGGTCCATCCGCAGCTTGCAGATGACCACGCAGGCCGAATGTCTGGCTGGGAAACTGGGAGCCCCGAGATGGTCGAACGACCCCAGCATGTTGAGCATGCCTGCGGAAATGGTGGCTGCGTCCGCGATCGTGAAAATTTCGGTTTGCATGGAGTGGATTGCTTGAAGTTTTACGAAGTCTCGCCGTTCCCGGCAGTTTGGCCAAGGGAATCGCTTGAAATGCACGGTCCGATTTTCCAAGCTGCCGGAGTGCTTGATACCGGACTCCGCCCCATCGCCTTTTTCGCGCACGAGCGCGGCGATGCGCGGGTGATGAAACGGATCGCTGCCTTGCAGGATCAGGGGCGCAAGGTCATCGGCTTCACCTTCCACAGGGTGCGAGACAAGCCGGACACACCGCCGAGCTGGGAGAACATTCACCTCGGCACCACCTACAACCGCCGCTATTTCCAGCGGCTCCGGGCGTTCGTGAAATGCATCGGCGTGCTGTGGACGAACCGCGATCGTCTCGGAAACTGCGGCGTCATCTATGTGGTGAACACCGACAACGCCGTGCTCGCGCTGCTGGGCCGCTTCTTCTCCGGTCGCTCGATCCCGCTCGTGCTGGAGCTGGCGGATATCCAACCGGCGATGACCGGAAGCGGAATCGTTTCGAAAATCCTTCGCACCATCGAGCGGGCGGTATTGCAACGAACCGCCTTGCTGGTCACCACCTCTCCCGGATTCGTCCGCGAGTATTTCGAGCCGATGCAAGGTTACGCTGGTGGAATCTTTCTGCTGGAGAATAAGGTCTATCCGAGCCGCCGCCTGCCGCCGGTAGTTTCCGAAAATCACCGCGCAGTCTCCCATGGCCGACCGTGGGTGATCGGTTGTTTCGGAGCCCTGCGCTGCCGCCGCAGTCTGGAAATCATGCATGCGCTGGCGTTTCAGTTAGGAGAGCGCGTTCGGATTATTCTGCGCGGTTATCCGGCAGGAACCATTGCCGATGACTTCGACAAGTTGTTGGGCGACCTGCCGAATTTCGAATTCGGCGGTTCGTATTTCTATCCGGATGAACTCGCGGAAATGTATGCCGACATCGATTTCAACTGGGCCTTCGACATGAGCGATCCGAACGGCAACTCCGCCTGGCTGCTGCCTAACCGAATCTATGAAGGCGGCTGCTTCGGCGTTCCCGACATCGGTGCGACGGATACCGAAACCGGACGCTGGATCGAAGAACACGCTCTTGGTTGGACCTTCGCAGAGCCGCTGGCGGAGAACCTCGCGAAGTTTTTCGAATCCCTCGATCCGGCGGATTGGGAAACCGTGAAACACCGCTGCGCCGCCCATCCCCGTGAGGAATTCACCGGGGAATCCGACTACGCCAGGCTGGCTGCTTTGCTAGGCGAGCTGGAACGCGGATGAGAGCCATTATAGGGGGCGGGGACGTCTCGTCCCCTATCTCACACTGCCGCCAGTAACTCCGTCAGAATCCGATCCAGCCGCGCCAGAGAATGATCCTCCCGATAGTCCTCGAAATGCGGTGAAGGCGGTTGTTCGTTGGGACCTTTTCCCGCGGTCAGAAGTTGGACTGCGGTGAGGGCTTGCTCCGCATCACCTTCGTGAATCGTCAGCCCCATCCCGTATTTCTCGACGCGCTGGCCGATGCATTCACCGGTTGAGGCGATGCAGGGGATTTCGAACAATGCTGCTTTGCTGAGGGTGCCGCTGCTGCCTTGGAATCCCTCGTAGGCGGCCCAGGCGATGTCGAAAGTTAGAAAAAGCGAGTTGTAGTCGGCTTCCCCCGGAATCCGTCCGGCGGAGGGATCGAAATGGAGGTTGTCGATTTCTCCGGAGGCGATTCCCCGGCTGAGGGCTCCGAGCATTTCCTGTTCGCTCTCGGTGAATTGAGCCAGGCTGATAGTTCCCGCGCAGACGAAGTAATAGGGGAGATTCTGTTTTCGCGCGAGTTCGGCGGTCCTTAAGAGTGTTAGAAAACCCTTGCGGCGTTCGAGACCGATCATGCCGACGATTTTCCTGCCTCTCGCCTTCCTCTGGATTTCCAATGCGAGTGGGAAGGGTTTGGCGGGTAGCCCGCCCTGGGTGACATCGGGATAAGGGATGATGATGCGTCCCGTGTATCGTTCCATCGCCGGGATGAAGCGCTCGTCCAATACGCCGATGCCACGACAGAGATCGCTCCGGAGGATTGCGTCGCCCTTGGCAAGAAGACGCAAGGCTTTGGCCGGTGATTTGGATTCGCCGTGATGGTGGTTTCTGAGGTAAAGCCCGCTCCATGGCCGGTTGAGCAGGAATTTGGGGATGGCGGGGAACGGTAGGAATCGCAAGTAGCTGTCGAGATAAGGGAAATAGACGAGGTCGGATTTCATCCCGCTGTTAGCCTCGGCCTCGGCGAGGACATCGGCCGCCCGCTTCCAGCGGGAAAAAGTGCGGGCGGGATCGCCCTCGAAGCGGCCGTTGAAAAAACTGCGTCCGCCGGAGGGAAGTTTTTGCAAATGCACGCGCTGTTCGAGGGTTGCCGCCATGTCGGGATCGACGGCTTCGAGCAAGTCGCGCATGGCGGCTTCCGGTTCGGGGCAAAGGCCGATGACTTTGGCTCCTGTCCGCAGGAACGAAGCCGTGAACTGGCTGAAATACATCGGATGATGCCCGATCCAAAGGGGATCGATGAGTGCGACGGTCTTTCCACTGGCGGGCATCATGATTCAATTGGCGGGAAGCTGCCGGGAGTTGGTGTGGATCCAAGACGAACGAACCATGAATGCCTGCGGCAGCCCGACCATCATTCCGAAAATGATCCCGACAAGCCGTTCTTGAAATGGATTGGCCGTGAGTGACTCACTGAGGAGGCAACAGGTGGCGACGAACGGCAGAAATGCCAGCCACTGGTCCGGCCCCGGGTGGGTGGCGTTTGCCCGAGCGGCCACCAGACCGAATGTGGCGGTGCTGACGAAGAGAGTGACATAAGCTGCCAGGGCGATCACGCCTCCTGATAGGAGTCCGTAGGTCCAGATCGAGTGACCGGCGAACCAGATGTCATCGAACTCCACCTGGTCCTTCGGGAAGACCATCCAGATTTCCGACATGTAGGCGGGGTCCCAATAATACGAGGTGCCCACTCCGCGTCCGTGGATGAAATGCACTGGATCCTCCATCAGGATTTTCCACATGGCATCTGCCTCGGCCTTGCGGGTGAGGTAGGAAATGTCCGAGCCGAGGTTCAGGGTCCCGGCATTGTGAAACAGGCGCTCGTTCCAGCGCTCGATCATGAGCGGTTGAACCACCGCGATGATCCCCAAGGCCAGGACGACGAGGACGACGGCCGAAGTGAGTGGCAACACGCGTTTCGCCAGGCCCGACCAGCGGAAAATCCCCCAGCGGATGCCGAGCAGGTAGCAAAGAGTGCAAGCCAGTCCGGAGGCCATGACGGGAAATATCAACGAACGGGTCACGGTGATGAAGATGCCGATGAAAAGCACGAGGCAGGCCATCGGCAGCGTCCAATGAAGTCTTTTTCTCAACAGGATCGAGCAGCCGATCCACGCGGCGAGCCAGTTGGTTGCCGGGCTCTGGACTTCGATCCGGACGGTTTCCAAAGTGGATTCCTTGAACAGAAATCCCTGAACGATCCGCCAGAGGATGTTGATGCACGCGGCGGCGAGGATCGGGGTGACGATTTTCGACGGCCGGATCCCCATGCAACCGGCGATGTGGGCGTTCATGATCCCGAACAGGCAGAAGACGAGCGGCAGGATGACCCGGATCGAACGGCCGGGCGGCACACCCTGCAGCAGGGAATTGCACAGCATGAAGGCGATGAACAATCCCCAGAAGGTGACGAGCCACGCGCCCGGACGGACAATTAGATATTTCCAGCCGATGGCGAGGATGGCCACTGACGAGCCGATGCACGAGCTGAGGAAAAGCAATTGGTCGATGCCCGCGCCGCCCGCACCCTCGCGCGCCACCGAGTTTCGATAATCCAGCGCGAAGGACATCATGAAAATCCAGATCAGCCGTTCCACCCAGATGGCATTCCTCGCCGTGGGAATGTGGATGTGGTCCGGTGGATCTGCGCTGAAGAACACGGGTTTACCGGGCGAGGATTTTGTCGAACAGCGCCGCCGTTTTCGCAATGGGGAAGGTGGCCTCCGCATACGCCCGCGCGTTGCCGGCGAGTTCCGAGCGCAGCGGCTCCGAGTCATGCAGCTTTGCGGCGGCATCGAGGAAACCTTCAAGATCACCCGGTGCGACGATGAGTCCCGCCTTGTTCTCGCCGGTGATGCGGGCCGCCAGGTTTTTCAACGGCATGGCTAACAGAAGGGGGCGCGCGGCGCAGAGGTAGCTCAGTGTTTTCGATGGAACGGAAAAAATCCCGGCTTCCTCCTCGAGGATGCCGACCAGCACGTCACCGGTGGCGAGCACGGCGGGGAGTTCCTGAAACGGCTGATAGGGAAGGATCAGCAGATTGGATAGATTGGCCGCCGCGGCTTCCTTTTTCAGCCAATCCGCGCCGATGCCTTCGGAGACGATCACCACTCGGACTTCCGGGTTCTGCGAGTGCCTGCGGGCGAGTTCCAGCAACATCGCCGGATTGTGCTTCATGCCGATGGTGCCGGAGTAAAGATAGACGAATTTGTCATGCAGCGCGTGCCGGCGTGACCAGGCGTTGTCCTTCGGCATCACCGGGATTTCCTCGATCAACGCCCAGTTAGGGACGACGGCGACATTGGCCGGATCGACGCCGAACTCGCTGGATAGAATCGGAGTGAAGTCCTCGGTGATCGCGATGATTTTAGAACTCCGCTGGAACTGCCGGCGGTCGAGACGACGATACCAAGAGCCGACCCAGCCACCGGCCACCGGGATTTTCCGGCGCAGGATCTGGTCCACCGCGAGGCTGTAGAAATCCTGGACCCAGTAGTAAAACCGCCCGCCGTCAGCGATCGCGGCACGGGTGATCGGCTCCTGTGTTTCGGTGGGAGTGTTGCCGGAAAGCACGGCATCAGGCTTCCAAGAAGTGATGAATTTAGCCACCTCTTTTCCGTAACGGACCTCCATGTTGCGGCGGCGGCGGAATGAATATTTATACCGCGGGTAGTTGGGATCCATCTGGATTTCCCGGAAGGCAAGGGTAGGGGAGTCGCCGGATTTACGCGCCAAATCCCCGCGCGGAGTCTGCAACGAACTCGCATAAGCATGCACCACATCATGCCCCCGCGCGGCCAGCGCACGGCTCAGCGAAATTGGAAACGCATGTCCGGCGTAATCGTGAACGACGATTCTCATGAAGGGGGAATAAGGGTGCGGGGCAAAAGATCGACCCGGGGCGAGGCCTTGATCCTAAGGAAGTGCCATGAATAGTCAACGGCACGGGTTCACGCGAAGACGTAGGTTGTGCGGAAATTCCTGATGGAAGAAGGGTGTGGCAGGTGTGCTTGTACAGCAGGAGGGCTTGCGCAAAGTGCTCGAATCCCTGCGCAACTTAGAGTCCTGTAGTCGGTTTACCCCACTCGTTGCCGGGGATCTCCCTGGATCATTCATCATGAAAACAAATCTTGTCCTGATCGGAATGGTGGCGCTGGCGCTGGGAGCCTGCGACAAAAAGGAGGAAGTCAGCGAAACCGGCACCCTGCCGAAAAAGAAAGCTTTTGGCTCCGAAGTGCGACCCACCTCGTTCAAGCCGCTCGCCTCCAAGCCGGGCCCCGTTGCTGAAGCCGGGATCGCACAAATTCCAGCCACCGGCCCCGGGACCGCATCAGAGCCTTCACCGGCAACCGCGGTGGCACCTGCCAAGGTTTTGTCCGCAACCGAGATCGCCACGGAACAACTGCGGCAGGAGCGTCTGGCGCGGATGGCAAAGGCCCGCGAGGAACGCATCGTTCAGGCGACCGCGCAACTCACCACGCGGTTCAAGGAGCAGGACGTCAATGGCGACGGATTTCTGGCCAAGGACGAGGTGGACGGCCGGATGCAACGGCGCTTCGCCGACGCCGATAAAAACAGCGACGGCTTTCTGGATGCCACCGAACAGGAAACGATGATCCAGGCTGCTTCCCAACGGATGGGTGAAGGGGGCGGGCAGCGTCGCGGTGGTCAGGGTGGCGGCTTGGCGGGTCAAGGGCGCGGCAATCGCAATCCGTGATCAAGCGAGACCGGAGACGAGGCTGCGCTTGGACAGATCTCATGGTTTGGCCCTACCGCTGAATTCCAGCGAAGGTGAAAGAGTGTTCGTCCTCGCTCGCGCTGGACGAACACAAGATGCGGAATAAATTTCGCGGTCCAATTTCAGGCGTAGCTGCGGATGGAGACGTGGACGTCTTCGTAAACCAGCGGTTCCTTGTGCAGGGTGGGGGCGTGGTCGTTGCCGTTGTATTGCCAGGCGGAGACGTGGGAGAAATGTTCGTCGTGGCGCTTGGCCTCGCCGGCCTGGGTGCTGCCGGCGATGACTTCCGGGTCGGTATCGAAGAACTGGTGCTCGACGCGGAAATGGCCGCCGCAGGATTCCTCGCGGTCGCGGGCGTCGTAGCACATGAGTTCGCCGAATTCGAGGAAGTCGGCGACGCGGCCGGCCTTTTCCAACTCGGAATTGACGTTGGCGCCGGAGCCGGGGATACGGACGTTCTGCCAGAATTCCTCGCGGATCTGCGGGATTTTTTGGATCGCAGCGGTGAGGCCCTCACGGGAGCGGGCCATGCCGCAATCGTTCCACATGGTGAGGCCGAGCTCGCGATGGAACGAATCGACGGTGCGCTTGCCGTTGATGTTGTGAAGTTTGTTCGTGCGCTCCTTGGTCTCGGTTTCGGTCTGTTTGAACTCGGGCATCGAGGTGCTGATCGAGCCGGGTTTCTGCGTGACGAGGTAGTTGGCGATGGTGGTCGGGATGACGAAATAGCCGTCTGCCAAGCCCTGCATCAGCGCCGAGGCTCCGAGGCGGTTCGCCCCGTGGTCGGAGAAATTCGCCTCACCTAACACGTGGAGGCCGGGGATGTTCGACATCAGGTTGTAGTCCACCCAGAGGCCGCCCATGGTGTAGTGAACAGCGGGATAGATCATCATCGGGCCCTTGTAAGGATCCTCGCCGGCGATCTTGTCATACATCTGGAACAGGTTGCCGTAGCGCGAGCGGATGGTGTCCTCGCCGAGGCGCTTGGTGGCATCGCGGAAATCCAGATAGACGCCGAGTCCGGTCGGAGCCACACCGCGGCCGTCGTCGCAGGCTTCCTTGGCGGCGCGTGACGAAATGTCGCGCGGGGCGAGGTTGCCGAAGGACGGGTATTTGCGTTCGAGGAAATAGTCGCGATCGTCTTCGGCGACGTCGCCAGCGGTGATTTTTTTCTCACGCAGTTTGGCGGCGACTTCCTGACTTTTCGGCGCCCAGATGCGGCCGTCGTTGCGGAGTGATTCGGACATCAAGGTGAGCTTGGACTGATAGTCGCCGCTGACGGGAATGCAGGTCGGGTGGATCTGGGTGTAACAAGGGTTGGCGAAAAGCGCGCCACGGCGGGCGGCTCGCCAGGCGGCGGTGACGTTACAGCCCATCGCATTGGTGGAGAGGAAGAAGACGTTGCCATAACCTCCGGTGGCGAGGATCACCGCATCCGCGGCGTGTGAGGAGATTTCGCCGGTGACGAGATCTCTAACGACGATGCCCTTGGCGTGGCCGTTGACGAGGACGACATCCAGCATCTCGGTGCGCGGATACATTTTCACGCCGCCCTTGTGGATTTCCTTTTCGAGCGCCTGATAGCAACCAATGAGAAGCTGTTGCCCGGTTTGGCCGCGGGCGTAGAAGGTGCGGGAAACCTGCGAGCCGCCGAACGAGCGGTTGTCGAGCAGGCCGCCATATTCGCGGGCGAAGGGAACGCCTTGGGCGACGCATTGGTCGATGATGTTTCCCGAGACTTCAGCGAGTCGATAGACATTTCCTTCACGCGCGCGGAAGTCGCCGCCCTTGATGGTGTCGTAAAACAGGCGGCGGACGGAATCGCCGTCGTTCTGATAGTTCTTGGAAGCGTTGATGCCACCCTGTGCGGCGATCGAGTGGGCGCGGCGCGGGCTGTCCTGATAGCAGAAGCATTTCACCTGATAGCCCATCTCGGCGAGCGATGCAGCGGCGGCGCCACCGGCGAGTCCGGAGCCGACGATGATGACGGTGAATTTCCGCTTGTTCGCCGGGTTGATGAGCTTGGAGTCCATCTTGTGCTTGGACCACTTTTGTTCAAGGGGGCCGGACGGGATCTTGCTGTCGAGGACGATGGACATGGCGGATGGAGTTTTGAAAATGAGGAGAGGGACGGAAGCTTAACGGCCGAATTTGAAAACGTAGATGGCGACCGGGATGGAGACGAAACCGAGCCAGATCACGGCGGAATATGCCTTGGAAAATAGATCGATGGCGGAGGCCGATTTCTTGGAGCGGAGGCCGAGGGTTTGGAAAATGGCACCGACACCGTGACTGAGGTGCGAGCAGAGCAGGGTCATCGAGATGATGTAGAAAAGGACGACGTACCAGACGGAGAAACCATCGATCACCATTTTCCATGCGTTCTGGCGGAACTTGCCGGTGGCCGCCATGTGGGCGAGGTCGGTATAGAATTGGGGGTTGTTATATTCGTTGCCGACACGGACGGTGAAATGCAGCAGGTGATAGATGACGAAGGCGAGGATGGTCAGGCCGGACCAGATCATGATGCGCGAGGATTTCGAGGCCTGGATGGTGGCCTGATATTCATACTGTTTCCGCGCGGCTTTGTTTTGGCAGGTGATAGCGATGGTAGCCGCGACATGGAGGGTGATCGCGACCAGCAAGCCGATGCGTGCCACCCAGATCCCGGCTCCATGGAGCAGGTGATGAAGGAATTCCGCGTAGTCGTTGAACGCTTCCGGCCCCACGAAGACCAGAAGGTTGCCGGTCATGTGGCCGCCGAGGAAAAGAACGAGAACGATACCGGTGATGGCGACGATGAGCTTTTTCCCGATGGAGGAGGACCAGTAAGTATCGAGGCAGCGGGTAATGGCATTCATGACTGTTGAAAATGAGCGGGTGGCATCGCAGGCCGCGCGAGGAATAGACAGGGTGCAAATGGTTTTCAAGGGGAGACTGGTTCGGAAGGAGAATCCGATGAGCGATTCATGAAATTTGCGCCTTCTGGAGCCCATTTGCCCGGCTCGGAGGTCATCGTGAAAAGTCTTGGCCTGCGGCATAAAAAGTTGGCCCGCCTCCTGCTATTCTGTCGGAATACAACCCATGGAAATGTTCAAGGGCTACGACCCAGGTAAGTTTTACGACGAGATGTTTTGCGAAGACGGTGCCGTGCGCCCGCACTGCGCACCGCTTCTCCAGAAGTTCGGCAAGTTGGACCAGCGCGATTTCCTCACCCGGAAGGCCAACTCGGAACTCTATTTCCTTCGCCAAGGCATCACGTTCAACGTCTATCACGACAATCAAGGCACCGAGCGGATTTTCCCGTTCGATCCGATTCCCCGGGTGATGCCTGCCAGCGAGTGGGAACACCTCGAAGCCGGCCTCACCCAGCGCATCGTGGCGTTGAATCTTTTCCTTCACGACATTTACCACGATCAGCAGATCCTGAAGGATGAGGTGATCCCGCGCTTCTACATCGAGAACGCGAAGCACTATCGCCCGGAGTTCCGCGGCGTCGATGTGGCGGAAAACATCTACATCCACATTTGCGGCAGCGACCTGATCCGCGGCGCGGACGGAGTCTACTACGTGCTCGAGGACAACGGCCGCTGCCCGTCGGGTGCCTCTTATCTTTTGGAAAACCGCAACGCGCTGAAGCGGGCGTTCCCGGGAATTTTCGAAACGCTGGGCGTGCGTCCGGTCGATTCCTACCCACGGGATCTGCTGAACATGCTGCATCACATTTCTCCCCGTCGCGAGGGAGATCCGGTTTGCGTGCTGCTCACTCCGGGCTGCCATAACAGCGCTTATTTCGAGCATTGCTACCTCGCTCGGGAAATGGGCATCGACATTGTCGAGGGCAAGGACCTCGTCGTGGTGGATAAATTCGTTTACATGCGCACCACCCGCGGGTTGGTGCGTGTGGATGTGATCTATCGCCGCATCGACGATGATTTCATCGATCCCGTGGTCTTCCGGAAAGATTCGGTGCTCGGCGTCCCCGGCCTGATGAACGCTTACCGCCACGGCAATGTCTCGCTGGCAAATGCGGTGGGAACCGGCGTCGCGGACGACAAGGTGATCTACTATTTCGTGCCAAAAATGATCGAGTATTACCTCGGTCAGGAGCCCATTTTGCCCAACGTCCCCACGTTTCTGGCCTCCGAGGAAGCCGATATGAAACACATCCTCGGCCACCTTCCCGAGATGGTCGTCAAGGCCGCCAACGAATCCGGCGGCTACGGCATGCTCATGGGCCCGACCGCCACCAAGGATGAAATCGCTGCTTTCCGCGAGCGCATCATTGCCGACCCCCGCAACTACATCGCTCAGCCGGTCATCTCGCTTTCCCGCTCGCCGACGTGGTGCGACGGGGCGATGGAAGGCCGCCACATCGATTTGAGGCCCTACATCATTTACGGAAGTGATGTGAAAATCGTGCCCGGTGGACTCACCCGCGTGGCTCTCACCAAGGATTCCCTTGTAGTAAACTCTTCCCAAGGCGGCGGGAGCAAGGATACTTGGGTGCTTCGCCATTAAATCATCATGCTTTCCCGAGTTGCAAATACCCTATACTGGATGGTCCGCTATGTGGAGCGGGCCGATAACCTCGCCCGCTTGATCGACGTCAACCAGCAGTTGCTGTTGGATTTCGAAAGCCTCGACAGCGAGCGCCTGCGTGGTTTCTGGCAGCCGATCATTCTCAGCACCGGTGACGAAGAGGCTTTCAACAAGCTCTACGACGAAACCGGCAGCCATGAGGTGATCCGTTTCCTGACCGACGACCCGCGCAATCCTAACAGCATCTCCTCGTGCATCGCGCTTGCCCGTGAGAACGCCCGGACCGTGCGTGACCAGTTGTCCGACGAATTGTGGGAGGAACTCAACGCGCTCTATCTGTTTTCCCGTTCCGACGAGGCGAAAAAGCTGATCGCTTCAGACCCGTCGCGATTCTATGAGAATGTCCGCCGGTCCGCGGTGACCTTCCTCGGCATCGCTGCGTCCACCATCTCGCGCAACGAAGCTTGGGAGTTCATGGATCTCGGGCGACATCTCGAACGCGCCGACAAGACAACCCGTTTCCTCGATGTTTCAAGTTACCTCCCCGCGACTGAGGAGGGGACAGAGTCTGTCTCCGCCGGAGTTCTCCACTGGACCGCCATTCTTCGTTCCTGCGGTGCGATGGGTGCCTACCGCGCGATGCAGCGCGAAATCAACGCCCGGGGCGTTGCTGACTTCCTGATCTTTTCAAAGGATTTCCCGCGTTCGGTGCGCTATTGCATCGAGCGGGTGGACATCAGCCTGCACCGGATTTCCGGCACCCCGCGAGGTGCGTTTTCCAACGAAGCGGAACGCGAGGCGGGCCGGCTTCTGGCGGAACTGAATTTCGGTTCGGCCGAAAGTATTTTCGAGTCCGGCTTTCACGAATACCTCGATGCGCTTCAAGGTCGCCTGAACCACATCGGTGGTGAGATTTTCGAAACTTACGTCCTCATGCCCGAGCGAGTTCAAACCAGTCCTTTACCCAAGGTGGCGACATTCTCCGACGTGGCTGCATGGCATATGGAACAACAACAACAGTGAACGGATCCAATGAACCGAGTCCGGCATCACTTGGCATGAAGCTTTCGGTCTGTCACCGGACCACCTTCAACTACGCCTCGCCCGTCACCCAGAGCATCAATACGCTGCATCTGGAACCGCGGACATTTCCCTATCAGAAAACCATCAGCGCGTTGGTGCGCGTGATTCCCCCGACCCGGGTGCGGAAATTCACCGATCTTTTTCAGAACATCACGCATCATTTCGAACTGCCTGCGGCGCACATCCGCCTGGAAATCGAAAGCCGGATCAAGGTGCACAACCTGCCGCTGGATATTTCCCAAGCCAGCCGAGAGGCGACATTGGCCGGCTACGATGATCCGTCGATCCGCGAGTTGACGTGGCCCTACCTTCAGGAAAGCCACTGGGTTTCCCGGCATCCGGAGGTCTGGCGCCAGGCGCTCGACATCACGCGTTCGTTGCCATCCGTCTATGATCAGGCAAGCGCGTTGATGGCGTGGATTCATCAGGAATTCCGCTACGAGACCGGTGTTACCACGGCCAACACCCATCTTGAGGAAGCATTCGCGATGAAATGCGGCGTTTGCCAGGATTTCACCCACGTGATGTTAGGCTTGTGCCGTGCGGTCGGCATTCCGGCGCGCTATGCCTCGGGTTACCTCTATAACGGTCCGCGTGACACGCTCGTCGGAGCTCAGGCATCCCACGCGTGGTCGGAAGTCTATCTTCCCGGTGCCGGCTGGATCGGCTTCGATCCGACTAACAACACCCTCGCCGACGAGCGCTATATCAAGATT
The DNA here is from genome assembly GCF_039920825.1 of Luteolibacter sp. GTDB lineage: Bacteria > Verrucomicrobiota > Verrucomicrobiia > Verrucomicrobiales > Akkermansiaceae > Luteolibacter. Next base: position 33,205 of record NZ_JBDSCX010000077.1, on the reverse strand, counting down.
TCCGTCGGTCGTGACTATGACGACGTGGCTCCAGTTAGGGGCAGCTACAATGGAACCGGCCACTGCCGGATGGAAGTCCAGGTTGACGTCGAGAAGCTCTGATTTTCGCTCGGAATGAGCGGGCGGAGTGGGGAATTCCGGGATTTGGAGGCGGGCTTCCCCAGGAAGCTGATTCGTCGCGTAGTTCCGGGATCCGTATCGTTTCAAACTCTCTCGTTCACCCGCCGAAGTGGCGTGCCACGAGCCGCGCAATTTTTGCGGAGGATTCGGCAAGGGATGGGATCTCAGCAAAAGCGGGCGAGCTAGGGTAGAGATGCAATGAAAACGATTTATCCAGACGCAGCCCGTCATGGGCCGGATTTGAAATCGCTGGCACGGCGCTCTGGCTCTCGGATTGCCTCGTCACGACTTTGTTCGGAATGGAACCACGGAGGAGGGGATGAAGACCTGAGGCTCCGAGAAGCGGTTTGGATCGCTTGGGAGAATGAAGGCGACTGCGAGACGCGTTTCAATTCCTCGGGGCAGGATAATGACTTGAAAATTCGTTCTTTCAACCTTTCGGAATCAAGGCAATATTCCAAGGCTCCATAAGGAGGATTTTCACGGACTTCCGTGGTCATCTATAACCCGAAACTCATTATGAAAACCATATCGGCAATCGTCGAAAGGCGGGCGGACAGGGGGAGTTCCGGAATTGGAATTTTACCTGTGACCCTCTTGATTTCGCTTTTTCTCAACTTGATGGTGTCAGCGTTCTCCGGCGTGTCCAACGGCAGCTTTGAATCCGGCTACGCGGGCTGGAGCACTGCTGGAAATCAATCGATCGCAAGTGTGGCCCCCTATGCGCCAAGCGATGGAACCAAGCTGGTCGCATTCAACAATGGCAACAAGTCGCCGAACGGTGTTTTGTCGCAGACTTTCGCAACCGATCCGGGACAGACTTACACGCTGTTGTTTGACGTCGGCATACTGGCCTATAACGATAGCGAACAACGTTTGCGGGTGGAGCTATCCGGCAGTTCCACGATTTCTTCGCGGGAGTTCGTGATCTCAAGACTTGGCGTCGCTCCAAATCGATGGCTCGCGAAATCTTTGAGTTTCACCGCGGACAGTCCTGCGACGAAACTCACATTTAAGGATGTGTCGTCCACATCGGCCAACCTGGATCTGCTGCTGGACCACGTCCGGATCGAGCTGCCTGTCGCGAGAAATTTGGCGGTGGCGAGTTCTGGAGTGGAGTCGGTTCCTGTAACGGTGGCGGCTCCTGATGGAAGTGGATTGGTCCATGGCGTTACCGCCTTCAGCCTCACCTACGATCAAGGCCGAACCATTGTTCTAACGGCACCCGCGAGTGTGACCACCCATATTCCCTATAAAGGTTATGCGGTTACCAACAGATTCGTTAAATGGCTCAGAAATGGGGTGGATCACGACAGCAACCGGATTTCCCAAGTCATGATGGACGGAGATCAATCCATGAACGCAGTCTTCGAGCCTGGCCCGCCGATCATTACCGAGCAACCGGCCGGAGCGACAGTTGTTGAGGGGAGCAGTTTAATCCTCCACGTCGCGGTGTTTTCTCCCGATACCGGCTATCGGTGGCGGTTCAATGGAGTGGAGATTCCGGGAGCATACTCGGCAAATTACACCATCAGCAACGTGCGGTTGAGTCAGGGTGGAACCTACGACGTGCTGATCGGTGACCTCGGAGGATCAGTTGTTAGCGCTCCGGCGGTTTTGACCGTTCGTGCGAGTTCCTTCGAAAATGCCGGATTCGAATCCAATTTCGACGGATGGACGGCGAGTGGAAATGTGAGAGTCCAGACAGCTGCTCCCAATCAGGCTCCGGAGGGAATCAGGATTGTCGCGTTCAACGCCGGAAACTCCGCGCCGAACGGTGTTTTGTCGCAGACGGTCGCCACGGCTCCCGGAGTGCGTTATCTCTTGTCGTTTGACATGGGAGTGCTCGCTTACAACACCAACGAACAACGCCTGCAGATAGATCTAACGGGAGGCGACTTGTTGGCATCCCGTGTTTTCACGCTCAACGGGATCGGCGGAGGAGCCATTCGCTGGCAATCGCAACGCCTCTCCTTTGTCGCGGACAGCACGGCGACAGTCGTAACCTTCCGGGACAAATCCACCACGAGCAACTCCATCGACCTGTTGTTGGATAACGTCAGGCTTGCGGTGACCACTTCCGGTTTTTCCCTGATCCCTGCCGGAACCTTCGAAATGGGGAGCAACCCCGGTGAAACCGCCCATCAGCCCAACGAAGTCGCGCATTTGGTTACGATCAGCAATTCCTTCTATTTTCATTCGACCGAGATCACTTGGACTGAATGGAAAATTATGCGGCGAGTTACGGATACAACGATATCGGCGTGGGGCAAAACGGCTATCTTGGCGACACGACCGGCACCAATCCCGTTACGATGGTTACCTGGTGGGATGTGATCAAATGGTGCAATCTCAGAAGTGAAATCGAAGGGCGTAAGCCCGTTTATTACACCGACGGTGGATTCGGTACGGCGAACATTCTCCGAACGGGCGAGCCATTTCCCTATGCTGACTGGAGTGCAGAGGGATATCGTCTTCCGACCGAAGCGGAATGGGAATACGCCTGCCGCGCCGGAACGACCACGGCGTTCTATACCGGACCTTGCACGAATCCGAGCGGGGTCGATCCGAATCTGGAACTGGCGGGCTGGTATGACAAGAACAGCGGTGTGAAGACCCATCCGGTCGGACAAAAAATACCGAACTCGTGGAACCTATGGGACACCCACGGTAATGTGATGGAGTGGTGTTGGGACTTCTACGACAATTACCCGGTCACATGGCAGACGGATCCACGGGGGCCGGTTTCAAGTCCCTACGGCCGTATCTATCGGGGAGGGGACTGGGCGTTTCCCGCCTACTTCAGCCGTTCAGCCATGCGCCTCGGCCAGTTTCCTAACAATAGCTATTCAAATGTCGGATTCCGTCCGGCGTTGAACGCGGCTCCCGCGGGTTTCTCGCTGGTTCCGACAGGAAGTTTCCGGAGGGGCGACACCTTCAACGACAGCGGATTGGCGTTAGAATTTCCCGTGCACGATGTCCGCCTCAACGCGTTTTACATGGCGCAGCATGAAGTAACCAAGGTGCTGTGGGATGAAGTGCGGGCTTGGGGTGCCAGCCATGGCTACACCGATTTACCGGCGGGGGCGGGAAAAGGCCCGGATCATCCGGTGCAGTCGATCAACTGGTATGCCATGGTGAAGTGGTGCAACGCCCGCAGCGAAAAAGACGGACTGACGCCATGTTATTCGGCTTCCGGTTTGCTTTATCGAACCGGCTCTATCAACCCGGTAGGCGACTGGACCGCCAACGGCTATCGGCTGCCCACCGAGGCAGAGTGGGAAAAAGCCGCTCGTGGCGGATTGGATGGTGTCAGGTTCCCCTTGGGAGATCTCATCAATCTCACTTCGGCGAACTATTTCGGCAGCAACTATAGTTATGAGGTGGCGCCGAATTCGGGCTATAATCCCATCTACACGGTAGGTGGAGAGCCCTACACCGCTCCTGTGGGAAGTTTTCCCGTCAACGGATACGGACTAACCGAAATGTCCGGGAACGTCGCCGAGTGGTGCTGGGATTGGTATTCCGAGAGCTACTACTCGTCGTCTCCCGATACCGACCCGCGCGGTCCCGCATCCGGAACGGATCGCGTGGTCCGCGGAGGCAGTTGGGCAAGTCTCTCATATTACTGCCGCAACTCTAACCGGAACATTCTATTCCCGGACTACTCGATCGGTACCGGTCTTGGTTTCCGCCTCGCAAGACGGGCGGTTCCCTGAAGTTGAAAAATACTCAGAACGGCTTGGCGACTCCGAGCCATGCAGCGGTGGCTCCGGCGGCGATGCAAAGAGCGAGAACGACCGGACCGGGAAGCACTTTCCGTTTCGAAAGAGCGGGAGCCGCGCCGATGAACAGCCACAGTCCGAGTTTCACCATCCACCAGTATTGCCCCATCGGCGGTTTCTGAAGCATCGCAAAGCCGACGCCGAGGATCAGGAGTAGCGAAACGCCGTGAAGAATGGCGGCCCCTTTTTTCGATGAGCTTCCGAGCGTGATGGCTCCGAGCGAGGCGAAGAGCGCGAAGACTCCGGCGAGATGCAGTGTGACAAGTTTGGGATCGTGGATCATGGGAAAGCGAAGTGCCGGAGTGTCTCCTCATCGAGGGGGGAATCAAGGACGTTCCGACCGTTTGCAATCCGAACGGGCCGTGCAACGGTAGTCGGATGAAACGGCGCATCGCTTGGATTCTGGCTTTTTTGTCCGCCTTGTACCTTCTCACCATCGGGATCCTCCCAGACCCGATCCCGTTGATCGACGAGGCGACGGCCTTGCTGATTTTTGTGAAATCCATGGCCTTTCTCGGCTACGATGTCCGGCGCTGGGTGCCGTTTCTCGGCAAGGGCAGGGGTGTGAAATCGCCGCAAGGAAGTCGGACCGTGGATGTCTGAAAGATGAATTAACGCTGGAAGATCAGGCTTTCGGGGGCCGTAATGCGGTAAATTTATGGCTGACCCTGAAATCACCGCTCCCCGCCGCAAAAAGCCTTGGGCTCTTTCGTTCTTTGGTTTGCTTGCCGCTGGAGGCCTGATCGCCATGCCGTTTCTCGCCGGTCCCCCCGATGGCGGAAAAATGCCGGACATCGTTCGTTTCATCGGCCATTTCCACCCCGTATTGCTGCATTTGCCGATCGGGGTTTTCATCCTGATCGTGCTTCAGGAAATGGGGGCAATTTTCGGCAAACGCCATCACGAACAAGTGGCGAATACGGCGTTGTTCCCGTTGTTTTTTGGTGCCGCCAGCGCCTTCGTTGCCGTGATCGCCGGTTTCCTCCTGTTCCAAGGTGGCGAGGAATACGCTGGAAACGCCCTCGCCGAGCGTCACCTCTGGGGTGGACTCATCTTCGCGGTGGCTGCGATGGTCACCTTCATTTTGAAAGCATGGACGGTGGCGCTCTCTGCTAATCCGGCATTCTATCGACTTTTTCTTTTTGCCAGCGTCAGCGTGATGGGATTTGCCAGTCATGACGGCGCTTCAATCACCCACGGCGAGGACTACCTGACCCAATACGCTCCGGATCCGGTGCGGACTCTGATTGGTTTGCCAAAGAGGGGATCATCGGCAACTGCCGGTGGTGGTCAGGTCGCTTCGGCCAAGAAATTCGACGATCGGTTGGTGTTTGCCGATGTGGTGGCACCGATCCTTGAGCGCCGTTGCATCCAGTGTCACAAGGAAAGCAAGGCCAAGGGGAAATTCCGGATGGATACCTATGAGCTGCTGGTCAAGGGCGGCAAGGAAGGTTCCGGCATCGAGCCCGGCAAATCCGCGGAAAGCAACATCCTCGTTCGCATGGCCTTGCCTGCTGACGACGAGGAACACATGCCCCCCGAGGGAAAACCGAAAATCGAGGATACCGAAGTCGCGATCATCAAATGGTGGATCGACAATGGCGCGGATCCTAAAAAGACGCTCAAGGATTTCGAAGTGCCCGAGCCGTTGAAAGAGGCGATCAGTAAAGTCGTTCCGGCTGCTGCATCGGAATCATCGGAGACAGCTGAAACCTCCTCGCCACATGGTACTCCTGCTGGTCCTGACGAAGCGCTTAAGTCGTCGGTGGCCGGTATTTCCAAGGATTTTCCCGGAGCGCTGAGTTTCGAGTCCCAGACATCCGCCTTACTGACCTTCACCGCTGTTTCACTTCGTGGAAATCTCGACGACACAGGCTTCAAGAAACTGGCTCCCGTCACCGCCCAGTTGGTGACCGTCGATCTATCAGCCACGAAAATCACCGATCAGGCGGTGGCCCAGCTTTCGCCCGCCAGGAACCTGCGCCTCATCCGTCTATCGGAAACCGGCATCACCGACGCATCCATCGATACGCTTCTCAAGCTACCCGCGCTGGAATCCATCAACCTTTACGGCACCAAGGTCACCGACGCTGGAGTGAGCAAACTTTCCGGAATGTCCAATCTCAAGCGGCTTTATCTCTGGAAAACCGCGGTGACCCCCGAGGCGGTCAAGGCACTCAAGGAAAAGCTGCCGAAGTGCGAGATCATCACCGGGATCGAGGCGTGAGATCAGGCGGGCTGTTGCTGTGAAATACAGTGCAACGTGCCGCCTTCCTCTACCAGATCAAGACAATCGATGCCGCCCACTTTGCGATCCGGAAAAAGCTCGCCGATCATCCCGAGCGCCCGATTGTCATTTCGTTCCTGCCGGAACGTAGGCACTAACACCCCGCCGTTCACGATCAGGAAATTCACATAGGATGCGGGCAGGACAGGCAGCCGCCAACCCGGAACTTCGCACCCTTCGGGCAACGGAATCTCAAGCACCTCGAATGCCCGGCCGTTGGAGCCGAGGAATGATCTCAGTCGCGAAAGATTGTCTTCGAGGATGCGCTGGTTGGGAGAGTTGGAATTCCGGTCAATGCAGGCGAGAATCGTTTGTGGATCAACGAAGCGGGCGAGGTCGTCGATGTGGCCATCGGTATCATCGCCTTCGATGCCCTGTTTCAGCCAGAGGATCTCTGAAACACCGAGGCCGTCGCGCAGACGCTGTTCGATTTCCTCACGATCAAGACCTGCATTGCGGTTCGGATTCAGAAGAACCGCTTCGGTTGTTAGGAGTTGGCCCCTCCCGTTGATTTCGATGGCTCCTCCTTCCAGGATCATTTCTCCATTGAAAACGCGCTTGCTGAGAGCGGTCGCAATCCGGGCGGGGATGGAATTGTCCAGATCCCACGGCGGAAATTTTCCGCCCCACGCGTTGAACTCCCAATCGGTTACCGCCACCTCTCCCGTGACGCCGTGTTTCACGAAGATCGGTCCGTGGTCGCGGCACCAGACGTCGTTGTGCGGATGATCGAAAAGTTCAACCCGCTCGGGAACGGCTTTCGCCCGGTTGCAGGCGGCCAGGATGGCAGCGTGATCGGCACCCGGCGCGTTGATCCGCACGGGCTCGAATTGCGAAACGGCGGCCGCGATTTCCGCGAATTTCGCCCAGATCAACTCACGCTTGGCTCCACCCCAGTGCCGCGGATCATTCACCGGCCATGAAAGCCAGACCGCCTCCTGTGCTGACCATTCAGGGGGCATCGAGAATCCTGCTGTAGAAGCTGTCATGCACGGACGATGAACGGATTAGGAGCGATTATTCCAGATCTTTCATCCAAGTTCCTCATTTCCATGTAGGGAGATTGTCCGACACGGCGATAAGATTTCACCCCACTCGATAATGGGCATTCGATGGACTGTCATAAGACAGAGATCATGTGACCGTATGTCATGTTCGTTATAAACCCAATTTCGTACCCAACATCCTCACCGCCTCGGCTCCTTCAAATCCTAATTCCCATCGTCTCGGCCGCAATCGCATTTTCGGTTCAACGAGTAAACGCCGCGCTGACGCCGCCATCCAATCTGACTCTTTCGTTGGCGTGGAATGCCGTTCCCGAGGCAAACATCCAAGGTTACCGAGTGTATGTCGGGACCGCGAGCAACCAATACTCACGGCAATACAATACCGGAAACGTGACGACGATTCCAGTGGGCGAGCTCCTGTCAGGACAGACCTACTATTTCGCTGTGAAGGCCATATCAAGCACCGGTATCGAGGGGCAACCGTCCGACGAACTTGTAGTGCCGGTCACTTCGCGGCCACAAGCGCTCAACGATTCTTACTCGATCACCGGAGACACTCGGTTGGCGGTTCCCGCCAATGGTGTTCTTGCCAACGATACAGATCTGGACTCCTCCTCGTTGACCGCGGTTTTGGATTCGGCTCCATCACATGGCTCTCTTTCCCTCGATTCCAACGGTGGCTTTGCCTACACTCCCTATGCCGGCTTCAGCGGCATCGATTCATTTGTTTATCATGCTAACGACGGCGTGTATGACTCAGCAGCGGCGATCGTTGACGTGAGTGTCAAAAAACCGACGTTCCAGTTGCTTTCCAACGGCAGCTTTGAATCGAACTATTCCGGCTGGATCACCACCGGCAACCAATCGATAGAAACGGCTTCACCCTATGTGGCAACTGACGGCGGCAAGCTGGTCGTGTTCAACAGTCGTGATCTGGCGCCCGGCGGAATGATCTCCCAATCCTTCCCTACTGTCGTTGGCGAGACTTACACCCTTAAGTTTGATTCGGGAATCATCGCCTATAATACAAGCATGCAAAGATTGATGGTGAATGTGGTGGGTGGGATCAACCAGTTGTCGCAGACCCTCACCTTCTACGGAACCGGAGCAGGAGCCAATCGTTGGCAGTCCTATACATACACCTTTGTCGCAGACACCACCACCACCACGCTCAGTTTCAGAGACGATTCTCCCGTTTCCGGCTCGATCGACCTGCTATTGGACAACGTCAGTGTGACAGGGCCGAAGAAATCGGATGCGATTCCCATCGTTGCCGAAAGCGCCAACACCCCGTCACTGGCAGGCAGACCTGGTGCCATGACCGTTGGCATGACAGTGGTAAAGACCGGTTCTTATGTGCTGGAGCGCTCGACGGATCTTATCCACTGGGAAGTGCTTGACACCACGGTGGTCACGACACCCGTTCACATCGAACTCATGGATACGCTGCCTGTCAGCGGCAACCAGCCGAAGATGTTCTATCGAATCGGTCGCCAATAAATCCTCACGCTTTGCGGTGACGAAGACGGTCGATGATCACCGCGATGATAATGATCGCTCCGGTGATTACTTCCGTCCAAGGAGTGGGGATGCTGTTGAGGACGCAGCCCGTGCGGATTGTTGTCATCAGCAACGCCCCGATCACCGCTCCCAGCACCGTGCCCTCGCCTCCGGATAAACTGGCGCCACCGATGACGACGGCGGCGATGATGTCCAGTTCCAAGCCGGTCGCCGTGGTGGGATCGCCTTGCGAGGATTTTGCCATATTCATTACCGCAGCCAGTCCGGCGAGCGCGCCGCTGATCATGTAAACGAACAGTTTGACCTTTCCGACATTCACTCCGCAGAGCGTGGCGGTGTTCTCATTGGAGCCGACGGCGAAGATGTGGCGGCCGAAGCGTGTGTAGCGAAGGAGCAATGTGAAAAGAATAACTAACAAAACCATCAGCCACACACCCCACGGAATTCCCGCGCCGCCCATCCAGGGCTTGAACGAGGTTACGTCGAAGGGGAGGTTCACCGGCGTTCCGTTAGTCACCACCTTTCCCAAGCCTCGGAAAACCTGCATCGTGCCGAGAGTGATGATGAAGGGCAGCAGCCGGAGGCCCACTGTCAGTCCGCCGTTGAGCAAGCCGCACAGTCCGCCGAAAGCAATGGTGGTGAGGAAAACGGCGGCGGCGGGGCAACCTTTTGTGACCAGCATCGCCGCGACCACACCGCACAGGGCGATGATCGAGCCGACCGACAAATCGATTCCGCCGGCGATGATGATGAGCGTCATGCCGATGGCTGCGGTCCCGACAATGACGGTTTGCGTGAGCAGGCTGAGCAGGACATCCTTGGTGAACATCGCGGGATTCATCATCCCGAAAATGGCGTAAACCACGAGCAGCGCGATGAACGGGCCGAGGAGAGTGAGGGCGGATTTCAGGCGGATCGAGGACATGTTGGAAATTTTAGGGAAGGTCGGCGGCCTTGCCGGTGGCCACGAGCATCACGTCGTGGGGAGTTAGTTTTTCAACGGGAACAGCGCGGGTCAACCTGCCCTGGCTCATCACGGCGATGCGGTCGCAAACCCCGAACAGCTCGGGCAGATAGCTGGAAATCATGATGACGGCGCGCGGACGTTTTTCGTCGGTCACCACTTCGTTAATCGCCTCATAGATTCGCGCCTTCGCGGCGATGTCGATTCCACGTGTGGGCTCGTCCAGCAAAAGCACGTCCACATCATGTTCCAGCAGGCGAGCGAACGCCGCCTTTTGCTGGTTTCCACCCGAGAGTGCGCCGACCGGTTGGGCCGGACCCTGGCATTTGATGCCGAGACGATCGATCCATGTGGAAGCCGCAGCGTGTTGTTTCTTCGGCGAGAGCGTGCCGCTGCTGCCGAAACGTTCCAGACAGGTGAGCGTGACATTGTCGGCAATGGATAGATTCAACGCCAGCCCCTCTTCCTTTCGGTTTTCACTCAACAGCCCGAGTCCCTGTTGCCAGCGTTTCCGTGGTGTGGCGGATCCGGAGTTTCCGCCGATAACGACTTCTCCGGATTTAACGCCGTCCAAGCCGAATAAAACCCGCAGGAATTCAGTACGTCCGGAGCCGACCAAACCCGCGATGCCGACGACCTCGCCCCGATGGAGATCGAGGTTCACGAACTGCGGCTTCTCGCGGCCTGATAGATCGCGGATCTCCATCAGTTTCGCGCCCTGCCGGTGATGGGTCCGCGGATAAAGATCCTCGACATCACGCCCGACCATCATCGAAACGACTTCCTCGGGACTGACGGTTGCGACATCGCGCGTGCCGACCACCGAGCCGTCCCTCAGCACGGTGAGGCGCGAGGCCAGGCGTTTCACCTCCTCAAGGAAATGGGAAATGTAGATGATGGAAATTCCCTGCGCCTTCAACCGGTCGATCAAGGCGAAAAGGCGTTCGATGTCTTTCTGCGCCAGCGATGACGTGGGTTCGTCAAAGACCAGCAGCTTGCAGCCCATCGCCAGCGATCGGCCGATTTCCACCAGCTGGAGCGCGGACACGGAGAGTTTTCCCGCGATGGCGTCCGGCTTGATGTCCGGATGATCGAAATGGGCGAGTGCCTCCAGCGCGCGGGCGCGCATTGCCTTGCGATCGACGAATGGGCCACTCATCGGCTCCATGCCGAGGACGATGTTTTCCTCGACGGTGAGATGCGGCGCGATGGATAATTCCTGATAGATCATGCCGACACCGCCCGCGCGGGCGTCGAGCGGATTGCGCGGCTGATAGATCCGTCCGTCGATTTCCATTTCTCCGCCGTCCGCCATGTGGGCGCCGGAGAGGATTTTCATCAACGTGCTCTTCCCCGCGCCGTTTTCCCCAACGAGCGCATGGACCTCACCTGGCAGGACTTCAAGGTCCACACGGCCGAGGGCGATGGTCGGGCCGAAAGTCTTGCGGATGCCCCGCATGACGAGGCGTGGAGGAGTGGAGGACATGGTGGAAATGTGACCGTGTCGCCTGTTACTTGGGCAACTGGGTGTCGATCAACGCGGCGACCTTCGGATCGCTCAGGTTCTCCGGCGTGATCAACGTCGCACCGGTGTCGATGACCGGCGCCACCTTCTCGCCTTTGAGCTTGGCGACAGCGGTTTTCACGCCGAGGTAGCCCATGTTGAGCGGGTCTTGGAGAACGGAGCCATGCATCTCGCCCTTCTTGAGTGCGTCGATGAAGGTGGCGTCGCAATCGAAGCCGACGAACTTGACCTTGCCTGCCAGATTCTTTCCGCGAAGGGCCTGGAGCATGCCGTAGGAGTTGGTCTGGTTGCTGCAGAAAATTCCTTGGATCGAGAGGCCGTCACCGGCGGCGAGACGAGTCAGGAGATTGGTGGCGACATCCTGCGCCTGGCTGGCGGTGGCGCCGGAGAATTGCTCGGAACTCACCACTTCGATGCCGGGGGATTTCTTGATTTCCTCGAGAAATCCTTCCTCACGCTGCTCGGTCGATGCGCTGCCCTGCATGTAGCGCAGCACGGCAACCTTGCCCTTGCCTGATAGAATTTCGGAAATGCGGCGTGCTGCGATCCGTCCGCCCTCGCGGTTGTCGGTCGCGACGTAGCTGGTGATGAACGAGTCGCTGTCGGCGAGGCCGGAATCGATGATGACGACGGGCTTGCCCTTTTCCGAAACACTTTTGACGGAGTCGCGCAACGCGACGGCATCCAGCGGGGCGAGCACGATGGCGTCATTCTGCAGTGCCTGGTTGGTGACGAGATCGATCTGTTGGGACCTGTCATCCTCGCGCTGCGGTCCGATGAAAGTGACCTTCACGTCGAGTTCCGCAGCGGCTTTTTTCGCACCGGCTTCGACGGATTTCCAATAGATGTGCGTGGTGCCTTTCGGGATGACGGCGACGCTCAGTTGACCGGATTTTCCGGACTTGTTACAGCCGGTCAGCAAGGCGGAAAGCGCGATGGCGAGAAGTGGGATGGATTTCATAATGGGTTTGGAGAGACCTATGGATTTTGCAGGTGGCTGGCTAGATTTTTCCGTAGAGCGGACCGTAGTTGGCACAGGCACGGAAGTCCGCGCCTTCGGGATCGGCGGTGCCGAATGCGGTCCATGCGCTCGGGCGGAAAACCCGATCGTCGGCGACGTTGTGCATGTAAACAGGGATCCGCAGCATTGAGGCGAGTGTCAGATAAAGATGTCCGACGTGGCCGCAGGTCATCACGCAATGGTTGGCTCCCCAGTGGTTCATCACTTCGTAGGTGCTGGTGAAGGCTCCCTTGCCCGTGAGGATGGGGGAAAACCATGTGGTCGGCCAAGTGGGATTGGTCCGTTGATCGAGCGCATCATGCACGTCGTCCGGTAGGTCGATGGTGTAACCTTCGGCCACTTGGAGCGCTGGGCCGAGACCGCCGACGAGATTGAGCCGCACCATGGTGGCGGGCATTCCGCCGCGCGTGCGGAAACGGGTGCTGAGTCCGCCGCCGGGGAAATATTCGGTGATGGACGGGTGCCAGGTGGTGGCCTTGAGGCATTTTTCCACTTCCGCATCGGTGATCTCCCAGAACGGTTTCATCGCGGGCTGGCCGTTGGATTCCTGTTCACCGGTGCCATCGAGAGCGGCAGGGCCGGAGTTGATCAAATGAAGGATGCCGTCGCCGACGAGCGGGTGGGTAAATTTTTTCCCACTGGCGGCTTCGATCGCGTCAAGACTCCAGTAGGTGCGGAGGTCGGCGAAAATCTGGGCAGTATTGGTTAGAAGGTTGCCGAAGAGCATGCCGGCGCCGTTGAGCGCGTCGTTTTCCGTGGCGACGACGTAGGGCGCGCGCCTGCCATTCCAATCGAAGGACGAGTTGAGAATGGCTTCGAGGAAGTCTCCGTTAGGAAAGTGGTCGGTCCATTGGCGCTGCCCTTGGAATCCGGCGGCGATGGCGTTGTGACCATGGGCCTGTTCACCGAGGCCCATTTCCGCGAGTTTGGGATTTCCGATCATCAGGTCGCGGGCGATGAGCGTCATTTTCACACTGTCCTCCCATTCGCTATCAATTTGTTTGCGGGTGCGGGTGGTGGCGGGGGAGTTGTAATCTGTTCCTTCCGGACAATTTTCCCTGACCCACGGCAGAGCCTTTTCATACTCGGCCTGATCGTATTGGCCCTTGCTCATGCGGCCGACGAACTCGGTGAGGTCGATGGCTTCCACGCGCATGCCGAACCATTTTTCCCATAGCGATGGATCGACGACGGAGCCGGCGATGCCCATCGATGTGCCGCCCATGGAGAGGTAGCTTTTGCCGCGCATCAGGGCGACCGCGAGACCGCAACGGACGAATGAGAGGAGCTTTCCCCGGACGTCCGCCGGGATTGCGGTATCGGTCGCGGATTGCACGTCCTTGCCGTAAATGCCGAACGCGGGCAGCCCCTTTTGCGTGTGTCCTGCCAGGACTGCTGCCAGATAGACGGCTCCCGGACGTTCGGTGCCATTGAATCCCCAGACCGCCTTCGGCAAATGAGGATCCATGTCCATCGTCTCGGACCCGTAACACCAGCAGGGGGTAACTGTTAGCGAGACGCCCACGTTGGAGTTCTTGAATTTATCCGCACAATTGGCGGCTTCCTTCACGCCGCCGATACAGGTATCGGCGATCACGCATTCCACCGGCGAGCCGTCAGGATAGCAGAGTTCGGCGGCGATCAACGCGGCCACCGCTTCGGCTTGTTGCATGGTGCGCTCCTCGAGGGACTCGCGGACACCGCCGAGCCGACCGTCGATGGCCGGACGAATGCCGATTTTTGGATAGGGTGAATTCTTCACGAGGACGGGTTTGAAATGGGTTGAGCGGCCCGAGGTATGGCATGAACTTTGTAATTGTCAGCCGAATTTTTCTGATTGTGTGAAGAGAGTCTTTGAATGCCGATCGTCGTTACATGAATATTCTGGGATGAGATGGATAATATTGTCTTGATCGGAGAGTGTGCTCCTTGTTGATTTCCCTCGTGAAGAATGCACAAACCGCCAGTTCATTCGTCTCATCCGACGTCGAATCGTCCCGGTTGTTTTTTCTCGATCTGGTCGAAAATGAAGAATTTTCGGTTGTTTTCGGTGGATTCGAGCGCTGTGCGGCAGACTACAGAATCGATCGCCGGGACTTTCCGTGGTATTCGCTGGAATTTGTAAGTCATGGAGAAGGCCGCCTGTGGCTGGGTGGAGTCGAGGCAACCCTGATTCCCGGGAGTTTCTTCGTGTATGGCCCGTCACAGTTTCACCGGATCGAAAGTTCGCGGACCAATCCGTTAGGAAAATATTTTGTCGGCTTTACAGGATCAGGAGTTGAGGCCTTTCTAGAGAGCTTCGGCATGCCGTCAGGATTTGTTTCCCGTTGTCCCAAAGGCGAACTCATCCGGCGGGCTTTTGATACGCTCATCGACCGGGGGATCCGCAAATCGGGATTGGCTCGGCCACTCTGTGCGACCATTACCCGGCAACTCCTGCTGATGTGCCGGGATGACGCGACGGATGAGGAAAATACCGACGGTGCGGCGTTCGCCACCTATTCCCGAGCCAAGGAGTATATCGAACGGAACTTCATCGGAATCACCACTCTCGAAGGGATCTCCAGCGGCTGCGGTATCGACGCCCCCTACATTTGCCGGTTGTTCGCGCGGTACCACGACGAAAGTCCGTATCAATTTCTAACACGCCTGCGGATGGAACACGCCTCGCGAATGCTTCTCGAAAGCGACGCTCCGGTAAAATCCGTCGCCGCCGCGCTCGGGTTTAAGGATGCCTTCCACTTTTCCCGCGTTTTCAAATCCGTCCATCACGTCCCGCCTTCACGCTTCCGGCAAACGATGCATCCCCAGTGGAGCAACCGGAAGCAGGTTGACGAAATCCGCTGAAACAGGAAAATCCCTCCATGCTCCAAACCGGAATCCTCAATCCCCACGTCCTCAATCTTATCGCCCGCATCCGCCACACCAACACCTTGGTGATCTCGGATTGGGCGTTTCCCTACTGGCCGGAAATCGAGACCGTGGATATCTCGCTCACCCACAACATCCCGACCGTGCTCGACGTGCTGGACCTACTGACACCGGTTTTCAAGATCGGCCGGATCTGGCAGGCGGACGAGTTTGTCGGTTCCAACACGCCCGAAACAGTCGCCCGCTTCGCCAAATCCTTCGGCGAAATCCCGCTGACCCGCGAGGCCCACGTCGATTTCAAAAAGCGCGTTCCCCATGCCATCGGGTTGATTCGCACCGGCGACGCGACGCCGTATGGCAACATCATCCTCGAGTCTGTCTGATAGAAATCCATCAGTCCGGTGCGTATTCCTTTCCCATCACCCTGCCATCCTGCATTTTCAGAACGATGCCTTCGTGGTCCGGTTCGGCTGTGGATTCCGGCGTCATGAAAAACTCCAGTTTGGTCGCCGAGTCGTCGGCAATCGTCGGTGGCTTGTTAGACTGATCTGGTGGATACCAGTTCCGCATTTCAGCCAGCACTTCCTCCCGACTCATGCCGACCCGGATGTTCCAGTAAAAAATTTGGAACGTGCGGAAGCGGGCATCGATCAACCACGGATTTTTACCCACGATCAGAATGCCGCTAGGGACCAGCAGGCAGGCGGCCACCAATCCGAAAAACACCCGCCCGGTGATTCCCGTGCTGCGCCAAGCAAAGATGGCGAAGAGGACACCGGCGACCAGCCCGACGAGAATTACCTGGGTGACGGAATCCGTTGATGTGGACATGAGGGGGAGTATTCCAAGCGGAACCTCGGGATGGAGGAGAACCACCTCATCCCGGATTTCAAATCACACGATGCCTCGAATCGTTTGGATTGGCAAATTTCAAAATTCGTTTCCGGGAATTGTCTCGCATGCTTCCCGGCAATCGTGCTCTTGGGTTGAGTGGAAGAATTGATGAATGCAATCGACCGGCAAGGGTGGGCCGCCATCCCGGGGTGCATCGATTTGGCGGATTCCCTCAGATTGAAGGATGAGTGCGAATTGGCTTGGAAAAACGGTGATTTCCGTCCTGCCGGAGTGGGGCGGGGGCGGAACCTTGAAGTCCGTGAGGAAATCAGGGGCGATCGGGTCATGTGGCTGGATCCGCAGGGTTTTTCGGCGGAGCAACTGATCTATCTGGCCACCTTGGAGACGTTGCGGTTGGCCATGAATCAAAGGTTTTATCTGGGGCTTTTCGAGTTCGAAGGGCATTTCGCGATTTATCCGGAAGGAGCATTTTACAAAGCCCATTTGGATCGGCATTCGGGGACCAGCGATCGCATCGTGACGGTGATCCTTTACCTGAACCCCGATTGGAAGCCGGGCGACGGCGGGGAGTTGAAGCTGTGGACAACCGTCGGCGACCGAGACGGCGAGTTCGTGTTGATTGAGCCTCGGATGGGTACGCTGGTGTGCTTCATGGCAGGGGACTTCTGGCACGAAGTCCTGCCTGCGAATAAGTCGCGGCTGAGTATTACCGGTTGGTTTCGACAACGGTGAGAAAAATGCCCCGGTGACCCTGTTTTTGCTACATGCTTAACGATGATTTATAACTAGGATTGATTGTAAATCAGCAGTATTTTAATGGGTAGTAGTTGTAAGTCTTTGAAAACGAATTGCATGGCCGTGGATTTTGTGGGTATCGAATTTTGATCCTTCGGTTACCTTGATCTCACGGATGGGGTTACGTAGTTTTCGGGCCTCCCCCCATGAAAACTACGAAACTACTGATTTGCGCGGTAGCTATCGCGGCCGCCTTTGCGGCAGCTAAGGCTAAAGGACAAAACCTCCCCGCGACTTTGATCGGAATTGATCCCGGAATCGCCGTCACTGGAACAGTTGACAACGGCAGCTTCATCCAAGCCTACCCGTCGGGCGTTTCGAAATTCACGGAATTCGACGCGTTTTGCATCGAGCCGACCCAAGGCCTGTCTTACGGCGAAACCCTCGTCTATCAGGTCCAGAATCCGCTGTCGCTGACCAATACAGACACCATCGCCCGATTGGTAGGTGGCTATCTGGCCTCTTCTCAAACGGCGGAAGATGCCGCTGCGGTGCAGTGGGCGATCTGGGAAGTCACGACTGAATCCCTCTCCTCCTATTCGCTTTCCGACGGCAATGTCAGGATCACTTCACCGCTGAATCAGGATACCATCACGCTGGCGAACCAGTATCTGGCACAGGCACCGAACTACACTGCTGCAAACGTCACTTTTCTGACAAATGCGGACCGCCAGGATGTGGTGACGTGGAACGCGATTCCCGAGCCGGCTTCCGCAGGTTTGTTCACACTTTCCGCTTTGTTTTTGTTCCGTCGTCGTCGGAATTGATTCATTGAACGATGGTTGCGGAGACCTCCTGTCCGAAGCGGCGGGAGATGAGAAAAGCGCGCGCTGGAAATTCCTGGGAATTTCGCAACGGGCGCTTTTTCGTTAGTGAAAAGTAGCTTTGCCGGGGATCAATGATCTCCTTTTTGTGATTCGCCAAAAATAAACCCAATTCTCGGACCTTAGGTTAATCAATCCGTCGACCAAAGGCTTTTGTCAACAAGGAGGCACCACGCTTCTGTTGGTGCTTCCAAATGTGATGAAAAAGAACGACCTTTAGAGACTCGGCAAGTGTCGTGGCTCCTTGTCCGTCGGACCTTGGCCCGACGATGGACTCCGCTGATTTTAGAAATTCTTAATTCCGTTCACCGCTGAGAAACCACGGGCTGGCCTTTCAACAGGCCGATGTAGTCGATCAGGATATTGCGCGCCTCATGGAGGACAATGTCATCGGTTGGTTCAACAGGAAGATCATCTTCGCCGTCCAAGTCTGCATCCGGATTGATTTTGGGTTTCTCCTGAGTGATGAGTTCTCCCGGCCCCGGCTTGGCGAGTGTCTTCAGAGTAAGTTCGTAGGTTTTGGGCTGATTGGTGCCGCGTGCAAGGCGTTCCTTTTTCGCGTTTTCCGCACGTTCCTTGGTCTCTTCTTTTTCCTTCAGACGCTTGGCTTCGTTGAGCGAAACCACCTTGTCCTCCCTGAGCTTTTTGAAGCGTTCGGCTTCCGCCTTCAGTGCTGAGAAATCGGGACTTTTGGCAATGCGGTCCGTGGAACGGGTGCGCAGCGAATCGATCGACGCCGTCACGCGGTTAGAAGGGGTGAATTTCGCCGTTTCGATCGTATCCCAAGGCAAGGGATTGCCGAGGTCCGACTCGCCGATTTCCGGAAAATCGCTTAGCGACGGAATGACTACATCGGCCTTTACGCCTTCGAGCTGGGTAGATTTGCCGCTGGGGCGATAGAATTTACTGATAGTGACTTTCAGTGCTCCGGGATCGGCATTCGGGATCAGTCCTTGCCCTTGCATGATCCGGTCCAACGGAACGATGGTCTGCACGGTTCCTTTGCCAAAGGTAGAGGTGTCGCCGACGACAACGGCCCGTCCATAATCCTGCAATGCCCCGGCGACGATCTCGGAGGCGGAGGCACTGAAGCGGCTGGTTAGAACCACCAGTGGGCCGTCATAGGCAACCTTGCCATCGCGGTCTTTGCCAATTTCCACTTCGCCATCGAGACTGCGTGTTTGGACGACCGGGCCGGATGGGATGAAAAGCCCCGCGAGGCTGATCGCTTCCTGCAACGATCCGCCACCATTGTGGCGGAGGTCGAGGATCAGGCCGGTCACTTTCTCGTCTTTCAGCTTGGTGATCAGCTTGGAAACATCCGCCGTGGCGGAGGTCGGGCCGGCTTTGGCATTTCCTTCTCCGGCATAGAAGGCGGGAAGATCGATAACTCCAATGCGCTGCGCGGCATCACCGGACGGCATGTCGATGATGCGTGCTTTCGCCTGCTGATCCTCGAGTTTGATCTCTTCCCGGACGATGGTGATGTTCTTGCGGACGCTGTCATCGGCGGCGTTCGCTGGGATGACGTTTAGGAAAACCGGGGTGCCTTTTTTTCCGCGAATGAGATCGACGGCCTGTGAGAGTGGCAAGTCGATGAGATCGGTGAATTCGTTTCCTGATTTCTGGGAGACTCCCACGATACGGTCGCCGTTCTTCAGCAAGCCACTACGGGCGGCAGGGCCACCGGGAACAAGTTCCATGATCTTGCAATAGCCATCCTGAGATTGCAGCGTCGCTCCGATGCCGATGAGCGAAAGGTTCATCGTGATCTCGAAGCTCTTCATTTGCTCGGGACCCATGTAATCCGAGTGCGGATCATAAACTTGGGCCAGCGCCTCCAGATAGATTTCGAGAACCGCTTTTTCGTCGAGCTTCTTCATGGTCTCAACGAGCCGCGTCGACCGGCGGCCCAAGGTCTTGGTGATCTCCTCGTCCTTTTTGCCCGCGAGTTTTTCCTGAAGAAATTCGTAGCGGAGTTGCTGGGTCCACAGGATCTTTGCCGCTGCCATATCGGCAGGGTGAGGGGCTTCCTTGCGGTCGTAGGAAAAGTTTTCGTCCGCTGAGAAATCGAATTTTTCGTTGGCGAGAAGGTCGGAAATGAACGTTGCCCGCAGACCGAGGCGTTCGAGGTAGCATTTGAAAATCGTATGGGCGATCTTGCTGTCACCCTCCTCGCGTGTGGCCTTCGCCAGCTTCGGACGGACGCGGGCAAATTCGTCGAGGTCGCTTTGAAGGAAAATCATGTGGCCGCCATCGAGTGCGTTGAGGTAGCGGTCGAGAAACTTGCCCGCCATTTCATCATTGAGCTGTTGATGCGCGAACTGAGAGTTCTCCAGCAGCTTCGAGGTCAGGGCCGTGATCGCCGCATCCGTGCCCTCGGCATCGAGGCGCTCCTCGTTCCGGAAACCGAATGCCACCGCGTAGGAGGTGATCAGGGAGGCCGTGATCGTGACCGCGGGAATGATGATTTTGAACTTAGGTTTCATTTGGTTCTAGTGGGACGGTGAGCATCCTCCGTGCCGGTGATTGTCGAGTGTGATCGAAGACCGGGCAAGCGGGCAATTGGCTTCCAGGAAAGATAACGTCACTGAGCTGGTGGCCTGTCTTGCATCTTTGCGGGCGGGCGGAGTTGCGGGTTTTGTCTTGATTTGTTCATTAAATATTGAACTCATCGGCTTCCGGAAACTTTGAAACGCACCATGAAATTATTTGGAACCGACGGTATTCGAGGCCGGGTCAACGAATTCCCGATCACAGCCGAAGTCGCTCTCAGGACCGGAAAAGCCGTGGCCAATGTCCTCAGGTCATCAGGCTCGCGACGGAACCGCGTCTTGATCGGCAAGGATACCCGTATTTCCGGCTACATGTTGGAAACCGCCCTCACCAGCGGCCTCGTTTCCATGGGAATGGACGTTTATCTTGTCGGTCCGTTGCCGACTCCCGCTGTCGCGCATTTGACAAAATCGATGGGGGCGACTGCCGGGATTATGATCACTGCCTCCCACAACCCCTACGAAGACAATGGGTTGAAAATTTTCGGACCCGATGGCTACAAGCTTTCCGACGACCTCGAAGCCCTCATCGAACGCCACATTATGGGTGACGAACCAGAGGCTGCCCCGTTGCCTCCCGCACAAATTGGCAAAGCGACCCGAATCGACGACGCCCGCGGCCGCTACATCGAATTCGCCAAACACACGGCCGACAACATCCCTCTGCACGGAAAAAAAATCGTCATCGATTGCGGTCACGGCGCCGCCTACTTCATCGCCCCGCTCATTTTCAAGGAACTCGGAGCCGAGGTCATCGTAATCGGAAATCAACCTGACGGCCTCAATATCAACGCCAAATGCGGTGCTCTGCATCCCGAAGCCGCCGGAGAACTCGTTCGCCAGCACCAGGCTGATCTCGGCATTTCCTTCGATGGCGATGCCGACCGCGTCATTTTCACCGATGCAAACGGGCAGGTTGTCAGCGGTGACCGAGTTCTCGCCCTTTGTGCCATCGGCCTGAAGGAACAAGGAAAACTCAAGCACGATACCCTCGTCGCCACCGTCATGAGCAATCTCGGACTCATCGAAGCCATGAAAAAGCACGGAATCAAAGTGGAATGCACCGCCGTAGGAGATCGCAGCGTCATCGAATGCATGCGGAAGAACGGTTACTCCTTCGGTGGGGAAAATTCCGGCCATCTCATTTTCGGAGACCACGTCACCACCGGCGATGGCATCCTCAGCGCTCTCCAGGTCCTGCGGATGATGGACGAGAAAAAGTCCACCCTCGCGGAACTCGCCGCCGTAATGCACGAATATCCGGCGGAGCTCGCCAACATGACCGTGCCATCGAAGCCACCGCTTGATTCCTTGCCCAAGCTCCAGAAACTCATGCGGGAAGCCACTGCGGAGTTTGGGGAAATCGGCCGGCATTTGATCCGCTATTCAGGCACGGAAAACAAAATCCGCGTTCTCGTCGAACATCGCGAGGCCGAGGAGGTCCGCTCGTGGGTCGCGAAATTCTCCACCGCCATTCACGAGGAAATCGGATAACAATGTCAGACGCACCGATCTATCCATGCACGCTGTCCCTCCACAGGAAGATCGCGGATTTCCCTATCGGCAACGTGCCGTTTTCCCAGCATGGAGGTTGGCTCCCCAGTGACTTTGTCATCCGTTACCCGTGGGATTTGCTCCGGGCGAACGAACTCTATATTTCGTTCCTAACTGATAATCTGATCCAAGGCGAGGTCCATTCTTCTGCCGTCATCGAAGGCATCGTCCACATCGGCCCCGGCACCCGCATCTTGCCCGGTGTCTTCATCGAAGGAAACGTCATCATCGGAGCCAATTGCAAAATCGGACCTAACTGCTACATCCGCGGCAACACCAGCATCGGCGACAACTGCCACATCGGCCAGTCCGTCGAGATCAAGAACTGCCTCATCCTTTCCAACACCAACGTCGGCCATCTCTCCTACATTGGCGATTCCGTGTTAGGTGAAAAGGTCAACCTCGGCGCCGGCACCACCACCTCCAATCTCCGCCACGACGGAAAAAACCACCTCTCGATGGTGGGTGGCACTCTCGTCGATACCGGCCGCCGCAAGTTCGGCACGATTATCGGCGACCACGTCCACACCGGCATCAACACCTCCATCTACCCGGGCCGCAAACTCTGGCCAAACACCACCACGCGTCCCGGAGAAATCGTCCAGAAGGACATTCAATCTCCAATCTCCAATCTCTAAATCACCAATTCAAATGTGCGGAATCGTCGGATACATCGGAAAAGCGGATGCAGCCACCGTGCTCATCAACGGACTGCGCCGTCTCGAATACCGCGGCTATGACTCGGCGGGCGTTGCCATCCTCGATGACGACCGCGTCCTCGTTTCCAAGTCGCCGGGAAAAGTCGCCAAGCTCAGCGACAAGGCCCACGCCGATTGGGACGCTGCTCTTTTTCACCGTGCCTCCACCGGCATCGCCCATACCCGTTGGGCGACGCACGGGCCGCCGACCGAGGTCAATGCCCACCCGCATCTCGACCAATCCGGCGACATCGCGCTGGTTCACAATGGCATCATCGAAAACTACCGAGCCCTCCGTGCCCGATTAGAAGGAAAAGGTCATCACTTTTACTCCGAAACCGACACCGAAGTTCTCGCCCATCTTATCGGCGATTGCGACAAGGGCGATCTCTTCCAAGCGGTTTGTGACGCGCTCCACCAAGTCAACGGCACCTTCGGCATCGCTGTTCTATCCGCCCAGGAACCGGATAAAATCATCACCGCCCGTCGTGGCAGTCCCATCGTCATCGGCATGGGTGACGGAGAAACCATCATCGCGTCCGATGCCTCCGCCATCGTCGCCCATACCCAGCGTGTGATCTATCTGGACGACAACGACATCGCTATCGTTACTGCCGATTCCGTCGATATCCGTGACCTCAACAACATCCCGGTCACCCGCGAAATTGCCGAACTCGGCCTCGACTCCGCCGCTGCGGAAAAGGGTGGCTATGAACATTTCATGCTCAAGGAAATCCACGAGCAGCCGGATTCGTTAGGCAATGCCATCCGTGGTCGTCTCGATTTCGACATCGGTTCTTCCGTTCTCGCTGGCATGGGAACCTCCCCGCGCGAACTCGCAGAACTGAGCCGCGTCGTCCTTATCGGCTGCGGCACCTCGCTGCACGCCGGACTTGTCGGTGAGTATGCCTTCGAGGATCTCGCCGACATCCACGCCGAAGTCCAGCAGGCTGCTGAATTCCGCTATCGCAATCCCATCCTCGGCAGCCGCGATCTCGTTGTTGCCATTTCCCAGTCCGGTGAAACCGCCGACACCCTCGCTGCTGTTAGAGAAGCGAATCAAAAAGGCGCGTTCGTCATGAGTCTTTGCAACGTCGTCGGATCCACCATCGCCCGGGAGACGGGTCGGGGAGTCTATCTGCATGCCGGTCCCGAGATTTCCGTGGCATCGACCAAAGCCTTCACCTGTCAGGTCGCGGTGTTGCTCATGATGGCGCTCAAGCTCGGTCGCGGCCGCCGCTTCTCGCGCGAGGATGGCTACAAACTCGCCCGTGAAATCGAAGCCATTCCGGAGCTTGTTGCGAAGGTCATTCTCCAGAACGACAAGATTGCCAAAATCGCCGCCGACTACTCGAAGAATGAGCATGCCTTCTTCATCGGCCGAGGACCGATGTATCCGGTGGCTCTCGAAGGAGCGCTCAAACTCAAGGAAATTTCCTACATTCATGCCGAGGGCTACCACGCCGCCGAACTCAAGCACGGCCCGATCGCGCTGTTGGAAAAAGGCACGCCCATCATCGCCCTCGCCGTGGACATTCCCGGCAAGGACAAGACCCTTGGCAACATCGAGGAATGCCGTGCCCGCGGTGCCCGCATCCTTGGCATCGTCACCGAAGGCGACCATGAAACCGCCGAGTGCATGGACGACTTCATCAGCATCCCGCGTTGCCATCCGCTCGTTGCCACGATTCCCGCCGTCGTTGCCCTCCAGCTTTTCGCCTATCACGTCGCCCGTCTCCGCGGCTGCGAGATCGACCAGCCCCGGAATCTCGCAAAGAGCGTTACCGTGGAATAGGGACTAACGGAATGTTTGGGGCTACCAAACAAGCCATCCCCAAACGATGCCTGCAAGGGCGAGCAGCCCGATGATTCCACCACAAAGCCAGGCGGTAAAACGACCCGAGCTCTTATCCATTTCGGACTGACCAAATACGTGGCGTTCGCGCATCTGGGAATCGGTCTGCCAGATCAGGGCAACCAGCGTAATGAGGGGTTCCAACATATTTCGGGCAACTCTAATGCCTCATGCACCTTTCGACGATTGGAAATTCCTTCGCGTTTTCTCCAGCGTCGGCAACATGCGGAACAGGTAGTAGGTGATCAAAAATAGAACGACGTCCAGCGGCACCCAATAAATCGGATCGACGAAGTAATCCCCCAGCTGGAGATGGCCGAACGGATAGAACCAGTCCACGCCGCCGGAGATCGAGTCGCAGAACATGTGGAAAACGTAACTGAACGACAGGATCGAGGCCAATTGCCAGGAGAGCTTGAGTTTTTTCAAGAGCGTCAGCGAGAACATCAGCACGGTGAACAGCAGCCAGAACGGAAGCCCGTGCGACCAACTGGAGAGGCGAGCCGCCAGCGACAAATGCGGGTTCAGCAAATCCGGCAAGGCACCGGCGATCCCGATGGCAAGGAACCCATAACTACGGAGCCACGCGGGCCGACCAAAGGCAAGCCTGGTGAGAATCACAGGAGCCAGGGCGTGGGTAAAAACATCCATCGGGTGTGTCAGTGGTAATAAAATCCTGACAACCCGACGCATGAGCGCATCCGAATCACCGATTTTCGAAAGCTATCTTTTCAGGGATTATCCGTGCGGACAATTCCAGACTCTGGGGAGGGGTTCCGGTTCGTCGCCGTTGATGCCGGGACGATTTTTATGAATCGCGTGTTCTTCAACGAAGGCTTCCCATTCTTCGTCATAACTATTGAACCAGGTATTGTGCCGTTCGGGGGGATCAACGGCCGAAAGTCTCTGGATTCCAGATTCGGCTTGGACGGGCTGTTTGTCGGAATACCGACGGGCAGCAAGTTGATCGGGGTTGGTTTTCATGGTTTTCTCATTTGCTGAATCAAACAAATTTCACCTTCTTCACTACGCAGGTTAGTTTTCCATTTCAAGGGATTTTCAAGTGACATTGCCGTTGCACAAGCGGTGACCTTGTAGAACCAATGACTGGTATGGATCGAGTCACCGCATTATTTTTCCAAAGAGACCCGGTGACCTGCGCTCGGGAACTCATTGGCGCGAGTTTCCACTGGCAAGGATGCGTGGGAAGGATCGTCGAGACGGAGGCCTACGCCGCGGTGGGTGATCCGGCTTGCCACACGTGGAATCGTCCCGGGGCGAGGCGTTTCGTGGAGAATCATCATCCGGGGGATGCCTACGTTTACCTGAACTACGGCGTTCACTGGCTATTCAACGTGCTGGTGAAGGGCGATGATGGTTCGGGCTTCGTGCTGCTCCGGGCGCTGGCTCCGGAATCCGGTCTGGAGCGGATGCGGGAGAGGAAGCCCGGCATCAAGGATCATTTGCTGGGAGCCGGGCCGGGGAAATTGACGCGGGCTTTCGGGATCGACGGCTCGGCACACGGGATGAGTTTTCTGGAGGCCCCGGATTGCGGCATCTCGCTGGGAAGGTCGGTGAAAACCGTGGCGGGAGGACGCATCGGGATTTCCAGAGCGGCGGAAATTCCCTGGCGTTTCGGGGATCCGTCATCGACCTCGCTGAGTCGGAAATTTTAGTAGCCGCCTGGTCGGTTTGCGTTTGGCGCGGGTCGGATTAGGTTCGGCCCATGATTCCATTTTCCGTGCTGGACCTCGCTCCGATCATTGCGGGCGGAGATGCCAGCCAGGCGTTTCGCAACACATTGGACCTCGCGCGACATGCGGAGGATTGGGGATTTCACCGCTATTGGCTGGCAGAGCACCACAACATGCCAGGGATCGCCAGCGCGGCGACATCCGTGGTGATCGGCCATGTGGCGGGTGGAACTTCCCGCATCCGGGTGGGCTCGGGAGGAGTCATGTTGCCGAATCACGCGCCGCTGGCGATTGCCGAGCAGTTCGGCACGCTGGAAGCGCTTTATCCGGGCAGGATTGATCTCGGATTGGGACGGGCACCGGGCGGCGACCAGATCGTGGCTCGTGCCTTGCGGCGAAACCTCGGCGGCAGCGGTGACAACTTCCCGCAGGATGTGATGGAATTGCAGGGCTATTTCCGGCCGTCGATCCCCGGACAAACCTTGCGATCGATCCCGGGAGCCGGGCTGAAAGTGCCGCTCTATTTGCTCGGTTCGAGCGATTTCAGCGCCCGCCTTGCCGCCGATTTAGGATTGCCGTTTGCGTTCGCTTCCCATTTCGCGCCGGACTATTTGAAAACCGCGCTTCAAATCTATCGACAGGGCTATCAACCGTCGGCTGCCAATCCCAAGCCGCATGCGATTGTCGGTGTCAATGTTTTCGCCGCCGATACCGATGAGGAAGCGCGGTTGTTATTCACTTCGCTGCAACAGCAGTTTCTCAATCTGATCCGAGGAAATCCGGGAGAGCTACAGCCACCCGTCGCCGACATGAAACTCCGTTGGTCACCCGGGGAGGATATTCATCTTCAGAGAATGGTGCGTTACTCGCTGGTGGGATCTGCGGAAACGATCCGTCGTGGCATTCAAGAGGTGATTCAGGAAACCGCCGCCGATGAGTTGATTGGCACCGCGCAAATTTTCGATCACGCGGCAAGGCTGCGGTCGTTCGAGATATTTTCCCAGGTGATGAAATCGCTTTGATCAGCAAACTAGACCTTGAACAGTCCGCCGCGTTTTCCTCCTAACACCGCGGCTCCAATAATCGCAACGGATAGGAAAATCATCGCCCAGACACCGAGTGCGGCGGCGAGTTCCGTGCCATTTCCCAGCGTGCTCAGAAGTGTGTAGATCGCTTTGGTGATCGGGTAGTGCTGCGCCTGTTGGGCGAGGATGAGGCTGTCGCTGACTTCCAGCATGGCGAAGGCGAAGGCGAGAATCGATCCGGCTGCTAGATTCGCGCCGATGAGCGGGATGGCGACCCGTCGCAACGTGCGGAGCGGTGTGGCTCCGAGGGATTTCGCGGCCTCTTCCAGCGTGGGATTGCTTTGTTGAAGCCCGGCAACTGCGGATCTCACGATGTAGGGGAGCCGCCGGAACGCATAGGCCACCACGATCAATAAAAACGGACTGCCACCGGCACCGACGAGGAAATGGAATGGCTTTCCTTCCTGAGAGAGAGCGAGATAGCCGAATGCCATCACCAGTCCCGGTACCGCCAGCGGCAGCATGACCACGGCATCGAGGAAATTGCGCGATTTTAAATTCGACCGAACCACCACCCAAGCCACCGACAGTCCGATGACCAGCGCCACCAAGGTCGCGCAGCCGGCGTAGAGCAGGCTGTTCTGAATCGATGGGACGACCAGTTCATTGCCCAACGCCTCGATGTAATGATGCATCGTCAGCTCATCCGGAATTACCGTGCCATACCAGCGTCCGGCGAAGGAGAGCAGCAGGACGCCCAGATGCGGAATCGCCGCGACCAGAAAAACTGCTAGAAAGAACAGCGAGCACGCGGCAGATTTCACCCCGCTGAGCCGAAGCGATGTCGAGCGGCCTTTCGGACGAGGCGCTGTGCCGAGCGGCGCACGCCCCATGACCAGTTTCGACAAGGCGAACACTCCGGCTGCGACGATCAGGAGAATGGCGGTGAGCGCGTAAGGAATCGGATTCTTGTCGAGGCCTTTGAGTCCGTCGAAAATCTGCACCGGCGCGACCCGTGCGAAGTCGAACACCAAGGGCACGCCAAGCTCGGTGAAAGCCCAGATGAAAACGATGGAAGCGCCGGCAAACACCCCGGGCATGGCCAGTGGCAGGGTGATCCGGAAAAAGCGCTTCCACGGCGGGCATCCGAGATTTTCCGCAGCCTGCTCCATGGCGGGATCCAGATTCGCCAGCGCGGCGGCGATGTTCATGTAGAGAATCGGATAGAGATGCAGCGCGTTCATCAGCACGATGCCGGTGAACCGCCCGTTTGCCAGCCAGTCGTAGGGCATGGCAGCATCCATGAATCCGGACTTGATGAGCAGCGCGTTGAAAGCGCCGTTCACTCCTAACATCTGCTTCACTCCCACCGCTCCGACAAACGGCGGCAGGATCATCGGCGCGAGGACCAATACGCCGAGCGCGTTTTTCCCGAAGAAATCATAGCGATGACCGATGAGCGCCAGCGGAAACGCAATGGCCAGCGTCGCCAGCGTGCTGGCGATTCCCAAGGTGAAGGCGTTCCACAGTCCTTCCCGATAGATCGGGTTCCGGAAAACCGATCCGATGAAATCCAGCGTGAAGAAATGCGAACCGTCGGCACGGGTTCCTTCGAACGCCTGCTTCACCACCATCCCGGCCGGATAGATGAAAAACACCGCGAACAAGACGCTGACGATGATCGTGATAAAAATGGCATTGCCGCGTTTCATCGGGTGGTCTTGGCGGTTGAGGATTTCGCGCGGGCCATGGCCTCTGCCTTGCGGTAATTCGCACGGAACCACTCGCCGAGTTCGGAGGCGCGGTCGGCGGCTTTGAGCGCGTCCGGACCATCAAGGATCGGATCGCCATGGCCGGCCTTGGCATAGTTCACGATCGAAACGTCGGAGAAGACCGCCAGTGCGTCTTCCGGCATTCCGGCTTCACGCATCGCCCTCCACGCGGCTTTCATTTCCTCGTGGGAATCGATGCACATGATCTTCACGAGTTGGCGCAGGGTGTTGAACGATGCGCCGGTGAGTTCCCGCTGATAGACAAAGTTGCCGGGATCGTCGTAAGGATGCGCCTTCGGCATCGTCGAGTTCGCGAGATTTTCCGGAGTATAAACATCGCGGCGGATCGGTGACCGGTAGAGCGCGCGGTCTTTAGGGCCTCCGGGAGTTCCGGGTTTTCCAAGCCACAGGGTCTGGCCTTGCGGACTCAGGCAGAATTCCACAAAGCTCTGTGCCACATCCATATGTTCCGCGCCTTTCAATACCGCAACCGGATCACCGCTCAATGTGGTGCCGCCGATGGGGGCGATCCACACCACCCGCGGCGCACCATCCGCCGTTGTGAGTTCATTGGAATAGGAGCGGCCGTAGAAATCGATGCACATGCCGGCGGCTGCGTTTCCTTGCCCGACATCCAGAGGTATCTTGGAGGCGCTGTCGGTGAAATAACGGGCATTGGCCGCCATCCGCTGGATCAATTGAAGGCCCGCAATCCATCCGGATTCCTTGGCTTTCTGGGGATCCGCTCCCGGCGAGGAAATCTCCCGCAGCATCTCGCTTTGAACTAACACCTCGAAGGTCCGCGCGACCGAGCCGCTCTTCGTGGGATCGGCGAGTGCGAGCGTTCCTTCGTAGGCCGGGGCACCGAGGTCGTCCCATTTCGCAGGTGGATCGATTTTCAGGCGGCGCAGGACATCCGGATTATAACAGATGCCGAATTGCGACATGCAGGTTCCGACCCACACATGGTTGGCGGCGTAGTAGCGTTCACCGGTGAAGGTCTCCGGGATCGGGCCACCTTCGGCAAACAACTCGGGATGGGAATCGAAGACCCGTAGTGGAACGAGTCGGTTTTTCTTTGCCAGCCCGGCGAAATCCGGTTCGCCGCCGCCGAAGAAGACATCCACGCCGATGCCGTCGCGCTTCGTTTCATCCGCAGCCTTGAATCCGGCATCCAGCACCATCCGGATTTCGGAAGTTCCGCCCGGTGTTCTCCAGTCGATGTAAATGGAACGGCCGGTTGATTTTTTCCAATGGGCGGCGAACGCCTCGCCGAATTCCTGGCGGATCGATTCGTTGTGCGGACTCAGGATGACGAGAATATCGTTGGCCGTGTGCGGGCTGGTCGTAGCGGTCTTGCGACGCAGAGCCATCGGCAGCGCGACGATCAGCGCCAGCAGTCCGAAAATGATCCAAGCTCTTGTTTTCATCCCGATAAATCAGTTAGGCTTTCAGGATCACCACATCTTCGTGTCGCGAATGAAGCACGACCGGAGCATCGCCCGGCTCTTGGATGATGTGCGGATTCATCTCGACCACCTGTTGGCGGCCGGCTGTCGTCTCCACCCAATATTGGATGCGTTGGCCGAGATAGCTTCGTTCGCTGATCGTTCCTTGAATCGAATTGTCGCCGCCCTCGCTTTTCAGCCGCCATGCCTCCGGTCGGATCGACAATCGCAGCGCTTCGCCTGGGGCAGGGGACCATTCGGGATCGGAGACTCGGCCGACCAAAGGTCCTGCGGTGGTTTTCGCCAGCGTGTAACCATCGCGAGTTTCGATCGCCTCGCCGGTGATCAAATTCGTTTCGCCGATGAAATTCGCGACATAGGCGCTCGTCGGAGTGCGGTAAATTTGTTCAGGCGTCCCGATCTGGCCGATTTTTCCATAGGACAGCACCGCCATCCGGTCGGCCATCGCCAACGCCTCTTCCTGATCGTGGGTGACATAGATTCCGGTCAGTCCATTTTCCTTCACGATCCGGCGGATTTCGCGGCGCATCTCCACTCGGAGCTGGGCATCAAGATTCGACAAAGGCTCGTCCAGTAGAAGGCACTTCGGTTTTACCACCAAGGCGCGGGCAAGGGAAACCCGCTGCTGCTGGCCACCCGACATTTGGTCGATCGACCGATCACCGTAGCCCGGCAATTTGACCATTTCCAAGGCTTCCTCGACGCGTTGCTTGATTTCCGCCTTAGGCACCTTCCTCTCTTCCAAGCCGAACGAAATATTCTGTCCCACCGAAAGGTGCGGCCACAGTGCGTAGCTTTGGAAAACCATCGCCGCCTCGCGCTTGTGCGGAGGCATTTTCGTCACGTCCCGCTCGCCGAAAAGGATCGATCCGCTCGTCGGCGTCTCCAGTCCAGCGATGCAACGGAGCAACGTGGTCTTGCCGCAACCGGAGGCACCGAGCAGGAAAAACAGCTCGCCGGGTTCGATGTGGAGGGTGATTCCGTCGAGGGCCCGGGTATTTCCGAAGGATTTGACGACTGACTCGGCGT
Source organism: Luteolibacter sp. (assembly GCF_039920825.1). Lineage (GTDB taxonomy): Bacteria > Verrucomicrobiota > Verrucomicrobiia > Verrucomicrobiales > Akkermansiaceae > Luteolibacter. The sequence goes on along the minus strand of NZ_JBDSCX010000077.1, from coordinate 1,979 downwards.
GAATGGATTCCATGGCAATTGACTACCCCATGCTTTCGTTTGGAGGCGATGAATCAAGTCCTAAGCAGTTTGAATGCGTGACGATCATTTTTTTCGAAGATTCTCTTGCAAACCCGTGGGTCGGACCTTAACAAGTGCGCCCACCCAACCGGTAATGCTCGGATGGCGGAATTGGTAGACGCGCTAGACTAAGGATCTAGTAGGGTAACCTGTGGAGGTTCGAGTCCTCTTTCGAGCACCATCTGTTGAGGATGAATGAATTAGGGAGCCTGAAAAGGCTCCCTTTTTTGTGCCGGGAAAGGCACTTTGCCAAAAAGTTTGGCAAATTTATCGTCTCCTTAAATCAGTGGATTCATGGAAGAAACATCTCCTCGAAAAAAAGGCTGAGGGCCGCCAGCAAGACGCCGCGTGTGAGCCGGCTAACCGGCTGAACCCCACTTTCCTTTGAGCATGCGAGTATCGAGGGAAGTGATTCCCGAAATGGTCGGACCACGAAACCAGGTTGCCACCGAGTGAATTCGATTTGCCACACGGGAAGCAGGGGGGGCGGGAGGCTTGAAACAGTTCCATGACTTCGATGTAGACTGAATCGTGATGGACGATGCTGTTCGCGCCTCCCCACGGATCCAATGCCGGACGTTATCATTGGGAGAGGTGATAGCAGTAGCGAGCGCTCCGATATCGGCTTCTAGCAAGGAAATGCCCAATGGCCACATGGGGCCATTGGGCATTTGGATCACGACGTTATAATCAAATCAAACGGCTTCCTTGAGAAGCTTGTCTGCCTTTTTCACCGTTGTAGCAGGGAGTTTGCCATCAACCAACTTTGACGCGGTGAGCAGGGCTTTGAGGCTCGCCAATCCGGCTTCGGCGGCGGCCAACGACTTTTTGCCGCTGCCGAACTTCTTGTCGGAATAGTATTTGGTGAACGTCGATCCTTTGCAGCTGATGCATAAGCGCCAGCCCTCAAAGGCTGCGGTTTCGTAGGTGAAGCGGGTCAGGTTTTTCTTCGATTGGAGTGGTTTACTTGCGGCCATGGCTCTTTCTACGCTAAATCAGATCAAGAATCAAACAATTTATCAGATAGGAAGACCCCGGGGCCTCGACGACATGGCCAACGGGGGGGCGGCGTTAGTTCGCGTCGCTCTGGACGCCCGATCCGCGCCGTGGCACACTTCAAACGTTCGACCACGAACCAGTCTATCTCCACGCCCATGAAGCCACTCGCCATCCTATGCTTCTCCGCAGTTACGGCAGCGCTATCATCATGCGTCAGCACTGGGCCAAGCGCCCGAGGCCATGCATCCTCCCCCGAGTCGGTGGCAGTGAGCTCTGGAGTAGGTTCTTCGTATCGCAACGCGATTACTATCAATGCACGTAGCGAAGCGGAAGGGGTCCCAGCCGAATACGAGTGGTTGGAAGCACATTTTCCTGGTTCAAAGGTTCTTGGGCAGTCACTCGCCAACAACGCAGGGAAGGCTTACGACGTGATGCATGTTCAATTGGCTAGCGGCCAGAAGCGGGATGTTTATTTCGATATCAGCGGCTTTTTTGGGAAGTCCTAAGCCGATGGCGCCAACCGTGAATCCATGCAGACTGAATCAACAACAAAGCGGGGTGGACATGACGAATCATTGAACTGCTTGTGCCGCGTCTGTCATGTTTTCGGAGTCTTGCTCTCGCTCCCGCTGGTATAAATTGACGTTCCCATTCCAACTGACATCCCGCCACCACCTTGGTAGAAGGAGTGGATGAACGCACCTGCGAAGTGTCCGAAGTGTGGCGGACGAATGGAAAAAGGTTTTGTTCTCGATCAGACCTATGGGGCCAATCTCGTGTCAAAGTGGATTGAGGGCAGGCCCGAATGGCACTGACTTAAGCGAGATTTCGGCGAAAGGAGTGGTCGGAAATCCGGTGATCAGGTTGCTTCTCGTGTGACCTCAAACCAACCCTTCCTCACCGGATTTCCTACGCAGATT
>NZ_JBDSCX010000076.1:0-3044 GCF_039920825.1 Luteolibacter sp. | reverse complement strand
GGGTCCGGAAAACATCCACATCGACTATTGGTTGGCGAAGCGTTGGACCCATGCCATCAACTTGCGGCTTTCTCCGGACACGCAAAACCGCGCCAAGGAATCCGCCAAGGATTACATCGAGCGGTACGTTCGCGACAGCTCGTCGCTCCCGAATCCGGCTCTTGATGCCGCGAGGAAAACAGCAGCGGAGGAAACCGCCGCCCGCATGGCGGCGGTGGAGAAACGGGAGGACGTGGTCGCTGAGGGTGAACTGTCCCTGAATGTGGGGATTGAGGAACTTGCCAAAGGCAAGTCCGACCTGACCGCCAAAATCTCCCAATTCGAGGAATCGAAAAAGGACATCGAAACGGCGCGGGCTGCGCTGCGGAAAATTCCTCTGGATGAACTCTGCACCAAACTTGGTTTCGCAACCGACGATCAGGGTGACCTTCGGCTGGATATTTCCAACGACTATGGACCCATCCCCCATCGGGTCCTCCACACCGGGCAAGCATTCCGGCTGGAGTCGTTCAGCCTAGGTGCGCAGAAATGGCTCCTGGTGGGCTCAGGTAACGGTGCCATCGACTTGGTCAAGACCCTCCCGCCAAAGCCCTCCTTTGCGAAGGCCTGCGACAAACTTGCCGCCCTGTTTCCGGATCAGGTCGGCGGGCTGACGCTCGAAGTCTTCGAACACAAGGCCCGGCGATTGCAAAAAGGTGGCATCGGTGAACCTCCGACCCCAGACAAGGAACCGGAGCGCTGAGTTCCGAGGCCCGCCCCTTGCGGACGCCGCCGCCCCGGCTTGATCGGGGTGGCGGCATTTGCCGCCATCACACCCATCCCGTGTAAAGCATGTCGGGGCGATTCATCTTGACCATCGCCACTTGCCCCATTTTCAGAACTTCGTTATAGCACCCGGCGACTGCGGAGTATTGGGCCAAGCAGACTGCTTATCACCGACGGCACTGGTTAGCCGCCCTTTCTTTTCCTGCAAAGGATGGCGTATGCCATCCCCATTGCAAAAAGGGCGGAGCACCCTGGTTCAGGAACAAAGGCGAAGTTGTTTAACTCAACCGTGCCGATCGGGTCGCCATTTGCCAAACCAAGAAGGATGTCCTCGACGTTTCCGAAGTCGACTCCACCCGATGCTCCATTTCCATAGGGATCGGCGTTTCTCAAATCCACAATTGTCTCTGTCGACCCGCTTTTGAGGAGGATCTTGAATGAAGAGTATGTGTCAACGGCAGACGTAAGGAACAATGTGACGATCTGATCGGAAGAACCCGCTGTGTGCCCAAGCAATAAAACTGGGCTGGCAAGCGACGATGCGCTTCCCGAAATGTCCATGCTCAGATCGCCTATGCGGTCGCCCGATGTGAATGCCCGGCCTTCATACGTCACAAAGGCCGAACCCGTAAGAGCCGTCTTCGACAAGCTCATGGTGCCTCCAGAAATGGCAAGGGACGAGACTCCGGAAGAGTCACCGCCCACAAAAAATCCATCGATGAATCTAAAATTGATGTAACCAGTGGCGAGACCGCTCCTATACCCACCGTAAATTGAAGGGTCGCTCGCTTCATACTTCGATCCATTGCTGCTAGCGCTTGTGAGGCTTTGAGCGAAGGAGAAATCATCGATGATGACGATTGCCGCCTGTAGCAGGCCACTTGGTAAGAGAAGAAGCGCGATTGTGAGCCATTTCATTTGCGCCACTGACATGAGTTCCTGACGCGGCGCGGTCGAGCGCCAATTCAGTTTAAGGACGTGATGTCCGAACCCGAGCCGTGAACCCGGGCAAATCATCCCCGATTTGAACTGCCCGCGTCGAATGCGATCTCCATTTTGCTGCGGCTACTCCGGCGAAATGTATGACCGAAGTTGTTATTGAGTCCGTCCCGTGTCGTTTCATCTTGGCCAGCGTCTTCGCGGGAGAGCAGATGATCGCCCGCTGGCCGCCATGCCGGAAATGCACCACGAGGTAAAACGGCTTGCACGTCTTTTCGGCGGATAGAGATCGACCTCGAAACCACCACATTCTTCAACGAGGGTCCGCGCTGCCAGCCCCTCGCGTTGGACGTGCGTTTGAAGGACAGGTCGATCCTGGTGACCACGCGGCGGATGGCCATTTGGTTCATGCTGGAGTTTCGCAGCCCTTGATTTTCAAGAAGAAATGCTTTCATGGACGGAGTATTCCCCTAAAACTTCTCCTCGGTGATGCAAAATCCCCACGAACCAACCCAAAGCCTGATATGAATTCGATTGGAGAACCACCGGGCGGCCCCGAACGCCCCTACACGATGGACAAAGTAAAAGAGGATCGCCTTATTGCCAAAATGCAATCTGACTTCCCTGGATTGTCTGAGTCGGATATACGCGGTGCAATCGCTGCGTGTATGAAGGGGGCCGTTAGCGATCTGTCACTTCTATCATGCGTCAAGGAAAGACTTCGGGTCCTTTTGAAGAAGAAGCAATAGCCACACCTGCCTTCATCTCGGATGCCGCCCCCGGCTTGATTGGGGCGCGGCATGAGCCACTATCACACCCGTCCCGTGAACAGTGTGTCGGAGCGCTTCAGCTTGGCCAGTGCCTCGTCGGGAAAGCGGATGATCGCCCGCTTGCCGCCATGCCGGAAATGGACCTCGAAATAGAGCGGCTTGCGCGTCTTTTTCGGCGGACAGGGATCGGTCACGAAAGTACCAGCACCTTCGAAGAGCGCCTGAATTGTCACCCCCTTTGATCTGGGCGTGGGGGTGAAGGACAGGTCGATCCGGGTGACCACGCGGCGGATGGCCTGCCCAAGCCGCACCCGCAGCACGTTGTCGCAGAGATTCACATCCAGCAGCGACTTCATTTCCCCCAGTTCGGTTTCCCCGCTGCCAATCGCCTGCGTGCTCCGCACCTTGCGGTCCAGTTGTTCCACATTTTCCGCGAGGTTGGATTTTTCTCTTTCCAGAACCGCCAATCTTTTGAGCAGGCTGTCGAGTTCGCCGCCGTGTTCGATGGCGGTGAGGATTCGATCCACCGATTTTGTGGCATCCGCAAGGCGGCGCTGGGCGTGGGCAAGT
>NZ_JBDSCX010000075.1:0-20894 GCF_039920825.1 Luteolibacter sp. | reverse complement strand
GCGGGATCGACCGTGCCGGTGATTCCGGCGGAGGTGATGAGCGTGTAGCTGCCAGCTGCGAGTCCGCCGAGGTTGTTGATGGAGACATCCGCGAGGCCGAAGACGTTGGTGCCGATGTCGACCGTTCCGCCGACCGCGATGCGATCACTGGTGCCGGCAGGTGCGACGAGATCCATCACGATGCCACCGGTGCCGGCGGCGGCCACGGAGAGATTCAGATTTCCGCCGATGGTCAGGACGGCGGCGGTAGGGGTGGTGACGCCGGCGCTGCTGGTTCCGCCCGGGGCGATGTGGCTGCCGCCTTGGAGTTTCACATTTCCCATGACGGTTCCGCTGCCGGCAAGGAAGCCGGTGCTGGTGCCGGCCGGGCCGCCGCTGCCATCGACGTTTTCGCCGAAGCTCAGGTCGCCGGGGACTTTGCCGTTCACGATCAGGGTGCCGGCGTCAACGATGTTGGTGGGACCGGTGTAGTCGTTGGTGGTGTTGGTGATGACGACCGTGCCGGTATTTCGCTTGGCAATGCCGCCGGAGCCCGTTCCGGTCATCTTTCCGGTGATGACGATGGTGCCTCCGATCGGGTTGAGGCGCGAAGTGCTGAAGGTGTTGAAGGTGGTGGCGTTGTCGGAGATGGTGATGGTTCCGGAAAGCGTGAGGTCGGTGACCCCGGTGGCGAGGTTGATCACCTTGTTGCCGGTGGCTCCGTCAGGGAAGTTGATATCGTTATTGCTGTTTCCGGTTAGCTGCCAAACGGTGGCATTGGCGTTGGCCGCGAAGGTAAAGGGCCCGGAGCTGATGTTGGCACTACCGGCGATCAGGGTGCCGTTCACCAAAATGAGGCCGCCGGAGAAACTGTTGGCTCCGCTGAGCGTGAGGATGCCGGTGCCGCTTTTTGTTAGGGTTCCGGTTCCCGTGACGGTATTGGCGAAGGTCGTGCTGTCGGAACGGACGAGCTGCAAATTGGCATTGTTTTCGATGTTGCCGGTGATCGATCCGGTCGTACCGGTGCCGATTTGAAGGGTTCCTTCGCTGACGGTGGTGAGTCCCGCATAGGTGTTGGCACCGGTGAGGGTGATGGTGCCGAGGCCGATCTTGGTCAGGGTACCCGACCCGCTGATGATGCTGCCGATGGTCAAGGTATCGGAGCGATTGAGTTTGAGGCTGCTGTTATTGACAATGGAGGGGGTGGCGACCGAGCCGGAGAAGCCGGTGCCGCCGATCTGGAGGGTGCCGGAGTTGATCGTGATTGTGCCGACGCTGGTATTCACCGCATCCAGAACCAGAGTGCCCGCGTTCACGACGACAGGAGTGGTGCCGACCACGGGGGCGGAAACGGTGTTGGTGGCGCTGCCCGCCTGCGTGATGCTGGCGGCGGTGATGGTCTGCGTGGACGAGGAAAAGATGCTGACATCATTGCCGGTGGTGTTGTTGAAAACGATGTTTCCCGCGGCGATGTCGCTGCCGAGGTAGAGATTGCCGACCGCTGCGTTTGCGAAGGAGACGTTGTCATTGGCTAGAAATTTGTCCGGGCTGGCGGTGCCGAGGTTTTGGAAATTGAGATCGACGTCATTGGCCGTCCAGTATTCGGTGACAAAGCCCCGCCATTCGAGGTTGGCGGCGTTCGCGGAATAGAGCAGATCGGAATTTCCTCCCGCGCCGCCGAGCGCGAGGGTGCCGCGGCCGGGATTGACGAGGGTGAAATTCGAAAGGTCGAGGCCGCCGTTTCCATCCCTCAGGACAACCGTATTGGTAGCGGCGGATGACGCGGTCTGGGAGACATTGACCACAGCCCCCGAGGCGACGGTCACATCGGCCGCGCGGAAGAACTGGTTGGTCCCGGTGGTGCCGGGATCGAAGCTGAAATTGGCGCCGTTGGCGAAGGTGGCGGTGCCGGTGGTGACACCTTCCCCGCCGAGGGTGGCACCCGCGGCGACGGTGAAGTTGCTGGTGAAGGAGCCGGTGGCATTCAGAATGCCGGAGCTGACAGTGGTCGCACCGGTGTAGGTGTTGGTCCCGCCGAGGACGACGGGGCGGCTGCCGCTCACGGTAATGGATGCACCGGCTGCGGCTTCTCCTATATTTCCGGAGAGCGTCAGCAGATCGGTGGCACCGCCGGTCACGCTCACATTGTTAACGCCGGTCAGCGTGACGTTGCCGGAGTAAGTATCGCCGGTAAAATCCACCGTGCCGGTGGTGCTGAGGGTGCCGCTGTTGAGGACAATGTTCCGTTGGAACGAGGTGCCGACTTCAAAAGACCTGAACTCGGCTCCGGTGTTGACGGTGAGGTTGTAGCCCGTGTTGTAGGAGATGGTTCCTTGGGTCTGGAGGACGCCGCCGTTGACGACGATCTCGCCGACGGTGACCACGCCACGGAGGTCGAACTGGCCTGCTCCCACCTTGGTGAGCGTGAACAGTCCGGTGGTGGCCGCACCGTTGCTCCCGACGCCGTAGCGAATGCCGGTGGGGCAGCCGATGGACGCGTCGCCGGTGAGGATGAGTCCGTCGGTGATGGAATTCGCGCCGGAATCGTTGCCGTTGCTTTGATAAAGGGCACCGATGCCTCCTTGGCCCGTGCCAGCGATAGACACGGTTTCGCCTGCGGCGAGCTTCTTGTTGTTCATCGCCAGAGTGCCGCCTGAAAGGACATAGGTGTCGCCCGAAGTTGCGCCGAGTGAGGCCGCGTCGCCGATTTGAAGGATGCCGCCGCTGATGGTAACGTCGCCGGTAAGATTGGTGTTCACGCCCGAGATCAGGAGCGTGCCCGAACCGGACTTGGCGATGGACTGCGGGCCGTCGATGGTTCGGCTGAGGGTGAGCAAACCGGAGCCGGAGTGGTTGACCACGAGGTCGCTGGCCAGCGTGATGGTGCCGACGTTATCGACTTGGGTCCCTTGGCCGATAGTGACGGCCTGGGTGACCGAGGCGTTGATGTTGATGGTCGCCGGACCGGAATCCGAAGCGAAGGTGATCTTGCGGCCGGTCGCGTTGTTCTGGCTGGTGCGGATTTCCAACGGGCTGGTGAGGGCTCCCGTGACATTGATCGTTTTCACGGACCTTCCTGTGCTGCCGAGAAAGGTGACGTAGTTGGTGATCGGGGTGGCGGCGTCGAAATTCAGGACGGCGGCATTGTTAAAGGTCGGCGTCGCACTCCAGTTGGTGTTGACGCCCCAATCTCCGGAAGTCGTACCCTTCCAGGCGTAAGTTCCTGCGAAAAGTGGGGCGGAGGCGGCGATGGTGGCGAATAATGCGAAGTGGCGTGCTTTCATGGGTTTGTTGGATTTGTGGGAAACTAGGGTTTTTGAATGGATCGCTAAACCGGCCTGACAGCCGTCCGAGCGGAAATCCGGTTGATCATGAATTTCTCAGCCGATCAAAACGTGCGGTAAATCTCACATTTTTTTCGTGGCTTCAAATTGACAGTGAAACGCGTCCGAAATGGCTCGTGCCAACCGGCGGGAACGGGGGATTGCTGGTGGGACGCAGCGCGTATTCTTGCTTGCTTGAAAGGTGCATAACTTTATCTAGATAAAAAAGTATGAATTAAAGCCAAGTTCGCCAAGAAAATTTTTTCCGCCCGCCGTCGACAGCTACAAATCCGGATACCCGGATATCATTGCCAACCGGATTCCTACTCGGAAACAGCGTCGTCTTCGGCGGCTTTGCCCCCTTTTTCCGATCCGAGCTGCGGGCCGTTGTCCGGCGGCATGGAGTGGTGCCAGGCGAGCGCGGCGGCGGTGAGGCGTTTGGCGATTTCCGGGTTTTTTCCCGTGAGGTTCTTTGTTTCGCCGGGATCTTTTGAAAGGTCGTAGAGCTGCGGTTCCACTCCGTCATAGGTGCAAAGGAGTTTCCAATTTCCATCGCGAACGGACAGGTCCGGCAGTTTCTCAGTCATTTTGGGCTTCGGCGACCAGTTGACCCGATCCGGTGGGCGGCGCCAGAAGATCGGTTTGGTGCGGGTGGCCGTTTCCTTGCCGATGAAGGTGGCGGAGAGTTCCTCACCATCGAAAGCGACCTTTTCCGGTGCGGTGACGCCGGCGATTTTCAGGAGCGAGGGAGCCAGGTCGATGGCCGCGAGGACGGAGCTGTCGTTGTGGGAACCGGCCTTGGCCGCATCGATGAGGCCTGGACCCCAGACGATGAGCGGCGAGCGGGTGCCGCCTTCGTAGAGGGTGCCTTTCACGCCGCGGAATGGACCGGTCGTTCCCGCTCCGGGTTCGGGGCCGTTGTCGGAACAAATGACGATGAGCGTATTGTCACGCAGGGCGGGGGTGTTGCGGATGTGGTCGAAGAGTTTACCGAACTGGAGGTCCATTTGCCGCAGCACGGAGAGGTAGAGTCCGCGTTTGCCATTGGCCCACTTGTCCACGGGCGGCCAGAACGGGCTGTGGACGTCGTCCGGCCAAAGGTTGACGTAAAACGGCTTTTTGTCCGCCGCCGACTTGTCGATGAATTCTAGCGCGCGGTCGAGATAGCCGGTGGTGATTTCTGATCGCTGCATCCAGGTGGCGGGGCCGCCGAGGCGTTCGGCGTCGCCCCAGATTCTGCCGGGCAGTTTGTCGCCGGGCTTGAGGGTGAGCGGCAGGAGTTTCGGTCCCATGCCCTCGAAATTGGTGAGGGTCTCATCAAATCCGTAGCGGGTGATGGCGGGAGCGTCGGCGACATCGCGCTGGCCGCCCATGTGCCATTTCCCGAAATGACCGGTCGCGTAGCCGTCCTGCTTGAGGAAGCGGGCGAGCGTGGGAGCTTCGGGATCGAGCCACTGGGCCATGCCGCGGCGCTTGTTGTCGGCGCGGTTGTTGAGGAACGAGGTGATCCGCCAGCGCTGCGGGTATTGGCCGGTGGTGATGCCGGTGCGCGAGGGCGAGCAGATCGGCGAGTTCACGTAGAAATTTGAAAAGCGGATGCCCTCGGCGCACATGCGGTCGATGTTAGGTGTCTTCGCTTCCTTGTCGCCGAAGCAGGAAAAATCGCCCCAGCCCATGTCGTCGACGAGGAGCAGGATGATGTTAGGTTTGGCGGTCTTTGTTTCCGGGCCACCGGTGGCCGGGACGAGAAACGCGAGAAACACGGTGATAAAGTAAGCGGTGCGGATCGGGTGCATGTCGGAAAATGAAGGAAATTTCAGTCGGTCTCTGCGCCTTTTTTTGACGGGCTGGAGGGATCTGTTTCGTCGGAGGCGTATAGAAGCACGGGATTTTTCACCGTGCCGGCGGGGCGGCGGTTGGATGGGGATTTGCCGCCGATCTCGGCGCGCTTCCGATCCGCGAGGGCTTTGAGGCGGGTGACGATTTCCGGATGCTCTGCGGCCACATTGGTGCGCTCGCCGATATCGGAGTCGAGGTTGTAGAGACGCGGCGTGTTGCCCCGCGCGTCTTCGGGCACCATCTTGAAATTGAGACCCTCAACTTGTGGCGTAACCGAGAGTTTCCACGGTCCCTGACGGACGGCCTGAAGCTGGAATCCGAGGAAATAATAGTGGGCGTCCCGCGGTGAGATATCGGATTTTCCAAGGAGCAAGGGCGACAGATCCCTGCCGTCGATGACGGGCGTTTCCGGCACCGTGCCGCCCGCGAGGGTGACCACGGTGGGCAGCACGTCGATCTCTCCGGCGACCGCATCGGAAACCGATCCGCCTTTGATTTTTCCGGGCCACCAGGCAAGGGTCGGCACACGCATTCCGCCTTCCCAAGTGCTGCCTTTGGCCCCGCGCAACGGTCCGGCGCTGCCGACGTTTTTGTCGCGGCCGAGCCACGGGCCGTTGTCGCTGGTGAAAATCACGAAGGTGTTTTCCGCCAGTTTCAGCTCCCGCAGGGCGTCGAGGATTTGACCGGTGCTCCAGTCCAGCTCCTGCACCCAGTCGCCGAAGCTGCCGTTCTCGGATTTTCCCTGAAACGCGGAACCCGGTGCCATCGGCAGATGCACGGCGGTGTGCGCCAGATAAAGCAGGAACGGCCTGTCGTTGTTACGGCGGATGAAATCCACCGCCTCGCCGGTGTAGCGCTCGGTGATTTTGTGCTGGGCCTCGTCCGTTAGAAGCTCGGCCACCTTGTCGTCGCGCAGCAGCGGAACCACCCGCTCGCCGGTCGCGCTGGATTTCCGTTGCATGTCGTTAGAATAGGGGATGCCGAAATAATGGTCGAAGCCCTGGCGCGTCGGCAGGAATTCCGGCTGGTCGCCGAGGTGCCATTTGCCGATGCACATGGTGGCGTAGCCGCGCTCCTTCAACCGCTCCGCGACGGTGTGCTCCGACGGTGCGAGACCGTGGCTGGCGGCGGGCGGATAGACGGCCGGCACGCCGACGCGCGCGCCGTAGCAGCCGGTCATCATCTGCGCCCGCGAGACCGAGCACAACGGCGCGCCGTAAAACGACGTGAGCTTCATGCCCTCGGCGGCCATCCGGTCGAGGTTCGGCGTCTTTTGTCTGGTCGCGCCGAAGGGCCCGATGTCGGCGTAGCCCATGTCGTCGATGAAAACGATGACGATGTTAGGCGGGGAGGCCGTGGCGAATCCGGCAAGGGCCGCGATGATGAGGAGGGCTTTCATGCCTGAGGGTTCATTCTGGTTCGGAGGCAGCGGCCTTGCGGGCTTGTTTCTTCGCTGCGCCCGCGGCTCCGGGCTTGGGCATCACGTTCGCGCGCTTCGCCCAGGCACGCCACAGTTCGGTCATGGTCTTGACGCGCTCCGGTTCCTTGGCGGCGAGGTTGTGCATTTCGGTGCGGTCTGCCAGAAGGTCGTAGAGTTCCCATTCACCGCGGAGCCCCTTGCGGACGAGTTTCCAATCCCCGGTGCGGACGGCGGCATTGCCCTCGTGCTCCCAGAAAATCGCCTCGCGCTCGATCGGCTTGTCTTCGAACGCAGGACGCAGGCTGCGGCCTTCCATCGGCTGGATTTCCTTGCCGCCGAACTCCTTCGGATAGGTCGCGCCGCCGAAATCGGCGACGGTGGCCATGATGTCGATCAGGTGCCCCGGCTCCTTGCGGAACTCGCCCTTGGCGGAAATGCCCGCCGGCCAGTGGGCGATGAGCGGCGTGCTGATGCCGCCCTCGTGGTTGAAATGCTTGTAGAGGCGGTTAGGCGTATTTTCGAGGTTCGCCCACGACTCGCCGCAGAAGACGGTGCTGCCCGGTCCGCCGGGATTTTTTCCTTCTAACGTCCCGTTGGGCCCGCTTTCCGCGTTGCCGCCGTTGTCGCTCATGAAGAGGATCAGCGTGTTGTCATAGACGCCCTTTTCCTTGAGCGAGGCGACCAGTCTTCCGATCGCCATATCCATGTGCCAGACGCACGCGGCATAGATGCTCATGATGTGGTCGAAGCGGTCCTTCTCCTCCGTGGAAAGCGAGTCCCACGCCTTCACGTCCGCGTCCCGAGGCGTGAGTTCCCATTTCGGATCGATGAGACCCATCGCCTTCTGCCGTTCGTAGCGCGCCTCGCGCAGCTTGTCCCAACCTTGCTGATAGATCCCGTGGCGGAATTTCGCGATGTCCTCCGCCGGCGCCTGGAGGGGGAAATGCGGCGCGTTCTCCGCCAGATAGAGGAAGAACGGCTTCTTTGCCTCGACCGCCTCGCCGATGAACTTGATCCCGTAGTCGGTCCACAAATCCGTGGAGTACCAGTCTTTCGGCAGGCGCGGATCGTCGCTGGCGAGTTTTTCTCCATTGAGAAACAGCTTCGCCCGATCCGAGTCCGCGTGATAGAAGCCGCCGGCCGCTGCGGTCAGGTTGCGCTCGAATCCGCGGCCCCACGGCGTTACCCCGACGGCTTGGCCGACGTGCCATTTCCCGGTCATCGCCGTGAAATAGCCGGCAGGCTTGAGCACCTCCGCCATGGTCACGCAGGTGTCGTTGAGGTGCCCCTGATAGCCCGGCAGGTGATCGTCCTCGTTCATGTGGCCGATGCCCGCCTGATGCGAATAGAGTCCGGTGAGCAGCGAGGCGCGGGTCGGGCAGCAGCGGCCGGTGTTGTAGAATTCCGTGAAACGCAGCCCGTCCTTGGCGAGCGCGTCGAGGTTCGGCGTGGGGATCTCGCCGCCATAGCAGCCGATGTCCGAGTAGCCCATGTCGTCCGCGAGGATGACGATGATGTTAGGTTTGTCGGCGGCCGAAACGGTTTCGGCGAGCGAGAGGAGGAAAAGCAGGAGTGTGTTTCGTTTCATGGATTTGTGTTAGCTTGAAGTTTCATTCGTCCCCGCCGTCGCCCTTGCCTTGCCGGGAACGCGCGTTTTTCTCGGTGGCGATGCCTTTGTCGCCCTGTTGTTTCATCCATGCGTCCATCTGGTCGCTCAGACGCTGTTTGATGGCGGCGAAATCTGGGTTCGCGGCAAGATTGTCGGTTTCCAGCGGATCTTTTTCCAGATCGTAAAGTTCATCGCCCGGGCGGTGATAGAGCCAGTCGATGCGCTTCGCCAAAGCGGGATCTTCCTTCGCGTCCTCCTTCCACGAATCCAGCGGCTGGCCCTTGTGGATGCCGCCGATTTCGTAGGTGTTCTCCGGCATCAGGTTGCGGATATACTTGTAGCGCACGTCGCGAGCGGAGCGCATCGGATAGGGTTGCTTGAAACCGATGATGCCGACGGTGGTGTGCTGGGCGAAAACGACGTCGCGCAAGTGATCGCTCTTTCCTAGCAGCACCTCGAGGAAGCTTTTCCCGTCGAACCCGCGGTAGCCCGTGGCGTCCGGGCAGCCGGTGTCGATCTTCGCGGGATCCTCCCCTACTGCCGCGAGGAAAGTGGGCGGCACATCGAGGTATTCCATCATCGCATCATTCGTCGAGCCGGGTTTCACCTTGCCCGGCCAGCGGACGACCGTCGCGGAGTGGATGCCGTTGTCATAGACCGACCATTTCCCGCCATACGGAAACGAACTGCCCTGCTCGCTGACGAACATCACCAGCGTGTTCTCCGCCTGCCCGCTGTCGGCCAGGATTTTCAGCAACGCGCCGACCTGCCTGTCCAGCGAGGAAATCTCCGCGTAGTAGGCGGCTAGCAATTTCCGCGTCACCTCGTTGTCGTGCAGATAAGGCGGCACCGTGAGCTTCGCGGGATCGTAAAGCTTCTTCGGTCCGCGGTCCCATGGCGAGTGCGGATCGTGTGAGGCATACACCGCCAGCCACGGCTGGCTTTTGTCGCGATTCACGAAGCCGCCGAAGGCTTCGAAGTCATCCTGATTCGGGCTGATGTATTCGTAGGGAAACGTGGGTTTCGGCCCGACATGTTCCTTCGCCTGGAGGCCGACCCGATAGCCGAGTCCCTTGAAATAAGTGAACATGCTCTTCGTCCCGTCGTAGGCGCGCGTGTGGTTCGGATAGGCCCCGGAGCGGATGCAGTCCAAGCCCGTGTAAAGCGCGTGGCGCGTCGGCGAGCAGGTCGAAGCTGGATCATACATGTTGCGAAGCCATATGCCATCGCTCCGCAGTTTGTCGATGTTAGGAGTGTGGATGTCCTTGTTGCCCGTGAAACCGAGGTCGCGTGAATTCAGGTCATCGGCGACGATGAGCAGGAAATTCGGCTTGGCGTCCGCGGCCCGCGCGAAGGCGGGAAGGAAAGCGGTGAACAGAAAGGCGAGGATGCGGGTTTTCATGGTTTGAACGGGTCAGTCGTCGTCATCCGCAGCCGCGTTTTTCCGACGCTTGCCGCCTGGCCCGGCTGGAGCCGATGGATCGAAATTTGGATTCGGGACCGGTTCCTGGGCGCGGATTTCCTTAAGGTGGCCCTGCAGTGCGGACTTCATTTTCGCGACGCGGTCGGGGAATTCAGAAGCGACGTCTTTTGATTCTCCGAGATCCTTATCGAGGTGGAACAACTGCGTCGCTCCGGTTTCCCACCAGTAGTGGAGCTTCCAGCCGTCCTGTAGCAGGGTCGTGTCCGGAGTGCTGTGTTTCTGGTGCTGATAGTGAGGCCAGTGGAACATGAGGAAATCCTCCGGGCGCTTCACCGCGTCTCCTCCTGTTAGCGCGGCCTTGAGCGAGCCGCCCTCGACGGCGGCGGGCCATTTCTTGATGCCCGCGAGATCGCAGACGGTGGGCAGGATGTCGTAGCCGACGACCGGCACACGGCTGACCGCGCCCGCCGCGATGCCGGGGCCGGTTACTATGAAGGGCACGCGGATACCACCTTCCCAAACGGATGCCTTGTGGCCGCGGATCGGGCCGTTGATGTTGCCGGGGTCGTCGGTGGGGATGCAGCCGTTGTCCGCAGTGTAGATGATGTAGGTGTGGTCGGCGATGCCCGCGGCCTTCACGGCGTCTAGCAACTGGCCGATGCCGGTGTCCATGTCGGCAAGCATCGCGCCGTAGGGCACGTTGTCGTGGCGTTCGCCTTTCGGCGCGTCGGCGAAGGATTTTCGCGTCGCGGGCCGCGATTGGTTAGGGGCGTGGGTGGCGTAGTGCGAGAGCTGGAGATAGAACGGATGACCTTCCTTGACCTCCGCATTCATGAAATCAATGCCGCGGCGGGTGATGCCAAAAATCTGCTTGGGATCGTCGGGCAGATTGGTCTTCCGGCCTCCTTCGCCATTGGTCGTGGCACCGTCCGAAACGTCGTAGCCATGCGCGGCCGGGCCGCCGCCGGCGATATGCCATTTTCCGAAATGCGCGGCGTGGTAGGCAGGATCGTAAGTCTTGAGGAGCTCAGCGATGGTGGGGTTGTCCTTGGAAAGTCCGGTGACGATCCGCGGCACGATCAGTTTTTCGCCCGGCGTGGCGGTGCCGCCGGGGCGCTCGATGATGTCCGTCATGTGGAGGGCGGCGGGCGAACGGCCGGTTTGGAGCGCCGCGCGGCTCGGCGAGCAGTTGCAGTGTGACGCGTAGGCCTGGCTGAAACGCATGCCATCCGCCGCCAGCCGTTCGATGTTAGGTGTTTTGAAAAAGTCGCTTTTCGATTCGGGTACCGCGGGATCCATCATGACCGAGGTGGTTCCCCAGCCTTGGTCATCGCTGAGGATGACGATGAAATTGGGACGGACCGTTTCGCCGAAACAGGTGGCGGACAAAAGAACGAGCGCGAGGGTGGCTGATTTCATCTTAGGGAATGGTGGGAGGATCATTCTTCATCCTCGGTGTTTGGTTTGGCGCGCTTGCCTTTTTTGATACCGTTCGCCGGGTTGTTTTGCTTCACATGCAGGCCGGTGCGGATGGCCCATTGCTGCCATTCGTCCGCGAGCGAGGCGACGAGTTCGGGCTTTCCGGAGGCGAGATTCTGCGTCTCGCACGGATCGGCGTTGAGGTTATAGAGCTCCCAAGCTTCGCTCGGAAGCTTGGCTCCCATCACGAGTTTCCAGTCGCCCTTCCGGATCGCCTTCGATCCCTCGTGCTGATAACAGATCGAGCGACCCTCCAATTTTCCGCCGGGCTTGAAGGTCGGCGCGAGGCTGACGCCTTCCATCGGCAGGACGGCGGTGCCTGCGCGGGTTTTCGGATAACCGGCGTGGGCGACATCGACGAGGGTGGCCATGATGTCGATGACATGCGCCGGGTCGCGGACCCAGCGGTCGGGCGAACTAACACCGGCGGGCCAGTGGACGATGAGCGGCGTGGCGATGCCGCCCTGATGGGCGAAATGTTTGTAAAGCTTGAATGGCGTGTTGCACAGGTTCGCCCAGCCGGAGCCGTAGGCGATCTCGGGTTCGCCAGGGGCACCCATCTTGTCCAACGCGGCCCCTTCGTGGAGCGTGGTGTTGCCGGCGCGTGAGGCACCGTCGAAACCGAACGGCCCCCACTCGTAACAGGCACCGTTGTCGGACAAGAGGAGGATGAGCGTGTTGTCGAGTTTGCCCGCGGACTTGAGCTGATTGACAATGCGGCCGACGCCGTCGTCCACGTGTTTCACCATGGCGGCGTAGATGGCCATGCGGTGAGCGAGGTCCTCGCGGCGGTCGGCCGGCAGAGTGTCCCACGCGGGGTTTTGTTTTCCGGAGTAGCCGTTCGCGATGGCGTTGTTCTGCTCGATTGGCACGACCGAACGCTCGGTGAGTTTCCAGCCGGGGGTGTCCGCCAGGCCGATGGACTTCATGCGCTTGAAGCGTTCCTCGCGCAGCACGTCCCAGCCTTTTCGATAGGTTTCGAGAAACGGTTTCACATCGCCCTTCGGAGCCTGGAGCGGGAAATGCGGAGACGAGTAGGCGAGGTAAAGCAACCACGGTTTCTTGCTCGCCTCGCCCTGTTTGATGAACTCCAGCGCGTAGTCGCTGAAAACGTCCGTGGCATAGAACTCGCCCTGCTTGTAACCCAGCTCCGGCGCGTGGCCCTCTGGCAGGCGCTTGTACTTCGCCGGATTCCACTGGCCCTGCGAATGGCCGTTAGGGAAACCGAAGAACGCGTCGAAGCCACGGGCCGTGGGGATGGATTTCGGATCCGCTCCGACGTGCCACTTGCCGACGGCGTAGGTCGCATATCCTGCGCCGCGGGCGACCTCGGCGAGAGTTGCGCTGTCGTCGCTGAGCGAGCCGTCGAAATCCGGAATTCCCGCCTGCGCCGGATGCAGGCCGGTGAGGAGTGAAGCGCGGCTCGGGCAGCAGCGGGCGGAGTTGGTCATGCCGGTGTAGCGGAGGCCGGTCTTGGCAAGCGAGTCGATGTTAGGCGTGGGGATTTCTCCTCCGTAGCAGCCGAGGTCGCTGTAGCCGAGGTCGTCGATGAGGACGACGAGGATGTTGGGCTTCGCGGCATCGGCCGCTGTCAGGATAGCTGGCAGCGAGGTTGCAAGGGCGATCAGGATGGCTTTCATGAAAAGGGCGGGTTTGAAAATGAAAGATCCGCGCCATCGGCCCGGCGGAACTTCGAAACATGTATTTCGGCAATGGGGCGAGCGTTCGGAAAAACTTCAGTCCGAGCGATCATTCGCCGGCATTGGCTCCCTCGTGCGGTTCTGGAGCGGCGGGGAATAAGGCGGTTTATTCGGCGGGTTGGTGTTGGATGTGGCGGGTTTCCTCTGATGATTTCGCGAATCGGGTGGGTGTGACCTCCGAAATCACATTCAACCCCCAAAAACCCTTAAAGGTCAGCCATTTGATCGGTATCGAAAATTATCTTTCAAATCCGGGGAACACCCGGGGTATCTGTGAAATCATCCAATTGACCGCCGGTGAAATCCAGCCGGCCGAAACTTTCCCATGACACGCAAGGAACGAGACGAGCAGATCGAGACAGCGGTGCGGAACCATCATTCCGGCCTCCGCTATTTCATCCGCTCGCTCGGCGTCAGCGACGCATGGGTGGACGATTTGGCGCAGGAGGCCTTTCTCATCGCCCACCGGAAATGGGAAGAACTCGACGACCCGGAGAACGCGGGATCCTGGCTGCGCAAGATCGCTCGGAATCTCGTTCTGAACGAGCTGACCAAAACCGGTCGCCGCCAGCGCCTGCTGGACGAAAAAATCACAGGGCTGCTGATCGACACCTTCGCCAGCGACCCGGAGCCCGGGGCCGAGGAGGATACTGAAATCCGCGTCACCGCCCTGCGCGAGTGTCTTGAGAAAATGCCGGGCATGATCCGCCGGATCATCGATTCGCGGTATTTCGAAGACAAGAACGCCACCGACATCGGCCTCGACCTGTCGATGAATCCCGCGGCCGTTCGTAAGTCGCTCTTCCACGCGCGGAAGACCCTCGCGGACTGCCTCGCCACCAAAAACATCCACGCGTTCCAATGAGCGTGATGAATCCATCAGATCCCGAATTCGTGGAACTCTGCTCGGAGCTGCTCGACGGCACGCTCGGCGATAAGGATCGCGCCCGGCTGCTCGCCCTGTTAGTGGGCGATGCGGAACTGCTGGCGGGTTTTCGGAAGCAGCTCCTCGTCTCGGGTTCGCTGGACCGGCTGAAGCCCGAGCGAAACGACGCCACGTTCGTCCGTTCCGTGCTGCCCCACATCCGGGCGGTCTCCGGCGAGGCCGACCATGAGTTTTCCGGTCAGGTCATGTCGCGCATCCGTTTCGCCAGGTTCCGCCGCGGTGCCGTGGCGATGGCGGCGTTGGTCGCGCTGCTGGCCGCGCTTTTGGTATTTTTGAAACGGGAAACCGCGCACTCCGCAGCAGCGATCGCCAAGCTTTACACCGATGGCGATAGTGGTCCTCGCGACGTCCGTCCGGGCGAAAAACTGGCTCTAACGAATGGCGTGACCCGGATCGAGTTCGCCAACGGCGCGGTGGTTGCCGTCCAGGCTCCCGCCTCGCTGATCGTCCGCTCGGCGGATCAGATCATCCTCACAAGCGGTCGGCTGAACGCGTGGTGCCCGGAATCCGCGCACGGCTTTAAAGTCGTCACTTCCGGAGCCACCCTCACGGACCTCGGCACCTCGTTCGGCATTTCCGCCGACAACGGCACCGCTGATTTCGTGGTTCTTGAAGGGAAGGTGAAGGTGTCCAAGGACGCGGAAATCCGAACCATCGAGAGAGGAAACGCCGTCCGCTCGGACCACTCGGCCGGCCTGCGGGATCTCAAGTTCGAGCCCACGCCCTTCCTCCTCACCTGGCCGGTCGCTTCCGGTATCCGCTCCACGCTCGGCGAGGTGGTTCCCGCTCCTCCCGATACCCCGGAGGCCCTCGCCCGCTTGGAAAACGACGATCATATTTTTGTCATCCCCGAACGCCGCGACTTCATCCCGGACGTCCAGATTCCCGTGGACATCACCCTGCCCGGCAAATACTCAGGAAATAACCTCCGTCATCCCTCACACTTGGACCTCAAGCCCGAACAGCGCCTCAGGAGCTATCTTTTGCGCTACAACCCAGTCGGCGTTTACAAACCCGGGGACTATAAATTGTTCGAAGGTTCCGTCACATTTGATCGGCCGGTGATCGGGATCATCGTCGGAAGCGGCAAGCTCAACCGGACGGATTCCCTGCTGTCGAAAGCACCTTTGCCCAAGCTCGATCCCGCCGAAGAAGTCCTCCGCGGCCTCGAGGGAAGCCAGACGGCCACCGGTTCCGACCGGGTCTCTCTATCCGACGACCGGCTGACGGTGAAGGTCACCTTCTATGCGGGCGAGTCCATCGACGAGATCCGGGCGATCACGACCGATGACTGAGGCGCGGAATCACCGGACAAACTTGCCGTTTTTCGGGAACACTCCGGGCGTTGGGGAAATTATCAGATGTAGTCGCTCCCCGAGCGGAATCACAGGGCTTCCGGTGAAGGGTTTCCCGGAAGTCCCTGTGAAAATATCGCCACTCAGACTGACAAGATGATCCCGCCTGAACCCTTGGAAAATCGTTTGGACTTTTCGCCGGGCGGGAGCTTTTTTGGAGTAGTGCCAAACATGGAGCCTCGCACGGAAATGCTGGACGGAAAGGAAGGCGATCACCTTGCCGGTGGACTCGTCGGCACGACGGACGTGCTGGAGGGCGAGGTTGGTTCGGGACAGTTCGTGTGTCTGCTCATCGGAATCCAGCCGGAGTTGAAGACCTTTGTCGCGCACCTGATGCCATTCGCGGACGCCCGCGGGGATATTCTGCAGGACGTGAATCTGGCGGTGTGGGAAAAACGCGGACAGTTCCAGCCGGGCACGAATTTCCGCGCGTGGGTCTATACATTCGCCAGGAACGTCACGATGAACCACCAGAAACGGGCGGGCCGGAAAGCCGAGCTGACATTCGGCGAGGAAACGCTGGAGCTGCTGGCCGCGGAGTTTTCCGAAGCGGATCCGACGATGGATTCGCGGCTCCCGGCTTTGAGAAAATGCCTCGGCAAGGTGAACGTCGAGGACCGGACCGTGCTGCTCGCGAGATACGCGCGCCATGGTGCGGTGGAGGAGGCGGCGCTTGAATCCGGCAGAACCGCGGCCGCCTTGCGAGGGCTGCTTTTCCGCCTGCGCGTCGCCTTGAGACACTGCGTTGAGAGGGAGATGAAATCCATGCCCGGGAACGCGTCATGAAAAGCGGCGAGTTCGAGAGGCTGGCGCATGCGGTGCTGGAAAACAAGTGCTCGCAGGAGGAGTTCGAGCGGTTCGAGGTCGGACTGCGGGAATCGCCGGAATTTCGCCGGATTTTCCGCGAGATCCATCTGATCGAGGGCATGTTGGAAATCGTCGCCACCGAAGAGCTCGCGGAGCCCGCGCGGCCGGGAGCACTTGCACCGGTCAACCTGTTCATGAATTTCCACAATCGACGCGGGGTGACGGTATTTCTGGCCTCCGCGGTCGTGTTGCTGCTGGTGGTCCTCGGCGCGCTTTATTTCAGGATACTGGCCCCGCCACCGGTGCTGGCGACGCTGCGGCTGGCCCCTAACAGCATCTGGACGATGGATCGCGCTCTCCGGGGCGGCGAAGGAAATGGACTGGCAAAGGGCGATATCCTCTCGCTCGATGCCGGTTCCTTGGAACTGACCTTCAAGGGCGGCGCGAAAGCCATCGTGAAAGGCCCCGCGATGGTGGAAATGGCGGATCGTGATTTCATGAAAATGAAATTTGGAAGCGCCGGGATCGTGGTGCCGGCCGGCGTGGCGGCAGTCCGCGTGGCGACGCCGCGGATCGCGGTGGTTTCCAAGGGTGCGACGTTCGGGCTGTTAGCTTCCAAGGACTCCGAGGAACTTCCCGAGGTCCACGTGATGCAGGGCAAGGCCAAGGTGGAGGCGCTCGATGGCGAGGCCGGAAGCCGCGAACTCGTGGCCGGGGACGCGGTGAGCATTTCTCTCGCCGGGAAACTGAAGTCTATCGACATGGAAGGGGACCGGTTCCTGAAAGCCCTGTTGCCGGACCTGCCCTACATCCATTTCACCTTCGAGCCGCAGGGCGACAGCACGCTGGAGGTCACCGGCACCGAACCGACGGCAGCAGGCACCCACTTAACGGGAAGCCCGGGGAAACCAGCTATCGTCCCGGGAATCGTCGGCATGGCCGCGAGCTTCGACGGCAGCCGCAACGCCTTGGTGACCGACTGGAAAGGGACCTTGGGCAGCCGTGCCCGGACGATTTGCGCATGGATCCGCACCCAACCGGAAGCGCCTCCCCGCCGCTACCAGTCCATCGTCGGCTGGGGCGACCCCACCATCGGTTTCGCCGGAAAATGCGAACTCCTGCTATTCCAGCCAGACCCCGGGGAACCCACGTTTCTCCGGCTTTCCTTCGATCAGTTCCTCTACACGGGCTCCACCGATCTGGCAGATGGGAAATGGCATCACGTGGCGGCGGTGTATCCGGGTGCCGATGCGGGTGGGGCCAATCCGCAGGTGGCCTTCTACGTGGATGGAGTCCGCGAGCTGGTGGAGTCGCTTCACCAGAAAGGCGGCTCGATCTATCATGTGCCCAAAACCCGGGCGGCGCTGCCCCTCATGATCGGCTACGTGCCGCAGAAGGACGTCGAGCGAGGATTCCGCGGCGAGATCGACGAAATCTACGTCTTCGAGGCTCCCCTGCAGGAGGAGCGTATCCGGGAACTGATGCGTGCGGGTCGTTAGTCGATGGTTCGCAGCCGGATGAAACCGCGGCCGCGGTAAGGCTCGGGAATGGCGACCTCAAGCCAGCGGATGGTGCCGAATCCGGTGGCGACGTGGATGGGCATGTTTTCGTCGTCAAGGAAAGGCGTCCAGGTCAGTAGGTCGTTGGAGATGACCGGTTCGACGGTTTGTCCCGGCTGGGTGGTCCAGAAAAGGCGGATTTTTTCGAGTCCCCCGACTGCGGCGGGGGTGGCTTCCGAAATGCCGAGAACCGGCACCCGCGCGATCTGGTCGGTGGCGGCATCCAGCGTTTCCAGAGCGAAATTATCATAGCTTACGGGTCCTATGTTAGAGGAGGTGTCGAAGATCAGAAAGCGTGAGCCGTTGCTGAAAGTGAGGTTGCCGGTATTCACGCTGACGCCGTTGATGAAAATCTCGTAGCCGGTGTTGAATCCCGTATAATCCGTGCTGTCCTGCATCACCACGCGGACTTCGACCGGCTGGCCGGCCGCCAGACCGGTGGCGATACTAACATTGACATCGCCGGTTCCGGAATCGGATGCATCGTCGATCCGTTTGAACACCGAAATCGTATTGCCCGGGACGAGATCGAGCTGCACGCCCAGATCATGGTCACCGACTCCGCCCGCTGGCTTCGCCACGTCGGCGATGCCCAGCGTCATGCGCGCCTTGGCTTGATCGGGATCGTCAAGATCCATGGTGACGCGCCATTCGTAACGCCTTCCAGCGATCGCGGGTCCGAAGTCGTAAGCGTTTACGCCATCGGCGGAAAACTGGAACGCGGTGGTGTTGACGGCGGCGGCGATGTTCAGGCGGTTGGCGGTGATGGAATGGGCCGTGCCTGCCTTGCCGGTGTCGGTGCGCAGATATTTCAAAGTGCCCGCGAGAGTGCCGGTCAACCGGTTGGCGAGGTTCTCGTTCACGCCGGTTCCCGCGGCGAATCCGGTCCCAGTGGAATTTCCGGCGGGGAGATTGTAGCTGTCCGCGATGATCAGGGCGGGCGGGGTGCCGGGGTGGCTGACATAAGTTTCACCCACCTCGCCGAGGACGGTTTCCTGATACCACTTCATCACCATCGGCTCCATCGTTGCGACAGCGGCGGCTTGCGCCGGGGCGTTGACGAGGTTGTTAGCTTCCTCCTTGTCGATCGAAAGGTTGTAGAGCTCCCTGTTTCCGCCGTCGGGATCTCGCATGAATTTCATATTGCCGACGCGGACGGCGAGCTTGGGACCCTCCAAAGTGATGCCGCCTGCGGTGCCGAATTCCCAGAAAAGCGGTTTGCTCCGCGCGCGGGTCGAGCCTAGGAAGACGTCCTTCATATTCTCACCGGCTAACGGAGCGGACGGCAGCGGGACGTTTCCGAACGCACAAAAAGTGGGCATGAGATCAAGGGTGGAAACGGCTGTCGTCGTGTTCACCACGCCGGCGGGAATCGTGCCCGGCATGCGAACCATGAACGGCTCCCGGATGCCGCCTTCCCAGATGCCGCCCTTGCCGCCGCGCAGGCCGCCATTGCGGTTGAGCAGGGAGTTGAGCGCGTCATTGGGTGCGCCGTTGTCGCCGATGATGGAGATCAGCGTGTTTCCACCGATGCCGAGCGCGTCGATCGCATTGACCAGTCGCCCGATTTGCGCGTCGAGGTTGTGCAATTCTCCCAGAAACAGTTTTCCGTTGGTGTTCGTGGTGATGTGGTCGAAGTCGTTTTCATGCCCCGGCGCGACGTTGTAGGGAGAATGGGTGTCGTTGAACGGCAGGTGCACGTAAAACGGCTTTCCCGCCTGAACTGCGGTAGTGATGTAGGCGAGCGCGGAGTCGATGTCCCTGCCTGCGGCTTCATACCAGTGCACGTATTCGTAGGTCCCGACCGTGGCATCCTCGTTTGCCTGGGAAAGCCCGTCTTTCGTCTCGTCGTTGTTCAAATAGAGCAGCCGGTCGCCATTGCCCTCGAAGGCGACGAGCGATTTCTGGAAACCGTAAGCACCCGGCACCGGCGCGTTGTTCACGTCCCGGCCATTACCCATGTGCCACTTGCCGAACTGTCCGGTCGTGTAGCCTTGATCGCGGAACAGGCGGGCGGTTGTCATCGCGTCCGGCTGCAGCCAATCGTTCATCCTCCTGCTGAGATTGGCGGCGTGGCTGTCGATGAAGCTGTTGATCCCGTGCTGGCACGGATACATGCCCGTCAGCACTCCGGTCCGCGATGGCGAGCAAATCGGCGCGGCGACATAGCCCTGGGTGAAGCGGATCCCCTCCGACGCGATCCTGTCCAGGTTCGGCGTGATCGGATTCCCAGACTTGTCGAGAGTGGGCCTTCCGTAGCACGACAAGTCGCCCCACCCGATGTCATCAATGAAAACGAAGAGGACGTTCGGCGGGGCGGCGCTGGCGAGGGCGCACAACGCGAGGAAGCAGATGATGAGGGTTTTGACCATGACAAGATGAGCGGATCACCCCCATGCATGTCAGAGAACACGCAATCGTTCGGCAAATCTTCGCGGGTCTCTTCGAACGACTTCCCGGTCCCTCCTGAAATCTCCCTCCATGTCAATCTTACCGCCTCCACACTCGCCCGCGGGGTCGCGCTCCCTTTCACCCATGGTGGAAACGCCCACCTCGGCAACCAGAGCGACGCGAACAACCTCGGTGTGACCACCAACACCAAGCTGGGCATCTCCGACAACGACGGTCTTCCCGCCGCTTGGGAAATGCGCGAATTACTGACCATGGCCACCTGATGTGCGGCATTTCAACGGGATCAAGCGTTTGGTCGGCAGTTAGAGCCCGCCCGCTGCCCCCGGTTTTTTCCAGAATCCGCCGCTTCTCATGAAAATTAGAAGAAATTGTCAAAATAGGGCTTGTCAGGTTGGGATCGGCTCCTAGAGTCGCCCCCCCCACAGCGAGGACTGCTGACGTTTTAATCGAAGCAGTTCAAATTACAGGGAAAATTTATCGGGTCCAGCTCCGGAAAAAAGCTACTACAAGGTCGCCTTGTCGTCGCTCCGGTTTGTCCCCAAATCTCGGGAAAATCAGAACCACGCAGGAAATCATGCCGACCATCAATCAGCTCGTTCGCAAGGGACGCCTCACTCCGGCCGAAAAGTCGAAGTCACCCGCTCTCGTGAACTGCCCACAGCGCCGCGGAGTATGTCTTCAAGTCATGACTCGCACGCCCAAGAAGCCGAACTCGGCTCTCCGTAAAGTGGCTAAGGTTCGCCTTACCAACGGATTCGAAGTCATCGCCTACATCGGCGGTGAAGGCCACAACCTCCAGGAACACTCAATCGTCCTCGTTCGCGGCGGACGGGTGAAGGACCTTCCGGGTGTCCGTTACCACATCGTCCGTGGTTCGCTCGATACCCTCGGTGTCGATAAGCGCCGTCAAAGCCGCTCCAAATACGGTGCGAAGCGTCCGAAACCCGGTGCCGTCGCCGCTCCTGCCAAAAAAGGCGGGAAGAAGTAATTCTCTCCAATCCTAACATTACCATCCCAACGCCATGCCACGCCGCAAGCGCATC
>NZ_JBDSCX010000074.1:0-75555 GCF_039920825.1 Luteolibacter sp. | reverse complement strand
ATGTCGTGCGATTTCTGGGCGTAGGCGGTGTCGCCGGTGAGATACCACATGAGCGCCAGATTATACACGGCCTGCATGTCACTCTTCCATTGGTTGAGATTTACGTCAGGGGTGCGGGAGACCGTCGTAAACGGGCCTTGCATGGTATAGGTGAGTTTGGATTGCGAACTGCTCGAGAGATTCAAGTAGCCGTCCTTCCAAGGGTTCTGATTCAGGCTGGCCTTGAGAGTAGCCAGATCATCAAGGCTGAGTGGGATACACGGATGGGTGTAGGCGTGCGCCTGGGGCAGGACGAGGGCGAATGGCAGCGTCAAGGACGTCAGCCAGGTTTTGATGTGTCTGTTCATGGATTTTTTGGTGTTTTTTCTGGTGTTTTTTTGGTTCTCAGGTTGATGGGGAAACGCCCCGTGCAGCCAAGGAGAGTGGGACTATTCCCCTGCTGGAATAACAGAGGAGGCGTCATGGGTTTTTGTTGGATTTTTGGGCTTTTAATGATGTTGGTCGCGCGACCCAGAGGTTTCCCGGTCTGGTGACGAACGACAACTCGTGGCAGAACTTCGCGGTGCCGCCTTACGCGCTGCGCCTGGATTGAGGGCCGTGGGTGTTCCGGCGAGCGCGATAGCCGAGGTGCTATCTCAGGTTTGGGTTTCACTTATGCGCCGATCACAGTGCCTCATTGATTAAGCCTTGAACATCCGATGAACATCAGAGGCTGGCGGGCTGAATATTTGACGGCGTTGTTGATCGCCTCTCGGTACCAGTGGCCCGCTCATGGCAGGACAAAAAAAGGGGGAGGTGCGTGGGAAGCGGCCCTGGGCAGACATAGAGAGCGGAGAAGCCGTCTCAGGAGGGCTTTTCGATCCGGTTACCGGACCTCCCGCAAGGAAGTCGTCAGGTTCCGGAGATTCGAGATCTCCGCGAGGGCGCGCTCACGGAGGGTGGGTTCGGAGAAAGCTTCCGCCCACCGGAGCGCGGCGGAGGAGTCTTTGAGCGCCCATTGGTGGAGCACGGCCATGGCCGCTTCGTCCTGCACGGTTCCCGGCTCTAGGCCGGAAACAAGACGCGCCGCCTCAGCCGGATCCGATTTGGAAAGCACAAACGAGGCTCTCGCCAACAGGCGGTCCCGCCATTCGCCAGGCGGCTGTTCGCGCGTCCAATTGAGAGCCGCTTCAGATTCCTTCTCACACCACTGCATGGTCAGGCACTCCAGCAATCCGCAGTCGTCGTCCTGGTCCGTGCCGTGGGCGAGCGCAAGCGTGACGGCCCGGCGCGGATCTTTTTCCGCTACGGCCAGGCAAACGGTGGAGCGGGCGGAACGCCGGGCGGCGGGATCCTCCACCGCCGAAACCCATCCCAGCGCCGCCTCCGCGTCCCGCAGAGCCCATGCGGAGAGCAGATCCCGGATGCGGTTTTCGCGTTCGCTCCCTATTTCAAGTGTGAATGCCTGGACCAGCGCCCGAGCGGGATCGGTAGCACGGGCATCGATGTTAGAATGCCCGCTTGAAGGTTTTTCACCGCTGGGATGGGCCCATTGTTTTGCGGTGTCGCGTTCAAGCGATTCATCCGCCCACACAAGCACGAGGACGGCAGCCGCGCAAAGAAACCCGGTAGGGTATTTCATAAGGTTTTTTAGTATGGGCTGGGTTTTTTGGTCCTTGGTCTGAAGACCATGTTGGGTTTTGGAGCCGATCGATAAATTACCGTCGAGCGTCGCCAACGGGCAATGGCTGAGCCACTTGACCGTTTAAGTGACCAGCAACCGAGTTGGTATTGGAAGTCTGGGATCGTGAGGTTGGGGCTAACCCGGACCATCCGTTTTCCCATGGTAGCGGTGCGATGAGCGCCACCCCATCGACCGCCGAACACTCATCCGCATCCGCCTTCAACGGTCGGTGGTCGCCCATCCTGCCTGTTCTTCCGCCTATTCCGACACTTTTAACCGGAAGAAGATGGTATTGCTATCAGCTGTTGGGACGCTGAAAATGTGGTGGGATCCGGAACCGGTATCCTTGACTTCCCTCCAACTTCCGGGCTTCAGATCGACGCTGGATTCCGCGCCATAGGTGACGCTTGTTAGGCTTTCAGGTTCCGTGAATTCGAGCACGTAATTGTCACCGATTCTTAACGGAACAGGAAGTTTTCCCGAGCTGTCATTGGCGGGGTCGAGCGCGAACGCACGTTCGACGAGATTGGGGATGCCGTCGTGATCTGGATCGTCCAGCGGCGGCAGATAGAGGCTGGCATCGGCAGGGATGGAAATCGATTGGACGGTGGAGCTGGTAGATGGGGAGGGGAGTCCGACCATGGCGAGGCTATGGAGCGAGGCCGAGCCGGTGGCGGCCAGCATGCACCGCGATCCTGTTGGCCAGGCGGTGGAATCGACGGATGAAGAGACCTCGCTGGTGGCGGTGGTATTGTTTCCAAGCTGGCCGTTGCTGTTGTCACCCCAGGCGGCGGCTGAACGGTCGGTGCAGAGCACCAGGTTGTGGTTTCCTCCGGCGGCGATGCCGAGGATCGTTTTTCCCTGAATCGCCCCGGCCGAAGGGACCGCCACTGGGACCAGGCTACGACTGATTCCAATGAGTCCGAGCTGGCTTTTGTTATTGGCTCCCCATGTGGCGAGCGTGCCGTCCGTGCAGAGGGCAAGGCTGTGGGATCCGCCGGAAGCGACAGCCGAAACGGTCTTGCCGGCGAGTGCGCCAAACGATCCAATGTTGATGGGGGTCTTGCTGGGGGTCACGGTGTTGTTGCCGAGTTCACCATGCTCGTTGTAACCCCAGGACACCAAGGTGCCGTCGGCGCAGAGAGCGAGGGTGTGGTATTGGCCTGCGGAAAGTGAAGCGACTTTCTTGTTAGCTAGTGCGCCGTCCAGGTTCGTGAAGGGGGAGCGGGAGATGCATGCGAAGGCGGACGGGCTGACCGACAACATGTTCTACATCGGTATAGGGTTGGAATACCGGGTCAACAGTGATCTCAGTATCGGAGCCGGCTGCTGCTCGGATTTCCGCCCGAGCCACCCGGCCGAGCAATCATGCAATATCTCATCCACGTTCCGGTTCTGAAATCCCTTTGCCCTTTGATGTCTTCGGTTTGATAATCGCGGGGTTGCATTGTCTTGAAGGCTTTTCGTTCACATGGATTGTGGGAACCCCCGTTACTCCGAGACGGCGTTCGAGAGTGGCGATGCTTCGGGCGGCGGGCAGCGCCTATATTACCGGCGGGTCACTTTTCTCGAATGCGAAATTGTTGATGACGACCATGAGAAGAAGATCGGTCGATTTTGAATCAAAGACACTACTCACAACAACGACGATTGTTTCCAGTTCGGCAACCTCGCTCACCATTAGTTTCCTCAAGAGAAGCGGGGTTGGATGCACGGTCGAGTCCACCACCGATCTTACCCACTGGTCCAATGGAACGGTCACGCCTACGGTGTCTGCCGACCAGACCAACAAAATCTCATCCGACTACACCCGGGTATGAGGCGACGTTATCCAACCCCGAAGGCCAGGGCTTCATGAGGGTGGAAGCCGTGGTTCCGTAGCCGGGGACGAATGCTGTGCGCCTGATAGTGCCAACATCAATCCCAAATAGTTGGCTCTCCGGTGAGCATGCCACATCGAAATCCGACAGGTGGCGGATTTGTGGGGCTCCTAAATCCACTTTCCAGTTTCTCCCTTATACAAATAAAGAAACTGAACCGATACCGTGGAAGGTAGCCTGGCGATGCGGGATTTCACGCATCTTGTTCACTCTGTATTACCTAATGTATTTACCTCCACACAAAGGGATGGAGATGCCGAACTTCCGAGACTATGAAAAATCCGGGTGATCGAATTCCAGGGATCATTTGGCCGGAGCCGGAGTTTCGGCATTCCCGGAGCCTCCGACGAATCCGTTGAGTCGGGAGATCATCGAGCGGAGATGTTCTTGAACCGATGAAAAGGCGGGGTCTTTTTCCCAGCCCGTGATGATGTCCAGTGCCTCGCGATCATGCGCCGCGAGGTCGGAGCCGGACGGGGAGGCTTCAGTGGTGAGAAGGTTGTTGGAAATGAATTGGTTGTTATTCGGATAGACGCCGGCGAAGGAGCGTAGCTCGGTGCCGGTGCGGGCGGGGTCGAGCAGCCAGGTTTTCACGATCTCACGCTGTGCCGCATCGCGAAGATCGGCGCGCGCGAATTCCTGTGAGACCATTTCAGGGCGGCTTTCCTGCAATGTCCGATCGGCGGAGAGGCGGGCGAGGACATCGGAGGATTGTTGCTGTACCAAGCGATCGAGGGTGAGAAATCCGGCATGGGCCAGGTCCTTGCGGTCTTTCCGCTGGATCAGACTGGAAAGCAGCGGGGTGCTTTCTGTGGCTCCGGTGTGGACGAGGACATCGAACGCATTCAGATAACCGATAGAGGGATCCGCCTGCCATGCGGGATTGGCGATGAGCGCTTCGGTTTTTTCCCGGAGATAGGCATTGGTTTCCTGCGACGCGTCGTTTTTCCCGACATTACGGAGAGCCAGCGCCCACTCGTCGGAGGTGGTGGGCTTGGTCAGAATTTCCCGACCGATCAAAGCCGCGGCGGTCGGGTCGATGGCGAGGAGTGCATCTAGCAGAAATATCCTGAAGGTAGGCCATTCCGAGAGTGTGCCTTGTTTGCTGATCACAAAGGATAGCCCGGTTGGTTTGTCATCGCTGCTGTTGAGGAAGCTGCGGATCCATGCGACGGCCTCTTCGCGCGGCATGGCTTTGAGGTCAGCCTGAAGTTCTGTGAGAGTCTTCAAGGCATCGGCGCGCGCGGGAGATTTCTGCAGATTTCCGAAAGCGGCGGCGACCGGGCTTTCACCGGTTGGACGAATGCCGGGAGATCGCTGGGAGGAGAGGACCTTCGATTTTTCCGATTTGTCCGACGTTACACTTTTCCACCACCAGAGGCAGAGCAATCCTGCGACGAGAAGAGAAATGGGGATGGAGATAGATTTCCGAGGAATCATGACAGCGGGAAGGCGCTAGAGCGCTTGGAACTTACTCGAAATTTCCGGAATTCCCCGTGGCCGAGAAAAATAGGGTTCCGAAACCCCAAGAAGCTCGCGATCAACATCATTTGAAGCGTGAGATATTGTTCGGGTTTCATGATGATTTGCTAACCGGGGTTAATCGTTTTTTTCGAATGGAACAATGGTGCTCCAAGTGAGTGGATGGCAAGGTCAAAGTCCGGTGGTAAGATGTTGGACGGAGGCGCTTGAAGTGGATTTGTCGCATCATTTTCCCTTCATCTCCACGAGTTCATTCAGACGGGTATGGATCTCTTCGCTCCACCACCAGGTTGTCGTTCTGGAAAAGACTCCATGCTCGCCGCACCCTAGATTTGGAATAGAGTTGTCCAATCGCCATTAGTGATGATAGAGAGCCTTTTAGCCGAAGACTCATGCAAACGCTCCGCATCTTCATTTCCTCCCCCGGTGACGTTTCCCAAGAACGACAAAGGGCGCGTGAGGTGATCGACAGTCTCCGTCGCCGGTATTCACGGAGCTTTTTCCTGAGCCCGATCTTCTGGGAGGATCTACCATTGGAACCGGACATGTCGTTCCAGCAGGGGATTGATGTGGTGCTCTCGAGCCAAGGGGTGGACATCGCAGTTTTTATCCTGTGGTCCAGACTGGGATCCGCAGTGGGCTCGTCGATCCCGAAGGCTGATGGCACGGAGTATCGGAGCGGCACCGAACGTGAATATGACTTGATGATGCAGGCGCGCGGGGTGACCAGAGAGACGGAGGGGAAGCCCCGTCCTGCCATGCTGGTGTATACGCGGAGGGATGACGCGAGCTTCGCCGAAGCCCTGCGCACTGCCGGATCCACCGCCGAGCAGAAGAAACTTCTCCATCAGAAGGAACTCGTTGAATCGTTCATTCAGGAGACGTTTCAGGATTCGGAAAGCAATACCAACATCGGCGCCTACATTTCCTTCGACCGGCCTTCGACCTTTTCCCAGCGTCTGCGTACTCACCTGCAGGCCAAACTGGATGAGATCGCGGGTGGCATCGATATCGCCATCTGGGATACCCATAACCAAGGGCCACCGTTCCTTGGTCTTGCGGCATTCCAGCCTAAACATGCCGATGTGTTTTTCGGACGCGAGGAGGAAATTCTCGAAGCCCGCAACGCCCTGAGACAGAAGGCCGCCGAAGGCTGCGCCTTCCTCCTTCTTTCGGGTGCCAGCGGCAGCGGAAAATCCTCGCTCGCCTGTGCCGGAATTCTTCCGGAAATCGTCCGCAGTGAAACCTGTCCCAGTGGGAGCATGGAATCCACCGCCGGGACTATCTGGCTTACCCTCATTCTCACTCCTGCGGAACTCGCGCCAGATCCGATCACTGCTCTTGTCCGCCGGCTGACGGGCGAGGGGCTGCTTCCCGGATTGCATACCGACGAAAAGACGCTCGAACAGTTGGTGGAAGGTCTCCGCAAGGATGCCGCGGCTATTTTTCCATGGACGATCAAGAAGGCCCTTGCCGACATTCCCGGACGCGATGGCGAATCGCGGATGCTGATCGTTCTCGATCAGTTGGAGGAACTTTTCACCTCGTCGAATATCACTCCGGAAGCGCGTTTGGAATTTCTCAACGTCATCGAGGTTTTCGCGCGCAGCGGGTCGATATGGATCGTCGCCACGTTGCGCAGCGATTTCTATCAACAACTCCAGAGCGAGCCCGCGCTTGTTCGGATGAAGGAAGGACGTGGCTTGCTCGATGTCCTGCCACCGCGCACCGATTCCCTGCAACGAGTCATCGAAGAACCCGCGCGCCTCGCGGGTCTTGTCTATGAATCCCGCGACGGGCTGGCGCTTTCAAGCCGGATCCTCAAGGACGCCGCTCCCCACGCGGAACTTCTCCCGCTCCTCGAATTTGTCCTGCGGGAGCTTTACGAAAATCGCGCCGACGAACGTCAACTGACCTTCGCCGCCTATGATGCGCTTGGTGGAGTTGAAGGAGCCCTCGCCAACCGTGCGGAGGAAACCTTTGCCGGCCTGCCACCCGATTCCCAACAGGCATTGGAACGTGTCCTCCGGTCTCTCGTGACTCTTGGCACCGAATCCGCCGATGGAAGCCGGACGGAAAAGGCGGTCCGCCAATACGCGCCGCTTTCTAGGTTTGAAAATGATCTCCCTGCAAAATTCCTAATCGATAGATTCATCAGTGCCCGGCTTTTTACGACCGGCCAGGTGGAGAACTCCCATGAACCAGCCGTGAGCGTCGCTCATGAAAGTCTCCTGAGAGTCTGGAAGCGCGCGATGAAGTGGAAGGACAAGAATCTGGATTTCCTCCGAACCCGCGCCCGCATCGCCTCCCGCATGAAGGAGGGTAGTCCTTTGCTCACCGGCGATCCGCTGCTTGAGGCCGCGCGAACGTCTCTAGCAAGCCATGCCGCGGACTTCACGACCGAGCAGCGGGAGTGGGTCGTGGAAGCTGTCTCCAACGCCGATTCCGCGGCAAAGCGTGTGGTATTCCGCAGGCGGGTGGCATTCGCCACGCTCTCCGCGCTGACCTTGGTGGCTATTGCTGGTGGGGGCGTGGCCTTCGCCTCATATCGTGTCGCGAAACGGGAGAGCGAGAAATCCGAGCGCTCGGCGCAGATGATCGGCGACGCGCACGAGAGTTCGTCGCGTCTGATGGCGGATGTTCTCGTGGATCTGCGTGCCAAGCTTGAGCCGGCAGGCCAGGCCGGAGCCCTTGAAGACACCCAGCGGTGGGTCTACGAGCACTTCAGCGAGAGCGAATTTCCCGGCGACGATGCCGACAGCCTGCACATGCGCTCGGTGGCCTTGAACAGCAGGGGGTATCTGGCGCGAAAGACCGGGGACTATGCGGCTGCCGAGGATTACTATACCCGCTCGCTCGCCATCCGAATGAAGTTGCTGGCCATGGATCCCGACAAGCCTCTCTATCAGCACAATCTCGCGATCGCCCACGACAACCTGGGGGATCTTCATCTCACCAAGGGACAGGCCGCAGGCCTGGCGGATCAGGATCAGGAATACAAAGCGGCCATCGGAGAATTTCGTGAAGCTCTGAAGCTATCAAAAAAACTAACGGAACTTCCTGACGCGACCCGTCAGTGGTTTGACGATCTGGCGGTGAGTCATTTGAAGGTAGGGGGCGCTCTCTTCGTGGCAAGCGATGTGAAGAACGCCGAAGTGGAATTGTTGGCTGGATTTCCGATTGCTGAGAAGGTTGCAAAAAGCGACGACAGCTACCCGAAGTGGCAGGCGAATCTTGGATACTATTGTCTCCAACTGGGGAACTATTATTCGTGGACCACCCAACCGGACAAAGCACGGCCCTATTTGTTGCGGAGCAAAAGCATCTTTGAGGAACTTGACAGGAAAAAGCAAATGACGCGGCAGTATGCGAAATGGCAGGCGGAACTCACCACCGCCCTGCTGGATATCGAGTAGTGCGTCCATCCTCCCATTCCCACTAACGGACTACTGATGCGCGCATTCCCCCTCCCTCCAATTTTCATCGCTCTTGCGACGCTGGTTTTGCCCGTCTCCCTTTCATTCTCCCAGACTTCTGGGCCACAGGTCATCGAAATCGAGAGGACGGTTGAAACATCTCCGCCGCCTAACAATGTATGGTCGCCGGCCGAGTTGAAACGCCCGCTGGTCAAAAAGGCGGCGGTTGCGGCTCGGGATCTCAGCCGCGCCGTGGTCCGCCTTTCGGAAAGCCGCCTGATGCGCGTGGCTCCGAATACCAGTCTGACGATTCTTCCGTCCTTGCTCGCGGGTGGTGCTCCTGGCCTGGATGTGGGGAAAGGGGAGGTCTATCTCTTCAGCCGGGGATCCAGCTCGGAAATGTCCATCACCACTCCGGTGGTCGAAGGCAGGCCCCACGGCACCCAGTTCAGGGTTCTGGTAGAGGATGACGGCACCACCACCTTCACCATGTTTGAAGGTGAGGTGGAATTGGTCAATGGCTTGGGAAAACTGACGTTGGGCAGCAAGGAGGAGGGGATTGTCGAGCCCGGTAAAGCGCCCAGGAAAACGGCACGCATCGATGCGAAGAATACGATCCAGTGGTGTCTCTATTATCCGGGAGTGATTCACGTTCCAGAACTCGGTCTAACGAAAGTCGATGCGTCCGACCTGAGGGCTTCACTGGCCGCCTACGCCTCGGGGGATTTGTTGGGATCGCTTGCGAACTGGCCCGCCAACTACCATCCGAGATCCGCGCAAGCGCAGGTCTATCATGCGATGGTTCTGCTGGCGGTGGGGGAGGTGGAAGGCGCGCGTTCCGCGCTTTCGTCAGTCCCGGCGAATGTTTCCGGACGGCGCGCCATCGAGGAAATGATGGATGCCGTGAATTTCGAGAAACGAGACGGAGAGCAGGAACCGGGGACCGCCAGCGGCTGGCTCGCCCGTTCCTACTACGAGCAATCCCGCGCCACCGCCGAGCCCAAGGAGCCTCACTTGGAGCAGGCACTCACCGCCGCACGGAAGTCGCTGGAGCTCGCTCCGGACTTCGGCTATGCCGCCGTGCGCGTCGCGGAGCTGGAGTTTTCCTTCGGCCGCACCAAGGCCGGGATGAAAGAACTCGCCCGCGGCCTCCAGCTCACACCCCGCAACGCCCAAGCCTACAGTCTGCAGGGGTTCATGTATAGCGACTGGAACTGCATAGCCGCCGCCCGCGCCTCGTTTGAAATCGCCATCGAGTTGGACAGCGCCCTTGGCACCGCGTGGCTCGGCCGCGGCCTGTGCGACATCCGCAGCGGTAGGGTGGAAGCGGGGCTGGGGGATCTCCAGACCGCCACGATCCTCGAGCCTAACCGATCCCTCTTCCACAGCTATCTCGGCAAGGCTGCCAGCCAGTTCGGCAATAACAAGCCGGCGATGGAGGATCTGGACTTCGCCAAAAAAATCGACCCCGCCGACCCCACACCCTGGCTGTATTCCGCTCTCGTGCTACAGGAGCAATACAAGCCGAACAAGGCCATTCACGACCTCCAGAAATCCATCGAACTCAACGACAACCGCCGCCTCTACCGCTCATCCATGCTGCTGGATCAGGACCGCGCCGTCCGCGGCGCGAATCTCGCGAAAATCTATCAATACAACGGCATGCGCGAGGTCGCCGTGCGCGAGGCCACCCGCGCCGTCGAGAGCGACTACACCAATCCCTCCGCCCACCTCTTCCTCGCAAACTCCTTCGACGCCCTGCGCGATCCGGACCGCATCCTCCTGCGGAATGAAACTCCGTGGTTCAACGAGCTGCTGCTCTCCAACATGCTCTCTCCCGTCGGCGGTGGGCCGCTTTCCCAATTCGTCTCCCAGGAGGAATACTCCAAACTGTTGGAGTCGGATGGCATCGGCGGCAGCTTCGTCAACCAATGGCGCGGCAACTCCGACATCCGCTCCACCGCCTCCGTCTTCGGCACCGAGGGAAAAGTCAGCTACGGCCTCGACGCCTACTATCAGAACGACACCGGCGACCGGCCGAATTCCGAAATGCGCCTGCAGGAACTGTATGGCCAGTTCAAATGGCAGCCCTCTCCCGATGACATCTTCTATTTCCTCGGAAAATGGGCCGCCCAAAAAGGCGGGGACAATACCCAGAACTATGACAACACCACCTCTCCTTACGCAACTCACTCCAGCTTCGAGGAGAATCAGGAACCCGGCCTCCTCCTCGCAGGCTGGAACCACCGCTGGGCACCGGGATCCAACACCCTGTTTCTCGCTGGACGCCTCAATTTCGAACAGACCCAGAAAAGCCCGCTCAGCCAACAGCTTCTTGTCGAGCGAGATAACGATGAAATGCTTGACTCCGGATTCCTCGTCAAGAAGACCCTGCCCTTCGGTGTAGAGGTCGAGGACTACGCGAACGACAAATTCGACGGATCCATCACCAGCAAGCCTGGTGGCTTCGTCAAATACTCCGATGCCCTGCTGAAGGAGATGAAGAATCATCTCGGCAAGGGTACGGTCGGGCGGGTGTATAGCAGGGATTTCAATTTTGATGCCCACCGGGAATTCGACGTTTACTCTGGGGAAATTCAACAGATCGAGCAAACAGACTGCAACACCCTCCTCCTCGGCGGGCGCTGGCAGCAGGGAAAGATCGAGGCGGACGAGAACCTGAAATACATCCCCGCCTTGGATGGTGGATTTTCCAACCCCGCCTCGAAGCAGCATTTGGAATCCGACTTCCGCAGGACCGGCCTCTACGCCTACGACTACTGGAATGTCCTGCCCCAGCTCACCCTCCTCGGCGGAGTCGCATGGGACACCATCGATCATCCGGACAATTTCCGCAACCCACCCGTCAATGACCGCCAGAAATTCGACCAGGACGTTTCCGGGAAATTCGGCTTCACCTGGCAGCCCACCCGCAGCGTCACTTTCCGCGGGCTGGCCGCCGGCGGAATGGGTGGCCTTTCGTTCGACGAAAGCGTCCGCCTGGAACCTTCGCAACTCTCGGGATTCAATCAGGCCTACCGCACCGTGCTTTCGGAATCCGTCGCCGGATCCGTCGAGGCTCCTCTCTATCAGATCTACGGTCTCAGCGCCGAGGGCGTCTTGCCTGAGCGCACCTGGTGGGGTGCCTCCGTCAATTTCATCGACCAGGAGGTATCCCGCACCCGCGGAATTTTCACCGGTTATGTCATGCCCGGCGCGCCCCTCAGTCCCACTTTCTTCGCGGACAGCACCCGTGAGGATCTGGACTATCAGGAAGGTAGCTTCGCGCTCACCCTCAACCGGCTCCTTGGCGACGAGTTCGCCGTGGGCGCCGGCTACCGCGTCACCATGTCCGAGTTGCAGACCCGGCTTCCCGAGCTTCCCGTCGCCCGTGCCACGGACGAAGCCACCCTGCAGGAATTCGGCCTGCACGGAGACTGGAACTCGCCCACCGGATGGTTCGCCCACGTCGAGGCCAACGCCTACATCCAGCGCTTCGGCGAGGATAACACCTACGATGGCTTGAGAGCCACCGTGAATACCGACAATAGGCACGGCAATGATCTCCCGGAACGCAATGGCGACGACTTCATCCAGTTCAACGCCTGGGCCGGCTACCGCTTCTACCGCAACCTCTGCGAAGTTTCCGCCGGCGTCCTCAACATCGGAGGCACGGACTATCAGCTCAGCCCCCTCAATCCCTACGCCGACATCGCCCGCGAGCGGACCTTCTTCATGTTCTGCCGCATGAGTTTCTGATCGGTTCCTGCCACTCCTTTGAAATGGATCTGACAAATCGTTAGGACAGCTTAATCAAGGCAAGGGATTGCCGCCCGGCAAACCATTTGGCCATGCTAACAAAGTTTGGCCGGGCCGATCGAAATTGAGATGCCGCCAAGGGGATCGGTTCGATTTTGTTGAATGCTTATAATCAATTGCTTGCTGGGTATTTTCATCGGTTTTTCAACACCGGATATTGGGACTAGTCAGAAATTGTTTCCGCGCTTCTCACAGGAACACCCAAAGCGGAGGATTTGAAGTCGCCACCCCGGAAGCTTTTGTTCAGCTTTCAATGCTTGGTCCTCTGGATTTCCAGACGCGGCTGCCGAGGAGCCCTATTCCTCTTTCCCCCCTTTTGAAAATGAAAAGCATGATCCTCCGGCTGTTCCTCATCTGTGGTTCTTTGGCTGGAATCGCGGCCGGCCAGGCTGATCTGTTCGCCGATGCTCAGGCAATTTCCGGTTCGTCCGGGAGCGTGATTGGGAGCAACGCCAACGCCAGTGCCACTTTGGAATCTGGAGAACCACCTAACATCACATCCAGCACCATCGTCCGCCCCCACGGCGCAATCAACAAAATCACCTCAGCCGATTCCATTTTCCCAAGCGGAAAATCCGTGTGGTATCGATGGACCGCACCTTCAAATGGTAAGTTCACATTCAGTTTGACGGCGGACTTCGAAGCTCAGTTGGCAGTCTACACGGGTAGCGCGCCGAACACTCTGACGCCAATGGGCGGGAGCGATTACGAGAACGAGCTTGGGAAACCACCAGCAGTAGAATTGATTTCTCTATCAGCAGACCCGGCGCAGGTCTACTGGGTGAGAGTTACCGGTCGCTCAACTGCGAGTGGAAGCTTCACACTCAGTTGGTGCTCCTCTCCCCTGAATGACAACCTTGCGAACGCATCTGTCGTGAATCTCACGCCCGGAATCAAAACGGTCCCCGGTTCCAACGCCGGCGCGACGGGTGAGGTCGGAGAATTTGCATCCCCATACCTGATCCCGCAGCGCAGGTCGGTCTGGTACCGTGTTTTGGTTCCTGCCGGATACAGCATTTCGCTCTCCACCGAAGGAAGCACGTTCAACACATTCGTTTCGCTTTTCAGGCAAACGTCCTCGGGATGGTCAGGATTGATACCGCTTGATGGCAGTGACGATACCACTGCCGGGACATTCAGCGCGCTCTCGTTTGTTTCGAACGATTCGCCGGTGGAGTATTACATCGCGGTTGACGGCGTCCATTCGGCTACGGGAAATATCACCCTTAACTTCGCGGTCACCCCGCCTCCAGTCTATGAAAAGGTGTTCAGCTTTTCCGATGCGCTGGCCGCAGACCTGGCGACGGGGTCCAGTCCCGTGGGTACCTTGGTGCAGGCCAGCGATGGGAATTTTTATGGTACCACCTATACTGGAGGCGAACGCAACCAGGGCACGGTTTTCAAAATGACGCGCGGCGGGATCCTGACGACGTTGGTGGAGTTCACGGGCACCGCGGGGGACGCCAAGGGGTGGCGGCCTCAGGCCGGCCTGGTGCAGGGCGGCGATGGAAATTTCTACGGCACGACTTACAGTGGTGGTAAGTTCTCCTCAGACGGTACGCGCTCCTACGGAACGGTGTTCAGAATGACGCCGGGCGGGGATCTGACGACGTTGGTGGAGTTCACGGGTGCCGGCGGGGACAAAAAGGGGAGTAGTCCTCAGGCTGGCCTGGTGCAGGGCAGCGATGGCTATTTTTACGGCACGACATCCGGTGTCGACGCGGGCAACTTCGGCACGGTTTTCAAGATGGCACCTGCCGGAGGACCCCTGATCTGGGTAAAGGAGTTCACGGGTACCGTGGGACTCTTCTACAAGGGAGCGAAACCCATGGCCGGTCTGGTGCAGGGCAGCGATGGAAATTTCTACGGCACGACCTCCAAGGGGGGCGAGTTCGATCAAGGCACGGCGTTCAAACTGACTCCGGCCGGGGTGCTGACGACTTTGGTGGAATTCACGGGCACCGGGGAGGGCAAAAACGGCGGTAGTCCTCAGGCTGGCCTGGTGCGGGACAGCCTTGGGAATTTCTACGGCACGACAGCCGGCGGTGGCACTTACGGTTTCGGCACGGTTTTCAAGATCAGCACCGACAGCACGCTGACGACGCTGGTCCACTTCACGGGCAACGGAGCGAGCAACAAGGGGAGAAGTCCCAAGCATAAACTGGTGCAGGCGAGCGATGGGAATTTCTACGGCACCACCTATGAGGGGGGCGCGTTCGATCAAGGCACGGTGTTCAAGATCATCACCAACGGCACGCTTGCTGGCACAACGCTGGTGACGCTGAAGGAATTCAAAGGTGCCGAGCCGAACAAAAACGGGAGTAATCCCGAAGCTGGATTGGTGCAGGGCGGCGATGGGAATTTTTACGGCACGACCTATCATGGGGGCATTGGGGGCGTGAATACCGGGTACGACGGGTTCGGAACCGTGTTCAGAATGACTCCGGGCGGGGCGCTGACGACGCTGGTGGAGTTCACAAACATAGGGGTGAACAACAAAGGGAGCAGTCCTGAAGCCGGCTTGGCGCAGGACAGTGAAGGGAATTTCTATGGCACCACCAAGGAAGGTGGTGGGGTGACCTTTCCCGACGGGTTGGGAACAGTCTTCAAAATGACTCCGGCCGGCGCGCTGACGACGCTGGTGCGGTTCACGGACAAAGGAACAGATAACAAAGGGAAATTTCCTTTGGCCGGCCTGGTGCGAGACGGCGATGGGAATTTCTACGGCACGACCTCTGGTGGCGACACCGACGGCTTCGGCACGGTTTTCAAGATGACAGCAGGCGGGGTGCTGACGACGCTGGTGCATCTCACGGGCACCGGGGGGAACAAAAAGGGGAGTAACCCTCAGGCTGGTCTGGTGCAGGGCCTAGCGCAGAACAATGATGGGAATTTCTACGGCACAACTTCCGGTGGTGGCACCTCCGGCTTAGGCACGGTTTTCAAGATGACGCCTGCCGGAGAAATGACATGGGTGAAGGAGTTCACAGGCATCGGGGGGGGCACCAAGGGCGCGGTTCCCAAGGCTGGCCTGGTGCGGGGCAGCGATGGAAATTTCTACGGCACGACATCCGGCGGCGGCGCGCTCGGCTTCGGCACGGTGTTCAAAATAACGCCTGGCGGGCTCCTGACGACATTGGCGGAGTTCACCGGCACCGCGGGGGACAAAAAGGGGAGTAGTCCTCAGTCTAGCCTTGTGCGCGGCAGTGACGGGAATTTTTACGGCACGACCAATCGTGGGGGCGTTGGGGATGGGAGTATTGGGGGCGTTGGGTTCGGAACCGTTTTCAGAATGACGCCGGGCGGGGAGTTCATGACGCTGGTGGAATTCACGGTCCTGGAAGATGGGAACCCATCCGCTCCCCTCATGCTAGCATCGGATGGAAACCTCTACGGGACCACCGAAGGTCCCGGTGGATCCGTATATCGATTGATTTTTCCTGGCCCACCGAATGTCTACGCGGAGAAAGAGGAGGTTCAGGGAACCTCCAGCGTCCTCTGCCAGGCAATGGTCAATGCGCGCGGGGTGAATACGGCGGTTTTTCTGGAATATTGGATCAGTGAGTCGGATTTGCCTTCGACCGTGCCCATCGCCTCGGCACTCGGTGGATTCCAAACGACTTTGGTCGGCACCACGCTGAACAACTTGAGTCAGGGCACGACTTATTACTACCGCTTCCGCGCGGTGAACAGCGCGGGGGAGACTACTTACAGTCCGCCATTGACCCGCCCACCCGCGAGCTTTTCAACTCTGGCAGCACCGGTTGCCGTCGTATCCGCAGCGAGTGGGGTGACTTCCACCAGCGCCACTTTAAACGGCACGGTCAACGCACGGAACTACGCGACGGCCGTTAGCTTCGAGTGGAGCGCGGATGTGAACTTCGCCGCATCCACTTCAGAGGCAATACCCGGAACTATAACAGAAGACACGCCCAAACTTGTTAGTAAGACCGTGCCCGGATTGACCAAAGGGACGACTTATTTCTACCGGATTAATGCGACCAACTCAGGCGGTAATACGGTGAGCGGCACACAGAGCTTTAAAACACTAACAGAACCAACGGCTGCGATTGGCGGAAGTTTCGCCCTCGGAACCACCAGCGTCCGCGTCGAGGGAACGGCCAACGCAAAGGGATCCGACACCACCGTGGTATTTGAATACAGCACCGACGGCGAGCACTTCAACAGCGTCCCAGCCGTTCCCGGCACAATCTCAGGCGAGACGAACACACCTGTATCCGCCACGCTGCCGAATCTCTCGCAGGGCGTGACTTATTCCTACCGCATCCGCGTCACCAAAGAGGGTGGGTTGTTCAACACCAGCGGGCTTGCCTCATTCTCCGTGGACGCCCTCTCCGGGTTCACCCAGGTTCTGCCAGGAGTCCCCGCTCCATCGCAGGGCTTTCTCATCGTGAATCTCTCCCCACCCGGCATCGGCGGCTGGCGCTTCACCGGAGAACTCGCCTGGCGGCCCTCGGGCATCCCGGTGGGCGGCCTGACCACCGGTGACCGCATCGTCGAATTCATGCCGGTGAGCGGCTACATCCATCCATCACCGGAGCCTGTCAGCATCAACAGCGGCGGCGCTGCGGAATTCGTCACCGGCAGTTATTTCCTCACAGGCGGCAGTGGCAATGGCAGCGGCGGAATCACCGTAACCCTCAAACCCGACTCGCTGGCCAGCCACCCGGACGTCTTGCAGCGGATCCAGTGGCGCCTCTACAAGCTCGGGGTCAATACTGATCCGTGGCTCAATTCCGGGGCGATCATCGAAGGTCTCCTCCCCGGCAGCTACCTAATTGAATGCAAGCCTGTCACCGACCGCGCCACCCCGCCCTTGGTCAATGTGGTCGTCGAGGATGGTGATCCGTCGCTCGTGACCATCACCTATTTCCTGAATGACTCCCAGACGGGAGTGGCTCCTGCGCCCATTCCTTTCGAGACCGTATCCACCAGCACCGCCCTGCCGTATAGCTATGTCGGCCAGATCCGCAGCGACTTGGGATCCAGCTCGGGCTTCGTCGTGAAACCCAGGGTCGTTCTAACGGCAGGCCATGTCGTTTTCGACGATGGCACACTCTCGGTCGTCACCGGTCTGCAATGGCTCTTCCAGCGGGACAGCATTTCCCACGAACCCGTTCCCGTCGTCCCGCGCGGCATTCATCTCATGGATGACTAC
This sequence comes from Luteolibacter sp., assembly GCF_039920825.1. Taxonomy (GTDB): domain Bacteria; phylum Verrucomicrobiota; class Verrucomicrobiia; order Verrucomicrobiales; family Akkermansiaceae; genus Luteolibacter. The sequence goes on along the minus strand of NZ_JBDSCX010000074.1, from coordinate 58,116 downwards.
GCCGCCGCCCGCTCCGCAGGCGGCGTGGTGCCGGGCGTGGGCACCACCGAGTCCCAGAACCGTGATGCAGCCGCTCTTTATTTCGCCAGCAGCGCCGGTCGCGGCGGCTACGGCGGCTTCCTCGCCAGCGACGCGGCGGACAATGAGTTCCTGCTGTCATCCGCCCAAAAAATGTTGGTCGGCTATCCCGTCGATGGCGTTACCGCCGCCAACCGCGGCCGCATGCACGCCACCCCGGCCATGAATGTCCACTTCACCCGCGTCCCCACCCTCGATGAATTCGGAAGTCCCTTCCGCACCTACACCACTCCGGACATCCGCGGCAGCGGCGGCATGTCCGGAGGGCCCATGTGCGTCCAGTTCGAAGGCGGCAGCTACTATCCGGCGGCGATCTATCTGGGAGGATCCAACCAGACCGTCGTCCGTGCCATCGACAGCAAGGTCATCGACGTCATCACCCGCGCGGAAGCCGCCGCCGCCGCCGGTGACAATCAAACCGGCGGCGGCTACACTCTATCCAGTTTCTCCACCATCTCCGGAGGCAGCTCTCTGAGCGGTCAGGTGAAGGTCGTCATCAAGCCGGATGCCGCCCGCGACGCAGGTGCCTTCTGGCGTGTCAATACAAGGGACTACCACGGCTCCGGCGATATCGACACGCTTCCCTCCGCGGGCTCTCCCTACACCCTCTACCTCACCCCCGTGGCCGGCTTCGACACCCCTGATCCGGCTGGACAGTCACTGGATTTCAAGGGTGGAAAAATCCAAACCGTCACCTACACCTACATCGACGAAAACGACCCGCCGACCATCTCCAACATCGGCAACAAGACCATCGACGAAGACACCTCCACTGCCGCCATCCCCATCACCCTCGGCGATCCCGACGACCCAGCAAACTCACTGGAACTCACCGGCTCCTCCTCGGATACCACCCTCGTTCCGGACGCCAAAATCGTCTTTTCGGGCAGCGGTGCCAACCGCACCGTCACCGTCACCCCCGCCGCCAACCGCAACGGCAGCGCCATCATCACAATCACTGTTAGCGATGGCAAACTCAGTACCACCGAGACCTTCCAACTCACCGTGGATCCGGTTAACGATCCTCCGACCATCTCCTCCATCCCTGACCAGACCATCCCGGTGAACACCGCCACCGCAGCGATTCCATTGACCCTTGGCGATGTCGATAACCCCACCACATTCGAACTCCAAAGGGCCAGCTCAAATACCACACTCGTTCCCAACGCCAAAATCGTCTTTGGCGGCAGCGGCACCGCCCGCACCGTCACCATCACCCCCGCCTCAGGCCAACTCGGCACCGCCACCATCACCATCACCGTCAAAGATGGCAGCCTCCCCGCCAGCCGCACCTTCCTGCTAACCGTCACCGGCACCCCCCTTGAAAACTGGCGCTTCATCGCCTTCGGCACCGCATCCGGCACCGGCAGCGCCGCCGATAACGCCGACCCGGATGGCGATGGCAACACCAACATCGACGAATACGCCGCAGGCACCGATCCCGACAACCCTGCGGATGTGTTCAAAGTCCTCACCGTAGGCAAGACCGCCGGAACCTGCACGCTAGCAGCTTCCGGCAAGGCCGCCCGCACCTACATTCTCGAGCGCCGCGCGAACCTACTGTCCGGCACCTGGACCACCGTCACTTCCGCCGGTCCGTTCCCCATCGACACCACCATCACCCTCACCGACCCATCCCCTTTCGCCAACTCCGGATTCTATCGGATCCGGGTGTTCCTCCCGTGACAGCGTGAGTCCCGCGCTGCCCCATTCACCAAAATGATTCGATTGCTTCCCCTAACCATAAAATCCGATCGCCACCGTGAACTCACAACCCCGCGCCATCCCCCTCGGCCGGCTGCTCATCGCAACCGGTACGATCATCGCACTAGTTCTAACAATCACCCCCTCCCGGCCGCTTTCTGTCAAAGATCGTGCGGCCTGTAGAAGCGCCCCTCGCTCCGCTTCCACGATTCAGGCCACCGGCACCCGCTCCCCGGATATCCGCATTCCACAAGATCCGATTCCTTTGTCTGGCGACGCCAGCACGGACGCCGCATCACCCGGGCCCGGCCAATACAAATCCCTCGAGGCCGCTATTGCCGCAGCCAGATACGCCGTTGAAAAAATCGATCCCGCCGTCCCGCACTCGCGCGGCGCAGACTATTTCGCCGCCAATCCCGCCCAGCAGATGCGGGCCTGGTTTTCCCATGACGGAGTCGAGCTCGCGAGTGGCATGCAGCCCACGGCAGGCGCGGAGCCATGGAGTGTCTCCATCCGTTTGCGCGGCATCACCCGCGATGCGGCGGAGGCTCCCGTTTCCTTAGGCACCTCCTCAGCTCAGGGCGGCCGCGTGGAAATGCATTACCCGGATCTCGCCGCCTCCCAGTGGTTTGAAAATCGCAAGGACGGCATCGAGCAGGGCTTCACCCTCCAGCAGAGACCGGCCGGCGATGCCGCGGAAGTGAAACTCATGTTAGGCGTAGAGGGCAGCCTCCGTGCGGAAGCCATGGGCGCGCGGGAAGGTGCCCGCTTCATTGATGCCACAGGCGGAGAAATCGTCCACTACACCCGCCTGAAGGCATGGGATGCGGATGGAAAAACGCTCGCCGCCCGCATGGAAGTCCGGGGTGGGGACTCCATCTCCCTCGTCGTCAATGATCACGGTGCGAACTATCCAGTCACGGTGGATCCCTTGTTCGTGAATGCGGAGTCCAGGCTCATTCTCACTCAGCAGGGGGTGAATGGGGAGGCGTTCGGCAAGTGCGTCTCCATCTCCGGTGACCGGGTCCTGGTCGGCGAGCCGATGGGCGATACGTCCAGCGGCTACAATGCCGGCACCGCGTTCATATTCGTCCGGAATGGTGATAACTGGACTCAGGAAGCCCTGCTCAATGGAGGTAATTTCGGCTATGCATTTCAAGCCTTCGGGACTTCCGTATCCATATCAGGAGACACCGCACTGGTAGGCACTCCCTATGACGATGGAAATGGATCACAATCAGGTGCTGCCTATGTCTTTTTCCGCGATAACACCGGATGGCACTATCAGAACAGGCTCCTCGCGGGGGATCGCTCTACCAAAAACTATTTCGGGGCCGCGGTCGCCATCTCCGGCGACTACGCCGTCGTCGGGTCGCCTGCGGATAAATATGTCAGCGGCCCGGAATATTATATCGGTGCCGCCTATTTTTTCTCGAGGAATGGCACCACATGGACCCAACAGGGCGGGAAGAAAACCCCTCTGAACGGAATCAAGGGGGATTGCTTCGGCTGGTCCGTCGCCCTCTCGGGAGACACCGCGCTGATTGGTTCGCCCGGCGGGTATGACGGACGGGCGCTGGGTAGCGCACACGTCTATACCCGCAGCGGGAATGACTGGAGCCTGCAGAAAAAGATCGTCCAGCCGAACGGCGAGATCGGAGACTGCTTCGGTTGGTCGGTCGCCCTCTCCGGCGATACGGCGCTCGTTGGCGCGCCCTCCATTGACTTCAATATCGTGCCGCCACGCACCATCCCGAGCTTTGCTCCCGGCAGCGCCTATGCGTTCTTCCGGACCGGAACCGAATGGAATTCCCAAGGCCGCTTGAACGCTTCGGACGGAGTCACAGGTGATGTTTTCGGCTGTTCGGTGGCGGTTTCGGACACCCTCGCGGTCGTCGGTTCGCCCTATTCCACGAGTCAATCCAGCCGGGGCGGGGGACTGGCCTACATCTTTGAGAAAAACGGCAACGTATGGAACGAACAGAAAGCCGTTAGCGCGGGCATTGATGCGTCGGACCAGGACCAGTTCGGCGAGGCCGTGGCTCTCTCGGGAAACTATTTGGTCGTCGGTGCCTCGCGGGACCAGACGGTGGGAACGAACGTCGGCAGCGCCTACACATTTTTGTTAGGTCGGGTGCCCGAGATCACCCAGCAGCCGCAATCCCGCACCGTCGTTCCCGGAGTTCCCGTTATCTTCAGCGTCGTTGCCACAGGTCACGGGCCCCTGTCCTACCGCTGGCGGAAAAATGGCTCCCAGATCGCCGGAGCGAATCAGCCGAGCTATACCATCCCTTCGGCGCAGGTGGCGGATCAAGGCAGCTATGATGTCGTCGTGTCGAACACCGGCGGCATCACCACCAGCGCGGCCGCGGTGCTCTCGGTCAATGCCCTCTCGGAGTTCGCGCGGAGTTCTCCCGTTGCTCCGCTCGACGCGCAGGGCGTGGTCGTCGTCACACTTTCCCCGCCCGGTATCGCCGGCGGCTGGCGCTTCACAGGCGAGCTCGGCTGGCGGCCCTCCGGCGTCCCCGTCACCGGCCTCGTCACCAGCGACCGCATCGTGGAATTCATGCCCGTGAATGGCTACATCCACCCCTCGCCGGAGCCGGTCGGCATCACCAGCGGCGCTGCGGAACTCGTCACCGGCAGTTATCTTTCTACCGGTAATACAGGCAGCGGCGGCATCACCGTTACCCTCAAGCCCGACTCGCTCGCCAGTCAGGCGGACGAATCCCAGCGCGGCCAGTGGCGGCTCTACAAGCTCGGAGCCAATACCAGTCCGTGGCTCAATTCCGGTGCCGGGATCGTAGGACTCCTCCCCGCCAGCTACCTGATAGAATGCAAGTTCGTCCCCGGTCGCGCCACACCGCCGCTGGCAAACGTGACCGTCGAGGATGGCGATCCATCGCTTGCCACCGTCACTTATTTCCTGGCGGACTCCCAGACCGGCGTCGCTCCCGTGGTGCTGCCATTCGAAACCGTATCCGCCAACAGCAATCTGCCCTACGCCTATGTCGGCCAGATCCGCAGCGACGTGGGCTCCGGCTCCGGCTTCGTCGTGAAACCCCGCGTAGTTCTAACGGCAGGTCATGTCATCTTCGACGATGGCACCCTCTCCGTCGTCACCGGCCTGCAATGGCTCTTCCAGCGCGATACCATTTCACACGAACCCGTTCCCCTCGTTCCTCGTGGCATCCACCTCGTGGATGACTACGCCGCCGCCCGCTCCGCACCCGGTGTTGTGCCGGGCGTAGGCACCACCGAGTCCCAGAACCGCGATGCCGCCGCCCTTCATTTCGCCGCGGATGCGGGCCGCGGCGGCTACGGCGGCTTCCTCGCCAGCGATGCGACGGACAACGAATTCCTCCTTTCGTCAGCACAAAAAACTCTCGTCGGCTATCCCGTCGATGACATCAGCGCCGCCAACCGCGGCCGCATGCATGCCACGCCCGCCATGAACGTCCACTTCACCCGCGTGCCCACCCTCGATGAATTCGGCACTCCCTTCCGCACCTACACCACCTCCGACGTCCGCGGCAGCCGCGGCATGTCCGGCGGGCCGTTGTGTGTCCAGTTCGAGGGCGGCAACTACTACCCCGCCGCCATCCATCTGGGAGGATCTAACCAGACCGTCGTCCGTGCCATCGACAGCAAGGTCATCGACGTCATCACCCGTGCCCAAGCCGCCTCCGCCGCCGGAGACAATCAAACGGGTGGCGGTTACACTCTCTCCAGTTTTTCCACCATCTCCGGTGGCAGCTCTCTAAGTGGCCAGGTGAAGGTTATCATCAAGCCGGATGCCGCCCGCGACGCCGGGGCCCTCTGGCGTGTCAATGAGCGGGACTATCATAGCTCCGGCGTCACCGACACGCTTCCCGCCCCGGGCCCAACGGAATCCTACAAGCTCTACCTCACCCCCGTGACCGGTTTCCAAACTCCGGATTCCGCCGGCCAGACGCTGGTTTTCAAAGGCGGGAAAATCCAAACCGTTACCTACACCTACATCGACGAAAACGACCCGCCGACCATCTCCAACATCGGAAATAGAACCATCGATGAAGACACCGCCGCCGTCGCCATTCCCATCACCCTCGCCGATCCCGACGACCCAGAAAATGCACTAGATCTCACCGGCTCCTCCTCAGATGCCACCCTCGTTCCGGACGCCAACATCGTCTTCGGCGGCAGCGGTTCCGCTCGCACCGTTACGGTCACCCCCTCCGCCAACCGCAGCGGCAGCACCACCATCACGCTCACTGTTAGCGACGGTAAACTGACCGCCATCGAGACCTTCCTGCTCACCGTGAATCCCGTCAACGACCCTCCGACCCTTTCCGCCATCCCGGACCAAACCATCCCCGCAAACAACGCTACCGCAGCACTCAACTTCACCCTCGGAGATGTCGATATAGCCACCGTGTTCACCCTCCAGAAGACCAGTTCGAATACTACGCTCGTCCCTCATGCGAATATCGTCTTCGGCGGCAGCGGCACCGCCCGCACCGTCACCATCACCCCCGCCGCCGGCCAGCTTGGCACCGCCGCCATCATCCTCACTGTCAGCGATGGCACCCTCAACGCCAGCCGCACCTTCTTCCTAACAGTCACCGGCACCCCACGCGAAAACTGGCGCTTCGCCGCCTTCGGCACCGCATCCGCCACCGGCAGCGCCGCCGACACCGCGGACCCGGATGGCGATGGCTGCACCAACGGTGACGAATACGCCGCAGGCACCGATCCCAACAACCCCACCGATGTCTTCAAGGTCCTCTCCGTGACCAAATCCGCCGGAGCCTGCACGCTAACAGTCCCCGGCAAGGTCGCCCGCACCTACATTCTCGAGCGCCGCGCTACCCTTGCCTCCGGCCCCTGGACCACCGTCACCTCCGCCGGTCCGCTTGCCATCGACACCACCGTCACCCTCACCGATTCATCTCCTCTCGGCAACTCCGGGTTCTACCGGATCAGGGTTTCAGTGCCCTGATAGCTCCTAGAATTCTCTATCAACCAACTCTCCCTTCAGTGTCAGCCCACCTCCCGCCATGAACTGGAAATCGATTCCTTCCTCAATCCGCCGGGCTGTGCATTTGACCGGCATCGTCATCATCGTGATTCTGATCTGGAACCATTTTCGCGAGGAACCCACCAGGAGTTTCTCGAAACAGCAAGTCGATCACCGGCACATAGCTCAGCTTACCGCCACAACATGCCCCTCCGCCAATCCTTCCCTCCCAAGTAATCCGGATTCCATTCCGCCAACCAATCTAACTGGCGAGGCGGCAAATGAGGCACTCGGCAAGAATGGTCAGTATGAATCGCTCGGAGCGGCCTTCTCCGCTGCCCGCCACGCGGTCGATAAAATTGATCCCGCAGGGCCAAATTCGCGAGGAGCAGAGTATTTCGCTATCAATCCAGAACAACAATTGCGCACATGGTTTGGCAAGGGCGGCATCGAATTCGCCAGCGGTGTTGCCCCAGCCTGCGGATCCAAGAAAGTGATCTCGCCCGCCACTTTCAGAAATAAGATCCTCACCGCAGATATGCATGAGCAAAGCCTTGCCACTGAAGCTTCCGAGCGGGCTCCGTGGAACCTCGCGCTGCGTTTGCATAGCGCAGGTCGTTCGAACGGGTTGAAGGAGGTGAGGTTGGAAAAATCGTATGCGGCGGGAAACCGCGTTGAAATGACCGACTCAGTGTCCGGATTGATCCAGTGGTTTGAAAATCGTCGTGAAGGCGTGGAACAAGGCTTCACAATAATCAAAACTCCCGTCGGCAGCGGGTTTCTGGAAATGGTGATGGCGATTGAAGGCAATTTGAAACCCGAGCGACTGACTGCCGATGCCGTGTCATCGCAAGGTGTGCGCTTTGTCGATGCCGAAGGAAACGAAGTCATCCAATATAAAGACATCAAGGCTTGCGATGCCGACGGACAATCGCTGGTCGCAAAGATGGAGATCCGCGGCGCGGACCTCGCATTGGTGGTTGATGATGCCGGAGCTCGCTATCCGCTAACAATTGATCCGCTTTTTGTCAATGTGGAGAAGCGGTTGACTGACGATCCGGTGGCATTCGACAAGTTGGGATTCTCGGTCGCGCTCAGCGGCGATACCGCCTTGCTGGGCGCGCCCGAGGACGAAACGGGGGCCGGGCTTTTCGCGGGCAGCGCCTATGTTTTCGTAAGGAATGGAACGACATGGCTCCAACAGGCAAAACTGACGGCAAGCAATGCGGCCGCTTTCGACAACTTCGGCCACGCCGTCGCGATAAGTGGCAACACCGCGCTGGTCGGCGCCTATTTTCGGGACACCCCGGCGGGCGCGAATGCAGGAAACGCCTACGTGTTCGTTCGCAATGGAACCACCTGGAGCCAACAGGCTGAACTCAAGGCGGATGATGGAGCCGCTGGCGATGTGTTCGGCTTGTCCGTGGCGCTGAGCGACAACACCGCGGTGATCGGAGCGCCCGGTGCGGATACCGTGGCCGGGGTGCGGGCGGGCAGCGCGTATGTATTCTCAAGGACGGGGAACACGTGGACTCAACTTCCGAGGTTGACGGCGACCGACGGGGCGGCGGGCGACTCGTTCGGCCTCTCTGTTTCGGTGGACCTCGATACCGCGGTGGTGGGGGCACCCTTTGACGATCTGATTTCCGGTTCGGGGGCGGGAAGCGCTCACGTTTTCGTGAGAAACGGATCGGTCTGGAATGCCCAGGGACCGGAACTAACAGCAAGCGACGGTGCCGGCGATGACTTCTTCGGCTATGCGGTGGCAGTCCATGGCAATACGGCGCTGGTGGCAGCGCCTTTGGACGATACGGACAGCGGTTCGGATGCGGGTAGCGTGCATGTATTTTTCCGCAGCGGGACCAACTGGGCACCCCAAGGAACCACGCTTGTCGCCAGTGACGGGGCAGCGGGCGACAATTTCGGGTTTTGTGTTTCGCTCGATGGGGATACCGCGGTCATCGGTTCTCCCAATGACGATACAAGCGCGGGCGTCGATGCGGGCAGCGCCTATTTTTTCTTCCGCAGTTCCGGCAGTTGGAGCCAGCAGGGAGCGAGCGTCACTCCGAGCGTTTTCGCGCAGGAAGCGAGTTTTGGAGCGTCCGTTTCGATAAGTGGCGACACGGTGTTAGTGGGTGTGCCATCCGACGATACCTCCGCCGGCACCGATGCCGGAAGCGCTTCGGTCTTTCTGCGGACAAACACCTCCTGGAACCGCCAGGCGCAACTCACCGCAGGGGATAGCCCCGCTTACGACTACTTCGGACTGTCGGTATCTCTGAAGGGCGATACCGCGCTCGTGGGGGCTCCTTGGGACGACACCATGGCTGGTGCGGATGTCGGCAGCGCATACGTCTTCGTGCGCAGCGGCTCGTTGTGGAATCAGCAAGCGAGGCTGAGTGCCAGCGACGGAGCGTCCTCCGATCACTTCGGGATATCCCTCGCCCTTAGCGGCGGGACCGCGCTCATTGGCTCGCTAAACCACAGTATCTCCGGGGGCTTCGCCGCAGGGGCCGCTTACGTGTTTGTCAGGAGCGGCACCAATTGGGCACAACAAGGACCTCCCCTAACGGCAATTGATGGTGCGGCAAACGATGGGTTCGGAAGCTCGGTCGCGCTCGATGGAGACGATGCACTGGTCGGCGCGCCATACAACAACACTCCTGCGGGAGCGGACGCAGGCAGCGCATATGTCTTTACTCGTGTCGGTGCAACATGGACCCAACAGCCAAAGCTGTTGGCCAATGATGGTGCGGCGAACGATTCTTTCGGCTACGCGGTGGCTCTGAGCCAGGGAACGGCATTGGTGAGCGCTGTTTCCGCTGATACCGCGGCAGGAATCAATGCGGGAAGTGGCTATATCTTCGTGCGGACGAACTCTGCTTGGGGGCCTCCGGTAAAATTGACGGGATACCCAAGCCATGCCGGCGCGGACTTCGGGTATTCGGTGGCCTTGAGCGGCGATACGGCACTGGTGGGGGCGCGACTCGATGCATCGATCAACGGGATAGTCGGGGGGGCTGCCTACGTGTTCGTTAGAAGTGCAACGGCTTGGGAACTGCAGGCAAAGCTGATAGGCAGCAATGCGAGTGAATCCGATGAATTTGGATACAGCGTTGCCCTCGAGGGAGACTCGGCGCTGGTGGGGGCACCGGGCAACCAAACCGATTCGTTGGATGCGGGAAGCGTGTATTTGTTTGAACGTCGTGGGGCGATCTGGAGCGAGCAAAGCCGGCTCGCCGGAGGGGTGGACAGCTCTTCGGTCGACCGATTCGGATCTTCCATTTCATTGAGCGGGAATACGGCGCTGGCTGGAGCTTATCTGGAGGATACCGCGGCGACCGACGCGGGAAGTGTCTATGTGTTCCTCGTCGGGGAATTGCCTGAGATTACCCGACAGCCTGAGTCGCGGGCGGTCATTCCCAACGTTGCCGGTGGCGTGACCTTCAGTATCGAGGCCGCCGGCTACGGACCGTTGCGTTACCAATGGCGCAAGGACGGGTTCGCAATTTCCGGAGCAACAGGAAGCAACTTGCTCGTCAACCCGGCTACGCTGGCGGACGCGGGAAACTACGACTGCGTGGTTTCCAATATCGGAGGGATCGTGACAAGTGCGCCCGCCACCCTCAAGGTCAACAACCTGTCCCAATTCGCACCCAGTTTTCCAACCCGGGCTCCCACAGGCTCCGTGATTGTGAACCTGACGCCTGCCGGGGTCGGTGGCTGGCGTTTCGAAGGCGAACATGCCTGGCGGGCGGCGGGAGCCGTGGGAGGGCTGCCCGCGGGCATCCGCACCATCGAGTTCATGTCCGTCGGTGGCTACAATTCGCCAGCGACTGTGAGCAAGTCCATCACCGACGGAGGAGCCGCCACCTTTGTCAATGGGAGCTACAAAATCGGGCCAGGCGGAAGCGGCGGTCTCAAGGTGATCCTCGATGCCGACGGTCTCAATGCCAAATGGCGCATTTTCAAGCCCGGCACCAAAGGCGATCCGTGGCGGAACTCCAACGTCACTTTGACAGGTCTGCGACCCGGAATTTACCATGTCGAATGCAAGCCGGTGAATGACCACATCACGCCTCCTCCGCGGGCAATTTCCGTGGACAGTGGCGAAACCTCGTTCCTTTCCATCACCTACCCTGCCAGGGAATCGCCACCCGGCGAGGCACCCAAGGTGTTGCCATTTGAGACAGTGTCCTCAAGCACGGATCTGCCCTACGCCTTCGTCGGACAGATCCGCAGCGACCTCGGCTTCAGTTCGGGCTTCGTCGTGAAATCCCGCAACGACGTGAGCGCCGGTACCACCATCTCCCGCGTCGTCGCCACCGCAGGCCACGTGGTCTTCGATGACCGCACGAAGTCGTTCGTCGGCGGCTTGCAGTGGCTTCTCCAGCGGGATCGAGACGCGCATGAGCCAGAGCCGCTCATCCCGCGTGGTGCCCACATCCTGGACGACTACGCAGCGGCGCGGGTCGGAGCCACACCCGGCATCGGAAATGAAACGAGCCAGAACCGCGATGCCGCCGCCCTGTTTTTCAGCAAGGATGCCGGACGCGGCGGTTACGGGGGATTCCTCGCCAGCAACGAGGCGAACAACGAGTTCCTGCTCACCACCCCTTCGAATGCCACCACCCTTAAAATGTTCGTCGGCTATCCGGTGGACGGGGACGAGTTCATCCAAGGCCGCATGTACGCCAGCCCGCCCACCGCCGCCGCATTTTCCCGGGTCGCGCCAGCCGACGACACTTTCAGAACCTTCCGGACCACCGCCCTGTCCGGTGCCGGCGGCATGTCGGGCGGTCCCTTGTGTGTGCAGTTCGAGGGTGGGAATTACCTTCCGGCGGCGATTTATCTGGGCGGAACCGGCGAGTCCATCGTCCGCGCCATCGATGGGCAGGTCGTCGACCTTATTGAGCGTGCAGAGGCCAGCAGCGCCACCGGCGACAATCAGACCGGCGGCGGCTTCGCCCTCTACAGCTTCTCTAACATTGCTGGAGGCTCTTCTGCCAGCGGTGCCGTTCACGTCGTCATCTTCCCGCCGTCCGCCCGCGGCGGCGCGTACTGGCGGGTCAACGATAGAAATTATCACCAGTCGGACGCCGAGGACACCCTTCCTGCGGTGGGAGCGCCCTACACACTCTACGTCGCCCCGGTGGAGGGATTCGTACCACCCGACCCGGTCGGCCAACCTCTTGCCTTCAAGGGCGGAAAAATCCAGGAAGTCACCTACACCTATATCGAAGCGCCCGAGATCAAGGTCAGCCAGCCCTCCGCAGCGGATCTGCCGGACAGCGGATCCAGGACCTTCGGCTCGGTGGCGGTGGGAGCAGGTTCCCCCCTCATCTTCACGGTTAGGAACTCCGGACATGCCGATCTTACCGGATTGAAAATCACCAAAGACGGAGCCAACGCGGCGGACTTCAGCGTGACGGGGCCCGCGAAATCCGTGCTGCCTCCCGGGGCCAAAACCACCTTCAAGGTCACCTTCAAGCCCTCCGCCACGGGCAATCGCAAGGCCGCCATTCACATCGCCAGCAACGATGCCGACGAAAGCCCCTTCGATATCATCCTGACAGGGAGGGGGACCGCCGCCGTCAAAGCCGGCCTCGCCGGCGCGGTCCTCCCGCTCGTTGATCGGCAGTCATCCGGCGGTCCGGACTCGATCCCTCGCGAAACCATCACCACCATCCAGCTCGCCGACGGCCGGAAATATCTCGCACTCACCGTCACCCGAACCCCCTGCGATTTCTATCAGAAACCACGCGTCGAGGTATCAGGCAATCTTCTCGACTGGTACAGCGGTGCAAAACACACGACCGTGATGGCGGACGACGCCCGGCGCTATCAGGCGCGGGACAACATCCCTTTAGCACCCGGCACCAAGCGCTACATCCGCTTGAAAGAGTAGAAAATTCAAAATGACTCATCTTCCGCTTCAAACTTAAATCACCCCATGCCTTGCCACGGATATTTCCTCATGGCATCGCCATCGTGATTTCCCTCTCGTCCTCACCCCCCCATCCCATGAAATCCCGATTTTATCCCCGCAGGCTTCAGTTCGCGGCCCTCGTGACCGGAATCGTCATCATTGCGATTCTGACTTGGAACCATAATTCCCAAGAACCAACCGGCAGTTCCCCGGACCGTCAGGACTATCGGCCGGATGTCGCTCAGGCCGCCCCCCCCACCGGTTTTTCCCTGCAGGGCGATCCGGATCCCTATCCACAGGCTGATCTAACAGGTGATGCCGCGGACGCGGCGCTTCGCAAAGACGGCAAATACGAATCCCTCGGTGCCGTGCTTGTCGAAGCCCGTCACGCGGTGGAGAAAGTGGATTCGGCGTCTCCATCCTCGCGGGGAGCGGAATATTTCGCCGCTAATCCGGGGCAGAAACTGCGGGCGTGGTTTTCCAACAGCGGACTCGAACTGGCCAGCGGCATCGAAACGCCGGATGGTGAGGAGCCGTGGACATGCAGGATGCATCTGCAGGGAGTAGGTCGCGCGGGTGATGTTCGGCCTTTGCGGGCCGCGGCGTGCGCCGGCCAAGGCCGACGCGTGGATTTGAAATACACGGACTCGTCCGTCAGTGAGTGGTTTGAAAACAAGAACGAAGGTCTGGAACAGGGATTCACCCTGGCGGAACCGCCGCCCGGCAATCCGGGTGAGGTGACATTACTGCTGAACCTTGAAGGCAGCTTGAGCGCGGATAGTGGAGAGGATGGTGGATTTGTTAGATTGGTGGATGCGAATGGTGCCGCTGTGCTTCACTATAGGAATCTGGTGGCGTGGGATGCCGCCGGCCGGCCGCTCGACGCCCGCATGGAGGTGCGCGGCCCTGGAGCGCTTGCCTTGGTGGTGGCGGACGCCGGGGCTCTCTATCCGGTGACAGTGGATCCCATGTTTGCGAATGTGGAGGCGAGGCTGATCCAAACGATAAAGAACAACCGGATGGGAGCCTCACTGGCGCTTTCGGGGGATACGGTCCTGGTCGGTGTGCCTGGCGCGTCTGGTGCCTATGTTTTCGTCCGCAGTGGAACGACATGGACCCAGCAAGTCCGTTTGACGACTGTCGAAAACGACTATCTGGGGGGAAGCGTCGCACTTGCGGGAAACACCGCGCTGGTTGGACCTTATGTATTTACCCGTACCGGGACGGCATGGAGCCAGGCCACCAAACTTGTCGCGGAAAATGGCAGCACACCCAGCGGGCCGGTCGCGCTCGATGGAACGACCGCATTGGTCGGGCCCTCTGTTTTTGTCGGAAGCGGCGCTTCTTGGTCGCCGCAGGGAAAGCTCATCGCGAGCGATGGTGCTGCCCTGACAGGCGGCGTGGCTATCTCGGCCGATACCGCGATCTTGGGAGGTGTTCTACAGGGGGCAACCAGCGCTTACGTTTTCAAGCGGAGTGGAGTGACTTGGTCTCCACAGGCGAAGATTGCTCCGGCAGATCTCATGACTGGCGACTTGTTCGGCGTTTCCGTGGCGATAGCGGGGGACACCGCCGTAATTGGGGCGCCAGCCCAGTCACCCAACAACATCGATTATAAAGGAACAGCCTACATATACACCCGCAGTGGAACCACCTGGAGTCAGCAAAAAAAACTGGATACTTTTTCAAGCTACGGAGATTTGTTCGGCTCCTCCCTGGCCATTGCTGGCAATACTCTGGTAGTTGGAGCACCCCGGGATAGCAGCGGAGGGAGAATATCGGTGTTTACCCGTGTCGGGACAGTGTGGAGTTTGAGCACCTCTCTCAACACTCCAAATTTTTCGGGATCGGATCATTTTGGAAGCTCGGTGGCACTTTCGGGAAATACGATCGTGGTCGGAGCTCCCGATGAAGATACTGAAGCCGGCACGAACGCCGGGACTGTCAGGGCCTACACGCTGTCCGGCGCAACATGGGCCCTGCAGGCTCAACTAAGTGACGAGAACAACAAAGCCGCGGGTGACGAAAGCGGATACTCGGTGGCGATTTCCGGCGACACCGTAATGGTTGGTTCCGTCCACGACATCGGGCCTTCGGGAGGCGGGGTGGTCTACATGTTTGGGCGACGAGGTTCGGGATGGAGCCAGCAAGCCAGACTATTTCCCTCGGCGGCGGACTCCGGCGGGGCTTTCGGGCAGACCCTCGCTCTATCAGGAGATGCCGCGGTTGTCGGATCTCCTAGTGCGAATCTTAACGGGGGAAAACTATTCATATTCTCCAGATCGGGAGCGATCTGGAGCCAGCAGGCCGTGTTCACCCGCTCTGAGGCAGGATTTTCCACCTATGGTGGCTCGGTTGCCATCTCGGGTGACACGGTGATTGTGGGAGATCAATTCGGCGACAGCCAGTTGGTGGCCGATACGGGGCGCGTTTATGTGTACAACCGCAGTGGAACGACGTGGAGTTTGCAGGACCAGTTTTCGCCTGCCACTGCGGCAGACGGGGATTCCTTCGGAGACTCCGTATCCGTTTCCGGAAATACCGCGCTGATAGGAGCCACCGGCACCGGTTCTTCTACCGGCAGGGCTTATGTCTATATCCGCAACGGAACTACCTGGAGCGAACAGAAGCAGTTCTCTCCGGGCGCGGGAGGATATAATTTCGGTATTTCCGTTGTTGTAGAAGGTGACACCGCATTGATTGGATCCGACGTCGTGGGTTCGGCGGGAACAAACAGTGGCAGCGTGTATGTCTTCGCGCGTGACCAGACGACGTGGTCTCTTCAAGCCAAGCTCACGCCGGACGAGGCCACACCGGACGCGAATTTCGGCTGGGCGGTGGCTCTTAAGGGAAATACCGCGTTGATCGGTTCCATTGGGGGGCGTGATGCGGCGGGCAGGAATGTTGGCCTTGCTTATGTCTTCGTCCGCGATGGGCTCGTTTGGAACCAGACTCTCAAGCTTTCCTCCGGTGTGGATGCGTCCTCAGGCGATCAATTTGGAAGATCCGTGGCGATCTCTGACACGACAGCCGTGGTCGGTGCCCGTTACGACGAAACCATGGGAGCAGACGCGGGCAATGCCTATACCTTCCTGATTGGCGAGACTCCATCCGTCGTCCAGCAGCCGCTCGCACAAACGGTGGTGCCAGGGAAGATGGTCACCTTTTCAGTGGTTGCGAAGGGCTTTGGCCCGCTCCGCTATCAGTGGCGCAGGAACGGATTCCTGATAGACGGGGCAACCGGCGCGAGCTACACGATACCGTCCGCGCAACTGCTGGATCAGGGAGACTACGACTGCGTCGTCTCCAATATCGGCGGCGTCGTCACCAGTGCGGCGGCCGCCCTCAAGGTCAACCCCCTTTCGCTGTTTGTTCCGAAGCCCGCGGGCGATCCTCCCGTCTCGCAAGGCTATTTAATCGTTGATCTAACACCATCCGGAGTCGGTGCATGGCGCTTCACGGGAGAATATGCGTGGCGGCCCGCTGGCGTGCCTGTGGGCGGACTGACCGAGAGCGATCGTATCATCGAGTTCATGCCCGTCGGCGGCTACATCGTGCCGGCTCCCGTCACGAAGCACCTCACCGGCAGCGGCCTGCCTGTCACCGTGGACGCGGACTACGGGGCCAAATCGGCGGGCACCGGCACGCTCACGGTGATCCTCGATGCAGGCGGCTCCGCCGCCCGCTGGCGCCTGTTCAAGCCAGGAGCCAGTGGTGAACCATGGCTCTCTTCGGGCACGACGCTGACAGATCTTTCGCCAGGTATCTACTATGTGGAATGCGAGCCAGTGGAGGGGCGTCTCACTCCACCACCCGGCCCCGTTCCTGTGGCGGATGACACCACGCCGCCTCTTACCGTCACCATTCCCTACACCGTCAAGGAGACCGCGTTTGGTGCCGTTCCCGAACTTCTGGCCTACGCCACCATCTCCAGGAATGTGGATCCGCAGCTTCCTTTCGGAAATGTCGGACAGATCCGCAGTGACGATGGATTCAGTTCCGGATTTGTCGTGAAATCGAAAAAGGATGCCGAGGCGGGCGGCACACTCTCACGGGTGGTCGCCACCGCCGCTCATGTCGTTTTCGACGATGAGAAGGAAACTTTTGTCAGTGGTCTGCAATGGCTCCTGCAGAGGGACAGCGGCGAGCATGAGCCGGTGCCGCTCATTCCCCGCGGCGCACACATTATGGACGGCTATGCGGAAGCCAGGTCCGGAGCGGAACCCGGCGTCGGAACCGAGGAATCCCAAAACCGGGATGCCGCCGCCTTGTTCTTCAGCGAGGACGCGGGCCGCGGTGGCTACAGCGGATTTGTCGCCAGCGATGCCACTCCCAACGAATTCCTCATTTCTTCTCCGCCGAATCCCGACACCCAGAAAATGCTCGTCGGCTACCCGGTGGATGGAGACCAGTTCGTCGCCGGGCGCATGTATGCCAGCGCCCGCACCGCAGCCACCTTTTCGCCGGTCAGACCCTTGAACACCTCGTTCAAAACCTATCGGACCACCGGCTTGAGCGGTGCCGGCGGCATGTCCGGCGGCCCTTTGTGCGTGCGCTTCGAGGGGGGGAATTATTTCCCCGCCGCCATCTATCTCGGCGGATCCAACGAATCCATCGTCCGCGCCATCGACAGCGAGGTCATCGAACTCTTCGAACTCGCCGAGTCCAGCAGTGCCACCGGGGGAAATCACACGGGCGGCGGCTTCGCACTCTACAGTTTCTCTCCCATTTCCGGAGGCTCGTCCGCCAGTGGCGCCGTCCATGTCGTCATCGATCCACCCGAGGCCCGCGGCGACGCCTACTGGCGGGTCAACGAAAGGGCGTACCACCAGTCCAATACCGAGGACACCCTCCCGGCCGGGGCAGTGAGCTACACCCTATTCGTCACCCCCGTGGCAGGCTTCGAAACACCCGACCCCGTAGGCCAGCTGCTCGTCTTCAAGGGCGGGAAAAAACAGGAAATCAAATACACCTACGTCAAGGCGCCCGAGATCCAGGTCCGGCAAGCCGCCGCAGTGGAGCTGCCGGACGGAGGCTCCAAAGACTTCGGTACCGTCGCCGTCGGATCCAGCTCCAGCCTGACTTTCACGATCGCGAACGTCGGCTATGCCGATCTCACCGGCTTGAAAATCACCAAGGACGGAGCGCACGCCGCGGACTTCACCGTCATCACGAATCCAGTCGCCCCGGTGTCCGGACCTGTCGGAACCACCACGTTCAAGGTGAAATTCACCCCCGGTGCCACCGGCCCTCGCACCGCCGTCCTCCACATCGCCAGCAATGACGAGGATGAAGCTTCCTACGACATCACGCTAACAGGGAATTACCCGCCACCCGCTCCCGAGATCGGCGTCGAGGAACCCGCCAATACCCCGCTCACCGACGGTTCGTCCTCGACTGCCTTCGGATCCGTCGTTGTGAAAAAAACCTCCGCCAAAAACTTCACCATCCGTAACTCCGGCCCCGCCGATCTCACCGGACTTAAAATCACCAAAAACGGAGTCAACTCCGCGGACTTCACCGTCGCCGCACTGAAGGTAACCTCGCTGGCCAACGGAGCAACCACCAGCTTCAAGGTTACCTTCAAGCCCTCCGCCACGGGCAGCCGCAAGGCCGCCATCCACATCGCCAGCAACGACGCCGACGAAAATCCCTTCGACATCAATCTGACAGGGAAGGGGACCGCCGCCGCGGTCAAAAAAGGAAGCCTGGCTGCCGCCGTCCTTCCGCTCGTAGATCCGCAGTCCTCCGGCAGCCCCCGCGAAACCATCACCACCGTCACCCTTGCCGATGGCCGGAAATATCTTGCGCTCACCGTCATCCGCAGTCCTGGAGATATCTATCAGAAACCTCGCATTGAGGTATCGGGCAATCTGCTCGATTGGTTTAGCGGTGCAAAACACACCACCATCCTCGCGGACGACGCCCGACGCTACCAGGCCCGCGACAATACCCCTCTCGCACCCGGCATCAAGCGCTACATCCGCTTGAAAGAGTAGAAAAGTCAGAATGCCTCATCTCCTGCTTCAAACATAGATCATCACATGCCATGCTGCGGATCTTTCCTTACGGCATCGTCATGATGACTGCTCCCATTGCCCCCAAACATCCCATACCATGAAATCCCGAGTTCGTCCCCGCTGGTTCCTTTTCATGGCCCTCGTGGCCGGAATCGTCCTTTGTGTTTTGCTGGTCCGTCCTGCACCGCGCGGACACCCGGGTGACAGGCGGAATCCTATTGGCCGGAGGGATGCCCTCCCGCCGCCAGCGCCAGATTCCGGCGGAACGCCCTCATTGAAGAGCGTTGTGGAACCGGCTCATTCGGACTCCATATCTCTAACCGGAGAGGCCGCCAACGCCGCCTTGCAGAAAAACGGCCAATACGAATCCCTCGGCGTCGCCTTGTCCGCCGCACGCCATGCGATTGAGAAAATAGATCCCGCAGGTCCTCATTCACGCGGTGCCGGTTATTTTGCCGTCAATCCCAGGCAGCAATTGCGTGCCTGGTTTTCGGGCGATCGGGTCGAACTCGCAAGCGGAAGTCATCAGGTGGCAGATCGGGAGCCTTGGAGTTGTGGGATGCGGTTGTCGGGCGTCGGACGCGGGAAAACCGTGACGGCGGTGTCCCCAGGGCAGTTATCAGGCAGGGACAATCGTGTGGAAATCAATCACGCACCTTCGTCGATCATCCAGTGGTTTGAAAATCGAACGGAAGGATTGGAACACGGATTTACTCTCGGCAGAAGTCCCGCCGGCAAAGGCGGGGAATTCCGTTTGCAACTGGTGGTCGACGGCACTCTCCGGGTCCAAAAAATGACCGGAGAAGATGGGATCCGCCTTGTGGATCACGGTGGGACGGCCATCGTCTGTTACAGTGCCTTGAAGGCGTGGGATGCGTCCGGGAAAAACCTGGCGGCGAGAATGGAAGAGAATGGCGATGGCTCTCTCGCATTGTTCGTCAAGGATGAGGGCGCGATCTATCCGGTTACTGTCGATCCGCTGTTTGTAAGCTTGGAAGATCGCTTTGCGGAAGATGCCACGGCTGACGCCGGTGATCGTTTCGGAGATTCGCTGGCATTGTACGCAAATACCGCAGTGGTGGGCGCCACCCATGATGGCACTCAGGTGGCGGCGGATGCAGGCAGCGCCTACGTGTTCGAGGGCTCTCCCGGCGGCTGGTGGCAGCGGGCGAAGCTGTCGGATTCCAGCGGTTTCAGCGGAGCCCAATTCGGCGCGGCGGTGGCATTGTCGGGAAGAATCCTCAAGTCGAACACCACCTGGCAGAATGCACCCGTAACTGCCACGGGACCTGCATATTACAGAAGCATCCGTTTCAGCATCACCCCTGGTGCGTCCAATATGAACGGTATCGTGGGGGTGGCCGCGGGGGCGGCCAATAGCTACGCGGGCCTCGCATGTGTGATACGAATGAATACGAGCGGCTATTTTGACGCATGGAATGGCATAACCTATCAGTACTATAATCAAGTTCCCTACGTGGCGGGCCGTCATTACGAAGTGATTGTGTATCTTCACCGTGATTCGAGAACCTATACCGTATACATTAACGGCATAGCGATCGCAGATAGCCATGCGTTAGGGGCAGGGGTGGTGGATATTTCGGCGCTGGACACTCTGGTGGTAAAGAACGAATCTGGTTCCCATGTCGTGGCGGATTTCTCATGTGACACGGCAATGGTGGGGGCTCCAGGCGGTTTTTTAGGAACCGCTGGCAAAGCCTTCATTTATGAACGCGAAGAGGGATTTTGGAATGAAAAGGCGAGGCCTGCTCCATCTAACGGAAGCGGTGTCGATCGGTTTGGTGAGGCCGTCGCTCTTTCGGACGGGTTGGCGCTAGTTGGAGCTCCTTCAGTGCGTTCGGCGTATATCTTCGGCAGGAACGGAGATGTATGGAGCCAGAAAGCGATATTGGCGGGGCCGTTGACTTCCAAATACGCTTCCTTCGGTCGTTCGGTGGCTCTCTCCTCGGAAGGCGCGCTCGTCGGCGCTCCCTATGAAGATACCGCTGCGGGAGAGGCGGCGGGTGCCGCCTATCTATTCGCTCCTGACGGAGCTGTCTGGAGCGAGAAAAAGAAGTTCGTGGCCACTGGCGGGCGGGATAACGACTACTTTGGCTTATCTGTGGCTCTATGTGGCAGTTCTGTAGTGATCGGTGCTCCGGGCGGAGACACTTATCGTGTGTGGGACCCATATATCGATCAGGAGACTGGCGATGATACCGGCTTCGCCTACGTCTTCTCGCGGAACGGCGGTGTCTGGAGTCAGCAGGCCGTCTTGGGGGCGGCAGATCCATCATACCGGCGTGGCTTGGGGTACTCGGTGGCCGCTTTCGCGGACATGATTCTTGTGGGTTGCCGGGGATTGCAGGGCCGCGCAATTTCTTACTATAGGGATGGAGCTGCCTGGGCAAAAGTCGGAGAATTTTCCTCCGCTACTGCCGCGCCTTATAGTTTCGATCAGTTCGGAACCACGGTGGCTCTTTCAGGTGACTGCGCCCTCGTCGGTGATCCAGGAGCAAATACGGGGACGGGGGATTCGGCGGGAAGCGTCTATGTTTATGAGCGGAATGGCCCCTCCATGAATTTGTTAGGAAAACTGTTCACGTCGGATGGTCCGATGGACGAACATACGGGTCTGTCGGTCGCTCTTCAGGGAGATACCGCCATCTTCGGAGTGCCGCGCGATTCCACTCCGGCGGGAGCAAATGTGGGGAGCGCGTTTGTCTTCAAACGCGTGGGGGTCAAATGGATACAACAATCCAAGGTGACCGCATCTGACGGTGAGTCTTATGATTACTTCGGTGCGACTCTCGCGTTGAGCCATGACACGGCGGTCATTGGAGCTCCCTATGCCTCCGACGCCGGAGCCGCTTACGTTTTCCTGAGGAACGGCACCGAGTGGCGGGAACAGGCCAAACTTACCGTCCCGGCAACTTCCAGTGACGATGGTTTTGGAGATGCCGTGGCGATCGATGGTAACACGATTGTGGTGGGGGCGTCTCACGCTGATTCAGCGGATCTAACTGATTCGGGGGCGACCTACGTATTCATCAGGACAGGCACGGTCTGGAGCAAGCAGGCGGCCCTGACGGATGTTAATGGCGTGGAATATGCCTATTTTGGCGAATCCGTGGCAATCTCCGGAGACACGGTGGTTGCCGGTTCCCCGCGTGCCGATACTGCTGTCACCTCGCGACCGGGCGCGGCTTACGTATTTGTTCGGAACGGTCTGTCCTGGGGCCCGCAAACGAAAGTGGCCGCACCCGATGGCCAACCATACGACAATTTTGGGAAATCCGTGGCTCTTGATGGAGACACGCTTTTGATTGGCGCTCCGATGGAGGAATTTGTCTCACTGGGACGCACCGGTGCGGTGTATGCGTATGTGCGGAATGCGAGTTTCTGGACCCAACAGGCGAAACTCACTTCTTCGGCCAATACGGTGGATGAATTCTTCGGGGGCGCGCTCGCGCTCTCCGGCAATCTCGCGGTTGTATGCGCCTCGCTTGACAATGGCGGGGGGGGCGCGGCCTCCGGCAGCGCCTTCGTCTATCAGCGTGTTGGCGGTGTTTGGAATGAACAGAACAGGCTCTCCACCGGGCTGGATTCATCCGTCGGAGATAATTTTGGCCGCAGTGTCGCCCTGGACGGCAATCTGGCCCTGGTGACAGCCATTCACGAACAGGTGCTGGGAGCAGGAGTCGGGGCGATCTACTCGTTCTCATTTGGAGAACTGCCGGAGATTGCCCAACAGCCCCTTTCAAAAACCATCAGAAACGGGGTTGCCGTTTCATTCAGCATCTCCGCGACGGGGCAGGGGCCTTTGCGGTATCAATGGCGAAAGGATGGCTTTCAGATCGCAGGGGCTACCGCCACCAGCTACGAAATTCCCTTCGCGCAGATGCCCGATTCGGGAAACTACGATTGCGTGGTTTCCAACATCGGTGGTGTCGTGACAAGCGCTGCTGCCACCCTCAATGTGAACGCCTTCTCTCAATTCACTCCCGTCTTCCCGACATCCCCACCCACAGGATCGCTGTTTGTAAATCTAACGCCTTCGGGCGTCGGCGGCTGGCGTTTCGCCGGAGAGCAGGCCTGGCGCGCGGCGGGGAGCGTGGGTGGCCTGCCTGCGGGGGGCCGCACCATCGAGTTCATGCCGGTCGGCGGCTATCTTCAGCTTGCCACCGCGACGAAAACCAT
Source organism: Luteolibacter sp. (assembly GCF_039920825.1). Lineage (GTDB taxonomy): Bacteria > Verrucomicrobiota > Verrucomicrobiia > Verrucomicrobiales > Akkermansiaceae > Luteolibacter. Next base: position 35,186 of record NZ_JBDSCX010000074.1, on the reverse strand, counting down.
CACCGAGGGCGGCGCCGCCCTCGTCACCGCCGCCTATGCCACCGGCCCAGCCGGCATCGGCAGCCTCAAGGTGGTCCTCGATGCCGGAGGGCTGCCCGCAAAATGGCGCATTTTCAAGCCCGGAACCAACAACGACCCTTGGCGGAACTCCGGCTTCACCCTCACCGGCCTGCCAGTTGGCATCTCATATGTCGAATGCAAGCCCGTGAGCGGCCACATCACCCCGCCGCCCGTGCCGGTCATTGTGGACGATGGCCCGCCCTCGTTCCTTCCCATTACCTACCCTGTTAGGGATGCCCCCGTCGACATCGGACCCAAGGTAGTACCCTTCGAGACCGTCACCTCCAGCACGGACAGGCCCTTCGCCTTCGTCGGCCAGATCCGCAGCGATCTCGGCTTCAGTTCGGGCTTCGTCGTGAAATCCCGAAACAACGTGATGTCTGGCGGAACGGTCTCCCGCGTCGTCGCCACCGCGGGCCACGTCGTATTCGATGACAGCACCAAGTCCTTCGTCGGAGGTCTGCAATGGCTGCTCCAGCGCGACCGCGACGCCCACGAGCCCGAGGCACTCATCCCGAGGGGGGCCCACCTCATGGACGACTACGCCGCGGCGCGGGTCGGAGTCTCACCCGGCATCGGAAATGAAACCAGCCAGAACCGCGATGCCGCCGCCCTCTTCTTCAGCAAGGATGCCGGAGGCGGCGGCTATGGCGGCCTCCTCGCCAGCAACGACCCTAACAACGAATTCCTGCTCACCACTCCGCCGAATGCCACCACTCTCAAGATGCTCGTCGGCTATCCGGTGGAAGGCGATGAGTTCATCCAGGGCCGCATGTACGCCAGCCCGCCCACCGCCGCGTCATTTTCCAGAGTCGCGCCCAACGATGATACCTTCCGGACCTTCCGTACCACCGGTCTATCCGGTGCGGGCGGTATGTCCGGAGGCCCCTTGTGCGTCCAGTTCGAGGGGGGCGTCTATCTCCCCGCCGCCATCTATCTGGGAGGATCTGGTGAATCCATCGTCCGCGCCATTGATGGCCAGGTCGTGGACCTCATCGAGCGTGCCGAGGCCAGCAGCGCCACTGGCGACAATCAGACCGGCGGCGGTTTCACCCTGCTCAGCTTTTCCAACATCGCCGGAGGCTCTTCCGCCAGCGGTGCGGTTCATGTCACCATCTTCCCTGCGTCCGCGCGGAGCGGTGCCTACTGGCGGGTCAACAAAAGGGCGTACCACCAGTCCGACACCGAAGACACCCTCCCGGCCGCAGATGCTCCCTACACCCTCTACGTCGCTCCGTTGGAGGGATTCGTTCCGCCCGACCCCGTCGGCCAGCCGCTTGCCTTCAAGGGCGGGAAAATCCAGGAGGTCACCTACACCTACGTCGGAGCGCCCGAGATCTCCATTGAGCAACCCGCCAATACCCCGCTCGCCGACGGAGCGTCCACCAGCTCGCTCGGATCCGTCGTCGTCAAAAAATCCTCCCCCACAAAAACCTTCACCATTCGGAACTCCGGTCATGCTGATCTAACCGGATTGAAAATCACCAAAAACGGCGCCAACTCCACCGACTTCATCGTCACCCAGCCTCTGAAAACCTCGCTGGCCAACGGAGCTACCACCAGCTTCAAGGTCACCTTCAAGCCCTCCGCCACGGGCAATCGCAAGGCCGCCATTCACATCGCCAGCAACGACGCGGACGAAAGTTCGTTCGATATCACCCTGACTGGCAAGGGAGTCGCCGCCAGCTCTGCAGCAAGCGGATTGGCGGCAACCATTCCACGGCTTCCGCTCGTCTATCCAATCGATTTCAACAAACTTGCGGATGGTGATTCGGCATGGAACCGCCGGGAAACCATCACCACCGTCACCCTTGCCGATGGCCGGAAATACCTCGCGCTCACCGTCATCCGCAGTCCTGGAGTTATCTATCAGAAACGGGACATCGAGGTGTCCCCTAACCTGATCGACTGGTATAGCGGGGTGAAACACACCACAGTGATGACGGACAACGCCAGCTATCTGAAAGTCCGCGACAACACTCCTTTCACCGCGGAGAGGAAACGGTTTATTCGATTGAAAAGAGACGATAATTGAAATTGACCGTCGCCTACTCTGCCGCTGGAACGGACGGACGCTCAAATCGTTCGTGATCTCCTTAAAAAGCTTGTTTCATGAGGACTTGAGGAGGGGACCTTTCGGCAAGGGGCAACGTAACACAATCCGGGTTCCTTTGCCGGGCGCGGACTCAAGGGCACAGGTGCCGGACATTTCGGCGGCGCGCGCGGCGAGATTGCTCAAGCCATTCCCGGCGTCCGGGTTTGCAGGATCGAATCCCTCACCGGTGTCATGGATCACCGCGACCAGCGTCCGATCCTCCATGCTCAGGCTCAGGGAGACTTCGCACGGTCCCGCGTGCTTGAGGATGTTGTGAAGCGCTTCCTTCACCACCAGCGAGAAGTGATGGCGGAAATCCGAACCTAACTGAAGCGGCGGAAAATCCGTGGGAATGGAGATGCGCAGCCTGACCGGGGCATCCCGGAGGATATCCTGGGCAATGCCTGATAGGTGGCCGGCGAGGTGGTCGAGCGTGTCGTTGGCCGGGTTCACGGCCCAGACCAGTCCGTCCATGGCCCACACCAGATCGGAGGCGGCGGACTCCAGGCGCGCGGCCTGGTGACTGGCCCCCCCGGGATCCTTGTCGATGGCACTGCGGACCACGGAAGCCGCGTGTTTGAGCAGCGACACGCGGGTGCCCAGGTCGTCATGCATGTCCCGGGCGATGCGCGCGCGGTCGCGTTCCACCGCGTTTGCCATGCGGATGGCCGCAAAGCGGTTGCGGGCGCGCCGCCGATAGTTGAGAGAAAGCCCCCATCCCACCAGCAACACTCCAGCGACTGCCAGGGAAGGGACAAACCACGCCTGCTTCCAGTAGGGCTCGCGAATGACAACGGGGAACGCAAGTTGGGTGGCTCCCGGTTGCGGGCCTCCCGTCGCGGAGATCGCACGGAAGGTGTAGGTTCCTGACGAAACATTCGTGTAAGTGGCGCGCAGTGAGGAACCCGCGATGACGTTGAATGCCTCCGACCATCCCAAGAGAAATGTCTCCCCTCCCCGGATGGGCCGGACCGACAGATCCTGGGTGCAGGTCCAGTTGGCGGAACTACTTTGTTCGGCATCCAGCAGGCCCAGCGCCGGACTTGAAAGGAGGATGATGCGGGCGATCGCCGGCTCGGTGCCGTGCCGCGCCCAACCCGAAGGAACGCCGCCGATCTGATCGAGACGTTCTCCGTCATCGAAGTGGCCGTTGGCCCATAGGTTCGCTCCGGGCGTGTTCGGCCGGGTTAGAGTGAGATCGTCGATGACCCAGGCCCCGGTCGTGTCCGGGGTGCCCGAAGACATGATCACCCGGATTTTCCGCGTCTTCTCCGGGACAAACAGCGGCTCCTTTCTGGCCAGCAAAGGAGAGTCTAATAAATCGCTTCCCCATTCCGCGCTCGAGCGGGTGGCGGAGAACGCGGAGCGCGCGAGAAGCGCACCGGACTCATCCAACATTTCCCAGGTCAGAGTCATCCCGCGGGCGGTCGGGTGCCAGTCCTCGTCCAGTCCGTCCAACCGGCACTTCACCGCCAGCGGATCGGTCAGGACTCCAGCGGGAAATCCGAAATCGAAATCCAGCAAGTGGTTTCCCGGGGGGAGGGTCAGCGGCGAAGAGCCTTGGAATGCAGGTGCCCGCTCACCATCCACCAGCACCTGTTGAATGGTTAGTTTCGGCTCGGGGGTTACGGGCGGTTGCCGGGACGCCAAATCTTCCGCCCGCTTTTTCACTTCCGGATCCACGAAGAAAAAATCGTAGGGCTGTCGAGCCACGCTGCTGATCCGCACCTCGTCGATGTCGCCCGGGAAAAATTCGAACGGCCCCTTCTGATTGACCTTCCCGGAATTTCCGATCGCAAAATCTCCCATCTCACGGCGCAGGTCCGCCGAGAGAGTGCCCGTGCCAATGGGGTTCGCCACCTCACCGGCCGCGCCGAGCCGGGTCCAATAGAACTTCAGGTTGTTCGCGCTGTTCTCATTTCCATCATAGGTGACGGCCACATGAAACCAGTCCGTGGTATTGATCGCATGGGGACCGGTCTTTGGAATCGAAGCCAACCCTCCACCTCTAACGGCATCGCCGAAGATGGGGACGAACGACAGGAACCCCGGCTTCTCGATCCGGAAGAGGAAAACCCGGTTCTCCTGGGCATCGTCATCCAGGGTGATGATGTCCGCCGCGAGTCCCGGTGAAGCGGATGGCAGCATATCCAGCTTCACGATCGCTTCCATCGTGAACGCCCCGTCCCCACCCATCACTTGAAACGGTGGAGTTACGTTATCCCCTGGTCCGGCGTCCAACTCGGGCTTGGCTAACAGGATTGGCCCGTAGGGAAGAGTCGTTCCGGGCTCGTTGTCCTTGGACCAAGCGAAACCCACCGCCGTGCCGAATCCTTCCAGCGACGGCTTGGATGCGGACGCGCCCAGCAGCAAGCCCCACAACGGCTTGCGGTTGCTTCCCCAGTCCATGAAGGGAACTTCCTTCTCGTCGAAATGCCAGAGATGCAGCGTCGCCCCATCCGGTTGATAGGGACTGAACGGGTGCGGAGCCGCGGCGGCCCGCGTGGCTAACAGTAGTCCCGCGAGGCACAGCGCCGCCATCATCCTCGCGCGCAAGGTGGATCGTATCTCCATCACCGGACCTTGGTTGAATTCGTGTTCCCTGTGCCCGACACTGCGTTGTCATTCGAGGAAAACTGATAGCGTCCGGACTCGACGGCGAAAACAGCGGCTCCGTTTTCCATACGCTGGAATTTCACGCCTTCCGCGTCCTTCACCGGCTTGCCGGATTCCGTGATGAATTCGGCGTCTTTGGCCCGCACGTGAACCTCGGCGGTGGTGTTGGCGGGAATGGTGGTCGTCAGCGTGAAATTGCCGTCGCTGGAACTCCAGGCACTGGTGATAAGGCCGTGGATCGAGCGGAACCGGCCGCTCGCCTCACGGAGATTTCCGCCGGGGATGGGGCGGATGATGATCCGCTTGAAGCCGGGGACCGCGGGGTCCGGTTGGATCCCCGCCACGGTGCTGTAGAGCCACTCGCCGCAGGAGCCGAGCGAGTAATGATTGAAGGAATTCATGCCGGGATCCTGGAAACCCTTATCCGGGGTCCAGCCGTCCCATCGCTCCCAGATGGTGGTGGCTCCCAGTTTCACGGAGAACAACCACGAGGGAAACGTGTCCTGCATGAGCAGCCGATAGGCGGTGTCGATCTTTCCAGCCTTGGTGAGTTCCGGTAACAGATAGCTAACACCGACGAAGCCGGTGGAAAGGTGATTGCCCTTGGCGATGATGTCCTGTTCAAGATAGTTGGCGGCATTTTCCCGCAGCGCGGCCGGCAGCAGATCAAACTTGAGGGCCATCACATAACCGCACTGGGTGTTGCCGGTGACGTGGCCATCCGGCATCACGAATTTTTCAATGAAGGCACGACGGATGGCTTGGAACTGCGATTCGTAAGATTGCGCGTCGGCGGTCTTGCCGAGGACGGCGGCGGCTTGGGCTAACAACTTCGTGGAATACGCGGAATAGGCGGTCCCGATCAATTCCTTGTCGGTGTCCGCGCCGATCGAGAGCCAGTCGCCGTAGTCATTGCCACGCTCCCCACTGCGGATTCCATACGGGCTCTGGCTCTTGCAATAGCCCACCCACGCCACCATCGAAGGGTATTGGCGCTCCAACAGCCGGAGGTCGCCATAGGCCTGATAGATGGTCCACGGGCAAATGACGCCCGCATCCCCCCAACCGGGCGCGCCCCTCGCCGTGGCGGCCAAGGGTGCGACATCGCCGAAGCGCCCCGCGAGATCCTGGCTATCCCTCACGTCCACCAGCCACTTGCTGAAGAACGCGGCGACATCCGAATTATAGGTCGCGGTCCTGACGAAGACCTGCGCGTCGCCCATCCAGCCGAGGCGCTCGTCGCGCTGCGGGCAGTCGGTCGGCACGCTGAGGTAATTTCCGCGTTGTCCCCACTGAATGTTAGACTGAAGTTGGTTGAGCTGGCCCTCCGAGCAAGTGAACTCGCCCGTCTTGGGAGTATCCGAGCCATAGACGATGCCGGTGACCGCGTCCTTGGGTGGTTGGGATGAAACTCCTGTTAGCTCGACGTAACGGAAGCCGTGGAAGGTGAACTTGGGCTGCCAGATTTCCTCGCCGCCGCCCTTGCAGGTGTAGATGTCCACGGAGGGCGCTCCGCGGAGATTGGCGGTGTAAACGGTGCCATCCGGATTGAGCATTTCCGCGTGACGGAGAGTGAGCTTGGTTCCCGCCGCGGCGGAAATTTTAAGGCGGACCACACCGACCATGTTCTGCCCGAGATCATAGGTCCACTTGCCGGGCAGCGGTTCGGTGAGGTTCTTCGCCGGGAGTTCCATCAGTTTCCTGACAGGCTCCATCACCTGGCCGTTCATCAAGCGCTGTGCTTCCTCGCGCTCGACCACCGGCAGCCAGCCGGAGTCATTGAAAACCGGCTTGTCCCAGCCATCGATTTCCTTGCGGGCGTCATACTCCTCCCCCAGCATGAAATCCGTGGCGAGCAGCGGTCCCTCACAGGATTTCCAAGAGCCGTCGGTGACGATCCGCTCGCTGGTGCCGTCCTTGCAGGTGACCTCCAACTGCGCGAGCAGCGCGGGACTCCGGCCCCAATACTGATAGCCGCCGTTGCCGATGTGGCCGGAGTACCAGCCGTTGGCCACCTGTGCGCCGAGGACATTGCTGCCAACCGCTAACAGCGATGTGACATCGTATTCCTGATAGCGGAGACGCTTGGAATAGTCCGTCCACTCGGGAGCGAGGAAATGATCGCCGACGCGCCGGCCATTCATCCGCAGTTCATAAATCCCCAGCGCGGTGGCGTAAATCGTGGCCTTGGCAACTGGCTTCGTTAGAGTGAACGCACGCCGCAGATGGGGAACCGCGGTGGTCTGGAGCAGGTCCGGGGGAAAATGGAAGATCTGGCCTTCGCGGAGGATTCTCGTCCCGCTTTCACCGTTGGCGGTGAATTCCACGCGGAGGATTTTTGTCACTTGAGGCGCGGGGTCGCCTCCCAAGATTTTGTTAGTCACGACCATCTCAAAATAGCCGCCCTCCGCGTTTTTCCTGAGGAGTTGGGTGACGTCCAGGGAACCCCCGCCTTTCTCCGCCTCATAATAGGCGCGGCCGATCGAGGGTGGTTCGGGCAAATCCTCCGGGAAGTGCAAGGTGGTCCTTTCCGCGAAATAACGCACCGTCTTGATCCCGCCAATTTCGTATTCCACGCGCAGCCGCTTGGCGTGGCCATAAGCCGGGTCATCGCCCAAAGTCTCGTTCTTCGCATCCAGCGTAAATCGGGTGGCAGCCGCCGCCATGTGTTTCAGTTTGGCAGTTAGATCCAGCGAGCCCGCTCCGTCGATGGCTTCATAGGCGGCCGCGGTGACAACGGGCAGCGACCGGCCGTTCAGCTTCTGAACGGGACTGGCATCGATCCATCTCGCGGACCAGTCCCCTTCGTCCAGCAAGCCCACGGTCCACGAGGCGGGCTTGCTCCATGGGGACGGATCGCCGGACTTGTCCCACGACCGGACTTTCCAAAAACATTCCGAGCGCGAAGCAAGCTTGGAGCCACTGTAAACGATTTGGTTCGTCTGGTCGTTCCGGACCCGGCCGCTGTCCCACAGGTCGCCCTTGTCCTGAGCCAACAGCGTCGGCGAGGATGCCACCAGAACCTCCCACGCCGTCTGCTTCTCCCCACGCTCCAACGACTCGATGACCCACGACAGCCGCGGCAGCACGGTATCCACGCCGCGCGGGTCCGTTAGATACTCGCAGCGGAGGTAATCCGGCGTCACCGCCGCGTGACACAATCCACCAAAAAGCAACAGGGCTCCGATCCGGGGGAAGTTAGCGAGGATGGAAAGAAAGGCGTTTGGCCCTTGGCGTTGCAATTTCATGGTTGGGTCCGGCGTGAGACTACCGGCGATGCCCCGGGGAGTGCGAGGCGATTTTCAGGGGCAGGTGACCGGTTCGCTTTGGTGGAGGTTGGAATCCGGCTTTCTCTGTATTTCCCGGAAGCGGCGATTCGGCGGGCCGGTTACGGGGCAATCCGGCTCGCTGAAAAAAAGTTGGAACGGGGTGGTGATCCTGGCCAAGGGAATGGATCCCGTTGAAATCCTCCGCCGGCTCCTCTCCTATCTTGATCTCCGCATTGAACCCAGACAGCGACGCCTACTTTTGGTGAGGAATCCCATTTGGGAAATCACTTGGAGATTCCGACGATTTCCGCGTTCTTCTGGGTGAATCGAACCACGACCTGATAGTTCTGACCATCGCGTGCGGTCCCCAACAGTGCGGAGCCACCAGTCGGAAGTTTCCAGAAATGCGACGGCACGAATGAACCGTCGGCTTCAGATGCCATGCTCGGCAGCGGCCCTTTGATTTCCGGCTTTCCGTATAGCGCACCCAAAAGATCAATGAGTCGCTCCCAACACGGCTCCACTTCGGTTTTGTAAGAGGTCGCCGGTCTGGGCTCGGTTTGGAGGCTCAGTTCCTTGAGGTTCCCGGATTCCGTCCAATCGAAATAGAGAGACCCGGTGAGAGTTCCGATCTTCTGACGGGTGCGGAAAACTCCGTTCAAGCCAGAGCGACCAATGAACGTTTCGTCGCTAGTCATTTCCACGGTCTTGCTTGCCTTGAGTTTCGCCAGCGCGGTCTGCCGCGTGTCGCGGAAAGTCAGGTTCTCAAAGAAGGAGGCGGGATCCGCCGCGGGTGCTGCTAGGGAATGATAGGTTTCGAGCCACTTCCGTTCGTCCGGATGGAGTTTTGAAAGGTCGATGGTGAACTCTTTCTCACCATCTGTGCGGATGGTGACTGTTGTTGCGTCCCACTTGATGAATTCACCTTGGACGGTTCGGTTTCCGTCGGCACTTTTCCAAGGTCGGGTGTCGCAGAACGCCGGAAGGGTCAACGCGAGGAGTAAAATGGGAATCAGGGGAGGTCGCATGTCAATGATGGTTTGGAGAAGACTTTGCGTTTGCCTGTCGCAAAGGTTGTGTGCGGTTTGCACCAAGCAGTTGCATGACGGGAAGGGGAGTGGGAACTTCATATGGCTGCGTGTTGGAGAATGGAGTTAGATCGAAAGCAGTTTTTAGGTTAGAATAATTGGTTTTGTCTTTTATAATTTTTGAGGGAGATTCTACGGTGAAGTGAGCGATGGTGGAGGAGATGCGGCAGGTTGTAGTGGTGCGGGCAGGCGTTTAGAAACACCACCGAACATTCCAACTGACTACAACCTTTCGACTCGATATTTATTGCGAATGAATTCACCCGTCTCCTGTCCGAAGTGTGGCGTAACCATGGCTGAAGGGTTCATCCTCGACGTGACTCACGGCTCCCAACTTGTTTCACGATGGGTAGCTGGAAAACCGGAGCCGTCCTTCTGGGTCGGCACAAAGATCAGCGGCAGGGAGCAGTACAAGATCCAGACGTTTCGCTGCGGCGGTTGCGGTTTTCTGGAATCTTATGCCATGGCGGACTGACTCGCCCCCCAATAACATCATCATCGATGCCTACGAGACGGGTGGGCCCGAGGTAAATCCAATTGACGTCCCCTCCAGCCTTCGATGGCGGCGGATCGAAGTCAGGCGAGCGCGTCACGGCAAAACTTAACGGAGCGGGCGAGTTCGGTCATGAGATCCGAGCCGGCGGGGATCTTGTATTCAAACTCGATTGTCGCCTGGATGTTCCACTTGTTATCGCGGATCAGGCGCAGCACTTCCGCGATCGGCGTGTCACCTTCGCCAAAGGGCGTGTTAGGTCCGTTATTCAATTTGCGATCCTTCAAATGCACATGAGTGATGCGCTCGTGATACTGCTTGATGAAGGGGATTGGGGAGGTGTTGTTGCCGGCGACGAAATGCCCGAGATCCACATTCGCACCGTTGTATTTCGAGAGGGCAAAGGCGGCCTCCCAATCTTCCGGTTTCGTCGTGGCGTGGCCGTGATAGCCGACCATGAGCTGGTGTTTGTCGGCGAACTGCCCGACGCGTTTGAGTTCTGTCTCGGCGTGGGAGATTTCCGAGGAAATGGCCCGGCCGCCGAGCGCCTTTGCAAGGGCAAACGAGTAGTCCAACTCGTCGTCGGTCATTTTGAAAAGACCGTCGACCTTGACGATCTCGATCAACACGCCCGCGCTTTCAAACTTGCTGCGGAATTCCTTCACACGATCCATGGAAACGCCCTTGCGCCACTCGCTGAGTTTCCCGGCCCTCGCCGTCGCGGCACTCTTGTCTTCGCCTTTTTTGGATTTTGTTAGATCCGCCGGCAGGCCGAGAAATGCTTCCACGGGCTGGGTGCGTAATTCCACGGCGCTCATGCCAAGCTGAACGCAGTTCTTGAGGATGTCATCGCCACTCATGGTCGCGTTGGCAAAGCTGTAGGGCACATTGATTCCGAGCTGCACGCCGGCGACCTTTGAGTTGGGCCTGGCCGGAGCTTCCGCGGCGCTGAGCCGGCTGATAGAGGATAACAAGCCCGCGCCGGGCAGAGCGGTCAAAGCAAGTTTTGTGAATTCACGACGGGTGTGGGAAGGCATGATCATGGCTAGGTTATGGAGTGGCGGAGCGGAAGCAGATAGCTACTTCCGGGGAGGGTCAGATCTTGCACTCTCACTCCAGTCGCACGCGCGGAGGGTTTGTCCGGAGCGAAGGTTGAGAGGACGACCGATTCAATGTGCCTCAGAAAGTTTGCCAGCCGGGCTTGCTCTCATAGACCCAGCGGTAGTAGTCCGCGCGGCTCAATTGACTGGCTGCCGGTTCATCAAGGCACACTTTCACCGTGGGATGCATTTGCAGCACCGATGCCGGATTAAGCGAGGTGACAGGGCCCTCGACGGCTTCCGCAATGGCGCGTGCTTTTCCCGGGCCGAAGGCAAGGAGGAGATTCTGGCGGGCTTCCATGATGGTGCCGATCCCCATGGTTACCACGTGATGGGGCACGTCCTCCTCGCTGCCGAAAAAGCGGGCGTTGTCGATCCGCGTCTGGCGGGTCAGCGTCTTGATGCGGGTGCGGGACGCGAGCGAGGAAGTGGGTTCGTTGAAACCGATATGGCCATCGGTGCCGATACCGAGGATCTGGAGGTCAATGCCGCCGGCCGCGGCGATGCGTTTTTCATAATCCGCGCAGGATGCGGGGATATCCGTGGCATTGCCGTCCGGGATATGAATGTGGGACGGAGATATGTTGATGTGACGGAAGAGATTGTCCGTCATGAAGCTGTGATAGGACTGGGGATGTTCCCGCGGGATGCCGATGTATTCGTCCAGGTTGAACGTGGTGACGTGGCTCCAGTCGAGGTCCATGGCGATGAGCTCGCGGTATAACAGGACGGGTGTGCTGCCGGTGGCCAGGCCCAGCACGGCGTCCGGCTTTTCCGCAAGCAGCCTGGCAATGATCCGCGCCGCGACACCGGTCGCTTCCTCGGGAGTGGGCTGGATGATAATCTCCATCAGGAATCGCCCAGGCGGGTAGTTAGTTTTTGAAGCACATCCGTCTGGAAGGCGGCAATGAGGCCGCCGACGTAGCCAGCGATGTCCAGCGAGTCGTCGGTGACGATCGGTGTTAGGTCCATGCCGAAGACAAGCTGGGTGGCGGCGTCGGTGGAATGGGAGTCAAAGAAGGTGGCATTGGCGGCGCGGCGTCCGAGCGTGGCGAGATCGTAGCGTTTGCCGCCGGCGATCTGTGAATCGAAGATGCCGTTGAGGGCGGCAGCGAGATTGTCACGACCGCTGACGTCCATCAGCACCTTATCGGCATCCGGCAGCCAATCGAGATTGCGCCAGACCTCGCAGCCGATCACTCGGGTGGGGCGGTCCGCCAGGGGCATCAAGCGCATGGCCTGCAAGGCGGCGATGGTGACGCCGATGTGGGTGTCGTGCTTGTCCGCGGGATTGTGCGTGTAAACGACCTGCGGACGGGTGGCTGATAGAATTTGCAGCAGGTCGAGCTTGAGGCTGTCGTCCGTCGCGCTTTTCACGGCGCTGCTGGGATAGTCGAGCTGGATCATCGCGCCGAAGTCGCCCACGGTTGCCGCCTTGTCCTGTTCCTGGCGGCGGATTTCCATCATGCGTTCGTCGGTGAACGATGCATAGGGGCCGGTGCGGGAGCTGCCCGCGCCATTCGTGCAGGTGACGCCGCCGAACCATGCGTCCGATTTCTGATAGCATTCGAGGATGCCGTGGAAAGCCATGAACTCGAGATCGTCCTGATGGGCGCCGATGCCGAGGTGGGTGACGCGAGCCAAGGCGTCTGGCAGCGGAGTGCCGTCCGGAACAAAGATGCCTGCGCGGGGCTGGTGGAATTTCATAGCGTCACTTGCGGGTGCGGGTGGATGGAAGGCTGGCGGCGGCGACGGCCTGTCCGACGCGGCGGCTTTTCTCGTCCGGCACGTGGATGTTGATCTTGCCCGCGAGTTCCGGGAATTCCGTTTTGAGGACATCCAATGCCTTGGAAATTACGATGTCGCCGCCCGCTCCGGTTGTCACGCGACCGAGCACGAGCACGCTGGAGTAATCATAGAAATCCAAATAGTGCGGCAAGGTGTAGCCGAGGTAAACACCGATGGTTTGATAGATTTTCGCGGCGCGTTCATCGCCTGCTGCCATCAGTTTCTGCACCTCGACAAGGCGCTCCGGCAGATCCATTTTCGCGGGTAGCTTGATTTTCGCGGCGGGCAGCAGCTTGTTGACGGCTTGCTGGGAGAAATAAAGGGCACCGACCCCGGAGTCGCCCGACCATTCGCAGGACGCGGCTTTCGGGTTGTAATCCACGGGTGCGAAGGCGAGTTCATTGAGCCAGCCGAGGATGCGGCCTTTTTGATCCATAAAGCCCGCCGCCTCGCTGGAGCCCATCGCCAACCCGAGCATGCCGGTCTTGCCGAGGGACAGCGCGCCTGCTAGAGCGGTGACATCGCCATCGTTCATCGCGACGAGCGGCACGTTCCATTCTTTTTGCACGCGCTTGAAGACACCGGCCGCGGTGGCGAAGCTCTTCGCTGGAATGGCGCGCAGCAAGGAAGCCACGCGGATCTCATTGTCCACAATGATGCCGGCGGAGCTGCCGCCGATGGCATCGACACGCGGCATGTGGGCTGCGGCCCGGTGGAGCGCGGCGGAAATGTGGTGATAGTGGTATTGCGGATCGGCCTGGATCTTCGGATTCCACGGAGTTTCCTCGGTGAAAATGGCTTCACCATCGACGACGGCGGAAACCTTGTAGTCGCTGGCACCGAGGTCGAAGCCGATGCGGCAGCCCTTCATGTGACCACCCGCCGGAACCTCCATGTCGCGGGCGCGAGGGATTTTGTTAGTGAGCACCACTTCGAATTTCCGGCCATAGGCCAGTTCCATCATCTTGCAGTCGAACTTGCGGGCACCACGCGTGGAATAGGTCTTGCGGACATACTCGCCGATGGCGGGCGGTCCGCTGAGATGAAGCTTCCAGCCGCCACGTGCCCACAGCAGGAATTTCACGAGGCGGTCAACATAAAGCACGGTTTCGTCATCGGCCTGTGGCATGACGACGGTCTCAAAACGGGAAAGCAATCCGCCCTCGCGCTCAAGGCCGAGAATGAGTGGCACGGCGCTGCCGGAGGCGGTGGCGCGGGCGACGTAGGCACGGTTGAAAACGACGGCCGGGAGAAATCCCGGATCCAGCGGGGCGGGGATGGCGAGTGAGGATTTTCGTGACATCGATGGACGGGAGGGCTGAAGTTAGATGGATTTCTTGCCTTCGAAGTACTCCTCGATTTCCTCAAGGGTCTTGCCTTTCGTTTCCGGTAGGAAGAAAGCGGCGGTGATGAAATAGACGACCGTGCAGCCCGCCCAGAAGGCGAACATGGCGAAGTAACCATGGTTGCCGACGATCGGCAGGAAAAAGGCGGCGATCGAGGTCGAGACGCCTTGGTTCACCAAAAGGGCGAAACCCATGCCGACGGAGCGGATCCGCGTCGGCATCAATTCCGATAGAGCTAGCCACACGCAGACGCCGGGCCCGATCGAGAAGAAGGTGATGAAAAACGCGAGGCAGATGGCGATGATGATGCCGGTGGTTTGCGTCGGCACCGGGCCGCGGCTGGCACGGATGATCCGCAGCGATTCCGTGGAACCATCTGCCGGGGCGATGGAGATTTCCCGTGTCTTGGGATCGTTACTGAGGCCGACGGCGATGCCCTGTTTTTCGCCATAGGCGTAAAGGATGGAGATTTGCACCGCTTGATCCGCAGTGACCTGGCTGCCGAGGCTGGCGGTTGCCACATCGAGCTTCAGCGTGTTTTCGCTGACGAGTGCAGTGACTTGCGGTGCCACGTCCACCCGCTTCGACTCGAAGGAGTAGAATGCGGCGGAGCCGGCGAGGAGCGAGACGATGATGCCGCCGGTGCCGAGCTTCAGCAGGAATTTCCGGCCCTTGCGGTCCACCAGCATAACGGCGACGACGGTCATCACGCAGTTGAGGATCTTGATCCAGAGGCCGCTCTGTGAGGCGGCCTCCGCGCTGAGACCGGCTTGCTGGAGAATCGTCGTCATGAAGCCGAGCACCGAGTTGATGCCGGTGGCCTGGTTGCAACCGAGAATCACGCAGGCGAGGATGAAGGGGATGATGTATTTCCTGCGGGTGAAAATTTCCACGAAGGATTCGATCAGGGTGACCTTTGGCTTGGCATGTTCGTGGATGAGGGCGGTTTCCATTTCCGCGATCTCCGTGGCGACTTCTGTTCCCGTGCGCGAGCGGGCAAGGGCGGTTCGGGCCTGGTCCTTCCTGCCCTTTCGGTAGAGCCAGCGGGGTGATTCCGAGATGAAGAAACTTCCTAACAGGAATAGCAGGCCTGGGTAGATCACCGATAGGAACATGCCGCGCCAGGCATGGTTTGCGGCGGCCACGATGGCGGTCTCATTCCCTGCGGCGGCTTGGATGGCTGCCTCGGCGTTCTTCGTGTAATGGTCGCCCACAAACGCCGCCACCACGATGCCGAAGGTGAGCATGAACTGGAAAATGGAAGTACCCTTGCCACGGCTTTCGGCCGTTAGGCATTCCGCGAGGTAGAGAGGAACCACCACGGCGATGACACCGCCGCTCATGCCTTGGAGAATGCGGCCGAGCAGCAGCGGCACGTAGGTCTGGGAAGTGAAGATGATCGCCACGCTGGCCACGAACATCACCGCGCTGATGATCATCATCAGCTTTCGACCTAACAGATCCGCGAAGAATCCGGCGATCACCGAGGCGAACATCGAGCCGCCGAGAACCGCGGCGACGATGACCGACTTGTTTTCCTCCGTCATCGAGATGGTCTTGCCGAGGTAGCCCAGGGCGGGATCGATGATGCCGATGTCGATGCCGTAGAGCAGTCCGCCGAGACCGGCGACGAGCAAGAGCAAGCGGTTGTATCCGGATTGTGTCTTTTGATTCATGCGGAGATTTGTTAGCTGAGTCTGTGGTTCGCGCAAGCCCCTTCCGACGGGCGGGATCGGAGCAGTCGTTCCATCCGCATCCGCGCCGCGAATTTGACTCCTTGCAGATAAGGCGTCAATGAAAATTATCTCGTGCTAATTGGGAAATTCTGGCGTTCCGGGAGACGGATTCCGACTAACGGGCGGAGAGCGAGGAAAGGGGAGAGGCTGTGTCCCGTGGCCCAGCCCGAATACCACGGATGCTCCGCAGGTGGCTCTCATGGAGCGGGAGCAACGTAGCGGAGGCGGTAAAAGCACTTTCCGGCTTGCACCGGCGGAGTCACCGGGAAATTCGTGGCGGTGGCTGACACTGGAATCGGCATCGAGTTGGGCCACGGGCTTTGCAAATCCGTTGACCATTCGAGGTGGAAACTGCCCTCCGGGATCACCTTGTTGATCAGGAGCGACGGCGTGCCGGCGGTATTCACCGAGATGGACATCCTCAGTCCGGAGTTGGCGTCGTCCGGTTGGAAATCGAAAAGATACTCGATGTAATTGGTGAATCCG
Source organism: Luteolibacter sp. (assembly GCF_039920825.1). GTDB lineage: Bacteria > Verrucomicrobiota > Verrucomicrobiia > Verrucomicrobiales > Akkermansiaceae > Luteolibacter. The sequence goes on along the minus strand of NZ_JBDSCX010000074.1, from coordinate 19,109 downwards.
TCGCCATCAGGGTCCGAGCCGGGCAGGGCATCGTTTCCGGTGAGGTCCGTGAGATCGATCCATTCCTGATAGAGATCAATTTCCTCGAAAACCGCGACCACGGTTTTCGCCGTGTCCGCCAGCACGGTGGTGTTGGCCTGGGCGGTGGCCGTGATGCCGGTGCCGGTCCAGTTCAAGAATCTCCAGCCGTCCGCCGGTGTCGCAGTGATGGAGGCCAATGATCCTACCGGGATCATCCCTCCTCCGGTGACGGTTCCTCCATTGACGGGAGATGCGGTCACGACCAGTTGCACCGTGTTTTGCAGCGTGACGGTGATCCGAGAGTTGCTGCCGGTGCCGTAGTCGATGACCGCGTTCAGTCCCGCTGGAACAACGATCTGGGGAGCACCCGACAAGCTGCCATACTCTAGCAGCGTGTAGGGAGAACCGATCACCGGACTGCCACTGGAAAGGTCCAGCGTGATGGTCCCGCCGGAATATTGATAGGCGCCGGCAAGAGTGAGGGGCTTTACCGCTTGGGAATACAAGGGCAGCACCAGATTCCCGCCGGTCTGCACCAGGCTCGTGATGCTGGAGGAGTAAAGCCCGCTGATCAGACTGCCTGCTTCCAGGCGGAGCGCGAGTGAGGGATCCAGATTGCCGGCCAAGGTCAATGGAGCGCTGCCGGCTTTCGCGAAAGTTAGATTCGTGCCGAGGCGGCCTGAGTAAAATCCTTCGGTTGTCTGGTTGACCCGCAGGATGGATGAGGAGCCAGTCCCCTGGATCACACCGGATGAGCCGGATAGGGATCCAATCTGGGTCGTTGCATTACCTAACTGAACGAGCGGACTGATCCCGGAGAGCGACAGCGTCGCCGCGGAATTGGTCCACGGTTGGTTCAGCGTGAGCGTGGCGTCCGTTCCGTCCAGAACCACCCCACTCAAGGAATTGAGGCCCGTGGCGTGGTCATTGATCAGGCTGGCCGCGTCCTGCACGGTGACCGTGCCGGTTCCGAGCGCCTTGGTGGCGGCGGCGCGGAGGGCCGCGATCTCGTCTCCGCCGTTCGTGTGCTTGATGGTCCAATTTCCGCTGAAGGGATTGTTGCCGCTCGTGATGGAAATCTGATGGAAGTTCAACCCGGAGCCCGCATTGGTGTCCGAGAAGACATTGATGTTGCCACTGCCGGAAATGGCTCCGCTGAGGGTGGCACTGTTGCCATAACTGCCGCCATTGATAAGCAGCGTGGTATTCCCGGAGAAATTCAAGGCCGCGGCGGCGGTGTGGGCGGAGGTGCCGACAGAGGCCCGGAAACGGATGGTGCCACCATCCTCCACCACGGTCGCGGGGAGATTGTAGGAGACGTTCTGGGTCGTGGCGGCGTGAAGGCGGGCGAGGTCGAGAATGCCCCCGCTTTTGATGCGGATGCCACCCGCGACCAGGGCCTGGCTGTTGGAGTCGGTGTTGTTGGAGGTGACGATATGGGCGACCGCGTAGGTTTCGCCGGTGTTCTGGGTTCCGCTAACAGGAGCTGCGGCCGCGCTGTTCCAGGTTGCGGCCACATCCCATTCTCCGTCCGCGATCGAGGTGATGTGATCGTTGATGGTCAGCGTGGCGCTGCCGGGGCTGCCGGTTGTGAATCCGCTGCCGGATGAAACTCCCAAGATCACCGTTTCCGCCAGTCCATCGGGCGCGGCTGCGATCGGGGAGACCGTCACCGTCTGGGAAAGGCTGCCGTCCGGAAACGTCACGCTGGTGGTGGAGAGCGCCTGATAGTCCGTGCCGGCAACGCCGGTTCCGCCGATCGAAAACGGTACCGTGATGGAACCGATGGGATGACTGCGGCTGATGGTGAAGCTGCCCGGCACCGGACCGCGTTTCGAAGCGGGGAGAGATGCGGTCACGGTGACGGTGGGGAGCGGGGGAGGTGCCGCGGTGAATGTCACCGGCGGTGAACTCACCTGATAGCCCCAATCTCCGAATGACGCGCGTGCGGCCAAGGTATGGCCTCCCGAGCTGATAGAAAACAGTGTGACCTGATAGGGACGATCTTCGTCGGTTGCCAGGACCGTGGAATTTTCCACGAACTCGATCTGATCAACGAGTCCGGCGAAGGTGGTGACGGAAGCGGCAAGCGGGACGGCGAGCGGGGAGATCGTCGCGCCCTGCAGGGGACTTGTCAGGCTAACCGATGGTGGATTGGCGGCTTGCTGGTAAAGGGATTCGATTTCCGCCGCCGTCAGGGTCGCGTTGTAAACGCGGACGTCATCCATCCATCCCTTGTAGTGGCGTGTGGAAGTGGAAGAATCATATCCCAGATACATGACCCCATTGAAGGCCTCGGCGGCCAGGGTCGCGGAATTCGTGGCGGATTGCAGCCCGGACGGGGTGCGGAGAAGCAGGGTGGTTCCCGTGGGGGAAACAGCCATTGCGGCGAGACACCAGGTGTTGTCGGGAGGCACGAGTCCGGAGTTCCATGTATAGCCGCCGTCATCCCAAGTATAGCGGAGCTCGTTGGAGGTGCCGAAGTGAAGTCCTGCTATCGTGGATCCCGCCCGGCTGAAAACGAGCGGCGCGTAAGCGATCTGGTTGCCATTCCTTTTCAGCCACACCGTGAAGGTGAGTGTGTTAGTCGCGTATCCCGGTGCGGTGATGGAAGTCTGGTCATTCGTGCCGTCATAGTAAGCACCCTTTGCCGTCACGGAATTGGCGCCGGCCTCGTTGACCAGCGTGCCGTTCTGATGGACGCCGTTCTGGGTCGTGCGGATGGAGTTCAGGGCGGTGGTGCCGGAAGCATCGTCGAGCGTCCATCGATCCGTGGGGAGCAATACCTCGGAGCGCGGCCGCAACATCGCGTAGCCGACGGCCTGCATCCCGGCCGAATCCTGCACCCGGTATTTGAACCAATCCGTCCCCGATGCCAGCGTCGGCGGGGGAGTGTATGTGATCTGATCGCGCCCGCCCGGGCCGGTGCCGACGGAGCGGGTGAGGCTGCCGCCGAGGCTGGCCGTGCTGTCGAAGGATTGCAACGCGAGCGCCTGTCCATTTGAGTCGGAGTCATTGGCGAGCACGTCAAGGGTGGTGGAGGAATTCCGGAGGAAAGAGCCCGTGTCCTGGTTGGCGCGTGGGGGTAGTGGGAAGGAATAGCTGCCTAAATTGTCGAGGACGGTTCGCGTCGCCCGGTGGGTGATGATCTTCAGCAACTCGGAGCTGGAAAAACGCGAGAGCGAGTTGTTCGACATGATCGTCGAGCCTTCCGGATTTCCACCGCCTTCATAGTGATTGGAACTCCAGTTGTGACCCGCCTCGTGCCGCCAGACCACCGAGAAATCCCCATCCAGATCGGAGTCGTTTGCTGAATACTTGCTCGATGTCCCGACTGTGCCCACGTAGGCGAGGCCCCCGTTCGCGCCGGAATGGACGACCAGTCCCAAGTCATGGGTGCTGCCCATCGGGGTGCCGGTGTTCCATACGGTCCTGACACGTGGCAGCAGGAGGTTGGTGTCCGCGCCGTCGGTCGCGTATGGATCCTGCGCGGCATCCGCCCGGACGATGATCTTGCCGATGCGGTGGAGAATCGCCGCATCACGGAGATACACCATGTCCGCGGACATCACCGAGAATTCGCATTTCTCGACCATGGCATCCACGGTGCCGCCGCAGTTGACATAGTAGTCATTTGTTAGGTCGATCCCGACTTCCGCCGCGAACACGGTTGAGCCCGCGCCGCCGTTGCCAACCACCGAGGTGGGCCACACCGGTGTGAACGAGGAGCCGCCGGCCGTTGCGTTTCCGCCGGTGGTGTACCAGGTCTTGCCATCTTCGAAGGCGACCTTGGCCAGCAAGGTTCCGTTCGCCCGCAGCAATCCCATGGCGATGGCACCGGGGTAGCCCGTGACGGTCCCCAGATACGTGCGGGCCACACCGGCGGTGTAAGTGGTGTAGCTGCCGTCAGCCTGTTGGACGAGAACTCCGAAATTCGAACTGCGGATGGGATGATATGCGAAATCGACGGACACCGATTGCGTCCCGGTCGTGATCGCGCGGGTGAAGGTTGCAGGCGGTTCCTGAGCTGAAACCGTTAATTGGCTCGTGATAATAGCCATAAAAATAAAAAAAGCGAAAGTTGCTAAAGAGGCGGGCGACAAGGTGGGTTTCATGGAAATAAGGGAATGGCTCCAAGCGTGTTGCAAAGGGGTTTGGTGCTGTTCAGAAAGGGAAACGGGAAACCGCCGGATGCAGATACCAAACCATTTTTTCAAAAAAGCGCGTCCTTTGGAAGTTGCCGGAATTGCCACCGGGAACGCGCGCTCACCTGAAGCTCTTCACATGGACTTCATTTGAGATCAAGAGAGAAAACCGTGGCGATGTCATCCGAGGTTGCTTATGACAACACTGAGAGGGTGTTTTCGTTTTCCACGGTGATCGGTTTCACCCCTTCGGCGGTAAGCATTCATGGCCATTCAGCGGCCAATCCGTTCAAGCCGTCCGCTTTCACCCGGGCGGATGGTTCCTTTGCCGGTTTTCCGGGCCGTCGACCGCCCATCGCCCATCGCCCATCGCCCATCGCCCATCGCCCATCGCCCATCGCCCTCTATCAGCTCGCGCAAAATGCTTGTGTTCGCCTTTCCTAGGTTAAAATCTCCGGCTGGTCCTAAATTAGCACGAGATATTTAGTTTCTAACAATGAAAAAATGAAAGACGGGTGTTCCGTAATGACGACACTTGCCGCTGTGCATGTCACCAATCCCCATCAATTCAAAAGGCGAACTGATTTATGAGTCCAATATCCACATCCCTAGCAGCCGCACTGCTGGCGACCACTCTTTTTGCCACCGCCACCGCAGAACCCTTGCCGGGAGAATACCCGTTGAAGAAGCCCGCTTGGAAGCGGGAGGGGAACGAGCAGGCATTCACGGACTACAAGAAGACCATCCTCGATCTCATGGCGCTCCCTCCGGAGAAAGTCACCGCGCATCCTGCTGCGACGGACTTTCCCGGCGTGCCGGCTGCGGACTCCAAAAAGATCACCCGGGAAGTTCCTATGGATACGAAGATTCCGCGCTGGCACAGCACCGGTCTCTATGCCGCTCCCGGCACCATCGTCACGGTGGAAGTTCCGCCGGACGCCGCGAACGCGAAATTGGGTGTTAGGATCGGCTGCCATCAGGACAAGCTGTGGTCGGAGAAAATCAAATCCTGGACCCGCGTGCCGGAAATCAGCCGCCTCTTCCCGGTGACGGAAAAAAGCACCCCGGTGGCAAACGCATTCGGAGGTTTGATCTACATCGTCGTGCCGCCCGATTGCAAACTCGGTGAAATCAAGGTGACCGTTCGCGACGCGATACCCGCTCCCTTGTTCGTGGCGGGAAAGACCGACCCGGTGGCGTGGAAAAAAGAGATCCGTGATTTTCCGGGACCTTGGGCGGAACTGGCGGGCAAGAACCTCGTGATTTCCCTGCCATCGGAAAACATCCGCAAGCTGGATGATCCTGCGGCGGTGATCGCTTTCTGGGACAAGGTGGTCGCGGCGGAAGATGATCTGGCGGGCACCACGGCCAACCGGACCAGTCCCGAGCGCTTCGTCCTGGATCGCCAGATTTCGGCGGGCTACATGCATTCCGGCTATCCGATCATGGCGTGGCTGGATCAAGCGCCCAAGGTGGCGAACATGGATGAGTTGAAAAAAGGGAGCTGGGGATTTTTCCATGAACTCGGCCACAACCATCAGAACAAGATGTGGACTCCGGAAGGCACCGGGGAAGTGACCTGCAACATCTTCTCGATGTATTGCTTCGAAAAAGTCTGCGGCCTGCCACGCCGGGGACACGGTGCGATGAACGATGCGAGCCGGGAAAAGCAACTGCGGGAATTCTACTCAAACCCGGAACTCGCGTGGACCAGCAACCCGTTCCTCGCGCTTAATTTCTATGATCAGTTAGTCGAGGGATTCGGGTGGGACACGTTCAAGAAGGTTTTTCTAGTGTATAGGGACATGCCGGAGAAAGACCGCCCGAAGACCAATCCCGAAAGGCTTGATGAATGGTTGATCCATTTCTCGAAGGCCACCGGTAAAGATCTGGGACCGTTTTTCGTGAGCTGGCGCATCCCGGTTTCAGAGGCCGCCCTGAAGAAGGCGCAAGGACCGCCCGTTTGGATGCCGGAAACCGATTATCCCAAGCGCTATCAAACCCCTTGAATCGCTTCACCACGAACATGCATCTCAAACACCGGATTGTTTTTGCCCTCGCCTGCGCTACCTCTATCTCCGGTCTGGCGGCACAGGAACCTCCGCAACGGAAACCTAACATAATTGTCATCTATGCCGATGATCTCGGTTTTGGCGATGTAAGCTGCTACGGAGCCATCGCGCTCAAAACTCCCCACGTGGACGGCCTGGCAGCATCCGGCATTCGTTTCACGGATGCCTATGCCACTTCGGCGACCTGCACTCCATCGCGCTACTCGCTGATGACGGGGGAATATGCCTTCCGCAAAAAAGGCACGGGCGTCCTTCCGGGTGAAGCGGATCTCATCATCGCTCCCGGGCGGGCAACGCTGCCTTCGATGCTCAGGGATGCCGGCTACCAGACGGGAATCGTCGGCAAATGGCATCTCGGCTTGGGAGCAGGTGGCAAGATCGACTGGAATGGAGAGATCAAGCCCGGGCCGCTGGAAGTCGGGTTTGACCGGTCTTTCATCATGGCCGCCACCGGCGACCGGGTGCCGTGCGTTTATATCGATGATCACCGGATCGCCGGACTGGTTGCGGACGACCCGATTGCCGTTAGCTACCAGCAGCCATTCCCTAACGAAGCGACGGGTATCAAGGACCGGGCGACATTGAAAATGGATTGGAGCGCGGGCCATAACAACGCGGTCCATGATGGGATCGGTCGCGTCGGTTTCATGCGGGGTGGGAAGGCCGCCTTGTGGAAGGACGAGGACATGGCGGATGAATTTACCAGGCATGCACTGGAGTTCATCGAGGGTGCCGGGAAGAAGCCTTTCTTTCTTTATTTCGCGACGCACGGCATTCACGTGCCCCATGTTCCTAACCAACGGTTCGTCGGCAAGTCGGGGCTGGGTCCTCGCGGAGACGCGATCCTGGAGTTCGACGACTGTGTCGGAAAAATCATGGCGAAGCTCGGCGAACTGGATCTAACCAAGGATACGCTGGTGATCCTCACCAGCGACAACGGACCGGTCCTCGACGATGGCTACAAGGATGACTCGAACGAGAAACTCAGCGATCACAAACCGGCGGGTCCATTGCGCGGCGGCAAATATTCCCTGTTTGAAGGAGGCACGCGGGTGCCGTTCATCGTCAATTGGCCGGGGCGCGTGCGTCCTGGAACGAGCGCTTGATCGCGCTGGCGGACTTCCTCCGGCATCCAAGTCCATGGATTTACGCCCTTTTGGGTAAACACGGCGATCCCGATCACGCCGACGTTGCGGGTGTCGCCATGGCGGAGATTGGCGTAGGAATTCGCCACGCTAGAAAATTTGAAAGCCGCGACGCTGTCATTGCTGGTGCGGAAACCGTCGATTTCCAAGGTGGTGCCGGGGTTTACGAGGTAGCCGCGTTTGGAAAATGAGGCGGTCTTGCCGTCGAAGACGTCGAGTCCATCGACGCTGGCGACGATCTCCAGCGTGTTTTTCGAACGGTTGTGAATGGCGATGGTGTAGGTGCCGTTCGATTCTCCCGCGACGAGACGGCGTCCGTAGGATGTCCCCTTCAGAAATTGGTTGTAGCCTTCTGGGTAGCCGTTTTTGTGGGTTTCCTTGTAGGTTTCAAAGAATCCGAGTTGTCCCTTGACTCCCCACTCCACCAGCCCACCGGCGGCGGTTTGCATGCCTTCCACACGCCTCACGCTGGCGGCCATGGCCTTGATGCCCTTGCTGTCGTTGTAATAGATTACGTCGGTTCCGGCAGGTTTCGATGAAGCGCGGACAAAGGATTGGCCGGAGATGGGAGAGGCTTTTTCATGGCCCCAACCGGTGGCGAGTCCGGGGCGACTCTCCTCGGCATGGGGTGCCGCCCGCTCTGGGTTGTTCAGGATGGCGTCGATGCTGTTGCGATCGATGGCTTGATCGCCCGAACGGAGTCCGTTGTCAGCGCCTTTGGTGAATTGACTGGCTGCGGGAGGGACGTTGTTCTGGGTAGCGCAGGAAAAAAGTCCCGTGGCGGCAAGGATGCCTGCGAGCAGGCGGAGGAGATCGCGTTTCATAGTGCTGGAAAAACAGCATTTACCGGAGCGGGTGTCAATGGATTAAATGCATGAAAAACAGCATTTGTGTTGCAGTTTTTCCAGCATCCTGGAAACTGCGTCCATGAAGCGATTGGAAGACGGCCAGATTTCGCGGCGCGAGCGGCAGGTGATGGATATCCTGTTCCGCCTGGGCAAGGCGACGGCCGAGGAGGTGATGAACGAACTTCCCGATCCCCCCGGCTATTCCGCGGTGCGTGCCTTGTTGGTGACCTTGGAAGGGAAGGGGCTGGTCAAGCACGGGAAGGACTCGAGGCGCTACGTCTATCAGCCGACCGTGCCGGAGAAAAAGGCCAAGCGCTCCGCATTGAAGCAGCTCATCGCGACGTTTTTCGATGGCAGTCCTGAGAAGCTCGTGGCTTCCTTGTTGGATCCTCAGGATCAGAAACTGACCAGCGAGGAGATCGACCGCATCCGCAAGCTGATCGATGAAAAATGAGCGGCTGAACTCCCGGTATTCCAACCTTTGAAAAACTTCCGATGATCGCCATCCTCCTGTTTTCCGCAATCGCCGCGCTGCTGGTGTTTCTAGCAGGTCGTGGCGATCATGCCCGTGATCCCCGGCTTACGGTGCTGGCCTTGATCTTGCTGGTGGTTTTTCCCTTCTCGGTTTTTCTTCCCAAGGCGGCGGTCCTGCCTGTTCCTGCGATGGAGCAGGCGAGTTCGGCGTTTCCTTGGCTGAATGTGATTCTAGGGTTTTGGATGATGGGATTTGTTGTGGCGACCATCCGTCTCGGGCTCGCCGCGAGGGGGATTTCTATCTGGCGGAAACAATCTACAAAGGTCGCGGAAATTGGTGGAGTGGAAATCCGGCAGTTGGACGGATTGAAAAGCCCGGTCGCTGCCGGAGTGATCCGGCCGGGAATCTTCGTGCCTGTGGATTGGGAAAATTGGTCGGATGAGGCGCGGCAAATGGTGCTCGAGCATGAGCTGGCCCATCATCGCAGGCGGGATCCGTTATGGCGCTGGATTGCTGAAATCGCCTGCGCGGTTCATGCTTACAACCCGCTGGTACTTTGGATTTCCCGCCGGCTGACGATGCAGTGCGAGTATGCGTGCGATGCGATGGTGCTCAAAAACGGAGCCTTGCCCGCCGACTACGCCCGCTTGCTGTGCGAGTTTGCCGAAGAAAGTGCTCCGGTGGGTCCGGCGTTGGCCATGGCGGTGGCCTCGTCGTTGGAATCCCGCGTGCGGCGGCTGATGAAGCCACGGGAAAAGGCTGGAAATGCGGCGCTCGTCGTTCTCATCGCCCTGACTCTGGCATTCGCGGGAACGCTGGCCACGTTTGGTCCGGCGTTGGGCGGAGATGAACCGGTATCCGCCGCCGAAGTGGAACAGCGATGGTCGGCCGACCCGTTTCCCGGTGAGAGATAGCCCGCCTCAGGCGTGACCTTCCTCAGCGTCCATTACGTCGAAAAACGTCTGAATGTCATCGCGGCCGCTCAAGCCGGCTTCGGCTTTCGCTTTTTCAAATCCCGTGGTCGCCGGATCGCGCCAACCGCGCTTCGTTAGGAATGCGTTCCAGACTTCGATCTGTTCCGCAGTGGGCTTGCTGCCGAGCGCGAAGCACCATTCGAGGATTTCCTCGTCGCTGCCACCTTCCAGTGTTCGGGTGCTGAACGCATCGAAATCCACACTGAGAAATTTGCACAACCGGTCGTCGAAAGTCCGGTTGCCGGGAACAATTCCGACGTGATAGCCCTCCGGAAGTTTTCCCTCCGCGTTCAATCGGATTTTATCCAGGACGCGGGCGAAGACGACGATGCCGCCGGTAAGCTGGCGCGGGCTGCGGATGGGAAAGCTCATGGTGAAAAATGGTGGAATGGTTAAGTTCGCTGAAGGTCGGCGGCCAAGCTAACAATCGATCAGTCGGGCTGGCAACCTCGATTCTTCGTGGGGATTTTCAAAAAGCTTGAAATGATTGAATCGTTCGTTTGACATTATTGTTTCGTCCGCTTGATTCGCTTCCACCTATGCGCGAAATGACCATTCCCGAGTCCGGATCGAAGCGGAAATTGCTGGATGCCGCCGAACAGTTGTTTGCCGAAAAAGGCTTCGAAGCTGTTTCCGTTCGGGACGTCACCCAACTCGCAAAAACCAACGTGGCGGCAGTCAATTACCACTTCGGCAGCCGCGATGGATTACTGGCTCTTGTGATGATGCGCTACATGATTCCTGTCACCGAAGAGCGCATCGCCCGGTTGGATTCGGCCGAGCGGAAATGGTCCGGAAAGCCAGTGCCTCTGGAGGAAATCATTGACGCGCTGGTGCGTCCGTTAGTGGGCCAGGTGAGAAAATCCGAGTTATCCGAACGATTGTTTTACAAGCTGACAGGCCGCATTTTCGCCGAGCAGGGAAATGGTCTTCCGCCGCAGATCGAAGACCAGTTACGGCAGATATCCGATCGTTTCACACGAGCGTTTGCAAAGGCGCTCCCTACCGTGCCACCCGAAGATTTGGCCTGGCGAATCCATTTCGTCATCGGCGGGATGATTCACATGCTGACCCATCAGGACATTCTTCAGCGACTCAGCGCTGGTGTTTCCGGAGCGCCCACGATGGAGGCCACTTTGGGCCGCTTCATTCGCTTCGCCGCTGTCGGTCTGCGCGAGGGCACGATGACCGAAGAACCCGTGAAAAAAGGCCCGCAGGCGACGTTTGATTTCTGAGGATCGGGATTTGGAGTTTTTCCGATTTCGGAGTGTTCAAACCGCGCGGCCCGCCTAGGTTCCTGGCCCCATGTCCGCCAAGATTCGTTTCACCTCCGCCACCGCCACCGGGCTTGTTCTTGCCAAAGTCGGCCACCCGCAACGCGACGAGCCGCTGCAGACGTCGAAGGAAGTTTTCAAAGTCGGTGATGATGACCAGGAAACCCTCGCCGCCATTTTCCTCAAGCCGTTCAAAAATCTAACCGCCCACCGCTTCAGCCATCACGCGTCGCTCGACCAGCACGAGATGAACGCCTACGCCGCTGCGATCTTCGCGGCCGATGACGGGCTGTTGGAAAAAGGCTGCGAAATCGCCAAGCGCCTTTACGCCAAGTCGAACCATCCCAACATCAAGTCCGGCGATCTCTGCATCTCGCTCATCAAGGACATCGACATCGACGGCCAGCTCACCCAAGGCCTCTGCATCCTCAAGTCCGAGAGCGTCGTCCCGTTCCTCAGTATTTCCACCCGCGATGGTGACCTCGAACTCCACACCGAGCAGGGGATCAATCCGGAGAAGATCGACAAAGGCTGCCTCATCCTCAACCACCTTTCCACCAAGGGTTACTACGTCCTGACCTTTGACCGCACCGGCTCCGATTCGCGTTTCTGGGTCCGCGATTTCCTCGGAGTCGTCCCCATCACCGACAGCCCGTTTCTGACGAACAAATACGCGAGCATGGCCGTGGCGTTCATGGAAAAGGAGAAGAAGGACAAGCCCGCTGCCGATGACGACACCCCACCGTGGGACACGTCCAATGCAGCACGCGATGCGATCACCTACTTCGAGGAGAAGGAGAGTTTCAGTCTTCAGGAATTCGAGGAGGAAGTCCTCAAAACCCCGGAAGCCAAGGCAAAATTTGCCGAGCACCGCAGCATGATCGAGCAGGAGCAGGGTCACAAACTCGAAGACTCCTTCGAAATTTCCAAGAAGGACGTCTCCAAGGCGAAAAAGAAAATCCGCACCTCGATGAAACTCGATACCGGCGTGGAAATCCGCCTCAAGCCCGCACTCGCCGCCAAGCCCGAACAGATTCTCGAACACGGCTTCGACGAATCCCGCAAGATGAAGTTCATCAAGATCTTCTTCAACGAGGATCTTGCGGATTGATCTCCGGTTCTCGCTAACGGTAAGCGGTTTCTGGCAGATTATTCACGCTATCAGATTTATTCGCAGGTTATTCACAAAAAATAAGGTGCTTCCCACCCGGGAAGCACCTCTGTTTTTGCACCTGCAATCTGTTAAAGTGCGATGGCAATCATGACGAGGTGAACCGTCCTGTCAATGGATAGACTAACGAATTTTATCCCCAATTCGGGGGGATGGCGCGGAGATCGCGAAATTTTTGCAGGGGACGTGGTGGAAACCATTACAAGGATTCCCAAATCGTGCCGTGCTGGACAGGAGCGCGGTCAGCTTCCAAAGTCTTCGTGATGTCCGACGGTCCGTCACCGCTTCGAAACCCGTTGTTCCGGGCCTTATGGCTTGGCAGCATCGTTTCAAACATCGGGACGACCATGAACGACACGGCGGCGGTGTGGACGATGACCACGCTAACCGGCTCGGCGACGATGGTTTCACTGATGCAGGCGATGTCGAGCCTGCCGCTGTTTCTCTTCGCCCTGCCTGCCGGCGCCATGGCGGATCTGGTCAACCGGCGCAGACTGATCCTGTTCGCGCAGACCGGAGCACTGCTGACGGCGCTCGGCATGGCGGTGCTGGTGTGGCTCGGAATGTTGAACCAGTCATTGCTTTTGCTCGCGACCTTTCAACTTGGCGTGGCTGCGGCATTCACCACTCCGGCGTGGCAGGCATTGATCCCGGAAGTCGTTGGCAGACAACAACTCGGCCCCGCCATCGCCCTGAGCGGTGTCGGCTATAACATTGCCCGCTCGCTGGGACCGATCGCCGGCGGCTTGTTGTTAGCCTCGCTGGGACCCGCCCCGGTTTTCGCAATCAACGCCCTGTCGTTCGTCGCCGTCATCATCGTGATGAGCACCGGGACTTATGTTGCCACGCCGCGCAGCGCGCAACGGGAGCAAATGCTCGGCGCGATGGCTGCGGCAATCCGTTATGTCCGGCATGCCTCGGCGATGCGATCGGTGTTGGCGCGTGGCGGAGTGCATATTTTCGCGGCGGTGGCTCCGGTGGTGTTGCTACCAATCATCGTGCATTCGCGAAATTGGAACGCATCGGATTTCGGAATTATGATGGGCTGTTATGGAGTGGGTGCGATTTGCACGGCTCTGTTGGTTTTGCCCAAGCTGAGAGCGCGGTTCTCATTCGATCAAGTGCTTTTGGGCGCAAGCCTTGTGTCCGCGGCGGCGACGGCGCTGGTGGCCATTGTGCCGGGACGGATTCCATTGGGAATGGTTCTCCTCGTCGCAGGTGGAGCTTGGTTGGCAGGTCTCAACACCTTCAGCGTCGCTTCGCAAAGTGTATTTCCTAACTGGGTCCGCGCCCGCAGCTCTGCGATCTATCTGGTGGTGATGCAGGGTTCCTCGGCGCTGGGGGCCATCGTATGGGGGCAGGTCACCAGTCATTTCAACGCACCCGTCGCACTGACCGTGGCCGCAGTTGGATTGGTTTTCAGCGCGATCCTGAGCCGCTTGCTGCCGATCAGCCACGTGGAAAACCTTGACCTCAGCCCGTCGAACCACTGGCACGGCCACGCGCTCGCCAACGAGCCGGCGCCGGACGACGGACCGATCCTGATCACCATCGAGTATCACATCGATCCCGCCGAAGCGGTCGCGTTTCGAGCGGCCATGTTTCACCTCCGTGAAACCCGGTTGCGCGACGGAGCCTTCCGCTGTTCGGTCTTTGTTGATCTCAATGATGCGACGCTCTATCGAGAAACGTTTCTAGTCGGTTCCTGGGCCGAGCATTTGCGGCAACACGACCGCGCGACCGTGGAAGATCAGCGGGTGGAACTGGCGGTGCAGGCGTTTCACCGGTTGCCTGAGCCGCCGGTCGTGCGTCATCTGCTGATGACGAACTTGCGGGAAAAGCGGGTCTGAGCGGACGATCCGCCTCGACCTTTGGCGGAAGCGTGGTATCGAAGAGTTACCCATCATGGATCAAAAACCGGAAGAAATCCTCGACGCGAAAGCCGCAAGGCTCGCCATGCAAAACGTCCCGCCGCCGGACATGCCGAAAGCCAAAGCGGTTCCGGAATCTCCATTGGACCGCATTCCCAAAACGAGTCCGCCGCCACCTCCCGTCAGGGACATCGGGGTCAAGGTGAAGATCCGGACTGGTGACGAGCCGGACGAGGAGGAAATTCAGGCGGGTGGATTGGCACCGTTCAACACCCGCGTCACCGCGATGGCCATTGATGCAGTGGTTGGTATTGGCGTGATCATCGGGCTGAATTCCATACTGCCTGATTTCGCCCACAAACTCTCCTGGTTGGTGGCCTTGGCCTATATCGTCACCCGCGATTCGTTGCCATTCCTCGGCGGACAAAGCGTCGGGAAAAAGGCGATGAACCTCCGGGCCGTGACATTGGATGGCAAGCCTCTGACCGGAAATTGGGAGGTGTCGCTGATCCGCAACGGTATTTTGCTCATCCCGCCCTTACAGCTGCTTGAGCTGTGGATTCTGCTGACCCGCGAGGAAAAACCCGAACGCGGCCTGCGTCTGGGGGACGAATGGGCGAAGACCAAGGTGATCGTCGAGGAGAAGCCGGCGGTCTCGGAGTCCGATGAGTAGCGACTCCGAGGTTAGCGCATCGGGCGATTTGCAGGCTTTCCAACCGCTCCGGATCTTGTCAGCTTCCCGCCATGGAGAGTCACGAAGTATTGAAACGAGCATTGCGCAAGACCACCCCGAAGGCCGTGGCCTCCGAACTCGGTGTTTCGCTTTCCCTCGTTTACAAGTGGGCCGAGAAGCCAAGCGACTTCGGTTCCGGGAGTAAAAATCCCTTGGACCGCCTGCTTCAGATCATCGAGCTGAGTGGCGACAATGGCATCGTCGATTGGCTTTGCCGCCAGCAAGGCGGGCACTTCGTCAAGGACCCCGACGTCTCCGGCCACCAGACGGAACACATCCTGCCTGCGACTCAGGAAATCATCGGTCAGTTCTCGGATCTCCTCAACGAAATCTCCGATGCCGCCGACGACCACTCCGTTTGCGAACAGGAAGCAGTGAAAATCCGCCAGGTCTGGGACAAGTTGAAAAGTTATGCGGAAGGCTTCGTCCGCGCCTGTGAAAAAGGAGATTACAAGAACATGCCGAAGCTCCCGCCGAACGTTCGTTAGATTTTACTTTCCGAAGGAGTTCAAGCTTCAGAGGCTGTCGGGAAACTGAATTTCGGAAATACTTTTGAGAATTACGAACCCTCACTCACAAAAAATAGTGGGTGCAGGTTCTTCAATTATTGATTCCTCCTTCAAAAGTAGCTGCCAGACACTAATCCGGACGCCGCTAACTGTTATTTAAAGCCGGTCACAAATTGTTTTTAAAACGCATTTTAGTTTCCCGACAGCCTCTAAAGTTTGGACTCCTTGCCGAGAACCAGACCCGCAGCCTGTTGGTTCGCGCCAACCGCGCTGACGACAGCCATCTGGCATAGTCCGGCTTTCAACGCCTCGACCGCAGCAACGACCTGAAGCGCGGAGGAAACTCCCATCCCTTCGCCTAACACCGCGCGGGGCGACCAGCGCGGGCCGCTCCAGTCCGCCCATGCGATGCTTTCCGGCAGATCATGGCGTTTCACCCCGGTGCGGCCGTCGATCAGCAGCATATTTCCGTCATCACTGGCAGCGAGCTGCGAGCGGATTTTTTGCGCGGCTTGCAAGCGGCTGTTAGCACTGAGGGAAACAGGATCGGGAAGCCGCAACAATTTCACCGGAGCTTCCGCCGATTCCAGATAGATCGCGGCGGCTCCTTCCGACGGCATGTAACCGCGCGAATAAAGACACAGACCTTCCGCGCTCAACCAGTCGATCTCTTCCGCGGATATCACCACGCAGCCGTCCACGTCTCCACGCTCGATCCACTCGACTGCCAGATCGATTCCGCTGAAAAATCCCGTGCTGTCGCCGATCAGCGTGTCGTTGGGTGATTCGCTCCCGATCATCGCGGAAAGATGGCTCGAAGGCGCGTTGAAGACGGTTTCCGGAAACAGGATCGGACTCGCCATCGCCGGATCCGCCAGCGCTTCGCCGAAGAAGCGGTTCGAGTAATTCACGCAGCCGTTGGTGACGGTGAAAATCACGCCTACGCGCAGTGTCCCAGCCGCGATTTCCGCAAGCCGCACCTCTCCCAGCGCCTCGGCCATGGCGGCGGCGGCGAATTTCGAAATCGGACTGGTCCGCCGCAGCCGGGCAAACTTCGGTGTAGTTGCTCCCGCTTCCGGAACTCGCAGGACTGGTGTCCGGACCGTCGTTTCACCGGACTGGCGTTCCAACACGGAAGGGGAAATCGGTTTGCTGGAACTCACTGCGTCCAGCAACGCGGCAACTCCCCAGCCGGCGGGCGACACGGCACCAGTCCCGGTGATCGCAATACTCACGAGATCCCCTCCTTGCCGAAAATCAAACTCGCGTTCGCTCCGCCGAATCCAAACGAGTTCGTCAAAACCCGCCGCACCACCGCCTCGCGGTGGGCTCTAACGAGATCGAACGTGCAAACAGCATCGGCCTCTCGGACGCCCAGACTGGCGGGCAGGAATTGTGCCTCCAGCGTCATCAGGCTGATCACCGATTCCACCGCGCCCGCGCCGCCTAACAAATGACCGATCGCGGATTTGGTCGAACTCACCTTGATTTTTCCGACAGCATCGCCCGACCAGCGCTGGATCGCGTTTCCCTCCGCGATGTCGTTGAGCGGAGTGCCGGTGCCGTGGGAATTGAGATAGTCGATTTGTTCCGGAGAAATGCCGGCCATGGCGCACGCGGCTTGCATCGTCGCCAGCGCGGTATCGCCTAACGGATTTGGCTGGGTCAGGTGGTGGATGTCCGTCGCCGCGCCGTAACCGAGGATTTCCGCGATCACCCGAGCACCACGAGCTTTGGCCGAGGCAGCGGATTCCACGACGACGAATCCCGCGCCCTCGCCCAAGGCCAGCCCGTCCCGCGCCGCATCGAAAGGGCGGGGAATGCCGGAGGGGCTGAGCGCTTGCAGCGCATCGAATCCACAAAAAACCAATTGGCACAGCGCATCGTAGCCACCCGCCAGCACCCGCTCCGCCCGGCCCGAGCGGACGAGGTGGAACGCATGGCCGATGGCGTTGGCTCCCGAGGCGCAGGCGTTCGAAATAATCCGCATCGGCCCTGTGACTCCGAGTTCGCGGGCCATGTCGGTCATTTGCCGCTGCGCCTGATACATTTCCACCCGCCGGAGTTGGAGCGAGCGGCCGCAGGTCGTGGAAACGGCCTGTTTGTAGTAATCCTCGCCGATCGGCATGGCGGCCGCGGAGGTGCCGATCATCATTGGCATTTCACCACCTGATAGTCCTGCTTCGGCCATCGCCTCACGCGCCGCCCACCAGGCGAGGCGTGATCCACGGTCCATCCGCGACCAGGTCTTGCGGGAAATCCCAAGATCCGGTGCGTCAGCCGGCAAATCCACCTGTCCCGCCGTGCCGACCCGTTGGCGCGAAACATCGAACAGCGTCACCGGCGAGAAAGCCGTCCGCCCCGCGCGGAAGCCCGCCAGATTTTCCGTCCAACCGAGGCCCATCGGCGAGATGATGCCCGTTCCCGTCACCACCACCGGGCGTGGACGTGAGGGCGGGGGAGCATCGGAAAAATAAGCCACGAGAAATCGGGAGCAGTTAAGGCTCGTCAGACAGGGTCGGAGGTAGCTAGGCACGCACACGCACCTTGTCAAATGCCGTATCTCCGCTGGTTAGAAACCTCCCGCCGCTTTTCCGACCGTCCCGCGATCTTCGACGGGGACGAGATCGTGACGTTTGCGGACCTTGCGGCTGCCGTGAAGCGGACTCCGCTGGCTACATCACCGGTCATCGCCCGCACGGGAGGCATCGGATTTTTCGTGGAAATCCTACGGGCTTGGCGGGACGGGCAAGCGGTCATTCCGGTTGAGCGCGATGCCGCGGAGCCCGCTCTCCATGGCTCTCCGCCGCCGGGGACATGCTTGGTGAAATACACACCCGGTGCCAGCGGCATCCCGCGCGGGATTTTTCTCAACGCCATCCAAGTCACCGCCGATGGCGACCGCATTGTCTCCGCAATGGGACTCAGCGTCGGCACACCGAATCTCGCCGTCATCTCGCTGGCGCATTCCTATGGATTTTCCAATGTCGTCCTGCCGTTGATTTTGCATGGCGTGCCGGTTCATCTGGCAGCCGTTCCGTTTCCGCGGGCCATCGAAGAGATTTTCAAATGCCATCCATCGCTCGTCGTCCCCGCCGTGCCCTCGATGTGGCGGGCGTGGCATCGCTCGGGAATTCTCAAGGACGCGCCCATCGCTCTCGCCATTTCCGCGGGAGCTCCGCTGGCCCTCGCGCTTGAGGCCGATGTGCTCGCGGCATCGGGCCTGAAAATCCGCAACTTCTACGGAGCGAGCGAATGCGGCGGCATCTCCTTCGATACCTCGGATCGCCTCCGCGAAACCGCCGATGACGTGGGCACATCGTTGCCCGGTGTCGATGTCAGCCTCACTGCGGAAGGCCGGATCATGGTTCGCAGTGACAGTGTCGCCATGGGTTATGATGCGCCGCGTCCGGAGGATATGTTAGGAAATGGCGGCTATCTCACGCGCGATCTTGGTTTCATCAATGGAGGAGGGAAAATCCATCTCACCGGCACGCTCGGCGGAGCAATCAATGTCGCCGGCCGCAAGGTCAGTCCGGCGAAGGTCGAAGCGGCCATCACCGCCACCGGTCTTGTTAGGTCGATCCATGTCCACGGCATTTCCAGCAACGACCCCGAGCGCTTCGAGGAAATCGCCGCTGAGGTTGAGCTGCTGGATGGTGTCACGCTCGACGCGCTGAAATCCGCAGCTTCGACCAATCTCCAGTCCTGGGAACTCCCGCGGCATTGGAAGGTCTTCCGCACGTAGTTTAACCCTTTAGTGCAATGCCTTTAAGGATTCAACCAGCTGTCTAACAGAGCGTTTTGCACTGGTACTTTTAAAACAGATGTTTTGATTGGGTGGGTGTCTGACCCATCCATCTCCCACCTG
>NZ_JBDSCX010000073.1:0-20562 GCF_039920825.1 Luteolibacter sp. | reverse complement strand
TCATCGAACCTTTGGACCTTCGGCCACCCATGCGTGTTGCAGCACTCACGGGTTCCGCGAGGGACGTTGAACTAACCATTGCGGTCTGCCCAGCGCCGGTTGCTGAATGACTTCATACCGTCAGGATATACGCAGATGGAAGAGTCATGAAATCCTGTAAACTGCCCGAATCCCCGGTTTTCATCTGTGTTCTTGATCTGCGTTCATTCACGTTCATCTGCGGTTGAATTTTTCTTACTGATTTTTAAGACGGCCTCTCAAAGCCATTTCATTTTCTTGAAGATGATTAACTGGATGATGGCGATTGCGGCCATGACGGCCATGACGCCGATGTAGCCGTGGGGCTGATAGAGTTCCGGCATGTTGAGCGGGAGTTTCTCACCGTTGTGGCCTTCCGGGGCGAAGTTCATTCCATAAACACCTACGATGAAGGTGAGTGGGATGAAGATGGAGGTGATGACGGTGAGGACGCGCATGACCTCGTTGGTGCGGAGGCCGACGCTTGAGTGATAGAGTTCCATCAGGCCGGAGGTGAGCTCCTTGTAGCTTTCGACCAAATCCATGAGCTGGACGGTGTGGTCGTAGCAGTCCCGGAGGTAAACCTTGGTGGGAGTGCTGATAAAGCCGGATGCGTCGTGGAGCAGGCCGTTCACCACATCGCGCAGAGGCCAGACGAAACGCCGGAGCTGGGTGAGGCTGCGCTTGTATTCGTGCAGGGTGATGACCATTTCGCGGGACGGGCGCTCAAGCAGGTCGTCCTCGAGTTCCTCGATCGCATTGCCGATTTCCTCAAGCACCGGATAATAGTGGTCGATGATCGAATCGAGCAGGGCATAGGCGAGGTAGTCTGATTTCAATTTACGGGCGAGGCCGCCGCCGGACCGCAGTCGCTCGCGGATGGGATCGAAGACGTCAAACTCGCCTTCCTCCTGGACGGTGATGAGAAAATTCTTACCGAGAAACAGGCTCACCTGCTCGCCGCAGATCGTCTTGATTTTGTCCTGATAGACCATCTGCGCGACGATGAACAGATAGTCCGGAGCTTGTTCGACTTTGGGGCGCTGGCCGGTGTTGAGGACATCCTCGAGGGCCAGCGGATGGAGGTTGAATTTCGTGCCGAGGAGGGTGAGCGCCTCGACGTCGCCAAGGCCGTCGATGTTGATCCAAGTGACCTTGCGGTTGTCGAGATGGGCGGCGAGTTCGGAAACGTCGGTGATGTTACGCTCCTCGAAGTGATCCTTGTCGTATTCGATGACCTGGATCGAAGGCTTGCGGCCCTTTCCGTCAACAAGGTGCGGAAGGAGGGTGGCCGGCGGGCTGCCCGGCGGACCGTGACGTTTCATGAACATGCGCCGATGATAGGGCGCGGAGATTTCAAATCAAGCCGCCCGACACACCACTCACTTCTGCGGGACGCTCAGCTGAATGGCGTGGTGGTCGCTGACCTCCGGCGGTGATTCGAGCATCGTGGCGGTGAGGTCGCCAAGACCAAGGGTGAAGAAGTAGTCGAAGGTAGTTGGCTTGAACTCGCTCTTGGGTGAGCTGCGCCAAGTGAGACGCTTTTCCTGCGGGATGTCGGCCCAGGTGTTGCGGAAACCGGCGGCAACGAAGTCCGCGACGACATGGCAGTCGGGAAACTGGTTGTCCTGATTGGTATTGAAATCTCCGGCGAGGATCCAGCCACCGATCGTTTTGCCGACGAACGCTTTTTCGACGATAGCGCGTTGGCCGATGAGTTGCTTTGCCTGATCATTGCGCATGGCGGCGACTTCGGCGGGATCGCCGAGGTTGCTCTTGAAATGGTTGCCGTAGACCACGAGGAGCTCACCGTTTTTCTCCTCAAGCGCCGCGTAGGAAAATCCGCGGGCGGGATTGGGGACGTTGGCTTTCCAAGGTTCCCAATCGGCGGCGCGACAAGTGAGTTTGGAGGCGATGCCGATCTGTTGCGGGCGGATTTCTCCGGTTTCGGGATCGACGAAACTGCTGACAACGTGGGTGACGAGGCCGGGAACCACCGAGACAAGTTGTTGAAAAGACGCCCAGTCCCGGACTTCGACGCCGATGAAAACGTCGGGATTGATTTTCTTGAGCGCTTCCTGGGCGACCTTCATGTGCTCATCGGCCTCGGCGGCGGAAGCGGTCGGACGGTGGCCCGGAAACCATTCGAGGTTCCATGAGACGACCTTCAGCGCGTCGGCGGCATGGAGACTGGGGACGGCGAGGGTGATCGCGGCGAAGATCGCGAGAAAAGAGCGTAGGTGTTTCAAGGATTCGGGGGTCTGAGGGTCAATGGGACGGGGCGGATAGTGAGCAGAACGGGGGCCAATTCCGCCGCCTTTCATTTCACAACAAGCTGCCGTGGAGAACGACGCCCGCTACCGCGAAATAAATCACCAATCCCGTCACATCCACCAGCGTCGCCACGAACGGCGCGGACGAAGTGGCAGGGTCCAGACCGAGGCGCTTGAGCAGGAACGGCAGCATCGAGCCGGACAAGGAACCCCACAGGACCACGCCCATCAGGGAAATCCCAACCGTCATGGCGATCAACGCCCAGTGCTCGCCGTAGATGTTAGGGAAAATTTCCGCCCAGATCGTGATCCGCACGGCACCGAGAACGGCAAGAATGAAGCCAAGAGCGAGGCCGGAAAAAATTTCCCGTCGCATCACTCTCCACCAGTCCTTCAGCCTCACCTCGCCGATGCCCATCGCGCGAATGATAAGTGTCGCCGCCTGCGAGCCGCTGTTACCACCGCTGGAAATGATCAGCGGAACGAAAGCCATCAGCACGAGGGCCTTCGCGAGTTCCGCTTCATAGTGTTTCATCGCCGTAGCAGTGAAGAGTTCGCCGACGAACAGCACGACCAGCCAGGTGGCGCGCTTTTTGACGAGCCGACCGAAGGAAATCTCCATGTAGGGCTCGTCGAGATGCTCCATACCACCGATTTTATGGATGTCTTCGGTGGCCTCCTCTTCGGCGACGTCGAGGATGTCATCCACGGTGACAATGCCAACGAGCCCGCCGTGGCCGTCGATGACAGGCAGCACGGTGCGGTCGTATTTGCGGAACGACGCGACCGCCGTCTCCTGATCGTCGGTGGCGTGAAGCGCGGTGAAAACACCATCGCGGACTTCGCTGACTTTCCGATCCAGCGGGCATAACAGAAATTCGCGGATGCGGACATCGTCCAACAGTTTCCCATCGCGACTAACCACATAGAGCACGTTCAATGTCTCGCGGTCGCTGCCATGCTGGCGGATGTGATCGAGCACCTGGCTGGCGGTCCACTCGTCGCGGATGACCAGATACTCGGAAGTCATCATCCGCCCGATACTGTCCTCCGGATAGTCCAACAGCTTCAACGCCACCTGCCGCTCGCCGGGTGAAAGCCGCTCTACCAGCCGCGCGCAAACCTGGGTGGGCAGTTCCTCTAACAAAGCAGTCCGGTCGTCCGGAGCCATCGCGTCGAGGATCTTCGCAGCGTCCTCATTGCCCATCGCGTGCAGGAGTTTTTCCTGAGACTCCACCGGCAGATATTCAAAAAGTTCCGTCGCCTGCTCGGTAGGGAGCAAGCGGAACAAAACCGCCTGCTCGGCCGCGGAAAGCGGTTCCATCGCCTCAACAGAATCCGCCGGTTGCAAATTCGCCAGCGCCGCCTTCACGCCCGCGAAATTCCGGGCTGCAAGCAGCATGGCCAGGTCCGGAGCTGGGTGTGGCGTATTCATGGTCAGTCGGCGCGGGCGGAATGTCCGGGACGAACGGCGGCGCGTCGAGTCTTTGGTCGGAGAAAAATCACGCCAGCATCCGCAGCGCGGCGGGGTGGGGATTTTTCCCGATGGAATTGATGTGCCGACAGGTGCGGATCAACGCTGAACCACAAGATTCGGGCAATCCCGTCCGCTTTCAAAATCCGCAAGATTGCCCAGTGTGGTGCGGGCGATGTTCGCCATCGCCTCGCGGGTGAAGAACGCCTGATGGCCGGTGACGAGCACGTTGGGAAAGGTGGTGAGGAGCATGAACACGTCGTCCTGAATGATGCGGAACGAAAGGTCCTCGAAAAACAACGCGGATTCCTCCTCGTAAACATCCAGCGCCAGACCTCCGATGCGGCCGGACTTGATGGCGACGATGGCGGCTTCGGTATCGATGAGCGCGCCGCGGCTGGTGTTGACGATGAAAATGCCGTCGCGCATCAGTGCGAGAGACTTTTCGTCAATGAGATGGTGGGTCGCGGGCATCAGCGGGCAATGAAGGCTGATGGCGTGCGAACGCGCGAACAACTCCTCGAGACCGACATACCGGACTCCGGCTTGGACGCAGTCCGGATTCGGGGCGACATCGTGAGCCAACACCTCGCAACCAAAGCCGGTCATGATCCGGGCGAAAATGCCGCCGATGATTCCAGTGCCGATCACGCCGATGGTCTTGCCGTAAACATCCGAACCGATCAAACCGTCGATCGAGAAGTTCCCTTCCCGCACCCGGTTGTAGGCCTTGTGAATGCGGCGGTTGAGACACAGCAGCAAGGCCACCGCATGTTCGGCAACGGCATGCGGCGAGTAAGCAGGAACGCGGGCGATTTGCAGGCCCAGGGATTTCGCCGCGACGAGATCCACGTTGTTGAATCCGGCGCAGCGCATGGCAACGAATTTCGTGCCACCGGCGACGAGTCTCTCCATATTGAGAGCGTCCAACTCGTCATTCACGAACGCGCAAACTGCGGGCGACCCGTTGGCAAGGATCGCGGTTTGCGGGTTCAGGCGGTTTTCGATGAAGATCAGTTCATGGTCGAACGCTTGGTTGAATTCCCGCAGGAAGAGTTCGTCGTAGGGCTTGCTGCTGAAGATCGTGACTTTCATGGATTCGACCGATCATGTCCGGATAGATTTGGGACTCAAGCTTCGATCCTGATGCATGGCTGACTTTAGAAGAAATCAGCCGCAAGGAGGCGCAAGAAAACGCAAAAATGATATTGGAGGTCTTAGCTTCCTGTCGGGGAAATAATTTCGGACCAAAATTTGTGGGCGAATCAGTGGGATCCGATTTCCTTCAAACGCTTTCATCTCCATTTTTGCGTTTTCTTGCGCTCCCTTGCGGCTGAAAATACCCGAATCCTCCAATGCCTCGGCCCGGATGCCAGCGCATTGTTCACGCAGCAAAACAAGGTGAGGCGGTCTTCGAATCGCCGTCAGTCCTTGATCCCCGCGTTGAGTAAAAGAATCCTCCGCATTTCCCGGATCGCCTGTGGGTCGTCGTAGGCACCGTGACTGTCCGGAACGATGACCTCGGACTGCGCGCCTTCGAGGTGCGAGCTCCAGTAAGGGACCACTCCGTCACTACTGTTAGGAGTGTCGCCGCGGCCGCGGTCGCCGATGATGGAGTGGTAAGGCACCACGATGGGAATCTCATCCAGCGATTTATATAACGGATTGGACGGCGAGAGTCCGCCAACGCTGGTAAGTTGGCCGCGCTGGACCACGTTGCCCGGAAGATCGAGGAAGGCGCTGGTAATGGTAGTCGGGAGCTTCACCAATTTGATGAACCATGAGGTGATCGACAAATCGGCGAGTCCGCTACCCCGATGAGGAGTGCAGATGTAGATTTCCCGTCCGATGTCAGGATTCGCCGAAAACAGCAGCGTGCGCTTCGCCAGACTGTCGACCGGAAGCTTCGCATAAAGCTTGTCGGCGTCCGCTCCCAACCGCCGGTCCCAGATCTTCCGGCCCGGATTGATGACCTGCATCCGCGAAAGCAGGCCGCCCATGCTGTGGCCGATCAGGACCATCTTCTTGGTATGGCCGACCGTGGATTCCAACGCATTCAACTCCTCGCGCAACCGCATCGACGAGTAGCTGATAGGCCAGCCGGTCGGATAGTAGAACAGCATGAACTGGTATTTCCCGCGCAGTTTCGGATCGGCACGAAGGTCGTTGATGACATCCCGCCACATCCGCGGGTGCGAGTTCAGGCCGTGGACGAGCAGGATCGGAATGCGCTGCGGGTCGTAGGGCTCCAGCAAAATCAACTTGGAGTCGATCGCTCCCGGATGAATCAGCCCGGAAAGCGCGATGGTGAACTCGTTGATGTCATTGGTCTGCTCGACAATGGGCGCGGTGTAATCGGCCGCCAGTGGATACTCGGTCGCACCGAGTTTCACGCGGGAAAGATAGGTCGGATCATAGCCGGTGATCGAAACCTTGCGGGGAGCGCCGGCTTTCGACGCGCCGCTGAAATCCATCACTGCGGTGATTGGTTCCAAATAGCCGCGGGTCGTCACGAAGCGCTGCATTTTCGGGTCGTCCGGGCGTTTCCACTTCGGGGCGGTAGGGAGGCCGACGCCATCCTCGGTGTGCCAGTTCACGCAAAGTTTGTTACGCCTCACCTCGCGGGCCGGCTTCGCGGATTCCAAATGTGCCAGCGGAAAAATCCCGGGCTTCTGATCGATGCCGGCACTTACCTGATAGCTGAAGCCCGCGTAACTGAAGGTTTTCTCCGGCTTGTATTTCTCACCAATGAAATTGGCGGCGACGCCTTCCGTCGCCCGCGTGATGATGCGGAGGGCGTGTTTCTGATTTTCGCCAAGGGTGGTGACATCGGTGACGGAACCGCCATCGGTATCGAGCTGGCTCCAAGCGATTTCCGCCGCACGGAGTTGATAGACCGCTGAGATCTGGTCGTCCGTGACGATGCGCTTGGCATGCTTCATCAGAACGTCGGCGTCCTCCAGCGTGGTGCCGTGAAGCTCGACGACGGCCTTGTTTTCCTGCGGCAGATAGGTGCCGCATGAGCCGAGCAGGACGATCGCGGCGATCGGAGTGAAACGAATGGATGAATGCATGTGGGGACAAATCGGATTCGTTGGAGAGATGGGGATCGGCATCAGAAAAGACTGAACCAATTGCGCTTCACTTTCGGGAACAAATCAATGTTGGACGATTCCATCAGTTGTTGGGACCACTCGTCGCAAATGCGCTCGTTCGGAGTCGCGTTGGATTTCTTGTCCGCATCTACCACCTTGATTTCCGGTCCCCGGCGATCGGAGGCGGTGGAAACGACCTTGCCGGTGGCGGCATCTTTAACGCGAACTTCAAAGGCGCAGAGCGGCAGGCCGGTGATGATGTTTGAAACGTTTCCGTTAGTGACGGGATCGGCCATGGATTTGGTCGCCGCCGGATCGAAGCGAACCTCCGTCAGCGCCACTTCCAGGATCAACGTCCCGGGGCGGCCGGTGTCCGTGGTCTTATAGAAAACGCAAACTGGCGAGGAAAACGCCTTATTCAGCGATTTATCCCAATGCCGGGCCAGCGCGTTGACGCGCCGGGTGTAGGTCCGCTTGTCCGGGACGAATTCGCTTTTGCTCTGCTCCCACTCGTCAGTCTTGAGGAACGACGTCGTCACCGGACGGACGACGATGTATTTGTATTTCGCGATTTCCATTTTAGGATCCCGCCAGGCGTGCTGGAATGGCAAACGATCGATCTTGCTGATGGTATCGGTGCCGGTTGATTCCAGGAACCGCGTTTGCTTCGGAGCGGTGGTGGATTTCTCCAATCCGCAACTGCCGAGACCGAGAGCGAGCAGAGGGGAAACAACGAGCGAGGTGATGGTGGGAAATTTCATGGTGAAGCGGGACGGGCCACTGGTAGGCCAATCCCGCCACGCCAGCAAGCGGGTTTGTCGGACGGACCCGGCTGCACGGATGACAGGGAAACACCGTTTTTGCGGAAATTTTGCACAACATTGATGGTCGTTTGGCGCAGGACCCGGCAGAATCGCTTTGGATCGATTCCGGAGTGCGAAACCCGCTCCGTCACCATCATGAAAATCCCAATCGCTTGCCTCTCACTGGCCCTTCTCGTCCTAGCCACATCAGCCCCGGCGCAGGAGGCGTCCAATCCGTTCATCAAAAAGCCCGAGACGGCGAAACCCGCAGCGCCTCCCGGGCCATCGTTCGTCAGTCTGCTGGAAAACATCCTCGTCCCGCCCGATTTGCTCGACGACTGGCTGCGCGAACACCCGATGAAGCAAGACGCCACCGCTTTGCGCGCCGCCGTGCAGGACTGGGTCGTCGAGGGCAAGGCGAAGCTCGATCACACCGCGCTGAACCTCGGGACGGCAGGGCGGCAAACGACCAATGAAAGCATTCTCGAAACCATATATCCTACCGAATACGCACCCAGCGGGACGGGTGCATGGCCTTGCCCAACCGCCTTTGATACTAGAAATTGCGGACATGATGTAAAAACGGGCCTCTCGCAGGCAAACGGAATCCAGTCACTGTGGTCGGAAATGGAGCATGTCGAAATGGTCTCCAGCAAATCCTATCAGGCGATCATCGAGCGCACCCGCCAGCCCTCCGATATATTCCTGCCGAAATTCCATTTGAAGCGGATCAACCAACGGGACCCCAATGAAAGTGATGACCCTACTGATCCTTTTGCGAAGCCAGCGCCCAAAGTCATTTCAAACACCTATTTCAACGAACCCCACGGATTGGTTTTCATGCCTGATGTGGTGCAATTGGCCGGCCGCTTTGATCCCACTTTCGACGCCAACCCTGAAGGCGAACTGTCGCGATTGGTATTCTATCGAGGTTCCATCGCAACGGTATCGAAAGATAAAACAACCGCCGCGCCGGATATCTCCCGCTTGTCTTTCCGTATGGTGCGGGTGTCCCTCCTTGCGTTTTCATCATGGCTTCAGAGCCACCCTCCCCTATCCGTTCCCACGCAGTGCTGGGAAGCGACTGAGTCTTGGCGCAAGGAAGGCAAGGCGGAAAGCGCCGGTGAGCTGACTACCCAAGCCCGTCCCGGCACGAAGAGCGTCCTGAAGAATATCGAGGAATACATTTATCCAACCGAATGGTTGCCTGGGAATGACACCGAAGTCATCGAACAATGGGAGGAGGGAAAAAAGAAAAACGACAAGGACGGCGTCTCCACCATGAAACGGATGAAGATCACCCCGCGTTCGGGTATCGATGGAGCGGGATTGGCATGCGCTTTCGACACCCGCAATCTTGGAAACACCTTCGAAGCGGTCCTATCAAGCGATGAACAGGGACTTGTCCTGGGCTGCAACTGGGAACGGGTCCTCCATCTGGGCGACCCGATCTATCACCGGATCAAAGTGAACGAAGAGTGGATTCCGAACATCACCATGCCGCTCTTTTCCGCGAGCCGTCTCGTCGCAACCGTCCGGGTCCAACCCGGCCAGTGGACCTTGCTCGGATCCGTTTCCGAATATCTCGAAACCCGAAAACTCGACCATGAACATTGCCTGCTGGTCTTCGTCAAAATCGAGTGACAGATTCACCAAAGTTTCGCCCATGGGAAAATCACCTCAAAACAAGAAGCCGCACTCCCCCGCCCCTTGGTGGTGGACCGCCGCGTTGTTCTGCGTTTCCGCCGCCTTCGTCGCGGGGGCCGGAGTGATGCTTTCAAAGCGGACCGAGAGAATCTCCGTGAAACCGCCCGGCAATCACCCGGATGACAATTTCCGGCAGATCGCCCGGCGGGTCGATGAGATGGAACAACTCTGGCAAACCGCGTTGGAAGACGAAGCGAAGCACCTGCTGGCGTCCGGCTCGTCCGACAGCGGGTTCCCCGTCTCCGGAGTGATCCAGGCATCCCGGCTGGCGCCCAATCTATCCGATCCGGCGCGTGCCCACCATCGCGCGGACGGCGCGGCTCCCGCGGTGAAACCCGTGTTGGAGAAGTTCGCGCGGAAAGAACCGGGTGAGTGGGTGTTCAAGGAAGACCAGATTCTATCAGGTTCCGGCTGGATCGAAATGCCGGATCGCCCGCCCGCATGGTGGCAGGGCGACGGCCGCTCCGCAGTGATCCTCCTGCTGGATCCGAACGAGGCGGCGGCAGTGGTCGCGGAGGATCTGAAGAATCATTTTAAAAACGAACCCGACGCGGGACAAACCGGCATTCTAACTTGGGAAGATCCCACAGGAAAATCCTGGATGGAGAACACCAGGCCCGCAGCGGATGCACGGCCGGATGAAATCCTCCGCCACGTCTCGCGCTTCGGCGACTGGACACTGCGGCGGTTCTACCCGGTGCGGATCACCACGAGTTACCGGCTGCCCGTTCTGCTCGGCGGATTCACGCTGTCGGCGCTATTGTTAGGTGGTGGGATCGCCATCGTATCCTGGCAACGCAAAGCCACCCGTCTCGCGGAACAGAGGGTGAGCTTCGTCAACCGAGTCTCTCACGAACTTCGCACGCCGTTGACGAATCTTCTGCTCAACACCGACCTAGCGCTGGATAGCCTGCCGGTCGAGGACGGTAAGGTCCGGCGTCGGCTTGGCCTGATTCGCGAGGAAACGTCGCGGCTGTCACGGATCGTGGACAACGTGCAGACGTTCGCCCGGATCGAGCGCGGGAAATCGGAAACCCGCACCTCCCCTTGCAATGTGGAAAAAGTGGTGTTCGAACTGCGGGAAAATTTCGCCCCGTTGTTTGCGCGGAAATCGATCCGTTGCGAGTATGATTGCCAGCTCACGGGAGAATTTCCTGTGGATCGCGACGCGTTCTCGCAAATCCTCTCCAATCTTCTGTCCAACGTCGAAAAATACGCAGGTGAATCGGCGAAGGCGCGGGTTGTCATTTCCTGCATCAACGAAAATTTGTTAGTGGAAGTGGATGACAGCGGCTCCGGAATTCCCCACGAGGCGCGAAACCGGATTTTCATGCCGTTCGAACGCGTCGGCTCACGCGTGGACGAAGGAGCTACAGGAACGGGACTCGGTCTCGCCATCAGCCGCGACCTCGCCGTGCAAATGGGCGGGCGGCTGGAACTGATCGGCGGCGCGAAGTTCCGCCTGACCATTCCCTGCGGAGAGAGGAGTCCCGCTTGATCATTCTGTTAGCCGAGGATGATCTCCTGACACGCGAGGCGGTGACGGAACTTCTCGAAGGCGACGGCCACACCGTCCTCGCCGCAAAGGACGGGAGCACGGCCATCAGTCTTTGGAAATCGCACCGCCCCGCGCTTGTGCTGTTGGACATCATGATGCCGGGTTCCAGCGGCTACGAGGTTTGCCGCGCCATCCGCCGTGATGACCGCCGGACCCCGGTCATTTTCCTATCCGCGAAATCCGAAGAGGTTGACGTCGTGTTAGGCCTCGAACTCGGTGCCGACGATTTCCTGCGCAAGCCCTTCGGCAAACACGAGCTGCTCGCCCGTGTCCGCGCCGTGTTGCGCCGCCACGAAGAGCTGCCTTCGGGAAGCGCGTTCGAGTTCGGACCGTGGCAGGTCTATCCGAAACGTCTCGCCGCCCGGCGGGATGAAATGGAAATCGAACTCACCACCCGCGAACTGAAAGTCATCACCCTGCTGTCCAAGCGTCGCGGCGAAGTCGTCACCCGCGACGAACTGCTCAATGATTGCTGGGGCCTCGAATACTTTCCCGAGTCGCGCACGCTCGATCAACACATCCTCAATCTCCGGAAAAAAATCGAGGCCGATCCATCGCGGCCCGTCCTGATCGAGACCGTGCGCGGTGCGGGTTATCGATTTTCGGAATGACGCGCGAGCGGAAGCGCCCACCGACAATTTCCTTGCAGGGGAATTCAACGCGTGGTGGCATGGATGGCTCAGCCCTCCCATGAAAACACGCCTTGTTTCGAAGTTCCTGGTCGTCGCCGCGATCGCCCTCACCGGCAACGCGGAGGCCTCGTTCCACTTGTTCGACATCCAGGAGGTTTTTAGAAATTCGGATGGCTCGGTGTTGTTCATCGAGCTTTTCACCGCCTCAGGCGGACAGCAGTTCCTGAGCGGCCATACGCTCACGTTCCAAATCAACCTTGCGATCCAGAATACCCTGAATCTATCACAACTGCCGGGCGACACCACCAACAAGACATTCCTCGTCGGCACGGCGAATCTCGGCACGCTCTACGGCGTGGTTCCCGACTTCGTCATCCCGGCGAATTTCTTCACGGCCGGTGCTAACAATTTCATCGAATTCGGTCCGTCCGTGGATCGCGTGAATCTAGCACTTTTACCGACGGACGGAATTTCATCGCTGAACGGTCAGATCGCCAATTCCGCGGAAACTTCCGCCGCCACTTCCATCAACGCCAAGGCGACACCGACCAATTTCGCAGGAGCCACCGCCACCATTCCCGAACCGTGCGGAATCTTTCTCATATTACTGACAGCGGGTCTTACCACCCTTAGCCGAAGCCGGTCAGAACAGCTTGTGGCATCATGAAAATCGATTTGTGAAGCAGATTCTTTTTTATGTTTTCGATTGCGGGATAGCGGCCTCGGAGTAATCTCCTCCCGACTGCTGTGTACGACTATTTTGGTAGCTGGCCCGGACCGATGTGATTAATCGGGGTCATCTTCCAGTGGACTATGTCATGCCTTTTCAGGAAGACGGAAAACCACCGGACGACCCCACTTATTGAGTTTACGGAACGTGGCTCACAGCGCCAAGGACGGCACAGCGGTTTTCTTTTTTCAACGGTTTCGCGAAGCGGGCTCATCGTAGTCCTTGCCTGATTTTATCGGGCGCGGCATCGTCTCCGGCGTGATGCGATTTGCGGTGCTGGGAAGCGGGAGTGGGGGGAATGCGGCAGTCGTCGAATGCGGCGGGCTGCGGTTGATGATCGATGCGGGACTAAGCGCGAAACAACTGAGCTTGCGGCTCGGGCAGGTGGGAATCGATCCTGCGTCACTGGACGGAATTTTGCTGACCCACGAGCACGGTGACCATGTCCGCGGGCTCAAGGTTTTCCTGAAGCAGAACCCGGTGCCGGTGTTCACCACCCAAGCCACCGCCCGCGTCGTCCGCGAGTCGGGAATCGAGGGTGGTATCTGGAAATTTTTCGAAGCGGGCCAGATGTTCGCGATCGGCGGCATTTCAGTCGAAACGTTCGCGATCCAACACGACGCGGTGGACCCCGTCGGCTTCGTCGTCGGACACGAAACACAGCGGCTGGGATTTCTTTCCGACGCCGGATTCGTGACGCGCAGCATGACGGAACGCCTGCGCGGTCTGCACGGGATTTTCGTCGAGGCGAACTACGACGAGGCACTCCTTGAGGCTGACACCAAACGCCCGTGGTCGATCAAGCAACGGATCAGCTCGCGGCACGGACATCTATCAAACAGCCAGGTCGCCGAGCTCATCCGTGACATCGCCCACCCCGCTCTCGGCCGGGTGGTGCTCGGCCATCTCAGCTCGGACTGCAACACCCCGGACATCATTTTATCCCGGCTCCGCGCCTGCCTCAGTGAAACAGGCCACGGCCATGTCGATCTCCACTGCGCCTGCCAGGACGAGCCGACGGCGTGGTTCGAACTTTGATTGACGATAAAGGCACGCGCCAGCCGCGATTTGAGGTTCCCGTCATCCCCCGCCGACACGGATCGTTAGCCCCCCCACGTCCAAGGCGGCACCAGATGACGCGCCGAGGCGGATTTCATCGAACTCCAGGCCAGCAGGAAGTTTCCCGCTGCAAAACGTCTTCCCCAGCGGAAGCTCACCTTCATGCAGCGTGACCACGCCTGTCCCTCGATCATAACGCAACGTCACGGTCCGGGGACCCACCACCGGACTGACCGGTAGAATGACGGGGATGCGTTGTTTGACATCCAGTGACCAGGTCGATTCGGGACCGAATGAATCGCCGAAAAACAACAACTCCTGCCCTTGGCTGAAGAAGCTCATGCCCGCCCACCCGTCGGTATGGAATTCGCCGTTAGAGGAATGATTCACTTGTAAGGTCGCCATCAACACCGAGTCATCCGCCGCCGGCTCGGACTTCGGCATCCGTAGGAAGACCGCGTAATTCCCCCCTTCGATGAGATCCTCCGAAATCGAAGGACTCCCATAGTCAACGCGCCAATCCGCTTTCACGAAGCGACCGTCCACGATCGATTTGAATTCGCGCAGATTTTTGAGAAACCGGTGGTCATCGGCAGGAAACCGCTCGATCCGTTCCGTGCCGGAAACCCGTCCAGCCTCGCCGGTGGTTAGAATTTCACCTTCGGATCTGCCATTGATCCGCATTTTGACCTTTCCATCAAAGACATGCAGCTCGTCGGGCTGATCGGGCCTGACGTCGATGCCGAACTCAGTGCCCAGATCCAGCGCGGACATCGAAGGCGTGCTGACTTCCAGCTTGCCATCCGCTTTTTCCAAATGAAAACGACCGCGACCGGCGGCAAGGTGAAGCGCCCCGTCGGAAACCAGAGTCAGCGTTGTCGGGCCCTCGATCATCGCAGACGCCGAAGTCCCTGCTAGAATCCGCGCCTGCCCTTGCTCCAGTTTCAACGTCGCGCCTTTATCAAGCTCCAGAGCGTCCCCCTTCTTCCGCGAAACGCCATCCACGGACCACACCGCATCCGCCGAGAAACGAGCGCTGGCCATCAAAGCAGGAGGCTCCGCCACCACCGGAGTCTTTCGATACACCACCGTCGCGGCGAGCAATACTACCGCGGCGGCTGCGAGCCAGAAGAACTTGGAGGAAATCGCCGGGCCGGTTATGTTCTGAGGCCGGCTGGTGATCGCCTGATCCTCGTATTCCTCGCATAGCGAATGATGGAGGTTCGCGTAGTCGCCGTAGAGTTTCACCAACTCCGGCTCACCGCGCAGCCGATCCTGAAAACCGTCGAAGGCTTCCTTACTAACGGATCCATCCAACACCTGCTGGACGATTTGATGGTCGGCACGTTTCATCCGGGATTGCGTGAGGTGGCTTGAAGTTGACGTTCGATGCAGCGTTTCAGCGCCGCGCGTAGATTGAAGAGGATCGCCTTGAGAGTGCCCGCACTGCGGCTGGTCGCGGTCGCATATTCCTGAAGCGAGGAGGTGGTCGCGTATCGATGGTGGAGCAGGTCCCTGTCCTGTGGACGCAGGCGCAGCAAGCAAGTCCGCAGCGCCAGATGGCGATCCTCCAAATCATCCGGTTCGATTTCAAACTCCGGTGACAGGCGCTCAATCAGGTCGTCATCGAAGATCAGCCAGCCACGGGAGATCAGGCGGCGGCGATGGTTGAGCATGTGATAGCGAATCGTTTGAAATGCCCATGCCTTGAAATTAGTGCCCAGCTCGAAAGTATTCCGTTTCTGCCAGAGCGTGATGTTCACCTCCTGTAAGAGGTCGCGGGCACCGGAGCTTCCCGGAGCCAGCGAACGGATGTAGGCGAGCATGGACGTCTGGTGATTCGTCAGTTCCCCGACGAATTCCTCCGATCCCGCGTCTTCTCGTGGATTTTCATTCATGCATCACCACCATCTGGAAATGTCGGAATGCGGCAAGCGGTTTAATCCGTCCGCGCGTTTCGGGAGAAAGCGGCCCGATTCCGCTCGATCCCGCGATCCAGTTCCGTAAAACTCCGGCGTCCCCCCCGCCGGCATGTTCAAGAAGCTGCTAGAATCCCTCGAATCCGTCGCTTACAAGGCCGCGGCGGCGAAAGGCATGCTCGCCTGCCCGAACTGCGGCGCGAAGCCCGCCACGATTCCGCCGCAGGCGGACGACGCCATCACCTGCGGCGGATGCGGGACCGCAGCTTCGGCGCTCGAATGGACCGCTGCGGCATCCGGACGACCGCTTGCCGATCCCGACCAGCCGCCCGCCGACACGAAAATCACGCGGACTCTCGACGCCGCCGGAGCCTCGGTCTGGAGCATCCCGGCCAGCGGAAAATCGGGAGGACTGATGTTTTTCGGGATCTTCTGGTGCTCCATCACCGCCATCCTCAGCAGCGTGTTCCTTTTCGGAGGCAGCAAGATCAAGTCCGAAGACGGGTTTCCGGTCGTGTGGTTGCTGGTCGCTTTTTTCGGCCTTTTCTGGGCCATCGGCTTGGGGATGCTCTACGCCGCCTGCCGCAGCAAATACGCGAAGCACCGGCTGTCCGCCGATGCCAGCCACATCACCCTGCGCCGCGAGCTTTTCGGCAGATTCAAATCCACCGCCCTTCCCGCCGACAGCATCACCTCCATTGACGAGGTGGTGTTCTATCAAAAAAACTATCAGCCGGTGCGCGGCATTGAAATCCGCGGCAGAGTTGGCAAACTACGGTTCGGCTCGCAGCTAACCGAAGAAGAGAAACCGTGGCTCGTGGCGGACATGCGGCGGGTGATCCTTCACTCCAGCACGCCACCCGTCGTTTCCGCCATCATCGCCGATTCCCAAGTTCCGGCTCACTCCACCGGAATGCGACAGGATTTCTTCTCGATCGTCCTGCCGCGGGCGGCATCCAACCTCATGCCACTGGCCATCATGGCACTTCTGATGGGAATCGGGTTCGCCTGCATCGGCATCTTCTTCCTGGATGACAAGATCGCTCCGGCGGCAAAAAGTGATCCTACGGCCATGCGGGTGATCGAATCCATCTTCACCTTCATGGGCCAGGGATTCCGGGTCATCTGGACGCTGATGAGCGTTGTCATGGCGGCCGCGGGGCTGGCCTTGCTCGTCAGGCTGAAACGCACGGCCGGTCAGGAAACCCGAATCGAGGGAACCGGCTCCGAGATCGCCATCCGCACCAGCAGACATGGGCGGGTTCTCACGGAACGCATGTTCCCCCGCCCTTCCGTCGCCGACATCCGGTGCTCCCTCACCGGCAGCTCCAACGGCAAAACGATGAAACGGGTCGAACTGATCGCCGCCGGAAAATCCGTCCCGATTTCCCGCTGGGTCGAGGCAGGAAAAGCGGACGTGTTCGTGGAGGAAGTCCGGCGCGTCATGCTCTAGCAGGATATGCCGGCGGGTGGGTTGAGATGACTCTTAGACGGCTGATCTCCATAGGAAATCCGCATGTCGCCGGACGGTTATGTTTGAAACCGAAATGATCCACGCTATGAATCGTCCACTCATGGAATCTCCCGGCAAACCGTTCCGAATCCATCCCGTCGTCCTGATCATTGTCGCGCTCTCGCTTTGCCTGGCGTGGGTGCTCCCGCGAAGGGATGCGGTGCAGCCGCCAGGGCACGAGTATCTATCAGCCAAAAAGCAGGAAGGGTCAGGGAAATTTGAAATCGTCGAAAAGCCCTTTCCTGAAATCTCCTCCCCCTACACCTTCGCCCCGGAGTCGCCGGACGGAATCGGGAAATTTTTCCACGGCCGAGAGATCGCGCACGTGATGGGCCACCCGGCGATCGGCTGGCTGGAACGGAAGAATCGGGAGGACGAGGAAGCGCCCAGCCGGGCGATCAACGCGCTGAATCTGGCACCGAACGCGGTCATCGCGGACATCGGCGCGGGGTCCGGATACTATTCGTTCAGGATCGCGCCCAAAGTTCCGTTAGGCCGGGTGGTGGCGGTTGACATCCAGCCGGAGATGCTGGATTTCCTCAAGAAGCGGTCGGAGGAGTTGAAGATCGGCAACGTGCAGCCACACCTCGGAACTGTTAACAGTGTTGCTCTGCCTGAAAAATCTCTGGATGCCGCGCTGATGGTGGACGCCTACCACGAGTTTTCCGAACCGGCGGAAATGCTGGAATCGTTGTTCAAATCATTGAAACCGGGCGGGAAGATTTTCCTGTTGGAGTATCGCGCCGAGGATGCGGAGGTGCCGATCAAGCCGCTTCACAAGATGACCGAGGCCCAGGCGCGGTTGG
Source organism: Luteolibacter sp. (assembly GCF_039920825.1). Taxonomy (GTDB): domain Bacteria; phylum Verrucomicrobiota; class Verrucomicrobiia; order Verrucomicrobiales; family Akkermansiaceae; genus Luteolibacter. Next base: position 2,975 of record NZ_JBDSCX010000073.1, on the reverse strand, counting down.
AATTCGAGCAGGCCGGATTCCGCTTTGTCGAGAACCGTAAGGAGCTGCCGTGGCAGCATTTCCTCGTATTCGAACGTCCGCCGGCGAACTAATCCTTGAAGACCGGAAAACCCGCTTCCGGGCGGAGCACCTGGGGCGGCTCGATCCCGAATGATCCCGTCGCACCGAGCTGATACTTCTCATAGGCGATCGGGATGACGGTCAGAAGCAAGCAGGGTTCGTCCTCGTGGATGATTTTCGAAACGTGGACGACCGCCGCGCAGTTCGGGCTTTTTTTCACGACGAGGATGTCGTCGGGTTTGAATGCGTCCGCCGCGGAGTCCTGAGGCGTTGGGAAAACGTATTCGATAAACACCGGATAAGGCGCCGGTTTGGTAAAATCGTCCGGTTTCACCAATGCCTGGGCGCGGATCACGATGCCGGGATCGAAGAAATCCTTAGGCCCGAGCTTCCGCGATTTGATCACCTGATAGTCGCCTTCGATGTAAGTGAGAAGCAGTGGATTGTCGAAGTTCGTCAGGTAATTTCTCAGGAGAAGCGAGTTCACCTTGGCGAGCTCCTTTTCATCAAACGCGAAGTAGCGGCGGTAGAGTTCCTTCGGCGCGAAGGAACTTCCGTTAGGAATTTCGTTCAAGGTGTAGTGCTTGAGCACAGGACTGCGCCCGAGTTTTTTCAGGATCTTATAATTCCGCGGCAGTTCGGGATTTCCGAAAATCTGCAGGCATACGAACCAGCTGACGACCGCGAAGCAGAGGGCCAGGGCATTCGCCAACAGCCACCAGAAATAGGCGGGCCGGCTCGGTGGCGGTTCTTCGACGTTGCGGGGCACGGCTGAGTGGGATTTCAGTGGGTGCCACACGCCTCGCCATCCGCCACGGCCTGCGAACCTTGTGGCTCGTCGGCGGGCTCGAAGGAAGTGCCACAGCCGCAGGAACGTGCGGCGTGGGGATTGTGAATCTTGAATCCGGCGTCCGTCAGATCGTCAGAATAGTCGATTTCACAGCCGCTCAGGCGGTCGATGCTATCAGCCGCAACGATCACGCGTGCGGTCCCCGACTCGACGATTTCGTCACCCGCTTCGGGATCGGCGACCTGCATTTCATACTGCCATCCGGCACAACCACCACGGCGGACGGCGAGCCGCAGTCCGGCTTGCGGGGATTTCGCCTTGCTGGCCAGAAGCCTGCCGAGTTCGGTGACGGCGTTGGGAGTGAGAGTGATCATGTTCTTGGCGGGAACCTAAGTGGTTTCCCCGTGATTTGAAACTGGAAATCTGAAGAAGCACGATTCAGGCTCGGGCTTTGCGCGATGAAACCTAGGAATCTCCAACAATTGAATCAAAAGAAAGCTCTTGACGCGCATTCGCTTCACCTCTTCATTCCGCCCCGCCTGTGATTTTTTCGCAAGCCCCTAGAATAGGTGGGGTGTATCCTATTTTTTGATCCCAGCGATTTTTCATTCCATGTCTTCATCCAAATCCTCCTCGAAGAAACCCGCCGCAAAACCTCAGGTAAAGGTTCCCAAGGCAGCCACGAAGGAGGACGCCAAGGTGAAGAAGCCCGCCGCACCGGCCAAGGACGCGAAAGCCACAAAGCCGACAGTCGTGGTGCCCGCCCCCAAAGCGGCGAAGCCCGTCGTGAAGCCAGCCCCCGCTCCCGCCGTCAAAAGTGTCGTCAAAACGACAGCGAAACCGGTGGCTGAAGTGAAATCCAAGGCTTCTGAAAAACCGTCCGACTCCAAAGGAAAAAAGGAAGCCAAGGACAAGGACATCGTCGAGACCAAGCCAGCGACCAAGGTCGGCGAGACTTCCAAGCGCCGGATCGACACCCCGGAAATCCAAGAGAAAATCCGTGAGCTGATCAAACTCGCTAAGGAGCAGGACTACCTGACTTACGACGACATCAACGAAATTCTCCCTAACGACCTTGTCGATCCCGACGACGTCGAGGCCATCATGGAGCGTCTCCGCAACATGGAGTTCGACATCATCGATGCCTCCGAAGTCGATCGATACAAGGACAAGAAGCGCGACGAAGGCGATGGCGACGAGGAAGACGTCAAGGCCGACCAGAAGCTCGATATCCTCGACGATCCGGTCCGGATGTATCTCAAGCAAATGGGCCAGGTTCCACTGCTCACCCGCGAGCAGGAAGTCGAAATTTCCAAGCGCATCGAAGACGCTGAAATCGAAGTTGCCCGCCATCTCCATCTTTTCGGCTTCGTCACCGATTCCTATCTGGAACTCGCCGACAAGCTCAACAAGGGCAAGGAGCGATTCGACCGAGTGATCCTCGACAAGAAGATCGAGTCCCGCGAGCGCTACATGAAGGGCCTGCCGAAACTTTGCGACCAGCTCAAGCAGCTCCATCACGAAAACGACGACCTTTTCCGCCAGCTTTCCGCCAAGAATCCCCGCAGCAAGAAGAAGCTGGAGGAGGAATTCCAAAAGAACATCCAGACGCTCAACCGCGTTTTCACCCGCTTTTATTACAAACAGAAAGTCGTCGAAGACTTCTGCGAGCAAGTGGATGAATACATGCAGAAGTTCTGGAAATACGGCCGCAAGCTGCAAGCCGATCCCGAAGACAAGGAGTTCGTCACCAAGATGCGCGAAGTCCAACAGCGGTCATGGCACACGCTCGAAACCTTCGAAGAGGCTAACAAGCAGCTCCGCCACTGGCTGAAGGAAGCGCTCAAGGCGAAAACCGAAATGGTCGAGGCCAACCTCCGTCTGGTCATTTCCATCGCCAAGAAATACACCAACCGCGGCCTCTCGTTCCTCGACCTCATCCAGGAAGGCAACATGGGGCTGATGAAGGCGGTCGAGAAATTTGAATACCGCCGCGGCTACAAGTTCTCGACCTATGCCACCTGGTGGATCCGCCAGGCCATCACTCGCTCGATCGCCGATCAGGCCCGCACCATCCGCATCCCGGTCCACATGATCGAGACCATCAACAAGCTCCTGCGGGTGC
>NZ_JBDSCX010000072.1:0-34933 GCF_039920825.1 Luteolibacter sp. | reverse complement strand
CCTTGGATGCCACAAATCCGCTGAGAAAAGTCAACCTCTACGGCCACGATCTCATCTGCACGGATTCTTCCTCTTCCAATCAACCATCAACTCTCAACCATCAACTTTCCTACTACAGCTACGACGGCCTGGGCTCCGTAAGAGGCATCACTGATGAGAATGGCGATCTCCAAGAAACCTACGACTACGACTCATACGGCATCTTGATTGGCTTGGCGAAACGCAACCCTTCGACAGGCGAACTGGAATCTGCTGGTCCCACTAACCCTGCCATAAAACCAAGATCAGAGTTCCTCTACACCGGCGAGCAATGGGATGCGGATTTGGGAATGTATTTCCTCCGGGCGAGGTATTTGAACACAAATACTGGGAGGTTCCACACGCCGGACACTTACGAGGGACGCAAGAGCGAGCCACTTAGCCAGCATAAGTATTTGTATGTTCATGCCAATCCAATCAGCGGTATTGATCCGAGCGGCCACATGTTTTTGACGGAGTTGAGCGTGGTCGAAGGAGAGTTGATACGTGACAAAACGTCAGACAGCGAACGAGTGTCTTCTGAAGCAGTTCCCGTTAAAAACGGACTCAAAGAAATAATCAACAAATCGGGAAGGTTCACTTATCGATCAGCCAAGAAAGTTCGCGATATGTTGCCTAATAAAGAACTTTACGAAACACATCATATTATCGAGAAAAGACTTCTGGATAAAATTCCAGAATTGGCGAACCTATTAACAGAATCAGAGCTTCCTGCGGTTATTCTTGAGAAAGCAGAGCATCAGGTTATCACAAATGCATGGCGAGCTGCCTTTCCTTATGGTATTGAAGGAGCTGTGGAAAGTTCGCAGGTGATAGCTGAAGCCGCGAAAATTTACGCAAATTATCCAGTGCTATTCCAATCTGTTGAGACAATTCTAAGCGCGCTTTAAAAATGGATATTCAAATTACATTATCAATTTATGAAAGCGATTTAGAATTTTTGGTCAAAAATAAGTTTGATAGAAATTCTATTCCAATGACGGTAAGGCAATTAAAAATGCCGCAAGGATTTATTCCAAAATACACGATTGCATTTAATGATTTGAATGAAAATATACAATTATTAGCTAAAGCTACTCTAGGAAAAACTATTCAATTTTCGAAAGGCGATGTGCGCCCCGATGGATTCCAATTTAACACCAAAATAGTTCTGACTGATAAAGAACGAGAAGAAATCCGCTATTGCCAAGCGATTTTCCCTTTTGCGTCGCTGAACCAAGACCCTTTTGGTGTAAAGAAGCAATTTGATCGTAAATTATTAACGAACTTAGGAGGTGAGGGGCCTGTTCGGGTTTATCCAAACTTGAAAATGCACAAGAAAAAAATTCCAAAGCTGCGGACACCGTGTATTTATGAAATGAAATATGCTTTCTCAGAAATTGGATGTGACCTGGCAACCAAAAATATTTTAACGGAAATCCTACCTGAAAATCTCTTCAAGCCCATGGTGATTGGTGATTTCGCTAAGGAATTTCAATATTATCACATCACCGGAATGGAATACGCACCTAAGATCGCATTGAATTCATCAATACCATCATCTTCTGACTGGAAGGAAACTGCGAATGGTGATATATGGGGCAAGCATGAGCAGGGAGGATTGTTTAGCATGTCGAAACCTATTGGAGGTGGTGACTTACTCCGATTTAGAGATCCATTTTTCCTTCAGGCAAGCCCACATAGTATCGTATCAAAAGAGCTTCTTGCATTGATGCGTGCGAATAAAATTCTAGTAAATGACTATCCAATCATTGAACCCGGCACTTCATTTCGCGCTGAGTATGAAGAGAGGATGAGTAATCTTTTGAAGGTGATTAAAGTAAATCCAAAAAACAGATTGAGCATGCTGCGATTATATCCAGGTATCAAATAAGTGAACCCCACAAGCCAACCATAAGCCTTGGTCATGCAAATGAACCGTCCAAGCCGAAATCAATAGCGATGGACATGCCAATCTATTTGGAAATCGAAGCAGGAACGGCTTCTCGGCGGTTGAACTCCCTTGGACTCACGACCCGCGCGGCATCCAAGAGTCTTATTTGAGCGGTCAGCTGTGAGGACGCAGGGATGATCGGGGTGTTTCAGCACGAGTCCTCTCGCGCGCACCATGGGAGTTCGATGTTTCCCGGGGGGGCACGGTGACTGTGTGAATCGCGATGTCCGCATTTCGCGTGATCCGATTCTCTCGGGATGTCGGATAGGGAATCGGAAACCGGCATGGCTCAGGTTCCGTGGTTCTTCCATAAATTTCATTCGCCAAACGAGGCCTCGCGGGCGATCTCTGCTGGGTATTCGAAATAGCGGCGAGAGGTTGCCTACATTACGAAATCCCCAAGCACGCATGAAATTGTTATTTTCCGTTATCACCGCATTGGCCGCATTGGCCGCATTGGCCGCGTTCGGCTCGCCGCTATCCGCTCAGACCGTTCCGGCCAAGCCCAACGTGCTCTTCATCGTCATCGACGATCTGCGGGACTGGGTCGGTTATCTGGGGCACAATCCGCAGGCTCTAACTCCGAACATCGACCGGCTCGCCGCCCGCGGAGTGATCTTCACCCGCAGTTATTGCGCGTCTCCGTCGTGCAATCCTTCACGCGCCTCGCTGATGTCCGGAATGAGGCCCGGCGCGACCGGAGTTTATAACAACAACGACGATTGGCGGCAGTTCATCGCTCCGGAACTCACGCTCAACATGCATTTCCGCGCCAATGGATACGAGGCGCTGGGATCCGGGAAAATCTATCATGAGGGTTTCGATCGCTACCAGGATTGGGACGACTATCTGGTGGACGACGGCTCCAACCCCGCGGTTCCTTCCGGCCAAAGCGACGGTGTCGGTGGCATCAAGTTCGCCCCGCTCGATTGCAAGGACGAGGAACTGGAGGACTGGAGGATCGTCAACTACACCATCGATCAGTTGGGTAAATCCCACGACAAGCCGCTGTTCCTCGCGTGCGGTATCCACAAGCCGCACCTGCCGTGGAACGTGCCGAGGAAATACTACGACATGCACCCGTTGGATCAGATCGTGCTGCCTCCGCATCTGGCTCCCGGTGTGGACCTCTCCGATGTCCCGCCCTTCGGCAGGAAAATGGCGTTGGCGATTCCCGACCAAGCCCAGATCGTCAAGGCGGGTCGTTGGAAGGATGCCGTGCAGGGCTGCCTCGCCGCCATCAGCTACACCGACATGCTCGTCGGGCGGCTGCTCGACGCCTTGGATCAATCGCCGATGAAGGACAACACCATCATCTGTTTCTGGTCCGATCACGGTTGGAATCTCGGTGAAAAGGACCACTGGCGGAAATTCGCGCTGTGGGAGGAAACCACCCGCTCGCCGTTGCTCTGGGTCGTGCCCGGAGTGACTTCGCCCGGCACCGTTTGCGAACGCACGGTGGACCTGATGTCGGTCTATCCGACGCTGTGCGATCTCTGTGGCATCGATACGCCCGCCCATGTCCAGGGGACAAGTATCCGCACTTTGTTGCAGACTCCCGCGGCTCCCTGGGACACACCGGCGGTTTCCACCTACACCTTGAATTGCCACGCCGTCCGCGACGAAGGCTGGCGTTACATCCGCTACCGCAACGGCGACGAGGAACTCTACGACGAAACCGCCGATCCCAACGAGTGGAACAACCTCGCCAAAGACCCGGCCATGACCGCTAGAAAAGCAGGGATGGCGCAATTCCTACCTACGGAAAACTACATCCCTGCCATCCGGAAAATTGTCGTGGAGCAGCCGTTAGGGATCGCGATCCAAAATGCGGGAAATAGGAAATTCAGGGATGTGAAGATCGGCGGGCATGATGATCTTCAGTTTATGGTTAAAAACCGGTCCAATGAGAAACTGACCGGGCTGGCAATCTCGATTCAAGGTTCCGGGGAAGCTAACTTCAAGGTGATCGCCACCAAGTTGCCATCTGTCCTTGATCCGGGTGGGGAAGCCGTTTTCACCGTCCGCTTCGCGCCCCTAACGACTTTTCCGACCACTGCAAAACTGCGTGTTGACTACACCGGGGGTGAAAAGAGTCCATACAGGATCAAGCTGATGGGGGCGACCGGTGATGTCTCGCCGGAGATCGTTGTTTCCCAGCCGATCGGCAGCGATCTGAAGGACGGAAAGTCGCGGACCAATTTCGGCACCGTGAAATTGGGCGAAGGCGGTGTTAGCAAACTCTTCCGCATCAAGAATACCGGAACCGATGATCTTCGGAAAATCACTATCCTGGTGGATGGCGACAATCGCCACGACTTCACCGCCGGGTCTCCGGAGAAAACCACTCTGACTCCCGGGGCTGCCACCACTTTCAGCGTGAAATTCAAACCCTCCGCCCTCGGCAATAAGAAGGCGGCCATGCACATTAAAAGCAATGATGTGGATGAAAATCCGTTTGACGTCGACTTGGTCGGAACGGGAGCCAAGCCTTGATATCTCCTTTTGATCGAAGGGATGATCTAACCCGTAAACTCCACGGCTTGCTCGGGTATCAACATCGATGCCGCTGAATCAGTTCTTCGTTTCGAGGGGTTGTTGCTGCTAGTTTGGGAATTCATTCAATGCCCGCGAGTGGAGGTCTCCCTCAGGGAAGGCGGCGGCCCAGGTTGCGGCTGCCTGCGGGTCTTTCATGATCCACTGGTGCAGGATGGAAATGACGGCCTCGTCCTGCATGGTTCCCGGTTCCATATCTTTAGCCACACGGCAGGCAGCGGTGTGCGGATCGGACCTGGAAAGGACGAACGCCACGCGGGCCAGGAGCCGGTCGTGCCACTCGCCGCCCGGTTGGGTCCTGACCCAATCCAGGGCCGCTGTCGGCTCGCGATCCGCCCATTGCGCGGAGATATTTTCTAACAATCCTCCGCTGTCATCATCCTCTGATCCGTGGCGGAGAGCCAGCCCGAGGGCCAGGTGGGGATCGGATTCCGCCACCGCGATGCAAACCGTCGAGCTGATTTGGCGGCGGTCGGCCGCGTCGTCCAGACGGTCCGACCAAGCGAGCGCCTTTTCGGCATCTTTCCGGGCCCATGCCACGCAGAGTTGGCGCAGGAAGATGTCCCGGACCTCGCCGGGCGGCAGACCGAAGGCGAAATCCAGAGCATCCTCCGGGCCAGCATCGCTCCAGCGTCCGGCGAGCGCGAGAAGCCGGGCGTCGCGCCGGACCCGGTCCGTTTCACCGGCGATGCGGGAAAACTCCGTCAGGATATCCTGCGCCGTTGCCGAACGCTGAGGCTCCTGCCGGGTTGCGGCAGGTCGGGAACTCTCTGCCTGCGGCGCTTCATGCCGCAGGCGCACGATCCAGCCGGTGGCCACGATACATGTGGCTAGCACCCATCGGAATTTAAAGCGGAGCCATTGATCGAACATACCCTGAAGAGAGAATGGGCGGACCGCGCGCCGAAACGCCGCGGTCCGCCGGGAATCACGTGGTTCAACTCAAGGTGCGGTCGAGAACGACCACTGCTGGTTGTCGCCCCCGTTGCTCTGCCACTGGATGATCGTGGCGCCGTCGGCAGTACTGCCGCCGTTGACGTCGGCCAGCTTGCCGCTGTGGACGGCGGTGAGTTTGAAGAAGCCGTCGCCTGCGGGCGTGGCCGTCCACTTCTGGTGGTTGAGGCCATTCGCGGTCCAGATCTGGATCTTGCCGTTGTTGTTCATATTGGCGTTATCAACTTCCATGACGGTGCCTGAAAGCGAGTTGGCGATCTGGTATTGGCCGTTGCCCAAATGGGTGAGCGTCCATTTCTGGCTGTTGCCGCCGTTCCATCCCCACTGGACGAGTGCGGTGCCATTGGCAACGGCGCCGTTCTGTAGGTCCAGCGCCTTGCGGCTCTTGCGGCTCGACACCCGATAGGTGCCGTTGGGAATCGTGCGACCGGTGTCGGTGAACAGCCCGAGCTCGGCGAGCTGCAGACTGGTGGTGTTGCCGTTGTTAGCGGTGATGTTCAGCCGGTAATAGCGGTAAGAGCCGGAGCTGGCGATGGGGTAGGTATTCAGCTGAAAGCGGTAGGCGAACGTTTGGTTGCTTTGCGTGTCGAGCGTGGTCCAGGCCGAACCGTCGTTAGAGCCCAGGAACTGCCAGTTCTTCGGGTCGCGGTCGGGCAGGTCATTCGCGCTGGTGACGGTGTAGCGTTTGATGGTCTGGGCGTTGCCCGAGCCGAAGTCATATTGAAGCCAGCCCGTGGTGCCGATGCCGTCGAACCACTTGCTGCCGGGAAGGGTGTCGAAAGCCGAGGCGGGAGCCTGCGAGCCTGGCGTGCCGGTGGGATTATCGCTGGAGGTGGCCGTGCCGGCAAAGGCGACGTTGACCATCGGGCTCACCGGCGTGGCGTAGTCTTGTGCGGAGTTAGTGCCTTCGCCGACGGCGTTCACCGCGCTGACGACGTAGTAATAGGTGGTGCCGTTGCTCGCCGTGGCATCCACGTAGCTCGGCGCGGTGACGGTGGCGATCGTCGTGTGAGGACCGCCGCTGGTGGTGGCGCGTTTCACTTTGTAACTCGTCGCGCCGAAAGACTCCGACCAGCGCAGCGGCACGCGGTTTTCACCGGGCGCGGCGAGAACGGAAAGCGGTGCCGAGGGCGCGGCAACCGGGGCGGCGCCGTTGCCGGTGGTGATGCTCACATTGCTGAAAGTCGCCGTGCAGAGGGTGCCGGGTTTGTTGGAGGTCACACACAGGCCGAGATAGGGCGAGGTGCCGAGATTGTCGTAGCGCCCGATCACGAGCGTCGCCCAGCTCGTGCCGTCGGGCGACGCATAGGTGGTGACGATGTTTCCGAGTCGCTCGATCTTCACCCACCAGGAAGGTTGGGTGATCGGGTAGCCTTGTTTTTCCCAGTTCGAGCCGCCATACATTTCCGCCCAGCCGTGGAAATAACTTTCCACGACACTGTCAGGCTTGAGAGCGACCCAGGCCTTGGCCGTAGGGGTGGCATTGAGGTCGGAGCGAATCATCACGCCTGCCTTGTTGTTGGTGCCGAGGTTTTGCAGGGAATCGACCTTTGCTATCAGCGTGCAGTCGCCGGTGACCTGTTTGTAAACGTAGTGGAAGGCTTCGGAGCCGTGGGTCCAGATGTCGGTGCCCGCGCCGTTCACCGTCCAGATTCCATTGGTGTAGCTGGAGCTGCCGGCGGGCGAGGCACCGCCGATGTCCGTGCTGGTCATGCCCGTGCTCACCAAGCTTTGGCTCGGGAAGGCGATGGGCGCGGGTGGAGTGGCCGTCGAGCTGTCGGCCGACTTGAGAAACATGAAGGCGTCCATGTTTCCCGGCTGGGACGCGAGCTTGCGGTTGATCCAAGGTGCTGGGAGGCCTTTGCGTAGTTCGTAGTGACTCTTGAGGATATCGAACGGCCGGGGCTCGGCGGTGTAGCCGGGAAGGTCCCAAGGCCCCATGTAATATTCGTCGGTGGTGCCCATTGGCACGAAGGAAGTGGGCGCGCCGAGGACGTAGCGGCAGTAGTATTCGCCCATGGCAAGCAGGCGCTGGTCGAGTTCGGAATAAACGTCGATGCCCTGTTTCCAGAAGATCTCCGCCGAGAAGGCCAGTGCCGAGATGTGGTTGTATGCGTGTCCCGAGTCGCGGGCGGTTTCGCCATGTTCGCCGTTGCTCAGGGTGTTCCGGAGGCCGGTAGAGGCGAAGGTGCGATAGAGATAGAGCGCCTTGTCCATTTTAACTTGGTCGTCGCAGAACGCGGCGATCGCCGTGCCGGCCGCCAGGCTCAGCGCGCCCTTGTTAGTCGGACCGAGCGTATTCCCGCCCAGAGTCCAGTAAACGTTGCCGAAGAGGTTTTTCACGGCGTCGGTGTCGGTCTGGGTCCATCCCGACCAGGTGCCGCGAAGGATGTCCGCGCCGCCGGTGAAGCGGAATGCGTAGTCGCCAAGGTCGAGGTTGGCCTCCATGCCGGTGAAGCTCGTCTGGGTGTTCGCCCAAGCGAGCAGGATGTCGTGCGACTTCTGGGCATACTGCGGATTGCCAGTGAAATACCACATGCGCGCGAGGTTATAGACCGCTGTCATGTCGTTGCGCCACTGGTTGAGGTTGACGTTCGGATTGCGGCTGACGTTCGCGAACGGTCCTTGCATCCCATAGCCGAGGGAAGAATGCGAGTCGCCGGCAAGCGCCGCGTAACCGGATTTCCACGGTTCGGTGTTCAGGTTCGCCTTGAGTGTGGTGAGGTCATCCAGCGTGAGCGGCACGCTCGGATGGGTGTAGGCGCTGGCTGGCGAGATGCCTGCGAGCGGACACACGATTGCGACGAGCGTCCTCAGGGACGCGATTGGGTTTTTTGTCATGTTTGGTTTTTTGTTATGCGATGAGAAGAGATAGGTGGGTTTCTCCGGTTCAATGGGGAGCCGCCTGCGGGGGCTGATCGAGGAAGCGGAACTTGCCGAGATCGGCGTCGAGCACCGCCGCTTGTCTGGGAGACAGCTTCAGATCGAGGGTGCGGCCCGCATGGCGGACTTTGGCATCGCCGCCCTTTTCGCTGGATAGTCTAGCCGATGTGAGCCGGCCGTTTTTCCACGCGAGATCGACGACGAAGCCGCCCCGGGCGCGCAGGCCTCTCACGGAGCCGGTCGGCCAGGCGGAGGGAAGTGCGGGCAGCAGGTCGATGAAGTAGTGGTCCTGATTCGGGGCTTTGGGGTCCTTGTAGCGTTCGTTGCTTTGCAGCAGCATTTCGGTGATGCCGGCGGTGGCGCCGAAGTTTCCGTCGATCTGGAATGGCGGATGGGCGTCGAAGAGATTCGGATAGGTGCCGCCCTTTTCCATGACGACCTTGGTTTCCATGGTGGGCCGGAGTTGCTCTGCTAGGATTTTCGCGGCGTGGTCGCCATCGTGCAGGCGGGCCCAGAAATTGATCTTCCATGCCTTGCTCCATCCGGTGCCGTCGTCACCGCGTTGTTCGAGGGTTTTCTTCGCGGCGGCGGCTAGGTCGGGTGTGCCGTTGAAGGTGATCTCGTTGCCGGGATGGAGTCCGTAGAGGTGGGAAACGTGGCGGTGGTGGGGATCATCGGTGTTCATGTCCCAGTCCTCGCCCCATTCCATGAGTTGGCCTGCCTTGCCAATCTGAGGGGGGCGGATGCGGTCGCGGGTGGCTTCGAGTTTTTTGCGGAATGATTCTTCTCCCCCGAGGACGGCTGCGGCTTGGGCGGTGTTGTTGAGGAGATCCCAGACGATGGATTTTTCCATCGTGGCTCCTTCGCAGACGCTGGCTTTGATTTTAGTGTCGGTGATGAAATTGTTCTCCGGCGAGCTGGATGGGGAGGTGATGAGTTTGCCGTCTTTTCCTTCGACGAGTTGGCTGAGCCAGAATTCCGAGGCACCTTTCATCGTCGGATAGACGGAGCGGAGATAGTCCTTGTCGCGGGTGTAGGCGTAGTGTTCCCAAAGGTGTTGGCAGAGCCATCCGTTGGAGCCGAACCAGACGCCCCATGACAGTCGCGCGCCGGGGCTGGCCCAGCCCCAGACATTGCTCTTCGGGCCGGTGACCCAGCCTGGGGTGTTAGGTCCGAAGTAGGCTTTGGCGGTATTGCTTCCGGGTTCTGCCAGGCTCTGGATATGCCGGAGCATCGGTGTGTGCATTTCGCTCAGGCCCGTTTGTTCCGCGGGCCAGTAGTTCATCTGGAAGTTGATGTTGATCGTATAGTCGCCGTTCCATGGCGTATTCAGCCCTTCGGCCCAGAGGCCCTGCAGGTTCGCGGGGGCGGGGTTGTCCGGACGGCTGCATGAGATGAGGAGGTAGCGGCCGTATTGGAAGAACAGTGCCGCCAGGGCGGGATCGGATTTTCCATCGCCATAAGCGCGCACGCGTTCGTCGGTGGGTTTTTGCGCCGCTGGCGTGGTGCCGAGGTCCAGCTTGACGCGTTGGAAATATTTCCGGTGATCGGCGAGGTGAGCGGCCTTGAGCTGTTCGTAGCTTTTCGCTGAAGCGTCGGCCAGTTGTTTGCCGGCGAGCGCGGGATCTGCGCCTTTGTAGCCTTGCTTGAAGTCCATCACATAGGATGTGTTAGCGGAGGTCAGGATGATGGCCTCGTCCGCGCCTTCGACGATCAGCTTGTCGCCATCATTCCGAACGGTTCCGCCTTTGGTCTGGACGCGGGTGTGGACCTGATAGTCGAGGGAGGAGCCTGTGTTCCCGGTCATGACCAGTGTGTCGGGGGCGACGAAACGGGTCCGGGCCTTCTCGGCGCGTTTGAGAATCAGCTCGAAGCTAACACTTTTTGGCATGCTGGCGGTGACGCGCTGCACGAGCACCTTGTCCGGCGCGCTGGAGAAAAATTCGCGCTGGTATTTGGTATTTCCCACTTGGAATTCCACACCGGCGAGCGCCTGATCGAGGTCGAGCCAGCGCCGGTAGCCGGTGGGGTGCCCCGCAGGGAGGCGGAAATGGAAGAGCAGATCGCCGAGTTCCTGATATTTGCTGATGTCGTAGTTGGCCTTGCAGGTGAGGTGATCGTTGCAAAGTTTGACCGCCTCATTGTAGCGTCCGTCACGGATCGTCTTGCGGATTTCGTCCAGAAACCGATAGCCGTCCGGTCGGTTCGCATCGGGCTGCGGGCCGCCGGACCAGACGGTGATGTCATTGAGCGCGAGGCGTTCGTTTTCCGGCTGGCCGAACACCATCGCGCCCAGTCTGCCATTTCCGATAGGCAGTGCTTCGATCCATTGGCTCGCAGGCTTGTCATACCAGAGCTGGCTGGACGGATCGAAGGTTTTGCCGGAGGCCGGGCTCTGACCCAAGGAAACCGAGGATAGTCCGGCGAGAGCTGTCGTGCCGACAGTGAGCAGTGATTTGATGAGGTTCATAATGCTATCTAGCAAGCGTGCCGGTGGCGGAGAATTCGGAGATGCCGGGGGGGGGTCCAGCGGGGCTGCCGGTGAGGGTGACACGCACGAAGCGGCCGGTCGTTCCGGATGCTGCGTCATCGGTGCGCTCCTTCGTGGTCGCGGTGGATTTCGTCCGGTCAATGGCGGGCTTCCATCCTTTGCCGTCGTCGGAAACCTCTATCCGATAGCGCCAATCGCCCTCCTCCGGGAAAGTCAGCGCGAATTTCTGAATCGCGACGATTCGTTCCAGATCAATGCCCCACCACGCGTTCGATGCGGTGGCGGCCAGCCAGGAGGTTTCCGGGTCTCCATCATTCGCAAGCCCGCCGCTGTAGCCGGGAGCTTCGCTGCTCGCGCGTGTCGGATTGTGCGGGCCGTAGGTAGCAGCGGTGCCTTGGCCGCTCTGTTCGGTCACTGGGCGATAGGCGCGCGGTTTCACCGGAGGAGTCTCGCCCGCCACATAGGCGGGGCCGCCGCTTGAGGTGATCGTGATAGACGCGTCCTTTAGCCCCGGCGAGCTGGCGCGGATGACGGTCGTGCCGGCATGATAGGAGCGGAACTCGATGGCGGCCTGGCCGTCACGGATCGCGATGTCGGACTTCGGCTCGAAAGTGATCGACGGGCCGGTGGGGAACTCGCCCGGACCGGACTCGATGGACAGCGTGACGGGAACGGAGTTGCTGATAGGCTTGCCTGAGGAATCTACTACCGTGACGACGACCTGCGAATCGTCCGTGCCGTCCACATGATCGAGTGTCGTTTTGTCGGCTGTGAGTGTGAGTCCGGCTGGCGTGCCTTGCTGCGGCCACTCGGGGGGCGGGACCTTGGTATATTCATTGCGATACCAATACCACGAGCGCTTCGGCAGGCGGTAATAATCAACGAGGCCCATCGCACCGAAATTCCGGCCGGCGATGCTGCCATGGTCGAATCCGCACCAGATCGCCTCTCCGCTCCGCCATGGCATGCGCCACGAATCCGGATTGCCCTTGGTCGCTCCGGGAGTGGAGGGGAGTTCGCCCCAGCCTGATTCATATTTGCCGGGACGGTCCGCGATGGTGGAGCCGTATTCGCTCACCACGCTTGCGACGCCGGGGTTGACGAACAGGCGGGCACCGTCGCCATTGTAACCGGCGATGTCGCCAACTTTGTCGAAGTCCCCGCGCTGGCAACCGCCGATGGCCGCCGGACGGGTGGGATCCAGCTTGTGGGTTTCATCGATGAGTTCCTTGAGAAACTCGCGTACCTTTGGCATTACCTTGTTATCTGAGAAAAACGGCTCGTTGCTCATGCTCCAGACGACAATGCTCGGATGGTTGCGGTGGATGCGGATCATCTCCGCGAGCTGTTGTTTCACGCTCGCCTCGAAGGGTTTTCCATCGGCAGGATTCACCGGATAGGCGCTGCAATTCCAATAGCCGTCACCCTTGAAACCTCCGGTGCCCCAGAACGCGTTTTCCGACCAGAACAGCATGCCCTGTTCGTCGCAGGCCCGTGCGAAACCCGGCGCGTGCGGATAGTGTGATCCGCGGATGAGGTCGAAGCCGGCTTCCTTCATCATTCTAACGTCGCGAGCCATCCCGGACTCGGTCACCGCGTCGCCCCATCCGGCGTGGTCCTGGTGCACGTTCGCGCCTTTGAAATAGCGGTGCTTGCCATTGAGGAAAAATCCTTTGTCCGCCGTCCATTGGATCGAGCGGAATCCGAATGATGTCTCGTAACTGTCCGCCGGTGTCGCCCCGTCCGATACGGTGCTCACCGCCCGATAGAGCGCCGGGGTTTCGGGCGACCAAAGCTTTGGATTTGGAAGTGCTGCGCTCGTCTGGTCGAAGGTCACCGTCTTTCCGGGAGCAATCATCTGAGTCGCACTCATGCTGGCCACGACCTTGCCGGATGGGTCGATGATCTCGGTCCTGAGCCCGCAGGTTTTCGCTTCGGAAGACTGGTTCACCACTTCTGTTTTCACGTTGGCGGTGCCGGACTCAGTGGACACCTTCGGGGTTGTCACGAACGTGCCATACCAGGTGACGTGGAGAGGATTGGCCGCCACCAGCCAGACGTTCCGATAGAGCCCTCCGCTGAAGGTGTGCTCGCCGGCACGGGGAGCGAGTTGTGCGTTCCAAAGGTTGTTGAGCCGCACGGCGAGCACGTTCCTGCCGGGTTTCGCCGCCTTGGTGATCTCCACTTCAAAGCCCGTGTAGCCGCCCTGGTGGGAGCCGATTTTTTTGCCATTCAGGAAGATCTCCGCATCCTGGAACGCGCCCTCGAAGTCAAGGAACAGGCACTTGCCGTCCGATGTATCAGGCAGATCGAAGGTTTTCCGATACCAGCCGTAGCCGACGTAAAACGCATTGCCCGCTGCGAAATACGGCATGCTGAACGAATGCGGCAGTCCGATGTTTTCCCACTTCGTGTCATCAAACGCCGCGGCTTCCGCTTTCGCGGGATCTCCCAGTTGGAATTTCCACTCGCGGTTGAAATTCAGTTTTTCTCGTATAGGCGCGGCATCCCGGGCATGCAGGAATGCGGATGTTAGGATGGTGGTCAGCAGGATGGAGGCGAACTTCAGGGACATGTGATGATGAAAATTTCGGGAGTGTCAGATGATCGGGAGTGGAGGAATCGGCTTAGGCACCTTTTCATGGAACAGCGATCCGGAAAAAGCAGGGCTGGGATGTTGGGTGGGGCTGGCTGAGGGTGACGGGTTGGCCTGTCCCGGGGATGTTTTCCTGGATGGTGGTCCACGAGTTGGAATTGAGGGTTTCAGAGCTCTGGAGGCGATAGAGTTTGCCAACGACGCTGGGGAAAGTCAGGTGAACGTCCGTGCCTTCGCGAGTGATTGCTGCTACCTTGAATACGCTGTTCGGATCGTTAGGGACGGTGCCGGCGGCGAACTCTTGAGCGTTGGTGCTACCGTCGCCGTCCGGGTCGGCGGAGTCGGCGGCGTTGCCTGCATCGGCGATCGTTCCGAAGTTGGCCGAGCGCCAGTTTTGGAGGGTGGTGTAGGTTGCCGCACTGGACTCGTTAGAGTTGCCGCTGGCTCCACCGGGATTCGACGCGGTGACGACGTAGTAGCAGGTGGTGCCATCTTCGAGGCTGGTGTCGTTGTAGTTAGTCGCGGTGGCGCTGCCCTGCGGGGTGTAACCGCCGCCGCTGGTCTGCGAGCGCCAGACGGTGTAGCTGGAGGCACCGCTGGAGGCGCTCCAGGTCAGGGATGCGGAGGCGTTCCCGCCGGTCGCTATCAGGCCCGTCGGGGCTGCGGGCGGTGGCGGAACGAGTGAAACGGCCACTGCGATCTGGCCGGCATTGTTGACGAGCGTGCCAGCCCATCCCGAGGGCATTTGCAGTTGCAGGTTGGAGAATGTGCCTTGAAACGATCCCGAAAAGTTCACCAGCGGATAGGAGTTGCCGGGTGTTAGGCCCGCCGCGCCGTTAAGTTTCACGGTGCAGGCGCCGTTCACAGTCACGTTGCCCGTGGAGATCAATGGCGTGGTGGTGCTGGCTACGTTTTGAAATTCCAACGTCGCGCCGGCGGCGGTGGTCAGGCTGGTAAGCAGCGCGGAACCGCCGGATGTGTTCGCGATGCCAAGGGTCGCGCCATTTGCCACGGAGTATGCGCCGTTCGCCACTGAAATGGTAGAGACCACTAGTGCGCCCGAGTTCACGAGGGTCGCGCCGGTGTAATCGTTCGCGCCCGTCAAGGTCAGCGTGCCGCTGCCCACCTTGGTCAGGCCGATGGTGCCTGTGCCCCAGCGGTTGTTGTGGAGGATGCCGGAGAAGGTGGTGGAGTGGTTGTTAGCGCCAACACTCAGGCTAACGTTCATCGGGCTGGAATTGTTGCCTTGGAGAAGGCCGTTGCCGGAAAGCGAGCCAAAGCTGATGGTGCCGGTCGTGAACTCGATGCTGGTGCGGCCGGTCTGGGTATTGTTGAGCACCAAGTCCGCATTGGCGTTGCCAGCGGTGGTGGAAGCGAAACGGACGTAGTTTTGGTTGTTGGCGATGGTGATGGCACCGTCGCTCATTGTGTTCGCGCCCGTGAGATAGATGGAGCTGATGTTAGGGCTATTACCCAATGTTAAATCGCCGCTGCCCGAAATGCCGCCGCTCAAGGTCAGATTGTTCGCGCTGCCGAGCTGGATCGCGCTGCCCGTGCCGGACACGACGATGGAGTTGCCAAGCGTGAATCCGGCGCTGTTATTCAACGTGCCGCCGCTGAGAGTCAGTGCGCCTGTGCCGAGTGAGCCGGCGTTTCCTATCGTGAGCGTGCCGCCGCTGTGAGTGGTGCCGCCGCTGTAGGAATTCGCGCTGCCGAGTGTGAGCGGGCCACCGCCTTGTTTCACCAACCGGGCCGTGCCGGAAATCGCGCTGCCGCTGATCGTGTAGTTCTTCGTCAGGTTGTTGATAAAGATCGGACCCGGCGAACGGCTGGCGGAGAGGTTGATCGTGGTATTGGCTATGGCGGAATCGTCGAAGATCACCGCATTTCCGTTAGCATAGGTCGCGGATACGCCGCCGTTGGACCAGTTTGCCGTCGCGGTGTCCCAAGTGCCGTTCACCGCGCCGCTCCAGAAGAGGGCCGTCGCCGCCGCAGCGCTTGGCACCACACTGACCTCGGGTGAATCCCCACCTTCTCCGGCGGCACTGACAGCGGACACGACGTAGTAATAAGTCAGTCCGTTCGTTAGGCCGGTATCCGTGAAACTCGGAGGGGTCGTGGTTCCGACCGTCCCGTAGCCGCTTCCGCTGGTGGTGGAACGTTTCACGTTGTAGCTGGTCGCGCCGCTCGATGCCGCCCAGAACAAGGTGGCCTGTGCAATGCCGGGCAACGCCGTCACTCCGGTCGGTGGCAAGGGCAGTGGGGGAGTGGTCACATTGTCCTGCGGGGAATCCGGGCCCTCGCCAAAGGAGTTCACCGCGCTCACCACGTAATAGTAGGTGGTGTTAGGGGTGACGTTCGTGTCCAGATAGCTCGGATTGGCTAGGCTGGTGACGATGGTGGGGTAGGGGCCGCCGCTGGCTGTGGCGCGTTTCACGTTATAGCTCGTTGCTCCAAACGAACTCGTCCAACGCAACGGCACGCGGCCTTCGCCGGGTGATGCCAGCAGCGAAAGCGGCGCATCGGGCGCGGCGAGGGGAGCGACGCCATTGCCGCCGGTGATGCTCACATTGCTGAAGGTCGCCGTGCATGGCGTGCCGCTGACCAGCGACGTCACGCAGATGCCGAGGTAGGGCGAGGTGCCCAGGTTTTCGCAGCGCCCCACCGCCTGGGTTGCCCAGCTCGTGCCATCGGGCGAGGCATAGGTGGTGACCATGTTGCCGAGCCGCTCGACTTTCACCCACCAGACGGATTGGGAAATCCCGTAGGATTGGGCTTCCCAGTTAGATCCGCCATACATTTCCGACCAGCCGTGGAAATAGGTTTCAACGTGGCTGTCGGGCCGGATGGCGACCCACGCCTTGCACGCGGGGGTGGCGTTGAGATCCGAGCGGATCATCACGCCCGCTTTTGCCGTGCTGGTGGTGTTTTGCACCGAGTTGACCTTCGCGATCATCGTGCAATCGCCAGTGACCCGCTTGTATAGAAAGTGGAACTTCTCGGTGCCGTGCGTCCAGATGTCGGTGCCCGCGCCCGATACCGTCCACACGCCGTTGTTATAGGTGCCGCTGCCCGACGCGCCATTGATGTTCGTATTGGTCAATCCCGTGCTCACCAGGCTCGCGCTGGGGAACGTGATCGCCGCGGGCGGAGCCGCCGTCGAGCTGTCGGCGGACTTCAGGAACATGAAGGCATCCATGTTTTGCCCCTGCGTGGCGAGTTTGCGCTCCACCCAAGGCGCACTCATGCCCTTGCGCAGGACGTAGGCGCTCTTGAGGATGTTGAAGGCCATCGGCTCCGCCGCAAAGCCCGGGGTGCCCCAGTTAGTTAGATAGTATTCGTCGGTCGTGCCCATCGGGACGAAGGTGGGGGGCACCAGCAGGTTTTCGCGGACGTAATACTCGCCCATGGCCAGCAGCCGGTTGTCGCTCTCGGCAAACACGTCGATGCCTTGCTTCCAGAGCACCTCCGAGATGAAGGACATGGCGAGGATGTGAGCGTAGGCGTGGCCCTCGTCGCGGCCGGTTTCGCCGTGTTCGCCGTTGCTCAGCGTGTTACGAAATCCGGTCGAGGCGAACGTGCACAGCTCATAAACCACCTTGTCTAACTTTGTCTGGTCGTCGCAGAACACGGCGATCGCCACGGCGGCAGCCAGGCTCAAGGAACCTTTGTTAGTCGGCCCGAGCTCGTCGCTGATCAAACTGGTGGCCGGCCAATACACATTGGCGAAAAGGTTCTTGACCGCGTCGGTGTCCGCCTGCGCCCACCCCGGCCAGGTGCCGCGCAGAATGTCCGCACCGCCGCCGAAGCGGTAGGCATAGTCACCCAGGTCGAGACCGCTCTCGATGCCACCGAAGGAGGTCTGGGTGTTGGCCCAGGCGAGCAGGATGTCATGCGCCTTTTGCGCGTAGGCAGTGTTGCCGGTGAAATACCACATGCGCGAGAGATTCCAGATCGCAATCATGTCGCTGCGCCACTGGTTGAGGTTGGGATTGGTGCCGCTCTCGTTGCGCCCCACATGCGCGAACGGCCCCTGCATGGTATAG
This sequence comes from Luteolibacter sp., assembly GCF_039920825.1. Taxonomy (GTDB): domain Bacteria; phylum Verrucomicrobiota; class Verrucomicrobiia; order Verrucomicrobiales; family Akkermansiaceae; genus Luteolibacter. Next base: position 17,435 of record NZ_JBDSCX010000072.1, on the reverse strand, counting down.
GTGAGGGATGAGTGCGAGTCGCCGGCCAGTAGCGAGTAGCCGGTCTTCCAAGGCTCTTCGTTGGCCTGGACTTTAGCCTTGATCGCATCGAGGTCCGTCACCGTGAGCGGGATGCCGGGATGGGTGAAGGCACTGGCATTGGGGCAAATCGAAAGGGAGAAAAGCACCCCCATCAGAAACGTAAGGGCGGTTTTCATCATGCGGTAAGTCTGGGGAAGGCGTGTCCGCTCGTCCCTGAGTGAGAGCGTTCAGAAATAGGGCAAGTGGTATTTTGTATGAACATCTTCAACGGATGGGTTTCATTGGCGTCACGAATCCGCGTAACATGCTGGAACGGTTATCTGCAGGGATCTGATTTCTGATAGTAAATGAACGGGCTTCGTTCCAATGAATGAAGTGTGTCATGTGAAAATTAAGCCGGCCGCCACGGAGAAACCCAATAACGCCGCGACGGCCGGCCCATCTCCAATTGGAAATTCTTTTCAACATCTGCGTCGGCGTAACAACACCAGCGGGCCGAGGCCGCCCATCAGTGCCGCACCCGGTTCGGGAACCACGGTGACGTAGCCTGTTGCGGTATCGAACACCGCGGACTGACCCACGTCCAAGCCGCTGAAGTTCACCGTCGCGAAAGTTCCTCCGTAGGTGTCGAAGTTGAAGATCTGGACGGAGCCGCCGTTGGCATACGTGCCGCCGGAGAACAGCAGATTCAGCGTGCCTCCGAATGTCACAGCTTGGCTGCCGGCACCTCCTTGCGCGAGGTCATAGGAGTTGATGCCTAACGTGATATTGGTGAATTCGAAATTGGAAGCCGCCGAGCTGCCGAATGTTAGGTCGTTATTGAAAGTCATCGTGCCCGGTGAGTTGCCGATGGCGAGCGTGCCGTTGACGTTAATCGCACCGGTGACGGAACCTCCCGAGCCGGTGAGCGACTGCGCGGATCCCAAGCTAAAGCCACTCACTGCCGACACATTGAAATTGCCGCCGTTGATTGAGATCTCGGACGAGTTGGCGATCGAGCCGGTCGAGGCGAGTGTTAGGCTGCCGCCGCCGATCGTGGTTTTTCCGGTGTAGGTATTCGCATTGCTTAGTGTCAGTTTACCTGTGCCAACCTTTGTCAGGGCGAGATGTGAGGTGCCATTTGCTGCCAAGACGCCACTGAAGGTGGTGTCGGTGTTCAAGGCACCGACACTCAAGGTGGCAGTCGTTCCAGATGCGGCTATGTTCGCCAGATCACCGCTGCCAGAGAGCGAACCGAGGTTGATGGTGTCTGTGCCGAAATTGAACCGGGTGCGCTGGGCAATTGTGTTATTGAATACCCAGGCCGCAGACGCGCTGCCCGCGGAGGCACTGAGAAATTCCAACGACGTGTTGCCGCCGTCCTCGGTAAATGTGCCGGTATAGCCGCTGTTGTTGCCGCTGAGTTGTAATCTCCCCGTGAATCCGGTCGGACTCTGTCTAAGATTGCCGCTGCCCGTGATGTTACCGCTCAATACCGGATTGAAACTGTTGCCGGACTGTATGATCGATGACGCTGTAACATTGATGTTATTGGCGACGGTAAAGTTTCCGCCGGCCATCCCCAAAGTGCCGCCAGCAAGTGTTATCGCTCCCGTCCCAACCGGGCCGCTGGTTACGGTTCCGCTGGTTGGGGTGGAACTGGACCCAATCACCAGGGTGCCGGCGTTGACCGTCGTGCCGCCGCTGTAGGTGCTTGCCGCGGATAGCGTCAGCGTGCCGGCGCCGCTCTTGGTTAGGCCGCCGCTGCCGGTAATGCCGCCGCTGGTGCTTGCTATGGTCAGCGTGCTCGACCCGACCGTCGTGATGATGGCTTCCCTGCTGCCGAAATCCAGGGTCAGGCCGCTCGCACCAATCGTGGCATTGTTCTGGAAGAGACCACCGTAGTTGCCACCAGTGCCACCATTTGAGGCGGCTGCCGAGGTTGTGGTCACCATGAGCGCACCGCTGTTAATTGTCAGCGTGCCAGTGCCATCCACGCCGGTGGTGCCCGGGCTGCCGGAGGCAGCGGTGGCACTGTTCAAGATAAGGGAATTGATCGTCGTCGCGGCATTGATGCCGGTCGCCGACGTATCGGTGATCTTCACGTTGTTCAACGCACTCACACCACTCGTGATCGTGTTCGCATAGGTGGTCAAGAGCTGGACGCCCGCTCCCGTGCCGCCCGTGGGGTTGTAGGAAACAAAGTCGGTGCCGAGACCCGAGGTTAGATTCGTCGTTCCTTGAAGATAGCCGTTGTCGCCGATGGCGTAGGGGAGAATGGACGTCGTGGTGGAAGCGAGCGATCCGCCGCCGCCGACCACCGTGGGAGCGGTGGTGAAGTAAATATTCTGCGGCTGGCCTGTGTTATTGGCATCGATATTCGTGGAGCCGCCCAGGTTTCTGCCTCGGAACAAGACGGTCGCACCGGCGGTGCGTGTCAGTGTGCCGCTGAATCTCACCGCCGACCCAAAGCCGCCGTTTGTCGCCCCATCCACCGCCAGCAGGCTGGACCCCGAAGCCAAGGTGAGATCGTTCGTAAACACGTCGGTTGGGCTTCTAAATGTGCCTACCAACTTGGCCGTGCCGCCGTTCAAGGTGAGGCTCTTGGCGATGGTCGTTGTGATGTTCCGCGTGTCAGTATCAGCGCCGAAGGTGAATGTGCCGCCAGCATTTACGGTAACATCGGAGTTGGCGATGGTGTAGGGTCCTGCGCCGGTGGAGCCGAGACTGAGCGTGCCCGCGTTTATAACCGTAGAGCCTGAATAGGTGTTGTTTGCATTGAACGTCAATGTGCCGGCACCGCTCTTGGTGATACCGAAGCCGGTGCCGCTGATGAGCGCAGTGGAGGTGAGCGTTGCGCCCGACCCGACGTTCCACGACTGATTCGCACCCAGAGCCACGAGGCCGGTCAGCGTGGTCGTGCCGGAAGACAATGCGCTGGCGTCGATGCCGCCGGTACCGAGAGACAATGTGTTCGCGCCGGTAGCCACCGTGTAGCCGGTGGTGGTGAATTGCAGGCCGAGGGCGTTGATTGCGGAGCCGAGAGTCACCGTGCCGGAGGTGCCAGCGAAGAGACCGGTGTCTCCCGTGATCGTGTTGGTTGTCCACGCCTGATCCGCAGAGGCATTGCTCCAGTTGAGGGTGCTGGTATTCCACGGGCCTGTGCCGCCGAAGGTGCCGTTGAAAATCGCGTCTGCGTCCCAAGTGAGCGATGCGGCGTGGATGGAGGATGCCACCGAAAGCGCCATCACAAACGTGGTGGCGGCGATGGAGAATGGGAAACGTTTGGATTTCATGGCGATGCCGAGGGTGGGTTTTTGAGTTTCGATTCCGGCAAACGGGGTTATCCGGTGATTAGGAACCATTGATGAAACTCGGGGGCGTAGGGAAGAGGCACGACCACTTTCCATGGTAAAGGCAACTGGTGCGGGTCTGGTGCGTGGCGGAAAATCCCCGTTGTCCGCCATGCGGAGGACAACGGGGAAGAACCGTTGATGGATCAGTTTTTGACGACCAGGCGGACGAAATTCTTGCCGCCGGTGGGCATGTCGTAGACGACCGAGGTGCCGGCGGTGACAGTCACCGTGTTGTCTCCCGTGCCAACAGGCACCTGCGTCCAGGTCACGAGATCGGTCGAGGTTTGCACTTCATAGTCGGTGCCATAGACACCGGTGTAGGTGGCACCCATCGGCCAGGTGACGGTCCCGGAAACGGACGCCGGATTGGCGGTGAAGGTGGATCCTATTTGACCCATGAAGTATTCGATGCCGTTACGCACGCCATCGTTGTCATGGTCCATATCCATTGTCTGACTCGTAGCGCCGTTGGCATCCGCCCAGGAAGTATAACCGGCAGGGGCTGTGGTGACGCTCACCATGCCGGTGCCGGTGAAGTGTGTGTCGTCGATATGAGCCGCACCGGAGCCGCTGGCTCCCCAAGTTCCGGAGGCCTGCTGCGCGGCGCCGAAGTAGAGGGTATTCACAACTTCGGTGGCTCCCATCGGATCGACCTTGCCGCCATTGATGAGCAGCTTGTTAGTATTGGCGATCGCGTCGCCATCGACGGCGAGCACGCCTGCGTTCACGGTGGTGTCTCCGGTGTAGGTGTTGGTGCCGGTGAGTGTCCAGGTGCCCGCACCGACCTTGGTGACGGCAAGGACGCTGGTGCCGGCAAGCTGATTGAGCACCCCGGGGAAGGTTTCCGTGATACCGAGGTTTCCGACTTGGAGCGTGGTCGTGCCGATGCCCTGCGCGGTGACGAATCCGGTGCCGGTGAGGGAGCCCATGTGGATGGTGCCGCCGGGGCTGTCCACACTCGCACGGGTGCTGGTAGGTTGATTGATCACCCACTTCGCATTCGCGCTGCCGGAGGTGGCTGAGGTGAAACGTGTCGCCGCGTTTGCGTTGTTCTCGATGGTGAAGGTGCCGGTGAAGCCCGAGTTGTCGCCACCGAGGAAGACCGAAGAGGCCCCTCCCGTGGCGTTGCGGTTGATGTTGCCGCTGCCGCTCAGGTTGCCGTTGATTGCGAGGTTCTTGCCGATCGTGAGCAGCACGGAGGTGGTGCTCGGCAGGGCCGTCAGTGCGTTTGCGAGCGTGTAGTCGGAGGTAGTGGAGCCGGAAAGCGTGCCGCTGTTGAGGGTCACAAGTCCGGTGCCGAGCGCATTATTGGAGCCGGCGACGATGGTGCCGGAGTTGAGGTTGGTGCCTCCGCTGTAACTGTTGAAGCTCGACAATGTCAGAGTGCCTGCGCCATTCTGGGTGACCGAGCCGGTGCCGTCGATCGCGCCGAAGTCCGTGCCTTGGGCGGCGGTATCGGAGCGGTTGAAGACGAGCGAGGCATTGTCGGTGATCGCTCCCGTACCGAGTCTTCCTGCCGCGCCACCGTTGCCCATCTGCAGGATTCCCGCATTGATGGTGGTGCCTCCCGAGTAGGTGTTGGTGCCGGTGAGGATCTGGGTTCCGGTGCCGTTTTTGACAACGGTTCCGATGCCGCTGATGACGTTGGCATAGGTGAACGAACCGCCCGTCCTGTTATAAACCAATGTGGCGTCGTTCGCGATGCCTGAACTCGTGGAAATGTCACCGTTGGCGGATCCGTTGCCAAGCTGGAGGATGCCGCCCTGGATGCTCGTCGCGCCGGTGTAGCTGTTTGTCGTGCTGATCGTCACCGTGCCCGTGCCCAGCTTGTTCAAGGAGCCGGTATTGATGCCGCCGGAACCCGTGAGGGTGTAGTCCACGCCGCTGTTATCCACGCCGCTATTGTCGAATGTCGTGACGGCCGGGCTGACCGTATTGTCGTTGATCGTCACATTCGTCGTGCCGGTCGCGGTATCGTTGAACAGGACGGAGTCATTGGTCTGGAACTGGGTGGAAGCGCCGCCCACGTCGGTTTTCCAGTTAAAGGGAGTGCCAACCGTCGTGGTGGACCATGTGCCACTGGCGACACCCGTCCAGACGGGCGTAACGCCACTGATTGTCAGAGTGATGGAGTTGGCGGTGGTGCCGATGGTGGCGAACTGCCGCGCGCCAAGGCCTGGAACGGTTCCTTGGATGACATTGACAGGCAATCCGGTACGGCTGCCAAAGGTGATCAGGTCGTAGGTCTGCCCACTGATCCACGACGGGGCGGATGTCACGTTGACGGTGAAACCGGAACCAATGTTCAGGTTGTTGGAGATTGCGATGGCGGGATTGAGGGCATCCTTGTTCAGATTGAAGGTGCCGGCAGTGCTGAATGAAAGGGAGTCAAGGTATAGCGTGGCCGTGTTGCTATTTCCATTCGAGATGACCGCCGCGGAGTTATTGACCGTGACGCCACCGACGAAGCCGGTGCCGGTCAGTGTCCCCGCACCGAGTGACAAGGCGCTGCCAGAGATGGAACCGGTGACTTTCAGCGTGCCCGCCGAGACGGTGGTCGGACCGGTGAAGTCGCTGAATGCGGAAACGGTGAGGGTGCCGGCTCCGCTCTTCTGAAGCGAACCGGCACCGGTGATCGCGCTGGACAAGGTCATGTCGTTGGCACTGATGGCGGAGATGCTGCCGCTGTTAGTGACGGAATTGGAGAAAGTGCCGGCGGCGGCAAGATTGATGGCCAGCGTGCCGGATGCGCCGATGGTCACGGCGCTGCCACCCGCAATAGAGCCGGTGGTGCCGTTGCCGACTTGTAGAGTGCCGCCATTGATCGCGGTCGCGCCGGTGTAGGCGCTGGCACCGGAGAGAGTTAGAGTGCCCGTGCCGACCTTGGCGATGCTACCCGCATTGCGCATCACTCCGGAGAAGGTCGTGTTCGTGCCCAAATTACCGATTTCGGTAGCGCCGTTGACCTCCATATACCCAAACCCGGCCAGCGAACCGAACTTGGTGGTCCCGGTGGCGGAAGTGCGGAAGCTCGAATTCGTGAGATTGCCCGTATTGGCAAAGTTTACGGTCGCAGTGGAAAGATCCATGCTGGCGGGCGCGAAAATATTTACGACCTTGCCGGACGTATTGTAATTCAAGATTCCTGTGAATCCGCTCCAACTGCCATTCACATTTTCCGAAAGGTTGTTGGCGCTGGTATTCTGGATGGTGACAGTCCCTCCGCCGCTAAAGCTGCCGTTCAGCGTGCCGTTGTTAGTGGCATTGTCGATCGTCGCCGAGGAGCCGGTCGCGACGGTGAAATTATTGGCCATCGTTCCCGCGTTGAGATTCACGCTAACCGCCCCGGAATTGACTTGCACCGCACCCGTGCCGAACGAGCTGCCACCATCGCCGACGAGCGTGCCGCCGTTCATGATCGTGCCGCCGGTATAGGTATTGGAATTCGCCAGACGCAGATAACCCGGACCGTTTTTCACGAGCTTCACCGCAGTGCCGCCATTGTCCACGATCTTGGTCCAGATACGCCAGTCATTGTCCCCGGCACCGCCACTGGCCGAGCTATCAATAAAGAGTTCGCCTGAGCCCAAGCCCGAGGTCAGTTGTCCCGTGCCCGCCGTGCTGCCGGCACCGTTGTTCTTAAACCACTTGCTGGCACCGCTGAGGATCATACCACCGCTGCCCAGCGTCATCGTCGCGCCGCTGCTGATCGAGAAATCCGTCGTCACCACCAGCGAGTTCACGGTCGCGCTGGCTGTTAGCGAGGCGGCGGCGTTGGTGACTTTCCAGTTTTGAGCGGAGTAGGAACCCGCACCGGTTGCCGCCGTGATGTTGGTATAGCCGGAATAGGTGATGATGTTGCCGCTACCATCATTCGCCGCCCAGTCTCCGGTGGCACCCGTGGTCCCGGCATTGCCGACTGTCGCCCAGCCACCGAGGATGCCGGTGGCGTCATTGGCCAGTGTGGAACTGGTGATCCCGGTGGTCGAAAAATTCACCGATGCACCGGCATTGCGGGTCACCGTCCCGGTGATGGCAAGCGCGCCGCCAGCGCCGATCTTCCACTGCTGGAAGCCGGACAGAAGCGTCAGATTCGAGGATACCGTTGTCGTGCCGCTCGTCAGCGTGCTGGCGTCAATGCCGCCTGTGCCGACCGTTAGGCCAGCGCCGGCGAGCGTGTAACCGGAGGAGGTGAGCTGCATGCCCAGGACGCTTTGGGCTGCGGCAGCCGTCACGGTGCCGGCCGTGCCGCCGAAGACCGCGGTGTCCGAGCTGGTGGGCAGGTTGCTCGGAGTCCAGTTGGTAGTGGTGTCCCACGAGCCGGTGCCGCCATTCCAGGTAATGAGGGCTGCTTGGGCGGATGAGACTGCGGAAAACGCCAGGACGCATGAGGTCAGGGCGGTGATAGAGGAGACGAATCGATTGGGTTTCATAATTGGTGGCTGGGTTTGGATAGATGGGTTATGTGGAGAGCTGTTTGCCATGGTTGTGGCGAACTGGGGTGGAGGCTTCCCGTTGCCCGTCATGTGGCGGATAGCGGTAAAGGCGGTGCCGCTCAGTTTGAGATAAACGTGCTAATAAAAAGCGTGCCTCCATCGACGGGAGGGGTCTTCAAGCAAGCGTCTGCGGCGATGGCCTTCCCGGATGCGGAAATGAGGGAAAGCGCGTCAATGAGGCCAGAGATGTCGCGACGAAGGGTCGGTGCGAGGTTGTCAAGGAGCATGGGGTTTTTGGAATCGACCCTCATATTTATTCGGATCTTCCGCCCCCGTCATTCTATCTTTAGGATAGTACGATGCTTGCCCGAATTCGCACGGGCGGGCGTTCAATCCAAATGGATGATGCCGTGCCGCAGCGCTGCTAGCACTGCGGATGTCCTGTCGATCGCGCCCAGCTTGCCGAAGATCCGCTGGAGGCGGAACTTGACCGCCGGTTCGCTGATGCTGAGAAAACCGGACATCTCCTTGTTACTGGCCCCCTTGGCTAACAGCTCCATGACGGCCATTTCCCGTCGGGTGAGTTCGGGGCGGGCCATGCGTTCCCGCAGCCGGGCTTCGACTTGTGACGGAAGCACTTCGTGTCCCGCGTGGACCGAGCGGATGACGCTGAGGATCTCTTCCTTCGGCATGTCCTTGAGCAGATAGGACTTCGCACCGGATTGGATGGCGCGGTGGATGTCCTCGTCGGCGTCGTAGGTGGTGTTGACGATGATGCGCGCATCGGGGAAACGGTGGCGGATGGCGAGAATGGCTTCCACGCCGCTCATTCCGGGCAAACGCAGGTCCATCAATACGATGTCCGGGCGATGCAGCTCGAACAAAGGCAGCGCTTCGCGACCATCGCCTGTATCAGCCACCACCGTCATGTCCCGTTCGTTTTCTATCAATGCCTTCAGGCCAAAGCGCATGGCAGGGTGATCATCGACAATCAGGATGCGGATTGAATTGGATTTCATCGTGGGGTTTATCGCAGGGCGATTTCTGATAGCTGAATCGGATACTCGAGGGTGACTTCCGTGCCATGGCCGGGTTGGCTTTCGACGCGGAGAGCGGCCCGGATTTCATGAGCGCGTTCCTTAAGCCCGAGCAGCCCGAAGTGGGAGTCCGTGCCGTGAACTTTTTCCGGTTCGAAACCGCGGCCGTCATCCTTGACACGGATCGTCACGAGTTGCGGCGAGTAGGTGAGTGTTAGATCGATGCGTTTCGCCGACGCGTGCTTGACCGCATTGGTAATGGCTTCCTGGCCGATCCGCAGCAAGTTGTTTTCCACAACGGGCGGGAGGGGGAAGGGTTCGCCGGTGACTTCGAAATTTCCTCCCAAGCCGTCGATGTCGGTGAGTTGGTCGAAAACTCCGGCGAGCGCACCGTCCAGCCCGTTGTCCTCGATGACTTGGGAGCGCATGTTCCAAATCGATTGGCGTGCTTCGTTCAGGCAGTCACGGGTGATTTCGCTGGCGTCCTGACGGTGATGGTCTGCTGGGGAGCCACTTGGGATGTCGTCCTTCATCATTTCGAGATGAAGCGAAATCGCACCGAGTCCTTGCGCCAGCGTGTCGTGAATTTCCCGGGCGATCCGGCCACGCTCTGACAGAATGGCAGCGAATTCCGCCTCGCTCTGGCGGCGTGCGGCAGTGGACAGGCGGATCTTGCGTCGTGACGACCAGAAGATGCCGAATACGGTTAGCGCCAACACTGCGGAAATCGCCGCAAGCAGCCATGACCGGCGCTCCGCAGTCCACCATGAAGGGGCCTCTATCACCACAAGATCGTTCGGAGTGCGGATGATCAGTTCGAACTCCCGGGGATCGACGGTTCCTGTTCGATCAATCGCGGGAACAGATGAGACGCTGCAAATGCCAGTAGCCCGGAAAAGGGTTCCATTCTGCCAATGGGGTGAAATCACTTGCGCGCTGTCATTCAGAACTGCAATGAAATCCCGTTGGTCATCCCGCAGGACGAAGCGCAAGCCTTTGGGCACGCGCATGAGTTCCACGACCTTGGCCTGCAGGGTGATCAAGCCGGCGTCGTGATCCAGCGCCGCCACGGATGTGCCAAGGAACTCCGGTTTTGGAGGCGGGCCGTGCGCGATCCGGATGACCTCGGCATCCTCCAGTTCAGGGTAATAGTGTTCGCTCCTTACGGGAAAGCCGCTGACCTCGACCTGTTCTCCGATTGAGTAAGTGACTGAATCCTTCAGATTCACGCGGATGCCACGGCCGTTTTCCTCCAGCCAGATGGCCTCTCCCGCCTGCTGGTGGGCGACCACTCCACGAAGGCGGATGCGGTGGCCTTGATCAAGTCGGTCGGAAAATGCCATGAGCCTGTCGATGCGGCGCAATGGGAGATCGGCGAGGGGATATTCGATGATCACCGGCTTTTCATCCCTTGGCACAAACAGCAAAGGATGCAATGTCTGCCCGGTGCGGGTGAACTGATTCAATGCGATCGCCATCACCCGGATCTTCGAATCGACTGGAACCATGCTGTCGTGAGCGGTGGAGAAAAATAAGGGAAGTCGTCCTCCCCCCGATGCCAGAACCACCCGTGGATTCGCATTGGGATTCGCCTGTCTGACGATGCCTTCGATCTCGACCCATTGGCCGTCATAACGTCCGGAATCCAAATCCCAGAAGGTCACCTGGGTGGGTGGGGGGATCGGCGCAGTGCCCAGACGGGACACCGTTTCCAATTCCATGATCGGTGCGAAGTGGCCTGGAGCCGATACTCCTCGCGCCTCCACACGATCACCACGTCTCAGTCCTTTAAACTGCGGGTCAGTCCCTTTCATCCAGATGCATCCGGTGTCGTCCTGCAGGAACAGCCCACTGGCCGGATCGGCAAGCAGCACTCCTTCGAGTTTGACCGGGAGCCGCTCGAATTTATCCGCGCGGCTCAGCGCGCGGACCTCCGCGACCTTGGTGAGTTCCACAGGCGAGGCCGGGGCGGGAACCGTCAACGCTGCGCTCGCGACAAGAAGCCGAAGTCTGACGAATATGGGCATCTTTAAACGATGATAACCCCGGACCGCCGAACGGGAAGTACGGATCACTCCGCTTCCGTCGTCATTTCGGCATGCCCGCGCAAACAGGCGGAGTCTCGTGGGAAACGGGATTGCAATGCCGGGTAACGCGAAAAAAAACTCATGGTTCCGGTGAAACTCGTGAAACCCGGCCGGCTTGTCATCCTATCTTTCGGATAGCTGCTAGGGTGTCCTGGCTCTTCCTGTCCAGAAACTCCGCAGGAAGATAATTACCTGCACCGGACGCCGGACCCCGTCGATGGATTTGAAATATCGTGCATGGATCCGAAGAAGAATAACGAATTTTGGGCATCGCGAGAGACGTGGAGCGAATCGTTTTTTAGTGCGAAATCCATTAGTCGTGCCGCTCCTTGCATCACCCTTTCGGGGGATGCAAAAACCACTATTCGTCGCTATGGACCAAATCGTGGCGGCATGATGTTTTAGAACGATCCCCATCGAGAACATCTCTCGGAAAGGAGAAAGCCCATCCCAAACCCCTGTTTCGAGAAATTCTCATCAATCCCATGAAGCCTCCTAAATACCCCCTATTCGCCCTCGTGCTCGTCATCGGCCAGGCAGAAGCCGCCTCATCCATCGGCGTCAACTTCGTCGACGGTGGTGACGGTATCAACAACGGTGCCGGGGATTCGCTCGGCTCAGGTGAAATCGCCGGGGTTTCCGGCTACTCGCAGACTAACTGGAACAACCTCGGGCGCTGGGGCGACGTGGGGGCGGGCTCTATCAAGGATGACTCAGGCGCTACCACCGCGATCACCACGAGATGGGACTCCGTCGGCACATGGACCAACGGCGCGTCCACCGCCACGGGAGACGGCAAGCTCATGTCCGGCTATCTCGATCCGTCCTGGGGCTCCGGCGCGAACACACCCCTCAATCCTAACACCGATGTTTATGGCGTGGGGAACAACAACAAGCCGGTCATTTTCGTAGGCGGTCTCAGCTCGTGGCTTGCCGCCACCGGAGCCGCCTCCTACAGCATCATCATTTATTTCGATGGCGATTCCGCAGACGGCAGCCGGATCGCCGAATACTGGCTTGAGGGCATCTCCGGAAACGCAAACAGCATGACTTCCTCCGGCGACCTGACCCCTCACCTGTTCGGAAGCGACACCGCGAACTTCACCGGCACCTACACTCAGGTCAGCGACACATCGACCACGTTAGGAACCGCCACCGCCGGGAACTACATCGTTTTCACCGGCCTTTCCGCAGACCAGTTCCTGCTCCGCGGGGACGAGCACGGATACGCTAGTGACGCGACCACCGGCTTCCAAATCATCGCGGAAGTCCCGGAGCCCGCCACCACCTCCGTGGCGGCACTCGGTCTTTCCGCCCTCCTCCTCCGCAGGCGGCGGGCATGACCGGCTGACCGGCTGACCGGTCGGCACGCGTGATTAGAACCACTTTATACTTTTTTCCAGACCCATCGAACCATACCTATCCCATGAAAACCCGCAGAAATCCATTCATCAGAAGATCCGCAACTCTGGCGTGTCTGACCCTCGTCATCAGCCACGTCGAAGCGGCTCCATCCATCGGCATCAACTTCGTCAGCGGCGGTAACAACAACGGTGGCGATGGCATTAACAACGGAGCCTCCGATTCCCTCGGCGGCACCGAACTCGCGGGAGCCCCGGGTTACGCCCAATCCAACTGGAACAACCTCGGTCGTTGGGGCAATCTGGGGACGGGCGTTATCAAGTCCAACTCTGGCGCTTCCGCCCCGGTCACCATGAGATGGGACGCCGTCGGCACATGGACCAACGGCGCATCCCTCGCCACGGGAGACGGCAAGCTCATGGCCGGCTATCTCGACCCGTCCTGGGGCTCCGGCGCGAACACACCCATCAATCCTAACACCGGTCTTTATGATGTGGGGAACAACAACAAGCCCGCCATTTTCGCCGGTGGGATGACCAACTGGGTGAATTCGCTCGGTGGCACCGGCTACACCGTCATCATTTATTTCGATGGCGATTCCGCAGACGGCAGCCGGATCGCCGAATACTGGCTTGAGGGCATCACCGGAAACGCGGACAGCATGACTTCCTCTGGCGACCTGACCGCTCACGTGTTCGGAAGCGATACCGCGAACTTTGCCGGCACCTACACCATGGTCAGCGGCACATCGACCACGCTGGGAACCGCCACCCCCGGGAACTACATCGTTTTCACCGGCCTCACCGCAGACCAGTTCCTGCTCCGCGGGGACGAGCACAATTACGCGAGTGACGCGATCACCGGATTCCAGATCGTGGCGGAGGGCGTGACGCCCCCCACTGTGGATCTCTTTTGGAAGGGAACCACCAGCAACAGCTGGGCGGCTAACAACTGGACATCGGACGAGGCGGGCACCATTCCCGCATCTCTGTTCGGTGGTGAGAGTGTGGCTTTCTCCGCCACCGGAGCCGCCAATCTGTCGACCGTGCTTGGTGGGGAGCAGTTCGTCTCGAAACTCACTCTGAACGCCGGCGCGGGAGCCGTGGCGATCGGAGGCACGGACAACCTGACCATCTACTCGGACGGCATCGAAATCGATTCCGCAGCGACATCGCTGACGATCAACACCACCGGTCAGATCATCCTTGAAGGGGACCAAACGTGGCTGAACAATGCCGCCCTTCCCCTCACGGTTAACTCGGTCGTGTCCGGCTTCTCCAGGCTGTCCACAGGAGGCGGGGGCACGACCCTGCTGAATGCGGCGAATGAGCACGTCGGCGGCACGACCGTGAAGGGAGGCACGATGAAAATGGGCAACCTCCTCGCTCTCGGGCCGGTCACCAACGATCTGGGCGGCGAAGGCGGAACCCTGGACATGAACGGCTTCAGCCCGACCGTCGGAAGCCTGTCTGGCACGGGAGGGGCGATCTCCAACACTGTCACCGGAACGGCCACGCTGCACGTGGCCAATGTTGCCAATTGCAGCTTCGGCGGTACGTTGACAGGTGCGGGTGCGAGCCAGATCGTGGCTCTGGAAAAAAGTGGCGCGGGCACTCTCACGCTCTCCGCGCGCTCCAGTTTCACGGGCGATGTGACGATCACCTCCGGCATTCTCTCCGCCACGAGCCCCATCTATGACGGCCAACCCGCGGACAACACCAACAGCGCCCTCGGCAACCTGCAGGTCAGCACCCGCTCCATCATCGTGGCCGCCGGCGCGGAGCTGCAGCTCAACAATAATAACATCATGGGCAGCGGCGGCACCAATTACTCCAACCTGCCGACCGTCGTCCTCAACGGAAGTACCGTCCGCACCGGTACCTACAATCCAATCGGTCCCGTCATCATGGACGCCGGCCACATCACCCAAGGTGCCTGGGGCGCTGCTGATGGTTCCTTTCAGGGATATCAGTTTCATGGGACCATCACTGTCACCGGCACGGCCCCGTCGACCATCGACACCACCTCCGGTTCCGGAAACCACTTGTTTTCAGAAACGGTCTTCAATGTCGCGGATGTCACAGGTGACGCCGCCGACGACCTCGTGATTAGTGCCCCGCTGCGGAATCAATCGGGAGATCTCGGCAATGCGCCGGGTGGCCTGACCAAGACCGGTGCCGGCACGCTTTCGCTGCTAGGGAGCAACACCTACACCGGGACCACCAAGGTGTCCGCAGGCACGCTCAAGACGGCGGCCCAGAATTTCTACGACCAATCCACCGTGGAAATCGCCACCGACGCGAGATTGGAACTGGGCTTCGATGTCTCCACCCCGGACGTCATCATACGCCTCAAGATCAACGGTGCAGTCCAACCCGCTGGCACCTATGGCGCGATCGGAAACACCAGCGCGGATCACCAGATCGCGCAAATCACGGGGACCGGACTGTTGAACGTCACCGGCCAGGATGCCGCCTATCTCGCCTGGATGGATACTTTCCCCTCGTTGACCGGATTGAATGCGGCCAAGAGCGCTGACCCCGATAAGGATGGACAGAGCAATCTGGCTGAATTCGCGCTCGATGGAAATCCCGCGTCGGGCGCGGCGTCAGGGAAATCCCGCACCGAGGTCACCTCGGTGGGCGCGGAGCAGGCATTGGTCCTAACCATTCCGGTCCGCAACACCGCGTCGTCCTTCACCGGCACCACGCCCATGGAGGGAACCGATTCCGTGGACAACCTGATCTACAGGATCGAAGGCAGCAACAGCCTTGCGGTCTTCGATCAAGCGGTTTCCGAGGTCTTTCCGGCCCTTTCCGGCGGACTGCCCGCCACCACCACGGGTTGGTCCTATCACACGTTCCGTTTGAACGGCGCGGTGGGCGGTGTCACGCCGCGTGGCCCGCATGGCTTCCTTCGCGCCGGCATCATCCAAACCCCCTGATATTGGGGCCATCGGACTCATCCGGCCACTTCATTCCTCGCCTTGCAGACGGAATGAAGTGGCCTTTTTATTTCGCCTCCCGATGGTGGCGGAGAACCCATATTGCGATCTCTCGTGGAAACATCATCATCCGCTGTAAAAACCATTGTCGTTCTTGGTGGCGGCAGCGCCGGCTTCATCGCCGCGCTCACGCTCAAGCGCCGCCTGCCCCAGCTTGAGATCACCGTGCTCCGGAGTCCGGAGATCGGTATCATCGGCGTGGGTGAGGGGACCACCGCCGTTTTTCCGAGGCATTTCTTCGACTACCTCAAGCTGGACCGGAAGGATTTTTACGCCGAGGCCAGCCCGACCTGGAAGCTGGGCATCAAGTTCATTTGGGGGAAACGTGACCACTTCTTTTATTCGTTTTCCCAGGAATTTCTCAAGCAGCAGCACGACCTTCCGCGCGGCAACGGCTTCTATTACGATGATGAAACGTCCTGCACCGGTGAGGTCACGGCGCTGATGGCGCGGGACAAGGTCTTCGGTCGCGATGCCCGGGGAAATCCCCATTTCCACGGCCACCACGCCTTCCATATCGAGAACCACAACCTCGTCGCCTGGCTGGAAAAAACCAGCCGCGCGGCCGGCGTGCGGGTGAGGGATCTAACCGTGCGCGCGGAGACCGGACCCGGCGGCATTGCAGCCCTCATCGCCGGAGACGGAGAACGCATCACGGCGGACTTGTACGTGGACTGCTCCGGCTTCCGCTCCGAGCTGTTAGGCGGTGCGCTGGACGAGCCATATATCAGCTACGAGGACTCGCTCTTTTGCGACCGCGCCGTCATCGGCGGCTGGTCCCGCACCGACGAGCCGATCAAGCCCTACACCGTCGCCGAGACCATGGACGCCGGCTGGTGCTGGCAGATCGAGCACGAAACATGGATCAACCGCGGCTATGTCTATTCCTCGGCATTCATCAGCGACGAGGCGGCGCTGGACGAATTCCTTCGGAAAAATCCCAAGGTTTCCAACGTGCCGCGCGTCATCAAATTCCGCAGCGGCAGGCGCGCGCGGAACTGGATCGGCAATGTCGTCGGCATCGGCAATTCGGTCGGTTTCGTCGAGCCGCTGGAGGCGACCGCGCTTCAGGTCATTAGCGTGGAGGCCACCAGCCTTGCTGATTCCCTGGGCGACTGCCGCCTCATGCCCACACCCACGCTGGTGGAACTTTATAACATCTGGAATGCCCGGGCATGGGACGACATCCGGGATTTCCTTGCCGTCCATTACAAGTTCAACGACCGCCTCGACACCCCGTTCTGGCGGGCCTGCCGTGCGGACACCGCGCTCCACGGCGCGGGCTTCATCGTCGATTACTATCAGCAGAACGGCCCGAGCATCCTCTCCGGCCAGCTCCTCCATGCCTCTAACTCCTTCGGCGTGGATGGCTACCTCGCCATGCTGCTCGGCCAGCGCGTCCCTTACGAAAGACCCTACATTCCCAGCCCACGGGAAAAGGAAATCTGGCGCGGCCACCACACCTCGTGGAGTACCCAAGCCGACCGCCTGATGGATGTCGCGCAAGCCCTCGAAGCCATCCGCAAACCCACCATGAAATGGCCATGAGGGCAAGTGGTTCGTCCGCCTCGTCGTGACGCCAATCCCTGCAAAGCGGCTTCGGTTTCCCTGAAAGGCGGCATCATCCGTATTTGATCGGCAGGCTTCTCCCTGATTCGGGGGAGGGAAAAATCCCGAAACTGCCATATGGCCGGGCGGGAGCGGATTCGGTAGATTCCATCACTTCGTTGCGAACCCATTTCTCCCGTCGGGCGTTTCCGCGGGCAGTTGATCCATAGTTCCTATCAAGAAAATCCAGGACGTCCGCATGATGCATTCTCCAGCTTGCCGCTTTGTTTCCAGTCTGGCCGCTTTCTTCGCAGCACTCGCCTTGTCAGGCGCCGCTGCGGATGAAGCGGCCAGGGTGGTTTCCGCCGATTTGAAGGAAGCGATCAGTCCGCTCGATACCATGTTCAAGCGCTGCGTCGGCGCGGGCCGCGCGAACGAAGGATTGCGTGCGGATTGGCAGCGGCAACTGTCTGTTGTACGGCGCGAATGCGGCTTCGAATACATCCGCATGCATGGCCTGTTCTGCGATGACATGGGTGTTTACCGCGAGGTCAACGGCAAGCCTGAATACAACTGGCAGTACATCGACGAGCTTTTCGATTTCC
>NZ_JBDSCX010000071.1:0-4093 GCF_039920825.1 Luteolibacter sp. | reverse complement strand
ACCCCGGGCCATCAAAAAGCGGCCGAAGAACTTCAGCTACCTCACCGCAGCCAGGTCAATTTTCAAAGAAATCCCCCATCGCGGTAAACCCCGAAATTTCGCTTAAGTCAGTGCCATTCGGGTCAGTCCCAACTAACAAGCATTGACCTCCGGAATGGGAATGATTCCCCGAGTTCCGTGGACTCCTCTCCCGTTGCGAGCACATGCCAACGCACTGTGCCATGTGATGACCTGATTATCCCATGAGGTCTCGGCATGAAGATCTCACAAATTGATAATGAGTGCCGTCCGCTAGATTGAAGCGCCCGTTTCTTGTTTTTGAAAACGGGTAGATTAGCGATGCAGCGGGATGAGTTCGCGGGTAATCCATTCGAAGGCATCTGCCGGATGGTAAAGGATGCCGGGGCGGAGGAGCGGCGGAGTGTCGGTAAGGAAGGCGGAGTGCGTCATCTTGGCGGTGAGGTTGCGAATTCGGCGGCGGTGACCGGGTTTCCTTCGGCATTCATGTAATGTTGGAATGCGGCGATGACGGTCGGAGCATCGAGCACGCCTGCCTGATGGGCCTGCCAGAGATCGAACAGATCGCGGCCCTTGCGGCGCTGGTAGAGGGCGCGAAGTTTGGTTCCGAGAAGCTCGGTGGTGGAGTAGATGGGCAGGGTGACCTCGCCGGAGAACCAGCGGGAATCGACGGAGAATGCCGTCTGCTGGATGGGTAACAGGCGGAAGTGCTCGCGGGTGTTGATTTCGATTTTCAGGCGGAGCCGGATGATGGGCGGCAGCTCGGATTCGAAACGGTAGGTGAGCGTGGCTCCGCGAGAACTGATGTCGCTCTTCGGTTCGCCAAGCCACGGATTCAACCGTTCCCGCAGAAGATCGAGTGTGTTGCCAATGGGTTCCTCGCGGAGTTGGACGAAGTCGAGATCCTCGGAGTAGCGGGCTGCGGGCCGGAGGACGATTTTATGGAGGGCGGTGCCGCCCCGGAAGAGCAGGCGTTCTCTAAGGATGGGATCGGAATAGATTTCCACCAAGCCACGGGAAAGAACGAGGTCCTGCTCCACCTGGGCTGGAGAAACCCACGGACATTGCTGTGACCACTCGGTGATGTAGGCGGGTGAAATCACAGGTCCGCCTCCGGTTGGGTGTTTTCCAGAATCCGCCAGCGGTTTCCGGTGATGGGACCGGTGCGTGGAGCACCGGGGTCCAAGGTGGCTCTGGGCAGGGGCTTCGAAGTTGGGAGGGCGGCGTGAAGAGCATCGGCAAGCACAGTTTGGCCGAGGTGATCGAGCAGCCACCCGAGGCGCTGGACGTATGCGGTTTCGGATTCCGCAGTGCCGGTCGAGGTGAGTTTGTCCGGGGATATGGATTCCGCGAGTTCGGAAAGGACGGTGAGGACGACATCCAATCCGCCGATGTGACGGGCGTAGCGCACGAGATCGAGTGCGGTTGCCTCGGGGGTGGATAACGGAAGCATGCCGGAATGGCCCTTGCGGGACTGGAGTGGAGTGGCGGCGAAGTCCTTTTTACTGAAAAACCGGATGGAAAGACCCGAGACTTCGATCGGGCGTTCCTGTCTCGGGACGATGATCTGGAGTTGTTGGACTTGCTGGTGGGCGGCCCCGTGGAGAGCGGCGGCACTGAGCAGACCGATGTAGTAAGGCAGTTCCAGCGAGCGCATCAGATCCTCGATAAACCAGTCGAAGGGAGGGATGCCTTGACCCGCGTATTCGACGGGGACGATGGCGTGAAACCCCTTGCGGAGGCGCTTGACGCGACCTTTCTCGGATAGACGTTTGAGGGCCTTGCCGACGGCACCTGAGGAAACGGACAACGAAGTCTCCACTTTCGAGCGGTCAAAGCCGTAGAGGCCGCGCCGCTGGAAGTCATCAAGAAGATCGGAAACCCAAATGTCATCGTTCATGACGTGCTGACGTATGCACAAAAGGACGGAATTCGTCCATTTTTTAATTCTTTAGCACATCGGTGGTAGATCGAAGGCGTCCGTCCCGACTAACAAGCATTGCTGCCCGGAGTCGCGCATGGAGGCGACACTTTTATTTTCCAATTCACTCTAAAATCCAAACACCCGCCTCCAAAACACGCGGAATATAAAAGATGGCCGGGAGTCCTACGGGGCGTAAAGTCGTTGGCAAATGATGAGTGAGGAACCCAAATCCGATCCCGATGAGATCACTCCGGAAGAGACGTTTCTCAACCGGCGCTTGTTCATGAAGGCGTCGGTATTGGCGGGAACTTCGCTGGCGACGGCCGGACTTTATCGCGCTTTCAGTCCCAGACCGGAGGTGCTGAATTCGGGTTCAGCGATTGCGACCGTCACCGAGGAAACTTTGCTGAAGGATGTTCCGCTGGGCGGCAGGACCAACACGTTCACGGAAATCGCGGGCTATAACAATTACTACGAATTTTCGACCGACAAGTCCGAGGTCGCGGCGAAGGCGAAGAATTTCGTGACCGATCCATGGAGCGTGGAGGTGGGTGGATTGGTAGGGAAACCGCGCAAGTTCGATCTCGCGGATTTGCTGAAGATGGAGCAGGTCGAGCGCATCTATCGGTTCCGCTGCGTGGAAGGCTGGTCGATGGTGATTCCTTGGGTGGGGTTTCCGCTTTCACAACTTTTAAAAATGGTGGAGCCCACGTCCAAGGCAACCCACGTCGCGTTCGAGACCTATTATGATGTGAAACAAATGCCCGATTCACGGTTCGCTGGCATCGACCTGCCATATGTGGAAGGCCTGCGTCTGGACGAAGCGATACATCCGCTGACATTGCTGGCGACGGGCTTGTATGGAAAAACCCTGCCCAATCAGAACGGTGCGCCGATCCGCCTCGTCGTCCCGTGGAAGTATGGATTCAAGAGCATCAAGTCGGTGGTGAAAATCATGCTGACAGACCATCAGCCGCCGACCACTTGGAACATCGCGAATCCCGGTGAATACGGATTCTATTCGAACGTGAATCCCGAGGTCGATCACCCGCGTTGGTCCCAGGCCCGCGAGCGGCGGATCGGAGCCGGAGGGACTCAGGAAACACTCAAGTTCAACGGCTACGCGGACCAAGTGGCGCATCTTTATGCGGGAATGGATTTGAGGCAGAACTTCTAACCGCGCATGAATTTTTCGAAGGATTCCAGCTTTCACCGGCAACTGGTTTTGATCAACGGCTTGCTGCCCGCGTTGTTGATCGGAGTCGATGCCTGGCGCGGGAAACTGGGGGCGAATCCCGTGGAGTTCCTCACCCGTGCGACTGGCGTTCTGACGCTGGTTTTTCTGGTGGTCACTCTCATGGTGACGCCGCTGAGAAAGACGTTCGGATGGAACTGGCTTCTCAAGCAGCGACGCACTCTCGGGTTGTTCGCGTTCTACTACGGCTGCGCCCATTTGCTGACCTATCTGGCATTTGATAGGGACTGGCACCTGGCAACGGTGGCGGGTGACATTTACAAGCGGCCGTTCATCGCCATCGGCATGACGAGCTTCGCCCTCATGGTTCCGCTCGCCGTCACCTCCACGAATGCGATGATCAAGCGCTTGGGCGGGAAGCGTTGGGCGCTGTTGCACCGCTTGACCTATTACGTCGCGATCGGCGGGGTGGTGCATTATCTGATGATCGTGAAATCAGACATCACCTACCCGGCGATTTTCGCGGTGGCGGTCGTGTTGTTGCTTGGATACCGGGTAATCCATAAATCTCCAAAGCCAGCGAAATCACCGAAAATGACCACTCTTGTCGAGTAGACCCATTGCCAAAATATTTTCCGTTAAACGTGCCGCATCCTCACCGCAAGGTGCGGCGATCTCCGAATCGCCGTCGTCCATGGAAAGCCAATGAACCGAGACCAACCGCTTTCAATTGTCACTTCATGGGCTGGGGCGATTCGGAGATCGCCCTTCCTCGTGAAGAGCTGCCTCGTCGCGGCTCATGGGCCTTCCAGCAATGAAATTTGGCAAACGGTCATTGGCGTCAATTTAAGTCATAACCATCTAAATATTAATAAATAACGAAATTTATTCTTGACGTGCTTTGTGGGTCGGCAGGCTTGGCATGTTCAGAGACATTTCCAAATTCCCGGCAGGTT
>NZ_JBDSCX010000070.1:0-205907 GCF_039920825.1 Luteolibacter sp. | reverse complement strand
GAGTTGATGGTTGATTGGAAGAGGAAGAATCCGTGCAGATGAGATCGTGGCCGTAGAGGTTGACTTTTCTCAGCGGATTTGTGGCATCCAAGGGGTCTTTTTCTTCGATGACCTGGGCGTAGCCGGTTGGGTTGTTCGCGTCGGTCAGGTAGGTCGTTAGGCGTTGGGTGAGGCCGTTTTGCGAGACCAGCTTGCTGACGCGGTGGCCATCGGTGTTGTAGAGGAGGTCGATGACGGTTCCGTCAGGATTGGTGCGGCGGATGAGCTTGTTGTCGAAGCTGTAAACGTCGGTGACGGATGAGGAAGAACCCGCTGGGACAGCGGGAACACTTTCGGTGGTGTTGCCGTTGGCGTCGTAGGTGTCGCTTCCGAGGTGGTCGTTGTCCGTGAAGGATTGGGACTGGCTGGGGATGATTTGGGAAACCGGACCGCTGGTGGTGCGAGTCAGGCGGTTTCCGACGGCATCGTAAGAATAGGAGAGAGTGCCTGCGGGGGTGGAGGTCTGGGGCGGGACGCCCAAGCCACTTTGCGTGATGCTTTCCTGCGTGAGCCGGTAGAGCTGATCGAAGGTGTTGGTGATGGTGCGCCCGCCGAGTTCGCTGATGGTGGTGCGGTGGCCGTTTTTGTTGAGGGCGTAGCTGTAGGAAGAAAGTTGAGAGTTGAGAGTGGATGGTTGATTGGAAGAGGAGGAGACCGCGAGGTGGGTGAGGCGGTTGAGGGCGTTGTAGGTGTAGGCGTGTTGGACGCCGTTCGCGTAGCCGCTGCCGTTGAGATTGCCGTTGGCATCGTAGTTGTAAGCGGCGAGTTCCGTGGCGGTGGGATCGATCCCTTCCTGGCCGCGGTGGACCATGCTGAGGCGGTTGAGGGCATCGTAGTCGTAGGAGACGTCGTAGCCGCCTGCGGTGCCGGATTTCGTGCCTGCTAGATTTCCGGCGGCATCATAGCCGTAGCCGATGGTGCCGGTGCCGCCCGAATAGCCGGTGAGCTGGGAACGCCGGTCATAGGTGAAGTTTTCCTGATGGAGGATGCCGCCGAGCCTGTTTCTCACAATCGCCTGGGTGCGTCGTCCCAGGATGTCGTAGCTGAAATCGTATTTCGCGGGGGCATGGCCGAGGGCGAGCGACGGATGGTCGTAGGCTGCGGAGATGGCGAGGAGTTCATTGGTCTGCCAGTCATACTCCCGGCGGGTGGTCTGGCCGTTGAAATCGGTGTGGGTGTCCAGATTGCCGTTGTAGTCATAGGTCGTGACCTCGCGCTGCCCTTCCGGCAGGATGCGGGCGGTGCGGCGGCCCATGACGTCGTATTCGTAAGTGGTGGTCCTGCCCAGCGCGTCGGTCTGGCTGGTCTGGAGACCGCGCTGATCGTAGGTGTAGCGGGTGATGCCGTTCATCGCATCGGTCACGACGAGCACGCGGCCCTGCGGATCGTAGGCGAAGAGGGTGGTGTTTCCTTCCGCATCGGTGGCGGAAATCCGGTGGCCCAGCGTGTCGTAGCCAGCGAGGGTGAAGTTTCCATCCGGCAGATCGGTGCGTATCGGTCGTCCGGCGGCATCGTAGGTGAAGGAGGTGGTCCCTCCCCTGGCATCGGTGACGGAGCTCTGGTGGCCTGCGGCGTCGTATGCATAGGTCGTGCGATGGCCCAAGGCGTCAACGACAGCGGTGCGGCGACCGGAGGCATCGTACTCGAAGGCGGTGGTATTTCCTAGCGGATCGGTGGAAGCAGCCACGCGGCCATCCGCATCATAGTTGGTGGTGGTGCGCGGATTGTCCGCAAGCTCGGGTGATGCGGCGATTTCGGCCACCTCGGTGAGAACCTCCGCGGGCATGGTGTCGTCCGGCAGGATGGTGGCGGTGGCACGGCCCAAGGGGTCATAGATCGTGTAGGTGGTGGTCCCGGCCGGGTCCGTGGAGGAGGTCATGCGGCCCTCGGCATCGTAACCCGAGCGGCTCACGCGATTGCCGGGACTCTGCGTCTGGATGAGATGCCCCCGCGAATCATAGGTGTAGAGGGAATATCGGTTACCAAGCGTTTCAAAGGTCTTTTTGCCGTTGGAATCATATCCGGTCGAGGAATCACGGCCATCCGGATAGCGCGTGTTCACGAGGCGGTTTTCGTTGTCGTAGCTATAGCGCGTCGTCAGAAAGTGATTTCCGTCCCAGGCGATGGTATCGATACGATTCCCCGAGGCATCGTAGTTATAGTTTTCTGAAGTCAGGACCGCTCCATTCGCGGCGGTGACCTTCATGGTTTGTTCATGACCCTTCGCATCGTGGGTGTAGGACGTGGTGGTGCCATTGGCGTCCGTGATGGAGGCGATATTGCCACCCGCACCGTAGCTGAAACCTGTGGAAGTCCCGGCGGGATCGGTCATGGAGGTGAGATTGCCAATGCTGTTATAGGCGATGACCGTAGCGTGGTTGAGCGCATCCTCGATGGAGAGCGGACGTTTTTCCGCATCGTAGGTGTAGCGGGAAACGTTCCCCAGCGGATCGGTCTCGCTGAGGAGATTGTTCCTCGCATCGAAGCTCCGCCCGGTGGCATTTCCTAACGGAGTGGTGACACTGAGTTCGTTGTCGTTGGCGTCGTAGGTATGCGAGGTGATCCCGCCGAGGGCATCGGTGGTGCGGGTGACGTTGCCATTTTCATCAAACTCGTGCGTGGTATGGTACCCGAGGCGATCCGTGATGGTCTCGGTGCGATCCTCAACTGCATGGGTGAAGGTGATGGACTTGCCGGCGGCATCCGTCTGGGAGACCATGCGGCCCGCATCATCATAGTCGGTGCGGATGGCGGGACGGTTTTCAGCATCGATGATGTCGGTCAGATAATGAGGAAAATTCCAGTTGGTGTATCGGAAACGGTTGGTTTGATTGGAGCGGTTCGTGAAACCAGTCAGGCGTCCCCATTCATCATAGCCGTAGGTGACCTTTTTCCCCGTGGGGTCGGTGATCTGAGTGATGCGTCCTTCGCCGTCGCGGGTGAACATCAGTGACTCCCCGGCGGAGTGATGGACACCATCGCGGTTGATGGTGACGGAGTTTCCGTTAGGTTCGGAAATGGACAACAAGCCCAAGGCTTCATCGACCACATAGGAAGCGCCGCCCGGCTCGGTGTAGCGGAAACGCGTGGGATCGGTGCTTTCCCCACTCGCACCTGCGAACCGGCCCTCGACGGGGCCTTCCTGCAGGTTTCCGCCATAGGACGCCCAAACCACCTCCTTGTCGCCGTCCACTTCCAGCCTGCCCTGCGTGGAGCCGACCGGAGTGAAGTCATAGCTCGCGCTGTTGAGCGGGGCGTAGCGCTGTGCGAAAGGCTGATCCTGCGAAAACGGAATCCGCGCACGAATGCGGGTCTCGAAAGTTTCCGTTCGACCTCCCGGGAACGTGATCACCACCCGCTTGCGGTTCGTCGGCTGCACCAGATAGATCCAGTTCGACACAAAACCCGTCGCTTGGACCGATTGTTCCCAACCGACATCAAGCGGACGGGTCTTGCGGACCTTCACCGACCGCGTCGCCAACGTCCATCCGGGACCGAAATCCCCGCCCTTGGCATCACGGGAATCATAAACCCGAGTTACCGTTAGAGGCGTGCCGGGCAGGTTGATGCTGAGGTCCTCGAAGGCGAGGGAGAACTGGCCGAGCTTCATATTGCCGTCGATCAGGATGGTTTCGCTGACGGAGGCATAAAGTCCGTTGATCGTGTTGCCACTGAGAGTCAGGGTATAAACGCCGTTTTCCAACAAGGTAGGATCCAACGTGCCCAAGGAAGCGGAAGTAGCCTGGCTGGTGCCGCTGGCGATGACTTTCCTGATCGTCGGAGCATCGATGGAGGCGATGTCCAAGGTGTAGTCCTTGAGCACCGGGCTTTTCACGGTGCCGATAACAGGCGTTGGGGCGGTGACGGCCTCGGAATCGGAATACGGCGAATCGATTTCAAGAACGAGAGCTTCCTCGGCAAAGTCCGCGTATTGGAAAGAGGAGGTCTGGCTGAGAACGCCGCCATCCGAGAAAGCGGCGGTTGCGGTTAGAGTATGACCGCCGTGGATCATGGGAGGCAGTTGTAGGAAATAATCCACGCTGTCCGGTTCGAGATGAGCCTGGCCGAGATCAAGTCCGTCGAGCGACAGCCGCACCGAGGTGACGGAGCCGCCGTCCTGGGAGGCGCGGATGTGTGCCTCTTGGACGGTTTGGTCACTGATGGTGCCGCCCGATTGCGGAGTGAGGATGGCGAGATTGGCGGTGCCCGTGACACGGTAGGAGATCGTCCTCCGCGTCGATAGTTGTCCGTCGCTCACCCGGCAGGTGAGAAGATAATCGCCAGCGGCGGGGAAAGTGACCTGCGTCTCGGCCAGCGTCGGAGAGGAGAAAACGGGATCACCGGCGGAAGGTGCCTCAAGCCAATTCCATTCGTAGGTCAGCGCGCCCGCGCCGCCATCGTCGGTGGCGGTTGCCGTCAGAGCGACGGTGGCCATGGGAGATGCCGAGCCGCCATCGGGTGTTAGAGCCAGTGTCGGTGGTGTGTTCGGTGCCGCGAGATGGTGGATGGTCGCGTAGCTGCTGCGGATGTAGATGCCATCGGTGAGTGTGAATTTCACGACATAGGTTCCCAAGGCCGAGAAGGTCATGGTGGTGGCGTGGCTGGCTGTATCGGAGAACACCAGCGGTGCGGGACCGTTCACCTGCTCCCAAGCATAGACGTAAGCGGTGGCGGGGCCATCCGGATCGGTGAATACCGGTTCCAGCGTGAGTTCCGTATTCGGACGGGAAACGACGGTGGGCGCAATCCCTGCCAGCACGGGTGCCGCGTTCGGGACATTTCCGGGGCCGAACAGTGATTCAGGAACCGTGATGGCAATCGTATCAGTTCCGGAGAGCTCTCCATCCGAAACCGTCAGGCGGATGATATAGATACCTGGAAGCGGGAAACTGATATTGGCTTCCGGACCGGCAGTCGCAGCCGGAATATCAAAGTGCGGAGCCCCAGGCCCTTGGTCGTAATCCCAAGTGGCGGTCAGGTGATGATCCGGCTTGCCGTCGTCGAAAACGGTTGGAAAGAGATGTACGGAAAGCGCGACGGCTGTAATGTCCGCTCCCAGCGAAAATGAAGGAGCCTCATTCGGCGCTGGAGGCGCTATTTGGGGAAGCACTTGGATCGTCACGAGTCGGCTGGTGGTCAACAAATCATCCGAAACCAGAAGCTCCACCTCGTAGCTGCCGGACGCGGTGAAGCGAGCAGTGACATCGTGAGGATTCGCGGTTTCCGTGTTCGAAGTAAGGAAAACGGAGGACGGACCGCTCACCATCCGCCAACTGCTATGGAGCGTACTTGTCGGCAATCCGTCGTCGGTAACCATCGGAGCGAGCACAAGCGTATCGGCGGGCAGTTGCAGGAATGCGGGTGGTGTCCAATCCACCACCGGCGCGGTATTGGGGGTCTGGGACAAATCGACAATGACCGTGTCCGTGCCGGTTTTCACGCCATCGGTGACCGTCAATTTGAAGACATAGCGGCCGGGAACACTGAACGAACCGGTGGGCGTCAGCGTGTTCGATCCCGCCAGGCTAACGGAAACCGGGCTCTGGACGAGCGACCAGCCGAAGGTCGGATTCGCCGCGAAATCATTCGGTTCATAACTGCCCGAGAACGCATGGCTTCCCGCCTGCGGCAGCACAGCGGACTCGCCGGCATCGACGAAACCGGAGTTCGCCGGAGCCTGCGCCCATGGTGGACATTTCCCAGCGGATCCGGCCTGATAGATCGACAGGACTTCCGACGAATCGAGCTTGCGCGAATACATCGTAAGTTCGTCCACCGTGAGCTTGGGATAAATCTGGCTGTTGTTTCTTCCGCCCAGCCGCAACACCGGGTTCGTGGGAAAGGACAAGCTCGTGAGATTGGACGGAACCGTCTGGTTCGAGGTCAGAACCCCATTCACATAAAAGGAGATCCCACCCGTGCGGGAAATCGAAATTGCCAGATGGAAGAACTGTCCCTGCGGATAGATATCCGCGCCGAGCGGTCTAATGGTGATGAACGTATTCTGCCGTGTGATCCCCGCCGTATCCAGATACGTACAGGTAAACTCGATGTAGTTCTCGCCGCCGCCGTTGATCCGGGTGCCCGCCCGAATGGTCAGCGGGTCGGAAAGCTTTCCGGCCGTGGAAACTTCAAACAGGGATTCCGACATCTGTCGGTTCGAGTTGTCCTTGAACCAGCCTTCAAACGTGTATTCCGATGTGCCGGCAAGGTCTAGCAGGCCGCTTTCCAGCATGCCGTTGGAGCCGGTGAATTCGAAAGCTTTTCCCACCTTGCCTGCGACATAAGCTGGCTGGTTGAGCCATTTCAAATCATTGGTTCCGAAAGAATCCCCCGGATGGCCGTCCGCCTTCAGCCACAACAACGCGTTGGCAGGCAGAGGGCTCTGGCACGGTTGATCCACCCGAAATTCAACGGTGTCCGCCACCGAATGATAGCCGTCGTTTGCCCTGAGTTCGAAGGTGTAAATTCCCGGTTTGGAGAATGTCACCAAGCTGTTCGGAAGCTCTGGGCTGCTCAGCTCGAAACCATCCGCAGGACCGGATAACAGACTCCAGCCGCTTTGCACGGTCGCGCTGTCATCCGTGACCAAGCCGTCCATTGGTAGCACGGGCTGCGAGAGAGACACCACCCGATCCATGCCGGCGCTAACAATGGGAGGAGGATTCAGGCCGGGCGGAGTCAGTCCCGAATTCCGGTTGGCCAGATCAGCGATATCACTGGCACTGAGAGTCCGGTCGAAAACTGCTACCTCGTCCACGATCCCGCTGAAAATCGGCTGTTCCGAAGCAAGCGACCAATCGATTTTTCCCGAATAGTATGGTGCCGCTCCGATCGACAGTTCTTGCCCATTTCTTGCGAATACCGGAGCGGCATCCACGCTGAAGAACCGCGTGTTTGTCAGAACACCGTCGGTGTAGGTGGAAAGCAGGCCGGTGCTTTTATCATAATTGATGACCATGTGTTTCCACTTGCCCGGATCGATCGCACCGCTGGTCGGATGCGAATCAAGCGTGGCGCTGTTCCCGTTCTGAAGCTCGTAGCTGAACCTGAAAAGCTTCGCCCCGGAATCATACGAGGCACCCAATCCGGGTGAGGACCAGTAAGGACGCCCGTCCGCGCTGGTGCTGTAACCGGAGAACTGGAGGATCGTTCCATAGTTGGCTGCCGCCGGAGTCTTGCACCAGAAGCTCACCGCCACACCATTGTCGGCGCCCTTGAGATTGAACAGCTCGCCATCGACCTGGCGGAACGGATAGGTCCGTGCGGAGAGATCCAGCGCCTGACCCGATTTCGAATCATTCACGAACACCGGAGGCATGTTGGGAAATTGCGACGCGAGCGTCCGGTTCCCGATGATGTCGCGCATCGATCCGTCGAACGGCCAGTAGGCGATCAACCCCTGAGGTGTCGGGCTGGAGTCGGCCGCTCCGACTTTGACCCAAACGGTGTCAGGAGCGGAAAAATGACCATCCCATGCAGTTAGCTTGAACAGATAGGAACCCTGTTGGGTGAAACGGATCGAAGGCCGGAGCTGCGTCGGGTCGCTGAATTGCGCCGCCACAGGGCCCGACACCTGCTCCCAACTGAACGAAAGCGTGGAGGTGTCCTGGTCGTCATTCACCGTGGCATCCGGTTGGAATACCGAACTGATGGAAGGCAGGAATTTCGCCCCGCCTGCAAAAACCACGGGAGCGCGGTTGATGCCGCGGCACAGCGGCGAGAGAGCGATCCTGAAGAAGCGGTCGAGGACGGCGGGATCCGACAACGAGTCCACGAAAAACGCATGGGCCGGAGTCGAGACATAATTCGATATTTCATAACGATTGATCGGATCGTTCTTCATGTTCGCCATCGAAATGGAAATCGTGGTGATTCCGTTTTCGGCGATCAAAGCGGGAGAGCCTTCCTGAGGTCCCGAGACACCATCGTTGAGATGAAGAATGATCTTCCTCGCTTCCGGACGGGAGTTCGTTTTCACGAAATCCACCGCCCGCCAGATCGCGGGAATGACGTAGGAATCGTAGCCCTCAAAGATCATCTCGCCTTGCGGCTTAATGATCGACTGTCGCGCCGCCACAAAGTCGGAGGAGAAGGCCATCGCCTGGTTGTAAGAAGCGCTGTCGTTCTTGTTGATCGAAACCCGGTCCAAAGACGGATCCAGTGAATCGAGAACCGAGCCGATCAACCGACGAGCCTGATAGATCGGCGTGCGGGGGTCCTGGTCGGTGATGACGCGGGGTTCCGGGCCGAACATCGAGCCGGAGTGGTCGGTGATGATGTAAAGGTCGATCGGCTGGCGCGTGAGCTCGCAATTCGCCTGAACGGCGATGTCCTGATAGGCGGCGAGACTGCCGTCGTGGGAATGGAGCCGGAGGGTGTAGGCTCCCGGAACGGCGACATTGAAGGTCGTGGATGCCGAGCGGGGATCTGCGAATGCCACCTTGCCCGGACCTGACACCTGTTCCCAGGAATGATAGAGCGTGCTTCCCGGATTGCCGTCATCCGTGACGGTGGCGACGAGCGGATAATCGGTCTCGCCCACGGTCACGGTCATTTCGGAGGCCAGGCTGATTCGCGGAGGTGCGTTTTCGCCAACGGAAGCCCCCACATTGATCGCCACGGTGTCGGAAGCCGAGGTCTCGCCATCGGTTGCGGTCAGTGTGAAAATATGTTCGCCGGCACCGGTGAATTCCACCGAGGCATTCAGCGCCGCCGGATCAATGATGCGCGCGGGCGGGCCTCCGATCTGGGTCCACGTCGTTTTCAGCGATCCGTTAGTCGGCAGTCCATCGTCGGAGACCGTTGCCGCAAGTGTGGCCGGTGCGGGTGAAATCAATGGATAGAGCGCGACATCATCGAACAACGAGTAATGGAACGCGCTGTTTCCAACATCACGGAAAGCAATAAGCTCCACCTTCAGGGAAACCGCGCCCTGTGGTCGGACAAGCTCTCTCACCACCGGATACCAAACATTGTTGGGAATCCCCCCCTGGAGAATCTGCGAGGAAAGCACTTCGCCTGCCGCGTCAAGAAACTGTAAATCGATCCTCGCCTCCCGTAGATTCGCATCTGACCCGATTTGGCCGTCATTGTCATGAGTGTGGGCGTGAATCTTCGCCCTGAAGAGATACCGGCTTGGTGAAGTCTCCTCCTGCCCGAGTGCCACCACTTGAGAGGTTTCAGCAGTCTTGTGCTCGGGGCTGAAACTCTCGGCATTTTTCGGACCAAAATAAAACGCGCCATCCGCCGCAGTCGGGAACCGGCGGAACTGGCCCAGAGTGGTCGGGTTGAAAGACCCGGCATCCGCCTGGGTCAGTTCATCAAAGCCCGCGACATTTTCCCAGAATGGCACGTTGCCATTTCCGTCCAGCGGGAGGTCGCAACTGCCGTTTTTGATCAGGTTCGCGCCCAGGCCGAGCGAAAACACGTTGCGATCCGAACCCGCGAAAACCACCGGTGCCTGGTTCACACCGGTGATGGTTAGATGGAGCGGTGCCGAAGTGAACACGAGGGCGTCGTTATCCGTAACCCTGACGCTCAGCGCTGCCGCACCGGTTTGCGATGGTATCCATGACAGGACAGGCGTCCCGGACGTGGCGACCGGCGCACCATTGGCTAACAACTCATAACGAACGATCGTGCCGTCGGGATCATGCGCGTCGATGCGGACGACCAAGGCTTCCCCGGCGGGCATGCGGGCACCCGCAAGCGGGGAAATGATCCGGGCTTCCGGCGAAACACCGCCGCTCAGCACGATGGAAGCGGGGGTCGAATCGACAGTTCCGTCATTCACCACATAGCTAAAAACAAGCGTCCCGAAGATGGGCTGGCTGGTGGTGACGGTAAGCAGGTTTCCCGTCACAGAGGCGGTGCCGACCGACGGCGGGTTGACGAGCCGGTAGCTCAGGACATCCCCATCGACATCGGTGCCGTTTAAGATGACGGCTGTGGTCAATCCCTGGAATTTCCCCGCGACCTGTTCCGCAACGGGCGGATCATTCACCGGAGTCACGGTGAGCGGCACAGTGATGGATGATGTTAGACGTCCGTCACTCGCCGTGACTACAAAGCTGTCGGCTCCGTTGAAGCCCGAGTTAGGAATATAGTGGAGGTTCGGAAGAGTGCCTTCCAAGGTCCCGTGAAGCGGGTTGCTGCCGAGCGCGTAGGTGACAGCGGAACCTTCGAGATCGCTGGCAGAGATGATTAGATCGAGAGGAGTGTTTTCCGCAGTCGTCGTGGCTGAGCCCACGGTGAAGACCGGCGCGTCGTCCTGAGGCTGGACCTCGACGTTGATCACTTGGGAAGTCACCCCTCCGTGATCATCGGAAACACGGGCCGTCAGTGAAGTCGATCCACTGAAATTCAGTGCGGGCCTCAGGAGAAATTCCGGACCAGAGCCTTCGATAGTGTATGGCGACCCTGGGGGCACTTCGATACTGTATGTGATCGGATCATTCTCCGGATCGACGGCACGGATCCGGAAAACGGTCGCTGTGTCCTCATCGACATAAATCGCGCCATAATTCTCTATGTAAGGTTTACTGTTTCCCGGCAGAATGTTCACCCACACAGCTCCCGTTTCCGTGCGCCCCATGTCATCCGTGACCGAGTAGGTGAATGAGAAATGACCTCCCCAGTCATAGTATCGGGCAATGGTGAGATTCGGGGCGGTGCCAGAAATCGCCAGAAAATCCGACGCTTCCGTGCCGACGGTGTAGGTAACGGGCAAACCTTCGGTATCCGCACCGGGCAAGACGATGTCAGCCGTATAACCGGCGAGGGTGACGTACAGATCCGGAGCCAGCGGCGGCAGATTGCTCTCGGTCACCTCGAAGGTGACGGTCGCGGTATTCGACACCTCATTGGTGCGATTCGACACCGCGATGAATTCGATCGTGTCCGTGCCAGAAAAATCCTGATAGGGCTTGTAAACGAGATTGCCCCCCGCCCCACTCAGAGTCCCGTGGGCGGGATATCGAGTGGCGACAAACCGCAGGTCATCGCCATCGACGCTCGAGCCGGTGAGCGTGAAACTCCTGATCGTACGCTGGCGCAGAGTGTAAGAGACGGAATCAGCATGCGGAGGATCGTTCTGTGGGGCGACATAGACACTGACCGTGACAACGTCGGAATCAAAGGTTCCGTCATTGATCTGATAGGTAAAGCTGTCCCATCCTGTGTAATTTTCCGCAGGCGCATAGCTGCGGAACGCCCCTTCGCCGCTGAGTGTTCCGTGCTGGGGCTGGGTGAGGATGGTATAATCCAGGAAATCGTAGTCAGGGTCGTAGCCGTAGAGATAGAATTCCTCCGGCCGATCTTCCCGACAGTAGAGCTGATAGTCGAACACCTGCGGAGGATCCGGAACCGGCGTGATGAGGAAACGAATCGTCGCAGGTTGGGACGATCCCGTCCCGTCGCTGACGGTGAACTTAAGCCGGCTTTCATCCGTGGAATCCGGATAGGGAGTGAAAGTCACCTGAGGCAGGTGGTCCATATCGAAATCCCCATACACGTAGGTTTCCTCCCAGTGGCTCCCATCGCTGAAAGGTTCGATCGCGTAGGTGAGTGGATCTCCGTCCGGATCCGATCCTGTTAGCGTGATCGTCACCGACGAATCCTCGTTGAGGGTGTAAGTCGCCGAAATCGCGGTCGGCAGGTCGTTGACCGGCGTAACATTGAGGGTCACCGTGGCAAGGCCGGAGGAAATTGATCCGTCGGCCGCCGTGTAGGTGAACGTGTCCGTGCCGTTGCTATTTGGATTCGGAGTGTAAGTGAAATGCGGGGCGGTGCCTGTGAGAGTTCCCTTGGATGGAGGCGAAACAATCGAGAATGAGAGGACATCATCATCCGCATCGGTCGCTGCCAGAGCCACCTCCACCGCGGTGTCTTCGAGGCTGGTGACCATACTATCATGGACCACAGGCGGGCGATTCAAGGCGCGAACCAGAATTGAAATTGTCGCCGGAGAAGACGACAATCCGCCATCCTTGGCAATGAAAGTGAAACTGTCCGGTCCGTGATAGCCCGGCTGTGGAATGTAGGTGAAATGAGGCGAACTGCCGCTGAGACTTCCATGTTGAGGCTGGGCGACCGCTTCGTAAACGAGAGGATCGTTTTCAACATCCGTTCCTGCCAGAATGATCGGCACCGCTACGCTCTCATCGGTGGAAACGCTGGCTGCCAATGCGACAGGCGCGTCATTCACCGGATGAACCGTCAGAGTGATCTGCCCTGTCGATATCGCACCCGCACCATCGGTGGCGGTGAAGGAAAATGATGCCGCTCCATTGAAATCCGCGCGCGGGGTGAACAACACATTCGAACCCGACCTCACAAGCGTTCCAGGAAAATCAACTGCCGTCGAAATCGCGTAGCCCAACGCATCCCCGTCCGCGTCTGAAGCATCAAGCGGAAAGGAAACACTCTGATCCTCATTGGTTTCAACGGTTTTGGAAACGGCAACGGGCGCGTCATTGACCGGATTCACCGTTAGACTGATCTGCCCCGTGGCCGAAGTTCCCGAACCATCGGTAGCAGTGAACGAAAACGATGCCACCCCATTGAAATCCGCACGCGGGGTGAACAGCACGTTGAAACCCGACTTCACAAGCGTCCCAGGAAAATCGTTGCCCGAGGAAATCGTGAATACCAGCGAATCCCCGTCCACGTCCGAAGCATCCAGCGCAATGGAAATACCCTGATCCTCATTGGTCACGACCGTTTTCGAAACGGCCACCGGTGCATCATTCGCCGGCAGAACGGTGACGACCACTTCCGCAATCTGAGAGGAGAGCGTGCCGTCCGTTACCTTGTAGTAAAACCGGTCCGTACCGTTGAAATTAGGTGCGGGCTGGTAGCTCAACTGCGGCGCGGTCCCCGAAAGCACTCCATGCGATGGTCCGGAAACCGCCTGCGGGTTGCCGGGATCCACCACGATTTGATAGACCAGCACATCTCCGTCGGGATCGATGCCGGTGAGCGTGACAGGAATCACCGAGTCCTCATTTCCAGTGACTGCCAGGCTCCCGGACGAAGGCGCGCGGTTCACCGGTTGGAGCTGGAGGCTCACCGCCCCAACCGCGGATACCGCCCCGTGTGAATCGGTTGCCTTGTAGGTAAAGCTGTCCGTCACCACGGAGTTCGAACGAACGCCGGTATGGGAATACGTCAGCAACGGCGGAGTGCCGGACAAGGTTCCAAGCTGGGGCTGCCCGACGATCTGATAGGTAACGGCATCACCGTCCGGATCCGTGGCGCTCAGGACCACAGGTGCGTTCCCCTCCCCCTGGTTGATCACAAAAATCGGATTCCCCGCAACCGGAGCCCGATTGGGTTGGAAAACATGGATCACCACCGCGACCGTGTTGGAATCCGCGGTTCCGTCGGAAACCTTGAAACTGAAACCATCATTCCCTACAAAGCCGGAAGCGGGCGTGTAAATCACCACCGCCCCAGCCGCTGACAACGTGCCGTGGGCGGGGGGAACCGTCACCTGATAGGTGAGAGGCGAGTTCTCGGGATCGGATGCCTGGAGCGGGATGGAAACCGGTGCGTCGATGGAAGTGGAAATCTCGCCCGCCGTGGCGACAGGAGCCAGATTCGGAGTTCCGCCGCTGGCCTCGCATTCGATCACTCCTCCGCCATTGAGTGTCAGCCGGTCGGTGAAAGCCAGGCCGTGCAAGAGAGAATTCCCATTCACCGTCAAGGCTCCGGCAGATACCACCGCCTTGCCATGGAACGCGCTCTGGCTGTTCAATGTCAGACTCCCGCCAGACACGCTCATTTCCAACCACTCGGGGTGGGACGCGTTGCCCACATAGCCGTTGATGTTGAGCGAATTCTTCAGTCGCAAAGCGACCGGGCCACTCACCATGAGGTGCGAGCCGCCGTTGATATCGATCTGCTGGATCTCATACAATGCCGGGGCCGCGGCGGTTCCCGCTTGGAAATTGAGCGTGCTTGCTCCGTTCAAGGTGATCCGCTCGTAACGTCCCGGTGGCAGGTTCACCGTCATTCCCTGGGCGTTCACCGTCAGCGTGCGAATCGTTGCAAAATTTCCCGGACTGTCCGCAGCCTGATTGAGATTGACGGCACGGGTTCCGGTTCCCGCCACCGGAGCGGTTGCCACGGGCAGGGAAACAGCGTCTTCCTTGCGGGTGATACTGCCTAACGAAACTCCGCCGTTGATGGTAATTCGATAGTTGGAGGGCTGCGCCGATCCGCTGCCGTTCTGAATCGGCGGGGATGCGGCTCCGCCGTTCAAGGTAAGCAGCGGCGTGCCAGGAACGATCAAGGAGCCATCAATTGTCAGGCCCGAGTTCAGGTTCATATTCTCGCCCGTCATCACGCGGACGCTTCCCTTCACCCGTCCCTGATTGAGCTGCGGCCCGTTCTTTGACACCACCGCATCCGTAACCGCCGCCTGCGAAACAGATAGAGCCGCCATCATCCCGACAAACCCCAACAATCCACGCGAATAGAAGCGGTTACGGAGTTTTACAACAGAAGGAGAATCCGGGCATGCAACTGCCTGAATTCCGGTGCGTTCAACGAATGCGTCTCTTGAAATTGTCATGAAATTGAGGGG
Organism: Luteolibacter sp.; assembly: GCF_039920825.1. GTDB lineage: Bacteria > Verrucomicrobiota > Verrucomicrobiia > Verrucomicrobiales > Akkermansiaceae > Luteolibacter. Next base: position 191,278 of record NZ_JBDSCX010000070.1, on the reverse strand, counting down.
GACTTGAGCCAATTCTCATCGGGCAATGAATTCATGGCCGATGAAATAGACCGTTGGTCGCAATCTGAATGATTAGGGAGGTCGAGGTCAATGTACCAATTCGGCACTATTTCGTGAATTTCTGATGAAATCCTCCGATGCTCAGCACGATACATTGATCTCCGCGTAGGCCGCCTAACGATTTTGATGACAATTTAGCCACAATACCTCGCGGCGATGTCGCAACGCCTGGCCTGATAGACCGGTTGGTGTATCGAGCCGCTTTCCAGGAAGGCGCATGGATATCGACACTCCACCATCTCCCCCTTTGCCGGGACGGCGAGGTTGTGAGGAATTCTGACGTCGCGGGCGGTAACGATGACCAAGGCGCTTTCCACGAAATTGAACTTCAGCTGGCTGCCGAAGTTCGGTGCCAGGACTGAAAACCGCATCGACTTCATTTGAATACGACGCCTTCACAGCCGGACTGGCGGAGTTCCTCATAGGTTTCCCGCGGGTCGTTGGGACCAACGGCGGTTCTGGCCCCGGGTCGGCCGATTTCTCCATGGACAAGTCTCCGGGCCGATCTTAGATACCTTTTTGACTTGAGCGAGCTCACCAGAATTTTGCAAGCGGCCAACGGGAGTGGAAGTCTCGTTTCGGCGGAACTTCTACCGCTGGTATACGACGAACTGCGGAATCTGGCCAAGAAACGGATCTCAAAAGCGGAGCCCGGCCAGACGCTGCAGGCGACGGCGCTGGTCCACGAGGCGTGGATCAAGCTCTCGGGCGACGACGAGCGCTCGTGGAGCGACCGCGCCCATTTTTTCCGTGCCGCAGCGCAGGCGATGCGGCACATCCTGGTGGACAGGGCTCGGGCCAAGGCAAGCCTGAAACGAGGGGAAAATCCCGAAGTTCTCGACATCCATGTCCACGGCCTTGAAGTGGCGGACACCACACTCGACGAACGGGTGTTGCTGGTCGATGAAATGATGAATCGCCTGGAGCAGGAAGACCCGGAAAGCGTGCGGGTGATTTCCCTCAAGTTTTTCGGCGGCCTCACTAACAAGGAGATTGCGGCGATGGACGGGGTGGCGGAGCGCACGGTCGAACGTCACTGGGCCTATGCGAAAACGAGGCTATACCAAATGATCCGAAAGGAAACGGGAGATGACGCCGGCGATTGACAAGCTGCTCTTCGCGGCCGCGTTGAACTTTGCCGCGAGGGAGGATCGGCGGGTTTTTCTCGAGTTTGCCTGCCGCGGAGACGAGGCCCGGCTCAAGCGGCTGGAGGAGATGTTGGAAATCCAGCAGGATGCGGACGAGTTTTTCGACCTCCAGCCGGAAGTGGCGGAGGTCACCGAGTCCTCGGAGGAGCAGGGGGAGGAAGGAGGTGTCGGCGCGCGCATCGGGCCCTATCGTTTGATGGATCGTCTCGGTTCCGGCGGCTGTGGAGTGGTCTATCTGGCAGAGCAGTCGTCACCCGTGAAACGCAAGGTCGCGTTGAAAATCATCCGCCTCGGGATGGATACGGAAAATGTGATCTCCCGCTTCGCATTGGAACGCGAGGCGCTGGCGCTAATGGACCATCCGAACATCGCGCGGGTGTTGGATGCCGGCGCCACTGTTTCGGGTCGGCCGTATTTCGTGATGGAGTTGGTGGACGGAGAAAAGATCACGGATTTCTGCGACCGCAACTCCCTTGGATTGCGCCAGCGTCTGGAGCTTTTCATCCTCGTCTGCGAGGCCATCCAGCACGCGCACCAGAAAGGGGTGATCCACCGCGATATCAAGCCCTCCAACGTGCTCGTCCGGGAGCACGACGGCAGGGCGGAACCCAAGGTGATCGACTTCGGAATCGCCAAGGCAACCGCCGGCAATCTCGACGCGGACGCGACAGTGACCAAGTTCGGCCAGTTCATCGGCACCCCCGCTTACATGAGTCCGGAACAAGCGGAGGGCGGTGTGGACATCGACACCCGCAGCGACATTTACAGTCTGGGGGCCCTGCTCTGCGAGTTGCTAACAGGAAGCCCTCCTTTTAGATTCGAGCAATTCAAAGACCTGGGCCCGGAAGAAATCCGGAGCATCCTGCGGGATCAGGAAACCGGCAGGCCCTCGGCGCGGCTGCGGCAAATCCCGACGGACGAAATCGGAATGATCGCCGGCCAACGTGGGGTCGATCCGCAGAAGCTGCCTTCATTGCTTGCCGGTGATCTTGATTGGATCGTGATGAAGGCGATCGAGAAAGACCGCCAGCGCCGCTATGAGACGGCCAACGGTCTGGCGATGGATGTGAGTCGTTATCTATCCGAAGAGCCGGTGCTGGCCCGACCGCCGAGCAACAGGTATCGCTTTACGAAGCTGGTCCGTCGCAACCGGATCACCTTTGCCGCGGGAAGCATTGCGTTGTTCGGACTGCTCGGCGGCTTCGGAGTTTCGACATGGTTGTTTTTTCGGGAACGGTACGCCCGCCAGGAGCAGGCGCGGTTGCATGTCGTGGCGGAACAGGCCAGAGCTAACGAAGTGCGCTTGTTGGAAGATGCGAATCTCGCGACGCAGGCGGCGGTCTTCCTGAAATATAACGAGAAAGAGCAGGCGGACAAACTGTTGGACGGATTGCCCGCGGAAAGGGTGCCGCGCTCGCTGGAATCCGCCAATACCTTCACCACGCTGGCGAACTGGAACCTAACACAACAGCGGTGGAAGAAAGCGGCGGAACGCTTCAATCTGCTGGCCCATGTGGTCACCAGCGTGGATATGAAGGACTCGGACCGGGTTTCCTTTGAATTGCTGCCCGCCATCACGGCCGTCAGCACGTGGGGCGAACCCGGGCAATACGACCAGCTCCGCAAGCTGGCGATCAAGCGTTTCGCCAACTCGGCCAACCCGATCGTGGCCGAGCAGGTGATCAAAGCCTTGCTGTTGGAACCCGCTGACTCTAACACGCTGAAGGAAACACTGCCGCTGGCCCAGGTGATCGAGGCCTCGCTCGCCGGGCCCCAAAAGGAAAAGGATCCGCACATGGTGGCTTGGAGGCAGTTTTCCCTCGCGCTGATGTCATACCGCCAAGGCAACCTGAAGGCGGCTGAAGATTGGGCACGACGCAGCTTGTCCGCGGCCACAAACAGTCCGGCGCGAGCCGCCTCCAATTGGGCTGTCCTCGCCATGGCGGACCTGAAACAGGGCAGGATTCCCGAAGGCCGCACCGAGTTGGCGGACTTGCGGAGACAGATCGACCGCTGGGAGGCTGAACCTTTTCGCATCAACGATTCCGAGGGCTATCTTTGGTCGAACTGGGGAATCGTCCGGCTCCTTGTCGAAGAAGCGGAACAGATGCCGGAAGCGGAGAAGAACTGATTTCAATGGGTGAAAATTTCTTGTCGGCATTTGCCCGCGGAATCCGTTTGTCGAATTGGGTGGAGCACCCATTGAACTCTTCCCGTCCGTGAACCCAAAACCCTCATCCATAAAATCCAAAAACAGCTCCACTTCCGCCTTCAACCGGGCGGCACTGCTTGTGATTGCCCCAGCCGTTTCCCGCACTCATTTCTAACCGGATTGTTGGAATTACAAACTCGATGAAAACCCTCTTCTTCCATCTTTCCTTGCTTGGCCTCGCCTCCTCGGCATTCGCCGCGCCTCCCGTAACGTCGGGATTGAAGCTGCAATTCGACAGCGCCAACCTCGATTCGCTCGGCAACACCACCCTGCTCGACGGCCAAACCGTCACTGCATGGAAAGACCTTTCCGGCAGCGGCTTCCATTTCGACACCCTCAAGGGCACGCCGACATACATCCAACCCGGCCCCGGTTTCGGAGGCTTGCCGGTCGTTGCATTCCAGCCGGGCGATTTCAATGGTGCGGACTACCTGAGCAGGGCCGCCGCTCCCATCACGGCCTATCCATTTACGGTGTTTGCCGTAGTCCGCTCCAACACGACGAGAAATGCGGTGATCTTCTCGCTCGTGGATTCCGCCAGCAACGAAAAGTCGGCGGGCATCCGCTTCGTCTCGGAAGACACCGGCGGTCCGGGCCACATCAGTCTCTTCCGCCGCAATCCCACGTGGACCGAAGCTCCCTCGACCACCGCTTTCAACGACAACCAACTCCACGTTGTCACCGCACGGTTTTTCAGCTCCACCTTGGCGCGGCTCTATGTGGACGGCGTCCTGGTGGCGACTTCCACCGCCCCGGTCACCCTGCCGGCTTTCAATCGGTTCGACATGGGAAACAACGGCCGCAACAATACCGCCACCGATCCGTATGAAGGCCAGATCGCCGAGGTGCTTGTCTACAACCAGGACATCACCAACGCCAGCCGCACGCAGACCGAGGATTACCTCACGCAAAAATGGATCACCGGCAGCTCCGGCATTGCGGCTTCGCAGGAGTCGGTTGATTTCGGCTCGGTGGCGCTGAATGACACCCAAAGCCGCACGGTCACGGTTACGGCCGTTGGCGCAGCGGATACGGACATCACTATTTCGGGAATCAATCCGGCCTCGCTGGGAGACTTCACTCTCCGCACCTTTCTCAACGACGTGGAATTCAACCCTGCCGACACCACCCGCTACCCGCTCACTCTATCAAAAGCAGCGAACGACCAGCTCCGGTTCGTCTCCGGAATTCATCCGACTGCCGCAAAGCCCGCTTACCAAGGTTCCGTTCACGTTCTGAGCAGTGCACCTAACAAACCGGACCTGCTTCTGAGCTTCGCCGCACAAGCACAGAACCGGATCGGCGTGCCTGACTACACCAGCCACAGCGCGGAGGGAAACCTCATTCATTTCGATCTGGCAGGCGGAGCGAAGGTGCGGCTCACGCTGAATACCGATCGCATGGCGCGTGTGCAGTATTCGCCGGACGGAGTATTCCGCGCAGACAATCTGCCGGATTTGTTCATGGTCCAGAAATACGATTGGGCTCCAGTGTCCTACACCATTCAGGACCACGGCACCTACATTGGCATTCATACGGCCGCCATGACGGTCCGGGCGCAGAAGAGCCCCTTCCGATTGCAAATGTACGATGCGGCTAACACCACTTTGATCGCCAAGGATGCTGATCGGGAAGGCATGTATGCCGAGCTGGGCAAACGCGGTGTGACGCGTGTGGAAAACGGCGCTAACAACGCACGCTTCGGCTTCGGCAGCGGAGACCATGGCCACTCGCGGCCACTGAACAAAAGCGCGGGCTATGATCAATACACCGTCACGCACGGCCGCACCTGCGTGCCGTTCTTCATGAGCACGGCGGGTTACGGCGTGTTCCTGAACACCGTGGAGAAAGCCACCGCGTTCGATGCGGCGGGGGGATTTCAGACGGACAACTTTCTCGATTACTGGTTCATGGCCGGGGATTTCAAAAAAGTGCTCGGACTTTATAGCGAGCTAACCGGGAGGATGAATCTTTTCCCGAAATGGGCCTATGGATTCATGCTTTCCAAATATGGCAACGACAACGCCACACAGGCCGAATTCTCCCAATGGATCCACCGGCTGCGCGATGAAGATTATCCGACCGACGCCTACGTCTTCGACTTCGGCTGGCGTGGTGGAAAATTCAACGCACACCACTGGGATACGACGCGTTTCCCGGATCTATCAGCGATGTTTGCTGAATCCAGGCAACTCGGTTTCCACGTCGGTCTCCATAACAACAAAGGCACGCCCGAAGCCGGCGATGGAAATTTCACCAACCCGACCGTCGCCGAAAACTGGTGGCAGGCGCATTGGACGAACGTGATCCAGCCGGGCCACGGCGATTGGTTCTGGCCGGACGAATTCGATGTCTCGGGCGACAACCTGATGGCCAACCGCGCGGCGAAAACCGTCCACGAGCGATGGCTCCAGCAAACCACGGAGCAGCGCCCGATGTTCTTCACCCGCGGCGGATTCGCCAATCATCATTTCTCCGCCACCTGGTCGGGCGACATTCCTAACAACCTTGCGGAAATGAGCGAGCAGATCTCCGGAACACTCGCCCTCGGGCTTTCCGGTTATCCTTGGTCATCGAACGATCTGGGCGGTTTCTTCGCGAAACCAGCGGACGATCTTTACATCCGCTGGGTCACCCAGTTCGGAGCGTTCAGCGGCATCATGCGCGCGCACGGTCACGATGGCCGCGAACCATGGTTGTATGGCGCGCAGGCTCAGGAAAACCTCCGCCGCTATTTAAAAATCCGCTACCGGCTGTTTCCCTACATTTACACCACCGCCTGGCAGGGCACCGATCAAGGCATCCCGATGATGCGGGCGATGGCACTCGAACATCCGGCTGATCCCTCGGCGTGGACCCAGGACAAACAATATTATTTCGGCGATTGGTTGCTCGTCGCGCCCGCTCTTTCCACCAGCACCGCCAATGTCTCGGTCTGGCTGCCGGCGGGGAAATGGTATGACTTCTTCAATCCATCGGCTAGCTACAATGGAGGACAAACCATCACGGTTACGGCCACGCTCGATCAGATCCCGGTCTTCGTGAAGGAAGGGGCGATCATTCCCACCGGTCCTGATATTTCGCATGCCGATGAAAAGGCCTTGGATCCCCTAACGGTCGAAGTCTATCCCGGAGCTTCACCCACCTCCTACAGCCTTTACGAGGATGATGGCATCACCCGCCACTATCAGCTTCAGGGCGCATACAGCCTCACGAAATTCGACACCAGCTGGCCGCAGGAAAATTCGTTACGTTTCACCAAGGAAGCCATCCAATCCGGAAATTCCGCCGTGTATTCCCCGGCGCTTCCCCGCGCCACCGTCGTGCGGGCGAACCGCTGGACCCGGAAGCCGAAAATGGTTCTCATCGGCAGCGCCCAAATCCCGGAAGCCGCGTCCGAAGCAGCCCTTGCCACCATGAACCTCGGATGGTTCTGGTCTGCGGAAGCCAATCAACTGCTCATCCGTTTCATCGACGACGGAAGCGAACGCAAGATCGTCGCCAGTGTCGCTTTGCTCGATAGCGATGGCGACGGACTGGACGACCTGCGCGAATCCGGACTCGGCACCGATATCTACAAGACGGATAGCGACGGCGACGGCCAGAGCGATTTCATGGAAGTCGCATTCGGAAGATCACCCGTCGATCCCTCCGCCCGCGTCACGCTCACCAGTGAAATCGCCGCCAGCCAGCCGGGCATCTTCCGGATCACTTGGCCGAGCGTCCCGGGCAATATTTATCAGATCCAGAAATGGCAGGAGAACACCACTCCGCCGTGGACCACCATCGCCGAACGAATCGCCACCGGCAGCATCACCGAGTTCCTCTACCCGATGGCCAGGCCTTGCGGGATGTTGCGGGTCAACGCGGGGTAGCCGCTGCCCTCCATCAAATCCACCCAACCCGATCGATCCTTGTCGTCCTCAAACACCGCCTTGCCCCCGTCGCCACGGGCCATCATATGGCCAACCGTGCCAGCAGCCTCGTATCGCAAGGGTCTTGCCATGCCACCACGGAAATCACTTCTGGTTAGGACTTCAATGCGTGTTAGTCGGGACCGCCCCCTTCGACTGACCCCTTCGACGGGTTGTTCGGCTTCTTGATTTGTTCATTTGGCGGCGATGAAAAACGTCTTCTTGGTAACACCGTGACCAAATGATCGTGCATCAAAAGTTGAGTCTATCGTCAGTCCTGCTTTGGGGGTGATCTGCGCTGTTACTAGATAGCTGGAATGATGCTCGGACAGCCGGATCACAGATCCCGCATGCAGAGTGAAGGCTTCTTCCGGCTTCGAACGTCGCGGCTCAGACGTCCCTACAGTAACCATCCAGGCAATGGTTGCGGGCAGTGTGGCAATAATTGCGCCGTCACGGACTACGATAGATTGAAACGGTGATCTGTCGACAGGGGCCGTAACTGGAGAATCACATCCGCCCGTCATTACGCCAATAAATGTAGTTAATAGAAATGTAGCCAGTTTCATGATCTGAAATTCTTGCCGAACGTTTGAAGTGTGTCACGGCGGATGAAAGGCGTCCAGAGCGAAGCGAACTAGTGGCGTTGGCCGCCGTTGCCACCACTGGTTTGTTCGGATTATGGATTTATTGGAATGTTGCTTTGGGGATAAGTAAAGACTTCAGGTTCTCGCAGAACTTGAGTGCTGATGAGTCTCCTCCAAATTTCAAGCGTATCGTTTGGATTTTTGGCGAATAGAATTTGAGCACGATTAACGATCCATCCTTCAAATTGCTGCCTATACGCATAATTTCGTGTTTTTCGACGAATCGTTGTCTCTCTTCGTCAATGTAGAGAATAATTCCTAGTGGACCATACCCAAACCAGCAAGTATGCTTAACACTATAGCCTCGTAGAAATTTCGATAGCCAAGATCTGCTCTCAATGTCGCTTCCCATGAACGGTAGTTCGCTTCCCATGAACGGTAGTTGAAAACAACCGGAAATCTCTTTGCCCTCGGACAACTTACGAAAGCCAACAGGAGCAACTTCAAGATTAGCTCTTCCCATATCCAGGATCTTCTCTGCCCCCCGTGACCGATTGGCTACAATATCTAGGAGTGATGCAATCGTGTGAAGCATATTATATTTTCTGCCGAACGTCAGAGCGCACGTAACCGGCGCGATTGGAGGTGAAGGATCATGAAATTGAAGTGCTTATGGCCGGTTACGTGACGCGCCTCCATGAGAAGGCAGTCAAACAGAAATTGAAGTTTACTTCAACACGAGTTTCTTGGGACGTTGGAGTTCATTGGGTTGGAGATACAGGCGGGACAAGGGATCTCCCCCCGCCTCCCCTGGGGGACGGGAGGGGAGAAGCCCCCGGAAGGGGGTTTGGGGGCGAAATGAATCGCGGTCGAGCGGGCGTCCGCTCGGCGGGGTGCGGGGCGGCAGCCCCGTGATTGATAGAGGTGGTGAAACATTGGATTCAGGCTTCCATTCGCACTCTTCGCTGCGGCGCTCGCGCCGATGATGTTAGCGTGGTGCATGTATTGATCCGGTGTTTCCAAAAAGGGAAGGAACGTCACATTCTTGTTCCCGCACTCGGCACGGGGCCGGTGCTGGCGTGGCGTCGTGATCGTTCCAAATCGTTTCGATCTTGTTTCATCGGGAAAATGGTTGGATGGAATCAGGCGATCCCGCGTTCGGGTTCATAGAGTTCTTCGTCATACCACAGGGCGAGCATCAGCACCGCGAGTTTGCGGGCGATGGCGATGACGGCTTTCTTCTTCGCCCTTCCGCCGCCCCGCTCGGCGAGCTTGAGTCCCTGGCGCTTCAACGCACAGTCCGGACCAAAGGGGCCGAGGATGTATTGCGCGGCGTTGACCAGCAGCCTGCGCATGTAGGAGTCGCCGGCTTTGCTGATTCGGAGCTGTTTGTCGGTGTCGCCGGATTGGTCGCGTTTCGGCACCAGACCGAGGTATGCGGCCACGTCGCGGCGGCGGCGGAAGCGTGTTGGATCGCCAATCGTGAGCACGAAAGTCAGCGATGTCAGCGTGCCCACGCCCGCGATCTGGGTGAGGTATTCGGTTTCCGGATACTTCTCGCTGGCCGTGGTTTCGATGGATTTTTCGAACTCCCGGATTTGCAATGTTAGGGAATCGAGCACCACGAGCGATGGCTCTATCAACGCGAGGACGGTGGGGTTTTCGGCACGGAGGGCCTTGCGGGCATACCGGGCGAAACAGGCGGTGTTCGGAGAATTGAGTCTGATGCCCAGGCTTTTGAGGGTGAAGCGGACCGAGGAGATGATGTCCACCCGCTGGCGCACCAGGTTGTCGCGCAGCTTGATCTGGAGGAGGTCGAGCTGCATGTCTTCGGTGCCGTGCTCGACGGGATGGAGCAGTTTCTCGTCGGTGCGGGCGATGCGGGCCAGCATCTCGGCGTCCTTCCTGTCCGATTTGCGGTCGTTTTGATAGATGGCGCGGACCTTGCGCGGGTTGGCGACGAGAACCCGGTGGCCGAGATCGCTCAGGAAACGGCTGATCCACGGGCTTTGCATCCCGACCTCCATCACCATCAACGCTCCGGGATGGCGCTTGCTGAGCGCCGTGAGGCTCGGGCGGGTGTTGGTGATGGCTTCCTCCTTGAGAACCTCGCCTTTGGAATCTAACACGCAAACGGAGTGCTTGCGGTCACCAAGGTCGAGTCCGACGGTTCTGGTAGATGATGTGTTTTTCATGGCAGCGGTAGTTTACCACAACGCGCAACTCGCGCCTGCTGCCTTCTCATCTATTCTTGTTAGCGTCTTATGATTGCTTGGGCTTCGTCCGCTGCGATAGCCACGATAGCTCCAGATTGGAATGCGAATGCTCTCAGCCAGTCACTCTGCGGCTCCCCTTCGAACACCATCACTCCATCACACCAGTCTTCGTCTGTCCAGTAACCAGCGCTCGAAAGGCAGTCGTCTTCGGTAAATGGCATCTCTGGATCGCGCGGCATGAAGCGAAAACTTGAGACTCCAATGAAGACCAACTGCACTTGAGAAGGCTCGGTGGCCGGAACCCAATCGTCACTTCTCCGATTCCAAGTGAGAGTCGCCCTCCGCTCAGAAAGCAAATAGACCATCTCGGTGAACTGGTGGTTGTTGTGCAGATCGAAAGCATCTCCACCGCTCGCCAAGTAGATCGCGTCTTGGATGGTGAAGTCTTCTTTCATTCTTCGCTAACAGTCTTTATTAGCTGGGTCAGCATATCGCAGGAGTGCGATATCCGATCCGCTGTCATTGGCTAGAGCCAAGCGCTTTAGTCCATGGGCGTCAACGGAATCCGCCGATGGCAGCTCGGAGGGTGGAGCAGAAGCTGCGAGAGATTCCGACGATCTTCGAGAGTTCCGAAGCCGTTGGATACGACCGTTTTCGCGATCCGGGCTTTCCGGCATGGGCGATCTTCCTCGAAAGCGAAGGAACCGGAAATTACCCCGGACCCCTCCGGCAACCAACCACGCAATGCATCCACTTCATGGGAGAGCTCATGACACATAGCCCCTCCATCAACCTTAAAAGGAAAATAAGAACCACAGATCACACAGAGGACACGGATAAAAAGCGAGTTATGAAAGACACGGCACTCATCCTCCGGTTGATTACCTCAAATCCCATACCCATCCATTATCTGTGTTTATCTGCGTTATCTGTGGTTCAATTTTCTTTTCCAGGATCAAGGATAGGGAAAAAGGAATCTCACCACTTCAGCCTTGTGCGGTCGGGGTCGTTCGGATCGTAATTCCGGAAATCGGTGGCGCGGAGCACGCGGATGGCGACCGCCAACAAAAGCCCCACACCTAACAAACCACCGGCGGTTGCGCCGAGAAGCGTCCAGAAGACGTGATCAAAATGCCGCGCGTCCGCCGGCAGAACGAACCATTTGACCAGTCCGAACCCGCCTGCCGCCATGACACCGCCGGGCAGTATCGCAAGCGTGCCGATGAAGCATCCGGCAGGAGTGCTTTTGGTGGGCGCGGTCATCCAAATCGGAACGGAAACGCCCCACTTGTTAGCTCACAAGCAAATCCGCCGGAACAGCACGTCGAGCGGAAGCTGCATCCCGATATAGAAGTCGCCGAACTCGCCGTAGCGGGCGGTGACTTCGTCGAAGCGCATTTCATAGACGATGGATTTCACGTCGATGGTGTCCTTGGCGAGCAGGGTGACGCCCCATTCGTATTCATCAAGGCCGGTGGAGCCGGTGATGAGCTGGAGGATGCGGCCGGAGTAGGTGCGGCCGACGCGGGCGTGGCCGGCCATGAGTTTTTTCCGGGCTTCGTAATCGAGCGCATACCAGTTGTCACCGCCGTTACGGCGCTTGGACATCGGATAGAAACAGATGACGGGCCAGTCGGGTAGGACCGGATAGAGCCGGTGTTTGAGGTAGTGCGCCATGCGCTCGTCGAATTCCTTGAGCCCGGCCTCGAACTCGGGCGTGCCTTCCGCAAGGCCCTTTTCGCCGATCAGAGTCTCCGCGGAATATTGTTCGCGGGTGGTGGTGTATTCCGAGCTCTCGGTCTGGGAGAGATAGGAATAGGTCGGGCTGAGGATTTCCGGTCCGAGTGAGAGGCTGAGTTGTTTCTCGAAAATATTCGCCACCTGGAGATCGGGTGTTAGAAGCATGAATCCGAGATCCGCCTTGGGTGTGGCGATGGAGAAAATGAGCAGGTGGGTATCCGGCGTGGCGCGGATTTCCTGAACGAGTTCGGTGAGGCGGGTCTTGGCCTGGCGTTTTTCCTCGTCGCTGTAGAGCGCCCATTGCGCGTGATCGACATGATAGAAAAGGTGCATGACGTGCCAGCCTTCGCGCGGCACCAGTGGAGTGACTTCTTGATTGGACATGAGAGATGGGATTCAGCGCCGGTCGGAGGCGATGTTCATTTCGAAGAGTTTCTTGAACGCCGTTGTGGGGGAATCCTCCGACGGTGCTTCGAGGACCTCGATGGTCCACGGCTTGCTTTGCCCGGTGCGGTAGGCGGCGTGCATTCCCATGTCCGAGAATCCGTCGGTGGCGGAGAGTTGGAATTTCATCCCTTCACCGCGGACGGTGCGGCTGACGGCATCGCCGACGAGTTCGCCGTCGCTGTTGCGGAAGAAAACGCGGATCGCCGCCGGGCCGCCGCTGGTGACGAGGTTGACCACGGGAATCAGCAGGGCATCACGGCGGACAGTGTCGGCATTCGCCCCGGAGATGATCGGCGTCCGCCAAAAGGTGACTGCGGAAGTTACACTGACTTTGCCGCCTTGAATCGGGAAATCCTTGGCCTCCACCCGTTCGGCGCCGGTCGGGAGACGGCTGATGGTATTGAAATAAAACACTCCGCTGGCGATCAGGATGATCACCACCAGGGCGACGAGACCGATCTGCTCCACTTTGGTTAGATTCAACTTCGGACGGATTGAAATTTCCGCCTGATCCGTTTTGGCCTTTGAGGAAAATTCTTCCCGCTCATCTGCGGGAGCGGTCGAGGCTGGTGCGGGGACGTCCAAGGACTCCGGTTCTGGAACGGGCTCGGGTTTTACCGGCTCCACTTTCGCAGCGGGAGTTTTTTCACGAGTCACCTTCACGGGTTCCTCGACCGGTTCCGTTTCATCCCAGCCATCGAGATCATCAAAATCGGTGCCGGGTTTCGAGTGACCGGACGCAGGAGCCTGATTGAGCGGGGATTTCAATGGACGCGAGCTTTTGCCTTTCCGGTTGAGGCTGACATTTCCGCTGTCGCCGTTGCCAGCATCCTGACGCGGAATACCGGCTCCGGAATTCGAAGGAGTGGGCGTTTCCCCTGTTTCCCGAGGAACTGGAATCGTCTTGGCGGGTTTCGCGACCACCTGTGGCGGAGGCTCGCCCTGAGGATCGACGTCATCGAAGGCCCATAAATCCATCTCCGTCGTGTCCTTGGCGAGATTGCCCATATTCGGCCGGTGCCGGGGTGGAAGGGCGGATCCGTCAGGGGATGAAGGTGGCTGGGGTGTCATGGCGGGGCGCTCCGGGAGTAATTAAAGCCGGGACTCCGACTTGACCAGTGCGAAAGGCGAATCCGAAGTTCCGGAAAAATCCAGTTGCATCGAAGCCTGCGGAAAGGCATCGAAGGGGTGTAATTCCTTTTATACTCCATGGCTGACCGCGAAGACAAGAATGTGGAAAACGTGACCGGCAAGTTCTACGTGGACAGCCAGTGCATCGACTGTGACCTGTGCCGGGAAACCGCGCCGAACAATTTCACCCGCGCCGACGACGAGGGGTATTCCTTTGTTTTCAAACAACCGGAAAACGCCGAGGAACTCGCCCAATCCCGCGAAGCCATGGAAGGCTGTCCGGTAGAAGCCATCGGCGAGGACGGCGACGCTTAAGCGCCCTCCCGTCATGAAAAAGCAGCCGCGCCCTGGAAAAATCCGAGAGGAAATCCTGCGGGAATGGCGCGGTGCCGACGAACCGGCCGATCTCAACGCCGGCATCCATCTCGCGGAAAAATTCATTTCCGCCATCCTCCGCGCCGCCGGAGCCGAAGACGGCCTGCACGAAGACCAGGTCCGCGCGACGTGGAAAGACCTCGCCGGGGATTTCATCGCCCGCCACACCGAGCCGATTTCCGTCAAAGGAGGAAATCTCGTCCTGCGCGTCACCCAGCCAGCGCTGCGCTTCCAACTCGAGCAGATGAAGCCCATGCTCCTCAAGCGCATCCGCGAACAACTCGGCGAAGGACGCATCAAGACCATCAAATTCCAACTCGGTTAACCCACCCGTGAAGACTTACCGCAAAGGCGCAGAGGTCGCGAAGGAACGCAGAGTTTTGGAGATTGTTTGTTTCCCGCCACCCACTTCTCTTTCTCCGCGCCCCTTTGCGGTAAATCCAAATTTCTTTGTCCATGTTTAGAAACCTCATCTTCGATTGGTCCGGCACACTCGTGGACGACCTCGGACCGGTCATCGAGGCGACCAACGTGGTGTTGGAAAAATACGCCATCGCCAAGCTCGACCGCGAGGCCTTCCGCCGGTGCTTCCGCCTGCCCTATCGGGAATTTTACGCCGAGCTGCTGCCTAACATTCCGCTGGAAGAACTTGAGGCCCATTTCCGCCCGGCGTTCGACAACGCGGTCACTCCCGTCACCGTCCTCCCCCACGCCCGCGAAAAACTCGAATGGTGCACCGCCATCGGCATCCGCACCTTCGTTCTAACGTCCATGGACACGCTGGCCTTCGAGCGCCAGATGGACGATTTCGGGTTCCGCCACCATTTCGAGGCCACCTACTCCGGCGTATTGGACAAGCGGGAAATCATCCACAAAATCCTCGAAACCCACAGCCTCAATCCCGCCGAAACCGCCTTCGTCGGCGACATGACGCACGATGTCGAAACCGCCCGCCATGGCGGCATTTCCTCGATCGCCGTGCTCACCGGCTACAACCACGCGGAAATCCTCGCTGCCGTTAGACCGGACATCACCGTGCCCGACCTCGGCGTCCTGCGCACGCTGCTAGATCGTCGCCGCAGCGTTTCCCGTCCCGTTTCCACCGTCGGCGCGTTGATCCACGACGGCGCCGGCCATGTCCTCATGGTCCGCACCCACAAGTGGGGCAACCGCTGGGGAATCCCCGGCGGAAAAATCGAACGCGGCGAGCCGGCCACCGCCGCCCTCCGCCGCGAGATCCGCGAGGAAACCGGCCTTGAGATCCGCGACATCGAGTTCGCCCTTGTCCAGGATTGCATCGACTCACCCGAGTTCATGCGCCGCGAGCATTTCATCCTGCTCAACTACGTCGCCCGCGCGACCACCACCGCCGTCACCCTCAACGACGAAGCCGAAGAATTCCGCTGGCTCTCTCCATGCGACGCGCTCTCACTCAATCTCAACCACCCCACCCGCGTTCTTCTGGCGGATGCCGTCAATCAAGGGAAAATTCCTTCCTGAATTTCATTGCGGAGATCAATGCCCGGTCGGAGGGGCGGATGAGGCTCGAAAATAACCCACAAAATTAAACGTTTTATTTTCTCCTTGTCACCCTTCGTGCCCAAGCCCTTCCATGGACAATACCCATTGCCGAACCCATGAGATCCATTCGTCCAAAGACGCTCGCCCTTCCGCTTTTCCTGTGCATCGGATCGCTCGCGGCCGAGCCCTCGCTGAAGGACACCTACAAGGACAAATTTCTCATCGGAGCGGCGCTGAATCCCTCCTACTACGCGAACGAAACCTCGCCCCGGAGCCAGCTCGTCAAAACCCAGTTCAGCAGCATCACTCCGGAAAACGTGATGAAATGGGAGCCGATCCATCCGAAGCCGGGGCAATACAGGTTCGAGGCAGCCGACCGATTCTTGGATTTCGGAGTGAAAAACGGCATGTTCGTGGTCGGCCACACGCTCGTCTGGCACCAGCAGACGCCTAAATGGGTTTTCGAAGATGAGAAGGGAGCCCCTCTGACCCGCGATGGATTGTTAGAGCGGATGCGCGAACACATCCACACCTTGGTCGGACGTTACAAGGGACGGATCAAGGGCTGGGATGTCGTCAACGAGGCGTTGAACGAGAACGGCACGCTCCGCGATTCGCCATGGAAGAAGATCATCGGCGACGATTTCGTTCAAAAGGCGTTCGAATACGCCCACGAAGCCGATCCCACGGCGGAACTCTACTACAACGACTATCGACTCGAAGTCCCGGCCAAGCGCGATGGCGCGGTCGCTCTCGTCAAAAAAATCAAGGCGGCGGGCGTGCCCGTCACCGGCATCGGCATCCAGGAACATGTCACTCCCGTCTGGCCGGCCTCCAACGATCTCGAGGCCTCGATCACCGCCTTCGGCCAACTCGGGCTCAAGGTGATGATCACCGAACTGGATGTGGACATGCTCCCCGGCAGCAAGAAATTCGGAGACGCCGATATCAGCCGCCGCGAGGCCGCGGACCCCGCGTTCAATCCCTATCCGAAAGAGCTGCCTCCCGAAGAACAACAAAAGCTCGCCCGCCGTTATGCGGAGTTGTTCGGGATCTATCTGAAACACCGCGGCACAATCACGCGCGTCACGCTTTGGGGAATCAACGACGGAGAATCCTGGCTGAACAATTTCCCGATTCCCGGCCGCGTCAATCATCCCCTGTTGTTTGACCGCGCCCTCCACCCGAAGCCCGCCTTCGGAGCCGTGATCGACGCCGCAAGCCGGTGAGCTCCTTCAGCCATGAATCCATTCTTCAGATACGTCTTTCTAACGGTTTTTGCGATGCTGGCGGCCGACATTCAGGCAGCTCCGGGCCCAGGATTTCCGGAAACCATCGTGGCGGAAAACAACGCGTCCGGTGATTTCCCCCTCGTGCGGAACAAGCACGCCGCGCCGCTCATTGTCGATCAAGCCGACTTCCCGGGAGTGCTCCGGGCCGCCGCGGATTTGCAAACCGACATCGGACGCGTCACCGGCATCAAGCCTTCGTTGGAAAAAGAGCAAGCCCCTAACGGCAGCGTAGCGGTCATCATCGGCACCCTTGGAAAATCCGCGCTGATCGACCAACTCATCAAATCCGGCAAAATCACAACCGATGCCATCGTCGGCAAATGGGAGTCATTCATCATCGCCACGGTTAGTGATCCCCTGCCCGGCGTCCCTCAGGCCCTCGTCATCGCCGGCAGCGACAAACGCGGCACGATCTATGGCATCTACGAGATTTCCGAACAGATCGGCATCTCGCCATGGCATTGGTGGGCCGACGTTCCTATCAGACACAGCGAAGCCATTTCCATCAGATCGGGAACCTGGGTCCAGGGGCCGCCTGCGGTGAAATACCGTGGTATTTTCATCAATGACGAGGAGCCCGCGCTCGGCCCCTGGTCCCGCGAGAAATTCGGCGGCGTGAATTCCCGGATGTACCCCCACATGTTCGAACTCATCCTGCGGCTCAGGGGAAACTACCTGTGGCCCGCGATGTGGGGCAAAGCCTTCAGCGAGGACGATCCGCTCGATCCGAAACTCGCGGACGAATACGGCATCGTCATGGGCACGTCCCATCACGAGCCGATGATGCGCGCTCAACAGGAATGGACCAAGCGCAAGGCCGGCATCGGCAACGGTGAATGGAATTACCTAACCAATCAGGAAGGACTGGCGAAATTCTGGGCCGAGGGCATGGAACGCAACAAGGACTACGACAACCTGATCACCATCGGCATGCGCGGCGATGGCGACGAACCGATGGCCAAGGACGGCGACATGGCCGAAAACAGCGCGCTGTTGGAACGAATTGTTTCCGACCAGCGCAAGATGATCGCCAAAGCCGTAAACCGCGACGTGACCCGCGTCCCCCAGCTCTGGGCGCTCTACAAGGAAGTCGCCGACTACTACGAGCACGGCATGAAAGTCCCGGACGACGTCACCCTCCTTTGGTGCGACGACAACTGGGGCAACGTCCGCCGCCTTCCCACCGCGGAAGAACGCAAGCGCTCCGGTGGCGCGGGCATTTACTATCACTTCGACTACGTCGGTTCCCCGCGTTCCTACAAGTGGATCAATGCCAATCCGCTTCCCAGGATCTGGGAACAGATGAACACGGCGTTCGATTACGGCGCCGACCGCATCTGGATCGTCAACGTTGGCGACCTGAAACCGATGGAGCTGCCGATCGAATTCTTCCTGCGCATGGCGTGGAATCCCAAGGCCATGCCAAAGGAAGGAATCGCCGCGTTCACGCGCCGCTGGGCCGAACGCGAATTCGGCCCCGCCCATGCGGACGACATCGCCGACATTGTTTCAAAATACGCCAAATACAACGCCTGGCGGAAGCCCGAGCTGTTGGAGCCAACGACCTACAGCCTCGTGAACTACCTCGAAGCGGAGCGGGTCCTCGACGTATGGAAGGACATCACCGCCCGGGCCGAAGCCATTTACGAAAAACTGCCAACAGAATCCCGCGACGCCTTCTATCAACTCGTGCTCTATCCGACAAAGGCGTCGGCCGCGGTCGTGGAACTGCACATCGCCACCGGCCTCAACCGCCTCCATGCCAGCCAGGGACGGACCAGCGCCAACGACGATGCGGAACGCGTCCGCGGACTCTTCGCGCTCGATCAACAGCTCACCGACACGTTTCACCAACTCAACGGCGGCAAGTGGAACCACATGATGTCGCAAACCCATGTCGGCTATACAGGATGGAAGGATCCGGACACCAACATCATGCCTGAACTGGCCGAAGTGAAAAGCGCTCCAACCGCATCAATGGGCGTGGCGGTCGACGGCTCCGAAAACTCCTGGCCCGGCAATGAGAGTGGAGCAATCCTGCCTCCATTTGATTCCATCGACCGGCAGCGCTCCTACATCGAGGTCTTCAAACGTGGTTCGGTTAGTTTCCCCTTCGAAGTCACCGCCAGCCAACCATGGGTGAAGCTCGGCGCCACTTCCGGATCGACCGATCATGACCAGCGCATCGAGGTCGGCATCGATTGGGATCAAATCCCGGAAGGCCCCCAATCCTCCGTCATCACCGTGACGCGGACCGGAGGCGAGAGCGTGCCCGTCAGCCTCACGGCCATCCGCTCCGCGCAACACACCCGCGAAAATCACCAAGCTTTCGGCGGACTAACAGGACCCACCGCCATCGCCGCCGCGGACGCGCCGCAAACCATCGCGGCAGGCGACGTGCGGTGGGAACGGATCCCGGATTACGGCCGCGGGTCTTCCGGCATGGCCATCTTTCCAAGCACCGCTGCGAGCGTCCAGCCGCCCCGGGATTCACCGCGGCTGGAGTATCCCGTCTTCCTTTCCGACGCGGGCGACATCCGGGTCGATCTCATCACCGGCCCCTCGCTCAATTTCCAACCGGGCCGGGGCGTCCGTATCGGCGTTTCCTTCGATGACCAGCCGCCCCTGGTGATCGATGCCTTCGCAGGCCAATCCTTCGCCGATCCCGCCAAGCGGCCGGACCTTTCGGCACCTCCCATCAAGGATTGGGCCACGTGGGTGAAGGACAACGTCCGCACGTTGAAATCCAGCCACAAGATCGCCGCCCCTGGAATCCACACTTTGAAAATCTGGATGGTCGATCCCGGCGTCGTGTTGGAAAAACTCATCGTCCACACCGGCGACCTGCGACCGAGCTATTTCGGCCCGCCTGAGAGCCGGATGATGGACGCCGGACGGGACTGAAAAAATCCACCGATGCACACAGACGACCGCTGAACGCCAAATGAATTAAACGTTTAATTTTAGACTTGCCACCCCCATCTGAAAACCCGATGAGCTTGCAGACAGAAGCCCACGAAAATCCATAATCTGACGAAGCCACGACACGTTTGTTACGACCGATTTGGTCGAAAAATACCCACTCCCGAGAGTCGTTCATGAAATTCCTTTCCTCCATCCCGACAAGACTTGTGGTGCTGGCCACCGGCGCGGCGCTCTTTCTGAGCGCGGGCGCGGCGTCCGCCGGAGACGGCCATTGGGTGACTACCTGGGGTTGCGCGCCCCAACTCACCGAGCCAGGGAATCTGCCGCCGGTGCCACTGGCCAACCGCACCTTGCGCCAATTCGTGCGCACCTCCATCGGCGGCAGGAATGTGCGCGTCCGGTTTTCCAACGCTTACGGAACCAGTCCGGTGAACATTCAATCCGCACACATCGCCCTGGCCGCCGGCACCGGCAGCGCGGGCACCGGTGAGATCAATCCCACCACCGACCGGACGCTGGTCTTCCGCGGAGCACCGGGCGTGGTGATTCCCGCAGGCGAAACCGTCTTGTCCGATCCGCTCGACTTCGATCTGCCGACAACCGCCGATGTCGCGCTGAGCATCCATTTCGGAAATCTATCCGCCACGACGATCAACGGCCACCCGGGTTCGCGCTCCACCTCGTTCATTTCTGATGGAAACGCGGTCTCGGCGATAAGCCTACCGACACCATCTCTAACTACTCACTGGTATGTCATCACCGGCATCGAGACGCTTGCCGAAAGCGGCGGCAGGACCGTCGTCATCCTCGGCGACTCGATCACCGACGGACGCGGATCAACCACCGACGGAAACAACCGCTGGCCGGACAATCTCGCGAAACGTTTCGCCGCAAATCCGCCGACCGCCGGCGTGGCCGTCGCGAACATGGGTATCGGCGGCAACGCCATCTTCGGTGGCCTTGGACCGGCAGCGGTGGATCGCTTCGACCGTGATGTGCTCAATCAGAACGGCGCTCGCTATCTGATCGTGTTTGAAGGCGTCAACGACCTCGGAGGAGTCAGCGACGCCGGCGCTCCGGCGCTCGCAACCAACCTGATCAACGCCTACACGCAGTTCGCCAACAAGGCGCATGCGAGGAACATCCGGGCTTACGCGGCGACGATCACTCCGCTCGGCACCGGCTATTACACCTCCGCCCGCGAGTCGGCCCGGCAGACGATCAACAACTGGATCCGCACGAACGCGGTCTTCGACGGCGTGATCGATTTCGACGCCGCCGTGCACGATCCGTCGAACCCGGCGAACCTGCTGCCCGCCTACAGCAGCGACACCCTGCACCTCAATCCGTCCGGTTATCAAGTGATGGCCAACGCGGTGAACCTCGGCCTGTTCACACCCTGACAGGAACGCTTTCACCATGAGCGAATTTCCCGGCATGATCAAAAACCTCCGCCGTCAGGCAATGCTGTTAGCCATGGCGTTGGGCACATCCTCCGCCTTGGCGGCCGTGGCGCAGTTCGACATCACCGACAAGGGCACGTCATCCCCCGCCCTTTCCGGCTGGACCTCCGTGACCGGCTCCGCCGACAACGCGGACTCCGTCACCGGCACGGACGGCACCCACACGCTGACGCTATCGACCTCAGGCGACGGCCAGGACCGGGATCGCGGCACCGCCGGTTTCACCGCGGATGCGAATTTCTGGCGCGATTTCTGGTTTGTCGCCAACAGCACGATCGGTGGCCAGACAGCCACCGCCACGATCACCGGCCTCACGCCTAACACCTCCCACATCGTCGAGATCTGGGCCTACGACACCGCCTCCACCGGAAACCGGGCGATGCAATGGACAGACGCCGTTTCCGGAAATACCGGCGCATCCTCCTTCAACGGAGCGACCACCCCGGTTCCCGCGTCGCTCGGCGATTGCGTCGCCACGGTGCTGGCAAAAACCAACGGCTCGGGCGTGATCACGCTCACCGGAGCCGCGGCATCCGGCGGATCGACCGGCCTTCCCAACGTATTCGTCACCGGCCTCCGCGTCTCGGAACAAGCGCAGCCCGGAACCTCGCTGCCGACCTTCGAAGCAGAGTCCGGCACGCTCGGCTCGGATTTCCTAACGAGCACTGTCAGCGGCGCGGCCTGCATTACCATCTCGACCAACAGCACCGTTTACAATCCGGTCAGCGCCAACCGTGTGGCAACCTATTCCGTGCCGTTTCCCGCCGCGGACACCTATCAGCTCTACGCCCGCGTGCTCGTCGGTGCCGGGAACTTCGCGGACGACAGCTTCTTCTATGGCAACGGATTCGGAACGAAGTCGGCCACGACCGACGCGGACTGGGTGGCCGTCGTCTCGGGATTGAACACGACCGGCTTCACCAACCTAACCGACCCCGTCACGGTCAACGGCGGCGCAGCAGGCATCCAGGTTTGGAAATGGATCCGCTTCGGAACCTCCTTCACTGTCAGCGGCAGCCTGACGAAGACGTTCCAGATCGGAGGACGCGAGGACGGGTTTTCCATGGACAAGTTCGCCTTCGCTCCAGCCGGCGTGACGCCGACGGTGGCACAGCTTGATACGGGCTTCATCCCCGATCCACCGTCCGGCACGGGCACTTTCGATGGGCCGGATGGGATCGCGTTCCATCGTTTCAGCCAGCCCAACCTGGGAGCCACGCCCGACGGCGCGAACCCGGCGACCGGGTTGGTATTGTTAGACGGGCTGTTATGCGGGACGACTCAGAACGGCGGCTTGCAGGGTGAGGGCGCGGCATTCCGGATGAACCCCGACGGCTCGGGATTTGAAACCCTGGAGAGCTTCTACAGCGGATCGGACGCGGCGTTTCCCCAAGGCGGCCTGGTGATTTCCGGCGCAGGATTTTTCGGCCTCTCCCAAGCGGGAGGGACCTATGGCACCGGCACGGTTTTCGAGCGCAGGGCGGATGGCACCATCGCCATCATCCGCAGTTTCAACGCGGTCGCCGCGCACACGGCGATCAATTTCGGAGGCGCGAGTCCGTCCGGTCCCCTCGCCATTTCCGGCAGCACGCTCTATGGCGCGGCAAGCGCCGGCGGTGCTAACGGAAACGGCGCGGTCTTCTCCGCTTCCACCAGCGGTTCAGCATTCACCGTGCTGCGCGACTTCAGCGCGATCGACTCGGGCACCGGCACCAATATCGATGGCGCGCTGCCTTGCGGCGGAGTCATCGTTTCCGGTGGGAAAATTTACGGCACCACCTCCGCCGGCGGCTCGGGTGGCACCGGCGTCGTGTTCTCGATGGATGCCAGCGGCTCCAATTTCACGGTCCTGCACAGCTTCACTCCCATGGACGCCGTGACCGCCGCCAACGCGGATGGTGCCTTGCCTTCCGGCGGACTGGCGCTTTCTAACGATATTCTCTACGGCACCACCCTCGCCGGCGGCGCGGGAGGAAAAGGCACCGTGTTCGCCATCAACACCAACGGCTCGGATTTCCTGGCCATCTATCAATTTTCCGCCATCGATCCACTGACACGCGCCAACACCGACGGAGCTTCACCCGCCGCCGTTCTGTCGCTCTCCGGAAACGTGCTCTACGGAACCACTTCCGCCGGAGGATCGGGTGCGGCGGGCACCGTCTTCGCGCTCGACCCTTTCGTGCCGCGCTTCCGCACGTTTCACAGTTTCCAGCCCCTCGCCGCAGATGGCACGAATACCTACGGAGCTTTCCCGGTCGCCCCTCTCCTGCGGGTGGGCAACGCCCTGTTCGGCACGGCCTTCGGCGGTGGTCCGGGTGGTTCCGGAACGGTCTTCCGCATCCCGATTCCCCTCAGCGCGGAGATTTACGCCATTGGAAATCCCAATGGCACCGTGAACGCCACCCTCTCCGGCCTCGGCGCGCCCTACTCCAACTACCGGATCCAGGCCACCAACAATCTATCATCGCCCGCAAGTTGGCAGGACATCACCACCCAAGCCACCGATGCCGGCGGCTTCCTCCAATACAGCGAGGCCAACCTGAATTCACCCGGAAGATTCTATCGAATGAGAGAAGCACCCTGACCTGATATGAATCTTTACCGCAAATCCGGACAACTCATCCCATTTCCATGAACCTGCCGCGCGCGCTTGCAACCATCGCCCTTCTCGCCACCTCCGTTCTGGCGGACGAACCGACTCCCGTCGCCTTCGACTGTTTCGAATATACCGGCAGTGACATCCAGCCTTCGGAAAAACTACCGCCGGGACACTATCGCAATCCGATCCTCACCGGATTCTTCCCCGACCCCAGCGTCTGCCGCGTGGGACAGGACTTCTATCTGGTAAATTCCACGTTCAGTTATTTCCCCGGCCTTCCCGTTTTTAAAAGCCGCGATCTGGTGAACTGGACACTCGCCGGCAATGCGATCAGCCGCCCTACGCAGCTCGACTACCACGGCAGTGGTATCTCACGCGGATTGTTCGCTCCCGACATCCAGTGGCACGACGGCATCTTTTACATCGTCTGCACGATGATCGATCGGAAGGGCAACTTCGTCATCACCGCCATCGATCCCGCCGGCCCGTGGTCGGATCCCGTCTGGCTCGATTTTCCCGGCATCGATCCCTCGCTGTTCTTTGATGATGACGGCCGCGTCTGGCTGGTCCATAATGGCGAGCCGCCGGACAACAAGCCTCTCTATCAGGGGCATCGCGCCGTATGGCTCAGGCAGTTGGACCCGCAGGTGAAAAAACTCATCGGCGAGCCCGTCCTGCTTGTGAACGGCGGTGTCGACATCACCAAAAAACCGGTGTGGATCGAAGGCCCCCATCTGCTCAAGCGCGACGGCTGGTATTACCTAACCTGCGCCGAAGGCGGCACCGGACCGCAGCATTCGCAGGTCATCCTCCGCAGCCGCGCCATCACCGGCCCCTTCGATCCATGGAACGGAAACCCGATCCTCACCCAGCGCGATCTCGACGACACCGTTCCGGGCGCCGTCACCTGCACCGGCCACGCGGATCTGATAGAAGCACCCGATGGGAAGTGGTGGTCGGTATTCCTCGGCTGCCGGCCGTTTCCTGATGGAGGGCTGTACACCGCAGGCCGCGAGACATTCCTGCTGCCGGTGACATGGACCGACGACGGTTGGCCGGTCATTCTTGCCGCCGGAAAACGCGTGCCTCTCGTCGCTCCCGGTCCGTCCGTGACCGCTCCAACTGCTAGCACCGCAGCGCTCAACGGCGACTTCACGTGGAGCGAAAATTTCGACAGCCCGGCGCTCGACGGTCTGTGGTTGATGATCCGCCAGCCCACCGCCGGATCGTTATGGAAAGTGGATTCCGGCAAGCTCCTGCTGACGCCGGGATCGGAAACCCTCGCGGGCGACCAACACCCCGCCTTCTTGTCACGCCGTGTCCAGCACGGCCGTTTCCGGGTCTCGACCACTTTGGAAACTCCGACAGCTCCGGGAATCGATGCCGGACTCGCACTCTTCCAGACCGAGAAAAACTATTATTTCCTCGGGGCGCGCCGCAACGGATCCGCGGTGGAGATCTTCGTCGAACTCGCCGACAGCGGCGCGCCCGCCGTCATCCATCACGTCAATGTCCAGCCTAACGAAAAAATCTCGCTTCGCATTGCCGCTGATCTCAACGCAGTCTCCTTCGAATGGTCCACCGACGGCAAATCCTGGGATACGTTCTCCGCACCCGCGGGCATCCGGCCGGTCAGTGTCCAAGCCGCCGGAGGTGGCATGCATTTCACCGGAGCGGTTGTTGGCATGCACGCCCGCCGCATTCTGTAACATTTTTCTAGCAACATGATCCCGCGCATCGCTCTCCTCGCCGCCCTGCTTGCCGCCGCGCTTCTCTCCGCGGATGCGGCCGGATTGAGAGAAGTCGAAAGGATCAACGATGGCTGGCGTTTCACCAAAGGCGACCCGCCGGATGTCAACCCGGCGGATCTGCTCTACGACGTCCGCCCGGTCGCCACCGGCGGGGATCAAAAGGAGCGGCTGGCGGAAGCCACCGAAGATGCCGCGAAACTATCAGCCGCCACCCATCGCGTGCTCAAGCCGTGGATCCTGCCCACCGGAAACCGCTTCATCAAGGATCCTGCGAAGCGCTTTGTCCGGCCCGACGGAAATCCCGGCGGCGATGTTTCCTATGTGAAGAGTGACTTCGACGACAGCGGCTGGCGCCGGTTGAATCTGCCGCACGACTGGGCGATCGAGGGACCGTTCAACTCCGCCAACGTCGGCGGCGGCATGGGACGGCTGCCCAGTCCGGGCATCGCGTGGTATCGCAGGCAGCTCGACATCCCCGTGGCCGACAAGGGCAAATCCATCTTCCTCGAAGTGGACGGCGCGATGGCCTACTCGGCGGTGTGGCTGAACGGACAATTGTTAGGCGGCTGGCCTTACGGCTATTCGTCGTGGCGGCTCGACCTCACACAGCACGTGGTTCCGGGTGGAAAAAACCAATTGGCGATCCGCTTGGACAATCCGCCGGATTTCTCGCGCTGGTATCCCGGAGCAGGCATCTACCGGAACGTCTGGCTGACAAAGACCCGGCAGGTGCATGTCGGCCAATGGGGAACCTTCCTGACGACACCGCAAGTCTCCGCCGCTTCCGCCACCATCGAGCTCGTGGTCACCGTTGACAACGACTCAAACTCCGATGCGGACGCCGGCATCCTAACCGAAATTTTCGCGCTCGATGCGGATGGAAATTTGACCGGCAATTCCGTAGCCTCCATCAAGTCGATGGAAACCTCCGTAACTGCGGGAGCGAGCGCCAGGATCAACGGCTCGGTGGTGCTGCCGAATCCGAAGCTGTGGGGACCGCCACCACAACAACAACCCGACCGCTACGTCGCAGTGACGACTGTCTCACGAAATGGTGAGGCAGTGGATCGCTACGAAACACGCTTCGGCATCCGCTCGGTGGAATGCCAGCCGGACGGGCTTTTCGTGAACGGCCAGCGCATCACCATCCAAGGCGTCAACCAGCACCACGATCTCGGCGCGCTGGGCGCGGCATTCAACGAAAGAGCGGCGGAGCGGCAGTTGGAAATTCTCCGCGAACTCGGCTGCAACGCGATCCGCATGGCACACAATCCACCCGCGCCCGAACTGCTCGAACTCACCGACCGAATGGGCTTCCTCGTGGTGGACGAGGTATTCGACGCGTGGCTCCGGCAGAAAACGCCGTTTGATTTCCACCTGATTTTCGCCGACTGGCATGAACAGGATCTGCGGTCGATGATTTGCCGCGACCGCAATCATGCTTCGGTGATCCTGTGGAGCGTGGGCAACGAAGTCGGCGAGCAATACACCGGCGCGGAAGGGGCGGAGGTCACCCGAAAAATGATCGCCCTGTCGCACGATGCCGACCCATCAAGGCCCGCCACCGCCTCGATGAATTTCGCCAAGTCGGACTCGCCCTTCGCCGCCGCCGTGGACGTCATCAGCCTCAACTATCAGGGCGAAGGCATCCGCGACACGCCCGAATTCGATAATTTCAAAGGCATCCGCACGCAGCCGCAGTATCCCGTGTTTCACGAAAAATTTTCTGACAAAATGATCGTGAGCAGCGAGAGCGCCGCCGCCTTGAGCAGCCGGGGCGTCTATCTGTTTCCCGTGACGAAAGGCGGCAGCAACCCGACGCGCGACGGATCGGGCGGCGACTCCACGATCCAGCAGGTCAGCGCCTACGAACTCCACACGGCGGATTTCGGCTCGTCCGCCGACAAGGTTTTCGCCATGCAGGACAAGAATCCGTTTGTCGCTGGCGAATTCGTCTGGTCCGGTTGGGACTACCTCGGCGAACCAACTCCCTATTACTCGGCGCGCAGCTCCTACTTCGGTATCATCGACCTCGCGGGATTCAGGAAGGACCGCTTCTATCTCTATCAGTCCCGCTGGCGGCCGGACCTGCCCATGGCCCACATCCTGCCGCACTGGACATGGCCGGAACGTGTCGGCCAGGTGACGCCGGTGCATGTTTTCACTTCCGGAGACGAGGCGGAGCTCTTCCTTAACGGAAAATCCCTCGGACGGAAAAAGAAAGGCGCGTTCGAATACCGCCTGCGCTGGGACGACGTGATCTATCAGCCGGGTGAATTGAAGCTCGTCGCCTACAAGGACGGGAAGCCGTGGGCCGGGAGCGAAATTCGGACCACCAGCGCGGCGGCCCGCCTCGAACTGGCTCCGGATCGTGCCTCGATCCGTGCCGACGGAAGCGATCTATCCTTCATCACCGTCCGGGTCACCGACGGCAACGGACTCACTTCGCCAAGGGCCCAAAACACCATCCGTTTCAAAATCGAAGGACCGGGCGAAATCGTCGCTACAGACAACGGAGATCCAACCTGCCTCATCTCGTTCCCATCCCACGAACGTCCGGCATTCAACGGGCTCGGCCTGGTGATCGTGCGTTCGATAGCAGGTAGGACGGGACCCATCCGCCTCTCCGCCGAATCGGAATCCCTGCAACGCGCGTCCGTCACCCTGACCAGCGAAAACCCTCACTAACACCCGCATGAATTCACCCAGACTGTCCTTCATCGAAAAGACCGGCTACAGCATGGCGGACGCCGCCGCGAACTTCGTCTTCATGACGATGATCCTGTTTCAGACCAATTTCTACACCGACACTTTCGGTCTATCAGCCGGTGCCGCCGCGGCGATCCTGCTCTGGCCGAAACTCTGGGACGCCTTCTTCGATCCCATCATGGGCGTGCTGGCGGACCGCACGAACACCCGCTGGGGCAAGTTCCGCCCGTGGATCATCTGGACCGCCGTGCCGTGGGCGGTCGTGATGGTGCTCGCCTACACGACGCCGAAGGGTTGGAGCATGGGAGCGCTCGTCGCCTACGCGGCCGTCACCAACACCCTGCTGATGACGCTCTACTCGATGAACAACATGCCGTATTCGGCACTTGGCGGGGTGATGACCGCGGATCTCAACGAACGCGCCCGCCTCAATTCGTTCCGTTTCATCGCGGTGAACATCGCCCAATTCATCGTCGGCGGCTTCACGCTTCCGTTAGTGGCCAAATTTTCCGAGGGCCATGACCGCCAGCACGGCTGGCAAATGACGATGACGATTTGGGCGGCCATCTGTCTGGTCTTGTTCGTCATCACCTTTTTCACCACCCGCGAGCGTATCAAGCCGGTCGCTGAAACCCACACCCCGCCGAAACAGGATTTCAAGGATCTGCTGAAGAACGGCCCGTGGAAGATCATGGCGCTGATGACACTGGTGCACTTCGCCATCCTTTCGTTCCGCGGCGGAGCGCTTTACAACTACTATCACCAATATGCGGACAAGGCCTCGATGTTTGATTTCGTGGCGAAACTCGGCCTCACCCGAGCCCCGCTTCTTCCGGGTGCTCCCAAACCCGGCGGGTTGCTGGAGTGGCTCGGATACACGATTCACAGCACAAGTGACAACCTCGCGACTTCCAACGTGGCCGATGTTTTCAACAGCATTACCAACATGGTCGGCACCCTCACCACGATCATTGTCATCATGGCGTCGGTGTCCTTCGCCCGCAGGTTCGGAAAAAAGGCTGTCGCCGTCGCCGGCTTCGGACTCTCCACCGTGTCCGCCCTCGGATTCTATCTGTTGGAACCCACGAACGTGACCGGCATGATCGCCCTCACGATCATCGGCTCCATCGTGTATGCGCCGACGGTGCCGCTCGTGTGGGCGATGTTCGCGGATGTGGCCGACTATTCCGAGCTTAAGACCGGCCGGCGTTTCACAGGTATGGTCTTCGCGACCATCGGGTTCTGCCTCAAGGCCGGTCTCGCTCTGGGCTCCGCTTCGTTTCTCTGGATTATGGACCTCGCATTCCACTACGACACGAAACTGCCGGGCGCTCCGGACGCCGTGCATGGCTACCGCTTCACCGTCAGCATCGTCGTGGGCCTGATGTTCGCCGTCTGCACCGCCCTCCTCGCGGCCTACAAGTTAGACAAAGACGCGACCATCGAGATGTCCGAAGAACTCGCCCGTCGCAGGGCGGAGGCGGGGGTCGCCAACGCGTGAAATTTTTTGCTAGAAAGTCATGAAAA
The DNA here is from genome assembly GCF_039920825.1 of Luteolibacter sp. GTDB lineage: Bacteria > Verrucomicrobiota > Verrucomicrobiia > Verrucomicrobiales > Akkermansiaceae > Luteolibacter. Next base: position 161,661 of record NZ_JBDSCX010000070.1, on the reverse strand, counting down.
TTCAACTCCCGCCGCCCCTTCGTCATCTCGCCGCCGCAGGTTTCCTCATCGGAGCGTCAGCCGCCGTCTCATCCGCGGAGGAGCTTCCCTTCGTGAGCCCGATGTTCGGCGACAACATGGTGCTCCAACGGGAAAAGCCCAACACGATCTGGGGATGGACTTCGCCGGGGCGGCAGGTCCGCGTGACAATCGCCGGAAACTCCGCCGAAACCATTGCTAACGGCAGCGGCGGATGGACTGCGCAAATCCAGCCCCCGCCCGCAGGCGGCCCCTACACCCTGGCCATCGACGGCCCGGAAAAAGTCGAGTTCCACGACGTGCTCGTGGGCGATGTCTGGCTGTGTGGAGGCCAGTCGAACATGGAATTCGGCATGAGCCGCGTGCGCGACGCCGCCTCGGAAATCCAAGCGGCGGATCAGCCGCTGCTCCGGCTCTATCAGGCAAGGACAGCGGTCGGCTACGCTCCGTCTTCCGCCACCGGCGGATCGTGGAAAATCTGCTCGCCCGAGACTGTCGCGACCGGCGGCTCGGGCGGTTTTTCGGCGGTAGGCTATTATTTCGGCCGCAGGCTGCGGCAGGATCTCGATGTGCCGATCGGCTTGGTACAAATGGCTGTAGGTGGAACTCCCGCCGAATCGTGGACCAGCGACGCGGCCTTGCGCCCGCTCAAGGATTTCAACGTTCCGCTCGACGAGGTGGAGCGACTTCGCGCGAAAGGCGCTCCGGAATACGGCAATTTCATCTCCCACTGGTATGACGAGTTCGACCCCGGCCATAAGAACAACGCTTGGTTCGCCGCCGATATCGACGAGCAGGATTGGAAAACAGTGACCATTCCCGGCGGCTTCGCCGACCTCGGCGTGCCCGAAACTCCGGCCGTCTGTTATTTCCGCAAAACCGTCACCCTTCCCGATCCGCTGCCTGCGGGAGAAGCGAAGATCGAACTCGGCGTGATCGAGCGGATGGATACCGTGCATGTCAACGGCAGCTGGGTGGGAGCGAGCGCCTGGGTCGAGAATCCGCGCTCCTATCCGATCGCGCCCGGCATTTTGAAACCCGGTAAAAACGTCATCACCGTGCGTGTTTTCAAAACTCTAACCGACGGCGGATTCAAATCGGAATCCGCCCAACTGAAACTCGTCCTCGGCGACAAAACCGTTGTCCCGCTCGCGGGCGAGTGGAAGGGCAAACTCAGCGTGGACGCCCGACCGCCGCACCCAATGCCCGCGGGGTTTGAAAACTGGCCCACCATGCCCGCCGTTCTTTATAACGGAATGGTCGCTCCCATCGCGCCGCTCGCGATCACCGGAGCGATCTGGTATCAGGGCGAGGCCAACGCAAGCCGCGCCGCGCAATACCGCACGCTGCTGCCTGCGATGATCGGTGACTGGCGCAAAACCTTCGGCCAAGGCGATTTCCCGTTCTACATTGTCAGCCTCGCCTCGTTCATGCCGCATCGCGACACTCCGGGTGACGACGCGTGGGCAGAACTCCGCGAGTCGCAGGATTTCGCCTCCCGCAATGTTCCTAACTGCGGACTGGCCCTCGCCATTGATGTAGGAGAGGCCGGTGACATCCACCCGAAGGACAAGCGCCCGGTGGGAGAGCGGTTGGCACTTTGCGCCCTGGCGAAACATTATGGGAAAAAGGTCCCCTTCAGCGGGCCGGTTTTCAAATCGACCGAAACCCTGCCGGGCGCGTTGAAACTGAACTTCGATCACACCGACGGCGGCCTAACCGCACAGGGTGGGAAATTGGAGGAATTCGCCATCGCCGGAGACGACGGGAAATGGACTTGGGCCGACGCCCGCATCGAGGGCGATTCCATCGTGGTTTCCTCACCCGAGGTTCCGAATCCCAAAGTCGTCCGCTACGCGTGGCAGTCCAATCCGAAAGCCACTCTCTTCAACGGCGCGGGTCTGCCAGCGGTTCCATTCCGCACGGATGGTCCGGCCACTCCCACCGGTGATCAGAATTGAAAACCGCAGCCGATTCGTGAGACACATCGCGACCATTTTCGGCCACTCAATCCACAAGTTTGAACTTATAATCAATGAATTATGAAATATCATCTCGGTGAGGCCCATTTTTAATTAAACGTTTAATTTTCCTTGTCATTTGCGATGGCTCCTCTCCATTCTCCTCCAGACGCCTGTTCGCTTCGGATGGAGCAATTGAAATCCCATTCCAATTACCGATGAGAATCACCGACAAACACCTCGCCGGGAAACGGCCGGTCTCATCCCGGCTCCCCGGATTCACTCTCCCCGAGCTGTTAGTCACCATCATCGTCCTCGCGGTCTTCTCGACAGCTGGTTTTGGGTGGATGAAACTTGTCGCGGCCAATTGCCTAACAACAAACGGGTGGCACCTTGTCTACGTGGGAGTTGGCAGCTGGGCATCGGAAAAGAACTCCAACGACCCGGCTTACGAGGCAAACGGCACCGGGACTCACGGTCGTAGCGGAAACGGAAGCCGGATGGAAGAAGTGAGCTTGGGAAAATCGATCACCAGATCGTGGACGCGGAAGGCTTTCATCGAACTTGAAAATAGGGACATTATATGATAAGCCTGTCAGGTGAATTTCCCCATGCCGGCCCGGCCCCGCTGCGGATACGGACGCCCCGGCATACCGGGTCCGCGGGTCCGCGAACCTCAATTTTCCTTGCTAACTCAGGTGGTTTATCAGATCCCAAGTGGTATGGCCAACGCTCTCACATTTTCCGGTTCATGAGCGTTTCCCGCCGAGTAACCATCAAGGACATCGCGCGCTCCGCCGGCTTGAGCACGGCATCCGTCTCGCAGGCTCTCAGTCCCCGTCAGAATTCCACCATCAAACTTCAGCCGGAAACGGTGGAACGGGTGAGGGCGGTGGCCCGGAAATTGAATTACCAACCCCATTCCGGCGCGCGCTCGATTCGTTCCAACAGCTTCAATACGATCGGCTATTTCGTCGCCAAGACAGGAGCCTACACCAGCACGCCCTATGGCTACATGGCCGGTGTTCACGATATCGCGGAAGAGCGCGGTTTCCGCATGACCCTGATTCGTTTGCCGAGGGCGATCGAGGACATCAGCACCGCCATGCCAAGTGTATTCAGCGAGCGGAATCTCGACGCGCTCGTGATCGAAAGTTACAGCGAACTGGCGGACCAGATTTACGAACGCATCCAGGCCAGCAATCTTCCCGTGATCTTCGTCAATGACCGCCACGAGACCAACTCGGTTTACGTGGACGACGAATGGGGGGCGATCGAACTGACGCGGCATCTGATCGACAAGGGCTATCAACGCATCTGCTTCCTCCATCGGCAAACAGGGGGCGGTCCTCCTATCGAGAGAATGCACCACAGCGCCGAGGACCGCGAGACCGGCTACCGCAAGGCCATGCTCGATGCGGGGCGGCAGGCTTTCTGTCACACCGTGCACACCAAGGACGTCGTCGGCCTTGATGTCGAACTGAGCCAGGAGGATTGGGACGTGATCGCCGCCTATGATGCGGTGATCGCTTATGATGACGACCTCGCGAATCTCATCGGACGCGCCGCATATGATCGCGGGGTCCGTATTCCCGATTCCCTCGCCATCGCGGGTTTCAATGGCGATTACGCCTCGCTCAGCGCGTGGCGAAGGCTCACCACTGTCAGAATTCCCTCCTATGAAATGGGAAGAAAAGCCGCGGAAATGACTTTCGATCTCGTCGCGAGCGGAGCCGATGCCGTATTACCGTCGTCGGTCCACCGGCCGCAATTGATTCTCGGCCAAACAACCTGACTTGAATTTTTTTGCCCCGCGAATAAAACGTTTCATTTAATGAATTCATCATCCATTTCAAATCCGGTGATCCAAAATCCCGTGCTCAAGGGCTTCAATCCGGATCCATCGATCTTACGGGTCGGCGAGGACTACTACATCGCCACCTCGACCTTTGAATGGTTTCCCGGAGTGCAGATCCACCACTCGCGGGATCTGGTGAACTGGTGCCTGCTCACCCGCCCCCTGGATCGGCAAAGCCAGCTCGACATGGTGGGAAATCCGGACTCAGGCGGCATCTGGGCTCCCTGTCTTACTTATTCAGATGGGTTGTTCCATCTGATTTACACGGATGTGAAATACTGGAAACGGGATCCCTACAAGGTCGCCTACAACTATCTGGTCACCGCCCCGGACATCACCGGACCATGGTCGGAGCCCGTGTTTCTGAACAGCAGCGGATTCGATCCCTCGCTTTTTCATGACGACGACGGCCGCAAGTGGCTGGTGAACATGGTCTGGGATCACCGCAAGCAAAACAACCGCTTCGCCGGAATCCTGCTTCAGGAGTTCTGCCCGAAAACCCAAACTTTGATCGGGCCGGTGAAGCAGATCTTCAAAGGCACGGACCGCGCCCTGGTGGAAGGCCCCCACCTCTACAAGCGCGATGGCTGGTACTATCTGCTAACCGCCGAGGGCGGAACCGAATACGCCCACGCCGCCACGCTCGCCCGCTCCCGCCAGATCGACGGCCCTTATGAAGTCCACCCTCAGAAGCACCTTGTTAGCTCATTGGGTCATCCCGAAATTCTCCTGCAAAAGGCCGGCCACGGATCGTTGGTGGAAACCCAGCACGGCGAGTGGTATCTGGCCCACCTTTGCGGCCGTCCGGTCAACGGCAAGCATTGCACTCTCGGGCGGGAAACGGCGCTCCAGAAGTGCGTTTGGGACGATGACGGCTGGTTGTATTTGGAACAGGGCGGCATGCTCCCCGTCGTTCAAACCAAAGGCCCCGCCGGCATTTTGCCGGCACCTTTCAACGCCCCGGTATGGAACGGCCACTTCGACTCGCCCGAGCTCGACATCCATTTCCAGAGCCTGCGCCAGCCGATCACCCAAGATTGGCTCAGCCTCGCCGAGCGCCCCGGTTTCCTCCGGCTCAAGGGCAACGAACCCACCGTCAGCCTCTTCCGCCAAAGCCTCATCGCCCGCCGCGTCCAGTCCTTCGACATCAGCGTGGAAACCACCGTCGAGTTTCAACCGACCACTTTCCAGCAAATGGCCGGACTCATCGCTTATTACGACACGGAAAACCACTACTACCTGCGGCTGAGCCACGACGAGACGCTCGGCAGAGCCCTCAACATCATCGCCACGGACGGAGCCGCGAGCTGCGAGATTCTCGAAAAGGACATCGCCATACCCGCCACCGGAGCCGTGAACATGCGCCTCACGCTGAAAAACGCCGCCCTGCGGTTCGAATACTCGCTGCCCGGAGGAAACTGGCAGATCATCGGCCCCATTCTCGACGGAACGGTCCTGTCGGATGACCACTCCCACCTTGGTTTCACCGGTGCGTTTGTGGGTCTCTGTTGCCAAGACATTTCAGGACTTCATTTGCACGCCGATTTCCCGAAATTCGTCTATCGAGAAGGCCCGCGGGTGGAAGCCGGAGTCAACAAGGACAAGGCCCACGCCGCCGCGCCTCTGCTTGTCCAATCCGGGATCCCGCTGCCGATTTCCACCCAAGCCTGACCCGCTCAACCGAAGATTTTCACCGCTAATTAATCATTTTAATTAATCGTTTAATTTTCTCCTTGTCATCCTCAGGTCAAAAAATCAGTTTTCCACAGTTTCAATCGTCAAAAATCCAAAAATCCCATCGTTCCGCCTCTCTCCTGTAAAAATTCCCATCCCAAAAAACCCCATGAAACTTAGACAATCCAACCTCCAGTTCCTGACCGTCTGCCTCGCTCCCGCCCTCATCGGCCTCGCACTTCCATCCGCCCATGCGGCGAGCGCAACTTGGACCGGCGGAGTCGGGGGAACCGCCACCAGTCTGAGCTCTGGTGCCAACTGGAGCTCCGCCTCCGCCACGTTCGCAAGCGGAGACGTCGCCACCTTTGATAACACGACCGCCTTGGGAACCCTGACTTGGAACACCAATATCGGGCCCAGCTTCGGGGCCACGGACGGTTTGCACGTCCTGTATACGGGTAATAACAATCTGACTCTTGACGGGATCACCGGAGCCCCCGGCCTTCAATGGGGCGTTGGTAACATCACCATCAACAGCGGCGCGGGCGCATTCTCCTTTGGCGACGGGCTGGAATCCACCATTCTCGTCTACCGCGGTGCCTCGAATGCCCAGACCTATACCAACAACAGCAGCAACACCGCCACCTTCGCCGCCGACATTCTCTGGCGGGCGGGCGGCGGCGCGGCCAAAACCGTAACCCTTGATGGTTCGGGAAATTGGCTGTTCAACGCGCCCTTCCGGATTGATGCCACCCAAGGTCAAACGAACGTCACGGTGATCAAGAATGGCGCGGGCACGGTGAATTTCACCGCCAGCAACAACCTCGCAACCACCCCTGCCCTGACTCTCAACGGCGGAACGCTGCGTGTCACCGCAGCCGGATCCATCGGTGCGGCCGGTTCATATTCCGGCACCATCGCCAACAACGCCACTTTCTCTTACGAGAGTTCGGCCAACCAGACCATCTCGGGCGTCATCTCCGGGGCTGGAGTCATGCAGCAAACCGCTGGCACCCTGATCCTTTCCGGCGCCAACACCTACACAGCCGCCACCACCATCAACGGAGGCACGCTCAACGTCGGCGGCACCGGTTCGATCGAATCCTCCAGCAGCGTCAACGTCAACGGCTCGGGAGCCAAGTATCTGCACACCAGCACCACAGCCTCGACCCGCAACATCACGCTGACCAACGGCACCGTCGCCGGCACCGGCACGCTCGGCGCGGTCACGGTGGGCAACGGCACCGGCATCATCGCCAACGGCAACGGAAACTCCGCCGCGATCACTCTTGGCAGTCTTGCCTTCAACGGCGCGGCCGCCATCACCGTCACCGACGACGGTGACACCAGCACCTCCGGAATCATCGTTTCTGGAGCGCTTTCCACCACCCCGGCCAATGGTTCGGTCACCATCAACGCCTCCAATGCCTTTTGGAACGGCGGCTCCACTTACAATCTCGTCAGCACTGGAAGTTTCGGCGGTTCCATTTCCAATTTCACCAAAGGCACGATCACCGGCCTGACCAGCCGCCAGAGTGCCTCGCTCGTGCTCAACGGCTCCACCATCGGACTCCTGATCGGCGGAGACAGTCCGAAGTGGGCCGGGCTCGATAACAGCAATTGGGTGGTGGGAACCACTGGCACGAACGGCAATTGGAAGCTCCTCACAGGAGGCATCAAGACCGATTACATCCAAGGCGACGTTGTCCGCTTCGACGACAGTCCTACGAACACAACAGTGACCATCTCCGCAGCCAATGTGAGTCCGGCTGTGGTCAACTTCGCCAACAGCTCGAAGAACTACATTATCAACGGTGCCTTCGGCATCGCCGGGGGAACTATTGTCAACAAGGACGGCTCGGCGAATGTCACCATCTCCACCACCAACACCTACACCGGCGGGACCAACATCTCCGGCGGCACCGTCACCTTGAGCGGCGCGGGAACCTTAGGTGCCGCAGGCAGCGCCCTTTCCATCACCAGCGGCACCTTGAATCTGGGAGGCACCAGCAGCACCGTCAACGCACTGGCTATCAACGGCGACGCCAACATCGTCAACGGCACGCTCAACGCGACCGGACTGACCGCCACCAACACCGGCCTCGACGCAACCATTTCCTCCGCTCTGGACTTGGGCTCCGGTAACCTCAGCAAGTCCGGCGACGGGCTTCTGACAATCAACGGCAGCACATCCTACACCGGTACCACTGCTATCAACGGAGGCACCCTCGTACTCGGCGGCGCGGCCACCTTGAGCGGCAGCAGCGGCATCACCCTGGGTGGCGGCGCACTGGATCTCGGCGGCACCACCCAGACTACGAACGCCATCACCATCGGAGCGGGAGCCCCAACCTTCGACGTACTCCTGAACGGCACGATCATGCCCACCGCCTTCAACGTCACCAACCCGAGCGGCACCGTGCGGGTGTCCGCCAACATCACCGGCCCCACCGGCATCGCCATCAGCGCGGGAAGCGGCATCCTCAGTCTAACCGGCACCAATGACTTCACCGGACCGCTCAACTTCACCGCCCCTGCCACCGTGACCATCGACGACGGCTCCAACACCGGCGGCGGCCCCATCACCTACAACAGCTTCGGAACCACATTTACGATCAACAAAGGAACCTATTTGACCAGCGGCATTTCTGCTAACGGCTTGAGCGAATTCAGAACCCTGAACCTGAATGGCGGGGTTCTGGAAAGTACTGGGGACATATTCGCTAACACCCTCGCCATCTCGATCAACATCAACGGCGGCACCCTGCGGTCCGGAAACTTTATGGGTATCACCGTGTTCGATTACAACAATCTGCTTCAGGTCAATGGAGCGGGCGCGACGTTCGACACCACTGCGGGAGGAATCACCGTGGGTAACAACGCGGATATGATCGGTGCCGGAAACGCTCATGTCCCCACGGTCAACCAGCCCAAGATCAATGGAACCTCCTTGGCAACCCTCACACTCCTGGGAGGAAACAGTCTCGTTTCCGGCATCACGAACACCGGACATCTCGACATTCAGGATAACTCCATCTGGGATATCAATGGCATCGCATCGTCGCTCGGCGGTCTCTCTGGAAATGGCAGCGTGATCAGCTCTCCAGGCGCTGCGGTCCTCACGATCAACTTCGAATCCTTCAGCGGCCCCTACACTTACTCGGGGACCATCGGAGGAGGTGCCAACGTTTCGATTGTTAAGAATGGAGGCGGCACCCAGATTCTAACTGGAACCAACACCTATGGAGGTGACACAACCGTCGCGGGCGGAATTCTATCCGTGGATGGCGACGCCCTTCCAAACGCAGGAAAGCTGGTCATCAATGGCGGCGTGGTGGAAGTCACCGGAACAGAAGTGGTGGCTTACCTCTTCTTCGGCGCTGTGCAGCAGGCCACCGGAACATGGGGTGCCACCGGATCGGGAGCAACCCACATCGATGACACACACTTCACGGGATCGGGCGTAGTGAGCGTCGTCGCGCCTGCCGGCTATAACGGCTGGGCCACCACCAACGCGGGAGGAGAAGCTTCAAATCTCGACTCCGACTCCGATGGGGTTAGAAACGGCGTCGAATATTTCATGAACTCCATCTCCGCGTTCACGGCCTCTCCCGCACTCGTAAACATCGGCGGCAGCTACAGCATCACCTGGCCCAATGGCGGCAACATCCCCGCCAGCGCCTACGGCACCCAGTTCGTCGTGCAGACATCCACCAACCTCGCCAACTGGTCCGACGTTCCTATCGGCAACCTCACCACTAACACCAACAGCACGCTGAAATACACGCTCTCGGGTGACGGAAAATCCTTCGTCCGTCTGGTGGTCACCCCGGAGTGAACACCCGCAGCATCATCCACCGGGGGATCCGTCGCGGTCCGCCCGGTTCTGAGGCGGACCTCCGGCAGCCTCGACCTTTCCGTGCTCGATCCACCGGATGACGCCGCCCGCGTCTTCGCCAAATCGCGCTGGTCGCCGTTCTTGATCCGGCATCCTTCGCGCCCGGTTGAAAATCCGGGCTGGCGGGCGGTTGATGTTTGTGCAAAACACCAGCCGCCGCCATTTCCCCGGGCAACATCGCTCCGGGAAAAAATGGCGGTGATCCGGAACCTTATGCCTGACACCATCGAGATCCGCCGCCTCCGCGTCACCACCCTCATCGGCGTGCCTGACGAAGAACGCGCCGTGCCCCAGACTTTGTTAGTCTCCATCAGGATGACCCCTTCCCAAAACTTCGACGGCCTCGCCGATGAAATCTCCCGCACCATTGACTACTATCAGGTTTCGCTCGAAATCGAAGCCCTCGCCGCCGCCCGGCCGCGCCGCCTAATCGAGACCCTCGCCACCGATATCGCCGGTCATTTGCTAGGAAATCACCCGCTGCAACACGTCGCCATTTCCATCGAGAAACACATCCTGCCGAACACCGAATGCGTCGCGGTGCATATCGAACGGAGCCGGTGATGGCAAAGCGTCAAGCCCCCACCTTGACACCTGGCGTGAAACATGTGAAACAGGGGTCATGAAAACGATCACCATCCGTGACCTCCGCCAACATTGGCCGGATGCGGAAAAGGCGCTGGCGACCGAGCCGGAAATCCTGATCACCCGCGATGGCAAGCCGGTGGCGCGGCTGCTGCCGATCGTCGAGGAGGAGACACCGAGGAAGCGATTTGATCCGGAGGAGCACCGCCGATGGATGAATGAAGTGTGGGGAGAAGGTGTCCATTTCGACAGCCTGACCCCGTTGCTTGAGGACCGAGAGGATCGCAAGCTGCTATGATTTACATCGATACCAGCAGTTTGCTCAAACTCGCCGTGCAGGACCTTCAGACGGAGGCAACGAGGACGGCGATATCTCTGGAAAACTCGGTGATCGTGTCCACGCTTACCGAAATGGAGGCACGCGTGCAGCTCAGAGGCCTCCTGCTCGGAGGAAAAGTGAGCCGGACGCATGCCATGCGGCTTCGCGACAAACTGATGGAAATCATCGGCCAGATCCCCTTTCAACAAAGAGACTTGCCCGCTTCCGTTTTCAGCGTCGCCCTCGCCCAAAACGACTCGTCTCAAATCCACTGCCGCTCGCTCGACCGCATTCATCTGGCCGCGATGTCGGAAATGGGAATCAAGCGGCTGATGACGCATGATGACCGCCAAGCCAAAGCCGCACGGGAACTGGGCTACGCGGTGATCATGCCAGGCTTGGGGTGACGCCAAAAACGGAGTCGGGGACTTCAGTCCGCTCTTTCCAAGGTCCGGAGATCTCCAATTTCCGGGTGTCGGCTTGACCTGGCCGACGATCTGGTACAGCCTGCGCCGCAAATGAAATCAACTTTTCTTAACAATCTGCCGCTGGCGGGCTTGGCAGCGATGGTGCTGAGTTCCTGCGGCACGGGTGGTCCGGGGCATTCCGATTACCTGACGGGTGTCGGCGGTTCCATCCACCAGCAGACTTCGAGCGGTGCGGGACATCCCGCCCCGGCAATCCCGGATGACGTGTCTTACTGGGACGGCGACAGCGCACAGGGCAGTCCGTTGATCAAGATCAACCGCGAGCAGCAGAAGGCGTTTTTCTACAAAGGTGGCGTGCTGGTAGGGATTTCCCGAATCTCCAGCGGCAAGGAAGACCACGGGACACCTCCCGGGAAATACAAGATCATCGCGAAAGACAAGGATCACAAATCCTCGGTTTACGGCGTGTTCAAGGACAACAGCACCGGGATGACCACCAATGACAACGTGGACATCCGGGTGGACAAACCGAAGTCGAACGAGACTTTCTACAACGCACCGATGCCGAATTTCATGCAGGTCATGCCCGGAATCGGGATGCACACCGGCTACCTTCCAGGCTACGCGGCGTCGCACGGCTGCATCCGGATGCCGCATCACATGTCGGAGCATTTCTTTGACAACGTCCAGGTCGGCACGCCCGTCATCATCGAGTGAGTGCGTCTGGCCAAATTGGAGCGCGGAATTTATTCCGCGCGATCATCCGGCAGCCAACCGCGCGGAGTAAATTCCGCCCTCCAGTTCACCCATGAGTTCGCAATTACCAGACGCCTCGGCGACCCTGGAAATCAGTCCTGAAGCGGTGGCTGAATGGGTGAAACTGCCAGCCGACCAACGCCCGCGGCTGATCGATTGCCGGGAAGAGGACGAGCTGGCGATCTGCCAGATCGCCGGCAACGAGTGGTATCCGTTAGGACTATTTTCAGCACTCCGGGAGAAGCTGCTAGCCCGCAACGAACGCGGAGTCGTCGTTTACTGCCACCACGGCGTGCGCTCATTGCGAGCGACGAATTTCCTGCGCTCCATCGGCGTGGAAAACGCGTTTTCGATGAGCGGCGGGATCGAAGAATGGGCGGAGCGGGTCGATCCGGAGATGGCGCGGTATTAAGCGGCCCGGTTTCCACTCTCACTGATCAGGGCCAGGATGGCAAATCAATCGAGTAAATCCTCAATCGGGCAGGGAACCGGCCGTCCAAATGGACTGGACGCACACTGCTCAATCGCCAAGCCATCCAACCGGGTTCCCAGCATGAGGCACAAGCCTCATTCATTTCATTTTCGTTCCATTCTTCCACGGACTCCACATCGACGATTGCCATGACTTCGCCATCGGGGTCATCCGTGACTCCATCGCGACTCAATCGATTTTTATTCTGAACGATGACGAGATCGCGCAAAGGAATCGACTCGGGGCACCATTGGCGAATCTCAAGAGTCTTTCTTCCGGATCGGATTAATTCCCCTGCTGGGGCAAGAACTGACAAAGCGAGATGTGGTTTCATATTTCTGTCTAACGTTTTCGGACCATCCGACGGCTCACCGGAGATACTTCGGATACTCCGACGACGGTTTGCTGCGAGACGCAGCAACCACTATCGCAAACCCGAATTACCGAGGATCCACTCGCGATACGGGTCGGAGACTTGGGTGGGGGTGAGGGCGATGATTTCCGGGACTTCATAAGGGTGGAGTTCCGTGAGGGTTTTCTCGAAGGCGGGAAAGACGGCGGAGGTGGTTTTGAAAATTGCGAGAACTTCATTGGCGGTTTCGACGTTTCCCTGCCAGCGATAGATCGATTCGACGGCGGGTATGAGATTCACGCACGCGGCGAGTTGCTTTTCCACGAGGACCGTGCCAATTTGTCGCGCCTGACCGGAATCGGGGAAGGTGCATAGGATCACTAAAACGTCGCTCATGGCTCTTCCTGAACACCGGAAACCTAAATCTGGCAAACATAAGGTGAAATCCGGCTTTCTCGAAAAGCTGGTGGCGCGGCTCGACCGGGTGGTGCCGGGCGACGTGCAGCAGATCGTGACGCGGCTGATCCGCGAGAAGGGATTCCTGGAAAAAGTCTTCGAAGCGCTGCATGAGGGCGTGATCATTCTCGATCCCAACGGTGTGATCGGTTTCCTGAATCACGCGGCCTGCCAGTTTTTCGGGCTTGATCCGGAGCAGGCGCCCGGCGAGGAAATTTCCACCCAGATCCGCGGTCTGGATTGGGAATCGCTGGGCAAACCGGGGCGGACGGTGAGCCGCGATCTGGAGGTTTTCTATCCGGAAAACCGCTTCCTGAATTTCTATCTGGCACCCATCGATGATGCGGATGATCCGGGCGCGCCGCTTGGTTATGTGATGCTGGTTCGCGACCTGACGACGACCCGGGCCGAGGCGGAGGAGACGCTGGAGTCGGAACGCCTCAACGCGCTGACCCTGCTCGCCGCCGGAGTCGCCCATGAGATCGGGAATCCGCTCAACTCTCTCGATATCCACCTTCAATTGTTAGGCCGCAAGCTGAAGAAGCTGCCGCCGGGTGATCGCAAGCCGCTTGAGGAAAATCTTTCGACGGCGCGCGAGGAGATCCAGCGGTTGGATCAGATTTTGAAACAATTCCTGCACGCCGTCCGGCCGACCACGCCACACCGCGAACGAAAGGACCTGCATGTGATTTTGAATGAAACGCTGAAGCTGCTGGAACCGGAGCTCGCATCGCGACAGATCGCCGTGCAGCTCGATCTCGCGGAATCGATGCCGTTGGCGATGATCGATCCGGGGCAGTTCCAACAGGTTTTCTACAACCTAATCCGCAATGCCTATCAGGCGATTCCCTGCGAAAAAGGACGCATCACGATCCGGACACGGGTGAGCGACTTCGAATACATCATTTCCATCGAGGACAACGGCACCGGCATTTCCCCCGAGCACATGGGTGCGATTTTCGAACCGTATCGCACGACTAAATCATCAGGTTCCGGACTCGGACTGCTCATCGTGCGGCGGATCATCCGTGAACACGGCGGGGAGATCGCCATCGAGAGCGAGGAAAACCAGGGGACGCGGGTGCTGATCCATCTGCCGCACGCCGACCGGCCGGTGAGGTTGTTAGCCGCGCCGGAGACCGATCCGGTGATCGATTTATAATTTTCAAAATCATGTTACCGACATTGCTCATCGTGGAAGACGAACGCGCCACCCGCGAGGGACTCCGCAGCGCGCTGGAAGACGAGTTCGAGGTCTACACCGCGGCGGGGACAAGCGAGGCGCTGGCGATTTTGAAGACAGAGCGCATCCAGCTTCTTCTCACCGATCTTCGGTTAGGCGGCGATTCGGGGATGGATCTGTTGGACGCCGCGCTGGCGATGCCCGAGCCGCCGGTGGCGATCATGATGACGGCTTATGGATCGGTGGACACGGCGGTGGAGGCGATGCGGCGGGGCGCGTGGCATTTCGTAACGAAGCCGTTGAACATCGACGAGGTGGAAATGTTGCTCAAGCGCGCGCTGCGCAACCGCAACCTGGAAACCGAAAACAAGGAGCTCGTCCAACAGGTTAAAAAGAACCACAAACTGGACAAACTAATCGGTAAATCGCCGGCGATCCGCAAGGTTTCCGAATTGATCCAACAGGTCGCGCCAACGCGGGCGACGATCCTGATCGAAGGCGAGTCAGGAACCGGCAAGGAAGTGGTGGCGCACACGCTGCACCACCTATCAGGCAGGCCGGCGGCGAAGATGGTGATCGTGCATTGCGCGGCGCTTTCCCCGCAGTTGTTGGAGAGCGAGTTGTTCGGGCATGAAAAGGGTGCCTTCACAGGAGCGGCGCAACGGCGGATCGGCCGCTTCGAGCAGGCGGACGGCGGGACGCTTTTCCTGGATGAGATCGGCGAGATCGACGCGGCGACACAAGTGAAGCTGTTGCGGGTTTTGTCGGAGCGGACCTTGGAGCGCGTCGGCTCGAACTCGCCAATCAAGGTCGATGTGCGCGTGGTCGCGGCGACCAACAAGAATCTCAAGGAGCTGGTGGCCAGGGGGACCTTTCGCGAGGATCTCTATTTCCGTCTCAACGTCGTGAAAATCGAGATGCCTCCCTTGCGCACGCGGCGGGAGGACATCGTGCTGCTGGCGAACAGCTTTCTTCAGGAATTCGCCAAGGAAAACGACCGTCCGCTGAAGCCGCTGACCGACGAGGCGATGGAGTTGCTGGTGAAATACAACTGGCCCGGCAACGTCCGCGAGCTGCGGACCGCCATCGAACACGGCGTGGTGATGAGCAACGATTCCGTCATCGAAGCCCGCCACCTCCCGCAATTCCTGTATTTTCAAGCCATTGCCAGCGGCGACTCCCCGGTGCTCGGGAAAATCGCCCTTGATGCCCCGGCTGAATTCAACTTGCATGCGCTCGAAACCAATACGATCCGGGCAGCCCTTTCCATCGCCGGTGGAAACCGAACTCACGCTGCGGACCTTCTTGGTGTCAGCCGCAGAACCCTCCAGCGCAAGTTGAAGGATCTCGGTCTTTGAATTTCTCCGCCTGCCTTCATCCCCATTTTTCATGAGTATCACCGCCTCACAGCTCGACACCGGTATCATCATCCGCCGCAGCTTGTTTTTTCTCATCCTGATCATCCTGACTCTCGGGAATCTGTTCGTCCTTTTCCAAGGGCTTAATTCGCCACAAGCGATGGATCAGGCGCAGATTTCGCGGGAAATCGCCCGGGGGAATGGATTCACCACCAAGATGATCCGCCCTGTCGCCTACTATCAGGCGCAGAAGACGGCGAACAGCTCGCCTTCGTTTTTCCTGTTCGAGGACACCTATCACTCCCCTCTCAACCCGCTGCTTAATGCCGCGGTTCTCAAGCTGATCGGTGCGGACGATTCCAACGTCTGGCAAATGAACGCGAATGAAATGGTGTTCCCGCTCGACCGGGTGATCGCGACGGTTTCGACGTTGTTTTTCCTGATGGCCATCGGCGTGAACTACCTGTTGGTGTCGCGGATTTTCGACGCGAAGATCGCCGGTGCATGCGCGATCCTGATGCTGTTTTGCGAAACGTTCTGGAATTATTCCATGAGCGGACTGCCGCAGATGCTGATGTTGCTGCTATTTTCGTGCGCGATTTATTTCGTCTACCGGGCGGTCGAAGCCGCCACCGAAGGGCGCATCGCGATGACGCCGGCGATCATTGCCGGGGTGTTCTTCACGTTGTTGGCGCTGACCCACTGGATGACGGTGTGGATCGCGCTGGGTTATATCATTTTCGCGGCGATCATGTTCCGTCCGCGTGGCATCGTGGGGATTTCCATTCTCGCGCTGATCATGGTCCCCGCCATTTTCGTGATGATGCGGAATAACGCGCACTCTGGATCACCTTTCGGGACGGCTTTCCTTACGCTTTACAATGGTCTGGGCAACGGTTCGGAAGCCGCTGTCATGAGAACCACCGATTTGGAAACACAGCCGCTGATCCTCAACGGACTCATTTCCAAAATCCTCCGGACCACGCTGCTGCAGGCCACTGACATCATTCCGTTCCTTGGCGGCATTGTGGTGGCACCGTTGTTTTTCATCTCGCTGCTGCACCCGTTCAAGCGGGCATCCATCGCCAACTTCCGCTGGGCGATCTTGCTGATGTGGATTTTCGCAGCGCTGGGGATGGCGTTTTTCGGGATTTCCAAAGACCCGCTGGACCCTAACCAGCTCCACCTGCTCTTCGCGCCGATCATGACGGCCTACGGCATCGCCTTCATCTCGATCCTCTGGAGCCGACTCGATGTGGTCGCGGCGAATCCAATTTTGAGAAATGTGCATCTGATGGTAGTGATCGCGATCTGCGCGCTGCCGCTGGCCCTTTCGCTTCCTCGGAAAGTCATGACCGGCTTGGACAATCGCGACCACGGCGGCAGTCCCCACTGGCCACCTTATTTCGCACCGGTGCTCAACAGTATGGAATCCGGCCTCAAGGGCTGGGTGAAGGAGAAGCAAATCGTGATCTCGGACCAGCCGTGGGCCGTCGCTTGGTATGCGGACCGGGTGAGCGTCTGGCTGCCGCCGAAACGGGAAGGCTTTGAGAAAATCGAATCCATCGCCGCGGATCTCCAGACGCCGGTGGCGGGAATTCTGATTTCACCGTCTTCCCATGGATCCGGACCAGTGATGGAGGTTGCCGCGAATTATCAGGACTTCACGTCGCTGGTGCTGAATGGCCGGGTAGTCGCCGCCACCTGGCCTCTCAGACCCGGCGGAGTTTGGAAGGAAGGCGTGACCATTTATGACAAGGACCAGCACATCGAGGGTATCGCAAAACGCTACCCGTACATCAACTGGCTGGTTCCTCCGGACATGGTTTACTACAGCGATCACTTGATCCCGAAGGTGCAGAAGCAACAGAGCAAATAACCATGGCACGCCGCAAAACCGATGTTGAAGGCGGAGACACCGCCCCACCGTCCTTCGAGGATGCCCTCGCCGGGCTCGAAGCCATCGTCGAGGCCATGGAACACGAGCATCTCACACTTGAGGAACTTGTGGCGCACTACGAGAAAGGTTCCACCTATTTGACACGCTGCGAGTCCATCCTCCAGTCGGCCCGCGGGCGCATCGAACTCATCACCTTGCGCAACCAGAACGAAATTGCGCTGGATGCGGACGCGAAATCGGCGGAAAGTCCCGGACTCCCCACACCGGACGACTCCCCGGACGATCCTGACGACGACGATAATGACATCCGCCTCTTCTAAGCCACCCACCCTTGGCCCGTTGCTTTCCACGATTCATTCGCCCGGCGATGTCAAGAAGCTCACCGATGAAGAACTGCCGAAACTGGCGGCGGAAGTCCGGTACACGCTGATCGATTGTCTATCAAAGACCGGCGGACATCTCGGCCCGAACCTCGGCGTCGTCGAGTTGACCGTGGCTCTGCACCGCGTCTTCTCCACACCGAAAGACAAGTTTGTTTTCGACGTTTCCCATCAGGGCTACGTCCACAAAATGCTTACCGGTCGCGCCGACCGCATCGATACGATCCGGACTTACAAGGGGCTCAATGGGTTTCTCCTCCGCTCCGAATCCGAACACGACAGCTATGGCGCGGGCCACGCCGGCACCGCTCTATCAGCCGCGCTCGGCATGGCCGCCGCCCGCGATCTCTCCGGGGGTGACAACCACATCGTGGCGGTCGCCGGCGATGCGGCATTCACCTGTGGCCCCACTCTCGAAGCTCTCAACAACATCGCGGAAACGACCAAGAAATTCATCGTCGTTCTCAACGACAACGAATGGTCGATCGACAAGAATGTCGGTGCCATCGCCCGTTATTTCAACGCGCTCCAGACCCACTCGACCTACGCCGCGGTGCGCAGGCAGGCCGCCGAGTTCGTCGAGAAGATCGCTGGAAAAGCCGCGCGCACGCTGGCCCACCGGGTCGAGGAAGGCGCGAAGAACCTGTTGTTCCAAAACGTGTTATTCGAGAAATTCGGCATGCGTTATTTCGGCCCGATCGACGGCCACGACCTCCCGCTGTTAGTGCGGACCTTTGAGCACCTGAAGACGCTGCACGAGCCGGTCGTACTCCACATCATCACCGAAAAAGGCCGCGGCTATCAGCCAGCGCTCGACAATCCCGGGAAATTCCACGGGCTCGGCACCTACAAGATCGAGGATGGTTCCACCGACGCCACCGCGACACCGACTTGCTCGGATCTCTTCGGCAGGGCGGTTACTGATTTTGCGAAGAAGGACCCGAAGATCGTCGCCATCACCGCGGCCATGCCCGGCGGGACGAAGCTGGAGATTTTCAAGAAGGAACTGCCGGACCGTTATTTCGACGTGGGCATCGCCGAAGAACATGCCGCGTTGTTCGCCTGCGGGCTGGCAACCGAGGGCTTCCGCCCGTTTCTCGCGATCTACTCGACGTTCATGCAGCGCGCCTACGACATGATCATCCATGACATGGCGCTCCAAGGCCTGCCAGTTAGATTATGCATGGACCGCGGCGGCCTTTCGGGTGACGACGGCCCGACGCACCACGGGCTGTTCGACATCGGCTACCTGCGCCACATCCCGGGCATCATCCACATGCAGCCGAAGGATGAGGACGAGTTCGTCGACATGCTTCACACCATGGCGCTTTACGACGAAGGCCCGTCCGCCATCCGCTACCCGCGCGGCGTGATCAAGGGCACTCCGGTCAAGGCGGTTCCCGAGCGGTTGGAAATCGGCAAGGCGGAAGTCGTTGCCGACGGCACGGATGTCGCGCTCATCGGTCTCGGCACGATGTTCGAAATGGCCGAGCGCACCAAGTTGATCCTTGAAGCCAAGGGCCTCTCCGTGGCGCTGATCAACCCCCGTTTCATCAAGCCACTCGACGCCGACGTCATCCAAACCTACGGCGCGAAGTGCAAGGTCGTCTGCACCTTCGAGGATCACGTTCTCTTCAACGGCTTTGGCGCGGCGGTGATTGAAAACCTTCATGACGCCGGCATCCACACCCACGTCGAGCGGATCGGCTGGCCGGATGCGTTTATCGAACACGGCAAGCCTGAGACCCTTCGCGAGCTCCACGGGCTGACCGCGGAGAACGCCGCGGAAAAAGTGCTGAAGTATTTCTCCTAACTGCCACGGCTTGATAGGGCGGGCAATTGCGACTCGACACACGCCCTGATTTCCGGCGATGGTTTGTCCTATCAAAATGGATCCGTCCCAGCCGATTGCCGACCCGTCATCGCCAGAGAATTCCAGCGCCGCGCCTGATCCCGGCGACAAGAAACGCACGGGCAAACCGACGTTCGTCGAGGATGCCGTCGTGACGGCTTTCGGATTCGCCACCAGCACCGCAGTGGCGTGGCTTTCCTGGTGGATGTCCACCCACTGGGACTTCGCGGTTTATACTTGGATGGCGAATTTTGTCATTCCCGTGGGAGCGATCCTCTGTGGTTTCGTGGCGGCCACCGGCTACTGGATCGGAGCCCGGGTCTTCAACCACCGCCCCAACCGCTGGCTGTTGTTCAACATCGTTCTGGTTTCACTCACCACCTTCTTCGCAATCCATCATTTTCATTACAGCAACGACAAGGTGGACGGCATTTCGGTTTCCCGACTGATGACCTATCCGGACTACCTCGTGCAGGTCACGGAGCACATGACCTACAAGAGTTCCCATTCCGGCGACAGCGATCCCGGCATGGAACTCGGCAAATGGGGCTGGGGCATCGCGGCGTTGCAAATTGCAGGCTTCTCGTTCGGCGGGTTCGCTGTTTATGGCCTGCTGGTCAGTGTGCCCTACTGCGATGCGTGCGCGAAATACCTGAGCGAGAAAAAGTCCTGTAAGAAGAAATGGAAAGACCCGGCGCAGATGCAGGCGGCGTTCGAGTCACTGTCCGGATTGATCCGTGAGCAAAATTACCAACAGGCCATCGATTCATTCGCTGGAATGGGCGAGCAGGTGCGTTTCGGCGTGAAAGCCACTCTCCAGTTGGACAAGCGCAAATGCCCGGATTGCGATAACGGCCGCCTTAGTCTTAGCGCCATGCAGCGGGTGGGCCGCAAATGGACCAACGTCGCCTCCACCACGGTGGCGATCCAGCAACCGCTGCGGATGGACTAAAAAAACGCCGTTGGCAAAGCACTTGAGCACTTTTCCAACGGCGTGATTGACGGAGCCGATGTTAGCGGGTCGCGGCGTCCTGAATTTTATCTCCGGTTTTCTCGACATCTTGGCCGAAACCCTTGGCCGTGCTGCACGAGCTGGATGCTCCCGCGATGACGAAAAGTGCGGCTCCGGCGGTAAGGGCGAAGCGGCGGAGCGATGACTTTTTGGAAGTCTGACAATTGGTTTGGGATATAAGGATAGGATTCATGGCAAAACTGTATTCGCAAGCCTTACGCCAAGTTAGAAAAATGCCGTAATCCATTCATTTTCAGTCCATTTCATCATCGTTAGCCGCCTGATTTTTTAGAGAGTTTTGTTGCATGTTGCACGAAACGGAGCAATATAATGGCACTTTGCACGATTTGCAATCATCCGTGGCGGGCAAGTGATTGCTCAAGGCCCTCATTTTGAGTCAATTAGCCATTGGAAGCGTTGCGGCACGTGGAATGATATGAAGTAGGCAAAACCTTAGAAAATCACCCGCATGGACATTCTTATCGTTGACGACGAAAAATCGATTCGCCTCACCACCTCGCTCGCGTTGGAAGGGGAAGGCCACTACGTGGAAACTGCCGAGGACGGCACCTTGGCGTTAAAACGCATCAAGGAGGAAAACTTCGACCTCGTTTTTCTGGACCTCCGCCTTGGCGATGAGGATGGGCTGGAAATTCTCCAAAAAATTGTGGCGATGAAGCCCCAGCAATTGGTGACCATTTTCACGGCGCACGCCTCCATCGCGACGGCGGTCAAGGCGACCCAACTCGGAGCGTTCGACTATCTGGAAAAGCCGTTCACCCCCGATCAATTGCGCACGATTCTGATCAAGGCGCAGAAGGCCCTGCGGACGCAAGGCGAGGTGATCCAGTTGAAGGAGGTGGTGCAGGAACTTAAGAGCGAGGTCCGGCACTCATCACCTCCGCTTCGTTTTTCCTCGGAGGACGAGAAAACGCGGGAGCAATTCGACATCTTGTTCCGGGCTGCAGCAACCTCGGCCTCAATGCTCATCCTCGGCGAAAGCGGCACCGGCAAGAGCGTCATCGCCAAGGAGATCCACGACCGCAGCCACCTGCGGGACAAGCCGTTCGTCACGGTGAGCTGCCCGAGCCTTTCCAAGGAACTGCTGGAAAGCGCCCTCTTCGGTCACATGAAAGGCTCCTTCACGGGGGCGGTCAAAGACACCTGGGGAAAGGTTTACGCGGCCGACGGCGGCACGCTGTTTCTCGATGAAATCGGCGAACTCCCCATGGAAATCCAGCCGAAACTCCTCCGGCTGCTTCAGGAACGGGAATACGAACGACTGGGCGAGAACAAGGTCCGCGAGGTGAACGTCCGGGTCATCGCCGCGACTAACAGAGACCTCAGGACCAGCATTCAGGCCGGCGAATTCCGGGAAGATCTTTATTATCGGCTCAATGTCATCAGCGTGACGGTTCCCCCGTTGCGCGACCGCCCCGCGGATCTCTCGCGCTTCGCGAAGGATTATCTGGATTTCTTTTCCGCGCAACTCGGCCGCAAGATCGAAGGATTCAGTGACAGCGGACGCAGCGCCTTGATGCGTCATCCCTGGCCGGGAAATCTCCGCGAACTCCGCAACGCCATCGAGCGGGCCGCCATCCTCTGCCAAGGCATGAAGGTGGAGGCTGAAGACCTGCCACGGCCGGTGCCGCTTCCCGCAACTGCGGAAGACCAGAAATCGGGGCTCCCCGGAATCGGCGGCGAGCACAGTCTCGACGAGATCGAACAGGCCCACCTTACCAAAGTCCTTGGCTGGGCTCCATCCCTTCACGACGCGGCGGCGGTTCTGGGGATCGACAAGGCGACTCTCTATCGGAAAAGGAAGAGGTTCGGTATCAACTGACCATCCCCCACCTCCCCATGCTCCGCCTGCGGCTATTTTACGGATTGCTCACGATCATCCTCCTTCTCTGGAGTGTCGGAGCCGCGGCGTTGCTGTTGATGCGTGACTCGGTGAAACGCTTCGACCACCAGTTGAGGATGGACTATCAGGTCATCGACGCCGCGCAAACCGTGCGCACGCTGAACACCACCATCAACACCACCTATCTCCCGTCACTGGCCGGCCCCCCGCCCGCCCAAGCACCGGACCGGGCCTTGTATGACAAAACCCGGAAGGAACTCGAGGACAAGCTGGAGGTCATCCACATGAGCATCAGCAAGGACGCCCGGTGGGAAAGCGTGATCGACCGCCTCGACCAGGTTTTCGCCAGCTATTTCGAGGTCTACGACCACTATTTCGAGGGATCCGCCGTCACCCGGGAAGACCGCGAGAAACTCCTCCAGTCCGCCAGCATCCAGACCCAGCGGCTCATCGACCTCACCGAAAACGTGATGACCCTCGGTGAGGAAAAAATGTTTTCCGGAGCCGGCAAACTCGGCGAGGACTCCGGCAAGAACACCCTTTTCGTCGGCACGCTGGTTTTGTTAGGAACCTCCATCGCCGTCATCATCTACTTCCAGCTCGTCCGGCATCTGGTGGATCCGGTTTCCACGCTGGAGCGATCCATCGACGAGATCCGCAAGGGGAATTTCGAACTCACTCTGCCTCAACCGAGCCAAGGCAGCGAATTTTCAAAAGTCATTACGGCATTCAACGACATGGCGCTCGAATTGAAAATCCGGCGCGGTGAAAGCGACGAAAACCTGAAGCGGGCAAACCTCGTCAACGGCGCCATCCTCCACGCCATCCCGTCTCCTGTCTTCGTACTCGGCGACGACACCGGCATCATCCAGATCAACCCGGCGGCGGAGGCGCTAACCGAAAAACTCGGGGTGAGCGGCCGCCTGCCGTTGAAGATCCAGCGTATCCTGGAGGAATGCCGCGAAACCTCGGCCCATTTCCTACCCGAAGACCCGCGCGAGGCACTTCTCTTCCGCATCGAGGAACAGGAATATTACTATCTGCCCCGCATTTTCCGCTACGATTCCGAGAATTCCATGCAATCCGGCTGGGCCGTCCTGCTTCACAACGTGAGCCGGATCCGCTGGCTCGATGACATGAAGACCAATCTTCTTTCGACGGTCAGCCACGAGATCAAGACCCCGCTGACCGGCATTCGCATGGTCCTCCATCTATTGCTGGAAGAGAGGTCCAACAAACTCGACGAGATGCAGCGTGTGATGGTCACCTCCGCCAACGAGGACTGCGAGCGCCTGCTCGTCACCCTCAACGCTTTGCTCGATCTCTCGCGCGCGGAAACCGGTGCCACCCATCTCGAATGCGTTCCCATCGCTTTGGAAGACACCATCAAACGGGCGGCCCAACTCTATTCGGGTGCGGCATCCAACCGTGAAATCTCCATCAAAGTTGAGATTCCGGCCCATGTCTCGACCGAAATCCTCGCCGACCCTATCCGGTTGGACGAGGTCCTCAACAACCTTGTCTCGAACGCCGTCAAACACAGCCCCCATGGAGGAACCGTCACCTTGCGGATCTCCCAGCCGGATGTGGATTACCTTCGCGTCTCGGTCATCGACCAGGGGCCGGGCGTACCGGAAGGCAGCCAGAGCCGCATCTTCGAGCGCTTCTATCGGGCACCCGGCCAGGAGGTGGACGGCGTCGGTCTCGGACTCTTCATTTCCCGGGAAATCATGCGCGCCCACGAAGGCCGCATCGGCCTGCTCGAACGAAAGGATGATCTAACGGAATTTTACATCGATGTGCCCGTCGCATGAAAGCCGAGATGTCCGGGAGGACGGAAAGCTGAGGATCCTCGTCGTGGATGACGAGCCGACCCTGAGGCTGGGATTTGCCTACGCCCTCTCCAGCAGGACGACGATGGTGGAAACCGCGGCCACCGGGCGAATCGCGCTGGATCGAATCGCGGCCACCACTTTCGACGTCATGATTCTCGATCTTCGGATGCCCGACCTCGACGGGATCGGCGTCATCGAGGCGCTGCGGAGCAACGGCGATATGATGCCCATCATCCTGTGCAGCGCCGCGCTTCACCCAAGTGCCGCGTTGCGAGCCATCCGTCGCGGCGTGGTTGATTTCCTGCTCAAGCCGGTGCGCCCGGTGGATCTCCGGCAAGTAATCGATTTCGTCATTCGTCCGGAAAACCGCCCGCTCCCGCAGGCGATGAAGGCGGCCAGAAGTGGAAATTACGCGGAGGCCATTCTCCTCCTTGAAAACCAGGACTCGCCCAGCAGACAAGCCGCGCATTGGCTTAGCCTGTTGAAATCGATCCGGGATGCGGATACGGCGGACGACACGTTTCATCTGGAAAAATCGGTTGGAATCAATCTATCTATTCTCGCGTTCAATTCACCGACGGCGGGTTGAAATCAGTTTCTCACGGGAGGCATCACCAGCGGTGGGGAAGCCACTTTGAATTCCTCCGCACTGCCAGACGCATCCGCGCCCCTAACAACATCAAGTTGATTCACGACGCGTAATACTCCGGGGATTCCGCGGGCAGTGAACCCCGCCGCATCACTTTCCTCGAGCCGCGCGACGCTTCCGGTTAGAGTGACCGTATTGCCGTCCATGGCGACATTGATCGATCCCGCATGGATTCTGGCGTCCCCATCGAGGGCATCGCGGAGAGCGGCAATGGATTCACCTTCTGAATAATTTTTGTCCGCAACTCCCTCCATGGCGAGATCGCGATTGACGCTGAGGCGGGAAACCCGGACTTCGGTAACACCCGGCAAACGACTCCGGCGCACCAAACGGTCGATTTCACCGAAACTTCCCACCTCGCCGCTGATCCTGACAATTCCGGATTTCACCTCAACCGTGAGGTCCAGTCCCTCGCAGAGCGGATCGCGGCGGATCATGAAGCGGAGCTGTTCCGCGATTTGCGAATCACCGGCCGTTGCCTGGCTCGTAACGGTTAGTTCATTGTCCACCGCCACGGCTCCCCGCACTTTGGAAACGATTTCCGTGGCGAAGTCCCGGTCGCTCCAATTACCCACGCTGCCGACCAGCGACAGCCGGTGACCGGAGATGGAAACCCTGATCTTGTCCGCAACGATCATTTTTTGCCCATCAAGGGCCGACTTGGCGGCACGTAGAATTTCAGCCGGAGGTTGTGGGTTGATCTGGATTTGATTCACGACCGCCCGCACGCCGACACTTGCGACAGCCCGGGCAGTGGCGCGTTCGGCCTGTGCCAGTGAATCGGCGGTGCCGGTGAGAAAAGCCATGCCGTCCTTGATGCGGACGTGGATGCGGGCTCCATCCAGCTGCTTGTCCTGGTTGGCGTCCATTTGAATGAACTCCGCAATCTCCGAATCCCCTCTAGGAGCAAGCTGCGGGGAAGCGAACAGCAAAGTGGACGCACCCAGCGTGGTGACCGTGAAAACGATCAATCGATGGTGGTTCCGATTGAGTTGGTTTGGCTTCATGGTTTCGGATGGGCTGGATTCCTGACGATGATGTTCTGTCGCAAACGCAGTGCCAAAATCGATTTTGGCGGTTTTTCATATTCGTTATGAATGGGTTACAAATTCGATGATGAATTCGGGCAACGGCTGCCGGGAAATTTTCATGAGCTTCACGCAACCATCTCCGTGCAACTTGCAATTTGTAATAGTCCGCTATTTCGGGAAAAAAACAAGGGCAGGCGTGCCCCCCGGTCCGCCTGCCCTATTTAGCGATCACCTGAAATCAGGTGAAGAAAGGGGATAATGATTTTTCAATGGGTTCTTCCGCGAAGGGCGCTGCTCAAGGCAGAGACCAATAAAAGAATCACGAAAGCGAAGAAAAGAATTTGGGCAATACTGGCGGCAGCTCCGGCGATACTCGTGAAACCGAGCAAACCGGCGATCAGCGCCAAGACGAGAAATGTGAGGGTCCAGTTGAGCATGAGAAAATGAGGTTGTTGCGTTTTCAACTTTGCAGGAAGCCGGCCAACACGGTCCATCGCCCGTTAAATCACTGGTTTTTAATGAAATCCAACACGCCACCCTATTTTGTTAGTGACAATCCCAATTCAAGTTCAACGGAATCTGCACGCGACAGGGCTCACTTTGCACGCCCTCCCTGTTCATTGAGGTAAGTCGATTTGAGCCATATTCCGGTTGTCCTTTCCCGCGGGATTACTAGGTTTCAAGCCGTGCCTTCGGAGGCATCAAACACCCATCTTTTCATGGCCAGCCAACTCCAGCGCCCCACTGACAAACGCGTTCTCCTCATGGGCACCTGCCTTTGCGATGCTTTCTACGACGATGTCGCCAAAGCCACCGTCGAGGTCCTCGAGCACCTCGGCGTCACCGTGGAATTCCCCGACAACCAGACCTGCTGCGGGCAACCCGCATTCAACTCCGGCGACTGGGTGGCATCCCGCAAAGTCGCCCGCCACACGGCTTCGGTTTTCTCCAGAGAACTTCCGGTCATCGTTCCTTCGGGTTCGTGTGCGGCGATGAATTTCCACGGAAATCCTCTACAGTTTGAGGAAAACCCGGATGCGTCCATTGACTCGCTCGCCCGTCGGACGTGGGAAGTCATGGATTTCATTTTCAACGGTCTCGGCATCAAAAAATGGCCGGGAAAATTCGCAAACCCGACCCGGATCGCCTTCCATCGCTCCTGCCACAGCCGTGGCACCGGCAGCGGGGAGGCCACGCTTAAGTTGCTCGAATCCATCGAAAATGCGGTCGTTTCCCCCTTCGGCCAAGCCGAGCAATGCTGCGGATTCGGCGGGACGTTTTCGGTCACCTTCCCGCACATTTCCGGCCGGATGGGATCGCTGAAACTCGACCACATTCTCGAAACCAACCCCGACATCCTCGTCAGCGGCGACATGTCCTGCCTGATGCACCTCACCGGTCTCGCCATTACCCAAGGCCGTCCGATCGAGCACCTTCACGCGATCCAAATTCTCAGAAATTCACTCCCATCATGATCGGCATCCAACCCATCGATCAATACGCTCGAGATATTTCCGACGAGAAGCAGCACTCGGTCATCGACGGCTCCTCCGCCGGCACGGACAAGCGCTACTACGTCCTCCACAAGGACTATCCGGATCCCGACGCCTTGCGGGAACTCGCGGCTTCCATTAAGGACCACACGCTCCATCACCTCGGTGACTATCTCGCGAAGGCGGAGAAATCACTAACCGACCGCGGCGTCAACGTCCACTACGCCTCCACCGACGAGGATGCGCGCCAGACAATCCTTTCCATCCTGCGCGGCCACGGCGTCAAGCAACTGACGAAATCGAAATCGATGGCGGCCGAGGAGATCCACCTCAACCCATTCCTGATAGAAAATGGTGTCGAATGTCTGGAATCCGACCTCGGCGAATTCATCATCCAGCTCGACGGCGACGAGCCTTCGCACATCGTCAAGCCGATCATCCACAAGAACCGCCGGGAAATCGCCAAGACATTTCTCCGTGAAGGAGTCGCCGGCGATTACAACGACGACCCGGAAACCATCACCCGCCGCGCGCGGGTCCATTTCCGGAAAAAATACATGGAAGCGCAAGCCGTCATCACCGGCGCGAATTTCGTCTGTTCAGACACCGGTCGCCTGATCCTCGCAACGAACGAGGGCAACTCGCGCTTCGGCATGGCTCCGGTGCCGGTGCATATCGCGCTCGTTGGCATCGAGAAAATCATCCCGGAGGAAAAGGATCTCGCGGTTTTCCTGAATTTGTTAGGCCGCTCGGCCACCGGACAGCAGCTCACTGTTTACACTGAGTTCATCAACGGACCGCGCTCCGCCAATCAACCGGACGGACCGGAGCACATGCACGTCGTCTTCATGGACAACGGCCGCACCGATGTGCTCGCATCGAACTGCAAGGAAATCCTCCGCTGCATCCGTTGCGGCGCCTGTCAGAACGTCTGTCCGGTCTATCGGCAGGCATCCGGCCACGCCTACCGATCGACTTACGGCGGCCCAATCGGCGCGGTTCTATCACCCATCCTCTTCGGCAGCCGCTTCCCCGAACTCGCGGACCTTCCCAAAGCCTCGTCCCTCTGCGGCGCGTGCAATGAAGTCTGCCCGGTGGACATCCCGATCCCCGATCTGTTATTGCGCCTCCGTGACAAGGCGAAGCGCGAGGAAATCCCCTCCGCCGGCTCCATCCCGATGTCGCCCTTCGCCACCCTCGCCACCTCGCCCTCGCTCTGGCGCACCGCCATGACCATGTCGAAAGCCATGAACCACCTGCCCATCCAGGTCGCGCCGATCAAGCCACTCCAAGACTGGTTAGGCCAGCGCACCCTGCCGGAATCGCACGGGGGAGATTTCAGGAAATGGCTGAAAAACCGCAAGACCTCTAAGAATTGACCACGGAGGGAAGGAGAAGAGAAGGAGGTCACGGAGAATTTCATTTTATCAGACCCTCTCTTCACTCCCTCTTCACTCCGTCCCTCCGTGGTCAAGAATCCCATCCCATCACTTTTATGGAAATGCCCCATCAGGAATTGACCGGCAAAGTCATTGCCGCAGCCATCGCGGTACACCAGGATTTGCGCCCTGGCTTGGATGAAAAACTCTACGAACGCGCGCTCTGCATCGAGTTTACCGAACGGGAAATCCACTTCAAACAGCAGCCAATCTATCAGGCGAAATACAAAGGCCGCCTCATCGGCAATCTCATCCCCGACCTTGTCGTCGAAGATACTCTCATCGTGGATGCCAAATGTGTCGCTTGTTTCACCGCAGCCCATGAGGCCCAAATGATCGGCTACCTCGCCATCACTGGACTCGATATCGGTCTGTTACTCAACTTTAAAACTTGGCCACTCGGCAAACGCCGCCTCATCCGCCCCGGCTTCCAGCCAGACCCGATCTAACTCTCTCTTCCCTCCCTCTTCACTCCTTCCCTCCGTGGTAAAATCTTAATTCGCATTCACTCCATGTCCCGCTCCGCCATTTTCGCCAAGATCGAGTCCGCCACCTCCGCCATCAAGGACAAGGCTGTCTATCCGAAATACGACATGTCGCTCGTCCACTCCGCGCCGAAGCTCGAAGGCACGGATCTCTGGGAAATTTTCGCCCGCAACTTTTCCGCAGTGAACGGCAAGCCGATGACTTCGATCGGCCAGCTGATCGATTTTCTCAAAACGGGAAACCAGCTTCACGGCTACTGTGATCCCGCGCTCTACGATTCCATCGGCAGCCAACTCGCCGCCGCCGGGCTGACGGTGGAAACCGAATACGACCGCAACCGCTACGACGACTATAAGTTCGGCATCACCCAAGCCACCGGCGCCATCGCGGAGTCCGGCAGCGTCATCCTCGATGATGACCGCACCTCGCACCGTCTTGCCGCGCTTTCGCCGTGGGTCCATGTCGCCGTGGTGGAGCGGAATGAAATCCACCGCACCATCCCGGACGCCATCGCCGCATTCGGCGACAGCCCGAACATCATCTGGTGCACCGGCCCATCCAAAACCGCAGACGTTGAAGGCATCCTCATCGAAGGTGTCCACGGCCCGGGTGAGCAAATCGCGCTATTGGGGGGGTGCCCCTACGCGATCGCGTAATCCAAAGAATGCTTGGCAGAGAGCGAAAGTGTTGATAATTAATGGATCTTGATCACCTCATTTCTGCCTTCCAAAGTGCTGATACTGCTTGTGGCCGCGTGCCTCGTGTGGGTCGGTTTACTTTCGCTGGCCTACGTGCTTTTGAGCGGCACGACCATTTCCTCCGGCTGGATCGTGGCGGGAGCGTTGGTGTTCGCGGTGATCGCTTGGGTGCTGGTGATGATCCGTGAAATCCGGGATTCGATCCTTGTGCCTGATTTCTCCGCCCACGGCGAGCGAGTGGACGAAAATTACGATGTGGACGGAAAATCCACCGAGTCCCGGCCAAACGAAGGGATTGCGGGCAGGTCCCTTATGGGGCGCCGCGGAATGACTCCGGGACGTGGCAGCAAGAGCAAGCCGCGCAAGGTCCGGTCGCGTGGGGCGGTGCTTTCCGAGTCCGCCAGCCGCTGAATTTTTCCACCCGGACGTTTGACATCCCGCCACGGGCTGAAACATTCGGGCGCATGTACGAGACAAGCGGAAAAATCAAAATGATCGGTGAAGTGCAATCCTTCGCCAGCGGCTTCACCAAACGTGAATTCGTCGTCACCACGGCTGCGGACAAGTATCCGCAGGACATCAAGTTCGATATGGTGAAGGAAAAATGCGCCATGCTTGATTCCTTCAAGCCTGGCGACGACGTGCAGGTCAACTTCGACATCCGTGGCCGCGAGTATAACGGTAAATATTTCGTGGATCTCTCCTGCTGGAAACTCCAGCCCGCCGACGGCGGTTCCGATGCCGGTGCCGGACCATCCCGTTCCGCTCAAGGAGCACCACGCGCTGCGGCGTCACCGAGCGCGGAGCCGTCAATGAACGATTTGCGGGACGAGGATGATTTCGACGACGTTCCGTTCTAACGAATAAGGAGGGTTGGACTCCGGCCAACCCGGATGATGGCGAGCGGAAGCAAAGAGCTTCGCGCTTGGCTGGCTCGCGCATCGGCTTCGTGGACGAGGCGTCCACGCTCCATCGGGAAGAGCTAACGGATCATTAAAGCGCCGCAGATCATTCCTGCGAGAAGCGCGACGGCCAGCGCCCACCAATACCATTTGAGGCCGGTCTGGCGGTGCGGGCTTTTGCCGAATTCCCGTTTGCAGTATTCATCATAATCAAAATCGTCGTCGGGCAAACCAAGACCGTCGAGCGACGTGGATTGCTCCCAGGA
This sequence comes from Luteolibacter sp., assembly GCF_039920825.1. Lineage (GTDB taxonomy): Bacteria > Verrucomicrobiota > Verrucomicrobiia > Verrucomicrobiales > Akkermansiaceae > Luteolibacter. The sequence goes on along the minus strand of NZ_JBDSCX010000070.1, from coordinate 130,536 downwards.
TTTTTTGCTGCGAACCTTCTTCACCGCCTTTTTCGCACACCCCGGACACGGTTCGCCGACGCGGACTTCGCGTTCGCAAAACGGGCAAAGGTAGCTGAGAACTTCAGGCATCGTCGGCGGCTACCAATGAGGCCGAGCAATCGAAGGTGTGCAAGCCAGAAGAATCTCTTGGCATTCGGACGGATGGGGTGGAAGTTCGGCGCGAGATGGGATTGAGCCTAGCCGAACTACGCGACGGATTGCCGGATGGTGGGTTGTTTGGCGGCGGCGCGTGGCGCTGGTCGCCTGAGCCGCTGAAACTGACCCAGGCCGAAGCGCGGCAGATGATGTCACTGGGACATCCGCTGGCCCGGTTCCAGCAGGCCTGCGACGCGCTCTACCGACGCAGCGCGGCAGGAAAACTGCCGGAATGGCTGGCGGAACTGCTCGACGAGGGAAAACCGGATTGGCTTGCCATGCTCCAACGCGAACCGGGCATGGCGGAGCAATTTCCCCGCGTGATCCGGCCGGATTTGATTCTGACGGAGACAGGATTTTCCATGACCGAACTGGACAGCGTCCCAGGCGGTATCGGAGTGACGGCTTGGCTTTCACAGGTTTACTCGAAAGCCGGATTCGATGTCCTCGGCGGTCCGAACGGGATGATCGATGGTTTTCGATCACTCATGCCCGAGGGCGGCACGGTGTTGGTTTCCGAGGAATCGGCGGACTATCGTCCCGAAATGGAATGGTTGACCGCTGAGCTCGGCGGGACTTGGAACGTGAAATCCGCGGAGGAATACCAACCGGGTGATCGGGCGCTCTATCGGTTTTTCGAACTGTTCGATTGGGAATCCGTGCCATCGGTGAGGCATCTTGCCGAGGATGCGGCCGTGGGGAAAATCAAGATCACTCCGCCGTTCAAACCCCATCTGGAGGATAAGCTGTGGCTGGCCCTGCTGTGGTCGCCCGCATTGAAAAAAGTCTGGGAGCAAACCCTGCGCGGCAGCCACCTCAAACGCTTGCGATCCCTGGTGCCGTTCGGCTGGGTGCTCGATCCCGAGCCGCTGCCACCGCATGCCGCGCTGCCACGGATCAACGCGCATTCCTGGGAAGAGGTCGCGAATTTCAGCCAGAAGGAACGCCAGCTCGTGCTCAAGGTCAGCGGTTTCCATGAAACCGCGTGGGGTTCGCGCGGAGTTTTCATCGGCCACGACATGCCGGCGGCGGAATGGTCCGAGCGGCTTCACTCCGCACTCGATCAATCTTCGGAACAACCATGGATCCTTCAGGAATTCCGCGAAGGCCGGCGGATCGAACATCCGGTTTTCCGCGACGATGGCTCGCTCGAAATGATGCAGGGCCGGGTGCGACTTTGCCCGTATTTCTTCACGAACGACGTCGGGCAGACGAAATTCGGCGGTTGTCTGGCGACCATCGTTCCCGCGGACAAAAAGAAGATCCACGGCATGAGCGACGGAGTGTTGGTACCGTGCGTGATCGGCTGATCATGGATTGCGGTGGCAAAGCGCAGTCCATGGTGAAAACGAAAAAACAGCCCGGCGTTTCCACCGGGCTGTTTTTGAAAATCGATTCAGAAGGGAATCAGACGATACCAGCCTTCTTGAGCGTCACGAAGGCACCATTCTTATTGATGGTCTTCAATGCGCGGCAGCTCAACTTGAGTTTCACGAACTTGCTCAGCTCAGGAACCCAGATGCGCTTGGTCTGGAGGTTCGGGGAAATGGTGCGTTTCACGACCTTGGTGACGTGACGACCGATACCGCCCTTTTTCTTGGCCAAACCTGAACGGTGGATTTTGCCGCCGGAGCGGACGCGGGTTCCTCGAATACTGCAAATGCGTGCCATAATAGAAATTGGTGGTTGCGGGACGCGGAGAATGGCCATGAGAACCAACCCGTCAAGACGAATCCTGACAATTTCCGCCTAAAGTTTCTTCAATCGGTCGTTCCGCAGCAGATTCACCCAACGCTCGATGTCCCGGAAAATGGTTTCCCGTTTCGCGTCATACATCAGCAGATGGTAGGCTTGCGGGTAATCGTGATACGTTTTCGAGACCCCGGAGGGGATGCGGGCGACGAAGCCACGGACGTCGGAATCGTTGTTGAAATAATCTTTTCCGCCATGAAGGACGAGGACCGGCTGGCGGAAAGTGGCGGCGCAATCGTTCATCGTATCGATGTGGCGGCCCAGCGTGCCGATCAGGCGCAGGGTGTGTTTCTCGACGTTGTAGGAGTTCTTCTGGACCTGCTCGTTGTGATGGGAAGTCTGGGTCATTTGGATATCCTGACCGCCGGACAGGGTTTCGAGGGAAATCCGGGCGAGCGGCAGGGTGGTTGCGGCGATTTGCACCAAGCCGGGAGTCCAAGCGGGAATGTCGTCACGGAAACGGACGATCGGTGAGGAAAGGATGAGTCCATCGGGAAGCGGATCTTTCGCCGGGGCTTCGCGCAGCGCGTGAACCGAGATCAAGGCCCCCATGCTCTCGCCGAACCACACGATTTTCGCATGCGGATGCTGCTCGCGCACGAGTTGGGTGAAAGCGAACAAATCGCGATACCAGTCCTTCGGATCACCGATGTCTCCGCGGCGTTCGCGGATCGGGTCGCTGCCTTGCCCGCGCACTTCGTAGGCGTAAAGGCCGGTTTTCGGCTGGTATTGGAGCAGGTGGTTGCCAAGGTTCGCGTAATCGATGGATGCACCACAGAAACCGTGGATTCCTATGATGACCACGTCCGGATCGACAGTTTCAGAAATCCACTTGCGGTAGCCGAACGAGTCCGACTTGGCGCTCGCCTCATTGACGTGGTTCACCAGCGTGTATTTCGGCGCGCACGTGGTCAGCACAAGTGCCGCGATGCAGGCACACCCGCGGATGATTCTTGAAACTGACGGTTGGGTCACGCGGGTAAGTTCGCAGGATTTGAGAAAAGAGCAATGCCTGAGCCTTGAGAGGAATTTTAAGAAACATCCCGGAGAAAATGAATTTCCAACAGAGCCGACTCGTATGTTATAGCGAATTGTCAATTCACCTCCCCATGAAGAATCTCCTGTCTGCAATTACTGCCACTTTGGCTGTTTCCATCTCCGCCTCCGCGGCTCCGCGGTTGGTCGTTTCGACTCCTTCGCTGGTTCCCGAATCGCAGATCGACATCGTGTTGGATTCTCCGGCCGTCGCGGCGACGGAATTGGGAAAAACCGTCGAAAACAAGTGGGTGGAAGTTCAACCCGCGATGCCCGGCAAACTGTTTTGGAAGGCACCGAACATCGCCCAGTTGATTCCGGATTCCGCCCCGGTGATCGGTGCGAACTACACGTTTTCCATTTCGGGAAATCACGCGTATCTCGACGGGTCCGCGGTTCCTGCGGGAAAATTCGCCACACTCGCCAGCGAGCCGTTCCGCGTGATGGCGTCGAATGCGCCGAACCGCTGGTCATCGGATTATTCACCATCCACCGGCGAGTGGCTGATCGTTTTCAATGATGCTGTGGATCCGGCAGTCGCGGCGAATTTCATTTCCTTCAGTTCGAAATCAGGACTGCGGGTCGCCGCCCGCGTCGAGCATCCCACCTACGAACGAGCCGGATACTATGCGAGCAACTACAAGCCATGGACGGATCGATTTCCCGGGACAAAGGCGGGCGAGCCGGCACCTGACAGCCCGGTCCCGTTCATTCTATCGGTGACCCCGGCGACTCCGCTTCCCGCCGCCGATGGCTGGGTGCTTTCGGTTTTCAAAGGGCTTCCTAACCGATCAACGACCGCGCAGGTTTCCGAATTGGGCAGCTATGACGTCGGCGACATCAAGCCGTTCCAAGTCGCCAATATCAACGCCTACGTCACAGCGGATGAGCCGCGCCAGATTGTGATCGAATTCAACCATCCCGTTTCGGAGTTCCTGCCGGTGGATTTCCTAACAAAATGCCTCGATATCACCCCGCGTCCTGAAAACCTCAGCGCGCGCTTCGAAGGCCGCGAGCTTTACCTATCAGGAAACCTCGCCGATGCCGAAAAATACACGGTCACCATGCGACCACCGTTCACCTCCAAGGCGGGCCTCGACCTCGCCTCGCCGTCCACCAAGGAAATCACCTTCGAGCATCTCGACCCGGAACTCGTCCTGCCATCGAACAACGAGGCCCAGCTTGCCAACGGCAGCCGCATCTATCGGGTGCAAACCATCAATATCACCAGCCTTCACGTCCGCATCAAGAAGCTCGCCGGCACCGATCTCGTCCGCGCCTATCAGGGTTACCGCCAATACACCGGCAGCGGCCACGATGGAGAAACCGTCCAACCGACATCCCCACTCCCCTACTCGCTCGTCGCCGGGGAAACGATTTTCGACAAGGAGATCGCGCTCGAAAATCCCGTGGACACCTCAAAGGAAATCACCCTTCGCTGGGATGAAATCCTGCCTGCGAACCTCAAAAACGCCGCTCTCTTCATCGACATCACCGGCACACCTAACAAAGACAGCGGCAAGGAGGGCCGCCGCAATGCCCAAGCCCTGCTCCAGCTCACCGACATCGGACTGGCCTGGAAACTCACGAGTAAGGATGCTTTCATCTACGCTTTCTCCTGTGATACCGGGGTGCCGCTTCCCGGAGTGAAACTCGAACTCTTCGGCGAGGACGCGGCCGCCCTTCATTCCGCCACCACCGACGCCTCCGGCCTTGCCTCCGTGCCTCGGCCGGACACAGCACGTCATCTTCACGCCACGCTCGGGGCAGACAGCTATCTAACTGCTTTCGATTCCACCATGGACACTGTCGGCCTCTGGCATTTCCCGATCCGCTATTCGTGGAATGAACCGGTCGAATCGAGCCGCAAGGCATTCCTTTTCACCGATCGTTCGCTGTATCGCCCCGGCGAAAAAGTTAGAATGAAAGGCATCGTCCGCAGCCTGCGCGGCAATACCGTCGAGGCAGCGAAAGCAAGCCCGGCCCGCATCGTGATCATCGATCCTGCGGAAAACGAAATCCACTCCAGTCCGGTCACGATTTCCGAGTCCGGCTCGTTCGATTTCACCTTCACCCTGCCTGCCGGAAAAACCGGCACCCACATGATCCGTCTCGAATACCCCGAAGAACTTGCTCAGGCAGAGGCACTCGAAGACGATTGGGAAAAACAGGAAGCCCTCAATGAAAGCGGCCGCTTTGAAATCCCGTTGCGCGTTGAGGAATTCCGCCGCAACTCATTCGAGGTCTTACAATCCGTCGCCGCTCCCGCCACGGGAGCCACTACGCTTTCGGCGGATCTATCAGCCACCTATTATCAGGGCCAACCCGTCGCCGCCGGCAAGGTGAAATACTTCAGCCGCGTCACCGCGCGAAATCCCTACCCGGAACGTTTCCGCGACTATCTTTTCGGAAACCACCGCACTGACGATTGGACTTACTGGTATCACTACTTCGGCTACCGCTCGGACGATGAAGAAGATTCAGGAAGCCAGGTTTCGCAAAACCAAGGCGAGGCCGTGTTGTCCGCCGATGGCAAAGCCACGCTCCCTGTGGAAATCCCGCAGGCGAAATTCCCCACCACCCGCGAGGTCGCCATTTCCTCGGAAGTCACCGACGCCAACAACCAAACCCTGACGTCCACCTCCACCACTTCGGTCCATCCCGCGTCCGTTTACATCGGCATCTCCCGCAACGATAGCCTCGTCCGCGCCGGTGACGCGTTGCCATTGAAAATCGTCGCCACGGACACCAACGGAGAACCTTTTCCAGGAGCCGTCAAGGTCACCGCCACTCTCACCCGCGAGGTGAATTCCACCGTGAAATCCCGCACCGATTCGGGTGCGACCACCACCCGCAACGATGTCGCCGAAGAAACCGTTAGCACGACCGAACTCACCCTCGATCCCGCGAAATCCGCCGGCCAGGGCAACGACTTCATCGTGACGCCGAAATCCACAGGCCGTCATTTCCTAACTGTCCGCGGCACCGATCCCGACGGCCGCGCGTTCGCCACCGTCACTTATTTCAACGCCTACGGAACCAATGAATATCCATGGCTCTATGAAGACGGCATGCGCGTGAAGCTCGTCGCCGAGAAGAAATCCTATAAACCCGGCGAAACCGCGCGGGTGCTGGTTCTATCACCCATCGAAGGCACCGCGCTGGTCACCGTCGAACGCGAAAAAGTCCTGCGTTCGTTCCAAGTGCAGCTCAAGGCAGACAAGCCGGTCGTCGAAATCCCCTTGTCCGCCGACGATGCGCCCAATGCCTACGTCTCCATTCTCATCATCAAAGGCGCGAAGGAATCCGCCCGCGATCACAAGGAACCGCAACTCCGCCTCGGTTACTGCGAACTCATCGTTGAAAATCTCCGTGACCAACTCGCTGTTAGCCTCGAAACACCTTCTTCGTGCCGCCCCGGCGATGAAATCACCCTAATCGGAGCCGTCACTCTCGCCGACGGCAAACCCGCCGCCGGCGCCGAAGTCACCCTGTATGCCGAAGACGAAGGCACGCTCGCCGTCATGGGCTATGAAACTCCAAGACCGATGGACTACTTCTACAAGCCGCGGAATCTCGACGTGAAGGCCGGAACCTCGTTCGAAACCTTCATTTCCGAAGACCCCGAAATGCAGGACTTCAGCAACAAGGGATTCTTCATCGGCGGCGGTGGTGACCTGAGCAAACTCGCCGATCTCATGCGGAAAAATTTCGATCCCTGCGCCACGTGGGCTCCCGCGCTTGTCGCCGATGCTTCCGGGAAATTCAGCCACACCTTCAAAGTTCCCGACACGCTCACGCGTTACCGTCTCATCGCCGTCGCCCACCACGACGCAGCTCGATTCGGCCAGGCGGAGTCAGCGATCGTCGTGAAAAAGGATCTCATGTTGGAACCGAAGGCGCCGCGCTTTGCCAACCAAATGGATACCTTCACTCCCCAAGTCCTCGTCCAGAACGCCTCCACTCACAGCGGCACCTGGGAGATCAAGTACAACACCACCACTAGCAAGGAAACACCGTGCGTGGTCGCCGTCGGTTCCACCACCGAGAAGATCACTCTCGCTGCGGGAGCATCCACGACCGTGATTTTCCCAAGCCGTGACGACAATACCGGTGAAGCCGTGCTCCAATTCCAAGCCACCCCCGTTTCCCTCAAAAACGAAAACCTGACTCCCGAACTGACCCGCGCTCTATCCGATGCCGTGGAAACCCGGTTCCAAGTGGAATACCCGATGCCACTCCTCCGCCAGACGAAACTCGTCAGCCTCGGGAAAAGCGGCGCGAAACTCAACCTGCTCGGACAGCTTGACCCACGATTGTTAGAAGGCAGCGGTGACATCGATCTCGCTTTCGCCCGCTCGCCTCTCGTCGAGGCCGCAGGTTCGATCGATTTCCTGCTCCACTATCCCTACGGCTGCGTCGAACAGACGACGTCTTCGTTGATCCCCTGGCTGACCGTGGAATCCTTGAGCTCCGTCATCCCGAGTTTCGCCAGCATTTCAGAAGAGAAAGTCACCACCGCCATCCAGGCCGGAGCGGACCGCCTGCTTTCCATGCAGCTCCCCGACGGCTCCTTCGCCTACTGGCCCGGCGGCACCGAATCCGTGCCGTGGGCCACCTCCTATGCCGGACTCGGATTGATGATGGCCGCGGAAAAGGGTGCGAACGTCCCACCATCCGCATTGGAATCGCTCACGAAAAACCTGATCGAAAGCCTGCACGGCCTTGATCAGGAAAAATCCGCATCCGCCCTCGAAATCCACGCCCGAAGCTTGTTCGTCCTGGCCTTGGCCGGATCGCCGCAGCCCGCCTATCAGAATGTGCTGGTCGATCGCATCGCCGAACTCACACCGGGTGCCCGCTGCCTGCTTGCCTCCGCCATCGCCATGGAGGACGAAGGCAACGAAGCAAACCTGGCGAGAGCCAAATCCGTTCTCACTTCGAAAACCCCATTCAAATCCCGCAACGACAACTGGATGCCATGGTCCGCCGACGAAGCCTACAATCTCATCGCCTGGCAGCTCGTCGATCCGGAAGGAACCGAAGCCACCAAGGTGCTTGACCGCATGCTTCGCGATCGCAATCCCTACGGCCACTGGCGGACGACATGGGTGAACGGCTGGAGCCTGATGGCACTGGCCCAGTATGCCGAAAAGCATGACGTCAACGGCGAGAGCATCAACCTCGCCTTCGAGACCAGCAGCGGCAAGCAAGCCATTCTCCTAACGGAAGACCAGCCCGCCGCATCGCGTTCGTTCAGATTGACGCCCGATCTCAAGCTCTCCGTATCCGCCGATCGCGAGGCGTTCGTCCGCATCAATGTCGCGGCGAAACCGAAGGTCACTCCGACCCAACCCGTCGCCACCAACGGACTTTCGATCGACCGCATCTACGAACGCGTCAACGCAGACGGCACCACCACCATTCTAGCAGATCCACAGATCGGCGATCTGATCCGCGTTTCGCTCCGCGTCACCCTTCCGAAGGACGACACCCGCTATCTCGTCATTGAGGACCCGTTGCCCTGCGTATTTGAAACCGTAAACACCGATTTCAAATCCCAGCGCGCCGCTATCGGAGTCAGCACTAGTGAGAACGATTGGAATGTCAGCCACTCCGAACTCCGCAGCAACCGGGCCTCGTTTTTCCTCGATGAAGTCTGGCGCAAAGGAACCTACACCGTGACCTACCTCGCCCGCTGCACTCTCGCCGGCCAAGCCACCGCTCCGCCCGCCAAGGTCGAGTCGATGTATGATCCGGAGAATTTCGCGCTATCCGCGTCACGGGTTTTCACGACAAAGTGATTGCCAGACCATGTGGGATTTCACGATCCTCGCCGTCGTCTGGGAACTCCGCTCATCCCGGCGAACACCATCATCTTCCCTCGTCCGTGATCATCTCGCATCGGCACAAATTCATCTTTCTCAAGACGACCAAGACGGCCGGAACCTCCATCGAGATCGCCCTGTCGAAGTTCTGCGGACCCGATGACATCATCACGCCGATCACCCAAGAGGATGAAAAAATACGACGCAACCTCGGCTATCCGGGTCCCCAGAACTATCTCGCGCCATGGTGGAAATATGGGATTAAAGACTTCATCACCTTGATCCGCAAAAAGCGCAAGAAGCCGTTATACTACAATCATATCCCCGCCGCCGAAGTCCGCGCGCGCATCGGGAAAGAGATCTGGGAGAGCTACTTCAAATTCTGCGTGGAGAGAAATCCGTGGGACCGGGCCGTCTCCTTTTACTATTGGAAAAACCGTGCGGAGCCGCGTGCGCCGTTTTCCGAATACATCGATTCCAACGCTCCGGTGATTCTCAGGAAAAACGGTTGGGGCGTTTATACGATCGATGATGCCGTCGTTGTGGACAGCATCTGCCGATTTGAAAATCTCGCCGAAGATTTGGAGGCCATCCGTCTTCGTTTGAGCCTCCCCGAGAAGCTCGAACTTCCGCGGGCAAAATCGCGCTTCAGGAAAAACGAAGCCGGTTATCAGGAAATTTACGGGGACACCGAAAAGGCAAGGATCGAGGAACTTTTCTCCGACGAGATTCGCCGTTTCGGCTACGAATTCTAAGTCAACGGTTTGCCACACACCCTCCCGCCCGGAACCCGGTGCCGCAGGCGTTCCTCAATCCAGACTTGGCATGCCCGTTTCCCAAGGCATCCTCCGGGAAATTCCTTCCTGTCCGTTTTCCTCTCTTCCATGTCGCCCGAACAACAACTTGCCCAACTCACCGCCGGCACCGCCAAGGTCCTTTCCGAAAAGGAACTTCTGGAAAAACTCCGCCTCGGCCGTCCGCTGCGGATCAAGCTCGGCGTCGATCCCACCGCACCGGACATCCACCTCGGACACACCGTCGCGTTGGAAAAACTCCGCCAGTTCCAGCTTCTCGGGCATCAGGCCGTCCTGCTCATCGGCGACTTCACCGCCACCATCGGCGATCCTTCCGGCCGCTCCGCCACCCGCCCGCCGCTCACCCGCGACGAGGTCTTGGTGAACGCCGCGACCTACACGGACCAGGCGTTTAAGATCCTCGACAAGTCGAAAACCGAGATCGTGTACAATGGTGACTGGTTCCGTAAAATGACTTACGAGGAAATCCTCAAGCTCAACTCCCGCGTCACCCTCCAACAGATGCTCCAGCGCGAGGACTTCCGCACCCGTCTCGATGCCGGGCAGGAAATCCGCCTCCACGAACTCCAATACCCGATCATGCAGGGCTGGGACTCCGTGGAAATCCGCGCCGATGTCGAGATCGGCGGCACCGACCAGCTCTTCAATATCCTCGTCGGCCGCGATCTCCAGAAGGAAGAAGGCCAGCCGCAGCAGGTTGTCATGGTCATGCCGCTGCTCGAAGGCCTCGATGGCGTTAGAAAAATGTCCAAGTCCTATGGCAACTACGTCGGCGTGTCCGACGCGCCTCAGGAAATGTTCGGCAAGCTCATGAGCGTCTCCGACGAGCTGATGGACCGCTACTACCTCCTCCTGCTAGGCGAAGCCCGCGATCCGTCCGGCCACCCGATGGATGCAAAGAAGTCCCTCGCCGAGAAACTCACCAGCCGCTACCACGGCGAAGAGGCAGGCCCCGCCGCCCGCGCCGATTGGGACACGCGTTTCTCGAAAAAAGACCTCGCCGCCGCCGAGCTTCCGGAAATTTCCCTAGCGGATCTTCCCGCCGAGCTCACCGTGCTTTCCCTCAGCGCGTTCGCATTTCAAACCGCCTTCGGTGTGGAGAAATCCAACGGCGAGTTGAAAAAACAATTCATCACCACCGGCTCCGTCCAGCTCAACGGCGAAAAGCTCACTGACCCCAACTCCGCCATCTCACCGGCAGCGGGCGATGTCCTCAAGCTCTCGAAAAAGCACGCGGTGAGATTGGTTTGAAAACGACCGCCACACAGTGCAGGCACGTCGCACCCTTCTGGTACCGCCGAACATGCTAGAAAGACGGGTCGGCGGGATTGGGTGGAATCACGGGCCGCATCCAACGGCCCCTTGAACGGAGATCCCTGCTACAGAATTATTTCAGGAGGCGATAGTAGGCGTTGGGACTGGCGTTCTGATAGTCCATGAACCTCAGATCTCCTGACGAAACGGGCGCTGCGCTGCCGAGGGTTTCCCAAGCCTGGAGATCGTAGGAACGCTGGATCTGATAGCTGACGCCGCTCTCGCCCTTTAGGAGAACCTCGAGGCTATTTGCATCCAGGCGCTTGATGGGCTGGGCGGCGGCGAACGCATCGCCCGCGGCGGGAGCCGCTACTACGGTCATCGTATTGACGATTTGGTTGTAGGCTCCGTATTCATCGGTGATGTAGTACCAGAAAACGATATTTCCGGTGAAGCCGGCATTCGGGACAAAGGTAAGTTTATTTCCGGAGGCAGTCATGGTTCCTCCCGGCGACGGGGTGCTGCCAGAGTTCAAGACGAAGGAATGTCCGTCCGGGTCCATGGCGAGATCCTTGGCGAAGATGACGATGGGTTGCCCAGCGAAACAGATATAGGTGCCGCCAGTATTTTGAGGCTTGGTATTGGCGAGGCCGCTAATGCCAATCTGATAATCCCCTGCCCCGTCATCGCTGGTGATGCGGAGGCTCGCGGATTTATTCACCCCGCTGACGATGGGTGAGAAGTAGAGGTAGACGTTGACTTCCGCACCGGGTGCCAGAGAGGTCGCTAAGGTGGTCGGTATACTGTCCGAATAAGGATGGGCAAGGCGGAACTGGCTAGCATCCTTGCCCTCGATGGCGATGGAAATCCCGGAAATGGGAATGACGCCATTGTTTCTAAGGATGAGTTGTTCAGAAAGGTTGGACCCACCCACTACAGTCCATGGGAAACTGAGCAAGTGACCGGTGCGTGGGAGGAGGGCGGACTGACCCGAGAAATTGTCCTGCCCGATGACTTCCAGTGTCCTGTAGGCCTCTCCCAACTCGAAGAGATAAACGCTGCCACGATAATCGGTGATGTCTCCGGTGAGCGGATTGGCGATCGTTTCATTGGTTGCCGCGGTAAGAACGGAAATGCCATCGGTAACAATCGGGGTGCCAAAATAGGCGTATGAGCTGGCGTCCGGAGCAATGAGTTTCTGGGTGCGCGACCATGTGCCGCCCTGCTTTCTGAAGACATGGACGCTGCCGGCCAACGGCTGCCCGAGCATGTAGTCACTGGTATCCGAGACGAGGGCGAGATCTCCCTTGAGAGCCACGTAGGCACCAAATGTGTGTGACCTCGTATCCCCTGCATCAGGGGATACGAGGGCGGCTTCCTCTTGCCAAGTGCTGCCGGATCGGCGGAAGACGCGGGCTTTCTGGCCGGCACCCGCGTTATCGGCCCATGATCCCACCAGCAGGGAGTCTCCATCCAGAGCGATGGATGAGCCAAAGGTTCCATACCCTTCCCAGACGGAGGGGCCGATGCCGCTTCCTGCCTTCCACTTGGTGCCACTGCCCGTGAATTCGAAGACGCGGCCATAGTGATAGCTGGCATCAGAGTGCCCGGGCGCACTCAGGAACAGCTGCCCGTCCCCGAGGGCGACCGAGGCCCCGACCTTCCAATAGCTGGTGGAGCCCGCTACGATCAGGCGGGCCTGCTGGACCCAGGTGCCGTTGACCTTGCTGAACAGAAAACCCGCTCCCGGACTATTGAAGGGGGTAGTGGAATACACGGGCGCTCCAATTAAAATGGTATTTCCTCTGAGTGAGATGGAACTGCCGAATCGATCATTATCAGATGCCGAAGAAATTTTGGGCCGCATTTTTGCCTCGGCAGCCCAGCCTTTGGCCCCCTTCCGGAAACAGGTAACAGAGCCGTAGCGGTAAAGTGTGCCATCCCCCGGCGTGGCGGACATCTTCACATCCTGTGGATTGCCAACCATCAGGCAGCCCCCCTCAATATCCACTGCGCTGCCGAAGTATTCAACGGTCGTGGGGGAATCGTCCATGAGGACTGTCTCGATCTGCCACTCACCATTGATTTTAAGGAAAACGTAGACACTGCCTGTTGATTCTCCATAGGGACTGCTATCTCGTGGCACCCCTACCACGATCCTCTGCCCATCCATATCCAGCGCGGAACCGAAGTTCATATAGAATCCACTGTCTCCAGCGGTGATGAGGTCCGTATTTTTCCAGACACCGGACTTCAGACGGTACTCATTCACGATGCCTGCATACCAGTGGGCGTAGGTGTCTGATTGGTAGGCGCCGACCAACACGGTATTTCCCACCAGGGCGACGCAGTGGCCGGATCTGCCATCGGGCGAGGTATTGTAAGGGATGAGACGCGTCTTCTGACTCCATTTGGTGGTTTTTTCAAAGATGTAGGCACATCCGTAGCTGTTGTAGCCAAGAAGGGCACCTATGAGGAGGCGGTTGCCCTGAATGGCAACGGAACTGCCGAAATAGTCGTGCGAGACGGCATCCGTCGCGGTAAGGGTAGCTTCCGAAGTCCATACTTCCGCGGACTTTCTGAAAACCGTCACACTGCCGGCGTCAGCTCCCACGGCGGTGTTATCAAAAGGAGCGCCCACCGCGAGCGCGCTACCATCCGTGGCAAGAGACTCCCCGAAGCGATCCCCTTTGCTGACTCCGTAGACGCGGGTGACGTAGGTCCATGACGAGCCGCCCTTTTTATAAATCATCACTTCCCCGGCTTTTTTCCCAGGCTTCCCGATGTAAGCGTAACCGCTTTTGATGGCGATAGCAGCACCGTATTCATCATTGGTGGTACCGGCGGGATCTTCCAAGCGAAGCTGCAGGGTCCAGACGCCCGCTACTTTCTCGAAGACATAGACGTAACCCTTTCCAATCACGGCGGGCGACCCGCCTGTGTAACCATCCGCGCCCACCATCACGACGCCATCATCCACGGCCACGGAGCAACCGATAGAAACGCCCTCAAGGCCCGGGGGCGGGGAAACCTTTGCGCTGAGCGTCCATTCCCCTGCTGCTTTTTCGTAAATATAACCTGCACTGGAGTAGCCATCTCCGGGTGATCCCACGACGAGGATGTTTCCCTGAAAGGCTACAGAGGTGCCGAACTTCGAGCGCGAGGCAGTGTCGGAGGGGTTCAGCTTGCTTTTGAAGATCCATTCGCCAGCGCTGCGGGTGAAGATGTAGACGCTGCCTCTTGCTTCATTATCCTGCATTGCCCCCACCACAAGCGTCTGGCCGTCGGTGGAGATGGCATTTCCGAAGTAGTCTCCCGCATTGCCATCGCCCAGATTGATAGGAACGAGTTTCGCCGTGACTCGCGTGATGAGTGGGTCCACATACACCGGATAGACTGCGTGGGAATCCTGAAGCTGAATGACGAGGCTGTCTCCTGCGGCCTGCATTTGCGCCTCAATCCTGGCGCCAGTGGCGTCCTTCACCTGCAATCCGCTGTAGGCGAGGGCATTCGCGCCATTGCGGAGACTCCAGATCAGGTCATTTCCAGATTGAGACGGCACCATGCCGTCCATGAAGACGCGGATATCGCGGGTCCCCGTGTCCGTGGTGCGGGTCCCGAGGATGAAGCCGTGCTCGATGCCTTTTGCAGAGTTTTCATACCATTCCACGACTCCATCGGGGTGCTGGATATTCATTCGGGAAGCTTCCGGGCGCATGGTACTGGACGCGCTGGCACCGCTATAGCGGAGCGCTACCTGCCAGGACTCCCCCCTCGAGGAGCCCAGCCGCACACCGCCTTCTCCAAATCTGGCGGTAAGGGACTGCTCGCTGTTTTGCATGAAATGGCTGGCCCCACGATTGATTTCAAGTTCCGTCGCAGCTCCATTGACCGGCATGACCTTGTGCCTGGCCTGATGGAGGAGCTGGGAAATTTCCACTTGAGATGGTGCTCCCTGCCGTTTTTCCGGTGCTGGGGGAGCGGTGCGGGATGGCGAATTGCCTTCGGCATTCTGCAATGGGGCCTGAAGCGCAATAAGGGGATCTGCCTCGGCCCTCGGACAGGTTTTAAATTCGTCAACCTTGGAGGCTGAATCTCGTTCCGAGGCAGCGTGATCCACCCGCTGAATCTCACGTCTGGATGCAAGAACCAACAGCACGCAACACGCTGCGATGGCAGCGAGGAAAACCCGCGAGTATTCTGGACTGGTGGATTTTTCCCAGGAACGCCTAATCAATTTCATGGTAAAATGGATAAATTTTGATACCGAAGTGGGTATGTGGTTAAGGCATGCGGCAATGTCAATCCATTCTCTATCAAAATAGCGTCGCCGTTCGTGAGGTAGGCCTGCAAGTGGAGGCGATATTGAGATCCCAGCCTGAAGAGATACGTTGTGCCTTAGCAGGCAGGAACGTCTGTCCCTAGGCGTCCAGCGGGGGCGATTTGCGAGTGCATTGAACGCTGCACGGCCAGTGTTGCCCCCTTTTTCGGGCCTCAGATCCTCTGCATGAGCTTTCTCAATCAACGGCGTCTCAAATATGAGCCACCCATAGCTCATCCAATTAACAAACAATCAAACACCAGGGGTCCAAGGTCTCCAGCGCCTCACTTCGCCGCCTTCTTTTTCCCGGACATCATCTGCTCCGCCATCTTGAGGCCCATCAACTGCATCTCCTTCGCCTGTTTCTGATAGTCCTGGAAGGCTTCCATCTGGGTAGGATTGAGAATCTTGCTGGTTTCCGCACGCAGGGCCTCCTGCTGGACCTCCCAGCTTTTCTCGTAGGTTTCCACGATATTGCCCTTGGCCAATTCATCCATCGCGTTGGGTCCTGACAGATCCGGTGCCTTGGATTCGGTCCGCGCGCGATACATGGCGTCGACCAGTTTCGCTTCGGTGTCCGCATCGAGCGGCGCGCCCTTGGTGCTCATTACGTCGCGAATCCCGTCGAGTTGCTGCCGTTCCGGAAGGTGGTTCTTGTAATCGGTGAACGATTTGAAGTCCTCGTCACTGTTGAGGAATTTCTTGATCTCGGCCTCGTTATCCTCTCCGCGTTTTTTCAGCTCTTCGGCCAGAGTCTTCTGTTCCTCCGGGGTTGCCCCCATCATCTTCATGCCGAGCTCCTGTTGATCGGCAATCTCCTTTCCTAACAAATTCTTGAAGTAGTCGCCTTCTTCCTTCGACAGGTTCAAGCCATCGACAAAGTCCTGATACATCATGCCGATCGCCATTTTCACCCCTTGGTTCATCATGGATTTCCCGGCGGGGTTGTCCCACATCTTGCGGGCGGTCTTGGCGAAGGATTCTTCGGTGGTATCGGCTTCCTTGACAGGCGCTGCCGGTGCCAACTCGGAACGGCTTTTCGTTTTGACCGGAGCGCCCGGCTCTTCAGCAGGTGCGGCGGAGACTGTTGCGGGAGCTTTCGCGGGAGCGACCGATTGCATGGTTTCCATATTCCCGCGCAGCGACGAGATGCGGGATTCTTCAACGGCGACGGTGATCAGGACCGACGCGGCAACCAGTCCGATGGCATAGGGGGTTTTCATGATGGGTCGCATCAAAAGAAATCTGCCGCAATCAAGCTACTATATTTACACGGCGATTTTCCACCCGCTAGGAATCGTCGTTTCCGCAGTTTGATATAACCCGATCGTGTCTGCAAATCGGGGATGACGACGGTGAGCAGCTGCGATCAAAATGGTTCCATGATTTTTAAAACCGCAGTGGCGATCGCCGCACTTTCGTCCGCGGCACGGGCGCAGGACGACTACACGAAACATTTCGACCCCGGTGTGATGGGGCCACCCGCCACAGTCGCGATTTCCGAAGCGGCGGTGGCGAAGGTCAGATCCCCGCTCGCTCCCGGGCCGTTCGCAGCCACCTGGGAGTCCATCGAAAAAAACTACAAGACGCCCACATGGTTCGAGGATGGCAAGTTCGGGATTTTCCTGCATTGGGGAGTTTACGCCGTGCCCGCGAGGCATAACGAATGGTATGAAAAGCACCTGTATGCCGCCGAATTGAAGTGGCAGGAGGAGAAATACGGACCCGTCGAGAAATTCGGTTATAAAGACTTCATCCCGATGTTCACCTGCACAAAATTCAACGGTGACGAATGGGCCACGCTCTTCCGCAAAGCCGGTGCGAAATACGTCATGCCCACCGCTCAGCATCACGACAACTTCGCCTTGTGGGACAGCAAGCTGACGAAAATCGATGCCAAGGACATGGGGCCTCACCGCGATCTCATCGGCGAACTGTGCATTGCCACCCGCAAACAGGGACTCAAGTTCGGGGTCTCGAATCACGGCATCGAAAACTTCACCTTCATCAATCCTAACAAAGATGTGGCGGCGCGACTCAAGGCGGCAAAGGTCGATCTATTCGATCCCGAGTGGAAGGACATCTATCACTACGCGGACCGCAGTGAGGCGGCTCTGACGGAGTTCCTCACCGACTGGGTGGAGCGCAACATCGAGCTCATCGACAAATACCAGCCAGACATGCTCTGGTTCGACAACGGAGTGAACGGCGCGAAGAGCCGCGAACTCGATCCTTTGAAACTCCGCGTCGCCGCCCATTATTACAATCGGGCGCTCGGCTGGAAAAAGGAAGTTTCCATCAGCACCAAGGGACTCGCCTATGCGCCGGGTGGAGACAATTTCAAACAGGTCGGCTCGATCATCGATTTCGAAAAAATCGGGAGCCGCTCGCCTCCGGCCATCCGTCCCGGACCGTGGCAGGTCGATCACCCGATCGGCAGCACCTGGGGCTACACCGAGGGCATGAAGGTTTCGAAAGCGGATTCCATCATTCCCAAGCTCGTCGATACCGTGAGCAAGGGCGGAAACTTCCTGCTCAATCTATCACCCATGGCGGACGGCACGATTCCGAAAGAACAGCAGGACACATTGTTAGAAATCGGCAAATGGCTCGATGTGAATGGCGACGCAATCTACGGAACCCGCCCTTGGCAACAATTCGGCGAGGGCGACGTGCGTTTCACCACCAAGGGCGCCGCTTTTTACGCAATCCTGTTGGGCAAACCCGGCAAGGATCTCGAAATCAAGGCTCTCGGCGGCAATGGGAAAATCACCCGAATCGAACTGTTGGGGTCGCAGGAAAAAATCGAATTCTCTCAGGATAACGGATCCCTCCACATCAAACTGCCACCACGTTTGCCGGATTCTCCCCTCGCCTTCAAAATCATCGAAATCAGGAACTGAGCCACACGACTTGGTTGCAAAATCCGGGAGGGTGGGCAGACTCTTCCCATGGAAAAGCAAACCCAGTTTCCGGTTATAGGACCGGTCCGCCTTGCCAGCTCTTCAGGTCTGAGCGTGGAGATGAACGCCAATGGATCGCTCCGGCGGATGGATCATGGCGATATCATTCTGAATCTGTTTCTTGGCAATGAGGCCGAAGGCGGGCCAGCGAATATTTTCCTCCGCCTGCTCGGGGAAAAGCCGGATTCGACGCCGCTGCTCGGGCCGGGCAGCGCGGCCTGTTATGAAAGTGACGGCAAGACATTCTCCGCATCCGGGAAATGGGGCGATTTGTCGTTTCGGGTGACACTGGTGTTGGCCGAAAGCAAGCCCGCGTGGTTCTGGCACGTGGAGTTGGAAAACAACGGTGCGACTCCGGTTTCCTGCGATCTGATTCACACGCAGGACCTCGCACTCGCCCATTACGGAGCGGTGCGGCTGAACGAATATTACGTCAGCCAGTATGTCGATCACACGCCATTGGAGCATGCAGAGAAAGGCTTCGCCGTCGCATCGCGACAGAACCAATCGATGGGCGGACGTTGTCCCTGGACGGTGATCGGTTCACTGGGCCGCGGGGTGTCGTATGCCACGGATGCGCTGCAGTTTCACGGGCTTTCCACTCGTGCCGGCGGACAACCGATCGGCCTAACCGAAGGATTGCAGGGCGATCGGCATCAGCATGAACACTCGATGGCGTGCATACAGGACAAGGCTTTCACACTCGCCCCCGGAGCGACAATCCAGCGCGGATTTTACGGAATGTTCGAAGTGGATAAACCCATGGCGACCTCGACCACGGACATTTCATCCATCGATGCGGTTCTGGCACAGCCGGAAGCCAACGCTCCTGAAAGAACTCCGATCGTCACCAAGACAAACCCAACCGGAGGACTCTTTTCGAACGCTCCGTTTTTGGAAACACAGGAACTCGACGAAAGCGAGATCCCCACATTTTTCGGCGAAGCCCGGCGTCATGAAGAGCGTGAGGGCGGGCGATTGCTCTCGTTTTTCACGGACGAGTCCAGCCATGTCGTGCTCAAGGCAAAGGAACTGCAAGTCCTGCGTCCTCACGGCCATTTGCTGCGTTCCGGTGGATCGCTAACAGCAGACGAATCCTCGCTCACCTCCACCGCATGGATGGCGGGCGTGTTCCACTCGATGATCACGCAGGGGCATGTGAGCATCAATCGATTTCTATCAACCTGCCACACCTACCTCGGGCTTTTCCGCAGCCACGGGCAGCGGGTGTTTGTGGAAATCGACGGCAGCTGGCAATTGCTCGGACAGCCCTCCGCATTCGGAATGGCGTTGGATTCCTGCCGCTGGATTTACAAACACGCGGGCGGAGTGATCGAGGTGGTGGCCACCGCTCCGGATGACAGGCACGAGCTCACTCTATCAATTTCGGTTTTGGAAGGACCTGTTGCCCGATTTTTGATTTCCCATCATGTGGCCATCAATGGCGACGACGGCAGCACGTCCGTTCCGCTCCGGCGCGAGGTGGATGGCAAGGATGTGTTCATCAAGGCGGTGCCGGATTGCGATGTCGGCCGCCGTTTCCCCGATGGAGGATTCCGCATCACTCCGGCTGCCGGCGTGGAGATCGAAACGATCGGCGGCGACGAGCTGCTGTTTTCCGATGGAGTCTCTCGCAGCCAGCCGTTTGTCTGCTTTGTCACCGCACCTTGTCTGGCGGCGGGGCTGGTCATCGAGGGATGTCTGGTCCCGTTGGAGTCGCACCATCTCGCTGATTTCTGGAAGACCATCGACTCGGGATTGGAGATTTCCGCACCGGCAGCATCTGCCCTAGCTCCCGCCGCGGGGCGGATGGTGGAGGTTTTCCCGTGGCTGATCCACAACGCGCTGGTTCACTATCTATCACCCCGCGGGCTGGAACAATACTCCGGTGGCGGTTGGGGAACGCGCGATGTGTGCCAGGGGCCGCTGGAGCTTTTGTTGGCGCTCGGCCGCTTCGACGCGGTGCGCGATTTGTTGCTGCGTGTTTTCCGCCAGCAGAACACGGATGGCGATTGGCCGCAGTGGTTCATGTTCTTTGACCGCGAGCGGAACATCCGCCCGGGAGACTCGCACGGAGACATCGTCTATTGGCCGGTGCTTGCGCTGGCCCAATATCTATCAGCGACAGGCGATGCCGGAATTCTCGATGAAACGCTGCCCTACTTCCATTTCGACGGAGATGCGGCGGCGGAAAAAGCGACGGTCTCACAACACGTCGAACGCGCGCTGGAATTGATCGAAAACCGGGTCATCGCCGGAACCAGCCTCGCGGCGTACGGCCACGGGGATTGGAACGATTCCCTCCAACCGGTGAAGGCGGAAATGCGGGAACAGCTTTGCAGCTCGTGGACCGTGACACTCAACTATCAGACGTTCATCACGCTGGCCGAAGCTTTCCGAAGCGTGGGAAAAGAAGATCGGGCGATAGAAATCGAAGCCAAAGCCGTGATCATCCTCAGCGAATTCCAAAACACCTTGATCGTGGACGATGTCGTGACCGGCCTCGCCTATTTCCACGTGGGAGGCCAAACCGATCTTCTCGTCCACCCGCAGGACCGGACGACCGGACTTTCCTACAGTGTGCTGCCGATGATCCACGCGATCATCAACGGCATGTTCACACCGGAGCAGGCCAGGAAACATTTCGACCTGATCAGGAAGCACCTGCTAGGTCCGGACGGTGCGCGCCTGTTCGACCGCCCGATCGCATATCACGGCGGGCCGCAGACGTATTTCCAACGGGCGGAAAGCGCGAGCTACTTCGGCCGCGAAATCGGCATCATGTACACCCACGCGCATCTCCGCTACTGCGAGGCCCTTGCCCGCTTCGGCGATGCGGATACGTTTTTCAAAGCACTCTGCCAGGCCAATCCGATCGCCATCCGCGAGCTTGTGCCGACCGCCACCCTGCGTCAGGCAAACTGTTACTATTCCAGCTCCGACGCCGCCTTCAAAGACCGCTACCAAGCATTCGACGAATACGATCGCGTGAAAAACAGCAAGGTTGATCTGGAAGGCGGCTGGCGTGTCTATTCCAGCGGCGCAGGCATCGGCGTGCGTCTCATCATCGAGTGCTTCCTCGGCATCCGTGTGGAAACCGAGTCACTCATCATCGACCCGGTCATTCCAACCGACCTCGACGGATTGACAGCGAGTTTGAACCTAACTGGCCATTTGATCAAAGTGATCTACCGCATTGGAACAAAAGGGCACGGACCTGTTTCCGTTGAGATGAACGGCGTACCGCTGGAATTTTCGCGTCAGGAAAATCCCTATCGCTCCGGAGGTGTCCGTATTGCGGTCACATCATGGAAAGAGCGCCTCAACGGCCAAGACGACATCCTCACTATTTCCCTGGCGTAAGTCCCCCCTTTCCAAAACAAACCTATTCTACCCGAAACAAACCATGAATTCCGGAACCATCGCCATCTTGCTGATCACCGCAACATTTTGTGCGTCCTGTGCAAGCAACGAACAACTCCAACAACGGATGGATAAGCGTAACGAATCGTATTCAAACTACAACGAGCGCCGCGAAATTCGCACCGACGCGCGGCAGGAAAGGACTGACATGTGGTATGACCGCCACATGAATTGAAACGAATTCCAAAGGCGCGATTTCTATCAGGCACCCTCTCCTTTGCCGGTCAGATACAGTTCAGCGACAAATGGCAAGCTGGTCACCGTGACGGATTCTCCTGATGGACGGATGCCCGAATGGCTCCCGCGACGGCATTTCACGGAAGCGATCCGTTTTCCACCAGGCAGCGGCGGGACAATGGTAAGTCCGCCTGGCGGCAAGGTGATTCCGCCGATGGTGACTCTGATCAAATCGTTGCGGACAGCGCGGATGCGGAAATCCAACAGGCCGTAGCGGGTTGGCAGGTTATCGACTGCAAACCCGTTGTCATCGGCGATCCATGCCCATGGCATGCCGGAGGCGAGCACCATGGAGTCGGTCGCCTCGCGTTCGGCGGCGACCATCGAGGCCAGGGCGAGCAGGTATTCGGCGGCGATCCAGGTGTGGGGCACGTCGCCGAGGTGGCCGGGCGAGCGCGGGTCGCGCCAGGTAATTTCCGGCCATTGGTTCCACTCGCAGGGGCGGCGGTCGGATAGAAAGAAATCCAGCAGTTCGTTGGCGGTGTCACGCTTCCCGAGGCGGACGAATGCACCGATGATGCGGATTTCGTAGGCGGTGTAGTTGGTCCACACCATTTCGCCACGGTGCTTGCGGTGGTGGCCGTCGAGGTAGGTGTCGAGCATCGCGTTCAACGGGCCGGGCGGAAGCGATCCGGCGAAGTCGAGCATGGCGATGGCATTGGAAGTGGCGGTGGGATCGAAGTCCGCCCACTCGACCGAGCCGGGAATATAAGCGAGTCCTTTGTCGGCGATGACCTTGTTGATCGAACGCAGCAGGTCGCCTTGGAAGTGCTCAGCTTCGGCTTGCCATCTTTTGGCATCATCGCCGGAACCCATGATTTCAGCGAGATCGGCGGCGGCTTCGAGACCGCGCACACCCCAGAAATCATCCCAATAGGAATGTACGTGGTGGGCAAGGTAGCCTTCGTGGCTGGCGGATTCCGGCAGCAGGCCGAAGCAGGAGGCGTGCTCGCCGGATTCGTAAACGCAGGTCGCGCGTTCCGCCCGCAGCGAAATCAGATAGTTAGCGGCCTTGCGGACGTGCGGCAGCATTTCTGTCAGAAATTTCCGATCACACCCCTCGCGATAGACCTCGCGAATACCCCACAGGAACTGGCCGTGGCTGTCGTGCTCGACGAGCCAATCGACGCCGTCGCGGTCCACCACGCACGGCACGAAGCCGTCCTCGCGCTGGAACTGCGCATACCATGTTAGAAACTCGCGCAGTGCGAACGGCAGACCGGCCTTGGCGAGGGCGGCTCCCATGATCACGCAATCCCGCACCCACGAACGGGTGTATCGGCGCGGGCCGGGCTGGATCGCGGGGCCGTCGCGATTGATGAGGATGTGTCCGGCCGCCGTGCGGAACACATCGAAGGCGGGCGCGGCGGATTTCGGAACCTGCCATTGCACCGCGCCAAGCGTCTTGTTCCAGCGGGCGAGCGCCTTGGCTCTGCCGGTTTTGGTCGCGGCCTTGGCCTTGCCAAAATAAGGAACTGAAAAGGTGACTTCCATCGTCGATTCACCGGGCGGAAGGTTCCAAGCCATCGCCGCGGAGGCGATGCCGGTGGAGTCATTGACCTCATTGGATGGAGGCATCGCGCCGTTTGCGAGAGTCCAGAGCACGCCGCTCTCTTCGAACGCCCCGGCCCCGCAGGCGTCGGCGTGGGGCGTGACGGAGATTTTCCGACCCTCCACGGTCATGCCACGGGTTCCGCAAGTGATCTGATGGATTGGGCTGCATCCACCGAGGTTACGGAAGGCCTGCCACGGAGGGTTCACCTGGAATGGCCTAACAGTGACGATCAACCGCGTGTTCGAGGTCGGCTTGGCGCAGGTCAGCCGATAAGTGACGTGAAGCGTCAGCTTGTCATCCCCGCCGTCGATCCACGGCATGATTTCCAGCGTGATGTCATCGCTTTTCCAAGTGACCGCGGGCATCGGCGCTCCGCCGATTGGCAGCGAGCCGAGGGTTTCCACGTCCGCCCAGGTGATCCGCTTTTCGGCAGTTAGAACAAACGGTTCGAGTGAAAATCCGGCCTCATCCACTTCCACCATGCCTTCCTCGTTGATCAGCCCACGGCGTTTTCCTTCCGGGCTGCCAACCGGCGTCCAATAGGATTGCTCGCGAAGCCAGTAGCGCGGAAACCACCCCCGCGGGTAGTCGGCAGCCACGGAGTGGATGAATTCGTTAGGCGTGCTGGAGAACGAGTCCGGCCGAAATGACAGGGAACAGAATGCGGCGCATTCGCTGTTGGCAAAGGTGATGCGCAGCAGCCGTCCCTCCACTCCGGGTGTCGGGATATGGCTCTTCAGTCCGAGCGCCGAGGTGGAATGATGAATCGACGTCCACGATGTCCCATCGGCGGAGATTTCCACTTCAAACTTCCGGCGTGGCAGCGACTCCGGCCACGTGATGACCATGCCGCCGAAACGCAGCGATTTCCCGAAATCGACCTCCCACCGGGGTTGGGCATCATTGGTCGCCGCCTGCCATCCGGTTAGACGCTCCGGGGCAAACACCGCTTCCGGGGGAAAGCCCTGCTGGTGGCTGGTCGCGTTGATTGAGCGGGGCGACTTCAGGGTCTGGTCTTCGAACATCGGAGCAACGAGCTCCAGCACGCCCTTACCACCTGTGCCCGCGACGATGGCGAATTCCACCGAACCTACTTCCGACGGAGCTCCGCCGCCGGCAGGTCCCCAGGCGAAGGGCAGATCGCGTTCGTGGAAGCGGATGTCCGTCCACGCATCCGGCAGCTCGACATTCTCGCGCAGCCGCCGCCAGACGTTCGTGTTGGAGGGATCGGCAACCTTGAATTCGAAATTGTTAGGCGGCCCTTCGCCACGCAGCGCGAAGCCGATTTCAAAGGTGCCCGGCAGGGTGAATCCGATCACCCGCCGCATGACCACGAAGCCTCCACCACCGTGGAAATCGTACTCCATGCGCATGCCGGATCTGCCGTCCGCTGTTTCAATCCGTGACAACACTCCTTCCGATTGGCCGGAAGCGAATATCTGCCATTGGGCCGGATCGTCAAACAGTGAAAAAAAAGGATGGGGTGTCATGAGCGGGATGAGAGCTGGGTTGAACTAACATTTCCGGATTCCCTGGCATGGGAAGTTGCCGACGTGCGCTTCCATTGCTCAGGCGTCAACCGCCGCTGCTTCCGGCTCATCCTTTTTCTTCTTGTCCGAGAACTTCTGCACGAAGACGTAACAGACGGGAATCAGGAACAGTCCGATGAGGGTGGAAATGGTCATTCCGTAAACCACGCCGGTACCCATGGTGGCGCGCGAAGCGGCCCCGGAACCTTTGGCTAACATCAGCGGCACACAGCCGAGGATGAAGGCGAAGGAGGTCATGAGAATCGGGCGCAGGCGGAGTTTCGCGCCTTCGAGCGCGGCTTCGAGCGTTGGAATTCCTTCGTCACGTTTCATCTTGGCGAACTCGACGATGAGAATGGCGTTCTTGGCCGCGAGACCGATGAGCATGATGAGGCCGACCTGCGCATAGACGTTCATTTCATAATGATTGAGAAGCAATCCAATCATGGTGCCAAGAATGACGGTAGGCACGGAAAGCAGCACCGCGAATGGCAGCGACCAACTTTCATACTGCGCGGCTAACAACAGGAAGACGAAGATGATCGCCATGCCGAAGATGACGCCCGCCTGGCCTTCGGATTTCTTTTCCTGGAGCGTGAGGCCGGACCATTCGTAGCCGACGTTGGACGGCATGGTGGCCATGACTTCCTCCATCGCCTTGAGCGCCTGGGCGGAGCTGTAGCCAGGTGCGGGCGCGCCCATCATCTCGGCGGACAGATAGAGATTGAAACGGGTGGCGAAGTTCGGTCCGGACATCTTCGTCACTTTCACCAACGTGCTGAGCGGGACCATGCCGCCGTCGTTGTTGCGGACGTAGAATTTCCCAATGTCGTCCGGTTTGCTGGTGAACTCGGGTTCCGCCTGCAAGAAGACCTTGTAAACGCGGCCGAATTTCACGAAGTCGTTCACATACATACCGCTCAGATAGGACTGGAGCGTTTGAAAAACACTGTCCACCGGAACTCCTAACGTGCGGGCTTTTTCGCGATCCATTTCCACTTTCACCTGCGGCGTGGCTGGATTGAAGGTGGTGGTGAGGCGGCCGATTTCCGGGCGTTTCGCCGCGGCGGCCTGCACCTGGCTGACGATCGCGGAAAGCTGGTCGATGCTGCCGCCTGATCGTTCCTGAAGCTGCATGGTGAAGCCGGACACGTTGCCGTAGCCTGGCAGCGGCGGTGGACCGAAAGCGAAGATGCGCGCACCGGGGATGCTTGCGAATTTCTTGTTCCAAGTCGCCGCCAGGGCTTTGGCGTGCATCTCGGGAGCCTCGCGTTCCTTCCAGTCGTCGAGACCGATAAACATGAGCGCGGCGTTCGACACGTTCAGGTTGTTGAGGATGTTCATGCCGCTGAGTGCGAGGGCGGAACGCACACCCGGAGTGCTATTGACGACATTTTCCACCTGTTTCAGAACCTCATCGGAGCGCTGCAGCGAAGCGCCTTCCGGAAGCTCGACGGCGACAAACATGTAGCCCTTGTCCTCGTCCGGGATGAATCCGCCGGGGACGACTTTTCCGAGGGCGTAGATGCCGCCGCAGACGATGACGAGCAGCAGCATGGAGAACGTCGCCTTGCGCGTGAGGCCGCCGACAATCTTGCCATACTTCTCGATGATCCAGTCGAAGAACGCGTTGAACTTTTTGAAGAACCAGGCGATCGGGCCGCGGCCGGGTGTCGGCTTGCGGAGCAGGAGCGCGGAAAGCGCCGGGCTGAGCGTGAGCGCGTTGATCGCGGAGAAAATAACCGAAACGGCGATGGTGATGGCGAACTGCTGATAGAGGCGACCGGTCACGCCGCCCATGAAGGCGACGGGGACGAACACCGCGCAGAGGATGAGCGCGATGGCCACCACCGGACCGGACACTTCCGCCATCGCTTTTCGCGTGGCGTCGACGGGTGAAAGCCCATGCTCGATATGGTGCTGCACAGCTTCGACGACGACGATGGCGTCATCAACCACGATGCCGATGGCGAGCACGAGACCGAACATGGTGAGCGTGTTCACGCTGAAGCCTAACATCGGGAAGGCTATGAATACGCCGAGCAGCGACACCGGCACGGTCAGCATCGGGATGATCGTGGCGCGGAAACTCTGCAGGAAGATGTAAACCACGATGAGCACGAGGATGATCGCCTCGAACAGGGTGTGGACGATGGACTCCATCGACGCCTTGATCGGCAAGGTGGAGTCCAGAGTGATTTCATAACTCATGTCCGGGGGGAAACGCAGCTTCGCCTCTTCGAGAATCTTCTTCACGTTGTCCGCGGTTTCCAGGGCGTTGGCACCGGGTGCCAGATAGACGCCGAGCGCGCCGGCGGGTGCCTTGTTCATCCGGGCGCGGAGGTCGTAGGTCTGTGCACCGAGTTCCACGCTGCCGACGTCCTTGATCTTCACCTGCGAGCCGTCGCTGTTGGCGCGGATGATGATTTCCTCGAATTCCTTGGGATCCTTCAGAAGTCCCTGCGCGCGGACGTTGAACTGGCTTTCCTGCCCTTTCGGCGCGGGTTCGGCACCGATCCGACCGGCGGGTGATTGGGCGTTTTGCTCCTTGATCGCATTGCCGATGTCGGTGGGGGTGATGCCCAGTGACGCGAGTTTCTGGGGATCCAGCCAGATGCGCATCGAGTAGTCCTGCGC
Organism: Luteolibacter sp.; assembly: GCF_039920825.1. Taxonomy (GTDB): domain Bacteria; phylum Verrucomicrobiota; class Verrucomicrobiia; order Verrucomicrobiales; family Akkermansiaceae; genus Luteolibacter. The sequence continues at coordinate 103,010 of NZ_JBDSCX010000070.1, read as the reverse complement.
GGTGAAATTTTTCACATCACCCACGCCACGGACGCGTTTGATCTGGTCGACCAGATTGATGTCCGCGTAGTTGCCGAGGAACACGCCGTCGTAGGTGCCCTTCGGCGAGGAAAGGCCGATGGCTAACAGAATATCGGGGCTTGAGCGGTTGGTGATGACGCCCTCGCGTTTCACCGCATCCGGGAGCTGGGCTTCCGCCTGGCCCACGCGGTTCTGCGTGTTCACCTGCATGATGTCCACGTCCGTGCCGACATCGAAAGTGACGTTGAGGGTCAACTTGCCGTCGTTGGCATTGTAGGACTGCATGTAGAGCAGCTTGTCCACTCCGTTGACCTTGGACTCGATGGGGGTGGCCACGGATTCCATGACCGCCTCGGCGGCGGCTCCACGATAGGTGGAGGTCACCTGGATCAGCGTGGGACTGACGATCGGGTATTCCGCGATCGGCAGTCGTGTCAGGGAAATCAGGCCAACGATGCAGGTGACGATCGAGATGACCATCGCCACGATGGGGCGGCGGATGAAAAATTCGGCCATGACGGTTTATTTGTTGGCGGCCTTTTCCGCAGGAGCTGCTGCTGCAGTCATTTCAGCCATCTGTGCAGCGGTCATCGGGGTCACCGTAGCGCCTTCGCGGGCCTTCTGGAGTCCTTCAACGATAATGTGTTCGCCGGATTGAAGCCCTTCGAGGATGACGAAATTGGATTCCACCTGCTCGCCCACCTTGACGGGCCGCTGGCTCGCCTTGCCATCCTTACCGACCACCCAAACGAAGGTCTTTCCCTGAAGCTCGACCAGCGCCCGCTCCGGAATCAGGACGCTGTCCTTGCGGACACCAAGATCCACATTCACCCGCGCGAACATGCCAGGCCGGAGAAGCTTGTCTTTGTTAGGAAACTCCGCCCTGATCCGCAAGGTGCCTGTTTTGGCATCCACCGCGCGGTCGATGAACACGAACTTTCCCTGGTCAGGACGCACTTTTCCGTCTCCCAGTGATAGGGAAAGCGGTAGTTTGGCAATCTCTCTGCCGATTTCCTGACTCTTGACCTGCGCACGCATGTATTCCACCTCGCTCACGTTGCAGTAAAACCAGATCGGATCGAGCGTGGACATGGTCGCTAACAGGGTTGGCTCCCCCTTGCCCACCAGCTCGCCGATGGAAACCTGCTTGGCTCCTATCAGTCCGGTGATCGGCGCTTTCACCTCGCAATACCCGACGTCGATCTGTGCGGATTCGACGCGGGCCTCCGCAGTGATGACTCCCGCCTCGCCGACGTCAACGGACGCGAGCGCGTTGTCCAGATCCTGCTTCGGAATTGCCCGCTTCTCATACAGCGGAGTAAGCCGGGCCACGTCGGTTTTGTATTTGTTGAGGGCGGCCTTCGCCTCTCCCAGCGCTCCGGTCGCCGCGCTGAGTTTTTCGAGAAGTGGCTTGCGATCGAGTTTGAACAAAACATCGCCAGCCTTCACTTCCGCTCCCTCGATGAAAGTCATGTCATCGACAAACGCTTCCACGCGGGCGCGCACCTCGACATTCTGCGGCGAGTCCAACTGACCGATGAGGGTGGTGCTGAGCGGAGCATCCGAGGTCGTGATTTCCATCACTTCGACCACCGGCGGAGGCGGAGCGGCAACCTCCGGTTTTTTACAGGAACTCAGGCTGGCAGCCACGAGCGAGATCGTCAGACATCCCGCTTTGACAATACGCTCGTGACGGTTGATGGAGATTCGGAAAGGAGTTTTCAAATTGTGGTATCTCTTGTTTCGAAATGGATCAGCACACCCGCGGTTCAGCGAAAAAAATAGTGTCCGCCATCGCCTTTTTCATGGTGAACATCAAACTTTCACCTGACTACCCAACTGCGCTTGGCCTGTCAACCAAGACCTTGGTTGTACAAGGCCGGGAAATCGCCCCCTACCGATATTCCAGAGCCGCCGCATGACACCCTCGGCATCCCGGGAAGAATCGACTTGATGCCGGGAAAACAGCCGTCACCATTCCGCTGAACGGTGATGCGGCCATCAACTCCGCACCTATCCAGGTAGGCGGCAGCTGGCTCAGCGGAGTGATGCGACCCTTCATTTGCTAATATCTCTCCCAGATCCATACCAAGATGCGAACATCCGCCCGTCCGTTAGCCCTTGTTTCCATTCCGATCTTTCTGGGTTCCTGCGTCCTCGGCCCGCAACCTGGATCACCTGACACGAAACTGCCGGGCTCCATCCGCGGAGACTCCGCTCCGCACGGCAAGTCGTTCGGCGACAAGTCTTGGCACAAGGTCTTCACTGATCCGACGTTGAAAAACCTGATAGGCCGGGCGCTCGCCAACAGTCCCGACCTTGTCGCCGCCACCTATCGCATCGAGCAGGCGCGCGCGCAGGCGAATGCCGCCCGCGCCGATTGGTTCCCGCACATCGACGGCAGCGGCGGAGCCACCGCAAACTACGCCTCGCCAAACGCGGGACAGACAGCCCCCGGATCCGACCGCTATTCGGACTCCTACAATCTCACCGCCCTCCTGAGCTGGGAGGTCGATCTCTGGGGCGGCATCCGTCGTTCCAACGAAGCCGCGCGCTCGCGCCTGCTCCAAGCCGAATACCAGCGCGACGCCGTCCAAACCGGCCTCATCGCCTCTGTCGCCAGTGCCTACATCGAACTGCAGAATCTTGACGAACGTCTCAACATTTCCCGCAATACCGCGGATAGTCGGCGGTCGTCCCTCGAACTCGTCACCGCCCGAAGAGACGGCGGAGTCAGCTCCGACCTTGAATTCGGACAGGCGGAAGCCCTGTTAGGTCAGGCGCTCACAGCCATCCCGATCATCGAAAAGGCCATTTCCGCAAAGGAAAACGAGATCCGGTCCCTGCTCGGAGAATACCCCGGCGGAGTCGCCCGCGGCGGCAGCCTCGACAAGCTCGATTCCTCGCTGCGCATTGCCGGCGGCCTCCCGTCCACGCTGATGGAACGCCGTCCCGATATCGCGGCAGCGAACCAATCCTTCCAAGCCGCCACGGCGGATATCGGTGTCGCCGAGGCGCTGCGCCTTCCCAGCCTTTCTCTAACCGGCAGCGGTGGGGTGATCAGCAATGATCTCGGAAATCTGCTGGAAGGGAAATCCGGAGCTTATTCCATCGGCCCGGATCTCACCGGCCCCATCTTCGATGCCGGGCGCGGCAAGGCCCGCGCCGACAATGCCAGAGCCTTGGCGGGAGAGGCTCTTGCCGTCTACAACAGGGCCGCCCAGCAGGCATTCCGCGAGGCTGCGGACGCCATCAACGCCTATGTGAAGACCGGCGAAATCATCGCGGAGCAAACCCGGCTGGTGAATTCCAACCGCATGGTTTCCTCCGTCGCCAAGGATCGTTTCCAAGGCGGAGCTTCAAGCTACCTCGAAGTGCTGGATGCCGAACGCAGCCTGTTCGATTCCGAACTGCAATTGGCCGACAACCGCCGCGACCGGCTGCTCTCGGTCGTCGAGGCTTACCGCGCTCTCGGCGGCGGATGGAAGTGACCTAACACACTTCCTCCGATGATCACCCTGATGCTGATTCTCTTCGCTCTGGTTTCCGCCTGCGTCGGGATTCAGACGGCGGGAATGTTTTTGGGAATCCACTGGTTGAAACGCCTCTGGCCGCATCGTGAAGCCGACTACATTCCGGCTCGGACTTACTGGCTGATTGTCCGCATGGTCTATGGATTGCTGATTCTGCATCTCCTTCAGATCCTCGTGTGGGCGGCCGTCTATCAACTGCGCGGTTGTTTCCCGGATCTCTCCACGTCGTTCTATTTCTCGGCAGCAAGCTACTCCACCGTGGGATACGGCGATGTGGTGCTGCCGGAAAAATGGCGCATCCTGGGAGCCGTCGAAGCCGTCACCGGAGTCCTCATGTTCGGCTGGAGCACCGGCATCATCTTCACCGTGGTCCACCACCTTCTATCCCATTTCCTCAGGAGCAAGTACTCCGAAAAATCCAAAACCCCGTGAGTGAGGAAAACGTCGCCATCAGCCGCCAAACCGTCCGCCATCTTCTGAGGGCGGTCACGATGTTCCTGAAGTCTCCTGTCGGCGGCAAGGCCCGCTGGCTGCTGGCGGGGCTGATGCTTCTGATGCTCTGCATCAACGGCATGAACGTCGCCAACAGTTTTGTCGGGCGCTATTTCATGTCCGCCATCGAAAAGCACGACTCGGAGGGCTTCGTCCGTTTCGCGTGGTTTTACGTGGCGGTCTTCGCGGGCTCCACTTTTGTCGGCGTGATGTTCCGCTTCACCGAAGAGCGCCTCGGCCTGTTATGGCGGGACAATCTAACTCATCGCATCGCCGGCACTTACATAGACCGCCAGCTCTATCTGCACATGGCCGGCGACGAAGGCATCAGCAATCCGGACCAGCGCATGAGCGAGGACGTGAAACAGCTCACCACCTCCACGCTTTCCTTTTTGCTCATGATCGTGAATGGCACGATGACCGTGCTCTCGTTCTCCGGCGTGCTCTGGACGATCAGCCCGAAACTTTTCATGATCGCCGTGCTCTACGCGCTCGGCGGCTCCGCTCTCACCATCTGGCTCGGCCGTCCGCTGATCCGGCTGAACTACCGTCAGGCCGACTGCGAGGCGAATTTCCGCTCCGAACTCATCTACACGCGGGAAAACGCGAAGGACATCGCCAGCACCGGCAGGCAGCCAGAAATCCGCGAGCGGCTGATGACGCGCATCGACAATCTCGTCGGAAATTTCCGCCGCATCATTTCCATCAACCGCAACCTCAGCTTCTTCACCACCGGATACAACTACATGATCCAATTGATCCCGGTGCTCATCGTCGCCCCGTTGTTCATCCGGCGCGAGATCGAGTTCGGAGTGATCGGCCAATCGGCGATGGCCTTCGCCACCTTGTTAGGCGCATTCTCGCTGGTGATCACCCAGTTCCAGGCGATTTCCTCCTACGCCTCCGTCATCGCACGGCTCGGCGAGTTCGTCGAATCCGCGGGAAAGCACGCGGAGCCACAAAAACCTTGAGCTCATGCAGACTCCTTCGTCCACCGGCGCAGACTGCGTCATTGTGATCAACTGCGGGAGCTCGTCGTTGAAATTAGCGGTGCTTCCCGCGGAGGGCGAAACCGTTTTGCTGAAAGGTCTGGCCGAGCGGCTGGGGGGCCCCGACGCCACGCTCACTGTCGAAAAGGACGGAGAAACCACCGTCACGTCCATTCCCTCCGCGTCCCATCACGAGGCGCTGCAGGCCACAGTTAGATCAATGGACGGACTGACCCCGCGCGGCATCGGACACCGCGTGGTGCATGGTGGAGAAGAGTTCACCGCATCCGCGCTGATCGATGACGGGGTGATGGAAGCCGTGGAGCGCTGCGCCAGCCTCGCCCCGCTTCACAACCCCGCCAACCTCACCGGCATCAGGACCGCCCGCAGCTTGTTTCCCGGGTTGCCGCAGGTCGCGGTCTTCGACACCGCCTTCCATCAGACGCTGCCGCCGAAGGCATTTCATTATGCGATTCCCCATTCCTATTACGAGGATCTCAAGGTGCGGCGCTATGGTTTCCACGGCACCAGCCATCACTACGTTTCTCTGGAAGCCGCTCGTATGTTAGGGAAACGTGCGGAGGAAACCAGCCTCATCACTCTGCACATCGGCAACGGCTGCAGCGGCTGCGCCATCCGCGACGGCCGCAGCGTGGACACTACCATGGGCCTCACTCCCAGCGAAGGACTTGTCATGGGAACCCGCAGTGGCGATGTCGATCCCGCGCTCCATCAGTTTCTTCAAGATCAGACCGGCATGCGGCTGGGCGAAATCACCGCCATGCTGAACTCCCGCAGCGGATTGTTAGGTTTATCCGGCCTGAGCAACGACATGAGAACCCTCAGCGATGCCGCGCGCAACGGCCATCAGCGGGCCGCGCTGGCCATCGAGGTCTTCTGCTACCGCCTCGCGAAATCCACGGCCGGACTCATGGCCGCGCTGGAGCGCATCGACGCCGTGGTTTTCACCGGAGGCATTGGCGAGAATTCCGCTGAAATCCGCGCCGCGACCGCCGCCCACCTGGCGATTTTCGGCATCCATCTCGATGATGCAAAAAACTCCGCGCACGCGAACCTCATAAGTTCTACTAACAGCCGAATCCCCTGCCTTGTCGTCCCGACCAACGAGGAGCTGATGATCGCCCGCGAAACCCTCCGCCTGACTTCCTGAAACCATCGCCATGAGACACACATTTTTCCTTGCGGCTTCCGGCGACGGAGTGGGCCTGACTTCGGTCAGCCTCGGTGTCGTCCGTGCGCTCGACCGCCGCGGGATCCGCGTTGGTTTTTGCAAACCCATCTCGCAGAATCATACGGGCATCGGAGATAACGATCCGTCCGTGCGGTTCATGCAGTCCACCATGGGCCACACTCCGCCGGAATCGATCCCGATCCAGGAGGCGGACAATTACGTCCGTGAGGAACAGACCGGCGATCTGATGGAGCGGATCGTCGAGAAAGTCAGCGCGGCCGGAGAAGGATCTGATGTCGTCATCGTCGAAGGACTGCTCCCCGCCGCCGGACGCACTTTCAACAACCGCCTGAACCGCCTCATCGCAAGCAGCCTCGATGCCGAGGTCATCCTCGTCACCACGCTGGGCGACGAAACGCCGGAACAGTTTTCCCACAAGGTCGAAACTCTCGCCGCCCTCTACGGTGGCATCGACAACCCGAAACTCATCGGCTGCATCATCAACAAAATCGGCAAACCACGCGGAGAATCCATGAGTGGCGTCGTGCCGATCGTGGACTCGTCCGCGGACGAAAGCGGCTCGGACATCACCTCGGAGGAGAAAACCGCGGCCGCGGTGAAAACTCTGCTAGACGGTTGCGAAATCTTCAAAAGCGGCAGCTTCGAGCTTCTGGGCGCCATTCCGGCGAACAGCCGGTTGCAAAGTTTCCGCACTTCCGACGTGGCGCGTCATCTGGAAGCCGAGAGCATCTCCGCCGGCGACATGCACCATCGGCGTGTTCATTCGGTAGCGCTTTGCGCACGCGCGGTTTCCCATATCTATCATGTTTTCGCCCCTGGCGCGCTGCTCATCACGCCGGCCGATCGCGAGGACGTCATCATCGCCGCCGCGCTGGCCGCCCTCAATGGAGTCGTCCTCTCCGGAATCATCCTCACCGGAGACGCGCCGCTGGCTCCCGAATTGCACGAGCTCTGCCGCCGCTCGTTCGAAACCGGCCTGCCCGTCCTCAAGGTCCGCACCGGCAGCTATCAGACGGTGCTCAATCTCTCACAGATGAGCTCCGAGGTTCCGCCCGACGACATCGAGCGCATGAACCACGTCATGGATTTCATCGCCCGTGCCATTTCCGGCCAGAAGCTGGAAGACCGTTGCAAGGTCGAGCTGGCCATCCGCATGTCGCCGGCGGCATTCCGCCACACGCTGGCCTCGCGGGCGCGCGAGGCGAACAAGCGCATCGTCCTTCCGGAAGGCGACGAGCCGCGAACCATCCAGGCCGCGGCCGCCTGCTGCCAGCGTGGAATCGCCCGCTGCGTGCTGTTGGGAAATCCCGATGAAATCCGCCGGGTGGCCGCCGCCAACGGAGTCACGCTGCCGGATGAAATCGAAATTCTCGACGCCGCCGCGTTGCGTCCGCGCTACGTCCCCCACCTCGTGGAAATGCGGAAAAGCAAGAACCTCAGCGAACACGACGCGATGGAAGCGCTGGAGGACAACGTCATGTTAGGAACCATCATGCTGGCGATGGGCGAGGTCGATGGCCTCGTTTCCGGAGCCGTCCATTCCTCCGCCAACACCATCCGCCCGGCGCTCCAGCTCATCAAGACCCATGCGAAGGCCCGCGTCGTTTCCTCCGTCTTCTTCATGTGTCTTCCCGAACAGGTGCTCGTCTATGGTGACTGCGCCGTGAATCCCAACCCGGATGCCGAAGCCCTCGCCGACATCGCCATCCAGAGCGCGGAAACCGCCGAGCAATTCGGCATTCCTGCCCGCGTCGCCCTCATCAGCTACAGCACCGGCGAGTCCGGCAGCGGCGAGGATGTGGAAAAAGTGCGGAAAGCCACCGCGATCGCCAAGTCCCTGCGGCCGGATCTTCTGCTAGACGGTCCGCTCCAGTACGACGCCGCCGCCATCGCCGAAGTCGCCGCCACCAAGGCTCCCGACAGCCCCGTCGCCGGCAAGGCAACCATCTTCATTTTCCCCGACCTCAACACCGGCAACACCACCTACAAGGCGGTCCAGCGCAGTGCCAATCTCATCAGCATCGGCCCCGTGCTGCAAGGGCTCCGCAAACCCGTCAACGACCTCTCGCGCGGCGCGCTGGTGGACGACATCATCTACACTATCGCCGTCACCGCCATCCAGGCGGCGGGCGGCGAACGATCCTAACAAAACATTTGCTGCTGTCCGGTGGACGAGAGCACGGCGCGCCAGAGCTCACCGTCCAAATCGAGGTGCTTGCCGCCGGCGGCGATGACATCGATGGGCACCTGCACATACTGGCCGTTGAGAAAGCTGATGACCAGGCCCGTTCGGCCCGCCATCGCAGCGTGTACGGCATGGCGGCCGAGGCGGTCGCAGAGCAAGGCGTCCTCGGTATTGGCAGGGCAGCCGCGGATCTGATAGCTTGGATCGAAGTAGCGCATGGTCATCTCGATGCCGCGGGACTTGAAGTGGGCGCAGATCGCGTCCCGCATGAAATGACCGATGTCCTGCAGCTTCGGATTACCGGACGCGTCCGTTTCGCCGCTTTTTCCGAGGAGGTCCTGGCCGGCCCCTTCCGCGACGACGATGACGGCGTGTTCCTTTTTTTCCAGCCGCCGCTCCAGCGCGGTTAGAAATCCTTCAAGGGCGAATGGCTGCTCGGGGACAAGGCAGAAGTTCACGTCCTGGCTGGCGACGGTGGCGGCCGCGGCGATGAATCCGGCGTGACGGCCCATCAGTTTCACCACAGAAACGCCGTTGTCCACACTGCGCGCCTCGGTGTGCGCACTGTCGATCACCCGCACCGCCTCGTCCACCGCGGTGCCGAAACCGAACGTGCGCGAAACGTGGCGGACGTCGTTGTCGATGGTTTTTGGAATGCCGACAACGGCGAGCGGGTGGCCGCGTTTCAGCGCCTCATGATAGAGCGCGTGGCCGCCGCGCTGCGTGCCATCGCCACCGACGGTGAAGAGTATGTCCACCTTTTGGGAGATCAGGAAATCCACGGCGATGGAAATATCCACCGGTCCGCGCGACGTGCCTAACAACGTACCGCCCTTTTTGTGAATCTCCTCGACGAGATCATCCGTTAGTTCGACCGGCGGCTTGCCCCGCGAGGGATCGAGGCCCTTGTAGCCACCCCGGATCCCTAGCACGGACGTCACGCCATAGCTGCGGCGCAGCTCGCGCGTCACGGACCGGATGACATTGTTGAGGCCGGGGCAGAGTCCGCCGCAAGTGACGATGGCGGCCCTGGTCCGGGCGGGATCGAAAAGCAGTTTCGAGCGCGGACCGGCTTTTTCGAACAGCATGAGGTCGTCCGCCGGCTTGCCGTTAGGCCACTGGATTTCCGACGGGACGAAAATCGAGGAGGAGTCGCAAACCGACAGCGGCGAGTCGAATCCGGCCTCGCCAAGCGTGGTGATGGGCATGAATTTCACTGGAAGAGAATGATCGTGAGAATCTGCGCGGCAAGGATGCGCATGAGGGTGGTGAGCGGATAGACGGTGGCGTAGCCGACGGTGGGCGCGTCGGAGCCAGCGATGTTAGAAGCGAATGCGAGCGCGGGTGGATCGGTCATGCTGCCTGCCAGCAAACCGCTGAGGTCCATGAAATTCATTTTCAAAACGACACGGGCGAAGATCCCGACGATCAGCAGCGGCAGCATTGTGACGGCGATCCCGGCGGCAAGCCATTGCAGGCCGGTGGTGCTGAAGACGGTGGCGAAGAATTTCGAACCGGCACCGAGGCCCACCGCCGCGAAAAACAGCGCGATGCCGAACTCGCGAAAGGCGAGGTTCGTGTTGATCGGCATGTGCCAGACCTGACGGCGGATGCGGCCGACCCGGCCGAGAATCAGCGCGACGACCAGCGGCCCGCCGGCGAGGCCCAGCTTGACCGGCTGCGGGATGCCGGGAAATGCGATTGGCATGGTGCCGAGCGCGACGCCCAGAGCAAGGCCGATGAAAAATGGGATGAAGTGCGTTTCATTGATTTCCTTGAGCGAATTTCCAAGTGCCTTGGCCGCCGCATCGAGATCCTTGTCACGGCCGACAATCTGGAGCTGATCGCCAAATTGCAAACGCAGGCCGGGAACGGCTGACATTTCAAGATCGGCGCGGGTGACACGGGTGACCGCCACGCCGAATCGTTCGCCAAGCTCAAGCTGGCCGACGTTTTTTCCGAGCACATTCCGATCGGTAACGACCACACGGCGATAGCTGATAGAGCCGTCGTTGATTACAAGATCCTCATCGCTGCTGCGGCCGATGACGCGCGCGAAATTGTCCAGCGCCGCCGATGTGCCAACGACGGCGAGCCGGTCGTCGAGATGGAGCACCGACGTTTCGCCGGCGATGTGGGTCTCTCCGTCATGACGGATGCGGGAAATGGTGACTCCGGCCTCCAGGCGACCGGGGATGTGGCTGAGCTCGACACCGTCGAGATTCGGGTTGGTCACGACTAGCGTGCGGCGCTCAAGCGGTTCCACGTGGCGACGGTTTTTCGCTGCGAACTCTGCGGCCTCGGCGACCGGATTGATCCGGAAAATTTGTTTGAGCAGGAGCAGCGTGCCGATGATGCCGATGATGGCCGTCGGATAAGTCACGGCATAGGCGAGCGCCGGCAGCGCCAGGCGGTCCGCGCCGATGCCCGGGATGGTGCCGAGAGTCTGCGTCGCCGCGCCGAGCGACGGGGTGTTGGTGGATGCTCCCGAAAAAATCCCCAGCACGGCCGCCGGATCGAAGCCCGCGATCCATCCCGCCAGCGGAGCGCTGACCGCGCCCAAGACAACAATCACAGCGGCGAGAAGGTTCATTTTAACCCCTTGTTCCCTAAGCGCGGCGAAGAACCCGGGGCCTAACTGAAGTCCAATGGTGAACACGAACAGGATCAGTCCGAACTCTTTCACAAAATCGAGCGTCTGGTGATCCACCGCTTCGCCGAAGTGGCCGACAATGATCCCCGCGAACAACACCCCCGAGGTACCAAGCCCGATGCCGCGGAATTTCAAACTGCCAAGCGCCATGCCCAGCACACAGACGAATGAGAGAACCCCGATGGCGTGCGCGATGGGCTGCGTTTTATGGAGTTCGAACAGCCAGCTCATCTGTTAGCGATCAGGGTTGGGAAGTGATGCCCGTTTGTAATGAAAGGATTCACCTTCCCGACGTTTCGCCCGATTCCCGATGATTGCCGAGTCAGAGCTTGGCGGTGATTTCCGCGAGGAGTCTCAGGCCGTTGGGCTGGATGACCCCCATGCCCTTGTCCGGTAGGAACCACACGCCTTTGCCGCTGTCCCGGCAGTAGATGACTTCCGCGTGTTCCGGGGACTGGGCGATGAAGTAGTCCGCGTCCGGGTGAGCTGCCAGGAAGTCGTTGTAGCGCACGCACCAGGGGTCGGTGACGATGGGGAAACGCACTTCTCCCAGTTTTTTCAACTCGTCCAAGGTCACGGTGCGGATGGTTTTTTGAACCATCACCTTCCGGTTTTCCCAGGTCATGTCCGGCCAGTCATCATCGTAGCTCATTGTAGTTTCGTTAGTTTGTTGGTTGAGTTCGTAATAGCGCGCTGGGCACCCATACAGACAGCCAGCGCGATGCCGGAGGATTTCACTGGGCCTTCACCGGGATGGGGTTGGCGGGTGGAATTTTCCGGTCGAGCTCGGGGGCTTTTGGCGGCTGGTCCGCAGGAGGAGGCTCGGGCATGCGCACGAGGAGCCAGTTCTGCACTCGGTCTTTGTCGAAGTGGATGGCAACGGTGCTCACGTCTTGGGTGAGGTTCGCCAGCGTGGTGGCATAGACGGTTTCGATATTATCCCCGATGCGCCAGGCAAGGTTCTGAGTCTCTTTGTCAATCTGGCCGGCGATTGGCTTCTGGTCGCCCGTAAGGACGCTTTCGTATCCGCCGCTGACCTTGCCATCCTTGCTGATGGAAATCTGGAAGAACATGACGGGATCTCCCTTTTCCTCCTGAGCCAACGCGAAGACTCCCAGCGGCATCCACTCGGCGGGCTTGCCTTCGGCGGCGGGCGGAGCCGGCGGCGGAGGTTGCTCGACGTTGATGGCCAGATTTACCACCGGCTCGTTGTATTTCTCCGCTGGCACGGGCTTGTTGTCCACATAGACGGTTTCACCTTCCTGAACGACGGTGGTGCCGTAGTCGATATAGACCGGTTGTGGCGGCGCGGTGGCATAGACGAATGAAGTTGCGGCCGCCCAAGTGACGGGTCTCCACCACCACCAGGGATTGGCGGGATAGTAGCCGCCATAGCCCCAGCCGCTGTGGCCCCACCAGCGATCGTCAAAGCAGTTGTCGTAGCGATCCCCGCAGTTATCCCAGATTTCATCCGCGCGGTCGAAGCGGTAATCCCACATGTCCTCGCGGTGATTCTGCCAGTCCTCGCGATTCTGGTTTCGCCAGTCCTGACGATCCTCGCGGTTGTTGCTGATGTTGTCCCAGCGGTCCTCGCGGTTTTTCGAGAAGTCGTCCCGGCGCTCCTGGCGACCCTCGTTGCGCTGCTGCATGCTTTCGTGGCGATTGTCCACGCGCTGGTTCCAGTTTTCGTTCCGGTTTTGCGAACGCTCGCTCCAGTCCGCCCGATCCTGCGGACGGTTGTCACCGAGGCCGCCGCGATCGCCAAGTCCGCCAGCACCGCCGAGGCCACCAAGTCCTCCAGCGCCGCCGATTCCACCGGGACGACCCGCACCACCGATGCCACCAGCTCCGCCCGGACCACCGGGACGGCCTGCACCACCGATGCCGCCAACTCCACCCGGACCACCGGGGCGACCTGCACCACCGACGCCGCCAGCCCCACCCGGACCACCGGGACGGCCTGTGCCTCCGATGCCGCCAGCCCCACCCGGACCACCGGGACGGCCTGCACCACCGACGCCGCCAACTCCACCCGGACCGCCGATGCCGAGGAAATTACCAACATCCCCACCGCTCGGGCGGTTGCCAGTGCTTGGACGGTTAGCCGAACCGGGACGATCCGCGCCGCCGGGCCGTGTCGATGGACGGCTTACCCCTGAGGGAAGCTGCGACGCTCCGGCCCCTGCCGACGGCCGATTTCCTGTCGACGGCCGACTACCGGTTGCGGGGCGGGTGGATGGAGAGGCAGGAACACGTCCGGCACTGGGCCGACTGGTGCCGGCCGAGGGACGCTGCGATGCTCCGCTTGACGGACGGGAACCACTTCCTGCCGATGGCCTTGAAGCACTCCCTGTCGATGGCCGTGACGAACTTCCCGAAGAGGGTCGGGACGAAGAACTTCCACCCGATGATGGGCGAGAATAGCTGGAAGAAGGTCGTGAGGAACTGGAGCGTGAGCTGCCCCCACCTGAAGGCCGGGAAAAACTGCCGCCGCCGGAAGAACGCGCTCCACCACCGCCTCCTCGACTGCCGCCACCACCGCCTCGCCCACCCCCTCCGCCGCCGCGGCCCTCGGCAACTGGCATGGATTGGAACAGCATGGCGAAGATCGCCACGAACATTGAAACGGATGCGAATTTCGAGCGCATGGCTTTATTCTCCTTTCAAACGATGGATTTCAACGCGTCCAATGCCCGGCTGCGGATCGCCGTCGAGCGTACGGTTTCCGGATTCCCAAAAGAAGGTATCGTCGCCGGATTTGGAAAAGGTGTTGTCGGCTGTGGTGCGGCTGCCGTCTGCGGAATAGCCGGTCTCACGCGAGAGCCAGCGCTGGCCTTCGTTGGTCCAAGTTCCCTCGGCAAAGCCGCCCTCGTCATCGAAGGTCCAAGAGTGGATGCCCTCCGCGACCGGATCCCAACCAATGATCTGCCAGCCTTCGAGGACCGGGTCATCGCCGCGTTTCACAGTGACGTTGCGGGTGATGAAATTGCCGCCGCGCGCCCATTGATAGTGGCTGTGGACAGTGACGCCCGCATCCTTGTCCGCTTCGTTCCAATCGCCTATCAGCCAGGCAAGTTGCGAAAGCTGCTCATTCGGAGTGGCATCCGGCACGGGGGTTTCGACGAGCTGGCTCATTTTCCATTTGCCGTCCTTTTTCAGATAGATGGCGGTGTAGAGCGCCTCGGATTCGTCACCGGCTTTCGAGGTCACGATGGTGGAGCCTTTTTCCGCGACCACTTCAGGGGTCAGAACTTTGACGGAATCCGCCTTGATGGCGATTTTCGCGCCCTTGTTGGAGGAGAAGGCGGCACGCAGAGATTCCTCGATAGCGGGCCGCCCGCTGAAGTTCCGGCCGTCGTCCGAAGTGTATTCAGCGTCGTCAGTGAAAGAGGCGGCGAGCGCCGCCACATCCGCCTTGGCGTAGGCCTCCTCGTAGGCTCGGTCGGCGGCGATTACGGCGGCCATTTCCGGCGAGACTTCATCGGTTTTTTTCGCGGGCTCCTCGCCAAAACCGGCGCTGGTCATTGCGGCGGCGAGCGACATCAGAACGAAGGTGGTTTTCATGGAATTTGAAATTTGTTAGCGTGATTCCGAATCTGCTGAATTCAATCAGACATGTCATTCATTGTCCATCAGACTAAAGTCCCATCCATCGAAACGCAAATTTTCCGTTTTCCTCGGTGCGTCTTGATTTCCGACAATTCCCGGCTTGTAAGAACGCGAATGAAAAGCCAATAAATGAGCTAGGAATCTTCCTGTTCTCAGGAAAAAACAACCGCACCACGCAATCCATGGTACAGGAAATTGCATCTCTCGAACAAGCCCGCCCGCAAACGACCGCCGAACCCTTGGTCTGCATACTGGGCGAGGAGGATTTCATCAGCCAGATTTTCCACTCCGCAGGGCTGCCAGTGCGCACCTTCGCTTCAGGCGCGGATTTCCTAAAAAACCACCACCACTCGGGCTCCTGCTGCCTGGTGCTTGATGTGAGCACGCCGGAAGTGGACGGCTTCGAGATTCAGAAGGAACTCGCAAACCGGTCCGAGCAGCTTGTTTTTCTCACCGACCATGGCGACGTGCCGATGTGCGCCCGCGCCATGAAGGCCGGCGCCGTCGATTTCCTGAGCAAACCGGCGAGTCCCGAAATCCTGCTGGAAGCTGTGGACCGCGCCCTCGCCCGCTCATACGCCATCCTTGCCGCCAGTGAAGCCCGAGCTACTGCGAGAATGAAAATCTCCCGACTCACTCCACGCGAGTTCGCGGTGATGGAAAGGGTGATCGCGGGCCTACTCAACAAACAGATCGCCGCGGAACTCGGCAGCGCCGAAAAAACCATCAAGGTCCATCGCGGACGCATGATGCGCAAAACCGGAGTCGTGTCCGTAGCTGATCTCGTGAGGCTCGCCGTGGTCGCTGAGATTCTGGAATTCCCTGAATCCTTGCAACCTTCCGATCCGGGTCCTCCACGCCACGCGGCAGGTGGGACCAAGGTCCGACAGGAGCGACCCCATGCACGGCTTGCCATCCGGAACGAATATCTGCCAGATTGATCCATCGCCGTGAAGCGGCAACAACCCACTACCCGCCATGATCAATCCGAAATTACTCAATCAATTCCTCGTCGAGCCCGGCTCCGAAGTGAATCTCAAGGAATACGTGACGGACTGGACCGAGACCGACAACGCGAAGGAACTCGGCAAGGATGCGATCAAGGAACGGGCTAAGGAAATCCTCGAACAAAGCCGGGAGGAAATGAACAAGGCTCAGGAGCTGTTATACGCCAGCGACACCCACTCGGTGCTGATCGTCCTTCAGGCCATGGACGCGGCCGGCAAGGACGGAACCATCCGCCACGTCATGTCCGGGGTGAATCCGCAGGGCTGCCAGGTATTCAGTTTCAAGAAGCCGTCCGCAGAGGAGTTGGATCACAATTTCCTCTGGCGCTACATGAAGTCGCTGCCGGAGCGCGGACGGATCGGGATTTTCAACCGCTCGTATTACGAGGACGTGTTGGTCGTAAAAGTCCACCCGGAGTGGCTCGGACCCGGCGCACCGGCCAAGCCCGACAAGCACTTCTGGGAGAAACGCTACGAGGACATCAACAACTTCGAAAAGCACCTCAGCCGCAACGGCACGCTGGTCCTCAAGTTTTTCCTGCACCTCTCCAAGGACGAGCAGAAACGCCGTTTCCTCGAACGCCTGACCAATCCGGACAAGCACTGGAAATTCTCCGAAGCCGATCTGGCGGAACGCGAGCACTGGAAAAGCTATCGGAAAGCCTTCGAGGACGCGATCTCCGCCACCAGCACCAAGCGCGCTCCATGGCACATCATTCCGGCTGATCGGAAATACGTCGCCCGCGCGCTCGTCGCGGACATCATCACCACCTCCATCCAGGGGCTTGGACTCGAATACCCGAAGGTCAGCGAAGCACAACTGGCCAAACTCGCCGCAGCCAGGGCCAAGCTTGAAGGCTCGGACAAGGATGTTGAAACGGAATCGTGAGTGGCCCGCAGACCAAGACCCGCAGCCTCGTTCCGGCGCTCGGCTGGCTGCGCACCTATCAGCCCGCCTGGCTCCGCGGTGACATCGTCGCGGGCATCACGCTGGCGGCCTACCTCATGCCGGCCGGCATCGGTGATGCCTCACTCGCCGGACTGCCCCCGGCGGCGGGACTCTATGCGTGTTTGTTTTCCGGTCTCGTTTTCTGGTTGTTCACCAGCTCGCGGCAGACGACGGTCACGGTCACCTCGGCGATTTCGCTGCTCGTCGGCTCGACGCTCGGCCCGATGGCGGCGGGCGATCCAGCACGTCACGCGGCCCTGGCAGCCACCACTGCGGTGATGGTCGCCGCGCTCGCGCTGCTCGCCCGGCTGTTCCGCGCGGGCGTGATCATCAACTTCATTTCCGAGTCCGTGCTCATCGGCTTCAAATGCGGCGTGGCACTCTATCTGGCCAGCTCCCAACTGCCGAAACTCTGCGGGCTCTCCGGATCGCACGGCGATTTCTGGGAGAGAATGGGCCATTTCATCCGCCACGCCGGAGACACGAATCCTGCCTCCATCGCGGTCGGCGGTGGGGCGCTGGGGCTGCTGTTGCTGGGGAAAAAATTCCTACCTAACAAACCCACCGCGCTTTTCGTGGTGATCGGCGGATTGTGGGCGGGCGCGCAGTTTGATCTCGCCGCCCATGGCGTGAAATTGCTGGGCCAGGTGCCGCAGGGTTTGCCCGCCTTCGGGTTCCAACACATGCAGCGCAGCGATGTGAACGAACTGCTGCCGCTGGCGATGGCCTGTTTTCTGCTAGGAGCGGTGGAAACCGCCGCGATCGGCCGGATGTTCGCGCGGAAGCATAATTACCGGCTGGACTCGGATCAGGAATTCGTCGCCCTCGCCGCAGCGAATCTCATGGCGGGTCTCGGGCAGGGTTTCCCGACCAGCGGCGGCATGTCGCAATCGCTGGTCAACGAATCCGGCGGAGCGCGCACGCCGCTTTCGGGATTCATCGCGGCGCTGCTCATCCTGCTGGTCACGCTGTTTCTATCGGGCATGCTGCGTTTCCTGCCCCAACCGGTGCTGGCGGCGATCGTGCTGGTGGCGGTCACCGGGCTTTTCAAATTGTCGGCGCTGAAACAAATCTGGAGTTTCAGCAGGGCGGAGTTTTCCGTCGCCGCGATGGCCCTTCTCGGAGTGCTCGGTTCGGGACTGCTGATGGGCGTGCTGATCGGGGCGATTCTCTCGCTGCTTCTGCTGCTGCATCGTTCGATGTACCCGCATTCGACCGAGCTCGGCCGGGTGCCGGGGACCGATTATTTCGCCGACGTGATCCGCCATCAGAACAACCAGCGGGTGCCCGACGCGTTCATTTTCCGCAACGACGGCGCGGTGCTCTATTTCAATGCCGAATATGTCCGGGACCGGTTCTTCGAGCTGTTGGACGCCAGAGGACCTGGCGTGCGCATCGCCGTGTTTTACCTCGGCACCGTCCCCGGACTCGATCTGGCAGGTGCCGAATTGCTCACCGAAATCCGCGAAACGCTGATCGAGCGCGGCATCGATTTCCGTCTCGCCGAGGCTCACAGCGGAGTGCGGGAAACTCTCCGTCGCGCGGGTTTCGAGAAATTCTACGGCCCCATCGAGCCGGACCAAACGGTGGAGACCGTGTTGAAAAAATATTTCCCAATCCAACCCGATCCCTCGCCACTATGACCCACACCATTCTGAAACACTCCGCCCTGATTCTCGCCGCCAGCCTGTTCGCCTCGTGCGCACCATCGGTCGAAATGCCCAAGGGCACGAGCAAAGGCTATCACTCTGCGCGTCTGATCAAGAGCGACCCCAACAGCCCCGCCATCACCAATGCCACCGAAAAGCAGGTCCACGGCATAATCCAGAAATCCATTGCCAAACAGTTCACCGCCAAGGGCCTGTCCTATGGCAATGCCAACGCGGATCTGGTCGTGGCCTACCTCGTCATCTATCAAGAGCCGGGCATGACCGCCACTTATCCGAACTACTTTGGCTACGGCCGCGATGCGGGGGAAATCTCCGACCTCGCCCATACCCGCGGGGCCCTCGAAAACAAACGCCCGGATTACTTCCGCCAAGCCGGCGTGATCATCGATGTGATCGACAGCCACACCAACAAGCAGATCTATCGGAATTTCGCCAAGGGTGACGTGATCAAGGGCGCGTCGGCAGGCACCCGCGCCGCCCGCATCGACGCGGCGGTGGCCCAGGCACTATCACCGTTTTTCCACTGATCCGTCCCGACGAAACGCAGGATCGATGGCATCGCGCTTGGCGACGAACGGAAATGAGCTAAACTCCGCGCATGGCTGATTTACCCATCCTCTATATCAAACCCGGCTGCCCTTGGTGCGACGAAGTCGTCGATTACCTGCATCGCAAAAAGATCGAAGTGGAAACCATCGCCGTTTCCGGCAACCGCGCGGCCATGGAGGAAATGGTCAATCTTTCCGGCCAATCCAAGGCACCGACCATGGATTGGCACGGCGAGGTTCTCGCGGATTTCGGCGTCGATGAACTGATTCCGTTCCTCAAGTCCCACGGGATATCCTGATCAAGCTAACGACTTGGCAGACGCGGCCGGAAAGGTTAGAGTGATTTCGCGATGAAAACCATGATCCAGCGTTTTCACGCACTCCTCGGACTCAGCCTGGTTCTCGCTTCCTGCGACAAGCCCGTTGAATCCGCGAAAACCCCGGCTCCGGAAACATCCGCTCCAGGCGAGACCCAATCGAGCCGCCCACCGGAAGATGCGCCGCCGGAAACGCGTTCGCATTTGCGGGAATCCCTGGAAAAGGCGGATCTGTTAGCAACACCCGAAGAACGGGACCGTGCGTTGTCGGCCGTCATTTGGGACGCTCTGGAACTCGACCCGGATCTCGCCAAAGAGGCCATTGGTAAATTGACCGCCGGAAGCGACGAGAAAAACGCGATGATCGGACATTTCGCGATGCGCCTCGCCGAGCAAAACTCCGAAGCTGCGGTGGAATGGGCCAAGTCACTGGAAACCGATGAGGAACGGTCACTGGCATTTGGAAAAATCGCCTTGGTTTTATCCGCCAACGATCCCGAAGCCGCGGCAAAACTGCTTTCGGACTCCGGTGTCGCCAGCCGCGATTTCGACGTGGCGGTGGTGCAGGTGATCCAACGTTGGGCTGCGACCTCTCCAACAGATGCCGCCGCGTGGGTCGTCCAGTTCGATGCCGGCGAGGCGCGCAGCGCGGGAATAAAAGCGGTGTTAGCCGCTTGGGTCGGGCTGAATATGGAAGGTGCCTATTCTTGGATTGCTGGTCTCCAAGACCCGGTCATCCGAAGTGAAGCGATCACAGGGATGGCCGAATCCATCCTGGAACTTCCAGAATCCGAGCAAGTCGGGATTTTAAATCGCGCCACGCCCGACATCCGGGCCCGGTTTGAGGCACTCAAAGCCGAGGCGGATGACGAAAAGTAGATTCCGTTAGGAAAGCCGGCCGAGCTCGCGGGCGACCAGCATCAGGGTCTCACGCACGCCGGGGGCGAATCCGCCGTCGGTTTGCACGGCCAGAAGGACCTGACCTTCACGCACGAACTCCAGCGGCACCGAACCGGCGTAGAGTTTCAAGGCACCGCTTCCGAACCCAAGATTCGGGAGCAAATTCTTGAGCCCTTCGATCGTGCCCATGTCCTGTTGATTGACGCGGGCGACGTTGCGCATGCCGGGAAGAGCACGCGTGCGTTGGAGGATTTCCTCGACGTTCATCTCGCGGTCCACGCCGAAGATGGCGCGTAATTCGAGCTGGCGGATCGAAAACGAATCCGACATGGAATCGCCGAAAGGCTCCGCCGCGGCGGGCGCGGACTGGGCTGCCGGCGCTTGGAAAGCAGGAGCTGGAGCAGCAAACGCTGAAGGAGTCGCTGGGGTAAAAGGTGAAGGTGCCGGCGAGGCGGGAGTTTCCTGCCAATTTCCGAAAGCGGCGATGGCCGCCTGGGTGGATTGAGACACCGCCTGTTGCGGCTCCACGGAAAATGGCGAGGCAGCCGCTTGTTGTTGTGGCGGCGCGGAAAATGGCGATGCGGCCGCAGGAGTCAAAACCGGAGGCGCGTCGAAAGGCGAGGTTGCCTGTGGCTTGGCCGGTGCTTCAAAGCCGAAGCCTTCCGTAGGTTCCGCGACTTGGAACGGAGATTCGACTGTCCGGCGCTCGGGAACACGGGCCGGACGACCAGGCTCCACCTTACGTGATTCATTCACCTCATCAACCACCGTGAACGGTGATTCCTGACGGGACACTGCCGCGAACGGGCTTGTCGCGGGAGCAGCTTCCGCCGACTCGTTAACAATCGCAAACGGCGAATCCTGCGGGGCTGCCGGTTGATTTGGGAAACTTTCGAAAATACCTCGGTTCGTGCTCATTTCGGATACGGAGTGGAGTTTTGGCGCAACGCAAGAGCGCCTTGCATTGCCGCTAGGGAAGAAAGCTTAATCATCGCGGAAAGTCGAGCATCACGGTGAAAACTTTCAAGATTCGCCGTTCGCCTCCAACAGCCGCTTCAGCCGGTTCTTCATCGAGACCTTCGCCACCGCCGGCAAACGGTCCACAAACAGCACGCCGTTGAGGTGGTCGATCTCATGTTGGAGCGCCCGGGCTAACAACCCGTCGGTTTCCAAAACCATCACCGAACCGTCGAGTTGGGGCAATGTGGCCTTCACTGTTTCCGGCCGACGCACCTCGGCTCGAATGCCGCGGATGCTGAGGCAGCCTTCCATTCCGAACTCCTTGGCCTGCCCGAATGCGATCTCCGGATTGATGAAAACAAGCGGCATGATCGACAGCAGATCGGCGTCCTCGCCATCCACCTTGAGAAAGGAAACACACTCCGGATCATGCGAAACGTCGATCACCGCCAGACGCACATCCTCGCCCACCTGCGGTGCGGCAAGACCGACGCCGTTCGCATCGACCATCGTGTCTAACATATCGGCGACAAGTTCGATGATCGTTGCATCGACTTCCGTGATGGTCCGGCAGCGTTGGCGGAGAACCGGGTGACCGTATTGGACAATTTCGCGAATCATGGGCAGGTGCCCGAATCCCTAGCCGACCAAACGGCAAAGGTCAAACCCCGGATCATGCATTCATTCACCATGAACGACTTCAGAAAAAATTGGCAGCATCGCCTGAAGCCGCCTAACACCCGTCCACCGGCGGAAAATCGATGAATTCCCTCTTGAATAAACGGCGAACCGCCTCGTCGAAGCTGCCGTTATCCAATCAACATCATCCCATGAAAACCATCCTCACCACCATCGCCGTCATCTCGCTCACCTGGCTCGGTTCCGGACAAAAGGCCGAGGCACGCGGCTACGAAAGCCGGGTTTACATCAGCAGCTACCTGCCGTGCGGAACCCCCGTTTACACCGAGCGCTATTTCATCGGCTATGACCGCTGCGGAACTCCGATCTGGGGCAAGCGGGTCCTTCGCCCGGCCTATCGTCCGGTGGTCCGTCCCGTTTGCGTCGCCCCCTGCCCGCCCCGCTATGTGGCTCCCCGCCGGTGCGAGGTCCCGCGCTACGGAGTGAACTTCGCGTTCCAAGGCACCTTCTCGCGGTGATCCAGAAAAGGGCACGGCGAATTGCGGGAATCCAAATCCAAGTATTGACACCCCCCGCCATTCGCCGTAATCACTCGCCCCCGCGCCATGCGAATGGCGGAGTAGCCAAGTGGTAAGGCAATGGTTTGCAAAACCGTCATTCGAGGGTTCGATTCCCTCCTCCGCCTCCATCTTTGATTTCCAGCGAGTTAAGAAATCAAAAGGTCCCTATTTGCCACAATGGGAACGAAAATGGGAACGGTTCTCCTGATGTCTCAACAAGCTTTTATTGTTTCACCTCGCCGCCGATGGTGTTAGGAACACGCAATGAATATAGACCCTGAAATGATCATGGGCGGCGTGAACTGGTCGGTTCAGCTCATTGGACTCCTGAGCGCATGGAAGCAGGATCGATCGGCCACGTCCGACAACCAGTTTCAAGAATTTATCCTGTGGCTCGAAGATCATAATTTCCAAGAGGTGAGCCGCAAGATCGCCGAATCGGATGAGCTGAACCGCGAGCTGCACGCCCTCCTTGCGTTGTCGCTGGATCAGGTGAGCGGAAAGCTGGATGAACTGGCGTTCGCTGTCGCTGGTCTTGCGGTGAAAATTGACGGACTCAACACCCTTGATCGGGCTATCTCTCATGACACCGATACCCTCTCGACCCAAGCCCGCGAAATCCTGAAGCTGTTCGCCGATCAACCGGGCTGCCCTCACATGATTGTCGGTCCGACATACACTGAACATCCGCTCATTTTCATACCGGAAAATGTGTCGTTCACAATGGACGAGCCACGATTCGTTCCCGACGATATTGATTCACTGGAAAGGGCGGATCTAATTTCCCAATCCGACTACACGCCTAGCGGATCCCCCATTTTTTCGCTGACCCGGCTTGGCGCTCAACTGGCAAAATCGTTTCCTACAGTTGAGATCAACGAGCCGCCTGTGGTTCCCGGTCCATGTTAGAAAAAAGGAATGATGACGAGAGCTATTGAACCATGAGCAACCCGATCATGCCTGCCGCATTGGCCTATGTTAAGTTTTGTGAATTCATGGCCGCGCTGCCACCACCGAACGAATTCAATGCCGACATTGTAGGTCTGCGAGGAGCCAAACATGGCGAGTGGAGAGCTGCACTCTGCACTTCGGTCGACGAACTTTATCGATACATCGATCTAAGCTTCGGCGATGGACGGACGGAGAAAGACATCCCTCTACCTGAGATTTGGCCCATTGCTTACCTCCGCCGATTCATTGTGAACCGCCGCAGTCGGAACAAGGGTCATGGGGCCCGTGGAATGAGAGAATTTTGGAACGCATCGCGAGCCAAAGGGGCTAGGATCGCGTTCGTGTGGATCGGTCGAGAAATGGATGAAGACTTGGAGAAAAACCGAGATTTCTATCTCCGACAAGGCTGGACCATTATTCCCGCTGACAGCGAGTATGAGCCGATACTTGCTTACTACGAATTGTGATATTCAGGTCGAAGATTCTCCCGCAGATGGCTGCTTCTTGCGAAATAATGTCGAAAGAGCATGCGTGATCTCTTTGTCATCTTTCAGCGCATTATTAATCCTGTCGCAAAGTTCAATGAGAATGATTCTCACGCTTTGGGCGATTTCCAAACATTCTTCGTCCGTCCTCCCGTGCAGGCCGTCGCTCAACTTATCGTGAAGGACAGTCAATGGATTGTGACCCTTGATCAAAAGCGATTGGGGAATTGCGTCTTTGACACCACGAATCGATTTCTCAAATTGCGTTTCGGCAATCGCATTTTTCAATGCGGCGATATGGGTTCCTTCAGAATTCACCAATTCTGCCACCTGAAGAATTTTGGCCAAGATTCGACTTTTTTGGTTTTCCACCACCCTCCTGTAATAACTGAACGCCCCGATGCCTAGTCCTTGAGTCTCGCAGCGCCTACCTTTCAAGAACGCCTCCTTGTCCGCATCGATGAGATCCAAGAATTTTCGCGGTGTCGGAGGCCCGAAGGCCGGAAACTCGCCTACTTTTATCACGTATGAAACCTCATTTTTGTCTTTGCCCAGTGAGAGAGCCAGTGAAAACAGCTTCTTCTCCGTTTTACAATTTGAGCAAAGATAAACTGTGTTAACCTGATTTTCAATTTCGAGAGTTAAAGGCAAAGTAGGCTTCAAAGAGCGAAAGCTACGCAGCCCCCCGCATTTTTCATTATTACAGTGAAGCCAAATTTCAGGCGTTGCGAGAAAGGGGCTAAGGCCGCCTTCCTTTGGCACAGGCAACATTTTGATAGAATCTGAAACCCGTCCCAAGGTGTTCGGAGGAGTCGTTTCGAGGAATTCTGAAAAGCTCTGAACCGGAGGCTTCTTGGCTTCTTCGGCCTCTTCTCGCGCAAGCACGGCCAACAGCTCGATTTCAACTTTATTCATAAAGACATTCGGTCCAATGCATACCGTCGGGACAAGAAAAAATATCCAGTTGGGGGCTTCGAAACTAAAAAGTCCTGTTACAGGTGTCCCCTTCCGTCAAACTTCCTACCCCGGATGAATCAAATCTTGTAGGACGGAACCTCGCCCGCGGTGCATCGCCAGCCGATGGAATTGCCTTCGGTTTCCGCGTGTCCCCGTTACCCGCTTCGTGCTTGCAGCCCGCCCGGATCCCCTACATCGTCAGACGATTATTTTTCACCAGCAACCTACATGAAAACCATCCTGTTCGCCGCCTTCGCCGCCGCCGTCACCATTGCCCCGCTTCACGCGGCAAAGATAAAATCCCAGGCATTCATCGTGAAGTCCGTGGTCATCAGCTCGAGAAGCGGCAAGATTCCCCCTGGCGTCCCCGTGTTTCACCCGAAGGACACCGTCACCCTCAATATATCGCGGAAAATCCTAACCGGTCCTCAGAAAATCGCTCTGCCGATTGTCTCCAAGTCGGCCTCCTCGGACGTCTATCACAAGGGAACCCGTGGGCGGAGCTACAGCGAGGCCACCGTGCACAAGAACACCACCACCAAGAAACCCATTGGAGTTGACCTCACCTTCCTCCGCCCTGTGAGAGTTTCCCCAGACGTCCCCTCTCCAGGTCAAGTGGTCTATTCCCTTGTTCCGAAAAAATAGATCAAACCAGCAGGGAGCTTCCGGCAAACGCCGGAACAAGTCCCCCTCTCAGCGGCCGTCCGATTTTGAAGCACAGAAGCGCAGGCATTCGTTCTTTGATCCGGAGACGCCGCCTCCGCGCCACCTGAAAGGGTGGCTGCAATCTAGGCCAATTCTGGACCGCGTCAACCGCACGCCTCCTAGTAGGGCGAGTTCAAGCGATCATCCAGCACGGAATGATGCTCTGCACCTGACTATCCCCACAGGAAAACGACTCCGCTTCAATCGATTCGAAGTCGATAGAAAACGGACCGTAACCGCGAAGCTGCATTGAGAGTCCGCGCCCTATCGGATCCAAGGATTCAACGCGGTAGGGCATGCCCGATTTCGGGATGAGGAAAAACACTTCTTCCTGATCGAAAATGGACCTAAGCCGAACTGCAAAAGTCGCTACCGAGCTGCTGACAGAAACATCTTCGAGAGTTAATCGTGTCATGCCCTAAACTCTGTTGGGAGCCTTGAGCGATGCAAGGAGTTTAGATGAAAGTAGGGAAACACTCCATACGTGATCAGGCGCGACAAAGCCCCACCTATCCACTCGGACAGACGGCTACCATCGCTTGGACAACATTCCTGTCGCCAATTCCACTCTCCACCTACCATCAAAATGGGTGGTGATATGAAGGAAGCGCCCGAAAAGGGATGATTTTAACAGTTTTCCGAATTCTTCATTTGTCCACTCCTCGGGTTCCTTTTCGCAGAGCCAAATGAATTCCTTGAACTTGTCGACCGTGAGGGCATTCGGCCCGTGAAGCACAAGTCCCCAGCCATTGCCGCTCATGGACACTTGATAGCGGAAGATGATTTCCGCGGTCCAGCCGGGCGCCACGTCAAGGGAGCGGTTGTTTTCGAAATACATGGATGCGATGCGGATAGCAGAAACAAGATAGCCCCGCCAGTCGAAACCAGCGGGGCTGTGTGATGGTGGCGATTTATGCTTCAAGCAGCACCCAAACAAGCGGGATCCATTCTTTCGCCAGTTCGATTTCCTCCTCCGCCTCCAATTGAATTCATTCCGAATCGATTGCGAGCATCGTTCCGCAGGGACCCTTTCCTAACGAGGGCTGGTCATCTTTTCGGGTGTGAGCAGGTCGTCGAGCTGCTCCTTGCTGAGCCAGCCTTTTTCCAGCACCAGGCTGTAAACGCTGGCTCCGGTGGCGAGGGCTTCCTTGGCGATGGCGGCGCTGCGCTCGTAGCCGAGGACGGGGTTGAGGGCGGTGACGAGGCCGATGGAATTTCTCACATATTCGAGGCAGCGCTCCCGGTTCGGCTCGATGCCGGAGATGCACCGGGTGTGCAGGGCGATGGCGGCGTTTCTCAGCAGTGTTAGCCCGAAGAACAGATTGAAGGCGATGATGGGCTCGGCCATGTTGAGCTCCAGTTCGCTCGCCTCGCAGGCCATGGAAATGGTGACGTCGGCACCGATGATCTGGAAGCAAACTTGGCTGACCATTTCGGGAATCACCGGATTGACCTTGCCGGGCATGATGGAAGATCCGGGTTGCATGGCGGGCAGGCGGATTTCATAGAGGCCGCAACGCGGGCCGGAGGAGAGCCAGCGGAGGTCGTTGCAGATTTTGGAAAGCTGGACGGCGGCGGTTTTCATCGCGCCGCTCATCAGGGAGAAAGGACCGCTGTCCTGGGTGGACTGGACGAGATTTTCCGCAATCCTAACAGGCAATCCGCTGACGTCGCTGAGGTGCATGGTGCAGAGCTCGGCATACCCGGGAGGACTGTTGATGCCGGTGCCGACGGCAGTCGCCCCCATGTTGATGTCGAGGAATTCCTCGGCGGCGCGTTCGATGTAGCGGATACCGTCCTTGATCGTCGCGGCATAGGCGCTGAACTCCTGGCCAAGCGTCATCGGCACCGCGTCCTGATTCTCGGTGCGGCCCATTTTCAGAACGTCGGCGAACTCGGTGGCCTTGGCGATGAGCGAGGCCTTCAATTCACGCAGGGCCGAAGTGGCGTCGCGCATGGTTAGAATGACGCCGAGCTTGATGGCGGTGGGATAGGCGTCGTTGGTGGATTGCGAGCGATTGACATCGTCATTCGGATGGAGGAACTCGTATTGGCCTTTCTGATGGCCGAGGATTTCGAGTGCGCGGTTGGCGATCACCTCGTTGGCATTCATGTTAGTGGAAGTGCCGGCACCGCCCTGGATCATGTCGATGGTGAAATGCTCGTGCCATTTCCCGGCGATGATTTCATCACACGCCGCCGTGATCGCACCGGCCTTGACCGGATCGAGAACACCAAGCTGCTTGTTAGCCAGCGCGGCGGCTTTCTTCACATAAGCAAGGCTGCGGACGAAATGGCCGAAGTGATGCAAAGGGATGCCGGAAATGGGAAAATTCTCCATACCGCGCAGCGTTTGCACTCCATAATAAGCGGTGTCCGGCAACTCACGCTCGCCTAACGAATCGTGCTCCTTCCGCCAGGTGGCGACGACCGGTGATCGGCCGGAAACAAGATGCTCGTTGGCCGCCGCGAGGCGTCCGCTCAGACGGCGGGCGATATGGCCGACCATTCGATAGAACACCTCCGGTTTTTCCACACGCAGCGCTTCGAACACCGCGCGGGGAATCAGCCAGACACGCACGTCCGTCATGGCCACCGCGGAGGCCGAATGCGGAAGATCGTCCAACAGGACGCCCTCGCTGAAGGCACTGCCGCGCCGGAGAGTGGCGAGGCGGGTCGTGCTGCCATGATTTCCCCGGACAATTTCAAGCTCCCCTTCCTCAACAATGCCCATCCACAAACGCGGTGTGGATTCGTGGAAAAGCCAGGTCCCTGCCGGATAGGAATGCGAAGCGCCCCGCCCCATGATCGCGGCCAATTCGTCCACCTCGATGGCCATCGTCTCGGCGAGCCGGGCGATTCTTTGCGGCGAAAACATTACGATCTCTGAATGGGGAATCTCGTTGCTCATGGCGTTGGCGCGCAAGCTAGCGCGGAAACGATGAGGCGACAAGCGGGACTCCGTCCCATCAAAAAACCCACCGCGGTTAAACCGGGGTGGGTTTCAAAATCAACGGATTCCGCGAATCCTAACGACTGTATTTCCGCTTGAAGTGCAGGTCCGATGTGGCCTTGGCGATGATTCCCTGGAGATGGGCCACCTCCTCATGGTCCACGTTATGGTCGATGGTAGCGAGCTTGTCGTGGGCGCGCTTGATGGCGGCCTCCACGTGCTCCGCATCGATCTCCGCTTCGCCCAGCGCGCTGTCGGTCAGAACGATCACCTTGGTCTGGGTGACTTCGGCGAAACCGGAACCGATGGCGAGCGTCTGGGTCGTGCCATGATAGGCATAACGGAGCTCGCCGGGCTTGAGCGCGGTCACCAGACCGGCGTGCTGCGGCAGAATACCCATTTCACCGTCGGCTCCCGGGAGATAGACGTTGTCCACGAGGTCCGAGAAGATTTTCTTCTCGGGGGTGACGATATGGAGTTCGAGAGGCATGAGATTTTTCAGAGTCCAGAGACCAGAATCCAGATGTTAGTCACGCGGGACCGACTCGATTCCACCCTTCATGTAGAAGTTGCCTTCCGGCACGTCGTCGAGTTTTCCATCGAGAATTTCGGCGAAGCCTTTGACGGTGTCGGCGATGGAAACAAGGACGCCGGGGACGTTGGTGAAAACTTCGGCAACGTGGAACGGCTGGGTGAGGAAACGTTGGATTTTCCGGGCGCGGAAAACGCTGGTTTTGTCCTCATCGGAAAGCTCGTCCATACCAAGGATGGCGATGATGTCCTGAAGGTCCTTGTAGCGTTGAAGCACCATCTGGACGCCACGGGCGACGCGGTAGTGTTCCTCCCCGATGATTTCCGGAGCAAGCGCTTTGGAAGTCGAGGCGAGCGGGTCAACGGCGGGGAAGAGCGCTTGCTCGGCGAGCGAACGCTCAAGAACGACGGTGGCGTCAAGGTGGGCGAAGGTGTTGGCGGGAGCCGGGTCGGTCAAGTCGTCCGCAGGAACGTAAACGGCTTGGATCGAGGTGATGGAACCTTTGTTAGTGGAAGTGATCCGCTCCTGAAGACCGGCCATTTCCTCGGAGAGGGTCGGCTGGTAACCCACGGCGGACGGCGTCCGACCGAGCAGCGCGGACACTTCGGAACCGGCTTGGGAGAAGCGGAAGATATTATCGACGAAGAGGAGAACGTCCTGGTTGTCCTGATCGCGGAAGTGCTCAGCCATCGTGAGGGCGGAGAGGGCGACGCGGAGCCGGGCACCCGGAGGCTC
Organism: Luteolibacter sp.; assembly: GCF_039920825.1. Lineage (GTDB taxonomy): Bacteria > Verrucomicrobiota > Verrucomicrobiia > Verrucomicrobiales > Akkermansiaceae > Luteolibacter. Next base: position 73,447 of record NZ_JBDSCX010000070.1, on the reverse strand, counting down.
GTTCATCTGGCCGTAGCAAAGAGCAACCTTGGAACCTTCGATGAGGACAGGATTTCCCTGCTCGTTGAGCTTCGGATGGCCTTTTTCATCGCGCTCGGTGGCGATAACGCCGGACTCGATCATTTCCCAGTAGAGGTCGTTTCCTTCACGGGTCCGCTCACCGACACCGGCGAAGACGGAGAAGCCACCGTGCGCTTTCGCGATGTTGTTGATGAGCTCCATGATGACGACGGTCTTGCCGACGCCGGCACCACCGAACATGCCACCTTTACCACCCTTGAGCAGCGGGCAGATGAGGTCGATCACCTTGATACCGGTTGGAAGAACTTCGGTGTTCGCCGATTGCTCGGTGAACGTGGGAGCGGGGCGATGGATCGGTGAGCGGAAATTGATGTCAGCGAGCGCGACGTTTTCGTCCACGAGGTCACCGGTGACGTTGAAGATACGGCCGAGAACTTGCTTTCCAACAGGAACGGAGATCGGCTGGCCGAGGTCGGTCAGGGCCATGCCGCGCTTAAGACCGTCCGTGGTGGACATCGCAACCGCACGCACCCAGCCGTCGCCAAGGTGTTGCTGGACTTCGAGCACGAGTTTCGTGTCAACGCCGTTGAGGATGTAGTTAATCTCCAACGCGTTGAAAATTTCAGGCAGCTTGGTTGCCTTGGAGAAGTCGGCGTCGATGACGGCGCCGATGATCTGGACGATGGTTCCGGTGTTGCTCATGGGAAAAAGTGGCTGGGGCTCAGGGTTCGGTTCTTGAATTGAAATTGCGGGTCTCGGATCATTCCATGGCCTTCATGGCCGTGGTGATTTCGAGAAGCTCGGCGGTGATCGCTCCTTGGCGGAGCTTGTTGTATTCGAGCGTGAGCTCCTTGATGAATTTCTTCGCGTTGTCGGTCGCGGACTTCATGGCGACCATCCGTGCCGAGTGCTCGGAAGCGCGTGCTTCGACGAGGGATTGGAAGACCCGGAAATTGACATAAAGCGGGAGGATCGCGCTCAACACGTCCGCAGGTGACGGTTCGAACAGGAAATCGTTAGTCTCAGTATGCTCGCCCGCGTTGGTCGGCGGTTCGACAGGCAGAAGTTGGACGACTTCCGGCTGCTGGCTCATCGTGTTGACAAAGCGGGTGTAAGCTACGGAAACCTTGTCGTAATTGCCTTCGATGAACTGTCTGGAAAGCAAACTGGCGATGGTCCGGGCATCCGAAAACGGCACCGGATCCTTCACCGAGAAATCGGCGATCACGGTGCGACCGAGTTTCTCCATCAAAACGCGCAGCTTGCGACCGACGGTTACGAAGTCCGCGTTCTCAGACGTTTCCTTACGGATGACTTTGGCAAGGTTGGTGTTGATCGCGCCGCAAAGTCCCTTGTCGGTCGAGATGATGAGAACCAATTCGCGATTTCCCGAGCGCTTTTCAAGCAGAGCATGGGTTGCGTCGCTGAAGCTCTCGCTGATGTCCTGAAGGACGCCGTTGAGCTGCTTCGAATAGTCGCGGCCGGCCAGCGCCTGGTCCTGCGCCTTCTTCATCTTGGCAGCAGCGACAAGCTGCATCGCGCGGGTGATCTGCGCGGTGTTTTTGACCGACTTGATGCGTCGGCGGATGTCGCGGAGGTTTGCCATGTTAGGAAATAGGTAGAGTCAAGAGTCCGGAATCAAGGAAGAGGAGGAAATTATTTCCAGGACTTCTTGAAGTCCTCGATGCCTTGCTTCACGGCATCGACCATCGCGGCGTCCTTCTTGAGATCCGGCTTTTCATTGCGGATCTTGTCGAGCAAGTCGCCCTTGCGGGTGTTGAAGAAATCACCGAGAGCGGCTTGGAAGCGCTTCACATCGGCGACGGAAACGTCGTCGAAGTAACCGTTCTGCATCGCGAACAGATAGATGGATTCCATCTCCATCGCGAGCGGGCTGTATTGGTTCTGCTTGAAGAGCTCGACGATGCGGGCGCCGCGATCGAGTTTCTTCTTGGTGGAAGCATCGAGATCGGAACCGAACTGGGCGAAAGCCTGAAGCTCGCGATACTGCGCGAGGTCGAGCTTGGTCGTGCCGGCAACGGATTTGATCGTTTTGGTCTGGCAGGCGGAGCCTACGCGGGACACCGAAAGACCGACCGAAATCGCGGGTCGGATACCTTGATAGAAAAGGTCGGTTTCCAGATAGATCTGACCGTCGGTGATGGAAATCACGTTGGTCGGGATGTAGGCGGAAACGTCACCAGCCTGTGTTTCGATGATCGGCAGCGCGGTGAGCGAACCACCGCCCGCGGCTTCGGAAAGACGGGCGGAACGCTCGAGCAACCGGCTGTGGAGGTAGAACACGTCACCTGGATAAGCCTCACGACCGGAAGGACGGCGGAGAATCAGCGACACCTGGCGATAGGCGACGGCGTGCTTGGAAAGGTCGTCGAACACGATCAAGCAATCCTTGCCTTGATCCATGAAATATTCAGCGATGGCGCAGCCGGCATAAGGAGCGAGATACTGCATGGCAGCGGCGTCCGAAGCGGAAGCGGAAACGATGGTGGTGTATTCCATCGCGCCGGCGTCATCGAGGATCTTGTTGATCCGGGCGACATTCGACAGCTTCTGGCCGATGGCGACATAGATACAATAGAGCGGCTTGTGGTTCTGCAGCTTGCCTTGCTCGGCAGCCTTGTTCTGTTGGGCCTGGGAAATGATGGTGTCCACCGCGATGGTGGTCTTGCCGGTGGCACGGTCACCGATGATGAGTTCGCGCTGGCCGCGGCCGACGGGAATCATCGCGTCGATCGACATAATGCCGGTCTGCACGGGGACGGAAACGGATTTCCGCTTGATGATGCCCGGTGCGATTTTTTCCATCGGATAGTAAGCAGCGGCGACGATGTCGCCCTTGCCGTCGATCGGAGCACCGAGGGCGTTGACGACACGGCCGAGAACGGCTTCACCGACAGGCACGGAGAGCAGCTTGCCAGTGGTGCGGCACTCGGCACCTTCTTTAACCGCGGCATAGTCACCGAGGAGCACGACGCCGACTTCGCTTTCTTCAAGGTTGAGAGCCATCCCGGTGACACCGCCACCGAACTCGATCATCTCGTTGAGCATGACGTCTGAGAGACCTTCGACCTTGGCCACGCCGTCACCGACGTTGCGGACCGTGCCGATATTTGTTTTTTCGACGGATGACGCAATGCCGGCGATCTGTTGTTCGAGTTCCTGGAGGATGCTGCTCATGGCAAGTATTCGGTTTTCAGTTAAAGTTTTTAAGCGAAGATAAAATCGTTAGAATGCGTTGGCGAAGCGGTCGATGCGGCCCTGGACGGAACCGTCGAAAACATCGTTGCCCACGCGGATGCGAAGGCCTCCCAGAAGCGCGGGAGTGACCTGGTATTGCACGTCGAGACCGGCACCATATTGGCTGGTCAGTCCGGCAACCACCCGCTGACGGGTGGATTCGTCCATTTCCACGGCGCTCTCGACGGTCACCTTGCGGTGTTCGAGTTCAAGCCGGGTCAGACGTTGAAGTGCGGCGAGGATGGCGCGGTAGTCGCGCGGCTTGGAAGCCATCAGACTCGCGATCACCTGGCGCAGCTTCGACTCGTCAAACCGGCCGCTGGTCTGGCAAAGCCCGAACAGGCGGCGGGCGGCGGCGGCGGCGGTTTTGGAAATCTTCATGGGCTATTGAAAAGGGAAATTGGGAATCAACCTTCAACCTTGGCGAGCGCGTCCTCGTTGATGCGCTTCTGGTCGTCCGCCGTAAGAACCTTGCCGGTCACCTGCGAAGTCGTTAGAGCGACCAGGCGGCCGAACTCGCTCTTCAGGTCGGCGACGAGACGGTCGCGGTCGGCCTTCGCGGCGGCTTCCGCCTTGGCGAGAATCTGTTGGGCACTGGCAATAGCCTCCTGCGCCTTTTGCTCGGTGAAAGAGGCGGCACCTTGTTTCGCCTCGGTGACCATGCGGACGGCTTCGTCGTTGGCCTTCGAAATTGCAGCGGCGGTCGTTTCGACGGAGTCGGCGAGTTGGCGCTCGATGAGTTTGATCTTTTCCTCACCGGCGACGATGCGGGCGCGGCGCTCTTCGAGCATGGCCAGAATCGGTCCGAATGCGAATTTCTTGAGAACCAAAAGCACGATCACGATGTTCACGATCTGCGCTCCGAGAAGCCAACCTTCGACGTGGAACGTCTTGATGATGGATTCGAGTGGATTGGCGGAACCGGGCGCGGCCTCGGCTGCTACCGCAAGAACGTTGATGTAATCTAGCATGGCGCTATTGGCTGGTTAGAGAAAATGAAATGGAAAAGGAAAAGGAGCGAAGCCGGCGGGCTATTCACCCGCCGGCTTGGAATGAATTACTTGACGAGAACGGCAACGAAGAAGGCACCTTCGACGAGCGCTGCAAGAATGATGGAAAGCGTGAGGATCGCGCCGGATGCACCCGGGTTGCGGCCCGTTGCTTCAGCGGCTTTCGCGCCGAGGAGTCCGATGCCGAGGCCGGCGCCGATGGCGGCCATGCCGTTTTGCACGCTGCCGGTGATTTCGCCAAGGAACGGGCTGAGGTCGATGATGGTGTTCATGAATTTATTGTGGTGTTGCTGTGTTTGTTTTTCCGCTCCCCACGATCATGTCATGGTCAGGGCGGGAAAGGATCAATGGGCTTCTTCGTGGTGATCGTCGCCGTGGTCGCAGATCAGTTTGAGGAAAACGGAAGTCAGAAGCATGAAGACGAGGGCTTGGATCAAACCAACCAGCAACTCGAGGAAGTAAAATGGCAGCGCGGGTAGGAACGCGATCTGCTTTGGAACCAGATTCATCATGGTTTCCAACATCGTTTCACCTGCGAAAATGTTACCGAACAACCGGAAGGAAAGCGCCACAGGGCGGAGGAGGATCGAGAACACCTCGATCACACCGACGACGAAGAAGATCACAATCATGAAAACCTTCATGAATCCGCTGAAATGACCCTTGGGAGCGAAAATGTGTTTCAGGAAACCAACCGGGCCGTTCTCCGACACCGCCCAGTAGAACCACAGCGCCGTGAAGATCAAAGACAACGCCGCCGTCATGTTGAGGTCAGCATTTCCACCACGAAGGAAAGGCAAGAATCCTTGGTGACCGTGGCCATCAACCGTCTCCCAACCGATGGTGCCGACGCCCGGAAGCAATCCGATCCAGTTGGTGAATAGAATCAGAATGAAAACCCCACCGAAAAACCAGAATGTGCGCTTCACCAGGTGAGCACCGAGGATACCTTCCAGAAATCCATACAGGCTTTCCACCAGCCACTCGGCGAGGTTTTGCAGACCGGTCGGAACGGCCTTCATCTGATGGGTGGCAAGCTTCGCAAAAACAATCACGATCAATGCCGCGACCCATGTCATGACCATCGAGTTGGTGATCGGCAGATCGCCGAAAATCCTCTCCGCATGCAGAGGCAGCGCGTGATGTTCACCCTCCTCCGCCGCGAACGCGGCGAGCGGGCTCAAGATCCAGAAAATGGCTGTGGAAAGGAAAAAACGCATGCAGGAAACCCGCTGACGGTGGGCGCGGGGTCTTTAAAGGATCGTCACCAACCTTCGCAAGATCTATTTGTGAAAAATTTCACAAGCTCCGAAAAATCCTTTGCTGATCAACGTTTCACAGCATTGCGAGCAGCTTAACAAGTGATCGGATTTCTACAGAGCGGATTGTGAATTCAACCGCAAATCCTTCGGTCGCACGAAACTTTTCCCCTCACGCCATTTAGCCAGCCTCTTCCGGGCATCCCCGATTCCGCAGCGAATTACGGTGCACATCCGAGGTCGCCATGCGGTCCGCTAACCGAATGGCATCTGCGCCAACGACAACTCCACCCGGTCTATCCAAGCCGCTCCGGCACCCTGAAACCCGCATAAGTCAAGCAGTCGCTGGAAAAAAATCGCGGTCGTTTCATCAGATTTTCTCTTGCCAACAACCGACCGCATTCGCAGAAACGTCGCTGCCATGAACAAAGCTGAACTCATTGAAGCCATCCAAGCCGCCCTCGGAAAAGACGCCACCAAGCGTGCTGCCGATGAAGCCCTCGAAGCCGTTCTCTCTTCCATCGCCAAAGGTGTGAAGAAGGACAAAAAAGTCCAAATCATTGGTTTCGGAACTTTCGAAGTCAAGAAGCGGGCCGCTCGTCAAGGTCGCAACCCGAAGACCGGAGAAGCCATGAAGATCGCCGCATCGAAGTCGGTCGGTTTCAAGCCTTCCTCCGTCCTCAAGGGCAGCCTGTGATCCCCGGAGGCTCCGGCCTCTTTTCCATCGACAAAAAAAACCAAAAAAACCCCGGCCTTCTGGCCGGGGTTTTCTTTTAGCCGGATCAGGGTTTTCAAAATCGATTTTCCGGCTTCAGTGGACACGGCACCATTCATCCGCTAAGCCCCGCGCGGGCAAGACCGCTTCCAAGCTCCATGAAACCACGAATCACTCTAGCAGAAACAGAACTGCCCGACGGCAACGTCCTTGAACTCCAGGAACACGACGGACGCAAGTTCCTCCTCGTCCACGGCCAGCAGATCTGCGGCCCGGCGACCCGTGCCGCCGAGGAAGAACTCGCCCGGCTCGCCTGCGCTCCCTTCCGTCCGGCCCGCCAGCCGAAGATCTGGTTCTGCGGTCTAGGCCTCGGCCACACCATCGCCGCGGTCGCCAAGGAACTCCCGCAGAAACGCGCCACTTTCATCGTTGCCGAACCAATGGCCGCGATTCCCGAATGGCACCGCACCCATATTCCCGACAGCCCGCTACTCGTGGAACCCCGTATTTTGTTAGAAAACGATTGCAGCCCGCAGGCGCTCATCCGCCAGGACGGCTCGCTCCACGCCATCCTCGTCCACCTCGATGCCTCGCCAACCGGCCCGCGCAACCGCACTTGGATCGATGAACGCCGCTGGGTTTCCGCCGCCTTCGAAGCGCTCCAACCGGGCGGTTTGCTCGCCATCGCCGGCTCACGTCACGTCGCCAATCTCACCCGTCGCCTCCAGGGATCCGGTTTCGAGGTTGCCGAATTCACCGTCCCCTCCTCGCCAAATGCCAGAAAGCCGCGTTTCCTGCCGATCTGGCTCGCGCGGAAAGGCAAAGCGGTGGATTGATCTTTCACGGATGGCGTGTTTGATTGCGTCGTCCCATGGCCCGTATCACCCCTTTGCACCTCATTCCCGCCTTGATCGCCGCCGCATCCCACGCCGGTGAAATCACGATCGAGCAACAGCCGTTCGTCGTTGAGAAATCCGTCAGCGCTGTCGCCCTTCCCGTCGGTGACGGCACCTTGATCCAGCTCGATCCGAAAGCGTGGGCCGAGTTCACCATCACGAAAATCGCAGCGCACGGCAGCAAGGTCGCGAAAGGCGATATTCTTGTTAGCTTCGATCCCGAAGACATCGACAAAAAACTCGTCGATGCCCGGCGCGCGTTGGAAGCCGGCACACTCGCCCTCCAACAGGCCGAACTCGACAACAAGCTCCTCCAGGAAACCGCGCCTAACAAACTGGACGCCCTCCGCCGCGCCGCGGAAATCGCCGCCGAGGAGAACGCCTATTTCACCAAGATCCGCCGCAAGTCCTCCGAGGAAACCGCCGCCCAATCCCTCAAGCGCAGCGAGCAAATCCTCGGCAACCAGCGCGAGGAACTCCGGCAGCTTACCAAGATGTATCAGGCGGATGACGTCACCGAAGAGACCGAGGAAATCATCCTGGTCCGCCAGCAGGATGCCGTGGCCGCCGCCGAGTTCGCACTCCGCATGGAAACGCTCGATCACAAGCGTACCCTCGAAGTCACCCTGCCACGCGAAGCAACCACCCTCGCCAACAACGAACGCGATACGGCGATCAATCTCAAGAAAGCCGAGGCCGAAATCCCCCGCTCCATTGAGCAAGGCAAAATCCAGCTCGAGTCACTGAAAACTGCCAACCAGCGCGCAAAGGAAGAGCTCGCCCAACTCGAAGCGGACCGCGCCTTGTTTGAAATCAAGGCACCCGGCGACGGATTCTTCTATCACGGTCCCATCGAAAAAGGCCGCTGGACTCCGGGAAAAGTTGTGGAGGCCCTTGTTCCGCACGGCCGTCCTCCGATTCACACCGCGTTTGCCACTTTCGTTCCTAACAGCGTAAAACTCGAACTGATCTCGTTCCTGGACGACGCCACCGCGCGCTCACTCAAGCCGGACCTGTCGGGCATCGCCACCCTCGCCGGACGCGAGGATGTGGAAATCCCCGTCAAGCTTGCCACCTTGGCTGGCGCGCCCGGCGCGGACGGCACCTATCGCGCCGATTTCTCGCTCACCTGGCCCAAGGATCTGACACCCGCCGCGGGAGCCACTGCCCAGATCCGTCTGATTGCCTACCAACAAGCCGCTGCTGTCGTCGTTCCTAACAAAGCTCTCGCCTTCGGGGCATCCGGATGGACAGTCGAGGTCAAGCTCGCCGACGGAAAGACCGAACGCCGTCCGGTCAAACGGGGCCGGGTTTCCAGCGATGAAACTGAAATCGTCTCCGGTCTCGAAGTCGGCCAGGTCATCGTGGTGCCGGAGAAGTAAGACCCAAGACATAAGACTTGAAGACGGAAGAGAGATAAAGTTCATGCCACGTCATCCCGCCGCTTCTTTTCTTCTCTACTTCTTATGTCTTACGTCTTGCAGTCTTGTGTCTTCGGCGGCCGAAGCCACTCCCGCCGCCATCGACGCTTCGATCACACGTGGTGTCGATTTTCTCCTCACCCATCAGAACAAAAACGGGTCCTGGGGCAGCGCCCGGAATACCAAGGACCTCAACATCTACGCCCCGCTTCCCGGCGCCCACCAGGCCTATCAGGCCGGCACTTCAGGACTGGCCCTAACCGGCCTCATCGACTCCGCCGACGCGCGGCCGGAGGTGAATGCCGCCATTGAAAAAGCCGCCGCATGGACCGCCTCCGAGCTGCCGAAACTCCGCCGCGCCGACCCCACCACCACCTACAACGTCTGGGGCCACGCCTACGGACTCCGCGCCATGACCCGTCTCTATCAGCGGGAAACCGATCCCGTAAAAAAGGCCGAATGGGTCCGCCTCGGCCAGGAACAGATCGAACTCGTGGACCGCTACGAAGACGTCAACGGCGGCTGGGGCTATCTCGATCTCGATAGCCTCACCACCCAGGTCCCCTCCGGCATTCCCACATCGTTCACCACCGCCACGGTCCTGTTAGCCATGAACCACGCCCGCGATGTCATGGGCGTGAAACTCAATGACAAGCTCGTCCAGCACGCCATCGCCGGCGTCAACGCCCAGCGCACACCGGATTTTTCCTACGTTTACTCATTCGCCCACCGGATGCGTCCGCGGGTGGACATCAACCGCCCCGCCGGTTCGCTCGGCCGTTCGCAGGCCTGCAATGCAGCCCTCCGCGTCTTCGGGGAAAAGACCGTCACCGACGAGGTTCTAACTACCTGGGCGGACAGATTCCTCGCGCGCGAGGGATTTCTCAGCAACGTCCGCAAGCGCCCTGTGCCCCACGAAGGGCAGTTCCGCATCGCCGGTTATTTCTACTACTACGGCATCTATTATTTCACCGAGTCCGTTCGATTGCTGCCCAAGGAAAAGCACGCCGCCTACGCGAAACGCCTCGCATCGATTCTGTTGGAGCGTCAGGAAAAAGACGGCTCCTGGTGGGACTATCCCCTCTACGACTATCATCAGGCCTACGGCACCGGCTACTCGCTGATGGCCCTGGCTTGGTGCCGCGATGCCCTGAAAAAATAAGCGATGACGCCCCTTCCAGCCCCCTCCACCGCCACCACGATCCTCTCCTTCGATTTCGACGGAACCCTGCACTGCGCTGCCGAGTATCCGCCGGTGCCGGTCGGTTTTTTCGAACTCATCCGCAAATTGCGCGAGGAGCAGGGTATCGTCTGGGGAATCAACACCGGCCGCTCAATGCCGCAGATGGTTGAGGGTTTCATTGAGAGTGCGTTCCCGTTTCTGCCGGACTGGGTGGTCGCCCGCGAGCGCGAGGTGTATTTTCCCAACAATTTCGGCCGATGGTTGCCCGAAACGAAATGGAACAAACGCTGCGAAAAGGAAATCCACGGACTTTTCAAGCACTCGAAAAAACTCCTCGCCCGACTCCGCCAGGAGGTCGAACAACACACCGGTGCTCAATGGATCGAACTCGAGGGGGAACCTGCCGGCATCATCTCCAAGACCGAGGAGGAAATGGAATGGATCGTCGATCACATCGGGCCCATCGTCGCCGCCGAACCGCATTTCTCCTGGCAGCGGAATTCGATCTATCTGCGCTTCGGCCATCGGGATTTCCAGAAAGGCAGCAGCCTGAGCCACGTCGCGGATCATTATCAGCTCCCGGTCGGTCGCAGATTCGCCATCGGCGACAGCCACAACGATTTAGAAATGCTCGATCCCGCCAACGCCGGAATGACCGCCTGCCCTGCCAACGCCGTGGACGATATTAAACGGAAGATCATCGCCACCGGCGGCCTCGTCACCCGCGCGTCCCATGGCCACGGCTCGGTCGAGGCACTCAGGCATTATTTTGGGTCGGGGAATTAAATTTTAAAAACTTTATTATTTACATACCCGTAGTATCCGGGTAGTTGTTTTCCACCTCGCGCTTGCTGCAAGCAGATCGGGTTCCGGGGGGAAACCATCTGCAATCATTGCCGCTATCCCTCGCGCGGGGGGATATGTATAAGGCGCGGATCTCGGAAACGAATCCGCGCCTTTTCATTTTCCCAAGAGGCGGACTAACAAAAAATCCGCCCCAGCGCCGGCGGCTTGCTTCCCGCGGCGGTGTAAAGCAGCGGACGAAGTGTTTCCAGCAGCCTCCTCGCCGCTAGACTGTCCCGACAAAGCGCACGGATCACATGCACTCCTCCGATCAGCGGGCCGTGGCCGAGATAAACATCATCGCCGTTGAGCGCATCCAAAGCTTCTGCAGGCCAGCTCTCCGCCATCTCCCCTGCGGCATAGACGGAGAGGTAATGCGCTGCTGGAAATTTCGCCCTCAGCGCTTCCAAGCTGTCATCGCCAGGTTTGAGATCATAGCGCTCGCGAGCGATGAGCTTCTCACCCAGAAACAAATCCAGCTCCCAACGCAGATGCTGATAGGAAAAAACCTCCCCCATCGCCACCCGCCCCGGCGCGATCCAATCGAAGAATAGCAGGCTCGCCGCCGGATCGAGATCGATCCTCGTCCGTTGGACATAGCGTGCACCGGCATGTGGAATGAACGGCTCGGGGATCCATTCGAGCGATGCATTCTCCTCCACCCGGAAATGTTGGCAACTCACCGCCGCCGCTCCCGAGCGGGTGCGGTAAACCCGTGAGGCCGACGGCGTGCTGAGTACCAGTTTCGCACCGGAGGCGACATGGATGTTAGATTCCAGATGATCCCCATCGAAAAAGCCGGCAGTCGGGTTGACGATGCTCTGAACGAGATGTCCTTGGTCGAGATGCGATTTGCTCAAATGAATCGGCGCACGGAAGCTCTGCCGAGAAATGAAGGGCACGCCATCGGCACGGACCTCGCAACGGAGATCGAGATGTCCGTTGATGGAACTGCCGGAAACGTTGGGCTCAGACGAAGAGATACTCATGCTTCAGCCAGGCGAGGAGATCGTCCTTTCCTTTTTCGGATTTGAGATCGGCAAAGAGAAAAGGTCTCGTTCCGCGCTGCATCTTCGCATCGCGGGCCATGACTTCCAAGTCCGCTCCGACGTAAGGCGCGAGCTCGGTTTTGTTGATGAGCAGCAGATCGCTGGTGCGGATGGCCGGACCGCCCTTGCGCGGGATTTTGTCTCCTTCCGCAACGTCGATCACATAGATGTAGGCATCCACCAACTCGGGAGAAAACGTGGCTGATAGATTATCACCGCCGCTCTCGATGAGGATGAGTTTCAAATCCGGATGGCGGTTTTCCAAATCAATGACAGCCGCCATGTTCATGCTCGTGTCATCGCGGATCGCCGTGTGCGGACAGCCACCGGTTTCGACTCCGATGACCCGGTCGGCTGGCAGCACGCCCGCGCGGAGAAGGAACTCGGCATCCTCGCGGGTGTAAATGTCGTTGGTGATGACGGCGAGCGAGATCTCGTCCTTGAGCCACTGGCTGAGACGGAGCACGCACATCGTTTTCCCGGAGCCGACAGGGCCGCCGACACCGAGACGGAAAGGACGTTTGTCAGGAAATGAAGAGTCGGTGGTTGGCGCGGGCATGACGAAGTGAGGCGATTTCGATAAGCGGATTGAACCAACCGTCAACGGGTTGGGAAAGTGAATCGTCGATTTTTTCTCCCAGTTTCACCAGCGACCGACGGGCGATCAACTGACAGGAGGTCTGACCGATGCGCATCAGCTTCATCGAAGCGGCAGTCAGCGCGACGATGGCTTGGAAAGCAAACGCGCGCGCCGCCTGGCTGACCGGCAGCGACGAAAGCTCCAGCGCCGTAACAACAAGATGGTGGCTGCGCGGCGAAAGTTCGCGGTAGCGGAGGACGAGCGGCGAAGGATCGAGCTGCGCTAACAAGTCCAAACGCTGCGAACCGATCCGGCGGCTGGCGTCGCGGAGTTCTGCGGGAATCCTCCACGCATCGAGCTCTTGGTCGATTTCCAACATCGCTTTTGAATCCCCCGAATTCACCGCCGCATGCGAACGGGCGAAGAGAGGGATTTCAAAAATCAGAAGCGCGGGTAGGATTTGTTTTTCGATGAAATTCTCCAAGTCCTGTGCAGACCTAACGACGCCGGATTCCACCAGCTCTTCAAGACCGAAGGAATGGGCGTAGGAACCGGACGGATAAGCCGTGTCATTGGCCTGGAGAAGCCAGAGTGTGGGATCGGCACTCATGGGGTATGGGCCATCGCCTTCATGGGAGTGAAAAGAACCTCGGGTTCGGAATACTCCCATCCTTCGCGTTCCAAGAGTTGGGCCATCGCCTCATCGTGCAGGACCCAAATCGCACCTTCAACAATCTGTGCGGGAAGATGGAGGTTGCCCACTTTCCAGCCTACGAGCGCGGCTTGATCAGGTGTTCCACATAAAATCTGATAGACCGTCTCCGGAAGTTGCCGAACAACATAGTCACAACCGTTCTGTTGGAAAATGACACAGCCATCCGTGAGGCGATCCTCCAAATCGAATCCGAATTCCGTCCCATCTTCAGCGCTCCCCCGCCAGCGGCGTTTGAGAAACTGCCGACGCTCGGCCGAGAGGACGATTTGTCCGTCGGGTGATCGGAGAGATGTCTCCGCGAGCTTGCGCAGGATCAGATGCATGGGTGGCGGATGAAAAAGAGTCGCGACATGTTCATCGCATGATGAGCAGATGTCATGCCGAAAAGAACTTCCGGGAGCGCACCGCATTGAGCCACAATTCATTCCACGGAATGAATCGTCGATTCACAAGAGAACCCTGTCAGCACCTTACCTGATCGCCTGATACACTCCTTCGTAGCCCTTCCCGAAAACCGTCTGCCACAGACGGAAATTTCCGGAGCGGAAAGCCCCAGCGCAGATCTGCAGGTAATAGCGCCATTTTCGATAGAAACTCTCGTCGTAGAGATGCTTGATGGAAGGCCATCCTTTGACGAAATTATCATGCCACGCTATCAGAGTCGGATCGTAGTAGGCACCGAATTCCTGCACGTCCAGCAGAGTGAACAGCCCGTCGGCGGCGGCGGCGATCTGGCCGAAGCTGGGATTCACGAGACCCGGAAAAATATGATTGGTGACCCATTCGACTTCCGGAGTATTCAGGGTCGGCGAGGCATTGATGTTGCCGAAGGTATGCAACAGGAACAGGCCGCCCGGCTTCAGGACCTCATGCACTTTCTCGCAGTAGGTGCGGTGGTTTTTCGGGCCCACATGTTCGAAAATTCCAATGGAGGAGACACGGTCGAACTGGCCCTCCACATCACGATAGTCCTGCAAAACCAAAGAGACCGGCAGACCTTTACAACGTTCCATTCCCAACGCTACCTGATCCTTCGACAGCGACACTCCCAGTCCATGATCAAGTCCGTATTGCCCGACAGCAAATTTCAGAAAGCCGCCCCAACCGCAGCCGGTATCGAGGATTGTCATGCCGGGTTCGAGAAGGAGCTTCCTGCAAACCAGATCATACTTTGCCAACTGGGCATCCGCCAGATTGGTGACTCCTTCTTTCCAATAGGCACAGGTGTAAGCCATCGTCGGGTCGAGCGTGACTTCGAAAACCGGACCCAGATCGTAATGGCTCGCAATATCGCGGGCGGCGCGGGGCCTGGTCTGCCGGTTCAACAGCCGACCGGCCCAATACTGAAGGACATTCGGCAGGGCATGATAGAAACGGGCGTTGAGCCCGGATGACAGGCAACGGTGAAAATAGCCTGCGATATCATCACATTCCCAGATCCCTTCGACATACATGTCCCCGAGTTCAGTTAGCCCGTTTTTCAGCGGGGACAGGATGCGGCGGGCGAACTGCTGCTCGTCCCGCACGATGATATCCCACGGTTCGGGATTGGCGGGATTGATGCGGATTCCGGCATCCGCCAGAATCGAAACCAAGCTATCGGCGGCATCGCCGGATTTGGTTTCCCGAACACCCGCCGCCGGGAGATTTCGGGCCCCATCAGTCACTAGTGATTGTGCTTTCATCGGGATCGGGAAGTTCCTCGGTTTCAACAAACACTGCCTGCCGGTTCAAGCAAACTGGAGCGTGTGAAACGAGATTCAGGTCGCAAACATTGCCGACTAGGTTACATTTCCTCTTCGCGGAACCAAGCTATTTCGATGCCATGGATTTCCGGCACGCGGACTATCTCATCCGGAATGCAAAGACCCGCACGGGTTCAATCCCGCGCTTTCACATGTCGCAATTTCCGACGGGAATCAAAAAAGGAAATAACGCTGCGCCATCGGCAGCACGGACATCGGCTCACAACGCAACTCCTCGCCGTCGGCAGTGACCGTGTAGGTGTCGGGGTCAACGGTGATCTTCGGCAACGAGTCGTTGAACGGCAGATCCTTCTTGGTGACGGTGCGACAATTTTTCACGGCGACGAGACGCTTGGTCAGGCCGAGTTCTGAGAGAGCCCCCGATTCAAGAGAGATCCTGCTGACGAACGTGACCGAGGTGGACGCGACGGCCTTGCCGAAAGCTCCGAACTGCGGGCGATACATCGTCGGCTGAGGCGTGGGAATGGAGGCGTTGGGATCTCCCATGTTGGCCCAGGCGATGAGGCCGCCTTTAAGAATGGTTTCCGGCTTCACCCCAAAGAAGGCGGGTTTCCAAATCACAATGTCAGCAAGTTTTCCGACTTCAATACTGCCGACCTCGTGAGCAATACCGTGGGTGATGGCCGGGCAAATCGTGTATTTCGAAACGTAGCGAAGGGCGCGGAAATTGTCCGCGGCGGGATGGCTCGGACCTTCAAGTTTTCCAAACTGCACTTTCATCTTGTGGGCCGTCTGCCAAGTGCGGGTGATGGTTTCGCCGATGCGGCCCATGGCTTGCGAGTCAGATGACATCATCGAAATCGCACCAAGGTCATGAAGCCGATCTTCCGCCGCTATGGTCTCCGGGCGGATCCGGCTTTCGGCGAAGGCGACGTCTTCCGGGATGCGCGAGTCGAGGTGGTGGCAAACCATCAGCATGTCCAGATGCTCGTCGATGGTGTTGGTCGTAAAGGGACGTGTCGGATTGGTAGAGGATGGCAGGACGTTGGCCTCCCCGCAGACACGAATGATGTCGGGAGCGTGTCCTCCACCGGCCCCTTCGGAGTGATAGGTGTGGATCGTGCGGCCTTTGAATGCGGCAAGCGTGCTTTCGACGAAGCCGGCTTCGTTGAGCGTGTCGGTGTGAATGGCAACCTGGATGTCGAATTCATCAGCGACCGTTAGACAAGTATCGATGGCGGCGGGGGTGGTGCCCCAGTCCTCATGGAGTTTGAGGCCAATGACACCTGCCAGAACCTGTTCGCGAAGCGGTTCGGGTGAGGAGCAGTTTCCTTTTCCAAGAAATCCGAGATTGATAGGGAACGCGTCGGCCGATTCCAGCATGCGGTGGATGTTCCACTTCCCCGGAGTGCAGGTGGTGGCGTAGGTTCCATGCGCAGGACCGGTTCCACCGCCGATGAGAGTGGTAACGCCGCTGGCGATGGCGTGCTCGATCTGCTGCGGGCAGATGAAATGGATATGGGTGTCGATACCGCCGGCGGTCACGATGCTGCCTTCGCCAGCGATCACTTCGGTCGCGGCGCCGATGGTCATAGTGATGCCGTCCTGCAGTAGAGGATTTCCCGCGTGGCCGATTCCAACGATGCGGCCGTGCTTGATGCCGATGTCCGCCTTAATGATGCCTTGGGCAGCGTCGAGAATGAGAGCGTTGGTGATGACGAGATCTAACGAATCCGCATCCAGAGCCAGCGGTGACTGGGCCATGCCGTCGCGGATCACCTTGCCGCCGCCGAATTTCACTTCGTTGCCGTAGCCGCCGTTTTCGGCGATGAGGTCGCGCTCGACTTCGATGAAAAGTTCGGTGTCGGCGAGACGAACCTGATCGCCGGTCGTCGGGCCGAACATGCCGGCGTAGTTGGCGCGGGTTTGTTTCATGAGTCTAGCGGTCCGTTAATGAGATTGTTGAGACCATGCACCTCGCGGGCTCCGGCAAAAGCGACTAACGGAATTTCACGGGTGTCGCCGGGTTCAAAGCGGATGGCGGTGCCGGCGGGTATGTTGAGACGGAAGCCTCGCGCCGCGGAACGATCGAAGCTGAGGGAAGCATTCACTTCGGCGAAATGAAAATGACTGCCGACTTGGATCGGACGATCGCCGGTGTTGGCCACCACGATGCTAACGGTTGCCAGGCCGGGATTCAGATCGAGATCCGGCGCACCGGGCGGGGTGATGATTTCTCCTGGGATCATCGGACGGGATTGTGAACGGTGACGAGTTTGGTGCCGTCCGGGAATGTGGCTTCCACTTGGACGTCGTGAATCATTTCGGCGACGCCTTCCATGACTTCATCACGGGAAATGAGGGTGGTGCCGTAGCTCATCAGCTCGGCCACGGATTTTCCATCGCGGGCCGCTTCCAACAGCTCGGCGGTGATGAGCGCGACGGTCTCGGGATAATTCAGCTTCAGGCCACGGGCACGGCGGCGGCTGGCGAGATCGCCGGCAACGACGATAAGTAGTTTTTCCTGTTCGCGCGGTGAAAGATGCATCGGCGACAGAAGTTAGAAAATCGGAAGCAATGCCAGCGAGCCCAGCGTGGCAGCGAGAGCGCCGATCGTTATGGTCGGCTTGGCACTGAAACAGGCCACCGCGATACTGGTAATGGCGACCGCCGCAATCACGTAATCGAGACTTCCATGAGAGTGAAAAAACGTCGCCCGCAGGAAGTCAAACTCATCGGTCTCATCGGGATGATAGTGGCCCGGATGCGCCAGCAACCAAGACGGAAAGAAACAAGCAGTCACACAAAACAAACGCATCGCGGATCGTGGCCACTGGGAGGGTCGGGAAATTTTCATGGGATGACTGTGCGGATGGTGCATTCGAGCAAAGGCCATGCCAAGCGGGTATCGAAAAAAACCACGCCCTCCAGAGAGGACGTGGTTTGAAAACCAAACAACATTAATCAGAGAATCACTTGAAAGTACCTTTGAGGAAAGGCTCGCCAACCACGTTCTTGAATTCCTTGATGATCTTGAACTGCCCATCCGCCTTCGACTCGCCAATGAAGACGTTCTTGGTAAGGTGGTGGTTCTTCTGCGTGGTAACCGTGCCGCCGGGGCCGTCGAAGGAAACGCCGGACTCAAGCGCGGCGATGACTTTTTCAACCTCGAAGCTCTTGGCCTTTTCAACCGCGGCCTTCCAGAGATAGACACCGTCGTAGGAAAGCACCATTGGGGAGCAGGTCACACGGCCTTCCTTGACGATGCCCGGAACGGTGGACTTGGCGAGCCATGCTTGGAAGCTCTTGATGAACTTGGCGTTCTCGGGGCTCTTGATCGACTGGAAGTAGGTCCAGCAACCCAGTTGACCGACGAGTTGTTTCGCAGGAAGTCCGCGGAACTCGTCTTCGGAAATCGAGAAGGAAACGACAGGTGCGGTTTCAGCAGTGAGACCGGCGGCAGCATACTCCTTGAAGAACGGGACGTTGGTGTCGCCGTTCAGGGTGCTGATGATGCAGGCGTCGCCGGAAGCGCAGAACTGTTTGATTTCCGAAACGATTTGTTGGTAATCGGTATGACCAAACGGGGTGTATTTACCGGCCGAGATGATCTTGCCGGTGCCGTCCTTGGTGAAGCCGCCGCCAATGTTCTCGATCGGCACTCCCTTGCTGAGGAGATACTCGAGCAACACCAGGTTGGTGGTCTGCGGATAGACGTAATCGGAGCCGAGGAGATAGAACTTCTTCTTGCCTTCGGCGAGGAAGTAGTCAACGGCGGGAGTCGCCTGCTGGTTGACCGCTTCGGCAGTGTACATGATGTTGTGGGACATTTCCTCACCCTCGTATTGCACGGGGTAGAAGAGCAGGCCCTTCTTTTCCTCGAACACCGGCAACACCGACTTGCGGCTAACCGATGTCCAGCAGCCGAAAGTTACGGAGACCTTGTCCTGATCGAGGAGCTGCTTGGCCTTTTCGGCGAACAGCGGCCAGTTCGAGGCGCCGTCAACGACGACAGGTTCGATTTTTTTGCCCATCACGCCGCCAGCGGCGTTGATTTCGTCGAAGGTGAACAGGAGGACGTCACGAAGGGAGGTTTCACTAATGGCCATGGTGCCGCTAAGTGAGTGAAGCACACCGACTTTGACGGTTTCCTCCGCATTGAGGGAGGCACCGGTGAGAGCGATCGCAACAAGTGCGGACGGGATAAGTTTCGAGATCATTTTAATGGGGAAGGATAAAAGATTTGAATTGTTTAGCAACGGGGAGGGAAAATGCAGGCGGGAGAGCATTGGAACCTGATAACCAATGAGAACTCTCCCGCCACAACCGATTCAGCAAGAAAACCAACTACAGATCATCAGAAAGCCGCAGTCAGACCGAAGTTATAGGTCAGGAACTGATTGGTCGGATTGCCAGGGATGACAGGTCCGTTTGTCCAATACTGCGTGAGACCGCCGGTAAGGGCCCACTTGCCGTATGTCTCGCCCATGAAGGCAAGAGGATAGCTGGCTTGGGCTCCGATCGAGGTGTAGGCATAACCGCTGTCACTTCCGGCAGCGCCACCGTAGTAGTTGTCACAAACGATCGCGGCGAAATTGACCGGGAACGAGATGGAAAACGGACCCGCTTCGATGGAGTGGGACAGACCAAGCACGGCGATCGTTCCGTCGGCACCACCGGAACCACCTTCGTCAAGGCGGTTGTGAAAGGTCAGCGAGGGGGAGAGAAAGCAGGCGTAGGCCAACTTGACGTCGAGAATCTGTTCAGTTCCCTTGTTATAATTCCACGCCTGATAGGTGGTGGTGATCGAGAATTTATCGTAAGTGTATCCGATACCCGCCCAGACATCGATTTCCTGAATGTCGCCGCCGAGGGACGGAGCACCCTTGCTATTGACGTCCCACCAGGTTCCGAGAATGAGGGAGAAGTTCTCAGGAAGCTTGATGGTGAACTCAAGGCTCGGGTTGAATCCGAGATCCGACATGGAAGAGCCATCCTTCCAGACATCATTTCCATAGGAAATGAAGTGTGAGTTGGCGGAAAGCGTCAGCACGCCTGAGATCACGTCTTCAGCAACAGGCGCAGGCGCCATGGTGGTCGGTTTTTCTTCACCGGCAAATGCCGTGCCCGTGACTAGAGCAAGCGCGAGGAGCGAGGTGTTGATTCGATTTTTGCAATACTTGTTTTTCATGGTTCAGCTATTTGTTTGGTGGTGGTGGCAGTTGGATGGAGATACCACGACGGATTCAAAAACAGCTCGAATCATGCCACCTCACTAAATTTCATGAGTTAGGATCATCTGATGAATGACTTTTTTAACCGTACGCGAGACAATCATGAATCCGGCTTCACAAGCAAAGACGCCATCATGAATTCACTACATATTCAGCAGTTCGACACAAAAAAGCGGAGCCCCTTCAAGGACCCCGCCTTTTAATCGCAGCCGAATGGTTACACGGTTAGGAACTTTTTGACGATATCCTCGGTGAGTTCGGCCATCTCACCGGATGCGGCGACCGCGCCGCGTTCGAGGATGGCGAAGTCGTCGCCGAGCTCCTTGCAGAAATCGAGGTATTGTTCGACCAGAAGAATGCTCATCTTGCCTTCCGCGCGGAGCATCTTGATAGCATCGCCGATCTGGTCGATGATGTTCGGCTGGATACCTTCGGTGGGCTCGTCCAGGATGAGGAGCTTGGGCTTTGTTAGAAGCGCGCGACCGATGGCGAGCTGCTGCTGCTGGCCACCGGAAAGCATGCCACCCTTGCGGTGGAGGAAGTCTTTGATGATGGGGAAGAGCGTGTAAATCCTGTCGATCTCGGCGGGGTCCTTTTTCCAGCCGCGGGCGTTGAGGCCGATGAACAGATTTTCCTCCACCGTGAGCAGCGGAAAAATATCGCGACCCTGTGGAACATAGCCGAGCCCGGCGTGGGCACGATCAGCCGAGCTGAGTTTGGTGATGTCCCTACCCTGCAGTTCGAATTTCCCGGAGTCGATCGGATAGAGCCCGGTAAGCGCCTTGAGCGTAGTGCTCTTGCCCACTCCGTTGCGGCCCATGAGACAGAAGACGGATTTGGGGCGGATGGTGAGATCGATCCCGCGCAGGATGGCGCTGCCGCCGATGGAGACTCGGAGACCGGAGATGCTGAGGTTTTCCTGGGTGAGGGTGGCGGACATGGAGGGTCAGGCGGCTTTGGATTTTCTGCCCAGATAGACTTCAATGACGCGCTCGTCGGACTGCACTTCATCCACCGGTCCCTCGCAGAGGACGTGGCCCTGGTGAAGAACGGTGACCTTGCGGCCTTGGGAAATCTGACGGACAAAGGTCATATCGTGCTCGATGACGATGATGGTGTGTTTTCCCGCAAGTGATAGAAGCAGCTCGCCGGTGCGATAGGTTTCCTCGTCGGTCATGCCGGCGGCCGGTTCATCGACCAGCAGGAGTCTCGCTTCCTGGGCGAGCAGCATGCCGATTTCGAGCCACTGTTTCTGGCCGTGGGCGAGGATGCCGGCCTTGCGGTTGGCACTGTCGCTGAGTTTGATGATTTTCAGGATTTCCGCAATGCGGTCTTTTTGCTCGGAGGTGATCTTCCCGAAAAGGCTGTGCCAAATGCCGCGGGATCCGGCGAGGGAGAGGACTAGATTTTCGGTGACGGTGTGGTCGTTATAAACCGTCGGTGTCTGGAACTTGCGGCCGATGCCGAGGCGATAGATTTCGTACTCGTTCATCTTAAGAAGATCGTGTTTCCCATCGTCCCATTTGAGGCTTCCGACATCGGGCTTGGTGCGGCCGGTAATGAGATCGAGGAAGGTGGTTTTGCCCGCGCCGTTGGGACCAATGACCGTGCGGAGCTCGCCTTCATCGAGATAGAAATTGAGATCATTGATGGCCTTGAAGCCGTCGAAGGATCGGGTCAGGCCCTCCGCCGCGAGGAGGAAAGGCTTCTGGTGCATCGGGCTTTCTACGATCATGGGTCGGTGACAGGAGATTTTTTGGAAGTGACCGGAACGTCGTCGGATTCCTTTTTCTTTTTCAGTCGGGCGATGGTCCCTTGAATTTGAGCGGGAAGTCCGACGATTCCCTTGGGCATGAACATCACAATAAGGACGAAAGTGCCGCCGAGGATGAGAAGCCAGTAATCCGGATAGGCGCGGGAGGCCCAGCTCTTGAGGGCGTTGACGCTGATAGCTCCGACGACAGGACCGACAATGGTGCCGCGGCCGCCGAGGGCGACCCAGACGACGGCTTCCAAGGATTTGTCGGTGGTCATTTCGCTGGGGTTGATGATGCCGGCCTGCGGAACGAACAACGCGCCGGCGAAGGCGGCGATGACGGCGGAGATCACAAAGATGAAGAGCTTGAAGTTTGCCGTGGCATAGCCGGAGAAAAGGACGCGATTTTCCGAATCTCGGATGGCGCGCTGGATGAGTCCGAAACGGGAGTTGGTCAGCCACTTGCAGAATGCGACCACCATGACTAACAAGAGCGCCGATGCGATGTAGAGACCGCGTTTGGTTTCCGGCAGGCGGAGGTCCGCACCAACGATGGTTTTAAAATCGGTGAATCCGTTGTTTCCTCCCACCAGTAGCTCATTGCGGAAAAACAACAGCGAAGCACCGTAGGTCAGCGCCTGGGTGAGAATGGAGAAGTAAACGCCTTTGATCCGGGATCGGAATGCCAGAAAGCCGAAGACAGCGGCAAGCAGGCCGGGGACGAGGATCACCATCAGCATGGCAAACGGGAACGAGTAGAACGGTTTCCAGAAAGTGGGGAGATAGGTGTGGCCGAGGAATACCAGGAAGTCAGGCAGATCGCTTTTATACTGCCCGAGTTTTCCAATCATCAGCATGAGGTACATCCCCATCATGTAGCCGCCGAGACTGAAGAACAGCGCCTGGCCGAGACAGAGCAACCCGGTGTATCCCCACAGCAAGTCGATGGAGATGGCCATAATGCCATAACAGATGTATTTGCCCCAGAGGCTCAACGTCAGATCTTGAATCAGCCCGCAGGCATGGAGGACCGGCATCCCGATCAGCAGAAACGCCCCTGAAACTAACAATAGGGAAAAATGAACCCGGCTGGTGAGAGGAGATTTGTTCATCGGTCAATCAAGGCTGCGGGAACGCGTAACGAAGAGGCCGGCGGGACGCCATTGGAGGAAGAGGATGATGGCCCCGAGAACGAGGATTTTCCCAATGACCGGATTGCCGAGATACTGTTGGAGTGTTTGATCGGACATGCCGATACCGACCGCGCTGATGACGGTGCCCATGATGTTGCCGACGCCACCGACAACAACGGTCATGAACGAATCGACGATGTAGAGCTGGCCCATGGATGGACCGACGTTGCCGATTTGGGAGAGAAACGCACCCGCGAGACCGGCGAGGCCGCAACCGAAAGCGAAGGTCATCGTATTGACCCGCTCGGTGCGGACGCCCATGCAGGCAGCCATGTTGCGGTTTTGCATGACGGCGCGGATGAGAAGACCGAGCGATGTTTTGTTCAATACGAGCCAAGTGATGACGATGATTAGAATGGCGAACCCGATGACAAATACGCGATTCCAACCGAAGATGACATCGTTGACCGTCCAGTTTCCTGACAACCAGTTAGGACTGCCGACCTGCACGTTGTTCGAACCGAAAATCAGCTTCAAAACCTGCTGCATGACGAGTGAAATGCCCCAGGTAGCGAGCAGGGATTCGAGCGGGCGCTTGTAGAGAAACTGGATGACCGACCGCTCGAGCACGATGCCAACAAGCGCGGCAATCACGAAGCTGGCAGGGATCGCGAGGATGAAATAGCTGTTAGCCCCACTGGCGAAATTCATCCCGGGCAACGCAACGTTGTATCCGAATGGTGAGAGTTTCAGCCCACCGGCAAAGATATTTTGAATCACATAGGTCGTGTAGGCCCCAACAGCGATGAACTCGCCGTGCGCCATGTTGATGACCCCCATCAAACCGAAGGTGATCGCGAGACCGATGGCCACCACCAACAGGACAGAGCCGAGAGATATTCCGCGGAAAGCGGTGCCCACGGCATTGATTCTTGAAATATGACCGTCGATGGCACCGATTGCCGATTGCGCGGCGGTCATCACGGGAGTGTCTTTGACCGCCGTGGCATCCTTGAGAACGACCTTGAGAGGATCCTGAGCCGCGATCGATCCGAGTTCGCCGAGCTTTTTACAGGCGGCAATTTTGTCGGCAGGAACCGTGGATTTGAGCTGAATGAGCGCGATTGACTCTTCCAAAACCCGCATGACTTGCGGATCTTTTTCCGACTTCTGAAGCACTTGGAGCGCGGGAAGCTTGTCAACATTCTGACCGATCGCGGAATCCGCCACGGCTCGCAGACGCTTGGCGGGGTCCGGATTGGCGAGAGCGGCAAGATCCGAGACCTCCTTCATCGCGCGGCGAAGACCGGAGTCCGTTTCCGCAGCTTCCACTTCCTTTGGATTAATCCTAACAGCCTTGCCATCGGCAGCCTTGTAAGGAGTGCCGTCGCTGAGCTTGATCGTTTCAAAAGTATCGTTGCCATCCGCAGCCCCAGTCAAAAGGACCGGAGTGACCACGCCGCCGTCATCGAGGAGGAAAATCTCGCCTGCCTTCCACTTTTCGAACCAAGTCAGTGATTCAAGGGACGGCTTGAGCTTGAGAGTGAGGATGATCTCTTTTTGCTCGTCTGGTGTCGCGGCGACGGTGGCTGCAGCGACTGTTTCCCGAATGGTCTTTTCCGGGGCTTGCGCGACACAGGCCGATGAAACAACCCATCCGAGCAGCAGGCTGATTAACAACCGTTTGGAAAACTTGGTGACGATTGAGTTCAACATGGGCCCTCTAGCGGCAAAGCACCGCCTGTGCCATGACTCGCGGAAATAAATCCGCACCGCCTCAACGAAGAACCATTTCAACTGCGCGCTGGAATCAAAAAACCCAGACGAGCTGCCGCGAAAATCATGCTAACAGCCTCAATTCAAAGCGGTCTCGCATAAGTGCCGCAACGGTTGTGCCAGCCTTCCTCCCACCGCTTTTCGCCTCGCCCCGGTGGCGAATTCGCAATCCGTCGCGAGAGAATCCTTTTCGCGGAAGCGGCGAATTCAGCGGCTGCGGGAGCCCCGGAGGGCGCATCCTTCATGCCGCCAAGAACCTGCATCAGACCCCAACCCTGGCCGTTGTATTTTTCCGAAGCCTGAGTGCCGTCGCCCTTGAAATTCACGTAATCGATCAAGGCGTAAGTCCCCTGCGAGGTGGTGGACACCTTCCGGTAGTTTGCCTCGATCCGAGCTCGTTCACTGGCCGGGGCCGCCGCGAGGATTTTCGGCAACGCCGCGCGCGAACGGGCGATGATGAAATCCGTCTGCATCCCGACATTGGCCGCAAGCCAAGTCCGCAAGGCCGTCAAGCGAGTCCCTTTGAAATCCGCCTGAAACTCCGCCTTCGTCTTCCACGGGCTGTGCGCTTCAAGCGCCACCGCCGGCAAATCCGCTCCACGCTGGCGGGCGAATGCGACAAATGGCGGCCAGCTCTCTTCAAAGCGCCCTTTGAAACCCGCCGGATACCAAATGAAATGCCCGATGCCGATCGAGGGAAATTCCTCGCCCGCATTCCAGGTCGTCAGCCCGGCGACCGTTCCGGCGCATTCGTTCTGCCAGATTTTTTTACCGATCGCCGCTTTCTGGGCAGCGGTCAGATTTCCTCCAACCGCACTTACCTGCCCGGCAGGCGGCCCGCCGGGAGCACAAGCGGACAGAAGGACCATGACAGAACAAACGAGACAGGCGGCTTGCATGGATCGAGCCTACCTCTATGCTTGCCCCAGCCGCAAGCCCGCTTCCCCATGAACCGCATCCCTTGGGATAAAATCCTCAGCTTCACCCCGCTCGATCTCGGAAAAATCTTTCTCAGTGCCCTGATCATCGTGGTAGTCAACAAGGTCCAGCTTTTCAACGACCGGCTCTCCGCCCTGCTCATCGCGCTGCCGCTTACCTCGCTGGTCGCCATGATCTGGATGCACCATGCCAAGCAATCGTCCGAGCGCCTTGCCAACCACGCCGAAGGCACGTTCTGGTTCGTCCTCCCCACCCTGCCGATGTTCCTGATTTTCCCTTGGATGCTCCGTCACCACTGGACGTTCTGGACCGCTCTGGCCGCCAATTGCGTCATCACCGTGATCCTCTTCTGGCTCACCGTCATCGTGCTCCGGCGATTCGGCATCGATCTGATGCCGAAGTGATTCCCCGGTTTCGAAAAATCCTCGGAAAAACAACCAGATAAGGCTTGTCAGCCTGTCGATTCTCTGGTTTGACCATCGGCCCGGCGTCAATTCCGGAAAATTCTGTCCAATCCATTGTTTTGAGCGAAAAAAAACCGTCCGAGCTTCCCGAGAACGTCGTCCCGTTCGAGCAAGCAAAGCCGATTTCGCGATTTCCCGGTTCTCCTATGAAAAGCGATCTCCTTGATAAGGCCTCTGAAATTGTCACCGACCCCCTTGTTTTGGTCAATCTGGTTTCCCAGCGCGTCAGACAATTGAACAGCGGCCGTTCGCCGTTGATTGCAACCCGCCCGAGCATGGGAGTTGCAGACATCGCCCTCACTGAAATCATCGAGGGCAAGATCAAGCTGGTTCACAAGGAAGCTCCCTGAGAGGCCGCTTTCTGACCATTGAGTCACCCCATGAGTGCGGACATCGCCACTAACCGGAAGGCCGGGCGCGATTTCCACATTCTGGAAAAATACGAGGCCGGGCTTGAGCTCAAAGGCACCGAGGTCAAATCGATCCGGGCCGGAAAGGTCAACATTTCCGATGCGTTCGCCCGCGTCGAAAACAACCAGATCTTCCTCTACGGCTGCAACATCCAGCCATGGCAAACCGCCGGCGAATGGTATAACCACGCTGAAAAGCGCCCGCGCCGGCTGCTGCTCCACAAGAGCGAAATCCTCAAGCTGGCCAACGCCACCCACGTCAAAGGCTGCACGCTTCCCCTGCTGCGGATGTATTGGAAAGACCGGCGCGTGAAGGTGGAAATCGGTGTCGGCAAGGGCAAAACCCATGCCGACCAGCGCCACGATTTGAAGGAAAAAGTCGAGCTGCGCGAAGCCGCCCGCGAGATGTCACGCTTCAACCAACGCTAAACGGGAAACTCACTCCGGAGCCGGATCCTTCGGTTTCACCCGTGACGGCGGATCAGTCGGCGGACGAATCACCACACCGCCCGCGCCGACTTTGGGAAGAACGGGATTGCTCGGCCGGAAATCTCCATCCGAAGGCAAATCCAGCATTTGCCCAGGCAAACGCGGAGAATCATCGCTAGGCAAAGCGGGCATTTCCGGCTCCTGAACCAGGGGCTCCGGGACTTTTTCCTGCTTTTTCTCCACCGGCTCTTCAGCAACCACTGGTGCCTTGGGAGCAGCACAGGAGATCGCCGCCATCGCAAGGCCCAGCAACGCGAAAATTTTGAGGTTCGGTGTCATTCCGGAAATACGTGCGGCGGCTTGATTTCACCTGCCCGGACGCAACAAAGCGCTTTGCCGAACCCGGCGCAAGGCCGAACCGGGTGTAACTCCATTCTCGGCTCGCGCGGAAGCACACGCGAATGGGTCCCGGCTGTCTCAGCCGGATTCACCTCCCGACTGAGACAGTCGACACATTCTTCCCCCTTGTCCGCTCCGCGGCAAATCAAACTCTTCACCGGACCGAACCTTGAAGTGTCGGCTTGCAGAAACCGGGCTGGCAGGCTCGCACGTCGCTCGATAATGTTTTTCCCATGACGGACACGTTCACCCTCGTCCTGGAAACCTCGACCCCGCAGGCATCGCTGGCGACCATCGAACCGGATGGCCACTTGGAGCATCGTGAATTCACCAGCGACCGCAGCCACAACGCGGTCTTGTTTGGCCCGCTCAAGGAACTTCTCGACGCCCGGCAAGCCCCGAAAATCGGCTTGGTTCTCGTCGGCAGCGGCCCCGGCAGCTACAGCGGCACGCGGGTGGGAATCGCCGCCGCCCAAGGCGTGGCGATCACCAGCGGTTGTCCGGCCATCGCCTTGCCCTCGATCCTTGCGGTGCCAAGCGCGCAAAATGGGGCAAGCTGCCTTGCCATCGGCGACGCCCGTCGTGGCAGCTTCTGGACCGCCGCCATCTGCGAATCCCGCTTGATGACCGAGCCGGAGCTCACCGATGCGGAAGGACTTTTTGGAATCGTCTCCGCCGCCCTAACCGATGGCATCCCGGTCTTCTCCTTCGAAGACCCCAACCGCTTTCCGCTGCCACCGGAAATCCTAACACAAGTCCGCCTCGAATTCCCCAATGCCGAGCGGCTCTGGCAGGCATGGTCCGCGGCCGCTCCGGAAACCCGCGAACTCTGGTCATCCGCCAGTCCGCAACCGATGTATCTCA
The DNA here is from genome assembly GCF_039920825.1 of Luteolibacter sp. Lineage (GTDB taxonomy): Bacteria > Verrucomicrobiota > Verrucomicrobiia > Verrucomicrobiales > Akkermansiaceae > Luteolibacter. Next base: position 45,387 of record NZ_JBDSCX010000070.1, on the reverse strand, counting down.
AACCACCGCACATCACCCCCGCCAAGCGGCCATGGCTAGTGCTGCCGTAGCCTATCAACCCACCCGCTGCCAGACGGTGACGAGCGAGGTGGTCCATTGGAACTTCCTCGCGGTTTCGCGGATGAGGAACGGCTCGTCGAGATGACGCAGGAGTTCGAAATCCGGAGCCAGCTTCGATCTCAGCCACTCGAAAGTGCCGCCGACCGGCCAGTTGGACGACGGAGTGAATTCCTCGAGCCAGGTGCAGGGTGTGGCGAGAACCAGTTCCCCTCCCGGATTCACCAGCGACGGAAGCCGGCCTAACAATCTCGCAGGGTCCGGCAGACGACAGAGAAGATTCGCCGCATGCACGCGGTCGAATGAGCCGAGGCTGTCCGGCAGATCCATCGCATCGCCTTGGAGGAAACGCAGTTTCGCGCCGTCACAACCGTCGGTTAGACGCGTTGTCAGCGGAGTGGTCAAAGCCGCCTCCTCGCGGCGCTCATAGGCGAGGGTTTCTCCGTTCCGAAGAGCATCGGCGGCGCGGATGAAGGCGTGGGAAAAATCGATGCCGACCACCTCATCGCAAGTCCGGGACATTTCAAAAGCCGAACGTCCGACCGCACAGCCGAGATCCAGACCGCGTTTCACGTTGTGCGGTGAAAAATGTCCGGGCGTGCGTTTCGCAAAATCCAATGCCTCGCGCATGCCCTGCGGCCAAGATCGACCAGGCGGCAGCATCTCATCCGCGGTGCCGAAATGAAATAACAGATACTCCGCGAGAAGCTTGTCGGTTTCGTAAATGTCGCTCATCACGCGGCGGGGTCAGGAACCGAGAGTTTCGCCGTCCTCGTGTGAACGCCGGTAGCCGTCCTGCGCCTCGGCGAGAGAAATCTTTCCGTCCTTGTTCGTGTCATAGAAATCCAGCACTTCCGTCGCGGTGTAGTTCACCTGCTGGGGCTTGCCCTTGAGGCTGTCGATGCCGTGGCTGAGTTCCTTTTTGCTCAAATAACCGTCGCCGTTGTAATCCCAGCGATCGAATTTTTCCAGCAGACCGACCATCTGGCGTTGGGTGCGGGTTTTCGGGACAGCGGGGCTCATGCCCTGATGACACGAACAGCAAACGGCGGCGGCTAGAAAAACGTGGAGTTTCATGTTCAATTGAGGTTGGCGCGGTCCGACTCCACGGGCAAGCTTCGATCCGATGCAAATCCGTGTGATCGTCGCCGGGAAGCCCGCGCTGGCCTATGCCAAAGCGGGAGTGGAGGAATATCTGAAGCGCCTGTCGCGCGCCGGCGGACACGAGTTGGTTGTGATCAAGGCGGGCAATCGGGAAGAGGTTTCAGCCAGATTGTTAGAGCGTTCCCAGGGATGCTTCCGGGTGGCTCTGGACGAACGCGGAGAATGCCTCAGCACCCGTAAATTCGCCGACAGGCTGGAGTCGCTGGAGATGCGCGGGGACGTGAAAACCATGGCCTTCCTGATCGGAGCGGCAGACGGCCACACCGAGGCCCTCCGCGATCAATGCGATCTGGTGCTGACACTTTCACCGTTCACCCTGCAACACGAACTCGCGCTGCTGGTGCTGCTGGAACAACTCTATCGAGTGGCGTCCCTGAAAAGCGGATCACCTTATCACCGCGACTGAAAAATCAGCGGCGATACTGGTTCTGCGGCATCATCCCCATTTGACCGCCACCTTGTCCGGCGACTGGCGTATTCCACGGAATGTTGGTGGTGTCGGAAACCGGTCCGACCGGCTTCTTCTCGACGTCATCCGCGCAGGCGGAGAATCCCAGGGCAGCGGCAAGCGAGATGAGGATGAGGAAAACGTTTCGTTTCATGGCCTGAACATAAAACAAGCTCCGCAGCATGCAAGCCTGCGGAGCTTGTGAGAAAAAATTCAACCGGCTTTAGTTGCTGGCCGGAGTCGCGAGGATCACGCGATCACCCGGTTGGATACGGACACCGGAAGCGATGGAGTCGAAATCGATCTCGGCGATCGTTTGGGTGGGCTCGATCGACGAAGGACGGACGCGGCCGATCTTACGACCATCACGCTCCACCAACAAGCTGGTTTGTGGAGTGAAGCCGGAGTTGGAACCTGCGCCGATCACGACGAATCCCCAATCCTGATTCACTGCGGTGACCACCGATTGCATCCCATTGCGACTGATACGCGAGCTGCGGTCGATCATACGCTTGCCGAGGCGATCCAGTTCGGAACGGCTGGTGGCAAGGCCTTTCTCAGCGCTGCCAACGAAGGTTTCAAGTTCGTCGAGCTTCTTCTGTTTGGCGTCCCTATCCTGCTCGATCTCATGAATCTTGTCCGCCAAGTTGTCGAGGTTCACTCCGTCACCGAGACCGGCGAGGCTTTCTTTGACCGCTGCAAGTGTTTTTTCCAATTGCGCGAATTCCGCCGCCTGCTCCTTGATATCCCCGTCCAGCTTCTGGAGGTCGCTGGTCATGCCGGTACCGGTCGACTTGAGCGAGGAAACACTTTGCGTCAAAAGCTCGCGACGCTCTTCGGAAGCGGCAAGGCGTGCTTTCTCTTTCTTGATGTTGGCTTCGGCACCTTCCGCTTCCGCCGTCACCGATTTGTTAGTAGCAATCGTGGAGAGACGGACTTCCTCAAGAGCTTTGAATTTTGAAGAGTGGCTGAAGGAGAAAAACGCAGCACCACAGGTTGCAAGAATGGCGACGCCGTAAAGAATGGGTTTCATGTGAGATCTTTAAGAGGATTTACGAAGTATCTGCGGATCAGTTGGAAGGAGGAGTGACGACAGGAGCGGAGACGGATGGAGTGGTTTCCTTCAGTCCCGGAACCACCCGGTCGCCCACCATGAGGGTGGCGTCGGCTGCCATGGAATCCGGAACGATGCTGGCGGAAGCCGTGGTGCTCTCCACCGCGGTGACGAGTAGTTTGGCGATGACCTGGTCGTTACGCACCACGTTGAGGGTGGAGCTGTTCACCACACCGGCATTGTTTCCGGCAGCCAGAGTGACAAAACCCCAGTTCGGATAGATCGAACGGATGCGGGTGTTGAGGGAAGCCAGCGAGCGGCCCCCGGCGAAGTCGTCGAACTTGCCTTTGGTGTCGGTGATCTGCGCTTCGGTGGAGGTATTCTGCGCAGTGAGGTTCGCAAGCTTCGCTTCGTTTCCGGTGATCGACTGCTTGAGTTGTTCGATCGCGGCGTTCATCTCTCGCATCTTGGCGGCAAGCTCGTCGATGTTGCCGACTTTCGCGGTCTTCTCGCGGATGCCGTCGAGTTGCTCCTTGTCGGAGGCAATCTTCTTGGTCTTTTCGTCGACTTGCTTGCTCAGACCATCGTTGACCTTTTTCTGAGCGGCTTCCGAAGCGGTGAGAGTGTCCACTTCGGCATCCACTCCGTCGATTTCGATCGGCAGGGCCGTGAGGACTTTCTTGTCGTCGGCGAGGCGAATTTCGCTTTTCGCCAACTCACCCTTTCTCGTATCGGTGTCGGCGAGATCTTTCTCGTAAGCAGCGTGATTTTTGAAAGCAACGAATGCCGAGAGGGCGAGAGCGATTGCAGTGAGGATTCCGAAGACGTTGGCCATGGGGTTTTGTAGTAAGCTTTGAATTCCGTGTGTGGAGAGACACTAGGAAGTCCCGATTGACCTCGGCAATCCCAAATTTCACCGACTTTTCATTGCGACTCTTCCTTGGCTTTACAAAGCAACCACACGGGGGCATCGCTGTCCCTCTCCCATGAAGTCGATCCTGCGTGTCTTTTCCTACTTGCGCCACTACCCGGGTTTAGCCGCAGCGCAGCTTTTCTGCGCTGTGGGCATGACTTTGGCGGTATTCGTGTTCCCGAATGCGACGGGCTACGTGATTGATAAAATCATTCCGAATCCGGCACGGCATCATGAATTTTCCTTTTGGATCATCATCGCGCTGATCGGATTTTTATCCAAGGACGGGCTGAATTCGTTGAGGATTTACATCAATAACATCTTCGAGCAGAAGGTGATCTTCGACATTCGCTCGGATCTTTATGAGAAAATCCAGCGTTTGCCGCTGCAGTGGTTCGATACGCGGCGCACCGGCGACATCATGACGCGGGTGGTCGAGGACGTGACCAACATGGAGCGCGTGCTCATCGATGGCATCGAGCAGGGATTGATCGCGGCGCTGCAAGTGCTCGGGATCGGCATCTTCCTGTTTTTCCTGAATCCGACGGTGGCGGCCTGGGCCACGCTGCCGGTGCCATTCCTTGCAGTCGGCGCATGGATTTACTCCACCAGGGGACGTGACCGCTACCGCAACCAACGCGATGCCGCTTCGGATTTGAACGCACTGCTGCACGACAACATTTCCGGCGTCCGCCAGATCAAGGCCTACGCCGCGGAATCCGCCGAACACGCGCGCTTCAATCACTTTTCGAACCAACTCAGAACCGCCTCGCTACGGATGATGAAATGGTGGGCGCTATACTCGCCGGGGATGTCGTTCCTGCGCATGACCGGCTACGTGCTGGTCCTCGCGTTCGGCGGCCGGGCGGTGATGCACGGCGAACTCACCATGGGGGACTTCACGAAATTCCTGCTGTTCCTGTCGCTCTTCTACGAACCGATCGACCGCCTGAACTCGCTGAACCAGATGATTCTATCAGGCAGAGCCGCGGCCGACCGGGTCTTCGACATCCTCGATTCCGAAGAGGAGCTCAACGCGGTGGCCGGGGCGGAGCTGCCGGAGAAAATCGCCGGCCACGTGCGGTTCGAAAAGGTCTCGTTCGCCTATCAGAACCAGCCGACCCTCCACGAGGTCACGCTCGACGCCCAGCCCGGCCAGACCATCGCGCTCGTCGGCTCGACCGGGGCGGGGAAAACCACCGTCCTTTCCCTGTTAGCGCGTTTTTACGAGAGCACCTCGGGCGGGATCACCATCGACGGCATCGACATCGGCACGCTTGCGAAATCCTCGCTCCGCGACCATCTCGCCTACGTCACCCAGGAGCCTTTCCTCTTCAATGGCACGGTGCGGGAAAACCTCCAGCTCGCGAAACGCGACGCCTCGGACGCTGACTTCTGGTTAGCACTGGAAGCCGCCCACGCGGACCAATTCGTGCGCAACCTGCCGGAGCAGTTAGACACCAATGTCGGCGAACGTGGAGTAAAACTATCAGGAGGCGAGAAGCAGCGCCTCTCCATCGCGCGGGCCCTGCTGAAGAACGCGCCGATCCTCCTTCTCGACGAGGCCACCGCCTCCGTGGACTCCGAAACCGAGCGCCTGATCCAGGACGCCCTCGACCGGCTGATGGAGAACCGCACCGCGTTTGTCATCGCACACCGGCTTTCCACGATTCAGAACGCCGACTGCATCTACGTGCTGGAAAAAGGCGAGGTCATCGAGCAAGGCACCCACGCCACCCTGCTCGCACGGGGCGGGAAATACGCCGAACTCAGCCGGAAATCATTTCTCTCTCCGGCCCCCTCAAGCGCCGGCGCCTAGAAACTGGCTGCCGATCATCGACTGATAGGTCGGATCCGTCTGGCGGAGCGATTCGTGATTTCCATCCCCTACGATGCGGCCCTGTTGGAAAACCAGCACCCGGTCGGCGATGGTGATGGTGCTGTAGCGGTGGGCAATGATGAAGGTCGTCCGGCCTTTCACCAGCGCGGCGAGAGCCTGCTGGACCATGCTCTCGCTTTCGGAGTCCAGCGCGCTGGTGGCCTCGTCGAGAATCAGGATCGGCGCGTCTTTCAGGAACGCGCGGGCGATGGCGATCCGCTGGCGCTGACCACCTGATAGAAGGTCGCCCCGCTCGCCAACCTGGGTTTCGTATCCCTGTGGCAGGGTGACGATGAACTCATGGGCATGGGCCTTGCGCGCCGCTTCCCGCACTTCTTCGTCCGTGGCGTTTTCACGTCCGATCCGGATGTTTTCCGCGATCGATCCCAAAAACAGCGAAGGCATCTGGGGCACCACGGCGATGGAATTCCGCAGGTCTTTTTTCCCGAATTCACGGATGTCCGTGCCGTCAAAGGTGATCTTCCCGGACTGCGGATCGTAAAACCGCGGGATGAGATGGGCGAACGTCGATTTCCCCGCGCCGCTGGGTCCGACGAGCGCGACCACCTGGCCGATAGGGATGGTTAGCTCCAGGTTTTTCAACACCGGCTCCTCCCCGTAGGCGAACGACAGATTTTCAAAACGAATCGCCTCATGCGGTGCCGAAAACGGCCGGGGTTGGGCGGCATCCGGCAAACCATCAGGCTCGTTGAGAATGAATTCAATCCGCTCCGCCGCCGCTCCGCCTTGTTTGATTTGCGAATGAACCATCCCCAGCTTTTTGATCGGCTCGTAGGACATGAAAAGCGCCATTCCGAGGGTGATGAAGCCGTCCAGTTTCATGCCGCTGCTCACTCCGAAATAAAGCGCCGCGGCGAATCCGGCGGCGGCCACCACTTCGATGGTCGGAGAAATCGCCTGGCGGTATTTCGCGACTTTCATCGTCAGCCTCAGCATCTCCCGAACCCGACGGCGGAACATCCCGACCTGGCGGTCCTCCAGATTATAGGCCCGGATTTCCAGCGGCGATTGCAGGCTTTCCGAAAGCGCAGCAGTTAGATCACCGCCCCGTTGTTGGAGAGCCCTGGCTCTTACGATCAGGCGCTTGCCTGCAATCCGGATGACCATGACACATGCGGGAACCGTCACCAAGGCGATCAACGCGATGAACACGCTGTGATCCTTGAATGCCAGATAACCGAGAAAACCCAGTGCGGAAAGAAGCGTGGCCGGCTGTTTGATCAAATCGCTGGAGTTTTGCACGACCACCTGCCGCAGGACCTCGGTATCGCTCATCAACCGGGCTAACAGATCGCCGGATTTGTTCTTCTTGAAAAAGGAAAGCGGCAGGTATTGGAGCTTGATGAAAAGGTCGGTGCGGATCGCCTCCACCACCCGCAGTCCGGAATACTGGATCAGGATCGAGTTCGCATAGTTCGCGGCGGCGCGGATCAGGAAAATCACCGGGATCCACAGACAGGTGATGAGAACCAGGCGGTCATGCGGGATCGAATCCAACCGGAGCGTCTTCTGAAGCAAAACGATCCACCATTTCGCCTTCGTGTTTTCCTCATGAAACAGGATCGGGAAAACCACCTTGGTCATCAGCGGCAACCCCGCGCCGCTGGCAATCGCGTAGGCGAGTCCGGCCAGGACTCCGAGTCCGAACTGCCATCGGACAGCCTGCAGGTATTTGTAATAGGGTCGAAAGCGATTCACGATAAGGGAGGCAGGTTCTCCGCCCCTTCCGCCGGGGGCAAGCGCGATTCTCGGTGAGCCCCATCCGGGGGCGCACCGCGCGGGATCAGTTCGGATCCGACTCCGGATTCATAGTCCAAACAATGGACGTCTGCGGCACTACGATTCCGCCGCCTGCTGTCAAAAGATCGGACGCCGCGTGAACCTCGATGTGACCGTCAGCGAAGATCAGGCAGCCTTTTTGATTCCCGCGGGCGGCGAAGGCCCGGGCGTTTGCTTTGGGCGAACCGTCGAATCCACGCTGGGCCGCCATCGTTTTCTTGTCATTCGGGAGTCCCCGCTCCAGGAAAATCACAGTTTTGACAGGGTCCATGATTTGGGCGAAACGACCCTGACCCTTTACTCCGTCCTCGGATTTCCGTTGGAGCCGGCTGTTCATGCCGATGGCGAATGAAGGGCTGCCCAACCGCTTCGATTCGCTCGGGTAGGGAGCTCCCGGGACGTAGAGAGGATAGGCGTTGTCGTAAAACTTCACGGGGTTGGTCGCACCGATTTCCCCGACGGAAGGTGCATGCATCAGCTTGGGAAGGGCGTTGTACCAGGCTTCTTGATTTTCAGGCTTGGCCGCGTTGGTCCAATCATCGGTGCCCGTCGCATCCTCGTAGGGCAGCAAGCCGTTCTTCTCCGAAACGTAGGTGCTGAATGCGGTGCCCAGCGCTTTCATCTTCTGCATGGTCACCGTCTGCTGGGCTTTGGCCTTCGCGGATTTGGAAATGCTCATAGCGATCGCCGCCAAGGCACCGACGATGGCGACTACGATCAGCAGCTCGATCAACGTGAATCCCCGTAGTCTTGTTTTCATAGTCCTAATTCATTGCCGGTGGGCATCAGCACGATGCGATTGTTTCCACAAGCCACTTGCAGACGTTCCATGAGCTCGGAAACTTTCACACCGGACTTCAACTGAAGGCCGTAGCGCAGCTCCGTCATCATGCCGGCCTGCGCCGAACGCACGGTAAGCAACTCCGCCTGGTCTGCGAACTCCTCCCAAATCGGAAACAGGCGCTCTTCGAAACTCATGTCGCTGGTCATCCGCAAGGTCAGCAAGTGGGAAGCCTTCTTCGGCGCAAACGCGTCGTTTTTTGAAATCAGATAGAGCAGCGCCGCCACCAGCGAAGTGACGATTAGAGCCATCGAATAATATCGAGCTCCTACCACCATTCCGGTCGCCATCGCGAAGAATACGTATCCTAAATCCCGCGACTGGCCGAGGTTGCTGCGGAATCGAATCATCGAAAACGCCGCGAACATCCCGAACGCAATCCCCTGATTCCCACTGACCACCATGATCAGGATCGTCGTGATCGTGCCGATCATGATCAACGCCTGGACGAAGTCCTGTGAATAGCGGGTTCCCTTGTAAGTGCTTCGGTAGAGCTGCGCGATAAACAGATTGAGCATGAAGCTCAGGGCCATCGCCCCCACCACTTCCAGCGGCTGGGGCAAATCGGTGCTCAGGTATTCGTTGACGGTCGTCAGTAGGTCATCCATGGGTTTTTATGTGCTATCAGAAAATGCTGGGCAGCGGGGTACGCGTTATCGCCGGGTCATAACGTTCGAGAGACAGGCAGTACTTGCTCATACTCTGCGATTGGAGGCGAAATTTTCCCGTCGCATCGCGCAGCCAGGTCGGAACCGCGCCGATCGTCTTCACTTCCACGACCGCGATTTCGTGATCTACGACGGGAAGATGGAAATCCGGGTCGTCCGGGGTGAGCGGCTTCAAATCGAAACGACAGCGCAGTCCGGTATCGAAAGTAATGCGGATCGTGCCCTCAGGGCCGCTATCGTAGGCCATCCGGTCATAGCGCACCTGCACCACCGGCCTGGCACCGCCGCGGACTACCAGGTCTCTCAACTCCTCCACCACGTTGCGATCCGCTTTCGAACGCCCGGATTCCAATAAGGATGCCGGGATTTTTCCGACGGACAACTCCCGCAGCGATTCGATCGGCAGTGCCGCGCGGCGCTTCACACCGTCGCTATCGAGCTTGTGCTTGATCTCGATGAAAGCCGCAGGAGGGATCAATCCATCCGGCCGACCATAGACCCGGGACCGCACGCGGCGGCGATTTCCCGCGCCCCAGATCTTCTGCCAATAGCTGTGGCGGTCTTCTGTATCGTAGTATTCCGAAATCACCGGGTAGCCATCCTCGGCACCGCGGTCCACGGGAATCTCGCCCGAGACAAAGTCGCGGAACCTCTCGCCTTCCTCCGCTGGCAGCAGGAACTTGAATTCACGACGATCTTGGGTGGCATCCATACACTTGGTTGCGCAACCTAGCGGCCCCCCCCGGTGCGTCGATCAAATTGACAAAATCTTCACATTTTTTTACTTGAATTGCCGACAAGTTGTTTCCGCCACACGATCAACAGGTTATGGGCACATCTAGGATCCCACGACGCGAAGCCGCCCTAACAATAGAACCCAAGGTAACTTTTCTTCAGTTCACGGACCCTACCGGCAAATTCCGTCTTCGGACTCAATTCCGGTTGATTGCGAACTTCTTGTGGCAAGCCGGCGGAAAAGTGGCTTCAGAGTGACTTTCGTCCTTGCGCCCGAAGAACCTGTTGAAGGTCTGGCGGTCCCGAATTCCCAATGCGGAGGGGCGAATTTTTATTAATTTTACTAAAATATCAATAAAATTTGCATGTTAGGAAGAATGAGATTGCCAGTTGCGGACGGATAGGGCATGTGCCCCGGCGAGAGTGGATCGGATCCTGCTGATGCCTCCCAAAAGCAGCCCCCAGGCTGGCTTGCGCTTTTTCTAAAATTTTCAAATGCAACGACTTACGTCTCAAGCTCCTTCACAGTCGGAAGCACCGACCTCAAAATCTGAAGTCTTGAACGGACGTCCCCGAACCTCGGGACACCTCTCCCGGTCGGGTCAATTGGCTGGTCTTCAATGCGTCTTGCGGAGAATCACCTTCGGATTGCTGGCCGCCATCGGGTTGTTTTCCCAAGTGGCAACCGCCGCCTCGGTTCAACTGGCTTGGGATCGGAATCCCGAATCCAATGTGGTCAGCTATGAGCTCAATTACGGTACGGTTTCCGGAATTTACCCCAATACCGTGGATGCCGGAAACAACACGACCGCCACCATCACGAATCTGGAGCAAGGCACTACTTACTATTTCGTCGTCGTCGCCCGGAACAGGGCCGGTCAGATCAGCCCGAAATCCGCGGAAGTCACCTCCCAGCCCATCGGGCGCGCTTCGATTGCTCCCAGCGGAACCATTACCTCTCCGGAAGACACCGTCACCATCGAAGCCGGTGAAAGAGTCACTTTCAACGGCGAGGCCAACGATCCGAACGGCAACACGCCGCTGACTTACAAGTGGGACTTCGGCTCCGAATCCGGAATCCCGGAATCCACCGCCCGCAATCCCGGCAACCGGAGATTCAACGAACCCGGCACCTACAACGTCACCTTCACCGTCACCAACTCTCTCGGGACTTCCGACCCGACTCCGGCCCGGAAAACCATCATCGTCAGGAAACCCGCCTCCGAGATGGTGTCCCGCAAGCGCTGGAAACTCAAATTCGTCGATAGCCAGGAGGCCACAGGTTACGCCGCCACCAATGCCTTCGATGGCAACCCCGGCACGTTCTGGCACACTGAGTTCAAAGACTCCGCGTTGGTGAAGGGACCCCATGAAATCCAAATCGACATGGGCAAAGCCAGCGAAGTCAGCGGATTCAAATACCTGTCGCGCCAGGACGGATATACCATCGGCGACATCGGCAAATACCAGTTTTACGTCAGCATGGACGGCAAAAAATGGGGCAAAGCAGTCGCCAGCGGCACGTTTGACAGCTCGACCGCCGAGAAACTCGTCTATTTCACCCCGAAGCGCGGGCGCTACCTCCGGCTTCGCAGCATCTCGGAAGTGAATGGCTACACGGATACCAACATCGCCGAACTGGAGGTCCTGAAATCCATCAAAGCGAAACCCGCCGCTTCATCCGCGACCGCCGTTTCCCATGCCATCACCACAGCTTCCCCTGCCATCGTGAGTTCCACCAACTCCGCCGCCGCGGGATCCAACGGCATCCCCACCGCCAGCAGCGTTTCGCCAGCTACTCCTCCGACCCTCACCACCGAAGTCATCGACGGCCGGAAATACCTCTCCCTCACCCTCTCAAAACCCATCGTGTCGGACGGCGTGAAACGCACCGTCCAAGTTTCCCCGGATCTCATGGACTGGTTCAGCGGTGAAAAGCACACCACCGTCGTCATCGACAACGAGACCATTCTCAAAGTGCGCGACAACACCCCGGTCACTCCGGACAAGAAGCGCTTCATCCGGCTCAAGGAAACGTCCCGCTGAGCCTTTTCATCGCCCTTTTTGCGTCTTCTTGCGCATCTTTGCGGCTGAAATTCTTCAATTCACCCTGAAGCATCAACCTCCACGGGATTTCCGCCTTGTCGGCGCGTGCCCTGCTTGGTTGCCTGCCATCCACCCATGGCCGCTCCTCAAAACATCATCGCGCTGGTTTACGATTACGACCAGACCCTCAGCCCCCGCTACATGCAGGATGACGTGGTCTTCCCCGAGTTCGGCATCGACCCCGCGCAATTCTGGGCCAAGTGCAACACCCTCGTCCACGACCAGAAATGGGACGGCGAGCTCGCCTACATGAAGTGCCTGCTCGACTACCTCGGCATGGACAACGTGACTAACAAGCGCCTCACCGAACTCGGTGCCGGCCTGCGCTTCTTCCCCGGCCTGCCCGAGCTCTTCGAAGCCCTGCCCAAAGCCGCGCTCCGGCCCGAGCACGAAATCGCCGGCATCAAGGTCGAGCACTACATCATTTCCTCCGGCCTCAAGGCATTGTTAGACGGCTCGCGCCTCAAGCCCTTCGTCAAGGCCATGTTCGGCTGCGAATTCGGCGAGGATGCCGAGGGCCGCATCAGCTTCCCCAAGCGCGCCATCTCGCACACCACCAAGACCCAGTTCCTCTTCCGCATCAACAAGGGCATGTTAGGTTACGACCAGGACGTGAACGACCACATGCCACCCGACCAACGGCCCATCCCGTTTGAAAACATGGTTTACGTCGGCGACGGCCCGACCGACGTCCCCTGCTTCACCGTCATGGCGAGAAATGGCGGCCAAGGCATCGCCGTTTACAACCCCGACGACGCCAGCGGAAAATCCTTCCGCAAATGTTTCCAGCTCTCCACCCACGCCGGCCGCGTCAAACACATCGCCCCCGCCGACTACCGCCAGGGCTCCCACCTCTGGCTCCTCCTCCAGGAAATGGTCACCGAAACCGCCGACCGCATCTTGCGCCGGCGTATTGAGGAACGGGACAATGCGACCGTCGCGGCTCCGACGTTCTAAAAATGTAAAGGCGCCACTATGAGCGCCTGTAGCTGAAATGCGATTTGCCCGAACGGGATCAAACGTGCTCGATAGACGACCAATCTTACTCAGCCATCATCTTCCCCCGCCATCGTAGGACACTGGCCAAGTCCAGTCGTTCACCTTTGAACTTGATCTGCCTCACCGGTTTCGTCCCGTTCGCGCTTTCGCGTTTGAGCACGCTCGATATCTCCATCCAGCGCACCTCGGCGAACTCCACCTTCTCCTTCCCCACCGCTCTCTCGTTCTGGTCGGAAAAGGTACCGATCACCAACATGACCGGATAGGGCTGATTCATCCAAGTCTTAACCCAGCGCTGTTTTTTGACCGCGAATACCTCAATCCCGTCAGTCTTCCGCTTCTTAAGAAAGGTATTTCCCGCCTTGAGCTGCAAACAGAGGCCCTTGCCAACTCCATTGCCAGCATCGTCAGTGAATTCGACTTGAATATCAATGCCGTCATCCTCATCCCCGGGAACCTCCATCCATTTCTGATTCGCACCCGTGATGCGCGCGCCAACATCGAGCACAAGCAGCTTACCTTTTCTCCGCGTGGTCAGATTCGCCAGATCGTCCGCCTGGAGCTCCTCCACCTGCGTGCGCACAGCTTCACTGGCAAACATCTTTTCCAGCGCATCCCAAAGCGGAAATCGCTTTCCGCATTCATGATTGTCGCACTCGGTATCCGCCGCTCGCTTCTTGACCAGCAATTTCTTCATTAAGGCTTCTGACTTTCCTTTCTCCTCGCCGCAATACGGGCACACGTAATGTCTAATGCGGTGTATAGGATCGTTAGGAATTTGAAGATGAGCGTGAATGTAGTTAGCAAATACAACTTGATCATTCATTGAAACTTTGGGAGAAAAATACACACTTATTTCACCACTGGTGGCGGATTCTCGCATGAGTTTGATGCCCATTCGATGCCCATCTACAAGAGTGTCGAAGTCTGCGGCGTCGCGCCAAAGCTCTTTGAGTTTAAATGCCTCACTATCCACTAGTTTGACGACCAATGTTGAATAGATTGCATCTAGGTATCCTTGAACTTTATACGTTACTACCACCGAAGGATATTTTTGGACGGCTGGCCGGTCTCGTCCACAGTAACTAGGAAAAACAAGTTTGTTTCCTTGGCGCAAACAAAGAGCAAGGTCTTCTAATTGGCGTTCCATTTCACGGAGGACAATTCGTTCTTGATCTCCCGGAAGACGCTTCATCTCTTCAATGCCACCATTCGGATCGATCATCTGAAACAGAAGCTTGCCCTCCGCAACACTGCATAAGGGAATACAACCCATCTCAAATGGATCTTGGCGGAGTGTTCGGATTACAGCTTGTGCGTAGGCATTAATCCACTCCGGCTGGAGCAGGATATAAGAGCCGTAGTCGAGTTCCTTTACTATGCCTGGTCCGTCGAGAAGATTGATTGCCGTTCGTAATTCTTCATCCATGAAGCTGCATGCGGTCGGCAGCCGCTTCCGAAGTTCCTCGCGAAGTTCTTTGAAGGTAGGCAATACCCATTCCGTTCGCCGTAATTTCAGAATCTCGTTTTTGATTCGAATGAAAACCTGCGTGCGCGTGGGTTGTCCTTGCGGCCACGGGATTTTCGCGACAATTGCATCCCGCAATTCCAAACAATTTTTATTTTCTCTCGCGCTTGTCTCGAAATATGTAAAATGGTTTTCTGCCACGAATGCGTCCAGAGCCTGACGATTGATTTTAAAGCCCGTTTCGATTCGTCCCGCGACAAGAAACCGCGGCGTATCCGATGGGATACACCGGTTAAGGGTCGCCTGCCATTCGACCAGGCCCGCTAGCGCATCCTCCTTGTCGGGGTCAAACAGAATTACGATGAGTGCAGAGTGCTCCATATATAGCTGATGGACTAATCGCTGATCGGCTTGACCGCCAAAATCCCAAAGCCAGATCTCACGTTCGCACCTTTTCTCGGAGGCTTGGCTCTTAATTTTCCACTGAGTTGACCAAGCCCCAACCGTGGATCCGTCGCTCGGCTTCCATTTCCCGGTCGCAAGTCGGTATGCCAGTGCTGTCTTTCCAGCCCCTTTATCGCCAACTATTAACACTTTGGCGTTCGTGTATTGCACCATGCCACTTGCTGATTTCATATGCAGTTTCTGTTGGTTTCAGTACATGAAGAAAGTCTACGCCGTTCCAAGAATTAAGGCTTTCTCCCGCCACTTCCTCACGCTGGTGATGTCCAAGCGTTCACCCTTGAATTCGATCTGCTTCACCGGCTTCGTTCCGTTCGCGCTTTCGTGTCGGAGCACACTGCTGATTTCCATCCAACGCACGGCAGCAAACTCCACCTTCTCCTTCCCAGCAGACCGCTCGTCCTCCTCGGAGAAAGTGCCGATCACGAGCATCACGGGATAGGGTTGGTTTATCCATGTCTTTACCCAGCGCTGCTTCTTGATCGTGAAAATTTCAACCCCGTCCGTTTGCCGCTTTTTGAGGAATGAGTTGCCCGCTTTGAGTTGCAGGCATAGCCCCTTGCCGACGCCGTTGCCAACCTCGTCAGTAAACTCCACCTGCATGTCGATGCCATCGTCCTCGTCGCCGGGAATCTCCATCCATTTCTGATTGGCGCTTGTGATGCGCGCACCAACATCTAGTACCAGCAGCTTTCCTTTCCTGCGTGTAGTGAGTTGCGCGCAATCATCCGCCTGAAGTTCCTCAACCTGTTTGCGCGCAGCCTCGCTGGCAAACCTCTTCTCCAGCCCATCCCAGAGCGGAAAACGCTCTCCGCATCCGTCGCATTCAGTATCGGCCTGTTGCTTCTTCACGAGCAACTTCTTCATCAACACATCCAGATTCCCTTTCGGTGTGTGGCACTTCGGGCAGATATAGTGCCTCAACCTTACTGCTTGCTCACAGGTACCTTCGAGATGGCGGTGAATGTAGTTCGCAAAGATCACCTGCTCCTGCTGCGCCACGCCTTTGCCAAAATAAACACCTATTTCCCCCTGGCTACCGCTCTCGCGGGTCAGCTTGACTCCCATGTGATACTCACCCGCCAACGTCACAAAGTCTGCGGCATCACGCCAGAGTTCGGCGAGTTTGAAGGACTCGCTGACCGCCAACTTCACCACCAGCGTCGCATAGATGTCGTCGAGGAAGCCCTTTACCGCGTAGCTCACAAAGACTGAGGGATGCTCCAACACGGCCGGACGGTCGCGCCCACAATGGCTCGGAAAGACGAGCTGGTCGCCCTGCCGCAGGCAAAGGTAGCGCTGCTCCAGCTGCCGCTCCATCTCGCCCAGCACCACGCGCTCCTCGGCGGGCGGCAGGCGCTTCATCTCCGCGGGGGCACCGTCGCGCCCGATGCTTTGGTAGATCAGCTTCCCTTCCGCGATGCTGCGCAGCGGCAGCACGCCGAGATCGTTCTCCGCACTACGCAAGGTGCGAATCACGGCTTGCGCGTAGGCATTGATCCACTCTGGCGCGAGCAGGACGTAGGTGCCGTAGTCGAGTTCCTTCACCACCCCGGGACCGTCCAGCAGGCCGATCACCGTTTGCAAGGTTTCGTCCGTGAAGCGCGGTTCATCCGGTAGGCGCTGCCAAAGCAGTTCACGCAATTCTTTGAAGGTGTGGAGCACCTGCCCTTCGTCCCGCAGCTTCAGAATCTCATCCTTGATCAGTTTGAAAATGCGCGGCGACGTGCGCTTCTCCATCTGGGCCCACGGGATTCCGGTGATCATCGCCGCGCGCAGCTCGTCGCAACCCTCGCCCGACTTAGCGCTTGTCTCATGGTAGGCCAGCCCCTGTTCCTTCGCAAAGGCTTGCAGCTTCCCCCGGCTCGCCTTGAAACCGGTGTCGATCCGTCCAGCCACGAGGAAGTACGGAATCTCGTCCTTCACGCAGCGCCGTAACGCCGTCTGCCAGTCGCGCAAACTGGGCAGGACATCCTCCTGATCCGCATTGAACATCAGCAGGATGAGCGCCGTGCGATCCATGTAGAGTTGGTGAATGAGGCGCTGGTCCGCCTGCCCGCCGAAATCCCACAGCCAGAGTTCTCGATCCACGCCGGGCTCCGCGCTGGCGTCCTTTAGTTGCCACTGCGTGGACCACGCACCCACCGTGGAGCTTTCGCTTGGCTTCCATTCGCCGGTCGCAAGACGATGCGTCAATCCGGTCTTCCCTGCGCTCGTATCGCCGACGAGGAGGACTTTCGCGTTCACATAGAAACTTCCGTCGACAGGCGAAGCCTTACTTAGCAGCTCAATCGGGTTGAGTTCCCATATTCGTATTACGGAATCCTTCTCGCCCAACGTCGCGAGAATAGGTTCAGTTGGATGAAAGGCTAGCCCCGATTCGAAGCTGCCGCCTGACGGTTCATCGAACTGATCGACGGGCATCCAAGTATCTGTTCTCCACACTAGAATCTTGCCATCTTGAGATTTTGAAGCAAGCAACTTATCGTCGAAGGAAAAACTCACAGCAGATACTTCAGCCGTGTGCCATTCAAGAATGATGACAAGCGAACCGTCTGAAGAATTTGAGATACGGATGGTCGCGTCGTCTCCAGCGGATGCTATCCATCGTCGGTTCCAAGACAAGGCCAGACAAGCTATTGAATCGGAATGAGCATGGGCGTCCCATAGGCAGGGCCATTTCTCAGTTAAATTGGATGGATCCCAGAGACGCATGTGTTGATCAAAAGATCCGGAAACCAAAAGCGTCTTGTTGCCAAGCGGACACCACACCAAGTCATTGACACCCGCGAAATGCGCGATCCGAATCCCGATTTGCGTGCCAGTTTTCGCGTTCCAGAGGCGAATGGTATTGTCCGCAGAAGCAGAAGCAATCATTTCACCATCATGTGACCAGATGACTCGGAATACTCGATCCGTATGTCCCTCCCACCCTTCGCCAATCATTTCTCCGGTTGTGGTGTTCCATAGACGTATTTGACCGTCGGTCGAACCTGACACCAGTTGCTCCCCATTCGGTGCCCACGCGACTGTGTGGACTGCTGACTCATGGTCGCGAAACGTGTGGAGGAGAATACCTAAGTCGGCATCCCAAATTTTGACGGAATAATCTCGAGATGCTGAGGCAATACGGTGTCCATCAACAGACCACGCGATGCGGGTTATCAGATCCTGATGTCCGGTTAGAGCAAACCTTAGTTTCCGGCCACTATTTCCCCGGGATGGCGAGGCAATAGTGGTGGTTCTTTCGAGGAGACCATCATTGGCGCATAGCAACGATTCACCCTTAAATAAGACGCATGCATCAACAAGGTTCGAATATTCCTTGTCGCGGTGTTCCAATCCCCAGTTGATATAAAGGAATTGCCCAAGCGAGCCTTTGATGGTGGCGTCGTCGAGCCTCAGGGGAATGAAGCGGCGATCCTTGTTCAGCGGGTCGCGAAACCGGAAGGTGCCGGCCTCCAACTGCGTCCAGTCCGAGCCGAACGCATTCGCCGACATGCAGAGCACCAGCACGCGAGAGCTCTCCAGCCCTTCCTCGATCTTCGACGGGATGCTATCGCCAGGCTTGAGTTCCCATTCATCGAACCAGACCTTTACCCCATCCTTCTTCAATCGCTCGGCGATGTCGCGGACGATCTGCTTGTCCTTCTTGCTGTGGCTCAGGAACACGTCGTATCGGAAATCTTCGGACATGGCTTGTGGATAGATTGTGGGTGAGAGTGGGGGGAATTAGTAGAGTGCGACGAAATCAGATTTGCGGGCGCGGGCGAAGCGTGGGGCGGGGCTTCGGGGCTTTTTTTTCAGCGGTCCCGGCATCACTCCAAATCGTCGCGAGCTCCCGCAGGTGTCCGATAGTTTCGAGCGCGGCTTTGATCTGAGGTTTCGTTGGCTCGTAGCTGAGTTGTTTGTATTTGCCCGTAGTATCGGCGAGGAGCTCTTCGAGCCAGTCTTCGTAGCTCATGTCTCCGTTCTCCGGATTTTCGCAGGTGGTGAGGGTTTGCTCAATCATCTTTTCCAAGGCGGCGAGCATGGAGCGGATGCGGATCCAGCGGTGATTCTCCCACGTCATTGTGGTATGAAAGGCGGGAACGTCGAAATGCTCCATGAGCACCTTGCCACATTGGCCTCCCTGGTCGGTGAGGAACTTTACGAGTTCCGGCGGCATATTCAGATTCAAGCCGCCTTGCTTGGAAGTGAGCGGGATGCGGACGATACGATCGCGATAGCCGGGGAGTCGGCTCACGGTTGCGTCGTTCCAATTTTGCATGGTGGCGATCATCGTCCAGACGAAGCCGGTAAGTTTTCCCAAGTCGGGCTTTTCAACGGAGATCTTGGTGGGGTCGGAGGAAACGATCTGGTCAAAGCGGTTCCAACGGTCCATGGGCTCGCCACCGTTGGTTTTATCCATCTCGGGAACGAGTTCGCTGTCCGCGGTGTCGTCGGGCTTTTCGGTGAGGTCAATGCTGAAAGTAGGACGGCGCGGAAGCGGAGAATCAAAGAAGTGGAGCGGGAGATTGCTGCACAGGCCACCATCGGTGAACCAGCAGCGTTCGAGCGCTTGATGGGCTTTGAGCTTCTTGCGGTCGATCGAGTGAAGTGGGATGGCGCTGAGTAAAAAGGGAAAGCTGAGACTCATTCGGGTGACGACGACGACCGGCAGATCCGCAGGTGCGGGAAGCGGGAAGTAACCGGCCTTTGCCCGGTCCTCCCGCTCGCGCTGCCGCTCCCCTTTTTTGTCTTCTCCCGCAGGTATGGGCCGAGGCCGGCCGATCATCCAATCGACGACAGATTTCGGGAAAAGTCGGAGGAATTCGTCTTCGCGGAAATAAAAAAGGTGGTTCTCGTGAAGGTCTTCGTCGTCGCGGAATGGCAGACGGTAGGGACGACCGTGAGTGAGATTGGTAGTCATCATCTCCAGATTCACGTCGCGAACGTCCCCTTGATTCGGATCGTCTTTCGGATTCCACAAGTCGCCAAAGATGAGCGGGCGGTGGCCGGGCTCAAAGCCAGCGACTTCGTTGAGATACGTTGTCAACCAAGTAGTGAGCGGCTCGGCGGGACACTCGGCGGTAGAATCACTATCGGGCATTCCAGAGCAAAGGCCGAAGTTGTTCCTAGGGACCTCATTGATAAACTCAAGCACGAACGAAACCGCAATCGCAATCGCGGCACCTGCTAGACCAATCAGAATACCGACAAACACCAATATCCACGCGAGAACACCGGCATTGAGCTGAAAAACACTAAACACTGCCAGAACGAAGCCGGGTGCAGCCCCGAGCAGTCCAATTCCGGAGTATTGCCAGATGGCTCGTCTCAACACTGCATACGCCAAGGATTTTCCGCCGCCCTGTGCACTGGTGAGTATATCGAACAGACGGCGTGTCCCGGCATTTGGCTGGAAGAGCAAGAATAGCCGGGTCTCCGACGCGTCCGCAGGCTTTTCAGAGAGAAAGTCTCCGAGCAGCCCGAGCAAAACGAACCCTTCGTCGCCGCCTGTCTTTATTCGCCGATACTCTGCCGCGGCAGCCGCAGCCGCAGCGATTGCCCCCGCTGAAGTGCCGCCGACGTTTTTAAAAGTAAACCGCGTTGCGAGAGTGACGATGGCCTTGGGATAGACAACACCACTCGTAATGCCACCTTTCATCACGATGTCGCAGGTGCGGTGTGGCCGCTGTTCTTGGTCATTACTCATAAGGACTTTCTGGTAAGGCTCTTCATTTGAGAGTCGCAAGCCTGTCCTTCGAACTCTGGCGGAGGAAGACGTCGTGGGGGAATTCGTCGGGCATGATCTGTGAGTTACGCCCATGTTTGATAGTTCGAGAGCAGGCTGCAAGGTTGGAATCTGCCAGAGAAGCCCGGAAAGCCGTTATAAGCGCCGGTATTTCCAAACGACCCCGGTCGTCTGGCAAAATACCGCGGTCGTCGGGCTGACGACCTGGGTCGTTGGCTTGGTGGAGCAGGTCGTTTGGCAAACGACCTGGGTATTTTCACGAAATACCCGGGTATTCTTAAGGAGGGAACGGGTCGTCGGCGGGAGGGAAGAGGTCGCCGGGGATGCGACCGGGGGCGTTTTTGGAAACGACCCCGGTCGTTTGGAAAACGGACGGAGTCGTTCGCCTGAGGGAACGACTCCGATGGGCCCGGCGGTTGGGACGGCGGGGGCTGCCGGGGTTTGGGAACCGACGAGGTTGGCGCGCAGGCCGCGGAGCTTGAGGGTGAGCTCGTGGTCCTTGCTGACGAGGCCCTCGACGAGGCTGACGGTGTCGGTGGAGAGCTTCCCGAATCGTGCGGCCCTCTCCGGAAAATCGTTTTTCAGTTTCCGACGGTCATCGACGCGCCGCTACAAGGCTTCACCTTTGATAGACCCGCACGTAATCCACATACATGTCCGCCGTGCCGTGGTAGCGGGACAGGTCCACCGGCCAGCCGCCGCCGGTGGCGAGATTGATGAGGAAGAAGAACGGCTGGGTTTTCGACAGCGGCAGCGTCTGATGACGGCCGACCTCGATGTCGTCGCAGTAATAGATCGTCTCTGTTTCTGTGATCTTGCAGCCGTAGGTGTGGAAGGCCTCGAACCACGCCGAGGGAATCCCCGCCTTGTTCATGCGGACGGGATTGTGCATCGCTTCGAAGGCTTTCTTCTCGATCGCCTTGCCTTCGTCGCCCTGATCCCAGCAATGCGGCGTCACCATGTAGGTGTCATAGGCGTTCGGCGATCCGTGACCTTCGCCGCCGTATGCCTCGATGATGTCGAGCTCATCGCACGGCACCTTGCGGCCCTTGACGTGATCCGACATGTAATCCGTTAGCAACCAGAACGCCGGCCACGTCCCGACCGCGTTCGGTCCGATCAAGCGGCACTCGAAATAACAGGGCGCCTTGGCCGTGATGCCGGTGGCGTCGTTTTTCATCGAGGAAATGATTCCCGCGCTGTTCGATTTCTCACTGGCGCGGATCCGCATGTAGGAATCCACCTGATGGAACGGATCGCCCGCTTCCCCGGCTCCGGTAAAACGCAGCGTGCTGAAATCCTGCGAACCACCGGGCGGCTTGTGATCGTAGTAAGTTGCCTTCGGGTCCTTGCTGGAAATCGAGAGCGGTTTGTTGAAGTCATCGGCGAACACCAGCGTCATGTCCTTCGCCGCGGGAGGCGATCCCTTGGGCAAGCCTTCCTTCCATGACACGCCGCCTTTGTTATAAAGCTGGAGATAGCAGTTGTCTTTGAGCGTTCCATTTTCACCGTGGAGCCGCAGCGTGACCGGACCGTGCGGATAGGCGTCGGCAGGAAATACGAACCCGCCATTTCCGTCAGCATCCAGCGTCACTGTGGCGACCGTGGAATCCGTACCGAAAACGTCGCCTTGCTTCCAACATTTCGCGGTGATGGTTTTAAAGCCGGGTGCCGACAAAGCGATCTTCGTCGCGCCCCGGATTTCCGAACCGTATTCCGGCGACGTCACCGCGATCCGTGAGCCGAGCGTCTCCGCCGCAGTTAGATCGGAATCGACGGCGATCGAGTCGAACAACAAATCACCCTGCGCCGCCAATGACTTTCCGTTTTCCGATGGCTGGCCGATGGTCAAGGTGATCGCCGTGATCGGGTAGTCGAGTTTGCCGTTCTTGTCGCCGTCCCAAGTTTCATGACCCGCATCGAGATCGATCACGACTTCCTTCCAATCCGTGAAATCGATGGTCCCGCCCTGCCCCGAGTTCTTGCTGAACTGGTGCGTCTCGCCGCTCGCATCACTCACTTGGACTCCGTAAGAACACCTCGAACCATCCCCCTTCAACCAGAACCGCAGCCGATGCACCGGAGCCTCGATCCGCACTTTATTCGGGACGCCGAGGTATTGGAAATTTCCCTCGCCGAGAAATCGGTAGTGCAGTTTCAGACAGCCCGCGCCGTCATGCGCCCCTCCGGCGGATCTTACTACAGTGGCATTTTCATTGGGAATGTTCACCACCCAAACCTTGGCCGTCAGCTCCGCTTTTTCGAAATCCTCCACCATCACCGGTGCCGCCCGCGCCGTGGAAATTGCGATCCACGGAAGCACCAAGCAAAGTCTCCAAATCGTTCTCAAGCAATAGGACATGTCGGGTCACTACTTCATTCCCAAGGCGGATTTGTCAGGATTTCCCGGGCAAATGACGGCCCCGCCCGTTTCCCCGTTTTCCGGGTTGGCAAGAACGGATTTCGCTGCATAGCCTCGCGCCCTTCGATGTCCGACAAGAACAAATTTCACTTCACCGGGATCTGTGGCACGGCCATGGGAGCCGTCGCCGCCGCCATGAAGCAACGCGGATTCACCGTCACCGGTTCGGATTCCAGCGTCTATCCGCCGATGTCCGATTTCCTCCGCGATCAGGGGATCACCCTCACGGAAGGCTACGCGGAGGAAAACATCCCGGCGGACACGGACGTCGTCATCATCGGCAACGCCATTTCCCGGGGAAACCCCGAAGCCGAGGCCGCGCTCGATCGCAAGCTGCTCTATCATTCCCTGCCCGAGGTGATGAAGGAATTCTTCCTCCGCGGGAAACGGAATTTCGTCGTCTCGGGCACGCATGGCAAGACAACGACGTCGTCGATGCTGGCGTGGATTTTCAAAAGCGCAGGCCGCAATCCCGGCTACATGATCGGCGGGCTGCCGAAAAATCTCGGCTGCGGCGCGCATTTCACCGACTCGGAATTCAACGTCCTTGAGGGCGACGAATACGACACCGCGTTCTTCGACAAGCGCTCGAAATTCCTCCACTACCTGCCCGAGTGCGTCGTCGTGAACAACGTCGAGTTCGACCACGCGGATATTTATAACAACATCGAGGAAATCAAACTCACCTTCCGCCGCCTGCTCAACGTCGTCCCGCGCGCCGGTCATGCCTACGTCAACGGCGACGAACAGAACTGCCTTGATGTCGCCATCAAAGCGCCCTGCCCCGTCACCACCGTCGGCTTCGGAGAAAACTGCGCGCTGCGCATTGAAAACGTTTCCTACGACACCGGCGGCAGCTCCTTCACCCTCGGCGGCGAATCTTACTCGGTGCCGATGACCGGTGAGTTCAATGTCCGCAATGCCGCGATGGCCGTGGCCGCCGCCACCTTCGCCGGCCTAACACCTAACGAAATCCGCGCCGGACTCGAAACCTTCGACGGCGTCGCCCGCCGCCAGGAGCTTAAAGGCGAGGCTAACGGCATCAAGGTCTTCGACGACTTCGCCCACCATCCGACCGCCATCCGCCTCGCCGTGCAAAGCCTGCGCCAGCGCCACCCGGATTCGCGGCTGTGGGTTCTGTTCGAACCCCGCTCCAACACCACCCGTCGCGCCGTTTTCCAAACCGAACTCGCCGAGTCCCTCGCACTCGCGGATTTCTCCGTCGTCGCCGCCATCCCGGACCTCCACAAAATCCCCGAAAACGACCGGCTCAATCCCGACAAACTCTCCGCCGACATCGCCCGCCTCGGCGGCACCGGCTGGTATCTGCCGGATGTGGAAACCATCGTCGCCAAGGTCAAGGAAGTCGCCAAACCCGGCGACATCGTGGCTGTTCTCAGCAACGGCGGCTTCGGCGGCATCCACCAAAAACTGTTGGCGGCCCTCGCCTGATCTGGCATCTTCCGCCCGCCAACCGTTTCTCTCATGAACGCCAGATCCATCCTCTCCAGCGTCATTCTCGTCGCCATTTCCTTCAGCCTCACCAGTTGCTTCAGCAGTTCCAAAGTGGACAGCAAGAACGAAGCCAGCGTTGGCAAGCAGCTCACCGATCTCGATGCCGCCTACAACCAAGGCATCATCACCGAGAAGGAATATCTCAAGCTGAAGAAGGCCATCATCAAGAAAAACGATTGAGTTTTCTAGCAGACCAATGACAGGGTGGCGACTTTCGAAATTGACAACTTCGCCCCAAAAGCCACAGTGCGCGCTCTTCCGATGATTTCCCGCATCTCCACCCAATCGATGTATATCGCTCCCGCCACGAGCGAGGTGCTGCACGATGCCGCGTGGAATTTCACCGTCACCCCTCGCCCGCGGCTTGCGAATTCCCGCAAAGAGTGTGTGGCGCGGCCGGATGAAATCGTGATCGGATAGAAATTTCCAACCCACCTTTCGCCCCGTCCGCCACACCGGCAGACGGGGCTTTTTTGTTTCCCATGAACACGCAACCACGCCACACGACGCTCCTGCAGGATCTCGCATCACTGCCCGGACAATACTGGATTCTCTTCAGCGGCACTCTCGTGAACCGCTTCGGGAACTTCGTGATGCCGTTCCTGGTGATCTATCTGAAAATGCACGGCCACGACGAACGCACCATCGGCTTCACGCTCGGAGCCTACGGAGCGGGCGGGCTGTGCGCTGGAATTCTCGGTGGCTGGTTGGCGGACCGGGTCGGGAGGAAGGCGACCATGCTCATTTCCTGCACCGGAGCGGCGACGTTCATGCTGCTCCTTTCGCAGGCTAACAGCGTGATCGCCCTGCTGATGACGACTTTCATGACGGGCCTGTCAGCCGGCATCTACTCACCTGCAGCAGGCGCTCTCATCGCGGACCTGATTCCGCCGGAACTGCGCGTGCGCGCCTTTGCCTGCCAACGCTGGGCGATCAATGTCGGCTTCGCGGCCGGGATGGCCACTGCGGGTTTCATGGCGAAAAAATCGTTCCTCGCACTATTCGTCGCCGATGCGGGAACGACACTGCTGCTAGGCCTGACCATTCTCATCGGTCTCAAGCCACGCCCCGCCTCAAAAGCGGCCAAAGCCAAAAGCGGTTGGAGTCATGCGCTGAAACACATGAAGGCAAATCCTCCGTTCATGATCGCTTCATCGGCCGGATTCCTGATCACCCTGGTGTTCCTGCAAATGAGCTGCACCTACAGCCTCCAAACGACGGAAGGTGCCGGTCTCGACGAACGCACCTACGGCATGCTGATGGCCATGAACGGCATCATGATCGCTTGTCTGGAACTTCCATTGATCGGCTTCACGCGGCGTTTTGCTCCGGTGAAGGTCATCGCGATCGGCTATGCTCTGCTAGGGATCGGCATGGGAATCAATTCGCTCGGTGCCACGTTACCCCTGCTGATCGTGAGCATGGCCGTTTTCACCATCGGCGAAATGATCGCCCTGCCGGTGAGCAACGGCTACATGGCCAGCCTCGCGCCGGACGAAATGCGCGGCCGCTATCAGGGAGTGATGTCCATCACCTGGAGCTCCGCCACCATGGTCGGGCCGACGTTGGGAATCCTGCTCTATCACTTCAATCCGCAGGTGCTGTGGATGGCCATCACGGGCCTGTCGTTCGTCGCCGCATCGCTGGTGCTGGCGAGCCAATGGAAGGCCGGGCGGGTGGAGCAGGAAGATGTCGATGATTCCATCATCCAAGCGGATCAATCCTGAGGATGCGGGATTGATCCGTGCGGGAAATCCGCCATCATCCCGGGTGAATCCATGATGCGCTCCCTGCTATCGATCTTTCCCGCCGCATCCGCGTTACTGGGGTTCCGGGCGAACGGCGCTCCGGTTCCTCAGCCCGCTTTCACCGAAGCGGGATTTTCCATCTGCGTGCAATGCTGGTCGCTTAAGGAGTTCGCTCTTTTCGAAGCCATCGAAATGGCGGCTGCCACCGGAGCGGGTGGGATCGAAGTCTATCCGGGCCAGAGACTCGGGGGAGATCATGGCAAAGCGACTTTCGGCCCGGACATGACGGATGATCAGGTCCAGGCCGTCATTGGACAGTTAGAGAAGCATCATATTGCAGCCGTGAATTGCGGGGTCATCGATATTCCGAAAGACGAAGCCGGAGCCCGCAGGATTTTCGAGTTCGCGAGGAAGTTCAATCTCTACGGCATCACCACCGAGTCGCTCGGCTCGATCGACATTCTCGAAAAGCTGGCTGCGGAATACGATCTCAAGGTTTGTTTCCACAACCATCCGAGACCCACCGCGCTGTGGCACCCCGACACGATTTGGAAAACGCTTGAAAACCGTCACGAAAATCTAGGCTTTTGCGCGGACGTTGGTCATTGGGCGGCTTCCGGATTGGATCCGCTGACAGTCGTTAGAAAAGTCGCGTCCCGAATCCATGCGTTCCACATGAAGGACCGGACATCAACTCAGGAACCGTCGCGGGACCAGCCATTCGGCACCGGAATCATCGACATCGCCTCCATTCTGGACGAGGTCCGGAAACACGGCTTCGCGGGCAATGTCAGCATCGAATACGAATACAACTGGACGACCAACCTGCCGGAAATCGCCCAATGCGTCGGCTACCTGCGGGCGTATTCGAAGCTGCGGTGAAATTTTGAGAAGAACGAAAGTTTCTCGACGGGTTCCGCTCCCGACCGGACGACTCTCCTGATGCCGGAATTACGGGTTCCAAGAAGATTCATCCCCGCCTGAAGTGAAATTCATGCGCCGACCCGTTCGGGGGGGCTTTTCACCTTTTCATCGGCTGGTCGGGAGACTACGTCAGTTCCATCATGAGTACGAATCAACTCGATCAACTGAAGAAAGTAACCACCGTCGTCGCCGATACCGGCGATTTCGAGTCGATGAAAACCTACATGCCGCAGGACGCGACGACCAATCCGTCGCTCATCCTCCAGGCCGCCGCCAAGCCGGAATACAAGCACCTCGTCGAGCAGGCTGTCAGCGAAATGAAGGCCACCGGCGTCACCGGCCCGGCCCTCACCGAAGCGATTATCGACCGCATCCTGATCCTTTTCGGCCTCGAAATCCTGAAAATCGTTCCCGGCCGGGTCTCGACCGAAGTCGATGCCCGCCTCTCGTTCGATACTGCGGCCACCATAGCCAAGGCACATCAGCTCATCGCCGCCTACGAAAAGGAAGGCCACTCGCGCGAGCGGATCCTCATCAAGATCGCCTCCACCTGGGAAGGCATCAAGGCCGCCGAGGCACTCGCCAAGGAAGGCATTCATTGCAACCTGACGCTGCTTTTCTCGTTCGCCCAAGCCGTGGCTTGCGCCGAAGCCGGCGTCCGCCTGATCTCACCGTTCGTCGGCCGCATTCTCGACTGGCACAAGAAGGAAACCGGCAAGGACTACCAAGGCGACGAGGATCCCGGCGTGATTTCCGTCAAATCCATCTACAACTACTACAAGAAATTCGGCTACAAGACTCAGGTCATGGGAGCCTCGTTCCGCAACAAGGGTGAAATCCTCGCTCTCGCCGGCTGCGATCTGCTCACCATCAGCCCCGGCCTGCTCGCCGAGCTGCAAGCCTCCGACGAACCGGTCACCGCCCGCCTCACCGCCGAGGAAGCCGCCGCCAGCAGCGACGAGAAAATCAGCCTCAACGAGAGCCAGTTCCGCTTCCTCCTCAACGAGGACGCCATGGCCACCGAGAAAACCGCCCACGGCATCCGCGCCTTCTCAGCGGACATCGTGAAGCTGGAGAAACTCATCGAAGGGATGATTTAACTTTCGAGGCGGTTTCATCCGCCGCCGGAATAAGGAGCCACGACACTCTTGTCGTGGATGCGAATGGGAAGACTTTGGGAAGCGCTTCGCGCGATTCAAGGACCGGGCATTCGCCAGCACCACAAAAGTGTGGTGCCTCCTTAATCCAACGGCGAGAGCAGGTGCGAAAGCGTTTCCGCGTCGATTCTGAGCTTGCTGGTTTCGTCGGAGAGAAGCGCTTCGACGAGGGCGGCCTTGTGCTTCTGGAGTTCGAGGATGCGGTCCTCAATGGTGCCGCGGCAGACGAGTTTGTGGACGAAAACGGGCTTGGTCTGGCCGATACGGTGGGCACGGTCGGTCGCCTGGTTTTCGGCGGCGGGGTTCCACCACGGGTCATAGTGAATGACGGTGTCGGCGGCAGTTAGATTGAGGCCGGTGCCGCCGGCCTTGAGGGAGATGAGGAAAATGGGAATTTCACCGGTTTGGAATTTTGCGACGAGGGTGGCGCGGTCCTGGGTTTGCCCGGTGAGTTTCAGATAGGGAATTTTCTCCGCGATCAGGTGCTCCTCGATGAGCGCGAGCATGGAGGTGAAGGTGGAGAACAAAAGAATGCGGCGACCTTCCTCAAGCAGGGTGGGCAGCAGCTCGCTTGTTAGATATTCGAGCTTGGCGGAGTGATCGACCTTGCCGGCCGCCGATTTGAGAAGCAGCGGGTGGCAGCAGATCTGACGGAGCTTGAGCAGGGCGTCGAGGACGATGATGTGGGATTGGCCGAGACCCTTGGCGGCGATGGCGTCGCGGACGCGCTTGTCCATGGCGGCGCGGACGGTTTCGTAGAGGTCGGCCTGCTCCTTGGTGAGATCGATGCCGTGGATGATTTCGGTTTTCTCCGGCAGCTCGGTGGCCACCTGATCCTTGGTGCGGCGGAGGATGAGCGGCGCGACGCGGCGGTTCAGGGCGATCTGGGCGTCGCTGGAGCGGTCCCTTTCGATCGGACGACGGAGGTGGGTGTTGAAGGTTTTCTCGTCTGATAGAAAACCGGGCATCAGGAAGCGCATGAGGCTCCAGAGCTCGCCAAGGTGGTTTTCCATCGGTGTCCCTGATAGACAAACACGGTGGGCGGACTTGAGCCGGCAGGCGTTCTGCGCGCTCACGGCCTTCGGGTTCTTGATGTATTGCGCTTCGTCCAGAACGACGACGTGCCAGTCCTGCGCGAGAAGCTGGTCGAAATCGCGGGCAAGCAACGGATAGGACGTGAGCACGATGTCGGCGTGGGCGATCTGGCTGAAATCGTCGGCGCGGTCCTTGCCCTGGAGCGTCAACACCTTGAGATGCGGGGTGAATTTCTCCGCCTCGGCCGCCCAGTTAGGAACGACAGAGGTGGGAGCGATGACCAGCGAGGGTCGTCCCGGATTTCGCTCCCGTTCGGCGGCGAGATGGACGAGCGTTTGGATGGTTTTCCCGAGGCCCATGTCGTCGGCGAGGATGCCGTGCAGGCCGTGGTCTGCCAGAAACCGGAGCCAGCGGAATCCCTCCGCTTGATAGGGACGAAGCTCGGCACGAACGCTGGCCGGGATTTCCGCCGGAGGAAGCGAGGTGATATTTTTCAGACTGCGCCCGAGTTCGGCCAACGCCCGATTGGTGGCGGAGCTGTCGATGGCCAAGGTATCGGCCACTCCGGCAGCGGCGAGCCGATCGATGCGGATCGGGCCGTCACCGTAAACACCGTGGAAAAGATGGCGGACCTGATCGACCATTTCGATCAACCGCCGGGCGGGAAAGCGAATGAAGCCGTCCTCGGGATTTTCGCAAGGCAGGGTGATGAATTCCGGGAGGTCCGGCGCATCGGCGGGCGGCAGGTCCATCCGGATCGCCGCGGCGATGACAGGTATGAGACTGACGCGGCTGCCGTTGAGTTCGCAGGCGATGTCGAAGCGAAACCAGTCGATGCCATGGTCGGGATCGGCCTCGATCTCGGGGAAAAAATCCGCCGCGTCATAGGCGGTTAGACCGGCCTTGGGATCGACCTCGATGGTCCAGCCGGCAGCGCGGAGATCGTCCATTTCCGGGCTTTTCAACAGATCGATCCACGCGAGCTGCGGCGAGGGAAGCGGCTTGGCGGGAACGCACGAATAAAGACCCGCGGTGTCCAGCAGCGCCGCCGGGATAATTTCTGATAGAGCGACGAACCCTGCTTTCATGAAGCGGGACGCCAGTTGATGCTCCGCTTTGAAATTGCGCGGCCAGACGACGCGCTTGCCGTCCACCATTGCAACGTGGTTCTGGGTGGCTCCTTTGCGGAGCGGCGTGAGCAACGGACTGTCGAGATAGCGGAAGGAAATCTGGCCGACGATGTGGCTGCGCAGATCCGTGATTTTTCCTAACAATCTTGAATGAACGCGGAGATGCGGCTGCGGGTCGGATGTCGCACGGGTCTCGGATTCGATTTTCAACGGCACCGGCAAGGCCGCGGTGGTGATCGTCGAGAACCGCTTCGAAACCACCTCAAGCTCTTTCGCTGAAACGGGCGGACCGGACAGCCACGCACTCAGGACATGATCGGGCAAGGCGCTTTCCAGAACTCCCATTTGGCCCGTGGCTGGATCGAGATAACGGGGCGGCTGCGTCGGGAGAATGATGAAACCGGGATCGGCACAACGCAGGACCGGGCGGGCGCTGCCATCCGCGGACATTTCCCAGGTGGCGTTCACGGTTTGGACCGGACCCGGCGTGATCGATCGGTAGCCGGACGGATGAAAGGCTCCATCGGTGAAATAGAAACGACCGGTCGGGAAGATTTCATCGAGAATTTCCTCCCAGCCTGATCCGGCGAACGGCATGTCATTCCACAAATGCAGGCTGCGGTAGCGCTGGTGATAGAGCGCCGTGATGAACATATCCTCACGGACCATGTATTTCGGCGGCTTCGAAGGATCCGCTCCGGCGCGGGATTCTGATATCTGGATGCTGCCGTCCTTCTGGCGGGTGCCGACCCGCATGACGAAATCATAGCTCGCGCCGTGACGGTATCTCGGTTTCTCAATGCAATAAGCGAGGAAGCGGCTGTCGGATTTTGCCAGAGGTTTGCTAACAGACACCGTGACGGCCTTGGTGGCGGTCTCGATCTGCTTGAGCCATTCGTGAAGTTCCGGTCCGATCAGAGTGATCGCACCGCTGGGTTCGTCACCGAGCTGGGAGGATGCCAGTGCGAGCAATGCCGCGGCGTGCTTGCAGGACAATCCAACCGGGCACGAACAAACCGAATCCATTTTCCAACCGCTTTTTATCGGAGTGAAGGAAACCTGCGTTCGATAGGGAGCCAGAGAATTACCTTGAACCAGCCCGAAAACAACGGCCGCGCCTCGTGCGTCCCCGTGATGAATCCCGACATTCCCGATCGCCGCTTCCGTCACATACGGCCGGCTCTTGAGCAGGGTAAATCGGTCGAAACGGCCTTGCCAATGATCGGCAGCGATCCATTCCCGAAGCCCCGGAAACCCGCTGATTCTCTGGAGATCAACTGCCATAAATCCGACAATCTCCTTCAACGCACTCCGGATCGCACGCAGGCATTCCGATGGATCGCGCTCCGTCCGAGGGATCCGCCACGCGACTCCCCGGCAATGGGAAAAGAACGGCGCGGAGAACGGGCATGGCGGGACTATTGGCGAATCCCCTTGGCTCTGCAACTCCGCAACCATCAGGGGAAAAGGAAAAGGCGGCGGGAATCACCCCGCCGCCTTTGGTAAATTGTGGTGGGCCGCCGTCGTCCCGAGCCGCTTGAATCAAGCTTGGCGCGAAACGGTGGCCACCCATAAATGCTTCACATCAGCAACATAGATATAAACGCTCCGGAGCGCGGTTTTGTTTCATGAAATTTCACCTTTTTTCCAGTCCGGCATCCGGCTCCAGTCCTGACGGGAGGGTTTGCTCGAGCCGCTGCCGCCTCAAGCCCGTAAAGACGTGAAGCGGCAGCCGCCCCGTGAGCGAACCAACGGCCGCAACCAACCGGAAAAACCTCTGCCGGTGAATCCATTCCGAGTGACAGTATTTTCACCCGGCCTTGCGGACCCGGTGATGACGTGCTAACCCGTGGGCAGATGGGAATCGCAGATCGAGATTATCAACGTAACGACCGCCGCGAGCCCTCGGGATTTTTCGCGCAGCTCACTCCCGTGGTGAAATGGCTGCTGATTCTGAACATCGGGATCTATTTCATTGAATCCGATTCAAAACCGTTCCGACATTTCGGGGCCTTCACCATTCAGTCCGCAGTATTTGAAGGAAGAATCTGGCAGTTTGTAACCTTCCAATTCCTGCATGGCAGCGCGGGACACGTGTTTTTCAACTGCCTCGCCCTGTTTTTTTTCGGGCCTTGGATGGAACGCTGGTGGGGCGGGAAAAAATTCCTGATCTTCTATCTGCTCTGTGGTGCGGCGGGTGGAGTGTTTTATTCTCTCCTGATGTTGGCGGGGGCGCTTCCGGGAGATAGCCCTTACACACCGCTGGTGGGGGCATCCGCTGGGATTTATGGAATCCTAATCGGGGTCGCGCTCACCGCGCCGGAACTGAGGGTTAGGCTCTTGATCCCACCGGTGGAACTTTCCATGCGTCAGCTTGCGATGTGGCTGATGGGGATTGCCGTAGGAACCATTCTGCTTGGGTATTTCCACATCGATCTCTTCGGACTGGTTAGTAATGAAGGAGGTCAGGCAGGCCACCTTGGTGGTGCCATTCTCGGATTTTTCCTCGTGCGCTATCCTTGGATTCTGGGATCTAACCGCGAGGTCGAAATCATCCGGCCCAAAGTGGTTGCCCCCAAGCCATTATCCAAGCTGCGGCCGCGTTCGGATCTGGAAAAAGATCAGGACACCGCGGTGGACAAAATTCTCGACAAGATTTCCCGCGAGGGCTTCCAAAGCCTCACCCAGGAGGAACGCGATTTTCTTCAGAAAGCCTCCAATTCCAAATAGTCCGCATGATGACCGACGCGCAAATGATCGAGTGTGAGGAAGCCGGCAAACAACTTGCCAGACTACGAGCGATCATGCACCGGCTGCGGGCACCCGGCGGTTGTCCCTGGGATGCGGAGCAGACGCATGAATCCATCGTGCCGAACCTCATCGAGGAAGCCTACGAAACAGTGGACACCATCCAGCGAGGCGATCACGAGCATCTCAAGGAAGAGCTCGGCGACTTGCTGCTGCAGGTCGTTTTCCACAGTGAGATGGCCGAGGAAGCCGGGCGTTTCAATCTCGATGACGTGGCCCGCGGGATCAGTGACAAGCTCGTCCGCCGCCATCCGCACGTCTTTGGCGAGAGCGATGCCGCCGATTCGGACGCCGTTCTCCAGCAGTGGGACGCGATCAAGCGCGGCGAAAAAGGCGACGAGGAAAAACCCTATCTGCACGGCGTGGGAAAAGGGCTTCCCGGATTGATCCGCGCTTCCAAGCTTCAGAAAAAAGCGGCGAAGGTCGGCTTCGACTGGCCGGTGGAAATCGGTGTGATTTCCAAGATCCGCGAGGAACTTCTCGAACTCCAATCCGCGGTGGACTCGCAGGATCTCGACGCGGTTTCCGAGGAGCTTGGCGACCTGTTATTTTCCGTGGTGAACCTCGCCCGCTTCCGCAAGATCGATCCGGAAGTCCTGATGACGGCGGCTAACAATAAATTCGAGAACCGCTTCGGTGAAATGGAACGTATCCTCAAATCCGAGAACCTCACCCTGGAAGCCGCCAGCGCCGACCAGATGGAGGACGCGTGGGAGAGTGCGAAACAGCACAAGGCCCGCTGATCACGGAGCGACGATGGCAACCGGTTTCACCGGCCCGTTAGGAAACCACTTGCCGCCGAGCTTGGTGCGCAAGGCGAGCATCCAGCCTTCGCCGGCCACGAGTTTTCCCCCGGCTTTCGTAGAGTCGAATTGGAAAGTGGTGGCGGTTGCCGGCAGGAAATTCACCTTCGTCGGCTCCAGCCAGTCGCAGCCGGTTGTCTTGATGTCGTCGATGAAAATTCCTGTGGGAAACGTCGGCGTGGCTTCATGCGTATAGATCGATCCGCCGGTGGTGAAATAACGGAAACGGATGCGAACCGGCGTGGACGACTTGGGCAGGCTGATGCTTGCCGAGGAAATGGAGGTGTCCACCGTCGTGTCGGAAACTCCTTTAATGGGAGCGCCGAGCGGTTTCCAAGTCAGTCCGCCGTTACCGGTTTTTTCGATAGAGAGCGAAGTGCCGCGGGTCATGTAACCGCGGCGGTAGGTGAAGTTCAGTTTCGCGCCGGTCTTCGCGATGATCTCGCGGTCGAGCTCGAACGTCTGCTCGGGAACCCCCCGCAGGATCGCGTCGTAGGATGTGGAGAACGTGAGGTGGAACGAGTAGGCCCCGGAGATTGGGCCGAATCCCGAATAGGACGCCATCTTCGCCAGCAGCGGATAGTTGTCGCCGGTGCCGTCGATCACCTTGGTGTTCTTCGAATTTTCCGCATCTTCGGTCCACGACGACGATTGCTTTTTGAGGGCGACGACCTGCAGCGCCTCGGCCCGCGGCGGAGGAGTTAGAGTGAACGCGCCGGAGGCGTTGGATTTCATGGTGGCGGGTCCGGACAGCTTCTGGTTGGAAAGGATGCGGTCCGGATTGATCAGCGTGACCGAGTAGCTGTAGCTGGCGGGAATGCCGTCGCCGCCAATGCCGCTCACCTTCACGTTGTAGATCGTGTCGTCGTAAACCGAGCTGGCTCCGACGGTGTCGCTGACCTGCCAGATGATCGCCGGATCGCCGTATTCGTCACTCCGGCTGATGTTGCTAACGGGAACCGGATTGCCTTTCGAATCGCTCATTTTCACCGTGGCGAAGGTGAAGTCGGCATCCTCACGGCTGAGCGACCAAAAAGGCGTGTTGAGCGCGGCCGGAAAAAATCCGGGCGATGGAAACGCCACGAATCCCACAGGCGCTGTGTCGTCGAGTTCGTGATCGTTTTGAATCACGTAGAAAATGTTGGATGGCGGACGGGTGGCCGAGCTTCCCGGCTGATCGCCGGTCGCAAAATCGGTCGCCCGCGGATAGAGGCACCAGCGGCGATGGCCGACCAGGCTGTTCCATGACGATGTCGCCGAGCCGTTGGAGATCTTCTCGATCATGTATTCGGTGATCGCGCCGGGGCCGTAGAGGCCGAAGGCGAAATTGCTTTTCGAGCAGGCGTTCCACGAGACCGTGGACCATCCTGTTAGCCCGGGTTCGGGATGGTGGGTGAGCGCGGGATCGACGCCGGTGCCGGGATTGTAATTCCGGACCAGCATCAACGCGGCGTTCTGAGCGGCCACGGATTTCTTGGTGGATGGAGCGGGCTTGAACGGGTCCACAGGATCGATGATGACCGTGGATCCCGAATTCACTTTGCCGTGGGAATTGAGACCACACATCGCCCGGAAATAGTTGAGCCGGCGCTCCACATCATCGACAAAGACGGCGGAAACATTTCCGCTATCGCCAGTGTAATTTCCATTCCACTTGATGCGCTCCTGATAACCTTCCGAAGCCTCATAAACCGCGTGCCAGAAGGCCACCACGTCGTTCCGATCCTGATTATCGACGGAAAAACCGCCGGTTTCCATCCGGGCTGATCCCGCCGGATAGGTCCCAGGTTCCCAAGCCTGCGCAAGGCAGGGGAAACTCACGACTGCACAGGCAGCCATTTGAAACCAGTTCATCTTCATGATGGCCCGATTTTAAACTTTTGCTAAATTTAATCAATACTTTGATTGAACTTTTTAGAGTTTCAGTTGTCGCACCCTCAGCGATCAAACTCGTATCGGAGGGCAGACAGGCAAAAAAGCGTGGCAGTCTCGACACGCAACACGATGGAGCCCAAGGAGATTGGCAGAAATCCAGCAGCGATGGCGGAAGCTGTTTCCTCAGTCGAGAAATCCCCTTCCGGACCGACAAGCAGGGTGGCCTGGGTAGTATCCGGATAATCTTTTAAAACTTCCCGGAATGGACGGGCTCCCGGTGCGAGTGAGGCGATGAGCTTCAAACCGGGTGTTTCCGCTTGGGAAACGATCCATTTTTCAAACGACAACGGCTCGGCGATTTCCGGGAGCGTGTCTTGGCCGCATTGCTTGCAGGCTTCGAGTGCGTTTCGCCGCCATTTCTCGGACTTGCCATCGCCCGGCTGGACGACGGTGTAACGGGTGACGAGCGGCTGGATGGCGGCGATGCCAAGTTCGACGGATTTCTGGACGATGAGGTCCATGTTTTTCCCCTTCGGGATCGCCTGAGCCAGCGTGATGGCGGGCAGCGGCGCGCGGGACGGGAGGATTTCTCCAAGCTTCAAAGCCACGCGGTCGCGGGAAACTGCGAGAATTTCCGCCGAAGCGCGGCGACCGTGGCCGTCGAAGACGATGACCGAGTCGCCGGGCTTCATCCGCAGGACTTGCGACAGATGGCGCGCTTCGTCGCCGATGAGAGCTGGCTCGGCGAGCCAAGCGTTTGGCGGGAGATAGAAGCGAGCCATGGGAATAGACTCAAGACAACAAGACGTAAGACGCAAGAAAAGAGAAGAGGGTGGGTCTGATCTTATGTCTTCGCGTCTTGTGTCTTGGGTCTTTTTTACAGATCAAAAAACCGCTTCGCCTTTTGGAAAAATCCTTCCTGCATCGGGGAGTTGTGCTCTCCGATGGATTCGGAGAACGCCCGGAGTTTTTCCTGTTGGTCGCCGTTGAGCTTGGTCGGAACCTCCACTTGCACGGTGACGTTGAGGTCGCCGCGACGGCCACCGGAAAGTGCGGGCATGCCTTTTTCGCGAAGGCGGAAAACGGTGCCGCCTTGGGTGCCGACTGGGATTTTGATCGAGGATTGGCCGTCGAGTGACGGGACCTTGAGCTCGCCACCGAGCGCCGCGACGGAAAACGGCAGCGGCACGGAGCAGAAGAGATCCGAATCGTCGCGCTCGAAGATGTCGTGATCGCGGACGTGGAGGAAAACGTAGAGATCGCCCGCAGCGCCGCCACGGACGCCGGAATCGCCATTTCCCGAAGAACGCAGACGCGTGCCGGTATCGACGCCGGCCGGGATGCGGAGCTTGATCCGGCTGTCACGCTGGACGCGACCGTCACCCTTGCAGCTCGTGCACGGGTCGGAAATCGTTTCCCCTGCTCCGCGGCATTCCGGACAGGTGGTTTGCTGAATGAAAATCCCGGCTTGTCGCGCGACAACACCGCGGCCGCCACAGGTCGAGCAGGCTTTGACGCCGCCGGAGCCTTTGGTGCCTTTCGCGCCGCAGGGTTCGCATGGGACGTAGCGCTCGATTTCAAGTTCCTTCTCAACGCCGCGAGCGGCTTCTTCGAGGGAAATTTCGAGGTCGTAGCGAAGATCGCTGCCTTTTTGTTTGCCGGAGCCACGACGTGAACCGCCGCCACCGAAAAACTCCTCGAATCCGCCGCCGAAAGCGCCGCCGAAGACTTGAGAGAAAAGGTCCATCGGATCGTGGAACCCGCCGCCGCTCGGGCGTCCGCCGCCACCACCGGAAAACGCCGCGTGACCGTAGCGGTCGTAGGCTGCGCGCTTGTCGGCATCGCTGAGGGCCTCGTAGGCTTCGCCGAGTTCCTTGAATTTATCCTCGGCCGTGTGATCGCCCGGGTTTTTGTCCGGGTGGAACTTCACCGCGAGCTTGCGGTAGGCCTTTTTGATTTCATCTGCGGAGGCGTCCTTCAAGACGCCGAGGATTTCGTAGTAATCGCGTTTGGCTGACATGAAAATTATTCCGCGGCAGTTGGGACTGTGGAGACAACGACGCTGGCGGGACGGAGCAAACGGTCGCGCAATTTGAAACCACGGCGGGTGACCTTGAGAATGCGGCCTTCCTCGCCGGTGGCACATTCCTCTTGGGCGACGGCGTCGTGGAGATTCGGGTCGAACTTGCCGGTGGTCGGGATTTCCTCAACACCTTGGGAGGAGAGAAATTCGTTGAGCTGGCGGCGAACCATGTCCATGCCGATGTAGATCATCGACTTGGTGTCCTGCGAGGCGGCCTGCATGCCCATTTCGAAATTGTCGATGACCGGAATGAGTTCTTCGAGCAGACGTTGATTCGCATAACGGATGGCGTCCTCGCGGTCGCGGGTGGTGCGTTTGCGGAGATTTTCCATCTCGGCGGCGGTGCGCAGGGAAATTTCCTTCCATTTCGCGGCCTCGGCCTCGAGTTCTTCCCACGGGTCGAGCGTGGTGGCTTCGGCGGCTGGGGCATCGGAAATCGGGTCCACCGCGGTGGTGTCCACCGGGATTTCATGCGCTTGGTTTGGATCGTTGTCGGCTTGCATGGCGGATAGGTGTAATCGCATCGGGGCGAGCGTCAACCCACTTGGCACACCGAAAGTCGAAATGCCGCGCCGCGGATCGGGTCTCAGGTTCCCATTTTCGCGGGCTGGCCGGTGGATTCGAGGACCGAGCGCCAGAGGTCGCCTGCCGGATCCACCTTGCGGCGGCCGCTGGTGACGAGGTCCATCGGCAGGTGGACGAAGCGTTGGTGCCAGCGTGCGACGACCATCCCGGTCTTGCCCGCCATCGCGGCGTGGACGGCGTGGCGTCCGAGATTGCTGCAGAAAACGCGGTCCTCTGGAGCGGCCGGCACGCTACGGATGATGTAACTGGGGTCGATGTATTTGAGATTAAGCTCGGTGTTTTTCGATTTGAAATGCGCCGAAAAGCGATCCTTGAGAAAGGTACCAATGTCGCCGTAGCGCTGATTTCCCGAGGCATCGGTGCCGAGAGCCCCCGCGTCGAACAAGTCCTGCCCTGCCCCCTCGGCCACGATCACGACGGCGTGGCCGCGCTCGGCAAGGCGTTTTTCCAACATCGCGAACAGGCCGGTTTCACCGTCCAATTGAAAAGGCACTTCCGGGATCAGCACGAAATTCGCCTCGCCGGTGGCCAGAGCGGCGGAGCAGGCGATGAAACCGGAGTCGCGTCCCATCAATTTCACCAATCCCACGCCGTTGCGCGCGCCGGCGGCCTCGGTGTGGGCGGAGGTGACGGCTTGGAACGCGGAGGCGAACGCGGTGTGATAGCCGAAACTGCGATCCATGTAGAGCAGGTCGTTATCGATGGTTTTCGGCACACCGATGACGGAAATGGGGCTCTGGCGTTTTTCAAATTCCTGATTCAGCGCGTTCGCCCCGCGCTGCGAACCATCTCCGCCGATCACGAAAACCATGTTCACGCCGAGTTCCTGAATCCGGTCCGCCATCACGGCGGCTTCCTGTTTGCCACGGGAAGACCCGAGCATCGTGCCTCCGAAATGATGGATGTTGCTAACAGACCGCGGCGTGAGTTCCATCGGTTCGTGGCCGTAGGCGGGGTTGAGTCCTTCGTAGCCGTAACGGATGCCGAGGATGCGTTTGACCCCATAGCCATAGCGGGCCTGCATCACGATGGCGCGGATGACGTCGTTGAGCCCCGGGCAAAGACCGCCGCAGGTGACGATGGCGCAGGCCGACTTGGCGGGGTCGAAGAATATCTCGCGGCGGGGGCCGGCCAGCTCGATGGATTTCAGCGGGGTGTGATATTTCAAGGCATGCTCGATGACGCTGAGGTGGTCGTTGAGCAGAATTCGGTCGCCATCTGAATGCCAGGCAGGGCCTTCCGGGGAGTAGCCGCGCTTGAGTGTCGGGGAATGAAACAAGCGTGGACCCAGGTTGCTGATCGTGAGATTTCCGTAGGCGGGAGGCGTCGTGGACATGGTTTCAGGTGCGGTTAGCAATCGGCGTGCTAATCATGGAAGAGTGTGGATGGACGGGAAAATGGGGATAAAATGACGATTTCGTGGACCATCCAACCAATTCAGCCTCTTCCGGGGTGGTGAAATCCGCTTGCCATCACGATGTGATCACCGTAACCACTCGCCCCCACTGCATTTATTTGCATCCGTGTATCTTGCTTTATGAAGTTGGCCAAGCTGCTCAATCGCGACCAGATCATCCTCGATATGAAGGCGGTGGAGCATTGGCCTGCCATCGTCGAATTGGTCGAGCATCTGGTGGAGGCCGGCCAGCTTCCCACCGATCAGCACGATGAAATGCTCGCTGCCTTCAAAGCGCGCGAAGAACAAGTCAGCACCGGCATCGGCTCGGGCGTCGCCATTCCCCACGCGTTTTCCGATCATCTCGATCATGTCATCGCGGTCTTCGGGCGGTCCAAGGGCGGCATCGATTTCGCCGCGCTCGACAACGCTCCGGTCCATTTCATCGTCCTCTTCATCGTCCCGCGGAAGGACTACCACCTGCATCTGCGGACGCTGGCGGCCATCGCGAAAATGTTCACCAACTGCGAGGTTCTCCGCCAGCTCGGCAGCGCCGCGACGCTTGAGGATATTTCCGCCATCTTCGAATCCAAGCCGTCCCGCGTGGGCGCTTGATCCCGCCGGTTTTCACCGACTTTTTTATGACGCTTCTCCAGGAACTTGAATCCCGTCTCGCCGCCGCTCTAACCGCGACGCTCGGCGAGCCCGCCACCGCCTCCGTGACGACCGCCGCGGATCTTCGGTTCGGCGACTATCAGTCGAATGCGGCGATGGTGCTAGCGAAACAGCAGAAGAAAAATCCGCGCGCGCTGGCTCAGGAAATCATCGATCATCTCGAACTAACTGATCTCGCCACCGCCGATATCGCCGGTCCGGGATTCATCAATTTCCGCATCCTTCCCACCGCCTACGCCGCGCGTGCCGCAGCGTTGATCCGCGACGAACGCCTCGGCGTCCCCGCCACCGGCGCGGGCAAAACCGTGGTCGTCGATTTCTCCGCGCCGAACGTCGCGAAACCGATGCACGTCGGCCACATCCGCTCGACGATCATCGGCGATTCGCTGGCCCGCATCGCGCGGTTTCTCGGCTTCAACGTCATCGCGGACAACCACATCGGCGACTGGGGCACGCAGTTCGGGATGATCATCTACGGCTGGAATCATTTCCTCGACGAAGCTGCTCTAACTGCCGATCCAATCGCGGAACTGGTCCGCATCTATCGGAAGGTCAACGCGCTCAAGGAAGACGAAGGCATCCTCGACGCCTGCAAGGCGGAGCTTGTGAAGCTCCAAGCCGGCGACCCGGCCAATCTCGCGATCTGGCAGAAGTGCATCGACGTTTCAAAAGCTGGATTGCAGAAAATCTACGACCGCCTCGATGTGAAGTTCGACTACTGGCACGGCGAGAGTTTCTACAACGACCGCCTCGCCGGCACCGTCGAGGAGTTCTTGGAAAAAGGCATCGCCCG
This sequence comes from Luteolibacter sp., assembly GCF_039920825.1. GTDB lineage: Bacteria > Verrucomicrobiota > Verrucomicrobiia > Verrucomicrobiales > Akkermansiaceae > Luteolibacter. The sequence continues at coordinate 4,107 of NZ_JBDSCX010000070.1, read as the reverse complement.
CGAGAGCAACGGCGCGATCTGCGTCTTCTCTGATGGCGAAAAGCCGAAGGAGGCCGATCCGTTCCTCGTCCACAAGGAAGACGGCTGGACCGACAATCCCGCGATCATTCGCAAGGCTGACGGCGGCTATCTCTATGCGACCAGCGATCTCGCGACGATCCAATACCGCATCGACGAGTGGAAGGCCGACCACGTCTGGTATGTCGTCGGCGTGCCGCAGCAACTCCATTTCCGCCAGCTCTTCGACGCCGCCGCGCGTTGGGGGAAAACCGGCGATTTCCAACACATCAGCTTCGGCTCTATCCTCGGTGACGACCGCAAGCTGATGCGCACGCGTTCCGGCGAAAACGTCGGCCTCGTCGAAGTCTTGGCAGAAGCTGTCGAGCGCGCCGCGAAAGCCATCGCCGAGAAGAACCCGGATCTGCAAGGCGAGGAGGCCGCGCAGATCGCGGAAACCGTCGGCATCGGCGCGGTGAAATTCGCCGAGCTCTCGCAAGGCCGCCTAACCGACTATGTTTTCTCATGGGACCGGATGCTCGCGCTGCAAGGCGACACTGCTCCCTATCTGCAATACTCGCACGTCCGGATCCGCTCGATTTTCCGCAAACTCGACGGCCCGTTCGATGCCACCACGGCGGAAATCCATCTCAACGAAGACGCGGAAATCCACCTGGTGCGCCTGCTGGTGCGCTTCGGTGAAATTTTGCCGACCATCCTCGATGATTTCCGTCCCAATCTGCTGGCCAACTATGTGCTGGAACTGGCCCGCGCGTTCCACTCGTTCTTCGAGGCCTGCCCGGTGCTGAAAGCGGACGAACCGATCCGCTCCAGCCGTCTGGCACTCTGCGACCTCACCTCCCGGACCTTGAAAACAGGCCTGGGTCTGCTAGGAATCGAAGTTCCGGAGCGGATGTAACGCGCAGCCCCGTAGAGACCGAAACAGCTCTCGAAGATCTGGGACAGATTGCGGATTGCATCGCCCTTGATGATCCTGTCGCGGCCAAGCGATTGATCCGAAACCACTGACAGGAGCGTGCGCGGAGTCAGGCAACGCATGTTGACAGAGAGGGGCGCAAGACGGAACGGATCACGGCTGCAAGTGCGGCGGCATCCGGCGAGGCGATCACGTGCAACATATCATGAGGTGGCAGACCGCAAGCCTCGGTGGCGATCACCGGAACACCGCTGGAAAGCGCGAGCAGCGCGAGACGGGGTTGGTGTTCGATCCACGCGGGAAGAACCAAGGCCGATGCCGATGCGAGGTCGCTCGCCTTGCCGCGACAGCAATCCAGTCCCACAAAGGGGTCGGCGGCTCCTTCATCGGCCGCTCCGAGGAAGCGCAGTTCCGCGTCAATGCCGGACTTCAGCGCGGCTGCCAGTTCGAAGGCGCCTTTGCGGCCGAGCTTGGACGCGGGGAAAAGCAACGAAGGCTTTCCCGCGACAGCGAAGCGGGGCATCGGGTCAGGCATTTCCCATGGGATCAACCAGGCGCGCGCGCCGAAATGGGCCGCCAGCGCCAGGTGCGGCGTGATCAGGCGTCCGGCGGCGGCGAGAGCCTCCCGCTCGGCACGCAGCAAATCCTCATCGGCGCGGAAGTCGCCCAATGTGGTGGATTGCGGATGTGCGACCCTTGCCTGGTCGAGCCGCCGTTGCAGTTCCTCCATCGGCCAGCGTTCTAACAATACATCGAAACTCCGGCCACCCAGCACGCCGAGCCGCCAAATATGCGGCAGGAGATTCTGGGAAATCACCACATGACGGCATTTGGGATCGAGCATCGACGCGTAAGTCCGCGCGATTTCCGCCTCGCCCTGGATCAGGACCTTTTGCCTGCGGGCTCCTTGGGCGGGCAGCCGGCGCTGGCTCCATGAACGCCGCAGCGCGGCAAGCGTGGCGTGACGCACCACAAGGCCAACTGGCGCGGACCACTGGTAGTTCGGCTTGTGCCACTTACGGCCGTCCATGGGTGTGAACCACCGGTCTCCGGGTCGCGAGTGTTCCGCGCACCAACGATCGAACTCAGGCCAGTGCGCGTCTAACAAAAATACGGAATGCCCCAGCGCCGGAACGTTTTCGTTTACTGCGGACGGGTGGCGGAAACACCCGGTCATGCCGCAGGAAAGGCAATCACCGGAGGGCAGCGCGCGAGGCGCGGAAAACGGCAAGGGCACAGGTGTCTCCGGTTGCTGAGAACCGGAAATCGCCCGGATACGAACCACCAGTTCGGTTGCGGTAAGTTCCGTTTCGATGCGCCATGGCAGTTGGCTGCGGAAGCGCAGATCCACATAGTTCCAGAAAACCGTGGCATCCAGATCCTGTTCGGCCTGGGAACCCGGAACCACGCGCGAGTGGCCGTGGCGTTCGATGATTTCGAGGCCTGCTTCAAGCGCTGCCTGATAGAGCAGGCCGCTGAGCTGGCAGAGTCCGCCACCGATGGCAGGGACGATGCAGCCTTCGCGCAGTTCGCGTCCGGAATGGTAACCTTTGCGCCGGGTGGTCCGTCCGAGCTGCCGCCAGAAGCTAATCACTCCGCCCGAAGGGATTTCCAGGCCGTGAAACGCGCGGGCGGCGATGCGCAGGTTCTCGACCTTTCCAGCAGTTAGATCAAACTCCCCCGGGCTCACCTCCCGCCACAATGGCCCACGTTTCTCGGCGACCACCGGAGCATCTATCAGCGCCTGTGCCTTGCCGTATGCTGCGGGACGTTTGCCGAATTCGGCGAAGCCCCGCCGCAGTTGAAACAAGCGGGTTTTCACATGAAACGCGATGGCCTGCCAGCGGTGGGGCGTTTCGCGATCGGGTGTGTGTTGGTCCATGGTGGCTTGAGTTCGGCGCGTGTCCTGAGACGGAAAAAATGATCCCTCATTCATTGGGATTCATTCATCTGAAGCGCTCTCCTTTTCCGAGAAAAGCACCCAAAAGCCCATTTGATCCGCCGCGGCGGCGATTTGCTTGAGGCGTGATGCAAAAACGGCATCCGACGGCTTCGCTCCCATTGGCAACTCCACATCCAGACCACGTAAACACTGATACACGCTCCCATATTCGCTGACAGTCACCTGGAGTTTTCCATGTTCGTCGCGCTTTGCTCCTTCAGGCGGCACGGCAAACGCTTTGAGCAGCGTGGGGAAAGGAACCCGTGTTCCTCCAAGATGAAACTCCCCGCTTTCATTCATGCGGAGTGTGGTGACGCGTCGGTCTTTGAATAGCTCGTAGCGGACGGATTCGACGCTGATGACGGAATCTCCGTCATGCAACACGGCGATGCGATCCCGGGACAGTGCAATGACGTATCCATCTTCCACGCCGCAGGTGCAGTCATTCCATGTCACTGGAAGAATGTTGTTGTATCGCTTCGGACACTGCGGCGACTTCGCGCGGATTTCGCGCCACTGCTCCGGAGTGAGGGTGAAAGTGCCGAGCGTCTGGGTTTCCTCGATCTGCTCCGCCGTGAGCGAGACGATGGTGTGTGCAATGGTAACTTCACCGGTTTTGTGGTTCACCGGAATGCCATCAGCGAGGACGAGCGTGGCATTGGCGAAGAGAGATGTGATGATGAGCGTGATGGTTTTCATTGGTTCAAGCAGGTGACCTGTCAATTGACCTTGTACTCGGCACGGATGATGGTGATAATATCCTTCTCGTAGGATGAGGTGTCGTTGTTGCCCTCGTTGGAGGTCTCGGTGGAGTTGGCCGGGTTGATATTGATGATTCCCATCGAGGAATCCACGAGCGGTCCGATGCCGGTATTGCCAGCCGAGCGCAGGATGTTCTCCGCGCGGTTGCGGGCATCCTTGGCGGCCTCTGCCAGCATCTCCAGCTTGAGTTCGCCGAGGCGGGTATAGTAATAGTTCGGCGCATTGGAGGTCACGAAGACGCCCTGTTCCAGCAGCGAAGTGATCTCGCGCGAGGCCTTCTCAATCTGCGGCACGTTAGAAGAACTCACGGATACCACCTGCATGGCGCGGAAGCCGGCGGACTTGCGGGTTTCCGTCCGCAGGGGCACGGTGGTGCCGGGAAGCACCTTGTCCTCACGCACCATCTCGAACTCCTCGGTGATGCTGGCGGACTGGGTCTTGATGTCGTCCGGCTTGATGCCCTGGGCTT
>NZ_JBDSCX010000069.1:0-61504 GCF_039920825.1 Luteolibacter sp. | reverse complement strand
AGAGGCTTCACTCAACAGTTCGGAGAAACGTCGCGAGAAGTCGCTGAAAAACGGCAGGTGGGAGATGGATGGGTCAGACACCCACCCAATCAAAACATCTGTTTTAAAAGTACCAGTGCAAAACGCTCTGTTAGACAGCTGGTTGAATCCTTAAAGGCATTGCACTTAAGTGCGGACACCGGAACATGGCCGAATTTCCCGGATTGCACCCCGGAGATTTCCCGGCAAAGGTTTCTCCAGAGGAAATGGACGCAGCGGCAACCAGCGGAACAAGAGGAGACGGTCGCCTGTGGGCGATTGCCCTCGGACTGTCGCTGGTGGCAAACGTCGCAATCCTCGGACTGGCGGGATTCGCAGCAATCAAAACGCGTTCCCTCCGCAAGGATCCGCCGCCTCCCGCAGCCGCCGCCGCGGAAACCATCATGACGATTTTCCCGGAATTGCCCGCCACTTCGGCGGAAAAAGCCGTAGCGGCACCACCGCCACCTGAGGAAACGGCAAAGCAGCGGTTCGCAAGGACGTCCGACGATCAAAGCGCACCGCCACCGGAGAGCGCCGCCTTCATCGGCGAGCGCAATACCCAGGGGACGAGCGATCGCGCGCCCGATGCAACCGCTCCTCCCCTGCCGTCGCAGGCCGGGATCGAGCCGAGGAATGAGGATGATTTGGAAACCACCGAAAGCACCTACCGCGACGGAAAACTCGCCAGCGAAAGCGCCCGGACCACCCCGCCAGCCGCAAATTCGGACCCGGCACCGGCGATGCCGCCTTCCGACCCGGCCGTCGCCAACCAAGCCCCGGCGGGCGAAAAGGTCCCAAATCCGGGAAATGACGAAACGACCTCCACCCCTCCGGTTGCCGAGAAATTGCTGGATGGCCCGAATCCGGTGGACGTTTCCGTGCCCGAGGAAACGGCCGCCACCAACGAGATCAAACCCACTCCTCCGAAGAACAAGAAAGACGGAGGCAGCCCTACCAAGGCAGCAGATCTACCCAAGCCCCCGGCACCGAAGCCGATCAACGACCCGGCCTTCGCGGGCTATCAGCGCAAGGCTGCCATCGTCGGCTCGATTTCCCGCACGGGCCGCAGCGCATTGAACGTCGCGGATACCCCGCTGGGCCGCTATCAGGCGGAAATCAGCCGCGCGGTGGAACTCGAGTGGCAGCGGAACTGCGTCAGACACCGCGATTTCATCACACCCGGCTACCTGACCGTTAGGTTCTATGTTGAAACCAGCGGCAAGGTCCGCACCGTGCAGTTCGTCGGCCAGATGGAAACCGGCGAGGTCCAAAAAGGTTTCACCCTCAACTCCATTCGCGACGCGGCAATTCCACCGATGCCAGCCTCTCTCAAACAGGAGTTTTCCAAACAACCTCTCGAACTGGTTTTCAACTTCCTCTTCTAACACACAACATGTCCGGACACCTCGCCCACATTCTCGCTGCCGCACCATCCAACGGTTTCCAAACCGCATGGGAATTCCTCCAGCGCGGCGGCGTTTTCATGATTCCGCTCGCCCTCACTTCGGTCGCCGGCGTGATGGCCATCCTTTACAAAATCCTTTCGCTTTCCCGCAGCCGCGTCGTCCCCTCGAAGCTGGCCCGCGAAGTGGAACAGTTCCAACAACGCCTCGTGGCGGACAAAACGGATGCCGTCCTCAAGGAGTTCAACGAAGGAAACAGCGTGCTCGCCCGGATGTCCGCCGTCGCCATCAAACACAGCGGCAAGTCGCGGAGCGAAATCACCCACGCCGTCGAGTCCGCCGCGCGCGAGGAAACCGTCCATCTCCACGCCGGCATCGGCGTGCTCGACACCGTCATCACCATCGCCCCTCTGCTAGGCCTTCTCGGAACGGCGTCCGGACTTGTTAGGATTTTCCAGGGCCTCGGCGACAACTCGGACCACCTCGCCATCGCCCGCGGGATCGCCGAAGCGCTCACCACCACCATCGTCGGCCTGGCGATCGCGGTTCCCTGCGTCATCGCTCACGGCTATTTCACCCGCCGCATTGAAATGCTCACCGCCCGGTTGGAATCGCTGCTCTCCCACCTCACCTCGATCTGCGAGAAGCCCGGTTCCAACGCCTGACCCGCCATGCGTTTCCACCGTCCCAAAACCACACGCAGCCAGATCGCGGTCATTCCGATGATCGACATTCTCTTCGTGCTGCTGGTATTCTTCATCGTTTCCACGGCATTCAAGAAGCCGCGCGATGTCCTGCGCATCGAGCTGCCGACCGTGCGCGAGATCCCTTCCGACACCGTCGCCGACGTGCGCTCGACGATCGCCGTGGATCCGCTGGGCAATGTCACGCTGGACTCACTGGTGGTTCCGGACGGCCTGCTGGAATCCTACCTTGCCGCCTATCAGAAAGCGAACCCCGGCCGCAAACTCGAACTCGAGGCCGATGGCAACATCCCTCTCGACCGGCTGTTGAAAATCTGGGATTCGCTCACCAAGGCCGGCATCCCGATCAAGGATGTCCCGGCGCGCATCAAGCTGAAGAAATAACCCGACCTAACAAAAACCATGCAACGAATCGCCTTCCTCATCGTCGCCCTTCTCACCCCGCTGGCTTCCGGCGAGTGGGTCAACCTGTGGCCAAGCGAAGCCCCGGGTGCGAAGCCACTCGCTGCCGGATCGGAAAAAACCGGCGACGGAGGCCGCATGAGCGACATCGAGATTCCGCAGTATGAAGCTTATTTCCCCGAGAAGGAAAAAGCCACCGGAGCCGCAGCCTTGATCTTTCCCGGCGGCGGCTACGGCATCCTCGCCGCCGATCACGAAGGCCGAGATTACGCCAAGTGGCTGAACGAGCGGGGAATCGCTGGCATCGTGGTGAAATACCGTGTCAGCGGAAATCCCGCTTCAGGCTATCAGTTCCCCGTCCCGTTCCTCGACGCGCGCCGGGCGATCCGCACCGCCCGCGCCAAAGCGAGTGAATGGGGAATCGATCCGAAGAAAGTCGGAGTGATGGGATCATCCGCCGGAGGCCATCTTGCAAGTCTGTGCGCCACCCGTTTCGCGGACACGTTTCCCGAAGAGGGCAAGGACGCCATCGACAAGGAAAATTGCCGCCCCGACTTTGCAATCCTGCTCTATCCGGTGATCTCGATGAGCCCGCCGCTGGCCCACACGGGATCACGCAAAAATTTGTTAGGCGATAATCCGTCGCCTGAAGCAGTGGAAAAGTATTCCACCCAGAAGGCGGTGACCAAGGACACGCCGCCCGTGTTTCTGGTCAGCACTTCGGACGATCCGATCGACTGCCGCAACAGCCTCGAATTCGCGGTAGCGTGCAAGGCCAACAATGTACCCGTTTCACTGCACCTGTTCGAAACCGGCGGCCACGGTTACGGGCTGAAAGGCAAAGGCAACCTCGCGGCGTGGCCATTGCTGCTGGAACAGTGGCTGGCAGTTAGATTCCCGGCGGGGAAGTGAGGTCGATCCTAAGGAGCCACGACACTTTTGTCGTGGATGCGAATGGGATGCCTTTGCGAAGAGCTTCGCGCGCTCCAAAGACTCCGCATTCGCCAGCGCCACAGAAGTGTGGCGCCTCCTTACAGCGGCGAAAATTCTCCAGACCCACCCGCGCGAAAAATTTCGCACGCCGGTCATCGGGCCGCCCCCATTCCGGCGAGCTTGATGTCGAACGGGTTTTCGCTCGCGTCGTTGCTCCCGATGTGGATCGCCGCGTTGCGGTTGCCTTTGGCGGTCGGCTTGAATGTCACCGTGAACGTCGTGCTGCCATCGGTGGAAATGGATGCCTTGGCCGGTTGCGTCACGATGAAATCCCCCGCATTGGATCCGTTTTTGGTGATGGCCAGACCGGTGAGTTTTCCCTTTCCGGTATTCTTGATGATGAATTTCTTCGAAGTTCCTTTTTCGCCAACGGCCGCCGTGCCGAAACTCATCTTCGCCTTGCCATCCGCCAGGCCGCTCCCTTTGGGCTGCTGAACGACGATCTCGGGAACACGAAGCCCGACGCCGGTAACGCCGATGTCATAAGGATTTTCGTCGCTGTCATTGCTGCCAATCTGGATTATCGCGGTGCGGGTGCCGGCCGCGGTCGGATGGAACGAAATCGTGACCGACGTGGTTTCACCCGCAGGCAAGCTGGTGGCTCCGAGCGACCCTAACTGGTAGTCGCCGGGGTTGGCCCCGCTGACCGAAATCGTCAAATCCGTGAGATCGCCGGTCCCGGTATTTTTAATAATGAAGTCCAGGCTGACCGTGCCGCCGATCGCCACGCTGCCGAAATCTTTCCCGGTAACGCCATCCGCCAGAACGGTGTTCTCCGGTTGTCGAACTTCGATTTCGGGAATCGGCTCATCGCCTACGTTGACCGCGTCGTAACCCGACCAGGTCGGCGAAGTGAAACCGGTCTTCCCGTTGTAGTAGTTCACCTTGAAGCCGGCGGCGGTGCTCGCGAAAACGTTGGTTCCCATGAGCGGAGCATTGCCTTTGAAATTCGCTTCCGTTAGGCCGCTGAGAGCAAAGGCGCTGTTGCCGATGCTGGTCACGGCGGCGGGAATCGTCACGCTCGTCAGTGCGGAACACGCATAGAATTGGAACTGCCCGATGTCGGTGACGTTGGGAGAAAGGGTGACGGATGCCAAACTGTTGCAGACGTAGAAGACCGAATGCCCCATGGTCGTGACCGTCGGAGGAATCGTGATGGACGTCAGTCCCTTGCACGCACTGAATGCGGAGTCTCCGATCTCCGTTACACTTGAAGGAATCGTCACACCATTCAGGACAAAGCAGGCGGCAAACGTATTGTAGCCCAGCCGCGGCACTCCGTTAGGAATGTTCACGGTGGTCATTTTCACGCAGTTGACAAACGCCTGGTCGGCGATCGAGTTCACGCTCGCCGGAATCGACACACTGGTGATCTCGCCGCAGTTAAGGAAAGCAACGTCGGCGATTCCGGTCACCGGCTTGCCAGAAATCATCTCCGGAATCACCACCGCGCCCGTCGCGGCTTCTGGATAATCCGTGATGGTGATCGACGTTCCATCATCGGTGTAGGTGAAATCGCCGAACTGATCGGCAGCGGCGGAGCTGACCAGACACAGCGCGAGGAAAAACGAAGGGATGGCAGGGGGATTCGCGTTCATTTCAACCACCACGTTACGCAAATTCCGCATGATGACAATGAATTGCACGGTGATCACTCGAAGCAGCTTGTCGCGGCCGGAGTGAAGAACCCGGAGAAATTCGGTCTGAATCCTCGCGGGAGACACCTCTCAGTTTTCGCTCTCGACGCACAACCGCATCTGCCGGTCATCGTCCGGTTGGTCGCGGTCCCAGGCTTTGAGAAACGCCTCGATCTCGGAAAGCAGGCTCTCGCAATGCTTGGTCCATTTGGCCGTGCCGCGGAGAATCAGCGAACTTTCGCGCAGGCCCGTAAAGCGGATTTCCTCAGCCCCGGCGGCGCGGAGTTCGGCCAGTTCGCTGCGGAGAGTTTCAAAAAACGCGAGTTCGAAGCCGTTGCCAGCCTCCATCGCCGCACGCACCAGCGAAACCGTGACCGGAGGAGCGAGCGGCTCCAGTTTTTCAGCGATCCGCTCACAACCGATCTTCACCAGCATTTTCCGCATGCGGTCGAAAAGATCTTCAAGGTGCAGCAGCTTCAACGAACACTTCGTTTCCAGATACTGGACGATGCCGCTGCGGATGTCCGCGACGAAAGGGAAATCCTCATGCTCGGCGGCCGCCGCAGCCCGGCGCAAGGCGTCATCCAGCCACGCGGTGTCGTAATCAATCACTTGGTAGCGGCCGATTTGAAGCGCGGGTCGATTGCCGATGAGGGAGATCACAGGGTCGGTTTGGCGGGGAGGAAGATAATGTGGGTGGGGATTCTGGGGGGAGTCAGTTGAAGAGGGTTTCCGTCAGTCCTTGAACAGGCGCCGCTGGAAAGGATCGCGCGCGGCACGACGGGAAAGCGATTGGATTTCCGCGATGAACTCGTTCACGTCCTCGAACTGGCGATAGACGGAAACGTAGCGGACATAGGCGACCGGATCGATCTGATGGAGCTTGTCCATCACCTTGCCGCCGATGATGGCGGATGGCACCTCGCTGACATGGTCCTTGTGCAGATCGGTTAGAATCTCCTCCACGGCACGGTCCAGACGGTCCATCGGCACCGGGCGCTTCTCGCAGGCCTTGATCAGGCCGCTCATCAGCTTTTCCCGGTTGAGCGCCTCGCGGGCTCCGTCGCGTTTCACCACCCGCAGCTCTGTTCGCTCGATTTGCTCGTAGGTCGTGTAGCGGTACGTGCATTTCAAGCACTCCCTCCGCCGCCGAATCGTCGTGCCATCCTTCGATGACCGAGAGTCGAGGACTTTGTCTTTGAGGGAACCGCATTGGACGCAACGCATGAAAAATTGTGAGGAACAACGTCGCGCATCCTAAGCATACATCCGGTAGCGTCAATCCAAAATCTACGCCACATTTAGTAGCTCACCGCAAATGGTCGGGAATCCCGAAAGGAAGATTTTTGAAATTTCGGGCACTAAAAGCCCTTGGAAATCCGGGACTTAACAGCTCGCCAGCCGGAAGCCTACAAACAACTCAAGCCTCGACCTTCTTCTTCGCGAGCTGCTCGTCGCGAAGGCCGCCGATAAATAACAGCACGGCGGCGGCGCAGATGCAGGAGTCCGCCACATTGAACGTCGGCCACCAACCGTGGCTCGAAGGCACCAGTTTATCGTAAAGAGGCAGCTTGATCGAAATGAAATCGACGACGTAGCCCTCGGAAAGACGCTGCCACAAGCCGGCGGTCTTGAACTCCTCAAGCCGGAATCCCTGAACCAGACGATCCGTTAGGTTTCCAAAAATCCCGCACAGCAGCAACGCGACCGCGACCTGGGACAGCGGGTGATTGAAGACTCCCTTCTTCCAAAAAATCCGGATCATCGTGAGGGCGATCAGCGGCACGAACAGGAAAACTACCGGTGCCCAAGCCGTGCCATTGCCGAATCCGAACGCAACGCCCTGATTGTGGACCCGCACCAAATTGAAAAAATTTCTGATAACCTCCTGCTTCGCTTCAGGGTCTGCCCACGGCGGTGGAAATTTTCCCACGATCCAAAACTTCGTGATCTGGTCGAGCACGTAAAGCGGGAAAGCGAGGACGAGGAGAAGTTTCGGGAAACTCATAAGTCTTATAAATCCTATAGGTCCTATCCCACGACTTCATCGCAGCGCTCACAGAGTCCGCTCTCAAGCAACGGTTCGTGTTTTCTGCACCGCGGGCAAAGCGAGTGATCCGTCTTGCGCGCGGTGGCGGCGAGTTCATCACCGACTGAGACGGCGAGACCGGCGATGATGAAGAACTCCGTGGAAAAGGCACGGTCGTTCAGGAGTTCCAGCAATGAGGCATCGGCGGCGGGAATCGTTAGAGCGACGTCCGCCTCGTTGTTGCGGGTGAATTCCTTGGCTTGGATGCAGGCTTCGATCGCAGTTTGGATGGCGTATTTGATTTCGAAAAGACGGCTAGCCTTGCCGGTTGCGTCGCCGGGGACGAATGCGGTGTTCGCCTCGGGGAAATCCTGTTCATGAACGGTTCCTTCAGTGAACGGAGCGTGCTCCCAAGCTTCGTCCGCGGTGTAGGCGAGGATCGGAGCCAGCAAGGTGGCGATGCTGATGAAAATTTCGTGCATCGCCGCTTGCGAAGCAAGGCGGCGTGGGGAATCCGGCGCGTCGCAATACATGCGGTCCTTCGTCGCATCGATGTAGATCGCGGACAAATCGGCGGTGCAGAATTGGTTGAGCGAATTGAAGACCTTCCGGAATTCGTAGGCGTCGTAGGCCTTGCGGCACTCGGCGACCACCTCGTGAAGGCGCTCCAGGATCCAGCGATCGAGCAACGTGTATTCGGGCGCGGCCACTGGCTTGTAGCCATCGAGATTTCCTAGCAGAATGCGCAGAGTGTTGCGCAAGCGGCGGTAAGGCTCGGCGACTTGCTTGAAGAGATCTTCACCGAACGGCACTTCGTTTTGCCAGTCCACGGAGGAAACCCAGAGCCGGACGATGTCGGCACCGTATTGGTTGTAAAAGTGCGCGGCGTCCGTTGGTTTGCCCGACTTCGCGGCATCGGACTTGGAAATCTTTTTCTTGTCCTTATCGACGACGAAGCCGTGGGTCATCACGGTTTTGTAAGGCGCGAAACCACGATAGCCAGTGCTCAGCATGAGCGAACTCTGGAACCAGCCGCGGTGTTGGTCGGTGGCTTCCAGATAGAGATCGGCCGGGCAGCTCAGTTCCGGATGCGCGTCGAGCACGGCGGCATGCGAGCAGCCGGAATCGATCCACACATCGAGAGTGTCGCGGCATTTCTTCACGCCGGCGGGCAGCTCTAACAAAGCGGCGAGTTCGGCGTCGGATTTTTCAAACCAGACGTTCGTGCCTTCCTTTTCCACGAGGTCGGCGACTTTGTTAGCCAGCCCGGCGGAGATGATGGTCTCGCCGTTTTCATCGAAGAAAACCGGCAGCGGCACGCCCCACGTGCGTTGGCGGGAGATACACCAATCCGGACGCGACTCGACGGTGCCGTAAATGCGGTTGCGGCCCCAAGCCGGCAACCACTCGACCTTGTCGATCTCAGTGAGTGCCTGGCCACGAAGCGTTTCGAGCGAGATGAAAAACTGCTCGACGGCGCGGAAGATGATCGGAGTTTTCGAGCGCCAGCAATGCGGATAGGAGTGCTTGTAAACTTCCTGGCCTAGCAGATTCCCGCTCTCGGTGAGGATCTCGATGATGCGGGCGTTCGACTTGAAAACATGCATGCCGACAAGCTCCTCAAGTCCGGCTTCTTCGGTGAATTTGCCCTCGTTATCGACAGGTGATAGAACAGCCAAGCCGTTTTGCTGACCCGCCACGTAGTCGTCCGCGCCATGGCCGGGGGCGATGTGAACCGCACCGGTGCCGGTCTCAGTGGTGACAAAGTTTGCGAGAATGAGCTTCGACGTGCGGTCGAGGAACGGATGTCCGGCTTCGAAGCCTTCGAATTCCTTGCCTTTGCTTTCCTGAAGGGTCTCCGCCAGCGCGTAGCCGGTTTTTTCGGTGAACGCGCCGATGAGTTCCCGCACGATGACAAAGGTTTCCACCACGTCGTCCTTGACGAAATTTCCGACCACATAGGTGAACTCGGGATGCACGGCGATGCCGAGGTTGGCAGGGAGCGTCCATGGCGTCGTCGTCCAGATGACCATGCTCGCCTTGCCCGCGAATTCTCCGGAAACGAGCGGGAACTTCACGAAAATCGCCGGACTTTCCTTGTCCTGATACTCGACTTCGGCTTCGGCGAGGGCGGTTTGCGCGCCATAGGACCACTGCACCGGCTTTTTCGCCTGATAGATATTACCGTTCTCCACCAGCTTCGCAAAGACGCGCAGGATGCTGGCTTCATAGGCGGGGTTCATCGTGAGATAGGGATTTTTCCAATCGCCGAAAACCCCAAGCCGGCGGAAGGAGGCGCGCTGGATGTCGATGAATTTCGAGGCGAACTCGGTGCAGCGGCGGCGGATTTCCGCAGGCTCCAGCCCGGCAGCTTCCTTGACGACCTTGAACTCGATCGGCAGGCCGTGGCAGTCCCAGCCGGGGACAAATGGCGCGGTGAAACCAGCCATCGTCTTCGATTTCACGACGAGATCCTTGAGCAGCTTGTTCAGCGCGGTGCCCATGTGGACGTCGCCATTGGCGAACGGCGGGCCGTCATGGAGAATAAATTCCGGAGCATTTTGAGCGCGGCGGCGGGCGAGGATTTTCTGGTAAAGTCCTTCATTTTCCCACTTCTCCAAACGGGCGGGTTCGTTCTGCACCAGATCTCCGCGCATCGGAAAAGTCGTTTGCGGAAGGGTCAGGGTGTCTTTGTAATTCGGGGCGGCGCTCATGACGGGGGGCGGAAGCTAGCAATGCCCCCCCACCGGGTCAACCACGGGAAACGGCCGGAGTGCGCGATGATTTGCTCGCGCCCGTGGCGGCTCCGGCCCTGCCGGATGCGGTGCGGAGCTTCGTTCGGCGGACGAAAAGAGGAAGAGCTCCGCGCCCCACGGAGCAGAGCTTCCATCCGCCGTTGGCGGCGGCAGAGCGTGCCGCGCTCCGGGAGGATGGATCGGTTGATCGGCACCGCCGTGGGAACGCTTCCAATTCTAGCAGTGTGTTGATAGATCCAGTGGATTCAAATCGGAGAATCCATCACCGATTGAAAAACATATCAAAAACTCCAATTATTCTATTGACCATTGTATATCTTCCGCCTACTCCTTTTGAACCTTCAGCAAGTCATGCAATCAACCACACTCCACCCCATCCATCCGCAGCCGACCCAGTGGTCGCCGGTCATGGGCATGTTCGTGTGCATTGAGGAGAGCCGATACAGTTTCGATTCCGGGACCGGCAGACTCAAGTTAGGCTTTTCGGACAATTCCCTTACCAAGGAGGCAGGCAGGTAGTTCACGATCTGATTCAGATCATCGATTTTCGTCGAGAACCCCGCCCGCTCCAGTAGCCGGCGGGGTTTTTGTTTTCCTGATTTTTCCCTATGATTTCAAGGGTTCCAGCGATGGGTCCATCATTCAAACCAAACCATTCCATTCACATGATTTACGAATAACAAACCACCGGGCGTAAAAAACCCCGCCGTCAGCAGCAACTGACGACGGGGCGGAATCGGCCGACAATCCAGCAGGTCCCCGAGAGAGACGGACTGTGAGTGATCAACCGCAATGACGGTCGCCGCTCGCGAATCCACTGTCAAGCGAGTCATGAAATCATGACTCGCCGGAGGACCTGTATTGTCCCGATTCCCCGCCCTGGAAGATATACAAACCAGAGGCTTCGGCATGACTCTATTATAGATAGTTCGTGCCACGGGAGGTGTGCCTGAAACACCGAAAGATCCGCCGAGAAATTTTCCTGCGGGTGCGAGTCCATCACCGGACTGGCAGCGGTGTTTGTTTTTTATTTTCACAATGCGGTCATCGTCCAACAGCAGGATTCCTGACTTCCAACCAGGGAATGCCGGTGCAATTCCGGCTGGCCGCACCATTTTTCAAATTATCACACACGGCGGGCGCCAGCCTGCGCGGCGAGGTCTCCAAAACCTTGCAAATCCGGGGCAGCACCGGGACGCCGTGCCATTTTTCCCCAACAACAGCGGAGTAGCCAAGTGGTAAGGCAGCGGTTTCATACGCCGCGTACCGCCGGTTCGAATCCGGCCTCCGCAACCATTTTTATCAGCGTGGCTGGTGCGTCTCGCACCAGCCACTTTTCAGAGATCGCGCGCGAGGAAGACAGCAATCCGCCTCGCTTGGGACGAGGAGACACCCGGGGCGGCACCGGGGCGCGCGACCATTTATTTCCAGCTTCCGTGGCCGAACAGATCAGGCATCCGCCTTCTAAGTGGATTTACGCAGGTGCAATTCCTGCCGGAAGCACCATTTCTCCGATGATGTCAAAGCAGCATGCCCGTCTGTTAAACGGGTCGTCGTGGTGCAAGTCCCACGTCGGGGAGCCATTTTACCCAAGGAGCGCGTCCGGCCGGTCGAGGACGCTGTCTTGAAAACAGTCGCACCATTCATGGTGTCCGGGGTTCGAGTCCCTGGCGCTCCGCCACCCATTCCTCCGTAGCTCAATAGCAGAGCAATCGGCCGATAACCGATAGACCGCGGCGCGCAACCGCGCGGAGGGACCATTTCAGGCTGTGTAGCTGAGATAGATTAGCGCCTCGCTGAAGACGAGGAGAGTCCGGTGCGATGCCGGACGCAGCCGCCATTTTCCATAAAGCTCCATTGATGTATCAGCTAGCATAGCGGCCTTTCACGCCGCAGAAGCCGGGGCAGCACCGGCATGGAGTGCCATTTTGCCAGATAAGGGGTGGGGACGTCTCGTCCCCAAGCATGGGCGAGACGTCCATGCCCCTTATGGAAGCACCATTTTCCAATGTTGACCATGTTGTAAGAGTAGCATCCCGCCCTGTGAAGGCGGCAGTGCCGGTGCAAGTCCGGTTGATCAACCCAGTTTTCATTCCGCGCAAAGGGCGAAGAGTCGAGCCGTCGGTCTGCAAAACCGATTCACCCGGTGCGAGTCCGGGGTGCGCGTCCATTTTTTGTTAGCCCCGTAGCTCAATCAGCAGAGCAGCCGACTTTGAATCGGCAGGTTGGCGGTGCAAATCCGTCCGGGGCCGCCATTTCCAACCCACACACCTCATTATGTTAAATCAAAAAAGCTATTCGGATCGCGAGCTGATCGCGATCATCCGGGAACACGATTCCCTTCAGAAAAGCCGCTATACCATCACAAAACTCGATCCTCCCATCCAGCAGGGATGGCGGCGCTCTCATGTGATGACGGAACGTGCCCTATCCCGCTTGGACCACTCCGTTCTGGAGGAGATCCTCAAGGTCATCGGCCAATCCGTGGTCCATCACGGCCGTGATTTCCGCCGCCGCAGCGGACGCTCCAGGAAGCTGGTGGAAATCCAGCAACCGCTGCGCCCGATTCCAATCCATGAATGGGGCCACAAGAAATACCCTCAATCGTGGTTTCGCTACTTTCGTTACGAGCTTCGATTGGGAAGGAACCGCCATTGGCAGCCCTATTGGATCTTCATCGATGACTCGCTCTACCGGCTCAAGATCGCCCGCAACTGGATCGAGCAACGCCGCGAGATCGACCCATCCATCGAAAGCCGTCTGGCAGAAATCGAGGAGTGGCTGGAATCACGGCAAGGCTGGCGACGCTACGGATGGCTCAAGGGCCGTCGCCAAAGCTGGTATTGGAATAACAGGAGGTATCGCCTGCTCGAAAGGGTGCACCGCCGCGAGATCGCGAACGCCTATCAGAATTTCCCGGAGGTTGATCCGGCTGCGTCCATGCGGCGCATCCGGACCAGCTTCCGAATCAACCTCCATCATTTCCCCCGGCGTAGCCCAATGCAGAGGCAACGAGCTCAGACCTCGTCCAGTGCAGGTGCAAGTCCTGCCGCCGGGACCATTTTTGCTCCCGTAGCCCAACGCAGAGGCAGCGGATTTAAACTCCGCCCAGTGTCGGTGCAAATCCGGCCGGGAGTATTCATGGAACGCGAACCGGACCAGCGCGCCGGGGTTCTTTGCTAAAGAAATCGTCCCGCATCACGCGGGATGGGGAGCATGTCCTCCGCGTTCCGCCATTTTCCCAAGGTCACGTAGCCCAATTGGCAGAGGCACGGCGTCGAGAACGCCGCAAGTGCTGGTTCAAATCCATCCGTGATCACCATTCTTCGGACCCGAAGCTTAGGCAGCGAAGCATCCGGCTTTTAACCGGACGAGCAGGGCGCACATCCCTGCGGGTTCACCATTTCACCTGAAACCACCAACCAACTAACACATCATGAAACTGACGAAAGCACTCAAACTCAAAAACCAACTCGCCGGCGAAGTGGCCAATCTCAAGGACCGCCTCGCCAAGCAAAACTCGCGGACTACGACCGTCCCCTTCGACTACGATGCGCATGAAGTGCTCGCCGCGCTTCGCGCGAAAGTCGATGAACTTGTATCGGTGAAATCTGCGATCGCCGTGGCGAACGTCGCGCTCTATCCGCGCATCTTCCGCCTTGCGGAATTGAAGGGTCTGGTCGCCTTGATCAAGTCCCTCGATACCCGCCAAGGTGTTTTCAAGGAAGGAAGTGGATTCTCACTTTCGGCCGCCGAGGTCGAGTACGTCGCGCAGTTGAAAAAGTCCGCGGTGGATTCGCTCGCAGCCGAACTGGAAGCCGAGATTTCCTCGCTCCAGGACGAGCTTGACGAGTTCAACCATTCGCAATCCGTCGGTCTGACGGCATAAATCCGGGTATGTGGCGGTGTGATAGCCGCGAAGAACGAGTGACTGAACCCCAAACGTAAACCAAACGTTTAGCGCTGAAAACGCTACCTCCGACGCCGATGCCGAACATCAAAACGCACGGTGCAACGGATCAAACAGCAAAACGAAATACGCAGGACGCAAGTCTCATTACAGTTGCCCGCTTCCCTTGTTGGAAGCCGCCACATGCCCCATTATTTTCAAATGAAAACAAACACCGCTTCCGGTCCATCCATCCGCTTTTTTCAACTAACCATCTTATGAAAACCAAAGACCTGATCTTCCTCGGCGTGCCTGCGGGCGAGCCGATCCAACACGCGCACGAATTCATCCAACGCTACATCGCGGATGGAAACGAAGGCGCGCGGCTGGGCGAGGAGATCTTCCAAATCGTCGCCGATCCTTCGGCGTTTTTCGCAGACCCGCTGCGTGCTCCGCTCGCGCGTTCCATCTACCGTCCGGCTTTCACGCCGCGGGCGGAACTCGCGCCCTGGCGCCAGTGGGGCGACGACCTCGAAGCCGATGCCGTGCGGCAAATGGCGAATGCCTGTGCGTTGCCCGTCGCCGTGGCGGGTGCGCTGATGCCGGACGCCCATCCGGGATACGGCCTGCCGATCGGTGGCGTTCTTGCCACCGAAAATGCCGTGATTCCTTATGCCGTCGGCGTTGATATCGCCTGTCGCATGAAGCTCACGGTTTATGATCGCAAGGCTAACATCATCGCTGGTCAGCGCGACCGTTTGGCAAACATCATCGAAAGCGAGACACGTTTCGGGATCGGATGCAGCTTCAAGGATCGGCGCGACCACGATGTGATGGACGACGACTGGACGGTTTCACCCGTGACCCGGCATCTTCGTGACAAGGCGTGGTCGCAACTCGGGACCAGCGGCAGTGGAAATCACTTCGTCGAGTTCGGTGCATTCAAGGTGACCAATGAAAGGCTCGGGCTGCCCGATGGCGAATACCTCGCGTTGCTCAGTCACTCGGGATCGCGTGGAACCGGCGCGCAAGTGTGCGATACCTATAGCAAACGCGCGATGGCCCGCCGTTCGAATTTGCCGAAGGAACTCAAGCACTTGGCATGGCTTACGCTCGATGAGGAGGATGGGCAGGAATACTGGAACGCCATGAACCTGATGGGACGCTATGCCGCCGCAAACCATGAGCTCATTCACAAGCACATCGCGAAAAAGCTCGGAGCAAGCGTCATCCTCGATATCGAAAACCACCACAACTTCGCATGGAAAGAGCGCCATGTCGTGAACGGCCATGAGCGCGAACTCATCGTCCACCGCAAGGGCGCGACGCCAGCCGGCAAGGGTGTGTTAGGAATTATTCCCGGTTCCATGGCATCGCCGGGATTCGTCGTCCGCGGCAAGGGGCAACCCGAGTCGCTGAACAGCGCATCGCACGGAGCAGGCCGCGTGATGAGCCGGACCAAAGCGCTGCAATCGTTCACCTGGAGCGGCACTAAAAAGCTGCTGGCCGAGCGCGGGGTGGATCTGATGTCCGCCGGCCTCGACGAGGTGCCGGGTGTTTACAAGGACATCCACACCGTCATGGCCGCACAGCGCGACCTTGTCGAGGTGCTCGGCCGATTTGATCCGAAACTCGTGAAAATGTGTCCACCCGGCGAGAGAGCCGAAGACTGAAGAGATAGGAGATCAGGGATCGGAGATGGAATGAATTCCTCTTCATCCCCGATCTCCTATCCATAATCTCCTATCCCATACCATGAAAGATATCCTCCATAAGACCACTGTCCTGTTATTGAACCGCAACTGGCAGGCGATCCACACCAAGACGCCTGCGGACGCCTTCTGCATGATGGCCACCGGCGCGGCCACCGGACTCGATGTGCGGGGCGACGATCACATCGTGCCCGTACCGTGGGAGGATTGGTTGAAGCTGCCGGTCCGCGAGGAGGATCATTCGATCAATACTCCGCGCGGACCGGTGCGGGTGCCGACGGTGATCGTCGCTGCCAGGTATGCCAAGGTTCCCATTTGTCGTCCGCGTTTCGGCTCGCGCGGCATCTGGGAGCGCGATGGCGGCGTGTGCCAATACACCGGCAGGAAACTCGCGCCCGGCGAAGGCAACATCGACCACGTCATCCCGCGTTCGCGCGGCGGCGCGTCGTCGTGGGAAAACTGCGTGCTCTCGCACCGTGCGGTGAACGAGCGCAAGGCCGACCGACTACCGCACGAAGCCGGACTGCGTTTGCTCCGCAGCCCCGCGGTCCCCCGCTCGCTGCCGGCTTCCGTGTTGATCCGCAATCACCACGACGTCGGTGACTGGCAGCGGTTTCTCATGGGCTAAATAGCGGGAAGTTCTTCTCCATCGAAGGGCTTCCCGTTTCATTGCTTCAAGGGAGTTGCCATCACGCTTCGGGCAAGTCATTGATTTATCCATGATTCGCCGTTCGCACGTTTTAACTGCCGTCGCTTTCGCCGCCTGCATCGTTCCGACGGTCCGGGCCGAGGATTTTTCGTTCGATGCCCTTTGCGCCAAAGCCCGGAAAATCGCGGCGGAGCCCTATTCCCCACCCAAGCAGGAGCTGGCGGATTTCTGGAAAAATCTCACCTACGACCAACACCGCGACATCCGTTTCAAGATGGATTCCGGATTGTGGGCCGAGGAGAAAGAGCCGTTTTCCATCGATTTCTTTCACCCCGGTTGGACAGCGAAGAAGATGGTGTCCCTGAACGAAGTGGTGGGCGGAAAATCGGAACCGCTGAAGTTCAACCTGAAGCTTTTCGACTATGGGAAAAACAAGATCCCCGCCGGCACACCGCCGCCGCAAGGCTACGCCGGTTGGCGGGCGCGGACGCATTTGAATACGGCGGACTATATGGACGAGTTTCTCGTCTTCATGGGTGCGAGTTATTTCCGGGCGATTCCAAAGAACGCGCCTTACGGGCTTTCCGCGCGGGGGCTTTCTATCAACAGCGGCCTGCCGGGCGTGGGTGAGGAGTTTCCGGATTTCTCGGAGTTCTATCTGGAAGAGCCGGCGAAGGATTCGAAATCGATGAAGGTGAGCGCGCTACTCACCGGCGATAGCGTGGCCGGAGCCTATCAGTTTGAAATCACTCCCGGCCCGGAAACAGTCATGGACATCACTGCGGAAATCACCTTGCGCAAACCGGTCCAACAGCTTGGGCTGGCTCCGTTTTCGACGATGTTCTGGTTCGGCGAGAGCACCTATCCGAAGCCGCTGGATTTCCGCCCGGAAGTGCATGACAACGACGGACTGCTGATGGAACTCGGCAGCGGCAATCTCCACTACCGGCCGCTGGAAACCACCAAGGGCCAGTTCCGGCATTGTGTTTTCACCATGGAAAAACCGCGGTCTTGGGCGCTGCTCCAGCGCGACAGGTCGTTCTCCTCCTATCAGGATCCGGAGGCGCTCTATCACAATCGTCCGAGTGTCCGCGTCGAGCCGGTGGAGGGATTTGATTATGGCAAACTGCATCTCATCGAAATGCCGACCCGAGACGAGACCGATGACAACGTGATCCTGCTGTGGGAGCCGACCCCGGCACTGGAAGTCGGCAAACCCTATCAATTTCACTACCGCCTGCGCTGGATGCGCGATCCCGCGCCTTCGGGGATTTTCTCCGTCCGTGCCACTCGCTCCGGGACTCCCGTGCAGAAGCCGGATCAGGTGCTGATGACCATCGATTTCGCGAAGCCGCTCACACCGCAACTCAAGGTGGGCGATCCGAAATGGGATGACATTTCCAAACTGAAGCCGGTCGTCACCATCAACCAACAATCGGTGAAACTCATCCACGTCGGTCTATCAGACATCAGCATGCCGAACGTGGACGACCTCCCCGCCGGCCTCGGCCGCAGCGACAAACTCCACATGCCGCAAGTGCTGCGCGCGTTCTTCGTCTGCGAACCGCCTAAAGATCTGGGCGACATGGACATGACCTGCGAGCTTCTGGATGAAAACGGCAAATGCGTTTCCGAACGCTGGGTTTATCTGTGGAAAAAGCCGGCTCCGTGAAAGCCCGCCCTGCGCACGCCGGCCATAACAAGCAGCACCGCTTTCCGCGTCCTTCTCAATTCCCCTGGATCTGTCGCAGCACCCGCTCCCGCACCGATCCGTTAGAGATGCTTTCGGCAAAGGCCTTCGCCGCCGCGGGATCATTACGCTGCAGATACATCCCGAGGACCGAGGCGGCCGTCGAGTAGGAAGGACTCGATTCATTCTCCTTCAGCCATTGGCTCGCAGCCGGGAGATCCCGCTGGCACCAAGTGGACATGGCCATGGTGGAGGCGCTCTCCAAGCCGGTTCTCTGGGCCCATGCCATGGCGTTCGCCGGATCTTGCGAGGCGAAGAAATGTGCGGTGCTCCTGACGATTTCGCTCTCCGCCACCCATGGCTCGCCAAGGTGCTGCTCGACCCACGCGGCGGCCTTTTCCGGCTGATAGGCCTGCTTGTTCTGGACGATGATCTGCGCGAAGCCGCTGATGTCCTTCGCCGGAGCCCCGGCTTGATTGATCCCGGAAAACCATGCGTCGAGGGCTTCCGGGCCGCCCTTGCGGCTGATCGCTTCCACCACGGCTCCGTATTCGTCCCTCATTCCCAGGCCGCTCTTGAAAAGCCATTGCGCGGCACCGGCAGGATCGACGTTTGACCACCCGCGCACCAGTCCGGAGACGAACGACCGGTCTCCGCTGGCAATTTCGCTGCTCTCCTCGACGAAGCGGCGGGCGGACTCGGGATCGGTCTGCGCCCAAAAGGTGAGCGTGCGGTTCTTGGCTTCGAGCGGCGCTTGGTCGCTCCATCCACTCCAGTTTTGAGTCCTGATGTATTCCATCGCGCCGATGGGATCACGCGTGCCCCAGCTAGCCCATAACTTGGACCACTCGCCGGCGCTGCCACTGCCCTTCAGATCGTTTTCCCGGATCAGCGAAACCACCACCGCGTAATGCTCGGGGCCCGTCCGCTCCAACAGGCTTTGGAACATCGCCATGCGGCGTTCCTCCACCGTTTCACGAAAGATGGAGCGGACGGAATCCGCGAAGGCCTTCGACTCCGCAGCCGACACGGGGCTGGATCCGGCGGTCCGCTCAACTCCACGCGGCTCCGGTCTCCTTCGATCTCTCATCTCGCCACCATGATTCGGCGAGCCATTGCCATCCTCTGAAGCCGCGGCTGCCTCATTTCCGGCATAACGTGAGATCGACCAACCCACGAGGCAACCGGCAGCGAGTCCGGTGAAAAAAATGGCGAAGGTGCGGGGGCGGAAAGACCAGCCGGAGGAGTTCATTTTTGACGAAATTGAGGATGAATACAGACGGTTTGTTTCAACTAACAAGCTGCTAGCCACGCCCAAGCCCTTCAAGGAAAATCGCGGCCGAGGCGACATTTCCAGAGTCCATCACCAATCCGCGTGCTTTCCGAAAATCATTTGTGGTGACAGCCCCAAGACAGGCGCATGACGAGATGGAAATGGCGACCGAATTGCTCGGATGCGGGAGGATAGATGCGGGGTGGTGGGACGTTGGGCTACCTACACGTTTCTGGTGGTCGGCTTGATCTATGAAAGGAGTGGGGCATGTAGTTCGTGAATGATCCGCTCTTAACGCCGCGCCCATGCATTTTTTGCTCCGTCTCATCCCCACCACGCTCGCCCTTGTCGGGCTTTCCCTGCTCGCCCGGGGGAACGACGCTGCCGTCATCATCAATGAAATCCACTACCACCCGCTGACGGGCGATACGGAGTGGATCGAGCTACATAGCCTGACAGGGGTGGATATCGATCTCTCGGGATGGAAGCTGGCCAATGCGGTGGACTACACGTTTTCCGAAGGGGCTAAAATCCCAGGGCATGGGTTTGTCGTGATCGCCGCGACTCCGAACGCGTTCTCGCTGAACGGGCTCGGCGCGCTCGGGCCTTGGACCGGGGCTCTTAACAACAGCGCCGAGACGATCGAACTGCTGAATCACGACGCGCGGGTAATGGACAGTATTACCTATAGCGACGGCGGCGACTGGCCGAACGCCGCGGATGGCTCGGGGGCAACTCTGGCCCGCCGCAACAGCGAGATCGCTGACCCGAATGCCTCGGGCTGGGCGGCCAGCGCGGACACGGGCGGCACTCCGGGTCGATCGAATTTCGCGGTGGTCGGTCAGGCAGCAACGGTGACGACGGCTTCGGATCTGGACTCGACGTGGAAATATTTCACCGGCACTCCGCCAGCGGGTTGGCAGCAGCCTGCATTCGACGACAGCGCCTGGGGCTCGGGCGCATCCTTGTTTTACACCGGCACGCCCACGCTGGGTGGCGGGACCGACGGACTGGCGGGCTATTGGCCGCTGGATTCCATCAGTGGCGGCACCACCGCAAATCTGGCACCGGGCGGAGCGGCGGCGGGTGTGGCGGGCTTGCCGACGATCGTGAGCGATGGATCGCGGGGAAATGTGATCCAATTCAGCGCGGACGGGCAGCGTGTGAGTGCGGGTAGCGACATCATCCCGCAGATGACACTGACCAATGATTTCAGCTGGTCATTCTGGGCGAACTCCACCCAACAGCCGGGTTCCAATGTCATCATCGGCAACCGCTACTCGCCCGTCGCCAGCACCGACTGGACTCCACGCGAGTTCATCAAATTCACGCCGACGAGCTTTGAGTTCCACCGCGGCGGAGTGGGTGATGACCTCAATTACGCGGACATCGCTGCGAACAGCGGCTGGATACACCACGCGATGGTGAAAACCGGCGCGACGCTGACCTACTACCGCAACGGCGTGGTGGCCGGCACCCACACGATCACGCAGGGGCAGAACCACCCGCAGCCGCTCTATTTCGGTGGTGAGCAGGCTCAGGAATTCTGGACGGGAAAACTCGACGATGTGGCGATCTGGTCGAAAGCGCTAACCGGTGCACAGATCGGTAATTTGACAAGTGGTGCGGCCACACCGCTGAATGTCTCAAGCGCGGGCGCGCTCCACACCGTTTTACCCACAGCGACCACGTATGCCTTCCGCCGGACGTTCAGTTTCACCGGCACCCCCTCCCGCACCGCCCTGACTTTGAAGCTTCTAGCAGAAGACGGTTGCACGGTGTGGCTGAACGGCACGCAGGTTTACACACAGAACAATCCGCCGACCTCGGGTACGGCGGCTGCTAACATTTCCACGGACATTGCAATTCCCAACTCGGCACTGGTGAAGGGCAACAACGTCATCGCGGTGCAGGTGGCGACTTTCGCGAGTGATCCGGACATGGTCTTCGGTGCGCAGCTCACACTGAGTGAAACCGAACCCTCCCCGGCAGATACAGTCGCGGGACTTGTCTTCAACGAAATCAGCGCGGGCGGCGCAGGCTTCAAGCTGGAACTCGCCAACCTCGGCGCGAGCACGCTGAATCTCGCAGGCTACAGCATCCGCAGTTCCACCGGCGCAAGCTACTCGCTCACCGACACGCTCGCCGCAGGCGGCTATCTAACCGTCACAGCGGCGCAACTCGCTTTCACCCCGGTAAAGGACGACAAGCTCTTCCTCATCAAAGCGGGCGGCATCGAGGTGCTGGATGGCCGCAAGGTGACGGGCAAGCTGCGCGGGCTTTCCACCCAGTATCCGGGCAGATGGCTGTTTCCCAGCAGCGCAACATTCGGCACGGCAAATACCTTCGTTTTCAATAACAGCATCGTCATCAATGAAGTGATGTATGAGCAGCGTCCGTTGACGCAATCGCCCTTCGCGGCAGATCCAGAGCAATGGGTGGAACTCCACAACCGCAGCGCATCGCCAGTTGTGCTCACGGGTTGGACTTTCTCCGCAGGCATCAGTTACAGCTTCCCCACCGGCACGACTATTGCGGCCGGGGATTACCTCGTCGTATCTAATAATGCCACCGCGCTTCAGGCGAAATGGCCTGGCGTCGCGGGGAAAATCATCGGGAATTTCAGCAGCAAGATCAAACATGGTGGCGAGCTTCTGCAAATCGCCGACGCCCTCGGCAATCCGGTGAATGAGACTTCGTTAGGCAACAGCGCGCCATGGCCAGCCGCAGCCGGCGGTGGCGGGTCCTCGCTGGAATTGCGCGATCCGCGTGCGGACAACACCCGTCCCGAGGCTTGGGCGGCGAGCAACGAGGCATATCGCGGTTCTTGGCAGACCTACACGTTTCAAACCACCGCCGCTCCTGCGAATGGCAACGACCCGACGACTTGGAACGAGTTCATCTTCGGCCTGCTGGACACGGGCTCGATGATGATCGACGACATCAGCGTCACGCAGGGAAGCACCCAGCTCATTCTCAATGGCGGCTTCAATTCCAACACGACGGGCTGGCGCTGCCTCGGCACCCACAGCCGCGCCAGCGTGGTGAGCGATCCCTTTGGTTCCGGCAACGTGTTGCGTGTGGATGCCACCGGGGCAAGCGAACACATGCACAACCACTGCGAGACGATGCTTCAATCCTCGGGGGCTGAGCACACGATCAATAACAATCTCACCTACACCGTGAGTTTCCGCGCCCGCTGGGTAAGCGGCTCGCCATTGCTCAATACACGCCTCTATTTCGACCGTATCGCACGCACCTCCGTGCTGCCCGTGGCTGCTGGCGGAGGCACTCCCGGTGCTGCCAATACCGCGCGCATTACCAATCTCGGCCCAACCTTCAGCGGCCTCAGCCACTCGCCCGTCGTACCCGCTGCCAACCAAGCCGCAACCGTTAGTGTGACGGCAGGCGATCCGGATAATCTCGGAGCGGTGACACTTTTCTATGCGGTGAATGGTGGTTCGTTTACCAACACCGCGATGACCACCCAAGGCTCAGGCCGCTACACGGCAGCCATCCCCGGACAAGCCGCTGGCGCGAAAGTGCAGTTCTACGTGCAAGCCGCCGACAGCCTCGGTGTGACCGGCACGGCTCCCGCGCTCGGGGTAAATTCGCGGGCGATCATTCCTTGGGACGACGGCCAGGCCCGCCTCACGGTCAATAGCGTGAAGCCTAACAACATCCGCATCGTGATGACCGCCGCGGACACCACCATCCTGCACACGCCCACCAATGTGATGAACAATGACACCATGGGCTGCACCGTGATCTGGAACGAGAGCGAGGCGTATTATGATTGCGGCACCCACCTCCACGGCAGCGAGCGCGGCCGCAATCAGCCGGCGCGCGTGAGCTTCAATCTGCGCTTCCCTACCGACCACCTGCTTCTCGGTGCCGTCGATTCCTGCGTCATTGATCGCGGCGGCTCGGGCAACGAAATCATGATCAAGCGCGCGATCACCCACGCCGGCGGCATCCCCGGCAGCGAGGACGATCTCTGCCGGGTCATCGCGCCACAAAGCGCGCAGACCGGCTCCGCAATTTTCGGACGCCAACGGATCGTCACCGGCGAGTATCTCGACAGCGCCTATGCCAATGGAGGCGACGGCAACCTCTTCAAATACGAACTCATCTATTACCCGACGACGACGACCGGTGTAAACGGCCCGCGCGGGAATCCCCAGAATCTCAAGTATCCTGAACCCGACAACGTCACGTCAGTTCCGCTAACAAGTCTCGGATCGGACAAGGAGGCGTATCGCTGGCATTGGCTCATCTCCAATCACGAGGATGCCGACGACTACAGCGGTCTCACCACCTTCCTAACTGCATTCGGCCGGTCCTCCACGCCAGACGCGCAATATTACACCGATACCAACGCGATGATCGACGTGAGCGAGTGGCTGCGCAGCTTCGCCATCGAGACACTCTTCGGAGTCGCCGACAACTACGGCACAGGATCAACGCACAATTTCTACACGTTCCGGAGACCCTCGGACTCTCGCTGGATTTTCATGCCTTACGACATGGATTACAGTTTCAGCAACGGCACGACTTCCACGATGTTTCCTAACGGCGATCTCGTGAAACTCGTGTCCAATACGGCGAACCTCCGCATGTATTGGGCGCATGTCTATGACATCTGCCAGACGAGTTTCTCCACCGCCTATCTCACAGGTTGGGCAGAGCACTACAGCAACTTCGTTCCCGAGGACCTCACGCAATACATGAGCTATGTGGATGCGCGCCGCACCTACGCACTCGGCAAGCTCAACACCGCGATCCCGTCGGTTCCTTTTGCCATCACCACACCCAGCGGCACCGCGCCGGGTCCTACGGTCCCGATTGCGGGTGATGCCTGGGTGGATGTCGCGCAAATGCGGCTGGCAGGCTCCAGTCTGCCGCTCAACGTGACATGGCTCAGCAGCACGACCTGGCAGACGAATGTGACCATCGCCCAAGGTCCGAATCCAATCACCATCAATGCCTACAATTCCCAAGGCGTTCAGATCGGCACCAGCTCGGTCACGATCACCGGCAACGGCACCATTGTTCCGGCGGATTCGACGAATCTCGTCATCTCCGAAATCATGTATCATCCCGGACCACCGAGCGCCGCCGAACTTTCCGCCGGTTATACGGATCCTGATTTGTTCGAATACGTGGAACTGCAAAACATCAGCCCCACCGCCACCATCTCGCTCGCCAACTGCCAGTTCACCGCAGGCCTCTCGTCGCCGTTGCCAAGCGTCGTTCTATCGCCAGGTGCCCGCGCCCTCGTCGTCGGCAACCAAGCCGCGTTCACCTTACGCTATGGCAGCGGCTTCAACATCCTCGGAGCCTATCAGCCAACAACCTATCTTTCGAACAACGGCGACCATATCATCCTCCTTAACGCGCAGGGCCAGCCCATCCGCGATTTTTCCTACGAGGAAAAGGCACCATGGCCTGACTCGGCAGACGGTGACGGCTTCAGCCTCGTGCTGATTAATCCCGCCGCAAATCCCGACCATTCAAAACCGGTGAACTGGCGCGCCAGTGTCGCTCTCAATGGCAATCCAGGCACCAGTGACAGCACGACTTTCAGCGGCAACGCGCTCGGCGATGACAATGGCGACGGCATCGTGAATCTCCTTCAATACGCACTCGCCGGCACCAACCCGGCCACACTCCCGACATTCACCAGCGAGGCAGGTTTCCTAACTTTCCGTTATAACCGCAATCTCGCCGCGGACGACATCACCTACACCGTGCAACGCACCACGAATCTCGCGACCTGGGCAAACTCGCCAAGCGACGTGATCTATCTGGGCGAGACACACAACGCCGACGGCACTTCCACCTATACGTGGCGCTCCGCTTCTCTCCAATCGGCCAACCCGCGTGAATTCATGCGCTTGAAGGTGGCGAAGTGAGCTTGATTCGTAGGATGTGATGACGATGGAAAGCTGCCGCTTCCGGTCCTGCGCATGATCTGAAAGCTTCTGGATGAAACGGGCAAAGACGTTTCAGAGCGCTGTATTTATCTGTGGGAAAAGCCGTTGCCATAAACACGTAGTGTCTGGCCATCACGATTCCGCGTGCTTTCCGGAAGCCTTTTGCCAGTGTCGGAGGCGTGCCCACTTTCCTCGTCAGTTTCGTTTTGTGCCTCCTTCCGATGCTCGGCATCGCCGCCGATACCAAAGCTCCGAACGACGCCGGCACTTCAAGTCCATCGACCACCCGCATGATTCCCGCCAATGATGCCAAGATTCTCGCCGGACTTTCCCCGCTCAACTGGATTCGCACTGCGAACGCCGTCCATTCCCCCGTCTGCGGCGCATCTATCAGACTCGCCTTCATGGAAACCAAACGCGTCGTCCTCAATCTCGACACCGCCCGTCTCAAGTATCCCTCGCCGGACCGCTTTCCCATCCTCGCATGGAGCGTCAACAAAGGCCCGGTTCAAACCCACCAGCTCGCCGCCGGTGAAACATCCATCATTCTCTCTGAAACCGTCGCCAACCCAGTCATCGACCTTTTCATCAAGGGACTCTCCCCCTTCGAGGACCGTTTCAACGGCGATGTCCCTGCCAATGCCGTCACCCTAACTGGCTTCACCGTTGATCCAAAGTGCCGCATCGTCGCCCCGCCTGCCGCTCCCCTCTGGCTGAATCTCGGCGATTCCATCCTCTCCGGTGATGCCGCCGTTTACACCGCCAATCAAGGCCGTCCCCCTGACGATCGCTGGGCAGCCTCCGATGACGCACGCGCCAGTTATGGTTATCTCCTGGCCAAGCACTACAACTACCGCGAATCCCGCCTCGCTTTCGGTGGCTACGCCTGGTCCGGCGGTGGAGGAAACAATCCCCAGGTCGCCGATCTGGTCGATCAACTCACCAGCACCACTTCCCGCCTCACCGACGGAAAACTCCAGCCGTGCCCCGATGTCATTCTCCTCAACCTCGGTGAAAACGGCGCACCAAAAGCGGAAACGGTCATCGCCGCCCTCGACAAGCTCCGCCAGCGCACCAGCGCCGACACCCGGATTTTCGTCATGATTCCCGTTTCCGGAAAAGCCCGCAACGAAGTCACCGCCGCGGTGAACACCTATCTCGAATCTAGCAAGGATCGCCAAACTTATCTGATCGATCTCGAGACGATCAAATTCGAAACTGCCGACGGCCAACACCCCACCGCCGCCGGCCACCAATCCATTTATCAGGCAGCGATCCCTCACCTTGACCGACTGTTGGGCAAGGCATCCCGCTGAAGGCACTCTCAAATGCGAGCTGCGCGACAAGAACGACAAGCATGTGTCGAAGCGGTGGCTCTTCGACTGAACGAACTAATTTCCCGCCCTCAATCTCTGCAGCATTGAATGGCTTTATGGGGAAGACGGGATTAAAATCCGGACTCGGGCGAATTTCGCGGCGGCGGCGGCGCGCGGGATCACAATAGTAATATCGTCGGCGGCTGTGCCATTTTCGACAACTGTCACAGGCGGGCCGGTGGTCGCTCCAGTGGGCACAATGTAGGTCGCGGCGAACACCTGCAGATCGGTGGAAACATCCACCGCCACGGTGTAACTCTTGGCTGCAACCACGCGCTTGAACTGGAGCACCAGATTTCCAGAAGTATCCACGGTGCTCGTAACAGGGGAAGAACTTGCGCCATTGGCAGGCGAAGTTCCGGTTAGAAATTCAATACCATTCGCCACTCCGTCGTGATCGGGGTCCGCATCAGCAGCCCGGTCCGTCCCGGTGATCGAAGGATAGGCATCCAGCCATGCCTGATAGCCCGTGGAAACAGGTGTCACGGCAGCTTGGCCGGAGTTGGCGCTTTCTCCCCCGGCATTCACCGCGGTCACCACATAGTAATAGTGCGTGCCATTGGTTAGGCCGGTATCCACGAAGCCCGGTGTCGTGACGTTGCCCACGGTCGTGTAAGAGCCGCCGCTGACGGTCGAACGCTTCACGTTGTAGCTCGTCGCACCCACAGAGCCTGTCCAGCTCAGGCTGGCCCCGGCATTGGCCGCCGTCGCCACCAGATTGGCAGGCGCGGAGGAGGGCGTCGGCGCCCCATAGACCGCGAATTGCGAGTAGCCGACCCAGCCGTTTTCCGATGTCGGAGTGGTGAAATCAAATTTCACCGCCGCCACGTTCGTGGCCAATATGCCGTTTGCCGGAGTCAGAGTGGCCCGCGTCGTGGATTGCACCCCTCCCGGGTTGGTCGGGTTGTAATTCACCGCTCCTAACGAAACGAACGTCGTCGGCGTCGCCACCTTCGAATAGGAAACGGTGTAGGCCTGTTGGTCGCGTCCGGCATCGCTCCAGCCGCCATAGACCATGATCTTCGTCAGCGTGTGGCCGGTGACGCTGGCGGGAAGCGTGTAAACCGCCGACGAACCGGCTCCGTTGCCATTTCCGCAGCTCAGATAGTTGATGCTGTTATCTCCACCACCTGTCGGGTTGATCGCCAGAGTACGCGGCGTTGTCAAGGCGGTGATGGCCTTGCCATTTGAGTTGAGGCTGAAATTTCCCGCCGAAGTGGAAGGAGCCATTCCGCCGATCAAACTGTTGTCCGCGATGAGTTTCCAACTCGGGAGGAAGGTCGTGTTTCCGCCCAGGCCTGTCTGCGCGGCCATGGAGGTGATCACGTTGGCCACGGCCGCGGGCGCGGCGGTCACCGTGAGTGCCGCGGGTGCGCTGGTTGCCGAGCCTTGGGCGTTGGTTCCCTTGAGCTGATAGGACGCACTGTCGCCGATTTGCAGGTTCGTTAGAGTCAATGTCTGGCTCAGCGCTCCGCCAATATCACTCGGAACGCCGCCAACGACCTTCTGCCACTGATAGGACAAGTTGGCAGCTCCGGCGATGGAAGCGGTGAAAGTCACCTGGCCGCCCACTACGTCCCTCGCCGTTGCGGGCGTGGTCTGCATCGTGACCGCCGGCGAAAACGGGGTGCCGAACACCGAGATCTCCGTGTAGCCGCAATAGCCGTTCTCTGGTGCCGGCGTGGTGAAATCGAACTTGAGCGCGGCAACGCTGCTGGCGAGCGGAGCACTGGTGGCGGAAGTCAGAGTGGACCGCGTCGCGGACTGGACACCACCGGGATTCGACGGGTTGTAATCGACGACCGCGAGTTGAATAAAGGTCGTTGGCGCGGACACCGTGGAATACGAAACCGTGTAGGCCTGTTGGTCGCGGCCAGCGTCACACCAGCCGCCATGGACCACGATACTGGAAAGATCGTAGCCGGTGACGGCGGTCCCGAGGTTGTAGGTCACGGACTGACCGGCGCTTCCGCCGGCAGTGACTTGGGAGGCTGAAGCTCCTCCGGAGGCGTAAATGAGCCGTCCCGCGCCGCCATCGGTTAGAACGTTGGTGCTTTGGGTGAAACTCCCGCTTCCCACACTGGTGGGCACCTTGGTGGAGATCAGGTTGCCTTGGTGCGGAATCCACGATGGAGAGAAGTCCGCAATCGCTGCGCCCAGTCCTGTTTGGGCCGCGTAGGCGTTGATGACGTTGCTGACGGCGGCCGGAGGGCTATTGACCGTGAGCTGACTCACGCTGCTGACGGAGACCCCAGCCGAACTGGATGCCTGGAGCCGATATGACCCGGCATCGCCTAACTGCAGGTTGGCAAGATTCAAGGCGGGAGTGGTCGCCCCGGGCACATCAAACACCTGCCCGTTCACGATCTTTTGCCACTGATAGGTGATAGAAAGAGGACTGGTGAAGGCGGCCACGAACGAGACATCGCTCGCCACCACATCCACCGCCGTGGCAGGCGAGGAGTTTACCACCAGCTTGGGACCTTGATTGGTCGAGAGCGGCGGATTGAAGCTGAGATTGTCGATGAAGACGGTGTTGTCCCCGCCGTTGAGATTGGTTCCCACGAAGGAGAGCGTGTGGAATCCGGCCGTGGCCGTGAACGTCGCCGTCTGCGCCGTGTAAGTGGTGGCACCGGCGATGTTGCTCTTGATCACGTTGCCGTCGATGGCAACGTCCCAAGTCTCGCCGCCGTTTTGCACCGTGGAGCGTTGCGCCGCCGAGTAGCTGATCGTGTAGCTGGTGCCCGGCGTGAACCCGGCAATCGTCTGCGCGAAACTGCCGAACTGCTGCACGAAAGCCGCCTGCGAACCTTCCGGCGCATTGGGGTTGGAGAACACGCTGCCGTTGGCCACGATGCCGGAGCCGCTCGCTCCGGTACCGCTGAAGGTCCAGGCCGCTCCGGAAGTACGATAGTTGTAGTTTCCGTTTCCAATGCCGGGAGTCTCGAACCCGAGGTTCAAGTTCACGTTTGCCACCACGAAATTGATCGGAACGGAATCGGCGACACTGCCATTGTTGAACAACACGCGCGCATAGGCGCTGTGCTTGCCCCCGGTGGCGTTCCCCCAGGCACAGGTGTAAGGCGCGCTGGAGATCTGGCCGATCATGGCATTATCAACAAAGTATTGGACGCCGTTGATAAGATTGCCATTTGCGGCCACGGTCGCGGTTAGGCTGACCGGCGCGCTGGCCCCGAAAGCGGAGTTGTCCCCGGGACTGGTTATGGCCACCGCGGCGGCGACGGGTTGGATCGGCAGGACCAGGCTGACATAGTCGATGAACACGGTGCGGTCTCCCCCTGATAGATTCGTCCCGACAAAGGACAGCGTCTGGGTTGCCGCCGAAGCGACAAAGTTTGCCTTGTAGGCGGTGAAAGAAGTGCCTCCCGCGCCGTTGGATTGGATGACCGTGTTATTGATCTTCACGTTCCAGGTCTGGCCACCCTGGTTCCCCGGCCGCTGGGCGGCAAAGTAACTCAAGGTGTAGGTTTTGCCCGGCGTGAAACCCGAAAGTGACTGGGTGATCGTGCCGAAACTCTGGACAAACGAAGTCTGTGTCCCGTGCGGGGCATTGGGATTATTGAAGCCGCTGCCGTTGCCGGCGAGTCCGGAGCCATTCCCGCCCGATCCGCTGAAGGTCCAGGAGCCACCCGAGGGATTGTATTGATAGCTTCCCGAACCGGTCCCGATGTTAGGGGTTTCAAAGCTGAAATTGGGAATCGCCGGTGTCGCAGCGCTGATTTGCACATCATCGATGAAGATCGTGTTGTCACCACCGTTGAGATTGGTGCCGACGAAGGACAAGCTGTGGAACGCCGCCGTCGCGGTGAAGGTGGCGGTCTGGACCGCATAGCTGTTGGAAACAAGGGTGTTGGCTTTGATCACGTTGCCGTCGATGACGGTGTTCCAGGTTTGACTATTCCCCCCGCGTTGCGCGGCCACGTATGTGATGGTGTAGGAAATTCCCGGCGTGAAACCACCGAAGGTTTGTAGCAGCGAGCCATTCCGTTGGATAAATGCCGCTTGCACACCTTCCGGGGCATTCGGGGCGGAGAACGCGCTTCCGTTAGAGATGATGCCAGCTTCGCCGTTGAAGGTCCAACCGCCACCGCCGGTGGGATTGTAGCGGTGGCCGCTGCCAAGGACCGGGGATTCGAAACCACCCGCCACCGCGAGCGCCAGCACCTTGGCTTCCGCGGAGTTGTTGCTTTCGCCATTCGCGTTGACCGCCGTGACGACGTAGTAATAGGTCACACCATGGATCAGGCCGGCATCGGTGTATTTGCCGGCGGTCGTGCTCGCCACGGTGGTGTACGGCCCGCCTTGGACCGTTGAGCGTTTCAAGTTGTATGAAACCGTCCCGTAGGTTTCAGACCATTCGAGGTTGACCCGCAAGCTGCTGTCCAAAGTGGCGGTCAAGGCCGTCGGCACCGGTGCATAAAGTTGGTTCACGGCAATCACCACGCGCCGCTTCGTCTCCGACAGCGACGGGTTGTTCGTGTTGGTGATGTTCATGAAAACTTCGAATTGCGCCTGATAAAGGGCCGGATTTGCCGCCAGCGCGTAATAGTCCAGCAGCGAGTTGTTCGCCACGCGGACCACGCCGGTATTGTCCACGGTGAAGGTGGTGCCGGTGTTTCCGCCGGTGATGGTATAGACCAGCGGGCTGCCATTGGGATTGGTCGCCGGCACCGTGCCCACCACGGTATTGTTAGGCGCGCGCTCGTTTACGCTTAGGCGGGTCGGCAAGCGGGCTCCCGCCACACTTCCTGAAATGGAGTAGTAGCCGAGGCTCGCGTAGCTCGAAAATCCGTTGGTCACGGGATCGTTTTTCCCAGTCCCGGTGACGCGGAAAGTATAGGTTCCCGCCGCCAGGTTTGAGGTGATGGTGGAAGACACGTCGTTCTGCACATTGGTCGTCGAGATGACCGTGTCCGTCGCATCCGCCAGCGTCGCCATGGTCGCGAGGTCTCCCCAGTCCCCCGGGGCCACCGGATCAACTGTCAGGCTGACCGCGCCGCCTGTGGTGGTGAATTGAAAGGCATCCGTGTCCGCAGTCCGCTCGATGACTCCTTCGGCAAACACCGTGTTGTCATTGTTGATGTCCAGATAGCGCGAGGCAGCCAGCGTTGCTCCCGTGTCATCGATCCGGTAAGCCACGTTATTGTTAGTCGTCGTGATGGTCTGCAATTCGTCCTGCGGCTGGTTGGCATTCTGATATTCCCCTTTGGCCCAAGTGGTCAGAGCCTGGTAATACCCGACCCCCATGATGGGCGCCCAGCCAACCTCACCGCCGCCTTGGCCGCCATAATACTCGCCGCCTCCGGTCTGGCCCTGGTGAGCCAGACCCAGCGTGTGCCCTACTTCATGCGCCCCTACTTCAGCGGCCGCCTTGCCAACGTTGTAAACCGACCAGCAAACCGTGTCGTTGCCCCAGTTCCACGAGCCGAAATACGCGACACCGGCGGGAGTGATCGGAGTGGTGGTATAACAGCAGCGCTGCCGGCTCGCCGCCGGGGCCGCCAGGAACACTTTGATATCCGTCGTGACGTTGATGTTGAAACCCATGTAGTCTTCCGCAATCCGTTTCCAGATGTCCTTGATGGTGTCGTTGCTCACATCAGGCCGGGTGTAATTGACGCCGCCCCAACTCGCCGTGTAACCGCCCGCGAAATCTAGCAGCATCACCCCTTGCGCGCCCGGATAGCTCTGCAAGGAAACAATCCCGGCATTGTAGCTCGGAACGTAATCCGGTACTTCATCGGGACGTAAAGGAACGATCTCCTCCGCATCCTTTTCCTCTGCCTCGGCCTGCTCCTTGGCGAGCAAATCCGGATCTGCTTCCGCCATCGACAAGCAGACGACTTCGTCCAGTCGCCGCTGCCACAATTCCGGGTCGCCGTCGGGTCCCGTCGGCTCAACTCGATAGGCGGTCTTGCTTTCCGGAAACTCCACCACTCCGACCGCTTTGCCTGCTTTACCACCTTCCGGGGGCGTCAGGAAAAAAAACTTCCCCTTTTCGGGCGCTGTTAGCTCGCCGGACACGTAAGAGACCCCGGCATCGTTGAAATTAATCATATGCACGTTGCCCACGGCCATAACCCCGTTGGTAAGTTCAAAGGTGACCGGATCGCCGTCCTTCGCCTTTAGGAAGCTCTGGATATAGCCGACATCCCATTTGCGTTTTGATTTGCCGGGCTCGATCAATCCGCCGGCATAAGGATTTACTGCTAGATCCATCTCCCGGGGAGCCTTCGGATTGAGAGTTGAGGCGGCGACGGAAGAAACCGGTGCCCCGGCGGAGTCTTTTGCCTCCGCAGCCTCGGTCGCGTTGGCAGCCGTCGGCCCGGTCGCTGCGACAGGGGTTGAGAAGGATGACCCGCGGACCGGCGACGGTTCTTGGCCCCAAAACAGAAACAACGCCCCTACACAAAACACCGCAAAAATAACGGAAGCCAAAAGCACCCGGCGGGAGACAAAGGGACGGAAAGGCATGGGGTGGTTGATTGGGGCTTGATGGGAAACACCGCTGCAAGGCTGGAGGAAGCGCGCCGATCAATCCGGGAAATCGGAGCACAAGCTGTCAACGATCCGGTCATCCATTGGCGGCCGGCAGGGTTTCAAGGTTGGGTTTGGATCTTTCCCGCGCGGACAACCCACTGGAAATAGATCGCCGATCAGTAGATAGAATGGCGCGCTGCACGGAAGCCCGGAACAAACGACGGGCTCTCTTCTTAGATCGGAAAAATGGTTCCGGGTAGCTGCCTGTTTATGGAGGGTTTAACGAAGAATAGGAACGAAGCGGACAGGGCGGGCCTGACTGTGTCCGGTTCAGCCAGCGAACATTTCATTTCCATCCTTTGCTTCTTTTGACCGTCACATCCGACGGAAGGCCCTGCCTCACGCATCCCTCTTCCTCAGGGAATTCCTTCAGATTTCCTAAAAAATAAGAATTGGAATAATTCTTGATATCATCTGCCGCGGACCTACTTTGCCGCCGCGATGGTCACACAAAACCCCGAATTTCCCGCCGAAATGGAGATCCCTGATGAGATCGCCGGCCTGCGAATGACGCGCCAGCGCCAGGAAGTTTACCGCATCCTGATGCAGGAGCGGAACCACCCGACCGCCAATGACGTCTTCATGCGGGTCAAGGACCGCCTGCCGAACATCTCGCTGGCGACCGTTTACAACTGCCTCGAAGCGCTCGTCCAGCACGGCATCATCCGGCAGGTGAATTTCGAGCGCGAGTCCTCGCGCTACTGCTCGAATCTCCAGGAGCACGGCCATTTCCACGACCAGTCCACCGGCGTCATCCACGATGTCGGTTTCAAGCCCGGCATCAACCTCGCGGAAGTTCTCGAACTACCACCGGGCGCAATGATCGATGACATCGAAATCATCCTGCGCGGCAAAATTGCCACTGCCTGATCCCTCTGAATCCCTACTTTTCCAAAATATGAGCCTGCAAATCACCAACCTCCACGCCACTCTCGAAGATGGCACCGAAATCCTCAAAGGCGTCAACCTCGAGATCCCGAAGGGCGAAGTCCACGCGATCATGGGACCTAACGGCTCCGGCAAGTCCACGCTCTCGAAGGTGATCGCCGGTCACGAAAGCTACATCGTCACCGCCGGCTCGGTAACGCAGGACGGTGAGGAAATCCTCGGCAAGGGCATCGACGAACGCTCGCGCGGCGGCATTTTCCTCGCGTTCCAATATCCATCGGAAGTTCCCGGCGTTTCGAACGCCAACTTCATCCGTGCCGCGCTGCAAGCCCGCTTGCCGAAGGGACAGGAAATCGATGCGGTCGCCTACTACAAGAACCTCTATTCGAAAATGGACCACCTCGAAATGGACCGGAAATTCACCGCCCGCGCTGTGAACGAAGGTTTCTCCGGCGGTGAGAAAAAGCGCAACGAGATCCTCCAGATGATGATGCTCGAGCCCGAATACTGCATCCTCGATGAAACCGATTCCGGCCTCGATATCGATGCGCTCAAGATCGTCGCCAAAGGCGTCAACGCGATGCGCTCGCCCAATCGCGGGATCCTCCTCATCACCCACTATCAGCGCCTGCTCGACTACATCAAGCCGGACCACGTCCATGTGATGGCCGAAGGCAAAATCGTCCGCTCCGGCGGTCCGGAACTTGCTCTGGAACTTGAAAAAGACGGCTACGAGTTCCTCAAGGAGCCCGCCCTCGCCTGAGACCGATCCTTCTCTAACTTCTCAAAGACCATGTCCTACGACACCACAGACGTTCTCGATACGGAAACCCGCGAGGCGATCGACATTGATCGCACCAAGGGCGATTTCACGTTCCCGGAACGCAACAAATTCGACGCCGGACGTGGTCTCACTTCCGCGACGGTCGACTACATTTCCGACGTAAAAAACGATCCCGACTGGGTTCGTGAATTCCGTCACAAGGCGCTGAAAGTTTTCCAAGACAAGCCGATGCCTACGAACTGGGCGACGAAGGATCTTGAGAACATCGATTTCGACGTCATACGCTATTATCTATCCGACGGTGAGAAGCCAAAGCGTTCGTGGGACGATGTGCCTGCCGACGTTTTGGAAACCTTCGAGCGCCTCGGCATTCCCCAACAGGAGCGCGCGTTCCTCGCCGGTGTCGAAGCCCAGTTCGACTCGGAAGCCGCGTATTCCAACGTGAAGGAAGAACTCACGAAACAAGGCGTCATCTTTTGCAACTCCACCGAAGGCTTGAAAGAGCACGAGGAAATTTTCCGCCCGTGGTTCGGCAAGGTGATCCCTACCGGCGATAACAAATTTTCAGCTCTCAACTCCGCCGTGTTTTCCGGTGGCTCGTTCATCTACATTCCGAAAGGGCTGAAACTGAAGCAACCGCTGCAGGCCTATTTCCGCATCAACTCGGAAAATTTCGGCCAGTTCGAACGCACGCTCATCATCGCCGACGAAGGTTCCGAGCTGATGTACATGGAAGGTTGCACGGCTCCGAAATTCGAAACCGCCACGCTGCACTCCGCCGTTGTCGAGCTCGTCGCACTCAAGGGGGCGAAGATCCAATACGTGACCGTGCAAAACTGGTCGTCCAACGTGTTCAACCTCGTCACCAAGCGCGGCATCGCGATGGAAGATGCGGAAGTCCGGTGGATCGATTGCAACATCGGCTCACGTCTCACGATGAAATATCCCGGCGTCATCATGAAGGGCAAGCGCGCCCGTGGTGAGGTCATTTCCATCGCCCTCGCCAACACCGGACAGCATCAGGACACCGGCGCAAAGATGATTCACGCGGCCGACGACACGACTTCCAACGTCGTTTCGAAATCGATATCCGTTGGCGAAGGTCGTTCGACCTATCGCGGCCAGGTCCACATTCCGAAGCATCTCAAGGGTTGTAAAAACAACACCGAATGCGATGCGCTGCTCATCAACAGCCACAGCCGCACGGACACCTATCCGGCGATCACGGTCAAAGGCAACCGCCACGCCACTCAACACGAAGCATCTGTTAGCCAGGTGTCCGACGACATGCTCTTCTACATGCAACAGCGCGGCCTCAACGAAGGCCAGGCGATGTCGCTCGCCGTCAATGGCTTCATCAACGACCTCGTCCGCGAGTTCCCGATGGAATACTCCGTCGAGCTCAAGCGCCTCATCGATCTGGAAATGGAAGGCAGCGTCGGCTGATGCCCGCGCCCGAATTGACCTAACACCCACTTTGCATTTTTCCCATGCCCGCCGTGCTCGAACAAACATCCTCCCTTCTCGAATCCGCTCCGGAAACGCCCGCCTATCTTCCCGCTTGGTTCGCCAAACGCCAGCAGTCGGCGTGGCAACGTTTCCTCGCCACCCCCGCTCCGAAGCGGGGTGATGAAACCTGGCGTTTCTCCAGCATCAAACAGCTCGATTTCTCCGGCTTCCAAAAGGCTCCGGCATCAGGCGTGAACGAACTCATTGAGCGATCCACCGGCCTTGAATCCCCTGCCGCGAAACTCATCTTTGTGAACGACGAACTCGTCCACGTGGAATCGCATCTGCCGGAAGGCGTGATCTGCTTGCCGCTCGCCGAAGCCCTCGTTTCCCACAGTGATCTGGTGCAGGCGCATTTCATGAAACAGGAAACGCGTCTCGGCTCCGCCAAGTTCGCCGCACTGCATGAGGCATCTCTAACAAACGGCTTGTTCGTCCACGTTTCCGACAAGCTTGAAGTCGAAGGCACCATCGAAGTCCACCACTGGATCGCCGGTGAAAACACCGTCATCTTCCCGCACACGCTCATCGTCACCGGCAAGAGCTCGAAAGTCCGCGTCGTCGATATTTTCCGCTCGGCGGACAATTCACAACCGGGCCTCGCCATCGCCTTCAACGACCTCTCCGCCGGACAAAATTCGAAGCTCGATTACGTCGCCATCCAAGCTTTCAACGAGCAAACCCGCGTCATCCAGATCAACGAGACCGCCACGCTCCGCGATGCCTCGGCCATCGGATTCATCCTCAACACCGGCGCTTCTTGGGCTCGCAACGAATCGCTTTCCCGCCTCGAAGGCCCCGGTTCG
Organism: Luteolibacter sp.; assembly: GCF_039920825.1. Taxonomy (GTDB): domain Bacteria; phylum Verrucomicrobiota; class Verrucomicrobiia; order Verrucomicrobiales; family Akkermansiaceae; genus Luteolibacter. The sequence goes on along the minus strand of NZ_JBDSCX010000069.1, from coordinate 24,486 downwards.
CGTTCCGACATGCTCTCCGTCAGCATCCCGGCTCACGAGCAGGAATACGACCAACGCACCTTCCAGCACCACGTTTCCGAAGGTGCATACTCGGATCTGTTGTACAAGAATTCCCTCTACGACGACGCTCGCACGATCTTCTCCGGGCTCATCTTCGTCGATGAAGGCGCGCACCACACCGACGCCTATCAGACCTGCCGCAATCTCCTGATGAGCGACACCTGCGAGGCGAATTCCATGCCCGGTCTCGAGATCAACGCCGATCAGGTGAAGTGCTCGCACGGCAGCACTTCCTCCCAGATCAGCGACGAGGAAATCTTCTACCTCTGCGCCCGCGGAATCGCTCCCGGCCAAGCCCGCCAGCTCATCGCCCGCGGATTCTCGGTGGACGTGCTCGAGCGCCTGAAAAATGATGAGGTCGAAGCCCTCGTCCTGAAATTCATCGACGACAAATTCGACCACATCGCCTCGCGCGGCGCTTGATGGCGGATTTCTTCGCCATTGCGAAGCGGCGCTCGTTTCATTAGGCTCCTTCGCAATGGCCAATCCCCACGACCATCCGACCGCGCTCAAGGATCTTCAGGATTCGATTTATCGGGACAAGGTCCTGCGTGCGAGAAACCTGACTCCGGAACAGCGCTTCGAGGGGGGCTTGGAGCATACGAACTTCGTCATGCGCCTCATGCTTGACGGGGCGATGCAACAAAACGGCATCACCGACATTCGCGAGGGTTGGGCCGAAGTCCGCCGCCGGATGGAAAGGCTCTGCCGCGCCCGTGATCATCAATTCTACACCTTCCAAGCTCCGGCATGATCACCGTCGAGCACCTCGCCAATCTGGCGATCTCAGCCTGTGAGGCAACCGACGCGCCCTACATGCTGACGGGCGCGCTTGCTTACAATTATTACGCGATCCCACGTTCGACCAAGGACGTTGATATCGTGGTGAACATCACCGAACCCGGCACGATGGAACGCATCATCCAAGTGTTGGAGCCTCAAATCATCTTCAGCCCGCAGGTTCAGTTCGACACAATCACCTGGGGCAGACGCCACATCGGGCGGCCTCCTGAAGATACCGGATTGAGTGTCGAGCTTTTCGAACTTTTTGAAGATCCATTCGTCTCCGCCCAGTTCGAGAGGCGGAAGCGATTTTTCTCACAGGCGCTTGATCGCGAAGTCTGGCTTCCCTCCGCAGAAGACATTGTCACCCAAAAAATCCGCTGGGGCCGCTCCAAGGATCTCGACGACGCCCGCGACGTGCTCGCCGTCCAAGGCCCGGAGACGCTCGACATGACTTATATCAGAAATTGGTGCGCCACCCACGGCACCACGCAGCGTTTGGAAACGATCCTTGAAAGCCTGCCGCCACTTTAGCGGAGAACATGACTCAAGGAGTGGGGCTGTGAAATGCCTCTTGGATCCCTGCGCGCTTCTTTGGGTTTGCGATACCTACGCGATCGCGTAGGTATCCCCGGACGCTGAAATTGGTTAAGCCATCCTGAAATTCGGGAACTCCTCGGCGTTTTCGGATTCAATTTCCTCGATCCCGCAAAACCGTGAAGGCGACTTATTCCAAACTGATCCCACTGTGCCTCATGGTGTTGTGTGGATTCTGCATGGCAGAAGATTCCGTCAAAACGGCGGGACTTGAGCTGGAGGTTGAGTCTGAAGCAACTTCGGAAGGTGATCCGGCTCCGAAGGCCAGTGGCAAAACCTCTGCTTCCGAGATATCCGCCTATTTCGATGAGATTTTCGGAAAATTTGGCCAGTGGCTCGCCTACACGCTCTCGGACGACCGCCCGATTGAATCCGGAAACTTGAGTTCGTCCGAGGGTTTCCTGAGTGGCGATCGAGCGGCCTTTCTGGGAAGTCAGCCCCTCGACAAAGGCTCGGAACCCTTGGTCGGGATTGACGAAACCGGAAATTTCGCTCAGCCGCCCGCCGATTGGAACCCTCCGGAAGGCTATCAAGGACCCCGGATCGAAATCAAATCCCGCATCAACAAAGGTCCGAACGCGGAAGGCGCTATTGACGAATCTCTTTTTCGCCACTCCAAAGCAGCGATTGATCGGTATTTTGCCGCGAACGTCCTCCGAACTCACAAAATTCCAGCAAACGGATCCAGCCGCTCTGAAACACAGCGTTCGAAAACGTCGATGACAGCATTCAATTCCCTTTCGGCTTCGGATACAACGACTGCATCCTTCGCGATTCAGGCAGTGCCGGAACCGTCATCGATCCTGCTTTGTGGCTTCGCTACGACGATGTTCGTCTGGTGCCGTCGTCGTCCGGATTTGAAGTGAGTTTCTGAATGCGGACTGTCTGTCCCGGAATCACCGGCCGAGAACAACGGGCATCATTATGTTAGGGAAGGGGAACCTTCTCATCTGCACGATTGCGGATCCCCGGCTTTTGCGGTAATTCCTCCGCAACAACGGATGCTACCGACTCATCACCATTCCCATTCCTTGATCCGGTCAGTTCCCATCCTCCTGCTTCTTGGCGCATCGGTTCGGGGAAATGATGATCCCCACCTGAGTTTCGCATTGGGTGTGCTGGCGGAAACGCGTGGAAATGCGGAAGAAGCTTCGAGGTTTTTCGAATTAGCACGGCTTGCGGATCCCCAGGCGATGCCACTTGTCAGCCGTTCTGTTAGACTGCGGATGGCAGCAGGAGACCGCTCCGGTGCGGTAAAGCTCTATCGAGATCTCGCGGCGGCACGGCCGGACGATCTCGGAGTCCAGCTGACTTATACCGATTTCCTGGATCAACAGAGCAATGGCGACACGCTGGCTTTGAAGCTTTCCAACGACACACTCGAAGCCGCACTGGCAAAGTATCCCGGCCACCCGGAAATCATCCGACGGCTTTTCCAGCACGCGCAATCAAACGGAGACAAGGTCCGTCAGGTGGAATTGTTGGAGATGCTTTCGCCGAACGATCCCGAATCCGTTCTGCTCTATACGTCCCTGTCGCGGGGGATGTTCGAGGCGGAGGATGCGGCAGCTCGGGAAAAAGTGGACCAACGGTTTCTAACTTCCTTCGAAGCGCATCCCGAGATTCCTCAGCTCGCCCGTGCGGCGTCCGACCATTTCCGCGACACCGATCGTCCGGATCAGGCGATCGACATTTTGAAACGCCATGTCGAAGCGGCACCCTCTTCGTTGGAAATTCGGACTCGGTTAGGCGTTCTCTATTTCACGGCGAAGCGCGATACCGAAGGCGAGGCGGCGCTCAAGGAAGTTTTGGAAATCAACCCGCAACAGGCACTCGCCCATCAGTCGCTGGCGAAATTCTATCGACTCCGCAACCAGCCGGACCTCGCCCGGTATCATGCCGGCGAATTGTTGAAAATCCGTGGTGGCCCGCCGGCGGACTTCATCAAACTCGCGGACGAATGGCTGGCGGCGAACGATCCCAAGCAGGCGAGAATTTTGCTAGAGAAGGCCGTTTTCGATCATCCGGAAAACCGGGAGCTGGTGGAAAAACTCGCCGTCGCCACCCGCCGTGATCCGGAGACACGCGAACAGGCGGCCCGGCTTTTCCGCGAGGCGGAGGCCGCCAAACCCGTCGATGCCAAGACCGATCCCGCATTTCTGATGGAGTCCGCCGAAGCGCTGATCGCCGAGGGACAGAGCAGATCCGCCGAAGAGCGCTTGCGGACCGCGATCCGGGCCTACCCGGCCGATGCGAAGAAGGAAACCGCCGCCGCACTCCGCCGGTTGGCTTTGCTTTGGGAAACGGAGAACCGGAATGCCGATGCCGCGAAGGCACTCCGCCAGCGTGCGGATGCGCTTGATCGTTAAGATTTGCTAACAAATCCGGCTCCGCAAAAGGCTTGCACAAAGCAAGGCCCGGCACTAACTCCACCCGCATGAGTTCCGAAACTTCCCTCATCCTTTTCAAACCCGACGCAGTCGAAAAAAACCTCACAGGCACCGTGCTCGCCCGCTTCCTTGCGGCTGGCTTCAAGATCCGTGGCATCAAGATGATGCACCTCAGCGATGAAATCCTCGCCGAGCACTACTCGCACATCGCCGATAAACCGTTTTTCCCCGCCGTTCGCGGTTTCATGCAGGAAACGCCGGTCATCGCGCTCGCACTCGAAGGTGAGAACGTGATCGCCGCCGTGCGTGACCTGCTTGGACCGACCGACTCGATGGTCGCTCCGGAAGGCACCATCCGTGGCGACTTCGGCTTCAAGGATGCCGACGCGAAGATGCGCAACGTCTGCCACGCTTCCGATTCGGTCGAAGCCGCGCAAGCCGAGATCAAACGCTTCTTCAAAGCCGACGAGATTTTCTCCTACTGAGATGCTCGTCGAACGCGTCAAGTATGTCATCTGGGCAGCGGACCTGGCGCGGGCGACAAATTTCTATCAGACAGTTTTCGGAGCGGAAATCCTCCGAAGCAACAGCCATATCTCCGAACTGGAGATCGCCGGTACCATCATCGGCATCCACGGTGGCGGCGAGGGAAAAAAGACATGGACCGGCATCAGCCTCCAAGTCGCGGACGTGGTCGCCGGAGCCGCCGAGGTGGTGGCCAATGGCGGCGGTCTGACCCGCGAGCCACAGGAAGAGGATGGCGAGCCGCCGCATCTGGCGATGTGTTTTGACACGGACGGCAATGAGTTCATGCTCATCCGCAAGCGTTGATCGGTTAGCTTGGCTGGCGGCGACCGAACTTCCCGATTTCCATGTCCACGTTCAGTTTGCTGCAGGTTTCGCTCGATCAAACGATTGACCGGGAATCGCTTGAGGAAGCCTCGGATGCGGCGCCATCCGTCGCGCGCGCCGATTGCGCCGGCATGCAGCGCGACTTGTTCGGGATCGTGGTCTCGGGACTTTCGTTTGAAGAAGCGACCGCATTTCAAGCGGCTTTGAAGCTCCAGGGTTTTGCGACTGACGTTGTGGCGGACAGCGAGATTCCTGTTTTGCACGAGGCCTTCACGATTCAACGGATCGATTTGGCGAAGGACGCGCTGATCTTCACGGACACCATAGGGCGTGAGCAATCGAGGCCACTGGAAGAACTGGTTTTCATCGCGGGCGGATTTTTAACGCAGCGTAAATCCAAGACCGAATGGAAGATGGGGGTTCGCCACATCAGTTCATCAAATGGTTCGCTCGATATTCCGACACCTGAAAGACAGCACAAAGAGGAAAATGTTCCCGAGTTCCGCCTCGATTTCTTTTTCTCGTCATCGCCTAACCGGCTTCGGGCTTCTGTTTCGGCGGACAGCATGATGTTTTTCCGCGGGCGTCCGCTAAGGTTGCGGGATACGGCGCTGCTGCTAGGTGCGATGATGGATCTGCAGGAAATACTACCGCCGGACCGGGTTGGTGCAGGACTGAAACGGTCTGACACGAAAAACGCCTATCCGTCACTGCGGAGCTACGAAGAGGAAATCCGCTGGCATTTCCATCGCTTGAAAAGCCGGGCTTGAAAGCTTGTTGGCTCCGCAAGGATGCGGTAAACTGGGGCTGATGTTATTCCCGGATTTCGAATACTCGACCTGGCTCGGGCTGGCCGCTTTGCTGACATTTTACGTGGTGGGGATTCTGCATGTGCTTCATGCGCTGATGCACGTGAGGACCTCGCAGGGAACCATCGCCTGGGTGATTTCGCTGCTGACGATTCCGTTCCTGGCCATTCCAATGTATTGGCTGTTAGGACGAACCCGGTTTTCCCGCAATATCGGCGGGCGGCGGGAGACGGACGACCGATTGAAGAAACTGGCGGAGTCGATGCACCTGCGTTTGCGCCACTGCGAGGTGGACCTTCCGGACGACGACGCCTTTGAAAAAGCGGCGCAGTTGCTCGGCGGCCTGCCGTTTACCAAAGGGAACGATCTCGAACTACTCATCGATGGCGAACAGACCTTCGAGCGGATTTTCGAAGTGATCAAAGAGGCGGAAAACTATCTCTGCGTGAACTTCTTCATCGTAAAGAACGACCAGCTCGGCACCCGCTTCCAAAAGGCGCTCATCAGCCGGGCGAAGGCGGGAGTGAAGGTTTACTTTTTGTTCGACGAGATCGGCTCACACAAGTTGCCAAGGCGTTTCCTCAAGGAAATGCGGGATGCGGGAATCGAATGCCTATCCTTCGGCATCAACCGATTCTGGTGGTCACGGTTCCAACTGAATTTCAGAAACCATCGCAAGATCGTGGTGAGCGACGGCAAAACGGCATTCATCGGCGGGCTCAACGTAGGCGACGAATACATGGGAAGGGACAAGCGCTTCGGCGAGTGGCGCGACACCCATTTAAAAATGCGCGGCCCGGTGGTGCAGGCGGTGCAACTGGTGTTTCTCGAAGACTGGTTCTGGGCTTCCGATCAAGTTCCCGAACTGCAATGGGAAACCCGGCCGGAAGAGGCGAATCAAATCGCCGCGGTAATCCCCACCGGCCCGGCCGACCCTGCGGATTCGTGGCAACTGGTGGTGGCGGAGGCGGCCAATTCCTCGCGGAAAAAGCTCTGGATCGCCACACCGTATTTTGTTCCGGACGAGGGCGTGCTCACCGCCTTGCAAACGGCTGCCCTGCGTGGAGTGGATATCCGGATTCTCATCCCCGAGCGGGCGGATCAACTGCTCGTCTGGCTCTCGGCGTTTTCTTACTACGAACAAGTCCTTCCCTACGGCGTGAAATTGTTCCGCTACCACCGCGGATTTCTCCATGAGAAAGTCATGCTGATCGACAATCGGCTTGCTGCAGTAGGCACAGCGAATCTCGACAACCGCTCGTTCCGTTTGAATTTCGAAATCACAGGTTTCTCGACGGATCAAAAATTTGTCAACGAGGTGGAAGCCATGCTGCTGAACGATTTCAGTCACTCCAAGCTTGTCAAAATCGAGGAGTTCACCGGAAAATCGTTCTTCTTCCGCGCAGCCTGCCGGGCGGCGCGATTGCTGGCACCAATTCAATAAAATGAAAAAGGCCCGGCCGAATGAACGGCCGGGCCTTGGAAATTCTTGGGAACTCAGTTTTTCGCAACGTTGCCCAAGTCCGGACGCTGACGGACGATGTTTGCCAGCATTTTCCGGCAATGATCGTAGCTGGTGCGCTGGCTAAGAAGTTCGGCGCTGCGGGTCATAGACCCCCATTGCACGACGGTCATCTCGACAGTCCGGGTCGCCCATAGGCCCATGACTTCTTTAGTTGGAGTGTAAATGTCCACGGTGCCGGTGCCAAGCAGGGCGGAACCGTAATCGTCCACGACATAAAGATAAGGCAGACCCTTGATGCGGAACGTGGTCCCGACCGGATAGAACGACCAATCGGCGGCGGCGCTGCGGACCCGGTCGTTGTAGCGAAGCGTGGTGCCGGTGGCGTTCTTGTCGCCGTAAATCAAGTGGTCGGACTCGGTGGAGGTGTAAGCCGTGGTGCGGACGATCCGGTTGCGATCACTGAAGGCGTAAACCGGCATCGAGTGCTTGTCGCGAGGCTTTCCAGCGGCGGCGGCAACCGCTTGGGAAGAGGCCGGAGGCAGCGCGAAGCTCTCTCTTTTAGCATAAATCCCCGAGCCGGAACGGATCGAGGATTTAGAGATGACATTGGGGCCAGAGCCGCCGCAGCTGGTGAAAAGCGCCGCCACCAAGGCGAGCGCGGTTAGGGAAAGGGATCGATAAATCATGCAGTAGGGATTGGAAAAGGGATAGCGCCTGCGCGAAACAAAGCGCGCATCTCATAGTCTCCATCGGCTCCTGCGGCAACCGGAAAAAGCCGGGAAGGGCAAGTTTACCATGTATTCACACTTGAAATCAAAGAGTTACGCCCTTCCGCCGGGAATAAAAATCCGGTTTTCGCCGCCGCCGCCCCGGCTAGCGGGTCGCCGCAGGCAGCCAAACCCGGGCCCCGGCGCTGCGCTCGGACGCCGCCTTGAAGAACCCTTGCAGACCCCGGCGACCGTGTAGGTCGGCCACGGCATCCACAGCCCGGCTCCACCTCCAACGGAATCCCGCATCCCGCAGCCGGACGGAATCCGCCCAACGGCTTTTCAAGACGAGTTCGGTCTCGGTTCCCATCAGGCGGGCACCGATTTTCAACATCCAGCGCCTGGCAGGCACACCGAGCGGCATCCCGACCGCTTCGCGGAAAGTCCGCATCCACTCGCGGTTGGTTGGAAATTCGGGGGCCGTGACGTTGACCGTCCCGTCGAGAAACGGATCGTTGATGACAAAATCCACAGCCCGCAGGAAATCCTCCATGTGGATCCAACTGATCCGCTGGTTGCCGCTGCCCATCGTCCCGCCGAGACCACGCGCGGTGAGTTTTCTGAGCACATCGTAAACTGTCGCCTCCTCGTTGGCCAAGACCATACCGATGCGCAGCGCCAGCTTCCTTGTTTCCGCAGGCACGTTCGCATTGAAAAACGCATCTTCCCACGCTTGGGCCACGTCGCAGGAAAATCCCTCGCCCGGTTCGCCGAGCCAATCGTTCTGCGGCATGTCCTCGGCGTGGCGATACCACGTCGCCGTGCTCGTGTTCAGCCAGGTCTTCGGCGGTGTCTTGCAGCCCTTGATCGCCTCGCCGATCACACGGGTCGCATCCACCCGGGACTCGAGGATTTCCCGCCGGTTCTTTTCCGTGTAGCGGCAGTTCACGCTGCGGCCGGCCAGATTAATGACGGCTTCCGCGCCTTCGAGGGCAAGCGCCCAAGGGCCGAGGGTTTTGCCGTCCCACTCGAGAAACATTCCATCACCGCTCCAGCCCTCGCGGCTGCGGGCGATGGCGACAACCTCCTTGCCGTTTCTGGCAAAGTGGCGGGTCAGGTAGCGGCCAAGGAATCCATTGGCTCCGAAAATCACGATGACGGGATTCATAAGAAAGTCTTTCTGTTTTTAGGTTAGATCAAACGTGGCAAACGCCGTTTTTACATTTCGCTACGGGCAGCGAGCGGATGGCCGTCGCCAATTCGGCGTCGGTCCGGAGTTTCATCAGGCGGGAAATCGTCAGGCGATTCTCGGACAAGAGGTGCACCGCTTTTTTCACGAACGGTTGGAAAACCGGAGCTGCCAGACGGAACGACCAATCTCGATATTGAACCGTCGTCCACAGGCAGGTCAGCCAGGCGGCGCTGCCCTGCCACCAACGGCCGTCGTCGGCCAGCACCACCACATCACGCTCAGCGCCTAAGACTAACGAATCGGAAAATCGCCTGAGGGCTTCAGCGGAATCGTAGTCGAGGAATTCGACGGCCACGCGCTTCGGCTGCGCTTCCAACCAGACGCGGAACTTCGCACACAGCCCGCAACGGGGATCGTAGAAAATCGTTAGCGTTTTCATGGCGGCGGAGTGATTTCGAAATTCAAGCGATCAGACTTTCGCTCTCACGATTCCGGCTGGTGGCATTGGAGGCGGCGCTTGGTCCCAAGTCGCGCGTTTCCGCATTTTCGTGAACACGAGCAGGTTGAAGAAATGCATGGCTCCCAGAACTAACAAGACCACGCCCAGCTTGCCGCTGAGCGCTTCAAAAATCCCGCGGACGTCCTGCACTTCGTCGGCCAACTTGAGGTAAAGCGCCACGAATCCGAAATTGATCAGATAGAAGCCCATCACCAGCAGTTGGTTCACGCTGTCCGCCAGCAGCTCGTTGCCGTGGAAGCAATCGACCAGGAAGATCCGGCCGTTCCGGAAAAGGTTCCGCGCGACCCAGATGGTAAGTGGCAGCGCGATTGCGAGATAGATTCCATAACTAATGACGGTTGCATTCATTTGTGGTGTTCCTTTCTTGTTTTTTCTTTTCGTTTATTTCGATTTTTCAGGAATTTATGAAAAATTGGGTGAAATTTTTTTAACCGAGAAGCTTCGTCGCCAACTGGACGGCAAATCCATATTTCATCGCGCCAATACGGTCGGACATTTTCGAGGCGAATCCGACGAAGTCCTCCAGCGCCTTCATTTGATCGTAAAACGCCTTGCCCTGCGGGCTGTCGATCTCGCGACTCTCTTCCGCGCACTTGCTCAGGATCGCTAACGCGGGCTCGATCTCGCGGCGTTTCCGTTCGCGGGCGACGATGGTGAAAATGCTCCAGACATCCTTTTCGGCTTCGAAAAATTCACGGCGCTCGCCTTTTTTCACCACCACCCGCAGCAACCCCCAGGCAACCAGCTCCTTGAGATTCGTGTGGGCATTGCCGCGGCTGATCTGCAGCTCTTCCATCACGTCGTCCGTGGTGATCGGTTCGGGAGCGGTCATGAGCAGAGCATGGATCTGCGCCATCGTCCGATTGATCCCCCACTGGGTGCCGAGCGCGCCCCACTGCGCGACGAATTCGTCACGAGCATGTTTGAGCTTTTCGACCTCCGTGTTCACGGTTTTCAATAAATACTGAAAACTCGGAAACAGCAAGAAGAAATACGGCAAAATATAGCAGATCCATTCTGGCGCAGCATTTGCTTAAACCCGTGACGAACAAGACACATTTAAATCCATGAGTGCCCCCATGAACTCGTAGAGTATCGCATCGTATTCAATCACCATATCCCAAAAAAAATGAGACTTCTCCCTCAAACCCCATCCTCGGGCAGGCTTTCAAAGCTAGCTCACTGGTCGCGAGCTTTACTCGCTAACCCGCTGATTAACAAATTGAGCTCAACCGGGATTTCTTCCCGGATCAGATCTAGCCTATTGGCGGCCCCAGCGTTGCTGGCCGCTGGAATTCTCGGGTTTCTTCCCCAGACGTCCAAAGGAACCGCCTTACTTGATCAGGATTTTTCCACCTTCACAAACGCAAATCTTATCGGACAAGGTGGATGGCTCGAGAGCGGTGCGGCAACACCCACTCTAGCGATCAGCGGAGGCGTCGTGGTGCTAAACACCTCAGGTCAGGATGGCGGAGTCGGCTTTACCGCAGCCACCAGCGGCAACCTTTACCTCGGGTTGAAATTAAAAATTGCTTCGGCCCAGGCAACGGGCGATTATTTTACGTGTTTCAACTCTCTCGCGACTAGCAGCGCCACCTACAATGGCCGAGTGTATGTCAAGCGAGGCTCTACAGCCAGCAAGTTTCTGATCGGACTCTTGATGGGAAATACCGGGGCCACCGTTTCCTATGGAACTCAAGAGTTGGATGTAAACACCGAATACGTGTTGATTTTCAGATACAATATCAATGCCGGCACCCTGAATGACACTGGTGCGCTCTACATCAACCCCACCAGCACAACAGAAGCCAGCAATTCACCCTACCTGAACACGGTGACTTGGGCAGGAACTTCCGCCGAGATTACTTCCTATGCAGCCGTCTCTCTTAGACAAGGTTCAGCCTCAAATGCCGCTGCAGGCACGATCAGCAGAATGCTCGTCACAAACAACTGGGCTGATCTGTCACCACTCATCTCAAGCGCCCCGACGATTGGCACTAGCGTCGTCTCGCTCACATCATTCACGACGGTGGCTGGTACCGCCTCAACCTCACAGAACTTCACCGTCAGCGGCACGGCTCTCACTGCGGACATTTCCGTTTCCGCACCTTCAAATTTTGAGGTTTCCACCGATGACGCGACTTTTTCAAGTTCCGCAACCCTTACTCAATCCGGAGGTTCTGCATCCGGCATCATTTACACCCGCATCGCAGCGTCAGCACCTGCAGGCTCTGTCTCGGGCAATATCACCTTGTCCAGCACTGGGGCCACTAACAAGACAGTTGCTCTCAGTGGAACCGTAAACGCACTGAATGCACCTCTGCTCGATGCCACCCCCGCAAGCCTGACCGGCTTCTCCACATCCGCAGGAGTCGTTTCCGCCGCGCAGACCTTTTCAGCTTCCGGCACGAACCTGACAGGAAACATCACGATCACCGCCCCCTCCGGATATGAAGTCGCCACCTCCGGATCCTATGGGCCGACGGTGATTCTGACACCCTCCTCCGGCACCGTTCTCAGCACGGTGATCTCTGTTCGGATTTCGACCGCCGCCGCCGCGGGCAGTGCTTCCGGAAACGTAGCCGTTACCAGCACCGGGGCGACCACGGTCAATGTCGCGGTCTCCGGCACGGTGTCTCCGGCAGTCACGATCAACTACGTTTCGCTCACCGCGCCAGGGGCGGCTTATACCCAGAACTTCGATGCCCTCCCCACAACGACCATCACGGGCGCTTTCTCAGGAACGATCGGACTTCAAGGCAACTTCAGCACGATCACCAGCAGCTCCACGCTCAACGGTTGGTACGGCGTAAAGAACAACGGGAACATAACCCCCCCCGTCGCGGCGGTCAATCTCACCGCAGATACGGGAACGGGCAGCAGTGGCGGAATGTTTAGCTACGGTGCGGCGGCTGCCAGCGACCGGGCGCTTGGCATGCTCGCCTCGGGAACCAACACCATGACCTTCGGGACTCTCGTCAAAAACGACAGCGGTTCCACGCTCACCGGCCTGACGTTCTCCTTCACCGCCGAGTTCTGGCGGAATTCCACCGCAGTTCAGAACATCCTGGCATTCGCTTACGGCAAAATCAATGGCACCACCTTCACGAACGACAATTTCCTGACGGCCTCCGGAGCCACGACTTTCCCCAGCCTTGATCTCAATGGGCCTGCGTTCGTTGGAGCAAACGGAGCTCTCGACGGAAACCTCCCCGCTAATAAAACCGCCGTCGTCTCTGTCACCCTGCCGATCAGCCTGGCGGCAGGCGAAGTAGCCTTCCTCCGCTGGAGCGACTTCAACGATGGCGGAAGCGACGCCGGCATCGCGATGGACGACCTCACGATGGTCGGCGAGGACAGCACCATCCTCGTCCCAACGGTGAGTCTGCCCGGCGGATCCTATTATACCAATCAGACCGTCTTCGTTTCGAACTATGCCTCCTATGCGGCCGGGGAAACCCTTCGTTACACCACGGATGGTTCTGATCCTATCGCAACCAGCCCCGCCTACAACAACGGCACGGGCATCACGATCAACATCGGAGCGGGAACCAAGATTCTCAAGGTGGCCGCATTCACAACAGGAGGGGCGCGCAGCAACGTTTCGACGTCGACCTACTTCCTTCCACTCGATGTGGCCGACCTGACCGCCCTGCGCGCATCGCCGACAGGCACCACCATCTACCGCGTTCTCGGCCAAGTGACCTTCACCGCCTCTCTCCCTACCCGCAACACGAAGTTCTTCCAGGACAGCGGCGCGGGAATCCAGATCGATGACTTCAGCACGGTGGTGACAAGCACTTACACGGTTGGTGACAATGTTGCGAACATCATCGGGAGCATCTCGACGTTCAACGGTCAGCTCCAGTTCACCCCGAAGGTGGATTTCGGCACCGCCATTTCGTCAGGTAACGCGGTAGTGCCGCTGTCTCGCACACTCGCCACCTTGACCGATGCGGACCAAGCTAGGTTGGTTTCCGTAACGGGCGTCACTTTCTCAAGTGCAGGATCTGTCTTCGCCACGGCTCCGTCATTCACCAGCATCAATGATGGCTCCGCAGGAACGTTCCAAAACCTGTTCGGCACCAACACTCCCAGCGGCCTCGAAATCACCGGTGCGACAATCCCCGTCGGCCCCAACACGGTGACGGGCGTCATTCAGAAGACCTCGATCACTTCGGTGCTGACGATCACGGTTGCCCCAAGGAGTATGGCCGACATCGTTTACACCGGTCCTCCGCTCATCACCGTTTCCACCTCCAAGACCACATTGCTTGAAGGTGCCACCGGCGTCACCGAGGAATCGCCACTGACCGTCGCCCGGACAGGCAGCACCGCTTCCACGCTCGTCGTGGACATCACGGAGAGCACGGCCGGAGCGCTTCTGGCGGATATCTCTCCTGATGGTATCAACTACCCGGGATATGCCGTTCTTCCTTCAACCGTCACCATTCTAGCAGGCCAATCCTCGGCAACGATCTATGTGGTTGCGAAGAACGACGCCATCTACACCGGCACACGCAACGCAACCTTGACCGCCGCATCGGCGGGCTTCATTTCCGGAACGAAAGTCTATACAATCACCGATGACGACACGCCTACGAACATCTATTCCTCGTGGGCGAACACGAACGCCGGTAGCCAGGGTGCGGCGGCGGACTTCGACAAGGACGGTGTCTCCAATGGCGTGGAATACTTCTTCGGTGCCACGGGTTCTTCGTTCACCACCAGCCCCCAGTTGGTAGCGAACAAGATCTCATTCCCCAAGGATTCCACCGCAACCAGCGCCACCGGAACCATCCAAACCTCGCCTGACCTCATCAACTGGACTCCTGTAACGGCGGACACCAGTGTCCCGGGCTTCATCAGTTACACCCTCCTGCCGGGACAAGGAAAAATCTTCGTCCGTCTGAATGTGGTCGTGACTCCCTGATTCACCGGATCTGTCAAAATTCCAAGGCGGCCCCGCGAAAGTGGGGTCGCCTTTTTTTGGCTTGATTCATGCGCCATCGCGCTCGACTCGCGCATTTCACCAAGGCAAAATCCCTCCATGAAACCTCGCTTCTCGCCGCAGCATGGCCAACAGAATAAACAGGCCCGTGAGAACCGCCATGTCCAGACGGTGGAAACCATCACTCCATCGCTCGACGAGGACGACCTGATGGCGATTGTGGCCGAACACGCGGTGCCCTTCGTCTTGATTCTCGATTGCGTGCAAGACCCCCATAACCTCGGAGCCATCCTACGGACGGCGGATGCGGCGGGCGTGCATGCCGTGGTCGCGCCGAAAGACAAGGCCGTCGGCATCACCGAAACCGTGCGCCGGGTTTCCGTGGGAGCGGCGGATCACGTCCCGTTCGCCCAGGTGACCAATCTCGCACGGACGATGGAAAAGCTCAAAGCCGCCGGTCTCTGGCTCGTCGGCACCTCGGACCATGCGAAGGCGAAGTCAATCTACGACCTCGACCTCAAGGGGCCGCTCGCGCTCGTCCTCGGAGCCGAGGAAAAAGGCATGCGCCGGCTGACGGAGGAAAACTGCGATTTCCTGGCTTCCATCCCGATGGCCGGAAAAGTCGAATGTCTGAACGTTTCGGTGGCGACGGGTGTCTGTGTGTTCGAGGCGGTGCGACAGCGCCGGATTGCCAATGAATGAACCCGTCCGGGTACTTTCGGATCTCCATTTGGGTCACAAGATTTCTCGAGTCAACGACGTCTCCGCACTTCGTCCGTTGATCGCCGGAACAGGCACCGTTATTTTCAATGGCGACACTTGGCAGGAGCTTGCGAAGCCCTTCCTCGCCCGCTCGACCGTGCTGTTGGAAGAACTGAGAGCCCTATGCGCCGAGGAAGGCGTGGAGGCTGTCTTTCTCTCCGGAAACCACGACCCCGGCTGGCCCGGACGCGGCTGGGTGGAGCTGGCGGACGGGAAAATCATCATCATGCACGGCGATGCGCTGCTCTTCGACGGCTCGCCTTGGAAGCGCGAAATCCTCGTTAACGGCGAGCGCGTGTTGGAGCTCTGGAAACAACACCCGCTGGCCGATCACGACGCGGAGGAAAGATTGCGAGTCGCCCGGGAAATCGCCCGGGAATTGTGCAGCGTGGAATACCCGAACGGCCGCCATTTCATCCAACGCGCCTGGGATGC
Organism: Luteolibacter sp.; assembly: GCF_039920825.1. GTDB lineage: Bacteria > Verrucomicrobiota > Verrucomicrobiia > Verrucomicrobiales > Akkermansiaceae > Luteolibacter. Next base: position 8,963 of record NZ_JBDSCX010000069.1, on the reverse strand, counting down.
CGTCCTGCCGCCCAAGCGCGCGGTGAAAATGTTGGAAGCCTGGTTCACCCAAGGCGCGGCGGGCGCCAAGTTCTGCGACTCCTATTTCCCGAACGCGGAAGTGCTCGTCATCGGGCATTTCCACCGAGAGGGGTGCTGGGAGATAAACGGCCGCCGCATCATCAACACCGGCTCCTTCACCAGCCCCGGCCGCGCGCATTGGGTGGAGTGGAACGATGGCTGGCTCAGCCGCGGGATGGTCGATGAAAGCCCACAGGACTGCCGGAAAGGCATGGCGCTCGATGTCTGGCGGCTTTGAAGCGTGCGGGTTTCCCCTTGGAGAAACCCGCCATGGACATGGCATGCATGCTGGTTACCGTTCCGCCCATGACGACTCGTTTTTTGATGTCTGGATTGCCGCTGGTGGCGCTGGTTTCCTGCGCTTCGGATGAGGTGCGTGAGGGACCTAAGCCGCCCCCCGCTGCCTCAGAATGGACGGTCGCGGATCCGGCGAAACTGAAATTCTCGGCAGTGGAAGTTCCCGGTGGGCTGGATGTTTCGGAAAAGGGAAAACTGATCTCACGGGTCCGTTGCGCCAAGCCAATCGAGCGCTGGGTGTTCGTGAAAGAGGGTCGGGATATTGTCATCAGATGCAGCAACGCGGGAGCTCCGGCGACAATCGAACTTTATGACAGCCACACCGCGATCCAGCGCGATTCGGTCGCAGCGGATCAAGTGATCAATGGACGGCCGGCGTGGGCAACTTCCCTCGCGGATTCCCAACAATGAGGACGGCGACGGCAGTTTGAAAAACTGGTACACGAGGACGGGATCGAACCGCCGACCAATCCGGTGTAAGCGGACCGCTCTACCGCTGAGCTACTCGTGCACGGCAGGGCGGGAAGCTGGCCGGAGATTTCCCGAAGATCAAGCCAAGAGTGATGCGGGCTTGCGGGTGGGGCGCGGCGGTGGTTTGTTCCCGGCACGAATGCATTTGCGCCTCTCCGATCAGGAACTCGCCACCTTGGTGGAAATGGTTAGCCTCGCCGCCAATGTGGCGTCGTGGAACCAGAAGGAAACCGCCAACGACCAGGTCGCGGCGTTTGAGAATCTGGAGAGCAAGATTCTCGAAAAAGCCGGCCACTCGGGTTTGGGCGACTGGATCGAGTTCGACGAGGAAAGCCAGCGCTTCCGGGTGAAGGCGGAGAAAGAGGAAAGCCTTTTCTATCACGAATGCTACGAGGAATTCCGCAACGAGAGCTTCTGGGACGAGCTGGCCGTTAGACTCGCCGACCGCGATCTCGCCCGCGCCATCGGCTTCGCGGAATGGGAAAAACTCAGCGAGGAAGACCGCCGCGCCCGCACCGTCGCATGGGAAAAACGTTACTGGGAGGAATTCTCGAAACGTGGGGTCGAACGCGTCACTGTCATTACTCCGCCCACCGAAGGGTGACTTTCAGTCGTGCGGCTAGAACAAATTATCGATGCAGCATTTACTAAAACTATTGCTGATAGATCTTCATACGGGCTATTTTAAAGTAAATGGCTTCAAGAAGGTTCGTAACAAGTTCCTTCGGGAGCTGGATGGGGTGATTCAGGAAGTGGAGTTTCAATCCTCTCGATGGAACACCAAAGGAGAAGCGGCTGTTTTCTACGTAAACGTTGGGATCACATTCACCGACATTGCCACGGCGGAAGGAACTCGAGGAGGCAGACATGGCGACGGAAGGATGCCAGGGCTTATTCCCGGCCTTCCGCCCCAATACGAATTGATCGAAACCAATTTGGGAGTTGTTCGCGACGAATTGATCGCCAATTTCCCGATGTTACTCGAGGTCATTCCAAGCCACTACGAAGACGTCAGACAACTGGCATTGAAAGGTTTTCAGACAATGATTCCAATGCCTGACTCATGGCGGAAAGATCACTAGCCGTGAACGAACACGCCACCAAAAAGTGGTGACATTTCAGCCCTCCGTTTTCAACCCGGCATCATGTATCCTAACAGACTCCCGAACCGCTCGCGTAGTTTGGTTCGCGGAACGATGGCGTCGATCAAACCGTGCTCAAGCATGAACTCCGCCGTCTGGAAACCAGGAGGCAGGGTCTGATGGGTTGTTTCCTTGACCACGCGCGGACCGGCGAAGCCGATCATGCACTTCGGCTCGGCCAGATTGATGTCGCCGATGGTGGCGAAGGATGCTGTGACGCCACCAGTCGTCGGATGCGTGAAAAGAGAGATGTAGGGCAGCTTCGATTCTGATAGACGGGCGAGAGCGCCGCAGGTTTTCGCCATCTGCATCAGCGAAAGCATCCCTTCCTGCATCCGTGCGCCTGACGAGGCGGAAACAATGATGACACCGCGTTTTTCGGCGATGGCCATCTCGATGGCACGGGTGATTTTCTCACCAACAACAGATCCCATCGATCCGGCGAAAAACTTGAAATCCATAACGGCAATCATCGCCTTGTGGCCTTGGATCGTGAGACGTCCGGAAATCACCGCATCGTCGAGTCCGGTCTTTTCGCGAAGGGCCGCCGTTTTCTCGGCGTATCCCGCGAAGCCAAGCGGATTGGCGGAGATCAAACCCACTTCCGTTTCCTCGAAGGTGTCCGTATCGGCGAGCATCGCAATGCGTTCGCGCGAATCGATCAGGAAATGATGGCTGCAATGGACGCAGACGTGAAGGTTCTGCTTGAGCTCGAGCGTGTGGATCAGTGCGTCGCAGTCTGGACACTTGGTCCAATGGCCTTCCGGCATGTCTTCACGTCGGTCACGACCGCGCAGGCGGGGTTTGCTGAATATGCCCATGGGATTGGAAAGTTGCTTGCTGGAATCCGAGCTGCCGCGGCAGTTGTCTCGTGGCGACGAAGCTAGTGGCAGGTGTGGATCACGACAATCCCCTTTTGAAAGATCTGTTTCGGAAGGCGCATATTAAGGGTTGCTATTTTCGGCCAAAGGAACCAAAACCTGCGAGCGGAAATAGTAAGCATTCCCGTATTACTTAATGAGCACTAGGAACTTTGTAAGTGGTTCGTCGATCATCCTTGTGGGATGGCTCGGAGCAACATTTCTCAACGAAGTGCCTTCTCAAAGGTATCCGAAACTCGACAAGACCCCGGCGACGGTCAAACTGGACTTGGAGTCGATGAATGCCACCGCGACCTCCTCCGAGAAATCACCTGCCCTTCAGGTTTCCCTCTCGCGTTGATCCGGAGACTTCACCAGTCTCGTCGGCATGGCTGCCGAACCCGTTATTTGTGATACCAAGCCGCTGGCACTCGAAGTGGATGCAGGGACTCACTGGTGGTGTTCCTGCGGGCGCTCCGGACATCCTCCGTTCTGTGACGGTTCCCACAAAGGCACCGGCCTGCAGCCGGTGAAATACGAAGTGACGGAGAAAAAAACCGTCTGGTGGTGCCAGTGCAAACACACCGGAAACCCGCCACTCTGCGACGGCTCGCACAAAAGCCTGCCGAAGCCGGAGTGACGGAAAAATTAGCGGATCAATAGGTTTTCAACCACTCGACCACGTCGGCCACGTCCTGCGCGGTCATGCCGAGCTGATCGGCTCCTAACATCAGCGAGCGATCCATGTCCTTGCGGCTGCCGATCTGGTTCTTCGGCACCCGCTGCGTGAGACCGCCGGTCGAACGGATGACGACGGGATCCCCGTCCGCGACGATGTGGCCGTCGATCCATTTTCCGTCCTTCAGATTGATGGCCGAACCTTCGAAACCGTGGGAAATATCGAAGGACGGATCGATGATCGAACGCGCGACGATTTCCGGCGCCTGTCGGCTTGCGAAACCTTTGAGATTGGGTCCGTAATCCGGGCCGGCTTCTCCGATCTTGTGGCACATGATGCAACGTCCGGCCGCAGCCTGGCCACGTGCGGCATCGCCCTTCAATGCCATCACATCGGCCACGCTGAACTTGGTGGACTCCGGTTTCGCGGGAACGATGATCTCAACAAGCGGAACGGGCTTCTCGATGAGCTTGCGCTTTTCCAACTCGTCCTTGATCCCTAACGACGACCACTCGCCTTCTGCCCGGTTCGCCAGCCACCACAGGGCCTGGTCCTTAACGGGAGACTCTTGCGCGGCGATATCCATCAGCGCGTAGGCAGAGTCCTTCGACTTGATGAAGGCGAGGGAATCGACGGCGAGCGAGCGTTGCTCCGTGCTCAAATTTGCCGAGGCGGCGCGTGTTTTCAAAGATGGAATCGCGGCTTCCGGCATCAGCCGCCAGGTGAGGCGGGCGAAAATGTCGGACCACTCGCCGGGCGCTCCGGGTTTCATTTTTTGCCCGACGGCTTTCCAAAGTTCTTCGGTGTTGTGTCCCGCACCGATGCCGAGAGATTCGAGATAGGAACGGTCCTTTCCGTCATATTGCGACGCCACGGCGACGAGGACATCGCGGGCTTCTTCGAAATTCCGGTAGCGCACGGCTTGCGCTGCTTCCACTCTAACTTCCGGAGCAGGATCATTTGCCAGCTTGCGGGCGTATGGCAGATCGTCGATCGCACCATCGGTCCGGCGTATCGCACGGAATGCCGTCAGACGGTTGGCGGCATTGCCGCTGGTGAGCAGGGAGTTGAGTTTAGCGCGGCCTTTTTCACCAAGATAAGGCATCAGCCAGATCGCGCGGGAGGCGACGTAGGGATTCGGATCATCGAGGACTTTCGCAACGGCATCGTAAGCTGACGCACCGGCGGCTTTCAGCTTCTGGAATCCGAGCGAACGAACGTTCACGGCGGGAGATTTCAGGGCAAGGATCGCGCCCTCCATTTTACCGAGATCAATCTTCGGAACGACCGGTTTGAAGCCCTTGGGAGCGATTCGATAGATAATACCGGACGCGGCTTCATCCTGCGTGTCGTGACCGCCAACCCGCGGATCGGTCCAGTCAGCAACGTAGAGCGCGCCATCGGGGCCGACGCAAACATCGGACGGCCGGAAATTGAATTTCAGCTTGTCCTGTTCAGCGGATCCCGCCTTTTTCACACCACCGGTGAAGTCGGCGCCGTCGAATTGCTTCTCCGGGTTCGTGGTAAGGAAATCGGTGCGATCCAGCTTGAAACCGGCACCATCCGGAGCGGGTTGATAACCGAAGATGACGTTTCTAGCAGCTTCACAGGAGAGCAGCGTACCGTTGAATTTATCGCCCAAAGCGCCGTTTTCATAAAACGCGATGCCGGTGGGCGAGCCGCCGCCATAGACGTCGCCAGCAGGCATGCTACCGGGATTTTCCTGTCTCCAGTGGGCGGTCGGAACATCTTGACCCGGCCGGCGGTCAGCATCCCAGAACCGTGTGCCGTCGTTGGAAAAGTAGCCGGCATTTCCGTGTTCCAAAACATGGCTGGTACGGCAAGCCGGCGGATCGTCGTTGTCGTTTTGAAATACAAAGCCGCGCGAGTTGATCGTCTGCTCGAAAGAGTTCCGGTAGTTATAGCCGATGATTTCCGCATGTGTCGCGTCCGGGTTCATGCGGACCGTGAAACCACCGACATAGACGAAGCCGTCATCGCTTTTTTCACCGGCGATCGCCTTGGTATTGGTAGGCCACTCTCCACCGCCGCTCTGGTAGTAGTAACTTCCGACACGGAATGTCTTACCCGACTTGTCAGTGAAAACGCCGCAGGTGTTTCCTTGGTTGAAATACCACTTCCCGTCCGGCCCAGCAGTCAGCGAGTGGAGTGAGTGGTCGTGGTTTTTACCGTTGAAACCCGTGAGCAGGACTTCGCGCTTGTCACCGGATGCGGGGTCGAATTTCCCGTCGCGATTGACGTCGGTCAGCTTGAGCAAATTCGGCGGCTGGGAAACGATGACCACGTTGTCGAAAACGGCGATGCCGAGCGGGGAAACAAGTTCAGGATCCTGCCAAAAAACCTTGGAACTGTCCGATTTCCCGTCTCCGTCCGTGTCTTCAAGAATCACGATACGGTCACCCGCAGGCTGACGTCCCGATTTCCCGCGATAGTCCACGCCTTCAGTGACCCAGATCCGGCCGAGATGGTCGATGTCGATATTCGTCGGATTGAAAAGCGCGGGCGAGGCCGCCCAAGGGGTGATTTCCAAGCCCTCGGGGAGCTTGAATGATGCGAGTGGCATCGCCGGGGGCTCTTGGCCCGGTGTCCAGGCGTGGGCTGCGGGCATCGTCGCGAGAATCAGGAACCGGTAGAGAAATTTCATGGATTGGATCGATCTTGAAGGGAAGGCTATTACAGGCGGTTTTCAGGTCAACTATCAACAAATCCGGGGACCTGCTTTGACAAGCCCGAGCCCGCTGGCTATCCAAGCCCATGCGATCGCTGATCAAACACGTCCTCAAACGCGCGGAAGCCTGCGATGATCTCCACGTCGCCGGTTGGGTTCGCACCCGGAGGGATTCAAAGGCATTTTCCTTCCTCGAACTCAACGACGGAACCTGCCTTGGAAATTTGCAGATTGTGGCCGACGCCGGTATCCCCGGATACGAGGACATCGCGAAAATGAGCACCGGTGCCTCCATTGAAATTCGCGGAAAACTGATCCCCTCACCCGCCGCAGGGCAGGCCTGGGAAATGCAGGCCACTTCGCTTAAATTATTAGGTGGTGTTCCGGAAGATTACCCGCTCCAGAAAAAGGGCCACAGTACCGAGTTTCTCAGATCCATCGCCCACCTCCGGCCAAGGACCAATCTCTACGGCGCGGTGTTCCGCATGCGCAGCCGGATGGCATTCGCCGTGCACAAGTTTTTCCAGGAACGGGATTTCATCTACGTCCACACGCCGATCATCACTGCCAGCGATTGCGAGGGGGCGGGTGAAATGTTCCGGGTGACGACGCTGCCGGATGACAAGATTGCAAAGGCGGAGGAAGACTTCTTCGGTAAACGCGCTTTCCTAACAGTCAGCGGCCAGCTCGAAGGCGAGACATTCGCCTGCGCGCTTTCCAACATCTACACCTTCGGCCCCACCTTCCGCGCGGAGAACTCCAACACCTCGCGCCACGCCGCGGAGTTTTGGATGATCGAGCCCGAAGTCGCGTTCTGCGATCTCGAAGGCGACATGGACCTCGCCGAGGCATTGGTAAAATATCTGGTTAAGGAAGCGCTCACTAACAGCGATGGCGATCTGGCCATTTTCGAAAAGTTCGTGGACAAGGGCCTTCGCGAGAGACTTGAGTTTGTAGCCAGCCGCCCGTTCGAACGCATTACCTACACCGAAGCCGTCGAACTCCTCAAAGCCAGCGGCAAAGCCTTCGAATACCCGGTCGAATACGGCCTCAATCTGCAATCCGAACACGAACGCTGGCTCACCGAAGAGCACTTCAAAAAGCCGGTCACCGTCTTCAACTACCCGAAGGAAATCAAACCCTTCTACATGCGGCTCAACGACGACAACAAAACCGTCACCGCGATGGACGTGCTAGTTCCCGGCATCGGCGAGATCGTCGGCGGCAGCCAACGCGAAGAGCGGTTGGACGTCTTGATGGAGAATTTCAAGAAGCACGACCTCGATCCGGATGCCTACGGTTGGTATGCGGATCTCCGGAAATACGGCAGCGTCCCCCACGCCGGTTTCGGCCTCGGATTCGAGCGAATGCTGATGTTTGTCACCGGCATGGCCAACATCCGCGACGTGATCCCGTTCGCCCGAACTCCCGGGAATTGCGAGTTCTAGACGTCCGCTTGAAACCCTCCCCCCCCGTAGATGGCTCAAGTCCACATCGGAAAAATCCACACCCGCATGGAAGGAACTTCCTGCGTGGTCAGCGCCTTGGTCGCGGGAGAGGAGGTCTGGTTTTCCTCGAAAGATGCGGTGTTGTCGGCGGCTCCCGAGGCTTTTCTCTCCGCATTTCTGATTCCCGCCCAACTGCGGAAGGACCGCCTCGTTTCTAACTCTCCCGTCTGCGGGACATGGTTTCGCAACACCCATGAACTATCGGTAATCACGAACGGCTGGTGGAAGAGGAAGGTGAAACCTCCCGAAGTCCCCATCGTCGATCGTGGCAAACCGAAACGATGGTGGCGCAAGACGGCGCTGTTTTTCACCGCGGGGGTCGATTCATTCCACACGCTTAATCACTATCCGAAGAAAATCCACGCACTTGTCAATATCCACGGGTTCGACATCGCTCTAGCGAATGAATCACGGCAGAAACCAGCGGAGCAATCCTACCGAAGTGTCGCCCGGCAAAAGGGAATTTCCTTGGTGCAGATCCAAACCAATCTTCGGGAGCATTCCTATTTCAATAAGACCAATTGGGATTACACCCACGGTGGTGCCATGGCCGCGGTCGCCCATCTTCTGAAATCCGATTTCCATGATTTCGTCCTGAGTTCCAGCACCCGGAGAAATGACACCCGCATCTGGGGATCCACGTGGCAGATTGATCATCTTTGGAGTTCCGGAAACACCCGGTTCATTAGCTGGGGGGAGCACCTGTCCCGGGCTGAGAAAATGGAACAAATCGCCGGCAATTCTCTGGTTCAAGAACACTTGCGAGTCTGTTGGGCAAGCACTGGCCCGGCAGCCAATTGTGGAACCTGCCCAAAGTGCACGCGAACGATGGTCTCGTTACTATGGGCGGGGAGATTCGAGCAGCTCAAACATTGCTTCGTGGAAAATCCACCGCTGCTGGATGTGATTTCAAATTGGAAGCCTGCGCCGATATGGTCGACTGCGGAATTGGATCCGGTATATACCAATCCGGAACGCCTTCCAGAGCCTCTGAGATCCGCCATCAGATCCCAGCGGGACCAGCTTCTCGCAGACCTTGATCTGCGGTTGAGAAAGAAATCGAGGTCCGATTTGTATCACGAGATTCCGCCATCTCCGGGTTTGAGTCAGATTCGATCCGAGCCGGAAATGCCGGTCGGGAACCGGTGATCCCTCCGGTTTTTGGCACTGTTGTTTCCGGCCGTTTTGGTTGTTTCCTGTGTCGCGTTGCGCCTTCCTTTTCGCCCGGCTATTTTCCGCTTTTTCCGGGCAAAAAAA
>NZ_JBDSCX010000068.1:0-79121 GCF_039920825.1 Luteolibacter sp. | reverse complement strand
TTTTTTTGCCCGGAAAAAGCGGAAAATAGCCGGGCGAAAAGGAAGGCGCAACGCGACACAGGAAACAACCAAAACGGCCGGAAACAACAGTGCCAAAAACCGGAGGGATCACCGGTTCCCGACCGGCGTGCCAGACTGAAATCGGAAGGTGAATGTGATGGTCAAATGGAATTACTGGCTACGCCTTCCGAAACTCCGAGCCTTCAGATGCGAAACTCACGGGAGGCTTTTCGGTAAGGTCTTCTGGTTAGCTGCTCATCCCGATTCTTGTTGAATGTCTAAAAACACGAGGATCCAGCGGTTTTGCTTCTCCGGCGTTGACCCCGCCGCCGTGGCGTGCATCTTCCGCGCCCGATGATTTCCGTTCAGTCCCTTCGAGTTGAATTTGGCGCGCGTGTGCTTTTCAACGACCTCGCATTTTCCGTCCAACCGCGCGAGCGCATTGCCTTCGCCGGTCACAACGGTGCGGGGAAATCCACGTTGATGAAATGTGTGGCTGGAATCATCAGGCCCACCGCCGGGCAGATCAGCGCACCCCGCGGAACCCGCATCGGTTATCTGCCGCAGGAGGGGATTCACGTGAAAGGCCGCACTCTTTGGCAGGAAACCGAGTCCGCTTTCGGAGAGACGATGGCACTCAGCGAGAAGATCGACCGTCTCTCTAACGAACTTGTCAAACTCGATCCTCGTTCATCGCCTTATGGTGATCTACTAGAGGAAATCGGCGAGTTGGAATTACAGCTTGATGCGATGGATCCCGCCCGGATGAAGCCACGCATCGAGTCCGTACTCAAGGGGCTTGGCTTCCAAACGAAGGATTTTACCCGCGATTGTTCTGAGTTTTCAGGCGGCTGGCAGATGCGGATCGCCATGGCGAAACTGTTCCTTCAGGAGCCGGAAGTCTTGCTGCTAGACGAACCGACGAACCACTTGGACATCGGCACTCAGATCTGGGTCGAACAATACTTGATCAACTATCCCGGCGCGATTCTTCTCATTTCCCATGACCGGGCCCTGCTCGACACGCTTTGCACGCGTACGATCGCGTTCTCCCACGGCCGCGCCGAGGAGTATGCGGGAAATTTTTCCTACTTCGAGCGAGAGTCGGTTCTCCGCAAGGAAATCCGACTCAAGCAATACACTTCCCAGCAGCGGGAAATCGCGGAAACGCAGCGGTTCATCGATCGTTTCCGCGCTTCAGCCAACAAGGCGACGCTTGTGCAGTCCAGGATTAAGCTGTTAGCCAAAGTCGAGCGTATCCCGGCTCCGGAGCAGGAGGATGCCGTCATGAATTTCAAATTCCCGCCGCCACCGAACTCCGGCCACACCGTTGCCAAGCTTGAAGCTGTTTCCAAGTCGTACGGCGCGCTCAACGTCTTCAGCGGCTTCGATTTTGAAATCAACAAGGGCGAGAAATTCGCCATCGTTGGCCCTAACGGCGCGGGCAAGTCCACCTTCTGTCGTCTGATCACGGGGCAGGAGGAGCCGGACGCCGGCGAGCATACCTTCGGCCACAAAGTCGCCACGTCGTTCTTCTCCCAGAACCATGCCGACGAGCTCGATCCGAACCTAACTGTGCTTGAGACCGTTGAGGCCGCCGCGTCGCGCGAAAGCATGCCGCACGCGCGGAATCTGCTAGGTTGCTTCCTGTTCCGCGGCGATGATGTTTTCAAGAAAATCGGGGTCCTATCCGGTGGTGAGCGATCACGTGTGGCTTTGGTCTGCATGCTCCTGCGTCCTGCGAATTTCCTGATCCTCGACGAACCGACGAACCACTTGGACATGCAATCGCAGGACGTGCTCCAGCGAGCGCTCATCGACTATCCCGGCAGCGTGATGATCGTTTCCCACAATCGGAACTTCCTTGATGCGTTGGTCACTAAGACCCTCGAATTCCGCCCTGGCGAGCAACCGGTGCTCTATGCGGGAAACATCACCTACTACTTGGAGAAATCCGCAGAAGACGAGGCGGCGAAAAAGGGTATTCCCAAGTTGGCCTCCCTCGCACCCGCTTCTTCCAACGAAAACAAGTCATCCCGGCAGTCCGTTCCCGGCGTCAACCGGAAGGAGCAGCGCCGGATCGAGGCCGAGCAGCGGGAAATGAAATCGAAAGTCCTCAAGCCGCTCGAAACCGAATTCGAGGCCTTAGAAGCCAAAATCGCGGAGCTCGAAGGTGCGCAAGCCACACTTACCCAGCAGCTGTCCTCTGACGCCGTTGCCAACAATCCGGGGAAACTTCGCGAAGTGACGAACGCGGTGGACAAACTCGCGAAATCGCTGGAAAGCAGCTATTATCGCTGGGGCCAGCTCTCGGATGAGATTGAAAAGGTGAGGGCGAAACTGGGGATTGAAGCTTAATCGCAAGCGGAGCACGGAATCGACTCCGCGGTTGCGGCCCGTAATTCAGTTAGGTGAACCGCCATGTCCGGTCGTGTTCCGGACCACGGGAATGCCGCGTCGACCTGTTCGGGAGTGATGCTTTCATCCAATGTCTCAAGTTTCGACAAGACCGCGACTAACACTTTTGAAAACAAAGTGGCGTCCCTGCCCATGCAGAAATCTATCACCTGCGGCGGGCGTCCGGTCATTCCCATCCGTAGCCGCATGCCGTGGCTGTAGGGACTCAGTCCGAGTTCCCAACGACCGTCCTCGCTCAGCAATCGCAGAGAACGGAAATGACTGTTGGGCTCGACGCATTTAAATTTCACGGCTTTTTGCGATCGGGGTGTCCCCACCAACTGTTTTTTTGCGTGCCGTCATAGTGTTCCTCGAACGCGCGAACGGCGTCTTCGATGGTTCCATCATTGTCGGCCCATTTGGAGATATCCGGGAAATCGGTGAGGGCGTTGGTGTTCTTCACATCGCTCTTGAACTGGATCGGGCACCAGAACGACTCGATGTTGCGTAACATTTCGCTGCCCAGCGCCCACAGGCCGGTCATCCAGTCGCAATACCAGCACCACAACAGATCGTAGCCGATGAGACCGTCGTATTTGTGGCGGGAAAGATTCACCCAGTCGCCCTGCCGGTAGGTTGGGAGTTTGGCAAGCCAGGCGACGACCGGATAGACGGTCATTTCGATCACCCGCGTGAGCACAAACAGCACCGCCGCGGGAGTGGTCGCCCATAGCGCGAATTGATTGCGGAGCGGTCCCAGCACCTTGTTCTGCGCATCAGTGAGCGTGCGGCCTTTTTTACCACGAATCGCGCGGTCAAGCAGGCAGAAAAAGTGCAGCGAGAGGAATTGTCCGATCAATCCGGCGAGCACGCCCGGCCATTCTTCTAACCAATATCCAGCCGCCCATGGCACCCAGGTGAAGAGGCTGATGAAAATATCTAACACCGGAGCCCGTGTGATGTTGTGCGAAATGGCGTAGGCGATGCGCGTGAGCGCCGCGGCGACAATCAGGCCACCGAAAACGTATGCGGCGGTAAGGACAAAGGGCGTCATGGGGGCGTTCAGTGGAATTCCTCCGCGAAAATTTCAAAGGGGGGTCGAGCCTAAGATCGGTCACCGGGAATACGAGTCTGAAAAATGGGATCAACCGCCGTTTCTTCGGATCCAATACCACATCTCATTGTCCTTGATCCGATCCAGCGTGCCTCCGTGGCGCTCAATGATCCGCCGCGACGCCATGTTTTTCGCAGAGCACAGGAGCAGAACATCGCCGATGCCCAGCTTCGTGGCCTCCACCAATCCGAGCCGGAGGATTTCATGGCCCAAACCCCGCCCTCGAAAAGCAGGTGCGATGTCGTAGCCGATGTGGCCGGCCCGTTCGATCACGGCCGGCGTTAGGTAGTGCCGGATTCTTAGCGTTCCCACCAGATCGTCGCCGATTTGCATCCAGAAATAGGATGTGGGAGCCCATTCATCGGACAAGGCCGATCCCGCGGCCTTGTCGCGGACGGCATTCACATAGGCGGGAAAATCGGTGGCTGCGAGAGCGGCTTCCTCGCACCATTCGTGGTGCCCGGACGCTTGGTAGTCCTCGAACATCCGGCAGAACGCCTCATGCATCCGGGCATCCGGTTGAATCAGGCGTGGCGCGGCATCCACGGAACGATTTCCAGCCATGATATCGCCTGTTCAGCGTTTTTTCCTCAATCGCTTTCCGGTCAGGCGCGTGGCGATGAGGTTCGGACAACGGCCTTTGAGCCGCAGTTGCTCGCAATTCGCTTCGATCTTGATCGACTGGCGGATCGGTTTGAAGCCCAGCCTTCGGGTCACGCAATCGTTGAGAAGATCCAGATGCGAGTCCTCGAATTCCACCACCCGGCCGCAATCGATGCAGACGAGATGGTTGTGCGAGGGCTTGTCGAGGAAGTTTGGATCGTAGGTGGTTTGGTTTTCTCCGAGGTCGATTTCACGCAGCAGATCCGCCTCCACCAGCAGGCTCAGGGTGCGATAAACCGTGGCCCGCGAGGTTTCGGCATCGACCTTCCTGACCCGGTCGAATAGTTCGTCCGCTGTGAAATGCTCGTCCTTGGAAAACGCCGCCTTGACGATGGTGTCGCGCTGGGTGGTGCGGCGCAGACCTTTGCGCCGGATGAATTCATTGAGCCTTTCCTGAATGCCGGATTCCACGACGCATCTCTACCCGCACGAATCCTCCACGGGAAGCCGAAACGCGGGAATCGACAGCCGCGCGTGTTGCGCTAAGTTTCCGGCGGATGACTTTGAAGGAACTCGGATGGAATGATGATTTGGAAAAAGCCTTCGCGGCCCACGCGGGAAAAGGCTGGGTGCCCGCACGGCTGATCCGGGAAACAGTCATCAACTACGGCGCGTTCATCAAAGGCGGCGACGAAATCGACGTCATTCTCTGCGGCCGCGTCTGGCACGAGGCCGCCTGCGACGCGGATCTTCCGGCGGTCGGCGATTGGGTGGCGGTCGAGCTCGGCGATGAAAACCAGCCGTCGGTCATCCGCGCGACGCTGCCCCGCCGCACTTGTTTTTCCCGGAAAATGCCGGGCAACAGCTCCCAGGCGCAGGTCATCGGAGCGAACATCGACATTGTCGCCGTGGTCACCGATGCGGGTCCGGATTTCAACATCCGCCGGATGGAGCGCTACTTCATGCTCATCGGCCGCAGCGGTGCGAAGGCGGTGGTGCTGGTGAACAAATCCGATCTTTTCCCCATCGAGCAAAGCATGGCCGCTGCTGCGGAAATTGCCGCGCTGTGGGACGGCGCCAGCGTCCACGTCACCAGCGCAGTGAGCGGCCAAGGGCTCAAGGTGCTCAAAAAATACATCAAAAAAGGCACCACCATGTGCATCGTCGGATCGAGTGGCGTCGGGAAATCGACCCTCGTGAACCAGCTCTACGGCGAGGAATGGCAGTGGACCAGCGAGGTGAACGAGATCACCGGAAAAGGCCGCCACACCACGACTTCCCGCGAGCTTGTCCCGCTGCGGAACGGCGGCATGCTCATCGACAATCCGGGCATGCGCGAGATCCAGATGTGGACCGACGAGGCCACGCTGCGCGACAGTTTCGCCGATGTGGAGGCTCTAACGGCCGAGTGCAAGTTCTCCGATTGCAGCCACCGCAAGGACGCGAAATGTGCCATCCGCGCCGCCGTCGAAGCGGGCACGCTGGATCTCGCGCGTTATGAAAATTTCCTCAATCTCGAAAACGAGATCGCCGCATTGAAGAAGCGTTCCGAAAAGCGCCAGATGGCCGTCGAGCGTTGGGCCAAGCGCAACAGCGTGAAAGCCCGCAACCTCGCTGATAGAATCCAGCTTGAAAAAGACGCCCGTGGTGACCTCTGATTTTTCGCAATCCCTCGTGCGGCTGTGGCTCGCGGTTTTCCTCGGGCTGCTCGCTTCGCCGTCGCATTCGGCCGCCCAGATTCCGGGCATCAGCGTGAACCCGGCGGCTACCGCTCCTGTGGCAGAAACGCCGGAGGAAATAGACGCCCGGTTCCAGCAATGGCTCAAGGAGGCGCGTGCGAATTTCAACCGCATCAGCGAGCCGGATGCCGAAAAATCGCTTCCCGAAGGCATCGACGTCGCTGCGCTGGGCGACTATCGCCGCGATCTTGAGCAGATCATTGCCAGCATCAACCGCTTCCGGAAGATTCTCGAAGGCCTGCCGGAAACGGGAAAGTCACTGGAAGCTGCCAGGGCGGCGGACGCCGCTTGGCATGGCTTGGATGAAAAGCCTCCCTATTCGATTTTGATGTTAGATCAGTTGGTGACCCAGCAGGAGGCGATCCGGGAAAAGGCGGCTTCCTACCGCTCTTCGCTGGCTCTGTTCACCCGTACCCTTGGCGGGATTCAGGACGAGGCGCGGGATTCCGGGGAATCGAGCCGCCGCGCCATTTCCGCTGCCGCGGATGAACCGTCCGGCGACGGTCCCGCAGCTTGGCGGCTGGAGGCCGACCGTACGAAGTCCCGGCTACTCGCAGTCCGCGCCATGTTTCTCCAGAGCAGCATCAGCCAGCTCAAGGATCAGGTGGAAACCACGCAGCTACAGCTTTCCCTGCTAGACCGCCAGATCGGCGTGGTTCGCAAGAAGGCGGTCTTCCGCGACGAGGACCTCGCGATCGTGAAAAAGGCGGCATCCGATCGGCAAGCCTCCCTGCGCAAGGAACTCGAAGCCATCCGCAAGCGGGAGCAGGAAGCAAACGCGGTCAAGAACCGGATGCAGGGTATCAAGGACCAACTCCTCAAGACCGTCCCCGAGGGCACGCCGCTGGAAAACACGCCCGACCTTGCGCTCGCCACGGTGAAAATGGAGGCGTCGGAAACCCGCGTCGATTCGCTGCAATACATCGAGAGCAACTTGGAGATCCTCGACGACCTCGAAGCCGATGGTGTCGAAAGTTACTCTAACCGCAAAGCGGCCCTGGAAGCGAAAACCAAGGACGCGCGGGAAGCGGCGCTTCAGGCGCTGCGTTCCTCCTACGACCGGATGACGGCCCGCGGCATCGTTTTTAACAATGAACTCGCCGCCGTGAATGCGGACATCGGCCGTCAGGAAGCCCGCGCTTCCGCCCGACCTGCCGACGATCCACGATTGCTCCCGCTCAACGACGTCCGCGCCTCGCTGTGGGACAAACAGGCGATCATCCAGCGCGCCGTCCAATCCGCCGCCGCGCAGAGCCGCATGATGAAACGCTGGCTCGATGGGTTCGACGAGACCCGCGCCACCAGGTCTCTCTCCGTGCGTCTATCAGAAGGTTCCGCCTCGCTTTGGACAGGGTTTAAAAACCTGTGGTCCATGGACGTGTTCACCTACGAGGACACCGTCATGATCGGCGGAGTGCCCAGTACTCAGGAACGCGGCGTGTCACTGGGTAAGTTCTTCATCGCGATCTTCGCATTCCTGATCGCCTATATCATTTCCAACCGAATCAAGAACCGTGTCCGCAACACGGTCGTCCGCCGCGGACACATCGCGGAGGCCCAGGCGAAAACCCTGAGCAACTGGCTGATGATCGTAGTCGGCCTGATTCTCGCGGCGAGCACGTTGCATTTCCTGAAAATTCCGATCACCGTTTTCGCGTTCTTCGGCGGTGCGTTGGCCATCGGGCTGGGTTTCGGCACGCAAACCCTGATCAAGAATTTCATCAGCGGTATCATTGTGTTGTTCGAGCGGAAGATTCGTGTCGGTGACATCGTGGACATCGGCGGGGTTTCGGGTTCGATTACGGAAATCAACACGCGGTCCTCGGTTCTCAAGAGTGGAGATGGCAGGGAGACGCTGGTGCCGAACTCGTTGTTTCTGGAAAACCGGGTGACGAACCTCACTCTCTCTAACCGCCGCGTGCGCCGCATGCTCAATGTGCGGGTCGCCGTGGGATCTTCGCCGCAAACGGTCTGCACGATCCTCAAAGAGTGTGTCGAGCGCCACGGACTGATTTTGAAGGAGCCGGTTCCGGTCGTCACTTTCGAGGATTTCGCCGCAGACGCGTATGCCTTCGCGATCTATTATTGGACGGAGTTCAACGACAAGACGAACAGCGATGTGGTGGCGAGCGACATCCGTTTCATGGTGGAGAAACGTTTTTCGGAAGTGGGAATCGAGTTTCCCGGAGCGAAAACCGAATACACGCTGCGCGGTGATGAACCGCTGCGGATCCGGCTGGATAGGAAATCCAACGAACCTGAGAAATGAGCGAAGACGTCCGCTGGATGAATCTCGCCATGGACGAGGCGCGGAAAGGGATCGGCCGCACCGCGCCGAATCCGCCGGTAGGTGCGGTGATCGTGAAGGATGATATTTTGTTAGGAAAGGGCTGGCACCGCTCCGCCGGACAACCGCACGCCGAGCGCGAGGCGCTGGCGGATGCCGCAGGCAAGGACGTTCGCGGCTCGACGGTTTACATCACGCTGGAACCCTGCTCGACCCACGGCCGCACGCCGCCATGCACGCAGGGACTCATCGAGGCCGGAGTGGCGCGGGTGGTTTACGCCTGCGTGGATCGGAATCCGGATCACGCCGGACGTGCCGACTCGATTCTAACCGAGGCAGGTATCGAAGTGGTTTCGGGTGTTTGTTTGGAAGAAGCGGAGAAGATTCTACGTCCCTTTTTCAAGGTTCGCGAAACCGGGCTGCCGTGGGTGATTTGGAAAACGGCGATGAGTCTCGACGGCCGCATCACCCGTCCGCCGGGCGAAGGACAATGGCTGACAGACGAACTGGCACGCGCCGATGTGCAGGAGATCCGCGCCACGGTTGATGCCATTCTAACCAGTGGTGAGACCGTGCGCCGTGACAAGCCCGCGCTGACCATTCGTGTGCCGGAGTTGCTGGAAGGGCGGCAGCAACCGTGGCGGTTGATCGTAACGGATCGGCCAGAGTCTTTGCCTGAACAGCCGGAAAGAACCTTGATCCGTTCCCGCGCCGATCTGGTAGGGACACTGCGGAAACTTGCGAGCGAACAAGGCGTGCTCACGGTGTTGGTGGAGGCGGGCGGTGTTTTTTCAGCCGCGTTGTTCGAAGCGGGATTGGTCGATGAGGTGGTGGTCTATTACGCACCGATGATTTGCGGCGGGCCGACTCCCGGATTGGCTGGAGCGGGTTTGAAGGAGTCGCTGCAGTTGGATGAAATTGATTTCCTTCAACTCGGGAATGACATCCGAGTGCGTGGGATCATCAAGAAAGCGCAGCGTCCAGCGCGTTGATCGCGTGATCGATCTCATCAATGCTGCTGGAGAGCGGCAGCATCAGCACGACGGTGTCGAGAATGGACCGGGTGAGCAGTCCGTGGTCGCGGGCGGCAAGGCAGACGGATTCTCCGAAACGCTCGCCGGGCGGGAATTGTTCTCCATCCGGACGGCGGAGTTCGAGACCCGCGATGAACCCGCACTGGCGGATTTCGTGGACCAATGGCTGGCGGGATTTCAGTGAGGCAAGGCCGGTGGTGAGACGTGAGATTTTTTCCGGAAGGTGAGCGAGTGTTTTTTCCGACTCGAAAACATCGAGGCTGGCAATGGCCGCCGCACAACCTAACAGATTTGCCGTGTAACTATGGCCGTAGTAGAAAGCCTTTTCCGGCGCGCCGAGGAAGGCATCGTAAATTTTTCCGGTGGTGAGCGTGGCGGCCAGTGGCAGATAGCCGCCGGTCAGTCCCTTCGCGAGACAGAGGAAATCCGGAATCACGTTTTCCTGCTGGCAAGCGAACATCGTCCCGGTGCGGCCGAAGCCGGTCATAACCTCGTCGAGGATGAGGTGGACGCCGTTTTCATCGCACCACGTCCGCAACTCCGCGAGCATGCCGGCGGGCCATGGCCGCATTTCGTTCACGCCTTGGATCAAAGGCTCGATGATGACGCCTGCGATTTTTTCCGATGGAAGGGATTCCAGATCGCGAATCGAGCTAACATGCCGTACGGGATATCCCGTGCCGCGGAACCGTTCGAAAAACCGTCCTACTCCGCCGAGGGATGCCGCGCCCAAGGTGTCGCCGTGATAGCCATTGGCGAAGGCGACGAATTGATTTCTATCAGGCTCGCCGGTTTGCTGGCGGTATTGCACGGCCATTTTCAACGCGCACTCGACGGCGGTGGAACCGTCGTCGGAGAAGAAGACCCGCTCCAGGGTGTTTTTCGGGAAAAAGCGGCAGAGCCGTGCGGCCAATTCCGCCGCCAGTGGGTGGGTGAAGCCGAGAAATGAAGTATGCGCCGTTTTTCCTAACTGTTCTTGGATTGCCGCATTAATCGCCGGGTGCGCGTGGCCGTGGATGTTGGTCCAGATCGAGGAATTTCCATCCAGATACTTCCGGCCCTCGGAGTCCCACAGCCACGAGCCTTCGCCGCGAGCGATCACCAGCGGCTCATGCCCGCGCGCGCACCACTCGCCTTGCCGGGTGAACGGATGCCAGCAATGGGCCTGATCCAGTTCGATCCACTGCCGGGTTTCCTCACGCATGCGCGGAGGATGCGGATGCTCCACCATTCATCAATCCGCAATCGATTTTTATCATACGGCAACGAAAATAGGGTCGAAACTGTGCCCGAAAAATGCTGGGTATTCGGTGTCCCCTACGCGATCACGGCATGGCTTGTGGCCGAAAATGGGATACATCTCATGTGTCGCCGCAAGCACACTCCCCCCCATGGTGCTGCGGACAACGGCACATTTCCCCCCCGAAAACACGTCGGCGGATGTTGGTGGTTCCCCCATCAACATCCGCCGATCTGCTTTTCAGGGGAGAATTCCTGATCGCCGGGGATCTCATGAAACGATCCGGACTTGCCCGGAGAGCCGCTTCCGTTTAGCCCTGCGGCCGTCTTCATGTCCGTTTCTCCTTACGCCATTCCCTCGCCCGCGCTGCAACGCGAGGTGAGCCGCCGTCGTTCGTTCGCGATCATTTCCCACCCGGACGCCGGAAAAACGACGCTGACGGAGAAATTCCTGCTCTACGGTGGCGCGCTGAACCTGGCCGGCAGCGTCACCGCGCGGAAAAACCAGCGCGCCACCACCTCGGACTGGATGGATCTGGAAAAGCAGCGGGGGATTTCCGTTTCCTCCACCGTCCTGCAATTCGAATACAAGGACTGCGTCGTCAACATCCTCGACACACCGGGGCACAAGGACTTCTCGGAAGACACCTATCGCGTGCTCACCGCCGTGGATGCCGCCGTGATGGTGGTGGACGCAGGTAAGGGCATTGAAAGCCAGACGCGGAAACTTTTCGAAGTCTGCCGCCGCCGTGGAGTGCCGATTTTCACCTTCATGAACAAGCTGGACCGCCCGGCCCGGCCATCGATGGACCTGCTCGACGAGTTGGAGTCGGTGCTCGGCATCCACGCGTTTCCGGTGAACTGGCCGCTCGGCGATGGTCCTCGTTTCCGCGGGGTTTACGATCGCGAGCAAAAGCAGGTGCATCTTTTCCAGCGCACAGTTCACGGTGCCTACCGCGCGCCAGTGGCGGTGAGTGGCATCGAGGACGAGAGTGTGAAAGATGCCTTGGAAGAAGGCACTTACCGCCAGGTTTGCGACGAACTTGAACTGCTCGAAGGTGCGGGCGCGGAGTTCGATTTGGGAAAAATTCTCGCTGGTGAATTGACACCCGTCTTCTTCGGCAGCGCCGCTAACAACTTCGGCGTGCAACTGCTGCTCGACCGTTTCCTCGAACTCTCCCCACCGCCGACGCCGAAAGTCAGCGGCGAGATGCTGATCGATCCCGCGTCCGCCGAGTTCTCCGCCTTTGTCTTCAAGATCCAGGCGAACATGAACCCGAAACACCGCGACCGCATCGCGTTCGTTCGGATTGTTTCCGGAAAATTCGAGCGCGACATGGATGTCGTGAACGGCCGGACCGGCGAAAAAGTCCGGCTGGCGAACTCGCAGCGCCTCTTCGCCCGCGAGCGCGAAACGGTGGACGACGCCTTCGCCGGCGATGTTGTTGGCCTCGTCGGAAACTACGATCTGCTCATCGGTGACACGCTTTCCTCCAAGCCCGGCGTCACCTTCGATGAAATCCCGCGTTTCGCCCCGGAATGTTTTTCCTTCCTGCACAACAAGAGCACGGCGAAATACAAACGCTTCCGCGACGGTCTCCAACAACTCCTCAAGGAAGGCGTCGCCAGCGAGTTCCAGCTCCTCGATACCGGCGGCTCGCAGGTCCCGCTGCTAGGTGCGGTCGGCCCGCTGCAATTCGAAGTCCTGCAATACCGCCTCGAAGGCGAATACGCCGCCGAGACGCGGATCGAGCAGGCCAACTGGTCGCTCGCCCGCTGGCTCAAGCCGAAGGAAGGCGACCCACTCGCCCCCGAGGCTCGCCCGAATCTATCACTCGGCGCCGCGCTTGCCCGTGATTCCAATGGCTGGCTCGTCGCCCTGCTCCCCAGCGAATGGGCGTTGAAAACCTTCGCGGATAAAAACGAGGATTGGATACTATCAGAGCAGCCCTTCCCGCCGCCGGTGGTGGAGAAATAGGGAGTGCACATCCTACCTCGCGTTCACAGCCCGCGGAACTCGCTGGCGAGTTTCTTCGCGGTGGCGATCGTGTTGCGGTGGAGTTTCGCGGTGAATTGTGCCTCGCGGTTGTAGCCGCCGCCGTAGAGCACGGCCACCGGGATGCGGTTCTTGATGAAGGCGCTGAGCAGAACTTCATCGCGACGCTGGATGTCCTTGAGCGAGAGATGCATTTGGCCGAAGCGATCGTTGCGATGGTTGTCCGCGCCGGAAATCCAGATGACGAGATCCGGCGCGAAGGTATCGAGCGCACCTGCCAGGCTGACGAAGAGCTGTTTCAAATACATCTCGCCCTCGACATAGCGGACGGTCTCGATGTCGAGCGATCCTTCGATTTTTTTGGTGGGATAATTTTTCCCGACGTGGATCGAGTAGGTGAAGACGCGCGGGTCGCTGCCGAGCAGGGCGGCGGTGCCGTTTCCTTGGTGGGCGTCCGTATCGACGACCATGATCTTGATGTTCGGTTGCTTGTCCTGTAGGTCACGGATGGCGATGGCGACGTCGTTGAAAACGCAATATCCCTCGCCGTGTTCGCGGAATGCGTGGTGAGTGCCGCCGGCGAGGCAGACGCCGACTCCTTCGGCCAGCGCGGCATGGCAGGCGAGACGGGTGGCCTCGACTTCGGTGATGCTGCGCTGATAGAGTTTCGGCGTGACCGGCAGACCGAGAAGGAGTTGTTCCTTGCGACCGAGCAGGCCGGACTGGATTTTCTCGATGTAATCCTTCTCGTGGACCCGCTGGAGCAGATGGGTGTCGGCCGCCCGGACCTCGATGATTTCTTCGGGCCGGAGGATGCCGCCATCGAGCAGCATGTCCTTGGAAACACGGAACTTTTCCATCGGAAACGGATGTCCCGAAGGGAGCTCGAGCTCCAGGTCCTGTGAATAAAAGCAGCGCATTGTCCCGCAGCCAACCAACAGCGGAATGGCTGGAATTCCAAGCGGTAAGTGCGGTGCGGCGCGAAGGATAACCCGAACGAAGGGCTTGCTGAAGATAACGGGTATCGTCGAGCCTCGGTGAAATCCCATGAAATGTTTATCCGGAGTTTTGTTCGCAGTGCTCGTGATGGCAATGTCGGCCGGAGCGGTGGTGATCTGGCCGGTCGGCGATTCGCTGACTTCCGGGTTCACCCGCGCGGGCGCATACCGGCCCCAGCTTTACACGGTTCTAACCGCCGCGGGGATGGCGGTCGATTTCGTAGGCAGCGCCACCAATGACACCACCGCTTTGCTAACGACTGCGGGTGAGGCAAATCACGATGGCCATTCCGGCTGGTTCATCGCCGACACGGCGGCCAGCTCGGCGGACAATGGTAAGGGGATCTACGAGAGCGTCCAGGGATGGTATGCCGCGATCACACCGCCCGGCGTAATCCTGCTGATGATCGGAACCAATGATCTGAACGGCAACAACTCGGTTTCGACGGCTTCGGCACGTTTCGAACTGCTTCTTTCCCGGCTCGAAACTTTGAGCCCAACGGCGCGGATCATCGTCGGCTCGGTGCCGAAAGCCTCGGAAACGAACATTTATAAGAATGCCGCCGTCACCGCGCTGAATACCTCCATCAATACTTATAACAGCTCGATCCTCGGCATCGTGAACAACCACGCAGCCAGCGGCAAAAAAGTTCAATTCCTGGACGTGAATGCGGCCATGTCGCTCACCGATCTCGGCAGCGACGGCCTGCATTTTTCCCAAAGCGGCTATGACAAGCTGGGAACCCTGTGGGCCGGCGCGGTGATGGTGCCGGAGCCGGGGAGCGCGGTCTTGGTGGCCGCGGGCTGCCTGTTAGCGTTTCTGCGCCGCCGTCGTTAGCAGGCGTGGAGTTTCATGTTTTCGAGGTCGATGAACTCAAGAGCCGACTCGTGGGTGGCTTCCAGCACGACATCCGGCGCGGCCCCCGCTTCGAATGCTTCCTGCCAACGGGCGGCGCACAGGCACCATTGGTTTCCGGGTTTCAAACCGGGGAAGCCGTGGTCGGGTTGCGGCGTGCTGAGGTCGTTTCCGCGGCGTTTTGAAAATTCCAAAAATGCCGCGCTGACCCGTACGCAAACGACGTGGACGCCGTGATCTCCGGCACCCGTGCGGCAGCAACCGTCGCGGTGCCAGCCGGTGACGGGATCGAGCGAGCAGGGCTGGAGAACGGATCCGATAACGTTGCGTGCTTCGATGGACATGTGATCAAGATACTCCGTCGCCGTCGCCAGTCCAGCGGCTTGCACAACGGAAATACATCTGACAGATTGCCCGTCATTGGAAACGGCGTGGAAAAATGATTTGCCCGAGGGTTTCGACCCGATGACGGCCAAGGAACTGCGGCAGAGCTTGCGGCGCGGCAGTTTCGTCTATCCGTTTTTGGCGATCCAGGTGTTTTCCGTGGTGGCGATGATCATCGAGTTCCAAGTCGGTCACGATTCCGAAACCACCGACTACGCAGGCGTATTGAACCTCGGGATGCTGGCGAATGGGGGTGCTTTCTGGATCGTCGTGTCGGTCATCTGCCTGCTGCTCATGCCCATGGCCGGTGTGATGCTAATGGGTCAGGAACTCGAGGAGGGAAATCACGAATTGCTCCTGCTCACCAAGCTCGACCGCTGGAAAGTGGTCATCGGGAAATTCGTCACACTGTGGGGCCTCTGTGCGCTGACTTTCATTTCGCTGCTGCCCTACGTCGTCGTCCGTTACATGATCGGCGGTATTGAATGGACGCACGAGGCGGCCTGCGCCGGGACCATTCTTAGCGGCTCCGCTATCCTCTGCGCGGGGGCAATCGGAGCCTCGGCATTCAAACGGGTCGGCGTCCGGATCGCGGTGTTGGCGTTGTTTTTTGTCTCGGTCGCCGCGGGTGGTGGTGTGCCGCTCGGGGTCAGCGCCGAGGTCACCCACGGCTGTGGCTGGCTCTATCATTTCACGGCGTTGTCCGTGGTGATTTGCTATGTGGCGGTCGGCCTCGCGTTGGCCCGCTCGCGCCTGCGGCTGGCCATTCTCGCTTATGAAATGAATCCCAGCAGCATGATCATCGGGTTGTTGGTCTTCGCGCCGTTCGTGATCGGATTTTCCACTGCGATCACCGTCGGTTACGGTGGGTTTGTGGGACTTCTCGGCATCGCGCTGGTCGCCGCGAGGATGGACATTACTCCGAAGGCCCCGAAATGGGTTCCCGCGCCCCCACCCGATTTACCACCGGTGGAGTCTTAGGAAACCACTCGCTTCGTGCGATGGGATTCACGTGGTGCCGCTGCTTTGCTACTCGGCAGGAACGGCGTGACCAACGAAGCCTCGAAGTCGAAAACTTCGGAAAAATCCTCCTTCTTGTCGGAGTCCTGCTTGCCGAAGACCTGCTCTTCGATGAGATGGAAAACCATGTCACCGACGTCCTGGCATTTGCGGATGCTCCATTCTTTCATCAGCGTCGATGCCATGGGGCCGAATTGTTCGAGCGCGAAATCCCGGTAGCCCGCCAGCAATTCCGGGCCGCTCACATGACGCGCCTGACCGCCGTTTGACTCGGCGATCCGCTTCAAGGTGAAGTCGAGTGCGTCTTTGAGAAAAAAGTAGGCATGCGGGTCAAATCGCTTGTCGCGTTTCAGGATTGAAACGACGGATTGCTCGAATTGCATGGCCTGCATGGGCTTAGCATGCCCAAAACCGGCCGCTGTGTCAAAACGCTTCGAGAAATCCTTCAACTCTCCCCTTCGCCTTGTGAATTCCTCAGCTGGCGGGTGGCATCGATCCCTACTGTGATTTCCCGCTTTTCGATCCTTCCGTCGGTGCAATCGCCTGCATGATCACGACTGCATTGCTGCATCCCCACGAGTATTTCAGGCCCGGAGGTGTGGGCTTTGGCGAAGCACACCAACTGAGATTGTCCGGCGCGCGGCGGGCCTGCCACGCGGCTTCCGCGTTTTTCTGCAACCATGGCTCGAAGGTTGCCTGCTCGTGCTGGTCCTTCATGAACCGCGCGATCCAACGCACACCGATCCCGTTGAATCCACCGCCGTCGCCAGACTCTCCGCCGGGGGGCAGATAACCATCCCTGCAGAGTTGGTTCATGGTGAAGGTTGCCGCCAGCTTGGCGTCTTCGTTGTAGCCTAGCAGATTGGCCGCGCCGACAAAGGTGCCTTGGTTGTAGGTGAGCGCGAATGCACCGATTTTCCCACCGAGGTGGATGTTGTCGGAAACCTTTCCCGTCTTTTCGTCGAACAGAGTGGCGCGTTCCCAGAGGAAAAGTTCCTTGGCCTTGGCGGTGTAGGAGGTATCGTGCGTTGACAGTCCTAGCAGAAATGCCGCGATGGATCCGGGGCCGTTCACGCAGGCATTTTTCGAGCGGTTGTCCGTCTTCCACCAGAGTCCGCCACCGAGATCCGGTGAGATCGCCCGCTTGTAGCAGAGGTCGAAATTCTCCTTCGCCACATCGCGGTATTCGGCATTGCCGGAAGCCAGATGCGCACGGCAGCAGGCGATGACCATCCACATGATGTCGTCGTTGAAATCATTGCGCTCCCAAGTCCTGCCATGGTCGGCGATGAAGCCGCGGAAGAGGCTGGCGAACATTTCGAGATACTTCGGGTTGCGTGCTCGCGCGTGGGCATCCATCACCATCTCCATTTGTTCGGCCCGCGTCCAAAAATCCGCCTTGCCGCCATCGGTATTCTTGGTGTGCCAGCCGCGGCCGTCCTGTTCCCGATAAAACGCTTTGGAATGAGCCTCGAAAATCGTGTTGGCATCTTCTGTCGTGTAAGCCGCGGCCGTTGCGCAACCCGCTGCGCAGCAAATTGCCGCAATCCAGGATTTCCGGATCTGCCATCGGTTTTGGTTTGATGCTCTTTTCATGAAGGGAGAAATTTGAACTTGGTTCAAGTTTGCGTCATACTTTGCGGCAATTCGTTTTCTCTCATTCTGTTTTGTCTGCAATCAAATGTTAGCCATCGGTCGTGCGACATGAGTCCTTTATAAACCGCAGGTTGCGGGCTTTTGACGCTTCCGTTTTCACGTCGTCAATGAGTGAAACCTATCCAATTGGGGAGGAACTGCCGCATGTGGATTGCACGCAAACTTTTGCGCCGCCGCTCAGTTGTTTCCCAGCCGCTTCACAAACTCATCGAGCAGCGCCTTGAGCCGTGGCTCCGGCGCGATGACCGCGGGCTTGTCGAAGCCGAGCCAGATCGCAGTCGCGCCGCTAGGGCCGAGGCGAAGCGTCCATGCGTCGCGTTCCGAGCCGGTGGCTCCGGTGAAGCAGCGGGTCCCGCCGGAGCTTTGCAGGACGCTGGCGGCGTCGCTCGCCGCCGCTGCGCCGAGGGCGGCAGTTAGATTGGGCTCGGCGGTGTAGAGCACCTCGCCGGTCGCATCGCGGATTTCCTGGATCAAATAGGGTTTCGGCCGTTTGCCCTTGTTGCCGAGGGTGGCGAGGCCGACGGACATTTCCAACGGCGTGGCGCTAACAGAGCCGCGAAACAGGTCCTCGGTTTGCAGGAACGGGCCGGAAATTCCGCAGCGTTTCGCGATGCGCTCCACTTCGCCCGGGCCGATTTGGCGACCGGTTTGCACGGGCCTTCCTGGGAGCACCAGCTTGCCGCGCTCGGCGGCGGCGGCGGCGACGAAGGGTTCGAAAGCGGAGCCGAGATCGCGCTTGGAACGGGTGCGGTCGAATCGGGAATCGCTGTAATTTCGCCCGCCGATGAGGGCCAGCGTTGCGCCGGTTTTCAAGTCGGTGGTGACGGCGGCGTATTGCAAATAGTCGGGCTCGGTGCCTGCCAGATGTTTGGCTTCCGTCGGATGCTGCCACGTTTTTTCATGCTCCAGATCCTCCACCGCGCGGGTGAGCTCGATTTCCAACCGATTCTGCCACCCGGCGTCGAGGGTCGTGCGGACGTGCAGGCCGCCGAGGTGGATGTCGTTGTCCTCAAGGATGCCGTCGAGCTCGCGGCGCACGGCTTGAAGCGCGTAGGAAGTCTGCGTTTCATGCTCTTCCTCGTTCATCAGCTTGATCGGCTCGGCTATGATGCGGTCGCGGTGGGCGGTATCGATGAGTCCCATCGCAATCAGGCGATTGAGTGTCTGGTTCCGCTGTTCGATGGCGGCATCGAGATTCCGGAACGGTGAGAAAATGTGCGGTCCGCGGATGATGCCGACGATCATCGCGCATTCGCCTTCACTGAGATCGTGCGTGGTTTTTCCAAAGTAGGTTTGCGCCGCTTGCTCGATGCCGTCCGCCCCGGCACCGAAGTAGATGCGGTTCAAATAATGCGTGAGGATCTCGTCCTTGGTGTAGCGCGCTTCCACCCGCAACGTGAGGGCGATTTCCAGCAGCTTCCGATGCAGCGATTTCTGCTTCATCTTGAAGGAATTCCGCGCGAGCTGCATGCTCAGCGTGGACGCGCCTTGGGTGAAATCCCGGTCCTTGATGTTTCGCAGCGTCGCCCGCAACAGCCCGCGGACGTCGATGCCGCCGTGTTCGAAAAACCGCGCGTCTTCACGGGCCCGCAGCGATTTCACCAGAAAGTCCGGGATGTCCTCCCGTTTCACCAGCTTGCGCCCCACGGATCCCGGCGCGGTGATTTCGACCCCTTTCCGATCCAGAAAAACCGTGCCCGACGGAAGCTTGGCGACCTCCTCCATGTCAAACCGCGAGGCCAGCATGAAATAGAAAAACGCCACGCCACATCCCACGATGAGTCCGGTGATCGAGAGCTGGAACAACAACTTCACCGGCCCGTGCAACCACGCCGGCAGCCATCGCTTCCAAAACGGCAGGGGATGGATCGGACGCCAGGTGGACATGAGGTAAATCTGCGGACGACGGGGATACTGGTTCGGCCAACTGTTGTGGGCAAGCTTGGCGAAATCGTCGGCCGCTTTGACTTTCCAGCATAACGAAAATTCAGATTCAGCTGCCTGAAATCACGCCTATCCTTCATGATCCTAAAGAGGAATTTAAAACCACGAATAGTAGGGGAGGTGAAAGACCGTGCACAATCTGCCATATACGCCGAAAGCTAATTTGACATCAAATTGATGGAGCGGTAAAATCCGCGGCATGACGAAGACTCAGATTCAAATGCCTGAGGAGCTTTTTGAGGAACTTCGCGCGTTTGCCAAGCATCGTGAATGGTCCTTGGCAGAAACCTTCCGGCGTGGCGCGGAGCTACTTCTCCAAGTATATCCCGAAACCGCTGATAGAGCTCCAACTGTTTGGACACCACCCACCTCCAGCCGAGTTGGATGGAAAGGCCTCAGTGCCGAGGAGCTACGTGAAGCCGCCTTCGCCGATGGCGATCCTCATTTGTTCTGAACCTTTCTCGACAGGACCTCCATGCTCTCCATCGATGCGAATCTTCTGCTCTACTGCTACAGCGAGTCCTCCCCCAATCACGAGGCGGCCCGCGCTTTCCTCGAAGAAGTTTCTTTACTTGAAGACGTGGCGTTGAGCGAATTCGTGCTGACCGAATTCTATTTGCTGTTGCGGAATCCCGCCGTTCTCTCCCATGCGCTTACCGCTCCCGAGGCGGTCTCCGTGATCCAGAGCTACCGCCGACATCCCCGTTGGAAAGTCTTCGGCTTCCCGCCCACCAGTCGCGAAGTCCACACCGAACTTTGGAAACAAGCAGCCGTCCCCGACTTCGCCCGCCGCCGCATCTACGACACCCGCACGGCGTTAAGTCTCCGTGCCTTCGGAGTCACTGATTTCGCCACGGCGAATCTGAAGGATTTTCAAGGTTTTGGGTTTGATAAGGTTTGGAATCCTTTAGCTGGTGTCGCCTGATTGCGGGGTTGCCAAAAATTTGAGACGTCCTATTGGTTTTTTGGATTGATAGCCTAGGAAAGGCTGGGAGGAAGCACGGCAGTTTTGGCTGATTTATTAGCCGATTATAGCCGTTTCAACAAGTCACTCCACCGGCACGGCGCGCAGCGGCTTTTCCGGGTCGGCCACGGGCTGGGCCTTGAGCGGAGGTGGCTCGGGAGCGTTCAGGGAGGATTCGTCAACGGCTTGGGCTTTGGCGGGATGGATCGGGCAGAGGTCGTTTTCCGGAAGGGCGATATCGACGGGGACCTTGTCGGTGTAGGCGGTGTCGGCTTCGCGACAGCCGGCGGTGGCGCGTTTTCCGGAGAGGCGGCAGAGTTCCATTTCCACGAGCTTCACGTTGGCGTTGAGTTCGCCCGCCTTGTAGCCGAGGCGGTCGGCGGTTTTCATGATGTCCACCCAGACCGGCAGCGAGAGGGTGGCGCCGTAGCCGCCTTGGAAGGTTTTTTTCGGCTGGTCGAAGCCGACCCAGACGGCGCAGGTCAGGTTCGATGTGAAGCCGGAGAACCAGGCGTCCTTGAAATCGTTGGTGGTGCCGGTTTTGCCGCCGCAGGGTTTGTCGAAGCCGAGTCGCTTGATGGATGAGGCGGTGCCGCTGGTGGCGACTTCCTTGAGGATACGGGAAACCGACCATGCGGAGCCCGCTTTGGCCGCCGGATAGGAAAGCGTGGGGGAAATCGGGTGGCCTTTGTCATCTTTGGAAGGCCAGAGGATGTTGCCGTCGCGGTCCTTGATTTCGGAAATCAGATAGGGCCGGTAGCGGATGCCCTCGTTGGGGAAAATAGTGTAGGCGGTGGCAATTTCCCACGGCGAGGCTCCCCAGGTGCCGAGGAAGGACGTCGGCTTGTCCGGCATCGGCGTGGTGAAGCCGGCCATGCGGGTTACCTCTTTCACTTTCGGGATGCCGGCGTAGTTGCCGACGCGGACGGACATTGTGTTGCGGGAACGGATGAGGCCGTAGGAAACCGGCTGCATGCCGCCGAATTTTCCATCCGAATTGTGCGGATGCCAGTTGCCGGCACCTTTGATTTCGCCGGTCTCGATCGGGCCGTCGCTGATGTTGGTGTCGGGCCGGAGTCCCTGGTCGAATGCCGCCAGATAGATGAAGGGTTTGAAAAGCGAACCGACCTGGCGACTGGCGCGGGTGGCGCGGTTGAAAATGGATTCGTTAGCGTCGCGGCCACCGATCACGGCGAGCACGGCTCCGGTGCGGTTTTCGACGACAACGGCGGCACCTTGGATGTAGTCGGGCTCCTTGCGTTGGTCGGCGGGGATTTGCCGCCATGCCGCTTGGGTCTGGTGGTCATAACCGGACATCCTCTCGACTTCGCGGAGTTTTTTGTCTAACGCCTCCTCGCCCTTGTGCTGGATGCGGAGGTCGATGGTGGTGGTGATGTCGAGTCCGCCGAGCTCGATATTTTCCTTTTCCAGAATGACCTCCAAGTCGCGCTGGATCGCCTCCATGGCATAGGATTGCTTGGCCTCGCGCCGCCATTTCGGCCGGACTTCGATGGGTTCGAGTTTGGCTGCCTCGGCCTCGGCCTTGGTGATCACTCCGGCGTCCACCATCCGATCAAGCGTGGTGCCGCGTTCGCGGGTGGCGGCTTCCATGGAGCTGAACGGATTGTAGGCATCGGGGCCGCGGACGATCCCTGCGAGCAGCGCGGATTCTGATAGAGTGAGTTCGGACGGATGCTTTTCGAAATAAATCCGCGATGCTTCGCCCACTCCGTTGATGCTACGGCCCCAGTTGATCTGGTTGATGTAAGCTTCGAGGATTTCGTCCTTGGTCATGGCCGACTCGAGGCGGAAGGCGATGGCGATTTCAAGGCACTTGCGGTCGATCTGCATCATCAGGAGCCGGGGCTTGTTGCTGCGGATTTCATCGATTTTTTCGGGGTCCTTGAGTTTGAAAATGTCGGACGCGAGCTGCTGGGTGATGGTGGACGCGCCTTCCTTTTTCCCCTGGAGGTTTTTCAATACAGCGCGGCCGATGCCGACGGGATCGACGGCTCCGTAGTTGTAAAACCGCTCGTTTTCGCGGGCGAGGATGGCCTTGCGGAAATTCTCCGCGACTTGGTTCAGCGGGACGATCGAGCGCTTTTCGCCGTGGATGCGGCCGATTTCCTCACCGAGGCGGTCGTGGATGATCGTGCGTTCCGGCATCGCGTGGATTTTCGCGAGGTCATACTGCTGCGCCCGGATCCCATAAACGACGGCGAAAACGAGCAGGGGATACAGCCCGGCGACGACGGGGTAGGCGAAAATCCGGACCAGAAATTTCAACGGACTCCCGAGCGGCCGGGTGAGCAAATTGACCAAATGAAAGGGCCAGAAAAACAACAGCGAGGCAGCTCCCGGGCCGCGCGATGGTGCCCGGTGAGGCGCGTTCCTGTCGCGAAGGCGGTCATCATCTGGCGGGTTGCGTTTTGGCATCTTCGTGCGAATGATAAGCGATCCTTTTCGAACCTTCCATCCTTGATTATTGGGACAGACAAACCGACAAACGGGTGTCGCTGAGGATGCAACAAGCCATGAAAGTGAAATCCTTTTTTCCCCTCGCCGGAGTTTGCCTGGGCCTGTTCGCCGGCAACGGAATCCTGCAAGCCGCCGAACCGGTCCACACGCTTGACGACCTCAACCGGCTGCAATCGAAGGTCGAGACGGTTTCCCGCAAGGTGATGCCCGCCACGGTCGCGCTGCTTTCCGAAAAAACCGAGTCGTCCGGTTCCGGCGTGATCACCACCGCCGACGGATTGATTCTAACGGCTGCGCACGTCACGCAGGGTGCTGAAGAGGTGACGGTCGTCTTTCCGGATGGCGAGCAAGTGCAGGGAAAAGTGCTGGGTGCGAATTATTCCAAGGACATCGCGATGGTGCAGATCCAAGGCAAGGGCCCATGGCCGTTTGCCGAAATGGGTGAGTCGAAATCACTCACCGCCGGTGACTGGGTGGTCGCGCTGGGACACTCCGCGGGATTCGACGCTACGCGGACGCCTCCGGTTAGATTTGGCCGGGTGGTCTCGAAAGGACCGGGCAATTTCCTTACCACCGATTGCACGCTGATCGGCGGCGATTCGGGTGGACCGTTGTTCGACCTGAACGGAAAAATCATCGGGATCAACTCTTCCATCGGCGTTTCTCTAACCAACAATAATCATGCCGGCATCGACGGTTTCAAGCAGGACTGGGACCGCATCCGCGCGGGTGAGGCATGGGGTCAGCTTTCCATGAATCCCTTCGCCAATCCCGAGAAGCCGGTGTTAGGCATTGCCATGGGCCGCTCACGGGGAACCGAGGGCGTGCCGGTGGATGCCATGGCTCCGCGTTCTCCTGCTGCTGCGGCCGGGCTGCGACCGGGCGATGTCATCACGAGTCTGGACGGCGCAACCGTTCCCGACGCCAATCGTCTGGAGCAGGCCCTCACCAAGCATCAGGCGGGCGATAAGGTGAAACTCGGCATCCTGCGCAACCGCAAGACGATTGACGTGGATGTTTTGTTGGCCCGCTACGACGACATCTTCAGCTCGATGCCGGATGGAGCCTCTCCTCAAACAGATGAGGATATTCCTTTGATGCTGCCGGAAGAACGGCAGGCCATCACCGCGCAGGATCAGGAGTCCGGCACCGCCATTGCCCCGGAGCTTACGACTGCGGCCAAGTCCACGGTGGGAATCTGGGCGGGATCTCGCCGGCTCGCTTATGGTACCGTGGTGGGTGACGGGACGAAAATTGTCAGCAAGTGGAGCGAGGTCGCCAGGGCTTCCGGCAACCTGCGGGTCGGCAATGGCGCGGGGGAAGCCCGTGCTGTCAAACTGGCCGGAGTTTATGAAGACGAGGACCTCGTCGTGCTGGATATCGAAGGCGCGGCGCTCGCTCCTGTTAGCTGGTCGCACGAAGCGCCGAAGCTCGGTAGTTTCCTCGCCGCTCCGCAGCCGGACGGACGTCTCGCCGGCTTCGGCGTCGTTAGCGTGCTTGAGCGCAATCTCCGCGATACGGACCTGGCCTACCTCGGCGTCGTCGCCGCCAAAGGCTTCGCGGGCAAAGGCGTGAAGATTGGCGAAATTGATCCGGGTTCCGGTGCCGCCAAGGCCGGGTTGCTTCCCGGAAATGTGATTCTCAAAGTTGGTGATCGCCCGATTTCCGGAGTCCTCGCGCTGAGAAACGCCCTCAACGGCGCAGCTCCCGGTGGCAAGGTTTCCTTGTGGGTCGAAGTGAACGGCCGTGAAAAGGCGATCGACGTCTCACTCGGCAACCGCCCCGAAACGCACCAGTATTTCGGTGCCAGACTCCAGCAAATGGAGCGCATGGGTGGCCCGATCAGCCAGATCCGCGACTCGTTCAGCCATGTGATTCAGAGCGACCTGCGTGTCTCCCCGAACCAAGTCGGCGGCCCGGTGGTGGATTTGAATGGTCGTGTGCTGGGGATCACGATGGCGCGTGCCGACCGTACTCGTTCCTTTGTCATGCCCGCCGCCGCTGTGGAGAATTTGTTGAAAAAGGATCCCGCGAATCCCGCGCTGGCCCAAGTCCGCGAGGATGACGAAGCCAAGCCGGAGCCCGCGAACGGAGGACCGCCGCTACCACGCGGTCGCTCGCAACGCGGAACCGAAGAGCGGATGCGCCGCCATCTCACCGACATGCAGCGGCTGATGGAATACATGAACGACGAAATGCAGGCGCTGGAGAATCGCTAGTGCCGTGTAAAATTGATTTTGGCGGACAAAGCGCTGAACGTGGTTGTGGCCGTCCGGGCTTTACGGGCTCCAGGACTCTAACGGAGCGTTGGGTTCCTGCCGGCCGGTTCAATTTCCGCTTTACCAACCGCTGCAGCTACTAAGACTCGCTGGCTGAAGCCAGCGCTCTCTTTCACCATGCCCATCGTCCTCGCCTCCGCTTCTCCGCGCCGCCATGAATTGTTAGGCGGGGCGGGTATCGTGTTCGAAGTAGTGGTTTCCCCGGCCGAGGAAATCCACGACGCATCAATGAAACCGGATGTTCTCTGCGAGATCAACGCCACCTTGAAGGCCGCGGCGGTCGCAAACGTTAGGCCGGACGCCACCGTCATCGGCGCAGACACGCTGGTCTTCATCGACGACCTGCCGCTTGGCAAACCCGCCGATATGGAAGACGCGCGGCAAATGCTGCGACGGCTCTCCGGCAGGACGCACCAAGTATGCACCGGCGTCTGCGTGATCTATCCGGGCGGCGGCAAAAATGTGTTTCACGACATCACCCAGGTCACCTTTCTCCCCCTCGACGACGCTGCCATCGACCGCTATTTCACCCTCGCCAACCCGCTCGACAAGGCCGGGGCCTACGGCATTCAGGAATCCGGCGAGCTGATCATTTCGGAAATCCGCGGGAGCTTTGACAACGTGATGGGTCTGCCGGTGGACAAGGTGATCGCGGCGCTCGGGTGAAATCGGGTTGCGGATAGGGCGGCGATAGGTGAAGAATCGCGCATGGAGACGCCCCACCGGTATCCGGTCATTTTCAATCCCAAGGCACGCAGCCAGAAGGGTGGGAGGGTGCTTCGTTTCCTGATGAGTCACGCCAACCGGTTTGCACTGTTCGCCACGAACCACGCCGGCGAGGCCCGCGAATTGGCGGCCAGGTTCGCCGCGGCGGGCGAGCCGGTGGTGATCGCCGCCGGTGGTGACGGCACGCTTAACGAGGTGGTCAGCGGGCTCGCGGGATCGCGGACGTTGTTAGGCGTTCTGCCGGCCGGGACGATGAACGTGTTTGCCCGGGAAATGGGAATCCCCTTCGACACGCTGGAGCGGGCGTTCCAGGTCATCGAGCGCGGGTTTGTCAGGGAAGTGGATTTGTTCGAGGCGAACGGCTCGCCCTTCGTCCAGATGGCCGGAGTCGGATTCGACGCGATGGTCATTGAGGAAACGTCGTGGGAGGCGAAGAAGAAGCTGGGGCCGCTGGCCTATCTGCTAGCGGCGGTGAAGGTTCTCGGTGAAACCCCGCCGAAGATCGAGGTGATTTGTCCGGACGGACGGCGCGAGGAAGGCGTGGCCGTACTGGCGGGAAATGGCTCGCTGTACGGCGGGCAGTTCAAATTTTTCCGGAATGCGAACAACAACGATTCCAAGCTCGATGTCCTCGTTTACAAGGAAGCGGGCTACCGGCTGGTACTGGATTCGCTGCGCGGGCTGGCGTTCGGCGGGATCGATCTGGTGGCTTCGACGAGTTGTTTCCAGACGGAAAGTTTCATCGTCCGGGCGGACCGCGAGGTGCCGGTGGAAGTGGACGGCGAATGGATCGGGCGCTTTTCCGAGGTCCGTTTTGTGGACACCTCCAACCGCTTGCGGGTGATTGCCCCGGAAGAGCCGCTGGCGGGCGGCTTCTCCGACGTGGTTCGATCCTTGCTGCAATGGCCGCGTCGGCCGACCGAGCTTCAAACCACGCGGAGTTTATGAAGCCCGGCGCGAAGAGTTTCCTCAAGCGCTGGAGCAAACGGATTTTGATTTTTCTCCTGATTGTCGGCGTGTTGGGCGTCGGCGTGATCGCCTATGCCAATTTCACCGCCATGTGGGCTTCACGCGGACGCCTTTTCGATGATGTCGCCTCGCTGCCACCGACCAAGGTGGGATTGGTCTTCGGCACCACGGACCGGGTCAACGGGCACGAAAATCCGTATTTTAGCTACCGGATTGACGCCGCTGTCGAGGTTTGGAAATCCGGTAAGGTTGAGACCCTTGTCGTCTCGGGTGACAATCTAAGCCGCTATTACAACGAGCCTGAAAAGATGAAGCAGGCGCTGATCGAGCGCGGAATTCCCCCGGACCGTATCGTCTGTGATCCGCTGGGGCTGAGGACTCTGGACTCGGTGTTCCGGGTGAAGGAGAGCATTGGTTCGGGGTCGCTGCTTTTGATCAGCCAGAGGTTCCAGAACGAGCGGGGAATCTATCTGGCGAAAGCCAACGGCATGGAGGCGTATGGGTTTAACGCCCGCGACGTGGAAACCCAAGCCGGTATGAAGACGAAAATCCGCGAGATCGGTGCTCGGGTAAAAATGTGGCTGGATGTGAATTTCCTGAACACCCGCCCGGCCCATCTCAGCAAGAAGATCGTGCTGCCCGAGTGATCGCGAGCGGCTTGGGAGGTCGTGTGGCCTCCTGATCCTCTCATGGAAGGGGGGATGGACGTCTCGTCCATTCGGCGCAGGTGCCTCGATGATGAATGGACGAGGGCGTCCATTCTCCTCATTTGTGGGCAAAAAAGAGGCCGCCGGAGCACCCACTCCGGCGGCCAAGCTGAACAACTTCAACACACGCGCGATTTAACTCGCGGCCCGTAATGAGGCTGACAACTGCTGTTCACCCTTACATGAAAACGCGAACTTACGTACGGTCTTCAGCGGCTTTTGACCCATGGGGAACGGCGGCGTTCAAAAATAATTCCGGAATTTTTCAGTGGCGGTGAGCCGGGCGAATCGACGGCTTCATGGTGCTCGCAGCAGGCTCGGGATTCGAGGTCTGGGCGGGCTGCACCCTGGACGATTGATGGCCACTCTCCTTGTCCGCCACCGGTTGGATGGCGCCGACATCAGGAAGCACGCCGGGTCCGTCGGCCATTTCATGAGCCCTGGAGGAAACCTTGTAGCGAGCATCGATGTCCGATTGGACGGCATCGAGCGAGCGATCGTTTTTCACGACGGATGGCTGGATGAAAACCAGCAGCTCGCTGCGGGTGTCCGTATCGGTCGTGGTGGAGAACAGTCTCCCGAGATAGGGAATGTTGCTGAGGATCGGGATGCCGCTTCGGTCGGTGCCTTTCCGGCCGATGATCAAGCCGCCGAGGGCAATGGTCTGGCCGTTCGGGACGGTGGCGGTGGTGAGGATTTCCCGGGTGGAGATTTTGGGGACCGTGAGTGGTTGGCCGTTGCCGGCGCCGCCTTCAATTGTCTGGGTGCCGTTTTGCTCATCGTTCAACAGGGCGATCTTCATGGTGATTTCGTTATCCGAGTTCACGAGCGGAATCACTTCCAGTTTCAAGACAACGTCCTGATACTCGATGTTGGTGCTTGTGTTGCTACCAGTACCGCCGCCGTAGGTGTTGCTACCCGTCGGAATGGCGATTTTTTCACCACTGGAGATGGTGCCCTTCTGGTTGTTGGAGGTGAAAATGCTGGGTCTGGAAAGCACTGTGAAGTCGGTCTTGTTCTCGAGCGCCTTGAGATAAACTTGCAGATCGCCAATGGTTCCCAGTGCCCGGAGGCCGCTGCCGGTCAGGGAGCGTGGGTCGAAGCGGGGGAATCTTCCTGCGGCTGCGGCTCCTGCCACTGGCGTAATGAGGTCCTTGATAACGCCGTTGCCGCCGCCGCCGCCGGCGCGGAAGTCATTGCCACGATATAAGTAGTCCACTCCGAATTGGTTCGAGTCCGAGAGGCTGAGCTGGCCGATGACGGTGGAAATCATCACCTGATCCGGTTTCACGTCGATCTGGTCGAGCAGGCGCTCGATGATTTCCAAGCCTGAAGGCGGGCCTTGGACGACGATGGAGTTGGTGATATTGTCTGCGACCAGCAGCGTCCGTCCGACCAAGACCGACTCGGGAGCGGAGTTGGTTTCCGGATCGCTCAGGGCATTTCCCGTGCCGCCGCCGCCGCCACCGCTTGAGCTGCCACTGCCGCCGAAAGAGCTGCCGCTGCCAGCGGAGGTTCCACTGGAGCCCGAGCTTGCGGAACTCTGACGGCCGGCTGATTGGGTGCGTCCGCCGGCTGCGGCTCCGCCACCTTGGGCTCCTCCGCGTGCGGCTCCGCCACCTTGGGCACTTGCGGCGCCACCCGCTTTGTCACCGCTGCTGAAGGCGCGGTTGAGGGCATCGCCGGCGATCGGCAGGAAATCGGAAACCGTGAGGAAGCGAAGTTTGCGGCGAAGGAAGTTCTTCTCGCTGGTTTCCACGTCGAACTCGCGGACGAGTCCTTCCACGAACAACAGATCGACCGGACGGCCCATGGCGAAGATCCGGTTGGTGCGGGGATCGGGGACGATTTGGACGGGAGTTTCCTCACCGCTGCCCGAGCTTCCAGCCTGACCGGCGATTTGCGGAGCACCTGGAGCCGGAGCGGCATCCGCGCGTTGAATGCCAGCGGTTTTCTGGCCGGTTTGTTGGGCCGTGAGAAGGGTGGTGAGGGTGTCCGCGATCTCGGTGACGTCGGCGTATTGGACCTTGATGAAACGCGTGCCTTGGACGGAGCCGGGCTTGTCGATTTCCTTTTTGAGGTCGATGAGCTTGCGGATCAGTGAGGTGTTTTCCGTGATAATGAGGGAGGAGGCGTTGGCGACCGGAGCAATGGAACCGTAGGCGCCGAACTGGCCAATGATTTGGGTGAAGACGTTCTGCGCATCGACCGGCTTGATGTAGTTGAGCTGCATCACGTAGGAAATGACGGCGTCGCCCTCGGGGAGGGCGTCGCTCTCGCTATAAACAAGACCCTTATCGGTATAAACCTCGACTCCGCGCTGAGTCGGGCGAATGCCGCCAGTGGGAAGGGTGAGGAATTCTAGATTCTTGTCCTGTCCATCGGGCACGAAAACAAAATTTTCGATGATGGCGGCTTTGCGGAGGAGCTCGGCGGCTTTCGCGAAAGTAAGAGGATCCTGGGGAGTCGCTTCCTGAACGAACGAGAACTCGGCGGCGGCAGCGGCGGCGGAAACGATCACGCGCCTGCCGGTGTATCGACGGTAAAGCCCGGCAAGCGCATTGCCGGTGAGTTTCGGTTCATTGATGTCCTCGATGATCGGCGTGTCTCCCAGATTGGTCGGAGCTTTGTTACCCTGGTTCGCGCCGGGAGCTCCGGCGGGACGAGGCGGGATGACTCCTGGGACGGGAACACCTGGAGGTGCAACGGGCACGCTCGGAGGAGGAGCGGGATTTCCCGGAGCTTCCGCCGGTTGCTGGGCGTTAGCTGTGGCAAGGCCGAGGAGGAGAAATGCGAAGGAGCGTGGCAAGGACATGGAGAAAAGATGAAATTTCAGATTGGAGAATTAGTTGCGGCGGCGTTGCGGGCGCTGGGCGTTTGCGTTGTTTTGCGGCTGTGCGACTTGCGGTTGAGGAACTTGCGGCTGGCCATTCGGAGTGGGTGGCGGGACGACCCGGGGCCGTGCCTGCGGCTGACGGGGATCACCACCAGGCTGCGGTTGTCCTGGCATCGGCGGCTGGCCGGGTTGAGCGGGCACGGGTTTCGGCGGTGCCGTTGGAGTGATGACGAGCAGTTTCTCGTCGAAACGCACGGTGCCGGTTTGTTTTCCTGAAGACATGCTGACCACGGTGCCCAATGGATCTCCGGCCTTTTTGGTCACACCGAGAATCTTGAAATCGGACGTCGTGCTATCCGAATAGACCATGATGCGTTCATCCGGCTTCTTCTTGTTGATCAGCGTGACACGGAATTTTCCTTCGCCAATGGGTGACACTCCGATGAGCGCGTAGTCATCCAAGGGGTTGTTCTCCGGGCCACCGGTGATCGGAGGTGGTTTGGTGGTGAACGGCGAATCGTTCCAAAGCTTGCTGTAGCTACCGAGTTGTCCCTTTTTGGGGATCTCCGCAGAGGTGAGGCCGACGAGGGCGAGCGAGAGTAGGGAAATGACCGGAATTTTCATAAAATCAGATAGGTCAGGAGGTGGATGGAACGAACCATTGTTCGACGGTAGCGGTGCAGTCGATCTTGGTGTCGTCCTGGGTGTTCGGCGACAGGCGGATCTGTGAAGCCATGCGGAGTTGTTCCGGCACGTTGAGTTTATCAAACCACCGATAGAGCGCGTCTTCCGTGCCGGTGACGGCGATCTGGATTTTTGCGCGGTGGTAGTAGGTGCCGGTGGTATCCGTGGGTAGAGGTTTTTGGCCGGGCTTGATGGTGAGGCCAGTCTCGCTCGCTGCCCGCTCGACGACTTGCTGGAGCTTGGTTTGGACTTCCTGGTTTTCGGCAGGCTCGGGCTCGTTTTTGGCGAGCCACTCCATCTGGTCGGTGACTTGCTCGCTGCTGTCCTGAATCATATGGGCTTTGGCGAGCTCCTGTTGGGCGATGGCGTTTTCCGCCTTCACCTTGATCTGCTTGGCTTGGGCGATGTTGAAACCCAGGAAATTGATGATCACGAAGCCGGCGATGCCGAAGAAGATCAGGAGTTTTTTTTCTCGGTCGGACATGAAGAAAGGAAAAGAAAAGGAGCGGATGGAGAAGGATGCTGCCCGGTTAATGCCGCAGCAGTGGGGTTTTGTCGGTGAAGTGGAAAATCAGGGCTGCGTGGCGGCTGCGGGGACTTCCCCGCTATAGACAAACTCCCAGCCGCGGGTCGATTGGCTGGGCTCGGGTCTTTGCCAGGTGAAACGGGTGAGGCCGTTGCTCTTGCCGAGGTTGAGGCTGAAAGAATTGACTGCGGGCAGCGCGCCAGCCTCGCCGATGAGCTTGATTTCGGTGGCGCTGATGTCGGCGGTTTTCAGGCGCAGGCCGCTTTGTGGCGGGATGCAGTCGGCGACACGCTTGAGGATATCGACCGGAGAATTGGCGAGTTCGATGGCGTTGGCCAGTTCGTCCCATTTCGCGATGTGTTGGGTGTAGGCCGCACTTTCGGGGGCGATCCGTTTCGCCTCGGCGAGCAATTTCGCGGTGTCCGAACTGGTTTTCCACAAACCGTAGCAGAACCAGCCGATGATGCCGAAGTAAAGCAGCGCCACGGCGGCGACGCCGAGAAGGATGTTTTGTTTGCGACGGGCGGCGCGGCGGGCGGAGCGGACGTCGGCAGGTAGGAGTTTGCTGAGCGGGTTCGGAAGAACGGGCGCGGGCCGCGGAAGGACCTCGACGGGGGCCTTGAATGCCGCATTCAGCGCTGCCGGACTGACTCCGGGCGAACTGGTCCAAAGCGCGATGTGCGCAGGCTCGATTTCCAAGCCCTGCATCGAAAGCTGGATCAGTGCGAGGCGGATTTCCCGGGCGAATGCTTCATCCGGGCTGGAAGAAGTGCCGGAGGTGGCTTGGCAATAGACGAGATTTCCCTGATGATAGAGACTGAAAACCCAGCGGCCGAACTCTTTCCAAACCGCCAGCGCATCGCCGCCGAGCGGATAGGCGCGGGGTGAAATGTCGAATCCTTTCGGGCCGCGCGGTGGCATTTCGCTATCGACCGGCGTGCGCAGAAGGACGGAAACCAGCGCGCTGTTCTCCGCCTCGCGGGCGATCACGAAAACGTCGGTTAGCTGGCCGGCCATCGGGTCCGGACGCAGGCCGAGACGCTCGGCATGGAGCGCGGCCAGGTCGGGAAACAGCGCCTCATCGTCGCTGCTCACGCGCATCGGCACGGCGGTGACGGATTTCACCGGGAAAAGCAGCAGGACGTCACCTGCTGGAAGGTCGGTGAGTTCGCTGGCGAGCTCGACAGCGGTGGCGCTGTGAAGGGTGAATTCGGCGGCGGATGGGCCGGTCCAGATTTCCCAGCCGGATTCGCCGGGGACGAGAAGAACGTTGTCGGTGGATTTGCTCACGGGATGGTTTCTTCAGTGCGTTCGAGGAGGGCCGGTCTTCCGGTACGGTTGCGGACAATGACAGTGATCTTGTGCTTGGCACCTTCCGCGATGCCGATGCTTTCGATGCGGGTGATGGGATCATTCACCGTGAAGCGCTTGGCGATATCCGGACGGCTCTGGGTGTCAATTCCCAATTCCTTGAGCGCGTCATCAGCACGTTGATAGGGGACGTCATCCGCGGTGTCACGCTCGCCATCCGCGCCGCGGACTTTTTCCGGGATCATATCGGCATTTTCCACCGAGACTTCCGCGGCGGCAGCGATCAATTCCGCAGGCGCTTCATTCAGATCGAGCGGGCCTCCGCTCCAGATGGTGAACCAGTCGCGCCAATCCGGACGGACCGCTTCCACCAGATCCATTCCCCTCACCAGGCTCATTTCACTAAGGTCGTAAAAGGGGCGGTTGAACGGCTGGTTGATGCGGCCTTCCTTGTCGTAGAAATCTTTTTCCGCGCCATTCAGGGCCACGTTGTCATCGGCATCGATCCAGTCCGACATGGCATCGACGACGTTCTGTGCATCCTCGAGCTCCAGTCCCCATTTGATGAAAATTTCGCGCAGCAGGGGCTTGTCGTCCTGGAGGAGGATCGAGTTGATGTTGAAGCGGCCACCTTCGGAAATGATTCTAACGTCGAAATTCTCACCGGTTTCCGGGTTGGCGCGGTGAAGCAGGGGATCGGTCTTTTTGACCATGTAGTTCGACCCGACGGCAATTCCCATTTCAGCGATTTGGCGCGCGCGCGAACCGTGGACTTTGGCCGAGGCGATTTCCATGTCGAAGGAAATGACGCGCAGCGCGGCCATGCATGCCATGCCCAGGATCGCAATCAGCCAGAGCACGGCCATGAGAGCCGCGCCGGGAGGTTTCCGGGAGCTGACGGTGGAAATCCTCATGGCTTTGGAACCGGAGTTGGAGTTGGAGTTGGAGTTGGAGTTGGAGTGGTTTGTCCACCGCTTTGTACCATTTGGCGGATTTGGGTCTCGATGTTTGCCTTCGGTGGAATCCAGAAAATCTGGCGGCTTTCCTCGCCTTTGGCACCGACGGCCATGGTGAGTTCGACTTGAAGCGGCAGGCGTCCTTGCAAATCCCAGTCGTATTGCCATTCCATCGAGCGGCCGTCCAAGACGCGCCATTCGAAGTAGGCGACGTCTGTTAGCAGGACGATTTCCGCGAACGGCTTGTTATCGGCGGCGGGAGTGGTGGAATTTCCCGAGGAATCCGGGAGAATTTCATTTTCGTAATAGCGCAGGACGATGTCGAGGTAGCCGCTGCGCTTTTTCACGGTGCTGAGCTGGACGGCCTTGGCGATGCGGGCCTGGCCGCCCCAAGTGAAACCGAGCGGAACGTTTTGCAGCGTCAGATCCGACAGGTAGTGGGAGCCGGAATCCGAAACCTGGAGATCAAACCGGGTATTGCCGGGCAGGGCGGAAAAGCGCTGGGTGAGGAGTTCGAAAAACGCCTGATGCAGCATTTCCTCGTTCTGGGTTTGCACGATGGTGTTGCCCAAAGCGAGAGAGGTCCGCGCGGTGCCGAAAACCATGCCGACGATGATGGCAAGGATGGCCATGGACAGCACGAGCTCCAGCAGCGTGAATCCGGAAATGCGGGTTTTGACAGGGGAGGTGATCACTGGGTTTGGTACATGCGTCCGTAGCGCCAGGTATCGACGGCGCGCTCCTGCCAAGCGCCGTTTTCGAACCATTTGGCATTGATCTCGATGTGGAACATCTCCGCGAGTTGTTGACCGTCTTCGGTTTGCAGGTCTTCGATGAGTGAAATCTTGGTGAGGAGCTCGATTTCCGTTTCGCCGACGGTGCTGCTGGTTTCCCCTTCCTCCATGGTCGGGAGCGAGAGCGTTTCATCGATCGCGCTGTCGAGAATCCGGGTGATCCTGAGTTCGCTTTGGGCGAGTTGCGCGGCCTGGGCCATGCGTTTGAGCGCGACGGCGAATCCGGTCGCGGCGATGCCGAACACGCCCAGCGCGAGAACCATCTCAAGGAGAAGGAATCCGCGTTTCAGGCGCTGTCGGGAAAGGGTCATCTGGCTTCGAGTTCGCTATCGCTGATGGAAGCGGTGAGCGGGTGAAAGGTGTCCATGGCCCAGCTTTTGTTGAGGGTGAGTCGGACGGAAATCGGTTCGCACAGACCGTCCGGATCGAATCGCCAGACTTGGACGTTATTCTTGGCGGTGGCGAGCCACTTGTCGGAATTCCAATGGCGGATCGAGAGTTCCATGCCATCCTGAAGCTTGAACCAGCGGTTTTCGCTGGCTGCGCCGCTGGGTTCCGGTTCGTCAACAACACCGCGGCTTCTGGAGAGTTTCTTCTCGTCTCGGCCGGCTTGGGCGAAGGGCAGCAGGTTCACACGGCCATCCCGGAATTCCAGAGCATAGGGCGTCTGGTGAAGGATCGAAATGGTGCGGGCGCGTTTGGCCATCAGCTCGATTTCACCGGATGCATTGCGCAAGGCCCGCTCGTCGGATGAGAAAACCATTAGTCCCACCGCGCCGGCCATGACGACACCCGCGATGGCCATGACCATGACCAGCTCAATGAGGGTGAAGCCCCGCAGCGGCTTATTCGTCCTGACTGCTGAGATCATCTGGGGTGTTTTCCTGGCCGTCAGGGCCGCTGCTGTAGATTTCAAACTCGCTGGCGATCTTCTTGCCCGGGAAGCGATAGCCATAAGGAACGCCCCATGGGTCCAACGGAATTTTGGGCATGATCTGCACCCAGCGGCGTGGAACCGGGGTGGATGAAGGTTTTTCCACAAGTGCCTTCAGTCCTTG
The DNA here is from genome assembly GCF_039920825.1 of Luteolibacter sp. Classification (GTDB taxonomy): domain Bacteria; phylum Verrucomicrobiota; class Verrucomicrobiia; order Verrucomicrobiales; family Akkermansiaceae; genus Luteolibacter. The sequence continues at coordinate 43,566 of NZ_JBDSCX010000068.1, read as the reverse complement.
CTGGCTGACGGGAAAGGTGCCGCCGTTGAGCTTATACATGGCGAGGGCGCTTTCGAAGCTCTTGAAGTCGGATTCGACTTGGCTGAGCTTGGCGGAGTTGCCGATCTTTTTCATCGAGTAGATCGCACCGCCGAGGATCATCGCGATGATGCCGAGAACGATGACCATTTCGAGCAGGGTGAAACCGGCGCGGCGGCGGAAGCTGGAGGAAGGGGTGGTGAGTTTCATGGAGAAGTATTTTTTTGTCTGGCGTTAGCCTTTCAGGGATGAAAACGCCGCGCTACCGAAAAGTTGTCGGAAAAATCCGCGAAAGTATTGGCAGACGTCACGGAGAATTTCTTGCAAGCCGTGCGGCTTTCTTTCACCCCTTGTGCCTCATCAGATCATGAACAAAGTCCTTATCATCGGAGCCGGCGGAGTCGGCAGCGTCGTCGCCCACAAATGCGCCATGGTTCCCGAGGTCTTCGGGGAAATCACTTTGGCGTCGCGAACCCTCTCGAAATGCGACGCGATCGCCGCCGAAGTGAAACAACGGACCGGCCGCGACATCGCCACCGCCAAGGTGGACGCCGACAATGCGGAGGAAACGGCAGCGCTCATCCGCAAAACCGGGGCGAAACTGCTGATCAACGTCGCTTTGCCCTACCAGGATCTGAATTTGATGGACGCCTGCCTGCTCGCCGGTTGCGACTACATGGACACGGCGAACTACGAACCGCTGGACGTGGCGAAATTCGAGTATTCCTGGCAATGGGCGTATCAGGAAAAATTTGAAAAGGCCGGTCTCACCGCGTTGCTGGGCTCTGGTTTCGATCCCGGCGTCACCAATGTTTACACCGCTTGGGCGCTGAAACACCATTTTGACGAAATCCACACGCTCGACATCATCGACGTGAACGGCGGCAACCATGGCAAGGCCTTCGCGACGAATTTCAACCCGGAAATCAACATCCGCGAGGTCACTGCCGAATGCCGCCATTGGGAAAGCGGTGAGTTTGTCGAAACGCCGCCGATGTCGAAGCATCAGGAATTCACCTGCCCGGACGGCGTCGGAACCTACGAAATTTACCGGATGTACCACGAGGAGCTCGAATCGCTGGTGAAACACATCCCCACGATCCGTCGCGCGCAGTTCTGGATGTCGTTTTCCTCGAATTACCTGAAGCATTTGGAAGTCCTCCAAAATGTCGGCATGACGCGGATCGATCCGGTCGTTTATAATGGCGTGGAAATCGTCCCGCTCCAGTTTCTCAAGGCTGTCCTGCCGAATCCCGGCGACCTCGGCCAATCCACCAAAGGCCGCACCTGCATCGGCAACGTCATCACCGGAATCAAGGACGGCAAGCCCAAGGCGATCTACATTTACAACATCTGCGATCACGAGGAATGCTTCGCGGAAGTTGGTTCGCAGGCGATTTCCTACACCACCGGCGTTCCGGCGATGATCGGCGCGAAGCAGATTCTCGCGCAACTTTGGAACCAGCCGGGAGTTTGGAATATCGAGCAACTCGATCCCGATTCGTTCATGGCTGATTTGAACGTTTACGGGCTCCCATGGAAAGTCCTGGAATTGACTCCGGATCAAGCCGCGTCTTTCCAAGTCGCATGATCGTTCCGTGCTTACAAAGTATTTCCCAATTAGTCTGAGGAACGTCGAATTTCCTCTTGTCAGCTCCAATTACCCACACCATCTTCCGCACATGATTCGGATCAAAACCCTCTCTTTGCCGCTCATTTCCGCCCTAGTGGCAGGGTCGGCGCTGCCAGCCAACGCCCAGCTTTCGTTCTCTCTCAGCAGTAAAATTACCTACCGGCAAAACAAAAAGGGCATTTTTTTCCAAGGTGGAACCTTCAATTCCCAGCTTCTTGACGGAAGCGCGACCTACATCAGCGGATGTGAATGGTATCAGTATTATGGTCCCGGGTTTTACAATAATATCTGCTCACCGGGAACCACCGCTTTGATAAGTGCTGGCACGATCGATGGAATTAATCCTGCTTACCCGTATTTTCTGGTTTCCAGCATCTACCCGGCGTTCATCGTTGCTCCCCGTAAGGCGGAAAAAATCTTTTTGAATGCGGCACCGGCTTCCACACTTCCGCGGCCCTCAGGTGGTTTCACTGACAACAGCTATTCGTTGTTTTATAACCTCACGGTTCCGAGCACCATCAGCGAATATGTTATCACGAATTATTACAAGCGGACCGGCTACACTTCAAAGCAACGGGATAAATTCCAAAGCGATATTGTTCCGGGCGTTTACTATTATTCGTTCCCGCGCCTAGGGAACCCCGATATTCCTGCTCCGATCGCAGCGGTGATTTACCCGATGTTGGAAGGCAAGCAGGAGATCAACAACACGGTTAGCGGCTTCGAATTTACCAAAGTCAATGGAAACAAATGGAACAAGGATGGCTTCATTGAAATGAGCTATCTCCGCCCAAACTCCATCAATTGGACGGGTATGTCTCCCACCACCGTTTTTGCGTCTGCGGACAGTCTCTATTTTTCCATCAAGGCCATTGCGAACGATAAGGATCCTACCTCGGATACGGTGACGACTTACGCGGGAAAACCGTTCTCGATTTTCCCTCCTTATCAAAATGGCGGTGAACCCCGGGTCCTGCTTCCGACGCCCTACGCCACCTCCTTCACGACCCCGCCGATTTTCAACGCGAATACCACAGGGGTCGTGCAACTTGATTTGCGCCGAAATTTGCAAACCGGTGGAGTCACTTATGACTTCTCCACAAGAACCTTCCAGATTCCTGTCGTCGTGGTGGATCGCTACACCGAATACGTGGATATCGATTTCCCCACATCATCGAAAGGTACTGGCATTCTGGAAGATCCGGACAAAGACGGATACAACAACCTGAACGAGTGGATTCTCGACAGCAATGCTTCAAATTCCGCAAGTATCCCGATTGCCCCGGTGACAGAACTGGTTCAACCGGTTGATCCCTTCTTCGGACTTCCCACCGGATTTTCTTATTTCGGATTCGATGTGAAGAAGAAGCTCGGAACGATTCCGGGTGTTATCTACACCCTTCAACGGAGTAAGGATCAGGGCAAAACTTGGTCGAAATTCAAAACCGACACCGACTGGACGGTTCAAACCGTTCGGACTGCGGCGATCGCCAATTTGCCCGCGTCTGCCACGATTCAGGTCCGGAGCTTGGTTTATGACACGACCACCGGTACCCCGATCCAGCCACCGGGAACCGACAACGACATCTATCGGGTGAAAATCACCTTGAAGAAGTAACGTGCGGATCGGGCTGTTGGGTAGTCTCTTGAAGCGGCCTGCGGGTTGGATTTTCACACTCTGGATTGTCAGTTGATGAGCTCGGATATGATCGACACTGCGGAGCGGCTCGTTTGCCATCTTGAAACGAGTCGCAGCGGTTCCGAAAATCCGATATGCGCCATCGACACGGAAGCGGATAGTTTGCATCGCTATCGCGAGTCTCTCTGTTTGATCCAGTTTGCCGACCGCGCGAAATGCGTCCTCATTGATCCGTTGGCGATCGAGGATTTGTCGTCGTTGGGAACGTATCTGTCATCGGCGACGGTGTGGATGCATGGAGCTGATTATGACATGACGATGTTCAAGCGGCAGTTCGGGAAATTGCCTGCTGTCGTTTATGACACTCAGATCGGTGCGAGATTGCTCGGGGCCCGTCGCTTCGGCCTTGGGGATCTCGTGAACCTATATTTCGGAGTGGAGCTCTCCAAATCGTCGCAGAAGGCGGATTGGGGCAAGCGCCCTCTGTCTCCCAAGATGATCGAGTATGCGCTCAATGATGTGCATTATCTCCTCGAAATGGGCGACATGATCGTTTCTCAGCTCAAGGAGAAAGGCCGTTACGAATGGTTCGAGGAGAGTTGCCTCGCCGCCCGGCAGCGGGTTTTGGATCGGGATGACTCAAAAGAGGAGAATTGGCGAGTCCAAGGGTCAGGCAAGCTGGAGCCGTATGGATTGGCGTTTCTGCGGGCCTTGTGGCAATGGCGTGACGGCGAAGCCAAATCCTGGGACCGTCCGTCGTTCATGGTGGCTCCGAATCGCCAGCTCTTGGAATGGAGCATCGATCTTGCCGCGAACCGCAACCTGTCTCTTCCCAATCATTTCCGGCCGGACCGCTTGAAGAGATTTCGCGCCGCCGTAGAGACGGTTCAAAGCCTTCCTGAATCGGAATGGCCCGAGCGCCCGGCCGGCAAGCGCAGAAAGCGTGACCGGGATTTTGAACGCAGGGTCGATCTCCTCATCAAAACGCGTGAGCACGAGGCGGCAAAACTCGATATCGAAGGATCCCTGATCGCACCGCGGGCCACTTTGGAATCCTTGGCTGAAGGCGAGGTCGAGCCCAAGGACGTGCTTTTGAAATGGCAGCGTGCATGCCTTGGCATGGCGGTTTGATCGTTCTTTCCTGATCTTCCGGCTTGAGTTCGTGGACCGGTGCGGAGTTCACTTCAACCGTGTTGGCTTCATCTCCTCGCGACCCGGACTCCAGCCAGCCACTCGTTTTCCTTTGCCCGGAATGTGGCATGACGCTGTCGGTTAGGCCTCGTTTGGCCGGCGTGAGCGGACCATGTCCGTCCTGTGCTTCAATGATCAGTGCTCCCAACTCCCACGAAGCGCCGCAATCCGTCCCAGTTGCGGTCGTCGCGCCTTTTCCGCGGAGGGGGAAAATTTCACCACATCAGGGTAAAAACTCCGCCTCACAACGGAGCAAAGGCAGTATCTCGGCGGACTCCAATTGGGACCGCGAGCACTTGGATCGGCGGGAAGTCATGAAGACGCTATTGATCCTCACGATGTTTATTTTGGCGATTTGCGCATGTCTCGCCGTGTCATGGTTTTTGAAGGTTTGGGTGGGGAAATAACAAGTGTTTAATTCGTTCATAAACAATGAGTTATCTTGGTTGAAAGTGGGTCGAAAAAACCCATGGTTTTGCGACGAAGTTCCTTGTCTCCGGGAGTAGGATTTCAGACCTTCTGGCCCCACCATGTCCGAGTCTCCTAACGAGCCCCAAAAAGCAGAAACGCAGGTCGCTGCAGCACAAGTTTACGATGCCGCGCAAATCGACAAGCTGGAAGGCTTGGACGCGGTTCGGAAGCGCCCCGGCATGTATATCGGCGATCCCGACGAACGCGGTCTGCATCACTGCGTGTTCGAGGTTTTGGATAACTCGATCGACGAACATCTAGCCGGTTATTGTTCGCGGATCAAGGTCGCGATCCATGTCGACGGCTCCGTTTCCGTCGCCGACAATGGCCGCGGCATTCCGGTCGACATGCACCAGAAATTCGGCATGCCTGCCGTCGAACTGGTCCTAACCAATCTTCACGCTGGCGGCAAATTCGGACAAGGAGCCTACAAATATTCCGGCGGTCTCCACGGTGTCGGAGCGAAATGCGTCAACGCTCTATCCGATTGGTTCAAGGCCGAGATCATGCGGAACGGCAAGGTTCACCTCATCTGCTTCGAGCGCGGCAAGACGACGAAGCCGTTGCATGTCATCGGTGAAGTCGATCCCGGCAGAACCGGCACGATGATCACCTTCTTTCCGGACGCCACCATCTTCGTCGATACCATCGAGTTCAAGTTCGACCGCCTGTCCACCCGCCTCCGCGAGTTGGCTTTCCTTAACCCCGGCCTCATCATCGACCTTGAGGACGAGCGCCCCGAGTCGTTGAAGAAGGCCACCTTCTATTACGCAAAGGGCATCGAGGAGTTCGTGGTCCAGTTAGGCGAAAACAAGACCGTCATCCACGATGATCCGATCGTGCTTCACGGCAAGCGCCAGATCGAACTCGACTACGACGGAAAGAAAACCACAGACGACGTTTTCGCCGACGTCGTCTTCCAATACAACGATTCCTACAACGACCAGATCCTCTGCTTCGCCAACTCCATCCCCAACCGCGACGGCGGCACCCACCTCACCGGTTTCCGGACGGCACTCACCCGCGGCATCAACCAATATGCCAAGGTCAACAAGATCGTTAAGGACAAGGATGCCGCTCTAACTGGTGACGATGTCCGCGAAGGTCTGGTGGCGGTCATTTCCGTGAAGATGCCCAACCCGCGCTTCAACTCGCAGACCAAGGATAAATTGGTCAACGCGGAGATCGAAGGGGTCATCTCGTCCATTGTCTATGAGGGCATCATGCAGTATTTCGAGGAGAATCCCGCCCTCGCCAAGCGGGTGATCGAAAAATCCCTCAACGCCGCCCGCGCCCGCGAGGCTGCTAGAAAAGCCCGCGAGACCGTTCGCAAGTCAGCCCTATCAGGTGGTGGCCTCCCCGGAAAACTCGCCGACTGCTCCGAGCGCGATCCCGCTAAGTCCGAGCTCTATATTGTCGAAGGTGACTCCGCCGGTGGTTCCGCCAAACAAGGCCGCGACCGGCGGACGCAGGCGATCCTCCCGCTGCGGGGCAAAATCCTCAACGTCGAGAAAGCCCGCCTCCACCGCGCGATGCAGAACCGGGAAATCCAGAACCTCATCACCGCCATCGGTGCGGGCATCGGCGATGGCGAGCAAGAAGGCTCATTCAACATCGACAAGGTCCGCTATCACAAAATTGTCATCATGACCGATGCCGACGTTGACGGCTCCCACATCCGCACGCTCCTCCTGACGTTTTTCTGCCGTCACATGCCCTTGTTGGTCAAACGCGGCTTCCTCTACATCGCCCAGCCGCCGCTCTATCTGGTCACCCGCAAGAAGCGCTCCGAATACGTTCAGGACAACGACCAGCTCAACAAGATCCTTATCGAACTCGGCGCCGGCGAAGTCCTCCTCCGCACTACCGACCACTCCCGCAGCTTCACCGCGGAGGAACTCAAGGTCATCCTCGATAGCCTTTCGTCGCTTTCGCGCTTCACGAATTCCATCGAGGGCAATGGTGGCAATTTTAGAAACTATCTCGACGCCCGCCGCGACGGAGCGCTGCCGGAATACATGGTTCGTATCCGCATCGGCAACGACGAGAGCGTGCGCTATTTCTCCACCGAGGCCGAACTCCGCGGCTACGCTGCGGAAAACCGCGACCTTCGTCTTTTCGACGAAATCCTAACCGAAGAGGAACTGGCTCTCAACAAAGGCCCGTCGCGTCGTGCGAATCTCCACGAGCTCCACGAGTCGCATGCGATCACCCGCCTCTTCGCCCGCCTGACCGAATGTGGCATCGACACCACCGTCTTCTTCAATGACGACGCGCCCATTTTCGAAGTCGTCGAAGGTGAAGGCGAGAAGGAAAAGGTCACCCCGGTTTTCGCAGTCCCGGAAATCCTCGCGAAGGTTCTGGAAATCGCCAGCCGCGGTGTGCAGATCAAACGCTTCAAGGGTCTTGGTGAAATGAACGCCAAGCAGCTTTTCGAAACCACCATGGATCCCACCGTCCGCCAATTCCTCCGCGTCCGCCTCGATGAGGATAACGCCGTTGAGGCCGACAAGATGTTCGACGTGCTCATGGGAGATGTCGTCGAACCCCGCAAGCGTTTCATCGAAGACAACGCCCTCAACGTTCGCAATCTCGACGTCTGATGATGTTCGTCATGAGTCATGTGCCACGAGTGAAGAGTGAAATGAGCAAATCCCTGAACGATCTGGAAATCTACCGCGAGGCGATGCGCCTCGGGGAGGTCGTTTGGGGCTGGGTGGTTCACTGGGATTTCCTCGCAAAAGACACCGTTGGCAAACAATTCGTACGCTCATCCGATTCAATCGCCGCCAACATCTCGGAAGGACACGGCCGCTTTCATTTCAAGGAAAACCAGAAATTCTGCTATTACGCCAGAGGGTCGCTCACCGAAACCCAAACGTGGCTCGAAAAAGCCGCGCGGCGTGACCTGATCGATGCCGAGCAAGCCCGCGATCTGTATCGCGATCTCGAAGCACTCCGCAAACGTCTCAACGCTTACATCAAATCCATCGGTCCGCAGTCAGATACCCATGACTCCTGACTCTTGACCCATCAACTTCTCCATGTCTGAAGAACATATCAAGCCGATCAACGTCGCCGAGGAACTTTCCAATTCGTTCCTGGAATACTCGATGTCCGTCATCATCTCGCGCGCGCTGCCCGATGTGCGCGACGGCCTCAAGCCTTCCCAACGCCGCGTTCTCTACGCCATGCGCCAGTTAGGCGTCGGCCCCGGAAAACCCCACGTCAAGTGTGCCAAGATCGTCGGTGAAACCATGGGTAATTTCCACCCCCACGGCGACCAATCGATCTACTCGACCCTCGTCAACATGGGCCAGCCATGGTCGATGCGTGACATGTTAGTGGATGGCCAGGGTAACTTCGGTTCCGTTGAAGGCGATTCCGCTGCGTCCATGCGTTATACCGAAGCCCGGTTGCACCATCTGGGCATGGCGATGATGGAGGATCTCGACAAGGACACCGTCGACTTCCAACCGAACTACGACGGCTCGCAAACCGAGCCATCCGTTCTTCCCTCGGCATTCCCTAACTTCCTGGTCAACGGCGGCACCGGCATCGCCGTCGGCATGGCCACCAACCTTGCCCCGCACAACCTCGGCGAGGTGATCGACGGCATCTGCGCGCAGATCGACAATGCGGAAATCACGCTGCCGGAGCTGATGCAGTTCATCAAGGGGCCCGACTTTCCGGTCGCCTGCGAAATCCGTGGCATGCGCGGCATCGAGGAATACTTCCGCACCGGCCGCGGCTCCATGCGCCTTCGCGGCAAAATGGAAATCGTGGAGAACGACAATGGCCGCTCGATGATCATCATCCGCGGCGTGCCTTACGGCGTGAACCGCGCAACGCTTCAGGAGCGCATCGCCGAGTTGGTCAATGAAAAGACCCTCACCGGCATTTCCGGCATGCGCGACCTCTCTGCGGAGGACACCTGCATCGAGATCGAGTTGAAACGCGACGCCCGCCCACAGGTGGTGATGGCACAGCTTTTCAAGCTCACCTCCATGGAGACCTCCTTCAGCGTGAACATGCTGGCGATCCACAAGAACCGCCCGAAACAGCTTTCACTCAAGGAGGCCATTGATGCCTACATCGAGCACCGCCGCGAAGTCATCATCCGCCGCACCCGCTATTTGTTAGGCAAGGCCGAGGAACGCGCCGAATTGCTCGAAGCCTTCCTGCTGGCCCTCGGCCACCTCGATGACTTCATCAAGATCATCCGTTCGTCGAAAAATCGCGACGAAGCCCGCGAACGCCTGGCCGCTTACAGCTTCCCGGTTGCCACCGCCGAGTCGCTCGGCATCATGATCCGTTCGCAGCCGTCGATCTCCGGCGACACCTACACCTTCAGCGAGCGTCAGGTGAACGCCATCCTCGAACTCCGCCTCTATCAGCTTACGGGCATGGAGCAGGACAAGGTGAAGGGCGAATACGACGGAGTGCTCGTCGACATCAAGGACTTCCTCGACATCCTCGCCCGCGAGGAGCGCGTGCTGATCATCATCAAGGACGAGCTCCGCATGATCAAAGACAAGTACGCCACGCCGCGTCAGTGCTCGATCGTTGCAGAAGCCGGCGAAGTCGCGATGGAAGACCTCATCGCCAACGACGCGATGATCGTCACGCTCTCCCACCGCGGTTACATCAAGCGCACCCTCTCCAGCGAATACCGCGTCCAAGGCCGTGGCGGAAAAGGCCTCAAGGGCATGGAAACCCGCGCCACGAAGAAGGACGAAGCCAACGATTTCATCGAGCACCTCTTCAGCGTCCAGGCGCACGACTATCTGTTATTCTTCACCAACACCGGCCGCATGTATGTCGAGCGGGTGTATGAACTTCCCGAAGGCTCGCGCACCGCGATGGGCCGCAGCATACAGAACGTGCTCAACCTCAAACCCGAGGAAAAGATCGCCGCACTCCTTCGCCTCGAACGCACGGTGGACGAGAATGGCAACGACATCACCTTCCGCGAGGAAGCCGGTTTCGTCTTCTTCGCCACCCGCAGCGGCAAGGTGAAGAAAACCGCCGTCAACGATTTCCGCAACTACCGCAAGGACGGCATCATCGCCATCAACCTTGAGGAGAACAACGAACTCATCGGCGTGCGTCTCACTTCCGGCGGCGACGAAATCATCCTCGTCACCCACGAAGGCATGAGCCTCCGTTTCCACGAAGACGACACCCGTCCTCTTGGTCGTGGCACCGCCGGTGTGATGGGCATCCGCCCCAGCGAAACCGACTTTGTCATCGGCCTCGCCCTCGTTACCCAAGGATCCACTTTGTTAGTCGCCTCCGAGAATGGCATCGGCAAGCGCACCACCTTCGAGGACTACCGCAAGCAATCGCGCGGCGGCAAAGGCATCATCACCATGAAGGTCACCGACAAGACCGGCCCGGTCGTCGGTGCCGTGACTGTCACCGAGGAAGACGAACTCATGCTCATGACCTCCAGCGGTCAAAGCATCCGCATCCGCGCCGCCGAAGTCCGCGAAACCGGTCGTAATGCCCAAGGAGTGAAACTCCTCACCCTCAAAGGGAATGAGAAACTCCAGGACATTTCCCGAGTGATTCCGGATGGCGATGATTCACCAAGCGACGAGCCAACGGGTGAAATCGAAGAAGGTGAAACCGAATCCGGCACCGACGAAGCGGCGGAGTAATCCGCTGATCTCAGCGCAGCAAAAAGCATGAGCGCGGAGCATCTGTCCACAGCGTTGTTCCGCGAAACGCGGGGCAGCGGCTTCTTCCGGGTGCTTTCGGGGAAAAACGCTCCGTTCTATGTCGATGTGTTGGATTCGCTCGAACACGAAGCCTCGGAACGACCCGACGGACTGGCTCGTGAAGAGGTACTTGCCATCATTTCGGACACGCTCGAGCGGCATCCCGGATTGGAAATCGAGGAGGAAAACGGTTCCCTCGATCAAACCGAACGATCCCAGCGGGAGAAAGCGCGCCTCCTTTTGGATCATCTCCTGAAATGCCGCTGGCTGGAAGAACCGCCGCGTCGCGATTGGCGGCGGACACTTCAGTTCGATGCGCACGGAGCAACCTTGATTGCCGCGCTGCGGAAAATCGCCTGGCCCGACGCCGCGGTTTTCACGGACAAACTGATGGCGGTCTGCGCACTGCTGGCAAACGAGGTGGAGATTTCCGAACGCCCGTGGCAGACCGTGGAAAACTGCCTTTCGAATGTTCGCGAGGGACTGAACGAGCTGCGCTCGATGCAAAAATCCGTGCAACGTTTCACCCGCCGCCAGTTGGAAGAGGACACGTTGAAGGGGAATCTATCTGTGGTTTTCGACGACTACTCGGAGCAGGTTTCCCACGCCTGTTATTCGGAACTGGTCCGCGCGCGCCTCCCGCTGCGGTTGCCGGAGGCCGTCCGGAGAATCGATGATCGGTTGTGCGGTGACTGCGGCACAATGTCGGATATGCAGGTCGAGGTGCTGCGGCGCAATCCCAACATGGATGCGGAAACCGCCCGTGCCAAAGTCAGGAACGCGCTGGACGAACTTTCATCCATGCTCGAACGCGTCCTGCCGATGGCCGACGAGATCGACCGCGGCACGGCGGATTTCTCCCGACGTTCGCTTGCCAGGTTCCGTTACTTGCAGGATGTCACCGGCGAGAGGCGGAGCGAGATCAAGGCGTTCTTCGAGCGGGCGAACTCGCTTCTATCCGGCAAGCGTCTTTCCCATCACGCGGCGGATCTGCCGGAGCTCCCGTCGCCGCGACTGCCGGAGGTGAGACTGCCCGCCGGACTGGATTCGCTCTACTCGCCACCTCAGCGCCGCGCTGCGGCGGAACAGGAGGCATTCGAGGATTCCGCGGAGGATGAGGATCGCGAGAGCGGCCTGGAGAACATGGGCAGGGCGCTGCGGGATTCACTTTCGGTGCTGCGCGCCAACACGTTCGTCGCATCTCTCGATGGAGGAAAAGGCTCCCGCATCCTGAGCGCGGATCTGCCGATCCAAGGTGAATCCGGTTTCACCGACCTCATCTCCCTGCTGCTCCATTCCGAATCCGCCGAGGCGCGCTACCGCATCGTGATGGACCGCACCGAGGACGAGGGGCATGTGCCGGCGCTGGACTCGCTGGAAGGCTGCGTGGTCGAACGTTTTTCCGTGATCAAGAAATGAGCGACGATTTGCCAATCCCTGAAACTCCCGAGGACACGCCCACCTTGCTGCGTCTATCCGACGAAGACCGCGCACGGCTTGGCGAAGCCGTACAGGAGCTGTTGGCCCACGGATCGATCCTCGGGCTCGATGCGGGACGCTCGGCGCTCTATCACTGGTGCCGCCAGTATTTCGATTGGGTGAAAGAGGCCGCCGCGCTCGTCGGTCTCGACGTCGCGCTGATGCATGAGGAGCGCATGGTGCAGGCGATTCCCCGGACATCCGCTTTGCAGATCCGTCTGCGCCAGGATGCCACGCTGGTCTGGCTCGCGCTGTGGTATGCGGGCGACGTCCGCTGGCGTGACGAAGGACAGACGCAGGCGTTTCTATCTGTCGCCGAGTTGAACGGCCTGATCAAGGACCAGCTCCTGCCAGACGCGGCGGGATTGCTAACAATAAAACGCATGAAGGAAATCCTGAGGCAGGCGGCTCGGTTTCACCTCATCCGTTTCGAACCCGCCGAGCCGTTCGAGGAATCCGGCATCGAAGTGCTGCCCGCCATCCGCCGTGTGGTGCCTTTCCGCGATTTGGCAGCGTGGACGGAAACCGCCGCAAGTTTTCAGAAAATCGATGGACCTACGGAAGAGCCTGTCATCATCGAGGAGGAAGAATCATGAGCCGCGCCATCCGTCTGACGAAAATCCACGCGCTGAACTGGTATGGCTATCGCGACTCGCTGCCCGTGGTGGGAAACCTCGTGCTGGCCGGAGTCACCGGTTCGGGGAAATCCATCCTGATGGACCTGCTCATGCTCGTCCTGGTCGGCCCGGAGCGCGCGCGGCATCATTTCAACCGCAGCGCCACGGGATCGAAAAGCGACCGGACGATCAAGGGGTATTGCCTGCTGGATACGAAGCGCGAGGAAAACGGCCAACCGCAGTATTTCCACGACAAGGGCGTGACCACTTACATCGCCGCCGAGTTCACCTGGCCGGATGGGAAGCGGAAGGAAACCTGGGGACTGCGTTTCGAGTTCCGCAACACGTCGGAAAACGACGGGTTCACGACGCCATTCTATTGTCCGGCTTCACTGGAGCGTGAGGATTTTCTAGCAATTTCTCCGGAGGATGGAAAACAACGGACGCGCACGCTCGCCGACTTCAAGAGTCTGATCGATTCGAAGGGCGGACGGCTCTTCACCACCTCGCGCGAGTATCTGCGCGACATGGCGAACCCGAGCCATCTCAATTTTAACAAGGACGTGCTGGAGCGGTTGCTGCCGAGCGCGATGTCGTTCACAAACCTCAAGAGCTTCGATGACTTCTGCCGTCAGTTCGTGCTGCCCGCCGAATCCGTGCCGGTGGAGGATGTGACATCAAGCTTCCGAAACTTCGAATCCTACGAGCGGGAGCTGCGCGAACTGAGATCCCAGTTGGATCAATTGCTGCGTATCCGCGGGCTATCCAAAACGCTCAAGGAAGCCGAGCGCGACCGCGACGTTGCGACCTATCTCGCGGCCGAGCACGCGTGGGAACACGCGGCGGCGGACGTGGCATCAATGGAAAGCCGCCTGACGAAACTGCGCGAGGATTTCGCGGAGGACGAGGCCCGGCTCGCCGAACTAACATCTCTCAGCACTGAGACGCAGCGGCAGCGCGAGCGTTCCATCGCCCTGCTCAACGAATCCACCGAAGGCCGGCTTTATAAGGATCTGGCCGACCGCATCCGCAAGCTGGAGATCGAGATCGAACGGCTCCGCGCGCTCGCCAGCAAGATCGACGGCGGCCTCGCTCATCGACTGAAGGCCGCGCGCAAGTGGATGCAGGATGTGGGGAAAGCGCCGGTGCATCCGTTCGTCGATGTTTCCCGCATGGACGAATCATTGCGTTTTCTCGACTCCTGCGAACGTTCCGAGACCTCCAACAGCCTCGCGTTCCTCGCCACAGCGGCTGATCAGCTTTGCAAACAACTTCGCGATCGTTTCCGCAACGATGCCGAGGAACTCCGGCGCCTGCGTTCGGAAAAATCCGATCTCGATTCGCAAATCGATGCTCTCAAACGCGGCCTCCCACCCGTTCCGCAGCCGCTGCTCGCCGCGCTACGCGAAAACCTCCCCACGCTGCCGGGCGAAGTGCCGCCACGTGCGTTGCGCGAGCTTTGCGAAGTGGAGGATGAAGCGTGGCGTGCGGCGGCTGAAGTCGCGTTCGAAGAGAAATTCGCCGTGCTTGTTGCTTCCGGCCATCACGCGCAGGCGCTCGACATCCTCTCGCGTTTGCCCGCCGCGGATCTGCTGAAAGCCGGACCACAGCGTGTGATTGATTCAGGAAAGATCCCCGCTGCTAGCAAATCCCGCAGATTGAAAAACTCGCTCGCCGAAGTCATCCGCTGCAGTGACGAGACGGCGCAGGGATATGTCGATTCGCTGTTCGGCGAAACCATCCGGGTTTCCACACCTGCGGATTTTTCCCGCCATGATTCCGCCATTCTGCCGGATGGCCTGCACAAGCGAGGCTCCGTCATCACGCGTCCGCAGCCTTACGACGGCCAGCCGTTCATCGGCGAGGGAGGGTTGAAGCGTCAGCTCGAAATCAAGCTCGCGCGACTTGGCGAGATCGATGCCGCGCTGCGCCGGCTTGAGCCAATCGAGCGTGAAATCGAACGGCTCATCGCCGCACGGCAGCAGGAGATTCCCGATCATTCGGACATTTCCCGGGAACTGGTGCGGGTGGAAGAACTTCCTAACAAACAATCGGAGCACGAGGACCTCATGTCCCAGCTCAATGCCATCGCCACCGACGAGATCGCCACTCTGGAAGGGCGCATCGAGGAATTCAAGGAGCAGCTCGCCGCGTGGGATCGCGAGAAAAACGCAATCCTCCGCAAAGGCGGCCACAAGGACATCGAGCAGGCGGAGAAGATGTTGGAATCGCGCCAAAAGGAAGCTTCGGGCCGCGAGGACGATTTCTCACGAGCGAAGCTCCGCATTGACATCAGCGCCCATCTTGAGCGCTACCGTTCATGGAAACAGGAGGCCGCCGAATACACTCCGGCGCTTGATGTCCGCGCCCGTGAATTTACCAAAGCCGCAGCAGCAGCGGAGATTCTGGCCGCAAACACGATCGGCGATCTCAAGGTTGCGATGCTGGATTTCAAAAAGACCTTCCAACCGAAGTTCGACGATCTGCCGGACGACGGCCGCGACACGCAGCCTTACGAACGCGTGCTCGGTCTCATCGAAGACGCTAACATTCCGGAGTATGAAAAAAAATCCGCGACCGAGCGGAAGCGCTGGGAATCGCTCTTCCGCACGCAGGTGCTCAGCCGGATGCAGCAGGCGATCAAGAACGTGGAGAACATCATCTCGCTGCTCAATCACCAGCTCAAGCGCCCCATCGGTCACGACCGCTACAAGATCGACCGCAAGCTGAACCCGGAATTCCGGATCTATCGGGAGTTGATCGACCTGAACGCGCTGCACCACGAGGATGAGCTATTCTTCGCCAGCATGGGCGAAGATCTCAAGGAAGCGCTGAAAACATTCCTAACGACATTGGTAAAGAACGCGAACAGCCCGGACGCCGCGCGGCTGTTGGACTACCGCCAGTATTTCGATTACGACCTGCTCGTCACCGATATCCGCGATCCCGACGGCAAGCCGGTAAGTGTGGACAAACAAAGCGGCAAGATGAGCGGCGGTGAAAACCAGAGTCCGTATTTCGTCGCCATCCTCGCCAGCTATCTGCACGCCTACAACCGCCATGAAACGCGTCGCAAAGAACCGTCTCTGGCGCTGGTTCCCATCGACGAGGCGTTTTCCAAACTCTCCGGCGAACGCATTCAGAACTGTTTGCAAGCGATGGCGGAACTTGATTTGCAAGGCATGTTCTCGATGTCGAGCGGCAACATTCCCTACGCCTTCAGTCAGTGCGACGAGCTGATCGTCATCACGCGGAAAGAGGAGCGCCGGGGCTCGCGCGTGGGTGTGCGCAATGTGCCGTCGGTATTGTTCCGTGACACACCGGAAGGCAGGAAATGGATGGACGACCATGCCTCATGACGTTCCAAGAATTTTGCGGGTGTTGGCGGATTTCTATCGAAAGTCCGCCGCCGGCAGCCATGGCGGTGCCCGGGATTTTATCTGTGATTACGAGCAATTGCTGCGTCACGCGGATTGCCACGATGGCGACGACCGCGAGAAGGCCGAGGACGATCTGAAACGGGCGGAGCTGGAATCAGGGAATCTGCTTTCACTCGACCGCGCCGCAAGATCCGGAATCTATCAGCGCGTTCGTCTGTCCAAGGAGGGCGGCGAGTCGTGGCTTTTCCAACGATTGCGTGAAAGTCCGCCAAGCGGCCAAAGATCGGAACTGGCGTCGTTTTTCAAAGCGATGTCGGATCAGCCGGTGCCGGAAAGCTGGCGGCAACCGTGGCGGGCCTGGTGCGAATCACTGGAGGACAAAGCTGTCATCCAAGGCAGCGTGCAACCATTCAGGCGCGATGATCCTGCTGGAAATGAAGAGTTTCTCAAGGCGCTGCTAGGTGTGATCCATTGGCAGGATGAGTCGCTCATCCGATTCGCCAGCAGCGTGATCTGCGGTGATTCGAAACGCTTGGAAAAACTGGAGAGCAGGTTGATTTCCGCGCTCCAGGCGATCCGCGGTGATGACGTGTGCGCTTTGGAGGACTGTGGGATTTTGAAGAAACCCAGGGCACTGACGTTTCACGGTCCGTTGGTTTTGAAATTCGGAAACGAACGGGTGGACTTCGGATTGCTACCGGGGCCGTGCCGTATTTCCGAGATCAACCTGGCTCAGGCCGATGAGGTGACCACCGATGCGATGCTTTGCCTAACGGTTGAAAACGAGGAGGTGTTCCTCGAACTGGCGAAACGGAATCATGGATGGCTGCTCGTTCACACCAGCTTCCCGGGTTCAGCGGTCCGGCGTTTGTTTGGAATGCTCCGCCCGGATTTGGATTGCCTGCATTTCGGCGACAGCGATCCGGCAGGCTTCGATATCTTGCGCGATCTGCGGGAAAAAACCGGGTTCGCATTCCGGCCGCTGTGTATGAAGTTCCGTCCGGATGATGCGGGGCTTCCGCTGACGGCGGACGAGCGGAAAACAATCGACCGACTTCTCGCCACACCGTTGATGGCGGATGTGCATGCCGAGCTGCGGAAGATGTCACACGCCGGCACCAAGGGCTCGTTCGAACAGGAGTCCGTGTCCCTTGCAGAGGTGATTGGATGCGCCGCAGCGTTGACTTCGTCCGGCTCGGACGACCCTACGGGCTGACGCCCTCGCGTTGTCTGCTCCAAACGGGGGATGTTGGAATCTGTCGGAATGCTGTCATCGTCCGCTTGTGAAAACTCCTCAAGCCCTGCTGATCCCTTTTCTCCTTTCGGGGTTGGCGCAAGCCGAGACGTCCAAGCCGATGAAATTCGATTTCGGCACGGCGGAAACCAGTCCGGGTTTCACGGCAGTGACTTCGGAGGATGTTTACACTTCCGAAAAAGGATACGGCTTCGATCTGGGCTTCCCCGTGAAGGCGGAAAGCCGCGGAAGCAACGCGGTGAAGGGAGATTTTGTCACGGGCGAGGGCGGTTTCTATTTCTCCGTGGCACTGCGGCAGGGAAATTATGAGGTCACGGTTCTGCTAGGCGATCCGGCGGGCAAGTCGGACACCACGGTCAAGGCGGAGTCGCGGCGGTTGATGTTGGAAAACGTGGTGACTGGGGACAAGGAGCAGGTGAGTAGGAAATTCACCGTAAACATCCGCCAGCCGGATTATCCCGGAGGACGCGTCGGACTGAAGGATCGCGAGAAACCTTATCTTCACTGGGACAACAAGCTCACCCTCGAATTCAACGGCCCACATCCATGTGTGGCAGCTGTTGAAATCACACCCGCGCCCAACGCCACCACGGTCTATCTGCTGGGTGACTCCACGGTGACGGACCAACCCTACGAACCGTGGAACTCCTGGGGACAGATGTTCACGCGGTTTTTCAAATCCGGTGTCGCCATCTCCAACAACGCGGAATCCGGCGAGTCGTTAGGCAGTTCGCTTTCCGCCCGCCGGGTGGCGAAGGTGGAGGCGGAGATGAAAAAGGGGGACTACGTTTTCATCCAGTTCGGCCACAATGACATGAAGAGCAAGGCACCGGACGCGTTGCAGAAGTACGAGGAGAATCTCGGGAAAGTCGTTCGCGAAATCCAGCAGAAGGATGCCACTCCGGTGCTGGTCACTTCGATGGAGCGCAAGGGCGGTGTGGAGAAGGACACACTCGGCGGCTATCCGGATGCGATGAAGCGCGTGGCGGAAAAGGAGAAGGCCGCTTTGATCGACCTGCACGCGATGAGCCGCCAGCTCTATGTCGGGCTCGGCAAGGATCTGAACGCCGCGTTTCAAGATGGCACGCACCACAACAATTTCGGCAGCTACGAGATCGCGAAGTGTGTGGTGGAGGGAATCCGGAAGGACAAACTGCCGCTCGCCGCGATGTTGGCGGATGACGTGAAACCGTTTGACCCATCGAAGCCGGATTCAGTTTCCACTTTCGCCTATGCTGCCAGTCCGTTGAAGGATCTAACGAAACCTGACGGGAATTGATCCATCATGGTGTCGCCTTCCAGATGCCTTTGATCAGCACTTCCTTCGGATCCGCAGGGGCACCGAGCCGGTGGGTGTGGAGGCCTTCGACGACGAGGTCGAAGGCGGCGGCTCCGACGGCCTGGAGGTTGCCGTGGATACCGGGCCAGGTTTTCATTTCGTCCTCGGTACGATAGAGGTAGGCGAGGGCGATGTCTTCGGGGACGCGGAGGCCGGATTTGGAGAGCCAGCTTTTCACGGGGAATTTGTAGACTAACAATGAATCGGGGTTTTCGCGTTTGACCCATTTTGCGAAGTCTTTTTCCTCGTCGCCAGCGTGCGGGATGAAGGGCGTGCAGCGGTCCGATTCCGCCTGGCGGGTTTGCCAGTCCAGCGCGCCGCCTGACCAGAGGTAGCCGGAAATACGGTTGTTGAACTCGGGGACGACGAGACCGGTGCGTTTGTAGCCGGCGGCACGCAGTTCGCCGAGGGCGAGCTGGACGTTGAAGAAGCCGTGGAAGTTCGCGCGGTCCACCGGCACCTCGCGGAAATAGGTGCTCAGTCCGGCGACGGTGAATTGATTGATAGAGAGTCCGGCGCGTTCGGTGCGGTCGCGGGAGAATCCTAACAAAACACCGCGGATGCCGCGGGTGAGCAGGGCTTTTTCCAATTTCGCGGCGTCGTAGTGGAAATCGCTCATGGGAAATTCTTCGACCCGGTAGCCGAGTTCGTCGGCACGGCGGCAGATGCCGGCGTATTCCCAGAGGCAGACGTCCTTGGATCTCCACCCGCCTTCGCCATGGTAGTCGGTGACGAGGGCGACCGTACCGACCTCGCCGCTGCCGCCCTTTTTTCTAACGGACATGAGCGCGCTGACGAGCGGGTTCGGCCGATAGCCGAGTTCGGCGGCGAGCTGGTTGACGCGGTCGCGGGTGTCCTTGCCGATGCGCGGATCGCCTTTGAGGGCGCGGGAAATGGTGGATTCGGAGAGGCCGAGCGCTTTCGCCAACGCCGACATGGTGACCCGCGCGTTCATGCCATTTCTCCAAGCAGATTCCGTGCGCAACGATGTGCATGAAATACGCGCTGCGATTTCACCCTGCGGAAAGCGGCTGGCCCGCCCGGTGCTCTATCGATCCCAGTCCGGCGTCCGGACCACAACTCCTAAACCACCACGAACATGCCAAAAGTTGATAAAGAAATGCACAAGGACGGAGACTTTCTCGTCGATTACGAAGAGAAGGTTTTCGAAGACTTCAAGGCCGAGCCGGGCGAGAAAGCGCTCGTCACTTTCCACACCGTCGCCTTCGAGGGATCGATCTCGATCGTGAACACACTGTCCGCGACGCGCCTGCTGCGGAAGGGCTATGAAACATCGATCCTGCTCTACGGACCGGGCGTGACGATGGGCTTCCAGCGCGGTTTCCCGACGCTCGGCGACGAGGCGTTTCCCGGCCATCTCTTTGTGAACCAGCGGCTCGCGAAATTCATGGAAGAGGGCGGCAAGGTCTATGCCTGCCGTTTTTCCACCCAAGCGCTCTATGGGCAAACCGAAAAGGCGTTCATCCCCGGCATCATCCCGATCAATCCGCTCGACGTCCTCGACTGCATCCTTCTGCACAAGAAGTGCAACGCGGTGATCATGGACTCCTGGACTGTCTAACAAAACTATCTCATGAAAAAAATCCGAGCAGCGGCCATCCAGATCGCCCCCGACCTCAACGGCGCGGACGGCACCATCGACCGTATGGTCCGGGCCATCACTGAAGCCGCGGATGCGGGCGTGAAGTTGGCCGTTTTCCCGGAGACCTTCGTGCCGTATTATCCCTACTTTTCCTTCGTCGAACCGCCGTTCGCCACGGGAAAAGCGCATCAGAAACTGTATCGCGAGGCTGTGGAAGTTCCCGGTCCGCTGGCCCAACGACTCTCCCGCGCCGCCGCGAGCCACCGCATGGTGCTCGTGGTGGGCGTGAACGAGCTGGACGGCGGATCGCTTTATAACACGCAGCTCGTCTATGATTCCACGGGTGATCTGCTTTTGAAACGCCGGAAAATCACCCCGACGTTTCACGAGCGGATGGTCTGGGGCCAGGGCGACGGCTCCGGCCTGCGTGCCGTGGATTCCGCCGTGGGAAGAATCGGCGCGCTGGCCTGTTGGGAGCACTACAATCCACTTGCTAGATACACCTTGATGGCCGACCGCGAGGAGATCCATTGCGCGCAATTTCCCGGCTCGATGGTCGGGCAGATTTTCGCCGATCAAATCGAAGTCACCATCCGCCATCATGCGCTGGAGGCGGGATGTTTCGTCGTGAATTCCACCGGCTGGCTCACCGATGAGCAGATCGTGGACATCACGCCGGATCCGCAGAAACAGAAGGCCCTGCGCGGCGGTTGCTTTTCAGCAATCATCGCGCCGGATGGCTCGCACCTTTGCGAACCGGTCACGGAAGGCGAGGGAATGGCGATCGCCGATCTCGACTTCGACCTCATCACCAAGCGCAAGCGGATGATGGATTCCGTCGGCCACTACAGCCGACCCGATTTGTTCGAACTCCGCGTGGATAAAACGCCGCGTCCCGCCCTCACGGAAATTTCAGAAGAAACCAACGCCAATGCAGACACTCGACTTCCCATCCGCCCTCTCCTCGAAGAAGCAATGGTTGCTCGCTGAGCTCCAGTCCGCCGGACTCCGCATCGGCGATGCGCCTTCCACCGCGCCCTCGCGCAGCGGTGGCGCGGGGCCGACCGATCACAAGGCAGTCACGGTGTTAGGCACCACGATCATGGTGCCGATCCACACGCGTGGCGCGGCTTCGTCACCGTTTTTGGTCGGACCTGTGAATGCGGCGGGCGTCGCGTCACTCTATCAGGGCGATGAGCAAATCCTGAGTGTCCAGTTTCCACCCGAGCCGAAATTCTACGGAATGACCACGGCGGACGGCGTGCCGTATTGGAAAATCGCGCAGCTTCATTCGCAGCGTGTGCTCGCCACCACCTTGCTGCAAACGTGTATCCGCTATGGAAATTCCAGCACGCGTTGCCAGTTTTGCGCTATCGGTGAGTCGCTCAAGGCGGGCCGCACAATCAAGGAGAAGTCCCCCGCGCAGCTCGCCGAAGTCGCTGCTGCGGCGAAGCGTCTCGACGGCATCGACAACGTCGTCATGACCACCGGCACCCCGCCGACTTCCGACCGCGGGGCCGCCGTGCTCGCCGCCGCCGCCTACGCCATCAAGCTGGCGACGAACCTGCCCATCCAGGCGCAGTGTGAGCCGCCGGATGATTTCCACTGGTTTGTGAAACTCCGTGCCAACGGCGTCGATTCTCTCGGCATGCATCTCGAAGCGTGGGATGAAACCGTCCGCCACAAAATCATGCCGGGAAAAGCCGAGGTGCCGATGTCCTACTACATGGAAGCATTTTCCGCCGCCGTGAAAGTCTTCGGTCGCGGCCAAGTCAGCACGTATCTGCTCGCGGGACTCGGCGACACGGTGGACGGATTGCTCGAGGGCTGCCGCCAGCTCATTTCGCTCGGCGTATATCCTTTCGTCGTGCCGTTCGTCCCGGTCACCGGCACGCCGCTCGCCGGCCACGCTCCGCCGACCGCGGAGTTCATGAAAGCCGTGCTCTCTCCGCTCGGCGCAATGCTCACCGAAGCTGGCATGACTTCTGATACAGTGAAGGCTGGCTGCGCGAAATGCGGAGCCTGCAGTTCTCTTTCCTCGTTCGAAAATCCAACCCAAACCACCTGTTCCAATGCCTGAAGTCACATTCACCGCCGAACTGCCGGACGGCAGTTTCCAGCCATGTTACTCGCCATCCACCGTCGTGAGGAAATACTTCAAGACGGGCCAGCAACTCCCTGCGGATGAGTTCATCCGCTTGTCCCGGATCGCCCTCACCGAGGCGTCCGACCGTGTCCGCGAGCGATTCGGATTCTCCTGCACCTCGGCCTATTCCTCGCTCTCGGAAATCGAGCGCTGGGCCGGTGCCCTGCCGCCGGACACTCCGGTGCTGATCTCCCACGTCAGTTAGAAATCCCGTCGTCATGCCTTTTACCGATCCTCAATACATTTCCGTGGTCATCATCGGCGGCGGGCAAGCCGGACTCTCGGCGAGCTATTGCCTCCGTCAGCGCGGGGTGGACGATCACGTCATTCTCGAGAAAAACCGCATCGCCCATTCGTGGCGGTCGGAGCGATGGGACACCTTCTGCCTCGTCACGCCAAACCACCAATGCCGCCTGCCCGGCCATCCCTACGACGGCGATGATCCCGAGGGTTTCATGGTGAAGGATGAAATCGTCAGCTACATCGAACGCTACGCGAAAAAATTCCGACCTCCGATCCTGGAAGGTGTCACCGTGACTTCCGTTACCAAGCGCGAGGGTTATTTCCATATCACGACCAATCAAGGCTCCTGGTTCTGCGATGATGTGATCGTCGCCATCGGCGGATTCCATACGCCGTTTGTGCCGGTCGGAGCTGATAGGGTTCCGGACTCGATCAAACAGATCCATTCAGTCGATTACAAACGTCCCTTGCAGATTCCCGAAGGCGAAACACTCATCGTCGGCTCCGGCCAATCCGGCGTGCAGATCATGGAGGATCTCCATCTCGAAGGCCGCAAAGTCCATCTCTGCCTTGGCAACGCCCCGCGTTCGCCACGGCGCTATCGTGGAAAAGACGCGGTCACCTGGCTGGAGGAAATGGGATACTATAAAACCACTTTCGCCGAACATCCCGATCAAGCGAAAGCGGTTTCCGGCACGAATCATTATCTCACAGGTCGTGATGGAGGTCATGAAATCGATCTCCGCAAGTTCGCTCTCGAAGGCGTGAAACTCTATGGATTCGTCGAGGACATTGACTTCGAAAAATTCACCGTCCGGCAGGATGTCGCCGCCAAGCTCGACAGCGCGGATCGATCCTACAATGGAATCTGCCAGCGGATTGATGACTATATCTCCGAGAATCAAATCGATGCTCCCGAGGAACCACACTATACTCCGGTTTGGCGTCCAGAAAGCGAGCCGACCGAGCTGAACTTCACGGAAAACAACATCACCAGCATCATCTGGTGCATCGGATTTCTTCCGGATTTCAAATTCATCAAACTGCCGGTCATGAACATGCGCGGATTTCCGGAAACGGATCGCGGTGTCACCGAGCTGCCGGGGCTCTACTTTCTCGGGCTGCCCTGGCTCCACACCTGGGGCTCCGCACGGTTTTCCGGCATCGCCGAAGATGCGGATTACATCGCTGCGAAAATCGAAGCGAGCATTCCCCAAACCGCCCATTGCGAACCATGAACCTATGAAGCAAAACGCGGAGGCGCAGAGGCAGCCGGGAGAAACGGGGAGTTATCAAATGGCTTCTCTTTTCTCTGCGATTCTCTCAGCGACCTCTGCGCCTCGGCGTTTCGCTTCACTCCTACCGCCATGATCCTCGAAAAATTCCCCACCTACAGTCCGCATGATTTCGTGTTTAAGATCGCGAAATCAGCCGAGGACCTCGATGGATTCTTCTCGGTCCGCCGCGACATCTTTTGCGAGGAGCAGGGGATCTTTGCCGGCGATGATCGTGACCTGTTTGACGAGTCGATGATCCCCATTGTTTGCAAAACACTCATCGCCGGCATGGAGGATGCCGTGGCGGGCGTTGTCCGGATTGACGAGCGGAAGCCGGGACTGTGGTATGGTTCCCGGCTGGGAGTCGCGATGGATTTCCGACGGATCCGTCATTTCAGTCCGGGGGTGGCGGTGAGAAATCTACAACCTTGCTATCACGGACTGGGAGCACTCGGTGCCGGATTGATCTATAAAGCGGTGTCCACGGCGAACGCGCTGGGCTGCCATGAATTCCTCGCCACCGTGCAACATCAGAACGCCCGGTTTTTCCAACGTCTTCATTGGGAAGCACTCGAAGAGATATCTCTTCATGGAATTCAACATGTGAAAATGCGTGCGGATCTCAGCTATTACCACGCCTCATCACGGGTCGCCTGAAAATAACCTGATTGGGATCATTTTTTCACATAATTGGCATGAGTTGATCTATCAGTGAATGCCTGATGACAGACCTCGCCTCGCTGGCTGAATATCTCTCAGGTCACCCTGCGGTGGCCGAGAAAGCCAATATCCAGCAGGCTTTCGGACATGCGTTGGAAGTCTCCGGCAAGATCAGGCTGGGTGACGACTGCGCGGCGATTGCCAATCCATCGGGCACCGGACATCTGCTTTTTGCCGCCGAAGGCATGTTGGGATCATTTGTTGAAGACGATCCATGGTTCGCCGGCTACTCGGCGGTGATGGTCAATCTGTCCGATGTCGCCGCGATGGGCGGACGTCCCGTCGCCGTCACGGATATCCTATGGACGCCCACCGAACAGATTTCCGCCGAGATCTGGCAGGGAATGCAAGCGGCGGCTCTGGCCTACTCCGTGCCAATCGTCGGCGGCCACACGACGCGGACGGTTTCCGGAAAAGCCATGCTCGGTGCGGCGGTGCTCGGTCATGCCGGCGATCGGTTGATCACGAGCTTCGATGCAAAGCCGGGCGACCTCCTCGTCATCGCCATCGACATGCACGGCGGCTACCGCGGCGACAAACCATTTTGGAATGCCAGCACCATCACCTCGCCGGAGCGGTTGAGAGCGGATTTGGAATTGCTGCCCTCGCTGGCGGAAAAAGGACTCTGCCGCGCGGGTAAGGACATCAGCAACGGCGGCATCATCGGCACGCTGGCGATGCTTTGCCAATGCTCGGCGGTCGGCGCCGTCCTTGATCTTGAAAATCTGCCGTGCCCGATGGATGTGGAAATCGAGAAATGGCTCGTCTCGTTTCCAAGTTTCGGGTTTTTGTTAGCGATCGCGCCGGAGGATCTTGAAAATACGATGAGCGATTTCACGGCGACGAAGATCACCTGCCGCGAAATCGGTCATTTCAGGGAAACGCCCGGCATCACGATCACCGCGGATGGTGAATCAGCCGAGCTGGTTTTCCGCAAGCCAGGCGTCCATGCCGCCGGTGACGTTTTTGACTCGGGTGAAGCCATGGTCTAGCAGCATTTGCACTGCCTTGGCCGAGCGGCCACCGGCCTTGCAATGGACGAGGATCTCGCGGTCTTTCGGCAGGCTGTCCAACTGCTCGGGCAGGGTTTTCAACGGGATCAGCCGCGAGCCTTCGATGTGGGCGACGGCGTATTCGTCCGGTTCACGGACGTCGATGAGCAGGCCGTCGAATGGGCCTTGGAGCTGGGTGCGGAGTTCGCTGGTGGTGATGGATTCCATGTGTTCGGGAGTAAAGGCGCAGGAGGCGGAAGCAGTGGTTTCGGCATTTGAAACGCCGGTGATTTCCGGGGAGTCTCCGCACAGGCGGCACTTCGGATCGCGGTTCAACTTGAGGGTTCGGAACGCGCTGTTGAGCCCGTCATAACAAGTGAGTTTGCCCAGCGGCACGGTGCCGATGCCGAGGATCAGCTTGAGGGTTTCCATCGCCTGGAGCGAGCCGATGATGCCCGGCAGCACCCCTAACACCCCGGCCTCGTGGCAGGACGGCACGCTGCCCGGCGGTGGCATGTTGGGAAGCAGGCAGCGGTAACAAGGTCCGCCGAGGTGCGGGGCGAAAACGCCGGCCTGGCCTTCGAAGCGGTGGATCGCGCCATAGACGAGCGGCTTTTTCTGGAAAAACGCGGTGTCATTGGTGAGGAAGCGGGTGGGGAAATTGTCCGAGCCATCGACTAGGATATCGTAGGATGAAGCGATCTCCGCAGCGTTATCCGGTGTAAATCTAACCGGGTGAAGTTCCACCGTGATGTGCGGATTCACCTCGCGCAGCCGGGCGGCGGCGCTTTCGAGTTTCGGTTTCCCGATCCATGATTCGCCGTGGAGGATCTGGCGCTGGAGGTTGGACGCATCGACCACATCGGCATCGACCAGTCCGAGCCGGCCGACTCCGGCGGCGGCAAGATAGAGCGCGGCGGGAGAGCCCAGCGCGCCGGTGCCGATGAGCAGGACGGACGCGTTTTTCAACCGCAGTTGCCCCGCCTCGCCGACGGCGGGAATGAGCAAATGGCGGGAATAGCGGAGAAGTTCCGCCGGTGAAAGTCCGTCTGACATCGCGGCGGATGCTCGCAGTGGAATTGTCACCCGTCAAAGGCGGAAAACCGTTTTGCCCCTTCGGGAATTGTGGTAGAGTGCTCCCATGTCTGAAACCCTGTCATCCTTTCAAATGAGTCCGGGCGACTCGGCGCCCGACTTCTCCTTGCCCGATGCCGACGGCAATATGTTTCCGCGTGACGCGATCTCCGGTCCGCGTGGATTGTTGGTGGTCTTCGCCTGCAACCATTGTCCGTTCGTGGTCCATCTAGCCGATGCGCTCGGTGATTTCGCCCGCGAAATCGCGGAGCAAGGGGTCAACACGGTGGCGATCAACTCGAACGATCTCGGGAGATATCCGCAGGACAGTCCGGAGCTGATGAAGGGTTTCAGTGACGCCCATCGTTGGGAGTTTCCCTACCTGTTGGATGAGTCGCAGGAGATTGCCAAGGCCCACGGCGCGGTGTGCACGCCGGATTTTTTCCTGTTCGACGACAACGGGCTGCTCTTTTACGCGGGCCAGTTCGACGACTCCCGTCCGCGGAGCGGACTCGAACCCCACGCCGGTGACCTGCGGGAAGCAGTTAGGCGCATGCTTGGCGGCGAGGAACCTCTTGCCCGGCCTTATCCAAGTAGCGGGTGCAACATCAAGTGGAAGCCGGGGAAC
Source organism: Luteolibacter sp. (assembly GCF_039920825.1). Taxonomy (GTDB): domain Bacteria; phylum Verrucomicrobiota; class Verrucomicrobiia; order Verrucomicrobiales; family Akkermansiaceae; genus Luteolibacter. The sequence goes on along the minus strand of NZ_JBDSCX010000068.1, from coordinate 16,138 downwards.
GAACCATTAAATTAGGGTGGGCTTGTGGGTTTCCAGACCCGCCCGTTTTCCCAGCCGACGCGATAGCCGGGGAAATCCGGGAGTTCCTCGGGCGCGTCTGTGCTGATCCACTGTGCGCCGCTCTCCACGGCTTTTTTGAAACGGCTGAGGTCCTTGGCGCGGACTTCCTTCAAGTCGGCATCGGCGCGGGTGCGGACCATGAATCCGGCGGCCACGAGCTTGCGGATTTCGTCGTAGCTGCCGACCGGATCGTTGCGTTTCATGAAGGCGGCGGCGGGGTGGTCGGGCGGGACGCTGACAAAGAGGAGGCGTTCCCGCAGGTCTTTGTTAGGACTGAGCGCGAGGTAGCGGTCGCGGACCGCGCCTTCATTGTCGAGGGCGAACAGGAATTTCCCGGCAGCCGCTGAAAGGCTCGGCCAGCCACGGGTGGTCACCGCGTCCCGCAAACTCGGTGAGTCGCCGCGAACCTTGTCCGGCGTGAGGATGCGGTCGGCGGGCATCTCCGCGCGGATTTCCGCTTCGAGCGATGTGAGCTGGGTGTCATCAAACGGCAGCGGGTGAATCCGCGGTGAAAATGAATCCTCCTTGAGTTCTAGCAGAACCATCACCGGCTCGTGTTTTGGATGTGCCTTGGACCAAGCGTTCAGTTCCTGAAGCGCCTTCCGCAGCGTCGGCACGGTGGTGCGGAAATCGAAATCAGGACTGTGCAGGATCTTCAGCCCCGGCTCCTTCCACGCGGGATCGGGGTTCGCCTCGACTTCCCCCGCCAGTCGGGCGGCGAGGGGATCCGAGTAAAGCCCGCCCTTGGGATCGGCGTAGAGGTCGAGCTCGATCTGGCGGATGTGGAGTTTCTCAAGTTGTTCGGTGAGCGGGCGGTGCGTGTGGTTGATCGCATCGCCTTCGCCTTTTGCGGCTATTTCAATCATCCGCCGGACCTTCGGCGAGGGTGCGATGTGATAGGAATTGTGGGTGCCGATGAATTGCACTCGGTTCATCGGCGGGTCTTCATCGGCTATGGAACTGCCAACTGCGGAAATAAGGACGCCCAGGGCAAGCCAGTGTGTTTTCATGAACGATGGGAACATTGCATGATGAATCCCAAACCGCTAGTTCATTGTCCTGTACCAACACCCCGAACATCGCAGAGGAAGATCGACCGGCTGCTGGCTGATGCATTTCATCTAGCGAAAACCCGGGCTTCCCTACTGAAAATGAAAACGCCCCGGCTGGAGCGGGTCCGGCCGGGGCGTTGAGTGGGATGGTTACGGGGCGACGTTCACTACCAGGCGGGCGAATTTTTTCGCATCCGGTGCTTGCGGCACCCTCAAGGTGATGGTGTCCGTGCCGTTGCCATTGTCCACCACCGTGACGCCTGGATTGGCGGCGACAGGATTGTTAGGAACCGCGTAGCTGGCGGGCCAGCTGGCCAGGCTCGTGCCCACTTCGATTTTCGCGGTGGTATCCGGCGTTTCGGAATCCTGCTTTCGCACGAAGGTGAATACGAGGTCGCCACCATTCAAGGAAAGCCCGGGCAGCTTGCCAAGGTCGTTGGTGGTGGCCAAACCACCGAGCAAATACTCGACACCGTTGGCCACTCCGTCGTTGTCATAATCGTCCTTGGCGGTTCCCACAGGGGCGTTGGTGGAGGCCCAGGTGGTGTATCCACCCGAGGTAGCCACTTCCAAGGTGAGCTTGCCCGCGTTCACGCCGGTTTCGTAGAAGCGCCAGGTGTTGTTGCCCTCGACCTTGGTCCACACATCGGAGGCTTGGGTGAAGCCGCCTGGGATATTGAATAAGAGGCTGTCAAACGTCCTGGTTGAGACATCCACGAGTGTCCAACTGTTGCCATTGGCAATCGAGGCTCCGGCGAGGTTGATGCTGAAATTGCCGTAGAAGAAGGCGGTTCCAGTGCCTGTCACCTTGTTGCTCACACCGTTCGCTCCGGGGGCGAACTGCAGGGTGGCAGTTTGATCGAGCGCCAGCGTGGTGCCCGTGCCGACCACCGTGTTGCCAGTGTAGGTGTTCGATCCGGCGAGCGTGGTGATGGCCGCACCGCTGAAGGTCATCGCGCCGCTGGTGGTGGCGGTCAGAGTGGCGGTTCCGCCGATGGCACCGGTGTTTCCGACTCCGCCACCGATCAAGGTGAATGTTGGCGGGGTAATGTAGCCGTTGCCGCGGTTGGTCATCGTGATGCCTGTGAGATTGCCGGTGGAATCGATGTTTGCCACGGCGGTTGCGCCTGTTCCGTCACCTGTGATTTGGACGAGGGGAGTATCGATGTAACCGCCGCCGGAAACCGTCAGCCCGGTTGCGCTCACGCCGTTGCCGGTGGGAGCGAGCAGCGGCTGGCCGATGGTGATCGCGTTTCCACCATTGTTGATGGTGCCTCCACCCGAGCGGACGAAGGTTTCGGTCAATCCCGTTAGGAACGCGGTGCTCGCCGCATTGGCGGTGAGTGTTCCGCCGTTGAAGTTGAGTGTTCCCGCACCCGCTCCGCGGTAAACCTTGGGAGTCGTGACGTTGCCGCCGAGGAGGTTGACGACGCCGGAAGCGGCCGCGTTTCTCGCCAGTTGCAGTCCGTTGTTGGTGACTGCGAAATTCAGTGCGGCGCTGCCGGAAACGTTGAGGGCGGCACCGGCGTTTTCACCAACCCAAAGGCCATTGTCAACGGTGCCATTCACGTTGAACACCGCCGAGCCACTCAGGTTCACCAGGGCGGCGCTTCCCGTGCTGGCGGCAAGGGTGATCGGATAGGTCGTTTGGTTGTAGATACCTCCGCTTTGGTTGAGAACGCCGATGGAGGTTCCGAGGCCCACGGCCAGGAAGCCGCCGACGTTGGTCGTGCCGCCGGTTTGTGTGTAGCCACCGAACGAACCGTTGACACCCGCCACAGTCAACTGGCGGAAGCTGGTCAAGGAACCCGAATTCAGGCGGACCGCTCCGGCGCTGTTGCCAATAGTCGCTCCGATGAGGAGAGTTGTGCGGTAAGCGAGGTTGTCAGCATTGGAGGAATTGTTGTAGTTGACCGTTGCGCCATTGATTTCCAGGACGCCGTTCGCGTTGTATCCGATCACCGAGGTGTTCACGGCGACGGCACCCGCCGCGTTCGTGCAACCGTAGGAACCGGTGTTGGCGAGGACGAGTTTGCCGCTGTCCACCGATAGGTTGGAGGTGGCGTTGTTGGCATTGTTGGTGAGCGTCCATGTGCCCGCTCCCCGTTTGATGAGGCCGAGCAGTCCCGTTCCGCCACCGTTTTGGATGATGCCGCCGGAGGTTTGATCGGTGGTGATGTTCCAGAACGACCATTTGGAGTTGGCTGTGCCGTTTTCAAAGGTGCCGGTGCCTGCCAGTCCATCGGCGTAGAAATCCTCAGATGTTCCGACGGTGCCTGCTTGAATCGAGACAATTCCGTTGATCACTGAAACGCCGCCGGAGATCCGGAGTGCGCCGGGGCCGGCCTTCACAAGGTCGTAGCCCGTGGAGGCGATCTTACCCGTGCCGAAAGTACCCGCGCTGACGGTGACGGTGCGGGAAGTGCCCGCGCCGCCGAGGGTCACTTGTCCGGTTCCGAGGGCGAGGTCGTTGGTGCCGGTGAAGGTGAAGTCCGCATTCCAGTTCTGGGGTTTCGTGGAAGTGGACGCAATGGCCGCGCCGCTGGTGTTGTCGAGAGTGCCGGCGTTGAGGATGATGGTTCCGGGCCCGGTGCCGAGGGCGCCCGCGCTGTTGAAGTTGAGCACTCCCGCGTCCAGGGTGAAATTCCCGGTGAATGTGTTGGCTCCGGAGAGAGTGAGGGTGCCCGAGCCTTGTTTGGTGATGGAACCCGTGCCGGTGATGGGATTGGCATAAAGGTTCGGCGATCCCACCAGATTGAAGATCAGGTTGCTGTTGTTGGTGATTGTCGAACTGGAAGCAATGGATCCATTGGTCGCGCCATTGCCGATTTCCAATATGCCCTCGTTGATGACGGTGGATCCGGTGTAGGTGTTGTTGGTGGTCATGGTCACCTTGCCCGAGCCGTTCTTGATGACCGAACCAGTGATGATGCCAAAGCCTCCGGTGCTGGAGATCGTGTAGTCGTTAGGATCGGTGTTGTTGAAGACGACAGTGTTGGGGCTGACATTCTGGGCGAGATTGACTGAGAACCTCGAAGCCGTATCGTCGAAGATCACCGGGCTGTTGGTGGAGAATTCGATGCCATTCCCGAGGTAACTCCAGTTTTTGGAGCCTCCGATGGCTGTAGTGGTCCAGTTCGAGTTCACATTTCCCGTCCAGACCAGCGATTCACCGGTGATGCTGAGGGCGATTGAGACGCCGTTGTTGACCAGGGTGGCGGTTTGATTGGGGTTCAGGCCCGGAATGCTTCCCAGCGTGAAATGCGTGGCGTCGGGCGCGGCGTAATTGGTGAAATAAATGAGGGGGTAGTCGGTTCCACTGGTCCACGCTCCCGAGACGTTGGTGACATTGATGACGGTGCCGTTAGATGGGGTGGCGAGGTCATTGGTATAGATATACCTTTCCATGTTCGTGCCGTTAGCCTGAAGGTTCAAGGTGGCCGCGCCTTGGAAGGTCAGCGTGCCGACGGACAACTGCGAGACGCCTGCCCCGCCATTCCCCGTGGTGATCGTGTTGCCGATCGCGCTTGCGACGGTGAGGGTGTTGATCGTTCCGACTCCATCGACCGATCCCTGGGTGACTGTCACTGGCGAAGCGATGGGAGCCGTGCTGGTCTGGATCAGTTTCGCATTGCTTCCGTTGATACTGATGCTGCTGCTCGTATCCACACTTCCGCTGTTGGCCAGTGTCAGGGTTCCGGCGCTGACAACCGTCGGGCCGGTGTAGGTGTGGGCGCTGTTGAGCGTGAGTATACCGTTGCCGGACTTGGTCAGCCCGCCGTCAGTGGCAGCGTCGCCACCGACGTCGCTATGGACGAGCGATTGGGCAACCGTGATATTGAATCCGTTGGAGTCGATTTTCGCCCCGCCGTTGCGCACGTTGGCGCGGGTGGTTCCGGCTCCGAGATTGAAAAAGGTGGTGCTGGTCGCGGTGGGCTTGATCGTTCCGCCGTTGAAATTAAACGTGCGGCTGCCGGTGGTGGCTGTTGATGCTACCTGAGGCACGGTGAGCGTTCCACCATTCAGGTTGTAGGTGTTGTTGCTGGCTGCCGCACCCGCGCGCTGGAGGTCCAGGTTGCCGGTGCCGCCGACGGTGATTCCGGCATCGCTGTAAAAGGTCACTGCCCCGCCGCTCTGGTTGACCACGTTGGCACCGACGGTGCCGTCCGCATTCATCTTGATGGCCGAGCTGTTGTAGAGGTTCACCGAACCACTGGAGATGTCGAGCTGCCCCTTGCTGGTGTCCCATCGGCCAACCATCAGCCACTTGGCTGCCGCGGGGACGATGGTTCCGACGTTCAGGGTTCCGCCGCTGACCGTGAGTTTCCCGAGATTGTTAGATCCGGCAAAGCCGAGAGTGACATCACTTGCGGAATTGACGATGGCTGTGCCGCTGATGGTGCCGGTCCCCGAAACCGTGTTCAGGCTGCCGTTGCCCCTTGCGAGGGTCAACGCGCCAAGATTCGCGGTTCCGCCCGAGATGGTCAATGTTCCGGAGCCATTGGGCGTCGCGGTATTTCCGGTATCATAAGCGCCCACCCGCACTTCACTTGTGTTGTTCCAGGTCCCGCCGGCCATCGTGAGGGTGCCTGTACCCGTGTTGAAGCCGATATTGGTGACTCCTGCAGTGGTAAGGGAGGCGGATCCGTTGAGATTGAGGGTGCCGGTGCCGCCGGTGTTGCCGACGTAGGCGATGCCGCCGATGGAGGAGACGCTGGTGTTGTTCAAGGTCAAGGTCCCCGTGCTGGCAGTATTGCCGATCACGACGTTGCCCCCGAGGGTGAGATTTCCAGTGCCATTGCGTGTGAGGCTGCTGCCGATGGCGGTTGCGGTGCCGCCGATGGTGGTGACGCCACCAAAATTCATGCTGCTGCCACCGTTGAGAATGACAGTGCCAATGCCAGCGTTGCCGACAGTCTTGGCTCCCGCGCCGGTGGCGATCACCTGGGCGGAATCATTGAGAGTCATCGACATGTTAGATCCGGGGCTCTCGGCGAAGTTGAAGACACCGGCGCCGGAAATCGTGAATGACGAGGTGTTGTTCAGTGTGAACGTGCCTTTGGGCAGGTTGGTGGCAGTGCCGCCGTTGTAGCCGGCGCTGAAGTTTGCCGCAGTGACGATGGCCGCGTTGTTCGTGACCAGATCGGAGGAAACGGCACCAATGCCGTTGCCGCGACCCAACGAAAGATAGGTGGAAATCGCTAGAGTTCCGCTGTCAACTTGCAGTTTGGCGTCCAGACCAGCGACGCCGTTGGCTTTGCCAAACAGGCCGCCAACGACGGCTTCGCCGGTAACCGTGTGGGTGCCGCCGTTCAGCAACAGCGTTCCCTGGCGGGCGATGAAGGGGAATCCTCCAATTCCGTTGCCGGCGTAAGTGCCTCCACCGGTCAGTTCCAGTGTCCCGGTGCCGAGCTTCATCAGGCCGACGGTGACCGCAGGAGTGAGAGCGCCGGCTTGAGTCACCGTGGCGGTTGCGTTGGTGGTATCGACAGCCATGGATGTGCCTGCGATCCAGTTGACGGCCGCTCCTTGGCCACCGGTTCCGGCGATCAGGCCGCCAATGGTTCCGGCTCCGGTTCCACCGTTGAATTCACCGGCACCGCCGGCGTTCACAGCGATGGTTCCGCCAGCGATGGTGGTCATCGCACCGGTGGCGGGCATGGATGCGATTTTTTTGAACTGGAGGAACGAAGCCCCGTTCATCGTTGTACCGCCGGTGTAATTCTGCGTTCCTGCGTAAATGACCACGCCGTTGCGAATATTGATCGGAACGGAAGAGGTGATAGTGTTGTTCCCGGCGATGGTCAGCGCGTTGTCGACATATCCGGCTGTGGCGAAATGACCGCCCGCACTGGTGGCCACGGCGCTGACGGTTCCGCTGAAGGTGGCATTGCCTGTCGGCACGTAAACAACGCCCTGAGCGGCGATGCCACCTCCGCTGATGGTAAGGGCATTTGCCACATTGACTCCGTTGGCGAGCTGGAGCTGGTTTCCGGTTGCGTTGTTTACCGTGACTCCAGCCGTACCCAGGGCGGAGCTGTTTGCCGCATTCAGGATGCCGGTAATCAAGGTCCCGCCCGAGTAGCTGTTCGGGCCGGAAAGGGTCAATAGGTTGGTTCCGGTCTTGTTCAGGGAAACCGTGCCGGAACCATCCGAAACGGTTCCGCTAATGTTGGTAAGTCCCGCACTGTTGACAGTAAGGGTTTTCACTCCGGTCTGGGTGGTACTGACGGCACCCGCCACGGTGAGAGTGTTGATCGTGGTCTTGAGGTTGGCCAAGGTGAAGGCCTGGGCCCCTGCTGCGGCACCGAGGCTCAGGTTCGCGTTGATCAGTTGATTGGCGGCAACCGTTGCATTGACGGTGATCGCGCTGGATCCGTTCAGGGTGAGGACCTGGCTGCCCACAGCGCCGGAGCCGAGGGTGTAGCCCGCCGTAGTGGCGGTGTCGAAAACGATGGAGCCGACGCTGACGCCGGCTCCCAGATCAATAGTGGTATTGGCATTGCCCGCATTGTTGAAAGTGGCTGTGTCGGCCGATCCCGGTGCCGGGGTGGCACTCCAGTTGGTGTCCGTCGCCCAGGTGGCGTTGGTGGTTCCGTTCCATGTCGCGCTGGCGGCGAAGGCGGAAGAGGTCGCGAAAGTGGCGACGATGAGGGCGGTGGAGCTGGCGAGGAGGCGGGATTGGCCTTTGGGTTTCATAATGTTGTTTTCGGGATTTGGATTGGAGGATTCTTCCTCCGGAGTCGGTCTGGATTTGAAAGGCAAATGGGCTCGCCGGGCGAAATGGCGATCAATTGACGGGTCAAAATTTTGTAGCGTGCCGCACTTGGGATGGTGCGGACGCCAACGGGTCAAAATAGGGCCGATCAGCGGATCAATGGGTTCTGTACGGACGCAAAGGACGTTTGCGTTTGTGCATACATTCTAAGCGCTGTTTTCGGGCGTTTCCTGTATGAAGACGCCCGAGATGAGTAGTTTTGCGACAATGGTGATTTTGTAATTATATGAAAATGATTGGTTTTTAGTCTATTATAGAAATTTGAATCTGGATTTTCCCCCATCTGTATCCCCCTAAATGGGGGCCCCCGAACGGGGGGGACTCGTCCGGTCTGGAAGACCCGGATGCCGGGAATGGTGAGCGGGAAGTTTGAAAAAAACCGGGCCCGGGTATTGAAATTGACCCCCTTACATCCGGTGGTGATGCTGCCGCCGTGCGTTCGATCTTGGTCACTGGTGGAAATGGAGGGCTCGGTCTGGGGATCGCCCGCTATTTCCTCGACCACGATTCCGACGCCCGGCTGTGGCTCGGGGTCCGGTCGAATCGCGGGCACGCGGAGGCCCTCGCCAGCGGGTTTCCCGGGCGCTGCCGGGTGATCGATCTCGAAGTCACGAACCCCGACGCATGGAAGGCGGCGGTGGAGACAATCGTGGAAACCGACGGCCGCCTCGACGTGCTCGTCAACAACGCGGGCATGCACCGCGATTGCCTGCTCGCCGCGATGCCGGACGAGGCGTGGCACTCGGTCATTTCCTCGAATCTCGACGCGGTTTTCCACGGCTGTCGCGCGGTGGTCACGCCGATGATGCGGCAGCGCTTCGGGCGGATCATCAACATCGCGTCGCTCAGCGCCGTGCTGCCGCCGTTAGGCCAGACCAATTACGCCGCGGCCAAGGCCGGAGTGGTTGCGTTAGGCCAGACGCTCGCCAAGGAAGTCGCGCGGGCGGGTATCACCGTGAACTCGGTGCTTCCGGGATTCATCGAGACCGACGCTCTCGGCGACATGGATGAAGAAGCGCGGAAAAACGCCAAGCGCGGCATCCCGATGCGCCGCTTCGGGAAACCGGAGGAAGTCGCCGCCGCCGTTTATTTTCTAGCAAGTAGTGACGCTTCTTATGTCACCGGAGCCGCGCTCAAGATCGACGGCGGAATTTTCTAACTTAACAATCATGCAAGGCGACGAACTGCGACAGAAGATCAAGGAAATGATGGTGGACGAGCTCATGCTCGAACAGGCTCCGTCCGATATCAGCGACACGATCCCGATTTTCGGCGGTGGCGGGCTCGGACTCGATTCGGTGGACGCACTGCAGCTCGTCGTCGGGCTGGAAAAACATTTCGGCCTGAAGATCGGCAACCCGGACTCGGCCAAAGCCATTCTGGAAAACGTCGAATCGATCGCCCGCGAGATTGAGAAATCCGCTTAGGCGCATCGTTCCGACCGGCTTGCATGAAGGCATTTCTGATATTCCTCCTCAAGCTGGCTCTAACGGGACTGTGCCTGTGGTGGGCGTTCTCCCAGGTGAAGTTCGACCGCTCGATCTTCACCCGGCCCGGTGCCGTTGATTACCGCTGGCTTGCCGGCGGGGTGGCGTTGGCGGGAACGTCCATCGTGCTTCACGCGCTGCGCTGGTGGTTTTTCCTGCGGGGGCAGTCACTGGATGTTAGAATCGGCCGCGCGGTCGAGCTGACGATGATCGATAGTCTGTTCAGTCTCGCTTCTGTTAGCGGTCTCGGCGGCGATGCGGCGCGGATCCTCCTGCTGATGCGCGACCATCCGGGGAAGAAACTCGTCATCGCAATGGCGGTGATGGCGGATCACCTGGCCGGTTTGGTTTCGTTGTCGCTGTTGTTCTTCATCATCTCGGTCGCGAGGTTCGACGCTATCGCGAACCAGAGCATCCTTGGTCGCGGAGTCATTCATTTCGCTTGGTTCTATTTGGGTGGTGGCTTGGCGATGGTGGCGCTGATTTTCGTTTGTGCCTCGCCGCCGGTGCATCGGCGGATTCATAACAACGACCGGTTCGCACGGTTTCCGATCTTGAAAAAAGTTCCGGAACTTTATGACGTCTATCGGAAAAACTGGTGGTTCGCGGTCGCCGGACTGGCCGTTTCATTCGTCATGCTGCTCGCGTATTTTTCCTCCTACTACTGCGGGATGCGCGCCGTCGGTGGCACGGCCGGATACAGCGCGGTGGTTTCCGCGATGCCGGTTATCGACTCCATCAGCGGCATGCCGGTTTCCATCGCGGGCGTCGGCGTGCGTGAGAAGTTGTTCGAAATTCTGATGAAGGATCTTGCCGGAGTGCCACCGGAAACCGCGGTCGCCGCGTCGCTTGCGGGCTTCGCTTGCAATGTCTTCTGGGCGGGCTTAGGCGCGTTGTTTTTCCTGAAGAAAAGCGACCGCGTCACGGTGGCGGAACTGGAGGCGAATAAGCAGTAAGCTCCCGCCGTCTGATTTGCGGATTTTGGTCGTCGCCGCCGGAATTCCCCTGTAGGAAACCCGGTTAGCTAACAATCCATCGTGACGAAAAAATCCCCATCCGTTCTCATCGCCGGGCTTTGTGTCGCAGGCTCGCTGGTCGGCTTTACCGCCAAACGGCTGACCACCAGCGATTCCGTTTCCCAGTCCACCGCCGCCGCTTCCCGCAGCGAGCAATACCGTCCGGATGCTTCGGGGAAATCCGTCGATGAGCCCGGTCGCACCGCCGCCAAGCCGAAGCAGATCACGTTTCCCGCGCGCCATTCCACCGATACTTTGGAAACGCTCGCCCTCGTCGATGACAGCGAACTCTACGCCCGCCTCGCGTTATGGTTGGGCGACGCCAGTGCGGCGGACATCGCCGCGTATTGGAGCATCTACTCGAAGAAACCCAAGCGCAGCAACGATATCACCGATCTCGTTTTCCTCAACTGGACCCGCCTCGATCCCCAGGCCGCCATCGCCGGGAGTTCTAGCGACCAGCACGCGTGGTGGGCGTGGGCCTGCCACGATCCGAAGGGAGCGCTCGCCTTTGCCACGGCCAACGCCCCGGACCACATCAATCACGTCGCCTGGGGCATCGGCGAGTTCCACCCCGACTGGTTGCGCCAGCATTTCAAGGAACTCTCCAAGGGTGCGCAGGACAACGCCCTCCGCGGCATGGCGAAATGGGACGACGGCCAGGATCCTCTCGACGCCATGAAATTCCTCAAAGAAGTCGGCCGCTCCATCACGCCCGGCACTTTTAAGGCACTCGTCCGCAAGGACCCGTGGGCCGCGTTGGACTGGGTGAAGGAAAATCCCAACAGCCGCAGCGCCTTCGGATACAGTATCGACGATCCCATGAAATTTCTCGTCCGCACCATGGCCGACGAGCGCCCGGAGGATCTCGAGCGCCTCGCAGCGCAAACGCCCTCCGGCAGCCTCAAGCTGCAAATGGATTCCGCCCTTTTCGCCAACCTCCTCAAGACCGATCCCGAGGCCGCCATGGAGCAGGCGAAATCTACCACCGCCCCGCGCATCGCCGCTGAGCGCTATGCCGCCATCGGTCTCACCCTCGCGAAATCCAATCCCGAGCAAGCTTTCGAGATCGCCAAAAGCCTCTTCGCCGCCTGCCCCGATGCCATGCAAATGATGGCCATGATCGAATACCCCAACGGCGGATCGGGCTCGGGCATGACCATTCCAGGCGTCACTGAGTTCGTGGAAACGCTGGTCAACAAGGATCCGGCGAGGGCATTGCAAATGACCATCGGCCTCAAATCGGGACCTTATGGCAACTCCGCGTTCAGCACCATTTCCGGCCAATGGGCCGAGCGCGACTTCGTGGGCTACACGAACTGGGTCAACCAGCAAACCGACTCCGCCGCCCGTGAAGGAGGTGTCAGTTTCGTCATCAATAAGCTCCAGGAGGAGGGGAATTACGCCGAGTCCGCGGACTGGGTCATGACCATCAAGGATGATGAGCAAAGCTATCGCCTTAGCGACATGCTGTCGAATTGGCAGCGCAAGGATCCCGCTGCCGCTGCCGATTGGTTGGAAAACGTCGATCTTCCCGAGGTCCGCAAGACCGAGCTGCGGACGAGGATGCAGAAGAATCAATAAACCCACACCCCGGCCCCTTTTCTCATGAAAGCCCTTCCCGTTCTCGCCTTCCTTGTTACCGCCGTCATCGGCTGGAATTTCGCAGGAATTCCCGCCCGCTCCGCGAAATCCACGGACTCCGCCGCTGCTGTTCGCGAACGCGGCCAGCGGCCTGAACGCCATGTTAGGAAGGCCGCCGGGCCGGACGGCGAGGCCGGGCAACGTCTCGCCGCCATCCGCGCCTCGCGCGATCCCGCCGAACGGATGCGCGCCACCATCGATCTCGCCAGCACCCTTCCGATCTCCGAGTTTACCGCGTGGATCGACGGCAGCTTTTTCGACCTGCGCGGCGGGGCCGAGCTCACCGTTTTTTCCAAGATCTTCGAGGAGCGTTGGAAAAACGAAGACCCCGAGGGCTTTCTCGCGTGGGCCACCAAGAGCAGTCCGCAGCTTGCCAGCGAGATGCTCGCCGGATGGGCGGAAAACGATCCTCAGCGCGTCCTCGATTTCTATAAAAACCATCCCAACGACGTCGCCGAGATGCGTTCCCTCAGCGCCATCGCCCTCAAGAATCCCGCCCTGGCCCTCCAGCGCATGCAGGAATTGCTCGCCGCCGGCACCTCCCTCACCAGCCTCAGCTCCCACACCGGTTCGTTGTTCGCCGCGCTGGCGGACAAGTCTCCCGCCGCCCTTGATGCCGCGCTCGATTCCCTGCCCGCGAAACTGAAACTCCAGGCCGAGTCCATCCTCGTCGGCCGGAAAATGAAGACCTCCCTCGACGATGAGTTCCTAAAACTTCAGTCCCACCCGGACGGCATCGCCATCCTCAGCCGCATTCTGGATTCCGGCGATAGCCGTGATAGCGGTGACGCCATCCATGCCAAAATTCTCGCTAACCTCGCCGACCTTCCCGCTTTGTGGCGCGCCGCCATTGCCTCCAATAGCTACAGTTTCATGGGTGGAAAAAACGCCGCCCTGTGGATTACCGCCGATCTCGAAGGCTCCGGATTCACCGCGGAGCAAGCCAAGCAAATGCGCTCGCAAGCCCTCGATCGACTCTACAATCAGCCCGAAGTCGCCCTCAAGCTCCTGCCCGAGGTGGAAATGGATGACGATTCCCGCAAGAACCTCCTTTCCAACATTTTCAGCAATCTCAACGGCGATGAGACAAAAGCCGCCGCCCTGCTCGCCCTGCTCCCCAACGAGGAAGACCGCAAGTTTGCCCTCGCCATGGCCTCGCCGCGCGAGCAGACGGAGCATATTTTCAAAATCAACAACCCCGCCGACTGGCTTACCAGTCTCGCCGCCTTTGATCCCAAAACCGAGGGTTCCACCTACGCCTACATTTCCGCCTCCGAGGAGTGGGACAGCACCAAGATTACCGCCCTGACCCAGCAATTCAACGCATTGCCCGACGACACCAAGCGGAGCATCGCCCAGAACCTCGTCCGCGATGGCTACTCGGACAAATCTCCGCTCGAAGCCGAGGCCATTCGTTTCCTTCTCTCCGATCCCGCCGCGCCACCGTCGGCGGAAGCGGGAGACACCTCGCGCAATACCCCTGAAAATAAAAACATCCAGCTCGCCTCCCGCTACGTCGGCAAGCTCGCGCAGAACGACCCCACCGCTGCCGGCGATTGGATCCAGACCCTGCCCGAAGGCCAGCCCAAGCTCTGGGCTGCGAAGAACCTCCAGTCGCTCTGGTCCCAATACGATCCCGTCGCCGCCGACCACTGGCTGAAATCCCTCCCCACCGCCACCCAGACGCAGATCAAGTCCCTCGCCAAAAAGCCCGGAAACTGAACGACAGCGCAGCGGCAAGTCCGCTAGATTTCTTCACCTGAGGAGTGGGAACATTCCTGTCCCCACCACCCGTGACCCGCCATCCCCGCGAAACAGATTTCCTCATCCGGCTTTGCCTCTTGTCTTATCCCTGACGCCGATTCATATCACTTGTTTCAATGACAAAACTCATTCCATCTCTCCTCTTCTGCCTTTGCGTGGCGGTCGGACGTGCCGAGGAGAAATTGATCAACCCTTTATTGTTGAGTCTGAAGGAAGCGGTTTTCACACACCTGCTGGAGAGCCATCCTCCAAAGGACCTTTTTACGGTGGCGATGGAATACGACCTTAAAGGCAAAGTGTTCGAGTCTCCATCCAAGGAGTTCGTGACGAAGATGCTGGCGATTGAAGGAGTGAAGGCGGACTTGTTTGTACCGCGCCATCAGCTGGTGATTCCCGATTTCGATAAAATGATCAGGATGCCGAATGGAACATCGCGCTTTCAGGGTGTTCTGAAGAGGGGGACGACGCGAAGTGTTGATGTTTATGAGATCGATTCGGTCGAGTGGCGATCGGATGATGAGGCGGTTGTGAAATGGAGCGTGGGTAGCGGCCCGTTGAGCGGCGGCAGGGGATCCTCGCTCTATTATCATACGAAAGATGGCTGGAAATTCGCGGAGGATCTCGAGCATTGGGTAAGTTGACCGGAGGGATTCGAGTGAAACACGCCTCCCTAACACCCATTCTGTGAAACTCTTCCACCGCCTCCTCATCCTCATCGCCGCGGCGGGCTTGTTCAGTGGGCTTGCCGTCAGGCGTTCCGGCTCGCGAGGTGCCGGGGGGCGGGAAATTTCCGGTCAGGACGCCGGCCGTTCTCCGGGGGAAATCGCGAGTGCCGCCGGGCCGCTTCCGGCCGTGCGGGTATTTCCGCCGCGCCATTCCACCGACACCGTGGAAACCCTCGCCGCTATTGACGACGCGCACCTCTACACCCGCCTCGCCCTGTGGCTGGTGGACGCCGGCGAGGCCGACATCGCCGCGTTCTGGAGCGGTTATTCCGAGAAGGAGGATTACTCAGAGGAAATTTACCAACTCGTCTTCCTCAACTGGACCCGCATCAATCCGCAGGCTGCCATCGCCGCCGCCGGGATCGAAGACTACAACGCCTGGTGGGCGTGGACCTGCCATGATCCGCAAGCCGCGCTCGCCGCCGCCCTCACCGCAGGGCCCAAAATCCTGGAACTCGTTGCCATGGGAATCGGCGAGTTTCACCCGGAGTGGCTGAAGGCGCATTCCAAGGAAATCCCCGAGAGCTTCCGGGAATACGCCTTCCAAACCGCGACGAATCGGCAAGACGCGGAAAATCCCCTCGAAGCTCTCAAGTCCTCCAAGGAACACGACATAGACCCCAATTTCGAAACGCTTGAGGCGCTCGCCCGCCAGGATCCCTGGGCCGCCCTCGAATGGGCGAAGAAATATCCGGATGATTATCCCGGCGATTTCAAGGATACGATGGACCTCGTCCTCCAGACCATGGCCGCCGAGCACCCGGAAGATCTGCGGCACCTTCTCGCGCAGACGCCCTCCGGTGAGACCAAGTTGAAAATGGAAGCCGCCCTGTTCGCCAACCTCCTCAAGACCGACCCGGCCGCCGCCCTCGAACAGGCGGCCGCCACCACCATCCCGCGCACCGCCGTGGAGCGCTACGCCGCCATCGGCCTCGACAGGGTGACAACCGATCCCGAGCAAGCCTTCCAGCTCGCCCAAAGGATTTTCTCCATCGGCCCGGATGCCTTGGAAATAGAAGCAAAGATCGAATACCCCGGCGGCAGTTCCACCTCCAGTCTCGATATCCCGGGCTTCGATGATTTCATGGAGTCGCTGATGGCCAAGGATCCCGCGAGGCTCATGGACGCGGCCTTCTCGGGGACTGAACTACAGGCCGAGCCGTTCACCCGGCTTTCCGACCATTGGGTGCAGCAGGATTTCCCGAGCTATGTGGACTGGGTGAACCGGCAGGCGGATGGAGAGATCCGGGAAACGGGCGCGACCGTCATCGCCAACCAACTGCAGAACGACGGCCAGTTTGCGGAAGCTTGCGAGTGGACCATGAGCATGAAAGACGGCGGGAAGGAATCATTGCCGGTCTTACTCAGGCGTTGGAACTCCAATGACCCGGAAGCCGCCGCCCAATGGCTGGAATCCTCCGATATTCCCGCAGAACGCAGGGCCGCGCTTGAAACCGAAATGCAAAAACCATGGTGAATTTGTAGGTAGTTTAACCCTTTAGTGCAATGCCTTTAAGGATTCAACCAGCTGTCTAACAGAGCGTTTTGCACTGGTACTTTTAAAACAGATGTTTTGATTGGGTGGGTGTCTGACCCATCCATCTCCCACCTG
>NZ_JBDSCX010000067.1:0-18560 GCF_039920825.1 Luteolibacter sp. | reverse complement strand
TGGTGCTGGAGGAAGGATCTGGCGGAGTTCCGGGGCTTGTCGGCCCGGGAACGTGCTGGATTTCTGCTGGTGCTGGAATGGTTCGAGAACTTCCGGCTGCGCAACGAGCTGTCCGCCGGACGCGTGGCAGCCCAGGTTTTTTGGAAGTCGGAGGTGATCCGGGAGGACCGCGAGCGTGAAAAGTGGCAATTGGAACAATGGGGGGATGCGATCCAGTGGTATTTGAATTGGTTGGAGGCGTGTTCCGAGTCGGGGGCGGATCACCGGAGTTTGCCGGAACGCCTGCGGGCGGCGGTGCATTCGTCCGGTGCGCGGCGGGGTTTGGCGGAGCGGACGAAGCAGTGTTACGGTGCTTGGGCGACGTGTTAATTTGGGAGTGGATTGATGAATGACGATTGTTGATTTTGGATTTTTGATTGGAAGAAAAGATGAGACCTGGCACTTGAAGATCGGCTGATTGATTTTGCGGTGGCGATTATTGGAGTCACGGAGTCCTTGCCCGGAACCAAGGCGGGAAACCACATTGCGGGACAGTTGATCAGGTCGGGAACGTCGCCGGCTCCGAACTACGGGGAAGCGCGGAGTGCGGAGTGCGGAATCGAGACGCGGCTTCATCCATAAGATGAAGATTTCCCTCAAGGAACTGAGGGAGACGATGATATGACTCAAGATCATTTCCCGGAAGCAGCTTGTCGCTGATGAGATGGTATCCACGACAATCGCGGAATGCGACGAACTGATCGCCATCTTCGTGAGTAGCACGAGAACTGCCGATGGAGCCGATTGAATCAGATCAAAAATCAAAAATCCCCAATCATCAATCGTCAATGAATCATCCACCCGACGGCCCTGCTTCAATATGGTGCGGGGTTGCGGCTTTCCGAGTTGGTGAGGATGCGGGTGCAGGATGTGGATGTGGGCCGTGGTACGCTGACGGTGCGTATGGGCAAGGGCGACAAGGATCGCATTTCCGTGATCCCGAATGTGCTGAAGGAAGCGCTGCGAGGGGAAATTTCCAAGGCACGGGAATACTGGGCGGAGGATCGGAGAAATGACGCGCCGGGGATTGCGCTGCCGTGTGCGCTGGTGCGCAAGATGCCGAGGGCGGGTGAGAAATGGGCCTGGATGTGGTTGTTTCCGGCAGATCATCTCTCCACGGATCCGGAGAGCGGGATCCTGCGCAGGCACCATTTGCATCCCGGTGTTTACGGGGAAGCGATCAAACGGGCGGGCGACGAGGCGGACATCGGCAAGCGGGTCACCACCCACGCGCTGCGGCATGCCTTCGCCACGCACTTGTTGGAAGGAGGAACGGACATCCGGACTCTGCAGGAACTGCTGGGACATGCGGATGTGAAGACCACGGAGATCTATGCGCATGCGGCGGAGATCGGAAATGATCGGGGCGTGCGCAGTCCGCTGGATAGGCTTTGAACATCGAACATCGAACGCCCGACATCGAAAATCGAAGGGAAGAGAGGTAAGGGAAAGGGACGCCGCGGAGACGGCCTGGGGCGAGACGCCCGCAGTCACTTGGCGGGGAGGAATCGAGTCATGGGCGGATTTTGGCTGTTTTACAATGAGTTATGAAAGGGGGGCGGGGAGTTCCTTAGGGAAGATTTGAAACTCCCTCGGGGGGAAGGATTCTTTCCACAGGAGGAAAGCGGGTTCCCGCGGGAGGCGGACCGGTTCCCCGGGGAGGCGGAGTTCTTGACGCGTGAACGGGTCGGCTTCCCCGGTGCGGGTCGGTGTTCCCGCCGGAGGAAGTGATTCTCCCCAGGGAAGGGAGTTGGCTCCCCGGGGAGCAGGAGAGCGTCCCCCGGGTGAATGGTTCTCTCCCCGGCGCGGGGCGGCTGTCCCGAGGCGGGATGGGATCTTCCCCGGGGAATCCGTCCGGCTCCTGCGGGGGTGGATCCGGCTCCCTCGGGAAAGGGGCGTTTCCCCGTGGCAAGGCCGCGCCATACCGGGGAAAGTGGCGGTCCCGCCGGGGAAGATGGCAGCGTCCCACGGGCGGAGGGCTTCCTCCGGAGGGAGCGGGAGTGCTTCCCGCGGGAGGAAGGCCTTTCCGCTAGGGATGGAGGTGCGGCGGCTTGGCCGGTTAGAATCTCCCCCGGCTCCGGTGAAGAATGCCGATTTGGTTACTTGCCTTCCGGCGGGAATTCCCGTCTATCTGCGAGGTTGGTACCCGGCGTCTATCCGAATAAGCGGATAGGTCCCGTGAGATCCGACAAAACAGAAATAAAAATATGCCAGGAAGCCCTGTACCAAACAATGAAACCGACCTTGTCCCGTGGCTGACGAATTTCGGACCGAAGCTGAGCAACTACGCCGCCACCCTCACGCTGGATCCGGCGGAGGTGACCGCCACGCAGGCGGACATCGGCTACATCGTCTATCTGATCAACGTGCGGGTGCCGTCGGAGCGGCAGACGCTGGCGGCGACGGTGGAATACAAGAACTTCATGAAGGATGGCGATGCGGCGGCACCGTTGCCCGCCACGCTGCCGGGCACGGTGGCTCCGCCCGCCTATCCGGCAGCGGTCGTTCCCGGAGCACTGGTGCGCCTGCGCAAGCTGGTGCAGAACATCAAGAGCCGTCCGGGCTACACGGAAACGATCGGCCAGGATCTGAACATCATCGTCAGTGGTGAGTCCGCGGGACCGGTGGCTCCGACGCTTACGCTGGTCAGTGCCGTGGCCGGTGCCGTGACGTTCGACTGGAACAAGAGCGGATGGACGGGAGTGAAGATACAGTGCCGGACGAATGGCGGCGCGTGGGTGGATCTGGGAATGGATCTCTACAGCCCGTTCGTGGACACCCGTCCGCTGGCGGTGGCCGGCCAGCCGGAGAACCGTGAATACCGCGCCTGTTATCTGGATGGTGACACGGTGATGTCCACCTACAGCCAGGTGGTGCAGGTGACGGTAGCGGCCTGATGGGAGGCCGTTAGCTGAAAAATCCGGGGCAGGGGTGGTTTCCACGGGGAAACGGCTCCCGCCCTTTTTCGTGATCTGGATCGGGGAAGGGAGATCGATTGAGGATTTTTGATGGTGGAAGTGAAGGGGGAGAAGAATGTGTCACGACTGTCTCAGTCGGGAGGTAAATCCGGCTGAGACAGCCGGGACACATTGCGCACCATTGCCCGCGGGTTTCAGTGACACTCGGAAGAGTCAGATGGATGATTGAGCTTTGTTGATTTTTGATTGTCTTGGATTGGGAAGACAAGAGCCGCCGGTGGTTTCGATATTGCAGGACAAGCTCCGCCGGGCTTTTCTCCAGACATGCGCCACCTCACCCGTTCCGTCCCAGCCGTCTTCATTGCGGCTTCTTTGTTTTCCACCCCAGTGTTCGGGAAGGCGGATCCTCAGGTCGAGGCGGCGGTGAGCGCGGTCTATCCGGCGCTGGTCCGGATTCATGTGGTCGCCGAAGAGGGCGGTGATGGGCGGATGCAGAAGCAACGGGCGAGCGGCTCGGGCACGATCATTTCGCCGGATGGCTACATTTTGACCAATCACCACGTCGCGGGCCGGGCGACCCGGATCACGGTGCGTTTGGCGGATCGCCAGGAGCTGCGGGCGACGCTGGTGGGGACGGATCCATTGGCGGACCTCGCGGTTTTGAAAATCGACCGGAAGAATCTGCGCAATCCCGAGGCTCCGCTGCCGGTGGCGAAATTCGGCGATAGCAGCGCGCTCGAAGTCGGCGACACGGTGCTCGCGATGGGCAGCCCGGCCGGGCTTTCGCAATCGGTGACGCAGGGGATCGTCGCGAATACCGAGATGATCGCTCCCGGCGGCTCGATGCGGTTGGACGGCGAGGCGGTGGGTGAACTGGTCCGCTGGATCGGCCACGACGCGGTGATTTTCCCGGGAAATTCGGGTGGGCCGTTAGTGAATCTCAAGGGTGAAATCATCGGGGTGAATGAAGTCGGCATCGGCAGTCTCGGCGGAGCGATTCCCTCGAACCTCGCCCGCAAGGTGGCGGACGAGTTGATCGCCAGCGGCCATGTGGAGCGCAGTTGGGTCGGGCTGGTGGCTCAACCGCTGCTCAAGACGTCCGACGCGAAATCGGGAATTCTCGTCGGCGGACTCATCAGCGGTTCGCCGGCCGACAAGGCGGGATTGAAAGCGGGCGATCTCGTCACTCGCTGCAATGGCACGGACGTCCCGGCATCGCGCGCGGCGGAGGACATCCCGGTATTTAACAGAATGCTGTTGGAGTCGGCGGTGGGATCCGAGATTTCGCTGGAAGGCAGCCGCGACGGCAAGCCGATGACGTGGAAAGTGATCGGAAACCAGCGCGAACCCGCGGAACCCCGTGAAAAGGAATTGCTGTCATGGGGCATCACCGCCCGCGACATCACCGAACTGAATGCGAAGGAAATGCTGCGCGACGACAACAAGGCGGTGCTGGTGCAGAGCATCCGTCCCGGTGGCGGTGCCGCGGCGTCGAAACCGGCGATTTCTCCGGACGATCTCATTCTATCGGTTTCCGGCAAGCCCACTCCGAATCTCGTGGAGCTCATCAAGGTCAGCGGTGAGATCACGGAAGGAAAAACCGAGCCGGTGCCCGTGCTGGTCTCTTATGAACACGATGGCCGCAGTTATCTAACGGTCGTGAAGATCGGACCCGAAGTGGACCCCGACAAACCGGGACTGGTGAAGAAGGCGTGGATCGGCATCGATACCCAGGTGATTTCAGCGGACCTCGCGGAAGCGCTGGGAATCAAGGGATCCAAGGGCGTGCGGGTGACCCAGGTGCATTCCGCCAGCAATGCGGAGAAAGCGGGATTGAAAACCGGCGACCTGCTCTTGAAACTCGACGGCACGGTGATCCCGACCTCGCGCCCGGAGGAATCCGATGTTTTCGCCTCGCTGATCCGCCAATACAAGATCGGCACGGAAGTGACTCTATCCGTTCGCCGCGGAACCGAGGCCCTCGACATCAAGGTGCCGCTCGACGCCAGCCCGGAAGGCACCTCGGAGCTGGACTCGTATGATAGCGAGACGTTGGAATTCAACTCGCGTGACATCGGCCAGGCCGACCGCGTCAGTGAGAAACTTCCGGAAGATTTCAAGGGCGTGCTCATCACCGCCGTCACCCCCGCCGGCTGGGCCGCGCTCGGAGGACTTTCCGCCGGAGACATGATCGTTTCCATGGACGGCAAACCGGTGGAATCCATCGACGCCCTGAAACCAATCCTTGCCGACGTCGAAAAAAACCGCCGGAGTCCCATCGTCCTGTTTGTCCGCCGCGGAATCACGACGCGCTACATCGAACTGGAGCCATCCTGGTAAACCAACCTCACCCACACCACCCCATGAAATCCCGACTGATACTCATCGCCGCCCTCGTGGCCGCCCCTCTCGTTCATGCCGCCGACGGTCCGCTGAAAGAGAAAGCCCTTGCCCTGGCCGCCTCTAACAAAGACTCCGTGCTGTTCCTGAGCGCGGTGGTAGAACTCGAAGTGACCGTCGGTGACAATCCCGCGAAGAAGGAAGAGCGCAAACTCGAAATGATCGGCACGGTCATCGGCAAGGACGGCTTGATCGTGGTGCCGCTTTCAACCCTCGACGTGGCCTCCACCATCGACGGCCGGACTTACAACGGCCCGCAAGGACCGACCAAGCTCTCCGCCAAAGGAACGACCAAGGAAGTGAAAATCCTGATGCCGGACGGATCGGAAGTGGAAGCGAAGGTCGCCTTCAAGGACACCGATCTCGACCTCGCCTTCATCCGCCCGGAAAAGCCCGATGAGGTGAAACTGACCGCCATCGATACCGCTAACAACGCACCGATGGGCGTGCTAGACGACGTGATCGTCCTCGGCCGTCTCGGCAAGGACCTGAACCGTCAGCCCGTCGTGATGACCAACGAAATCATCGCGCTGATCACCAAGCCCCGCACCTTCGGCAAGATCGGCACCCAGGCTCTGGGCATGCCGGTGTTCAACAAGGACGGGAAATTCGTCGGATTCGGCATCAATCGTTTCAGCCCGAAAGGCGACAGCGATAGCCAAGGCCCCGCGCCGTCGAATGTGATCCTGCCCGCCGCGGATCTGTTGGAGTCCGCCGCTCAGGCGAAGTGATAGATCCTGTTTCCGGAGTCCAAGCTTCAGCTTGTCTTTGGTTGGACTGGTCCTTGAAGAAGCGATCTAACAGCCAATAGGTTAAGGATTCAATCAGGACGCTCCGCTCTTGATCCCGAGAGGGATCGCGGATTTTAGCCCCGGGTCGAGGAGCGTCAGCGACGAAAACCCGGGGATCCTTGTAAGTAGAAGGATTCGACCCCGGCAGCGGGTCGCAGATGGCGTGACGATCCGTGGCGCGTCCGACGTTTCTGGCACGCCTTTCAGGGTGCGAATTCATGGGTAACCGACACCCGGGGTGGTCGTCGCTTTCGCTTCTCGACCCCGGGCTACCCTCTGAAATCCCTACCGGGATATGGAATGAAGCCGAAATTCTATCGAGTCCTTAAAGGCATTGGAATTTAGCCCGGGGTCGAGCGATAGCGACCACCCCGGGTTTCAAGACCCGATGTGATTCGACCCCGGCAGCGGGTCGTGGAATGCGGAGGGGCCATGGCTGGTTAGGCGCTTCCGGCACACCTTTCAGGGTGGCAATCTTGAAAAATCCCAGCCGGAGTTTCCATCCCGATCCTCAAACGGATTGAGCTAAAGCGATGACTCCTGTTAGTGATGCCCCCAGGCGTCCCACATGAGTTTCAACGTCATCGCGAAGACTACGCAGAGGAATACCGGGCGGATGAACGCGGAGCCTTTCCGGATGACCAATCCCGAACCTAACCGGGCTCCGAAAATCTGCCCCGCGATCATCGCACCGGCGGCGGGAAAATTCACCGAGCCGATGGCGAGGAAGATGCAGAGCGAGCCAAGGTTGCTGGCGAGATTCGCCGCCTTGGTATAGCCGGTGGCGTGGCGCAGATCCATTCCTAACAAAGCCACCAGCCCGATGGTCCAGAACGATCCGGTGCCGGGGCCGAAGAAGCCGTCGTAAAAGCCGAGGGCGATCCCGAACAGCCCGGCGAAGACCAGCGGCGAGATCTTAGATTTCCCGGGATGAATGCCGAAGCGCCGGTTGAATGCGGTGTAGATGGCGACGGTCGCCAGCATCCACGGGATCATTTGTTTGAGGAGATCCTTGCTGAGAACGCTGACGGCGAAAGCACCGCCCATGCTGGCGAGAAATGAAAGCGCCACGGCGAGTCGCAACCACGGCGTCTTCATCAGCCCGGCACGCGCATAGCTCCAAACGGCAAGGATCGTGCCGCAGGAGGACTGGAGTTTGTTCGTCCCCAACGCAATCTGCGGCGGCAGCCCGGCGGCCAGAAGGGCGGGCACCGTGATGATCCCGCCGCCACCGGCGATCGCGTCGATGAACCCGCCGCCGAAACCCGCGAGAAAAAGCCATGCGTAGGTGATCGGGGACATGGGTTGCTAGGATTCGATCAATGACAGGACCTCTGTCGGCGACATCCCGCTTTCTCGAAGCGTTGCGATGGACAGTGAATCGTTCCGTTTCGCGAGTCGTTTTCCGTTCTCGTCGAGCATCAGACGGTGATGCAGATAGATCGGCTCGGGAAGGCCCAGCAGGACTTGCAGCAGGCGGTGGACGTGGGTCGAAGAAAGCAGATCCTCGCCGCGGGTGACGTGGGTGATTTCCTGGAACGCGTCATCCACGACCACGGCCAGATGATAGGCCGTGCCGATGTCCTTGCGGGCGAGAACGACGTCGCCGAGCAGCTCCGGGCTTACGGGGATTTTCCCCAACCGCAGATCGTGGAAGGTTAGGGGACCGGTGAGATCTACCGTTTTTCCGGAATCCAGCCGCCATGCGTAGGGAATACCGGAGTGGATTTTTTCCCGTTGTTGAGTGGGTGTTAGTTTTTGGCAGGTTCCCGGATAAACCGGCGCTTCGGGTCCTTGTGGGGCGGCTCCCATTCTCGCCCATTCGTCCTGAATCTCACGGCGGGTGCAGAAGCAGGGATAAACGAGATTTCTTGCGCGCAGCGATTCGAGCGCGGCTTCGTAAGCAGTGATTCGGTGCGTCTGACGGAGTGGTTCGCCATCCCATTTCAGGCAGAGCCATTCGAGATCCTCCTCGATACCCTGATAGAATTCCTCCCGCACGCGGGGACCGTCGATGTCCTCATGCCGCAGCAGGAAAGTGCCGTTCGCCTCGCGAGCGAGGTCATGCGCCACCTTGGCTGCGAGGACGTGGCCGAGGTGCAATCGTCCCGTCGGGCTGGGGGCGAAACGCGTGACCGTCATTGCGGATATCTGACAGGGTGAAAATCGCAGCGCAAGGATAAGGGGGCATGGACGTCCCATCCCCCTATTTGAAAAGCACATCCACACCCATCGCCGATTCGCGCATGAACTTCGGCAGCGCCTGCGGAGCTCGGGTGCGGAAAACCCGGTAGGCGTAACTCAGCAATCCGAGCGTGAAGACGCGATCGATTAGCCGGTAGCCGCGCTTTTTGCGGGACATCAGGCGGATCGCCCAAGCGATGGTCCGGCGTTTGAGTTTGAACGGCTCGAAGGAGACTTTCACCCGGTAGCGGTGGCGTATTTCCTTGGGCCAGCGTTTTTTGTAGAGCTTTTTGGCGACCCGGATTTGCTCGGCCATCGTTTCGTCGAAGGGCAGGAAATAATACCGTCGCGCCAGCAGGATCATCCCGAAGGCGTCGCGCATGTGCTCGATGTCGTCTACCGGCAGTCCGGCGGTCCGCGCGAGTTCGATCATTCGGGGAAACAACTCCGCCGCCGCATCACCGGCGCGGAGGGCACGCTCGGGATCCGTCATGAAATGGGAGACGATCTTGCGGACGCCGTGGTTGATGAAGATGGAGTCCCAATACATGTGCAGCATCGGCGGAACTCTAACACGCCTGAAAAATAATTTCTGCCGGGCGAATTCCTCGATGTAAAGCAGCTCGAGGATGACGGTGTCCGAGTGGCGTAACAGTTCGAGTAAGGCAGGGGCCTTTTCATGGCCGGCGAATTCTCCGATGATCGTTTCCACGGATTTTCCGTGTTTGAAAACACCGATGGCCACCGCGGTGTTGAGCCGGATCCAGATGTCGCGGTTGCCTTCTTCCAAAAACGCGAGGCGCTTGAACCGGTGCCAGCCGCCGGTCTGGCACCAGACGGACATGCCGACCATGTTTTGCGCGGCGGCGAGTTCGCGTGAAAAGCGTTCGCAATCGCGGCCGATGAACGACGGATATTCGCCGGCACCCTCATATTCGCGGCGGGCCTGCATTTCGATGATCTTCTTCTGCGGCACGCTGAAGAACGCGCGGTTGAGCGGGAGGTAGCGGAAGAAATCGCTTTCGCCGTGTTTCATGGAGACAATGAAATTCGGCGAATCCACGCCTTTGAGTGTGTCTGTTAGCGTGCCGCTGTGCCAGATGAGGTCGCCGATGCGATGCGCTCCGACCGTCCAAGTGCGGAGGATGAGGTTCTTGCCGCGGGTTTCGAAATCGGGGAGCAGCAGCTTGAGCAGCCGGTTGGTTTCCTTCGCGCTCGTTAGGTGGAGCTGGGTGCGGATCGGATCTTCCACATCGTGTCCGTCGCTTTCGCCGATGCGGAGGATGAGGCCCGCCAGTTGGGGGAAATCATCGAGCACACCGCGGACGAGGCTTTGGTAGTATTTTTCCAGCTCCTCTGTGTCGTCGCCTAGCGCTTCCGCGACTGAAGCGGTCATCGGCAGGACGTCGGTGGTGAGATAGATTTTCAGGCCGAATTCCTGATGGAGGATCTCGAAGAAGCGTCGGAATTTTTCCCTGAAGAGGGCGATCTCCGCGGCGACTTCCAGTTCATGCAGCGGGTGGGGAGCGAGGTGGGCGAGGTCGTCGAGGGTGACGGCGTTGTAGCCTTGGGCGGAAATTTCGCCGGCGAATCGGCGGAGGTCGGTCTCGATTTGCTTCCACCGAGCATCGTCCGCGCCGTAAAGGTCGGAGAAGGGGATTTTCGACCAGTTCACCCGCTCCTTCTCATAGCCCCGGAAGAACGGGCCGATGGCATCGATTAGAAAAAGCTCCATGGGGACGGCGGGAAAATAATCTTTCCGGCGTGCGACGGCGACCAGATTCGTTCGCTGACGGAATTGTCACGTCGAAGGAATGTTGGATGGACGATTTTTCCGGGATCGCTAAGTTGCCTCCCATGCACACGTTTGGAATCTGGCTTGCATCCGCCGCTCTCGTCGTCGCTTCCGCGACGGAAGACTTCATTTCCACGGCGAAGGAAAAGCATGGCGCATCCGGAGAAAAGGCCGCGCGCTTTCTGGTGGAGAACATGCCCGCCGCGGATCGGGATGCGCTGGGTTCCGGTTTTCTAACGGAAAATCTGGATCTCGCATTCAAAGCCCGTGAGACGTTCCCGTGGGCGAAGGCGGTTCCTGAGGCGATTTTCCTGAATGATGTCCTGCCGTATGCGGTTTTCGATGAACCGCGCGATCCTTGGCGGGCGGATTTTTTCGAGAGGGCCGCGCCACTGGTGAAGGATGCGAAAACCGCGACGGAGGCTGTCCAAGATCTTAACAAGGAGTTTTTCAAACTGGTCAACACCCACTACGACACCGGGCGCAAGCGGACGAACCAGAGCCCCAAGGACTCGATGGAGCAGGGGAAGGCTACTTGCACCGGGCTCTCGATCCTGTTAGTGGACGTCTGCCGTGCGGTGGGAATCCCGGCCCGCGCCGTCGGCACGCCGATGTGGACCAACGGCCGGGGCAACCATACTTGGATCGAAATTTGGGACGGCGATTGGCATTTCACCGGTGCTGACGAATATGACGCCGGAGGATTGGACCGTGGTTGGTTCACGGGAGATGCGGCCAAAGCGGACGCGTCGAAGCCCGCCAATGCGATTTATGCCACGTCTTGGAAGAAAGATGGATTGAGTTTTCCGATGATCTGGGCGGAAAATGACTCGTCTGTAGCTGCCGTCAACGTCACGGCCCGCTATACTGGTAAGCCGGCCGTTGCCAAGCCGACCCTCGGAATCCGCTTTTTCGACGGGGAAACCCGGCTGGCGCTGAAGGGATGGCTGATCAAGGAAAACATTTATTCAGTGGCGGATTTCGAAACCAAAGCCGGCTCCGCCGATCTCAACGACATGCCGCGGGTCGAGGTGGAGCCCGGCAGCCAATACCGCCTGCGGTTTCAAATCGACGGGAAATTGCTCGAATCCGCTGCTTTTGAGGCGGGTCTTGGCGAAACCACGCGGGACGTCAGGAAAAGCGAGCTCGTTCCGGTTCCGGTTGGAGAGTGAGGGTGAAATGGCGGAGTTTGTGAAAATTTTCACAAACGACTTGAGACACCGCGGCCACGAAGGCACAGTTCGTGCAGCAGCAAGCACCATGGTCAGTCCTTCCACCAGCACCCTCCACACGGCCTACGATTCGAAAATCGAGGGCAATGTCATCATCACCCGCGTGGATGCCGCCATCAACTGGATGCGGAAAAACTCGCTCTGGCCGATGCCGATGGGCCTCGCCTGTTGCGCGATCGAGCTGATGGCGACGGCATCGAGCCGCTTCGATATCTCGCGTTTCGGGATGGAAGTGATGCGGTTTTCTCCACGTCAGGCGGACGTTCTGATCGTTTCCGGAACGGTGACTTACAAAATGGCACTCGCGGTGAAACGCGTCTGGGATCAGATGCCTGAGCCGAAATGGTGCATCGCGATGGGTGCCTGCGCGTCGTCCGGCGGCATGTATCGCAGCTACGCGGTGCTTCAGGGCATCGATAAATTGATCCCGGTGGATGTTTATATTTCCGGTTGCCCGCCACGGCCTGAGGCGTTGATCGAGGGGCTGATGAAGCTCCAACGGAAGATCGAGGGCGAGGAGTCCACGATGGACCAGAAGCGCGTGTTCGTGGAAGAGAACGCCTGAATTTTTTCTAACTGAATTTCAAAATGTCAGCCGCAGCCGATGTCACCAAGCTCCGCGAATCGTTCGGAGAAAAGATTTGGGAAACCCTTGAATTCCGCGGAGAGCAGACCGTGCGAGTGGAACTGGGTTCGCTGCACGATGTCCTCGCGAAATGCCGGAACGACCTCGGCTATGAGATGATTCTGGATATTTCCAGTCTCGATCATTTCGGTGATGATCCGCGCTTCGAGATGGTTTATGAAATCGCCACTTTGGATGATTCCAAGCACCTGCGCGTCAAGGCCAAGGTGAGTGAGGATGAAAAGGTGCCTTCTGTTACGGACTTGTGGGTCGGTGCGGATTGGCATGAGCGCGAGGTTTGGGACATGATGGGGATTCCCTTCACCGGCCATCCTAACATGAAGCGCATCCTGATGTGGGAGGGCTATCCGTTTTTCCCGCTGCGCAAGGATTTCCCGCTCGCCGGTCGTCCGACGGACATGCCGGACGTGGCGTTCACCGGAGTGGCCCCGCTGGAAGGCGGTCCGTTCGTGACCAGCGCCGGGGCGGAAGACGTGGCCCGCCGCGAGCCGCGCGCGCGCGTGGTGGAGTGATTCCATTCCGCGTCCGCTACTTCTTCTAACCGCACTCCGTCATGTCTTCTTTCGGTGTGCCGTTTTCCAATGCCGCACGGAACCTGCGACAGCTCGGCAGCTCGCCCGTGACGTGGAGTTTTGCGGTGGTAATTCTGGCGATCGAGCTGGCGATCACTCTCGTCGGCGGAAGGGACCGGCAGCCTGCCTGGTCGTGGTATGAAACGTTCGGACTCTCGCGTGACGGATTTCTAGCAGGGCATTTCTGGCGGATTCTCACCTACGGATTTCTCCATGGTGGCTGGTGGCACGTCGGATTGAATGCGGTTTTCATCCTGCTCATCGGTTCGCGGATCGAGCACATGGCGGGGAGGAGAGCGGAGGCGATCACCGTGCTGGCCGGTGTGATCGGTGGCGGCATCGGCCACTTGGTCATGGCGTCCGGATTGCTGGTCGGCATTTCCGGCGGATGCATGGCGTTGATGCTGCTTTTGACCACCTTGTCTCCCCAATCGCGAATGATGCCGTTGCCGGTATCAGGCCGGAGTCTCGGGCTGGGGATCATGGTGGCGGCCCTGATCCTTGCTCTGCTGGATCCCGCGTTGGGCATTCCCGGTTTTTCTACCGTGGGCAGCAAGCTTGTCGATTCCGGGCTGGGAATGGCCTTTAAAATGGGACACGCCTGTCATTTCGGCGGAGGCATGGCCGGATGGCTGGTAGGTCGATGGATTCTGCGTCCCCGCATTACGCTGGAACGCCTCCGCCGCGACAGGGAGCGGCGAGAGGCGAACGGGTCTCAGCGGTTGGGTTGAAACGAATTAGTTGTGCCGTCCGGTGGTCCGACCATTGTCGTCCTCGGACTGGGCTTGCGGGTTGTTTTTACCTTTTTTCGGATTCTGTTGGGAATTCCCCTGGCGTTGGCCTTGTTGGTGGCCACCCCCGTTTCGCTGTCCTTGCCGGGCTTGTTGATCGGAGGATTTGACGGGTGTGTTGTACCGCGATGGAAGGGTGCCGCTTTGCTCATGGCCGGTCGGTCTGGTGCTCTCACGCTTGTATTGCGAGGAACTCGAGGTCGTCGTCTGGCTGCTTCGTGTGTAGGAACTCGAAGCTGGCCGCGTCCCGGTGTTGGGGCGATAGGCACCACCATTACCGTTGTAGCTGCCTTGCGTTTGATGGGAACCGGTCACTCTGCCCTGGCTGGCGGGTTGTTGGCGGACTTGTCTCGCCCAGCCGTATTTCGTGTTTTGATACAAGGTGGCCCGGTTGTTGTAGTTTACGACTGTGACGTTCGAAACGTAAGCTGGCGGGCGGATATAAGTAACGCCTGGATGCCAGCCATAGGGATGAGGCACTCCGTAAACGATTGGCGGACGATAGCCGACCGGATAGTAGCCATTCAAATAGGGGTCGTAGTAAGCGTGACGCCGGTAGTCATAGTAGCTGTAGCAGTGCGGGTCGTAGCCCCACTGCGGATTGCCGGTGCCAACGAAGACGGAAGTGGAAAATCCGCTGCCCCCATAGCCGTAGCCATCCCCATAGCCGGAGCTGTAGGTCCCGCCGACCGAGGCCGACGAGTAGTTGGGGTCATAATAGCAGGAGGTGAACGCCATGGACACCACAGCTCCCACTGCGGCACCGACCAATAACCGAAGATTTTTCTTCATGCAGCTAAGACAGCACAGGTCCCCGTTCTATTCGAACGGTTTTTACGGGAATTTTTGAACTCCGGCGACCATGAGTTGACAGGGGCGTGGTTTCTCCGGTTTCCTCGGGAACCGACCTCATGAATGCTTCAAGCGCACCGATTTTAGTTACTGGAGGAGCTGGATACATCGGCTCCCACACCGTCCGTCTCCTTGCCGGCCAAGGCAGGAAAATCGTGGTCCTCGACAATCTCGTGTTCGGTCATGATCAGGCAATCGTCGATCCGGGTGTCGAACTCGTCGTCGGCGATGTCGGTGACCAGGCGCTGGTCCGTTCGCTTTTCGAAAAACATCAATTCGGGGCCGTGATCCACTTCGCCGCCTACGCCTATGTCGGCGAGTCGGTGACGAATCCGCTGAAATACTATCAGAACAATACCGCGGAGCCGATCAAGCTGCTGCAAGTGATGCAGGAGTTCGGTTGCAAGGTCTTCGTTTTCTCATCCACTTGCGCGACTTACGGCGTGCCGGAAAAGCTCCCGATCACCGAGTCGAATTCCCAGAAGCCCATCAATCCCTACGGCATGAGCAAGCTGATGGTGGAGCACATCCTTGCGGATTGCGACACTGCCTGGGGCCTGCGGAGCGCCTGCCTCCGCTATTTCAATGCCAGCGGCTGTTCGAAGGACGGCTTGATCGGGGAAGATCACAATCCCGAAACTCACTTGATCCCGCGGGTCATGATGGCGGTCACCGGCGAAATCGAATATCTCGAAGTTTTCGGCACCGACTACGACACCCCGGACGGCACCTGCATCCGCGACTACATCCATGTTGAGGATCTGGCTGATGCCCACGCACGGGCGCTCGACCAACTCGCTGCAGGCGGTGCTTCCGTACGCTGCAACCTCGGCACCGGTGTCGGGGTTTCCGTCAAAGAGATCATTTCCGCCGTTGAGGAAATCACCGGCAAGACCGTTCCAGTGAAATACGGACCACGTCGTGAAGGCGACCCGGCTTCGCTGGTGGCCGATCCTACCTTGGCCAAAGAGCTTCTCGGCTGGGTGGCCAGTCGCAAGGATATCCGTGATATGGTCGGGCCCGCCTGGACTTGGACCTCGGGTCCAAACGGTGGTAAATTCCCTCCAAACAAAATCTGAACGTAATTGCGATGTATTGACATTTGCACTTGCGATGTCCCGAGAATCGCTCCAATTTGCATCAACCAAACGCCCAAACCCATGGACTTTTCAAACCCGAATTTTGCCCCTTCAAAGCATCATCGTGCCTTCACGTTGATCGAGATGCTCGTCGTGATCGCCATCATGTCCATCCTGATGACTGCCGGAGCCATTGGTCTGGGTGGCATGGGTGGCAAAGGCGTCTCCAGTGGAGTGGCTACTGCGGAATCCCTATTTGACGAGGCAAGGGCCGTTGCCGTTGGCCAGCGGACACGCGCCAGGGTGCTTATTTCCCATGATTTGACCAATAGCCCCGCCGAAAACCTTCGGCGGATTGTGGTGGCGAATGCTGAAGTCGATCCTGCGACCGGGAAAGAGAAGACCCCGTTGAACTGGGTTCTTTCGAGCCGCCCGCAGCTTCTGCCCGATCAGGTCTATTTCAGCGAGACCTACAGTGTGAAGGACCAGAAATCGGGAAGCGGTGCGCTTGAAGAGATGACCCTCAGCACCGGCGTCAAAGCTCCGTTCGCCGGCAAGTATTTCTATTACGAGTTTAACGCCGAGGGGATTAGCACCACGCCGGGAGCAAGTTTTGTGATTGGAAACGGATCGCGCGGATTGAATTCTCCGACGGACCAACCGCGTGTCACTTCTTCTGGCAAGCGCGATTTCGGTGGTTTTGTCATCTGGCGCAACGGGCGGACATCGTTGTTCCGCAGCCCCGCACAGATCTCGAAGTCAATCAACGACCTTAAAACCGGAGACAAGTTTTAATTCATGAAACCATCCTGCAATTCCCGCGCACGCGGATTCACTCTTCTTGAGACCGTCATCGCCATCGGTGTGCTCGCGGTTCTGCTCACCGGCTTCATGGTGGTATTCGCTCCTGCGGCCGAAGGCATCCGCAAGTCGATCAATGTCCAACAGGCCGACCGCCTGGCTTCCACTGTCGAACAGGAACTGGTGACCTTGCGCGACAAGGAGACCGCCACCTACAAAACCGGATTCAACAAGTCCTTTGACTGGATCAAGGATTCCGACAAGCCCGCGAGTGCGATTCTGGTCTATCAATACCGCGGCAAAATCGGGACGACCCCGCGCTCCGACGGGACTCTCGAACCGGAACCCTTGTTGAACGGCAAACTCCCGGGCAAGGACTATCAGGTGGTTCCCGTGGTTCGCCGGTTGAGCGATCCTAATTTCAAGAACGATTTGCCGGCAATTGAAGGATCCATCTATCTCGTGAAATGCACGCAGTTGGTTTTCAACAGCGGCGAACTGAAATTGGGCTCGCCGGGATCCATCAAGGATCCGAAAGCCGGAGCTGCCGCAGCGGATGGCGATGCCTATCCGGAAGCTGTCATCGCGTTTTCCGCCGACTTCTTCATCATGCCTGCCAAGGCGGATGGATACTTCACCAGCACTGCCTTCACCTCGAAATTCCCGGACCTGAAAAATCCGGTCTTCAGCCGCAACCTTGCGGTTCGCCGTTAATTTCCACTCTCAAACCCATTTATGAAAAACCCGCGGAACTCCGCCACCAAGCGTGGCTTCACCCTGATGGAGTTGATGGTCGCCATGGCCATCACGACGATTATCGTCACCGTCCTGGTTTCTATCACTTCGATCGCGCTCGATACTTGGAACCGCAGCCGTTCGGAACTGCGCGCTTCCCGTCAGGCGAAGTCGATGATCGACACCATGGCCCGGGATTTCGAATCCTTGGTTATCCGCCGTGGAAATACCAACCAATGGCTTTCCGCGATCGATAGCCCCGCCACCGTGGGCAAGAGCATTGAGAGCACCAATGCTTCGGAATTCATCTTCTTTACAGCCGTGACGGATCGCTACAACGGTCAGGTAGGGGTCAGTGGCACCGACATGGGAGGCGATGTGTCCTGCGTCGCCTACAAACTGGATTACCGGGATCCGATCGATACGGGAGGTGGATCAACCGACTTCCAGACGTTCGTCATGAACCGTCTACTCATCAACCCGGACGTGACTTTCGACAAGCTTTTGGGGAAAGATGATCTTTCCTCGGCATTCACGAACTATAACACCAAGTTGAGCGATCCGGAGAATTTCATCTGCGAAAATGTTTTCCAGTTCTCGGTTACCTTCAACGTTCAGGTGACCCAAGTGACGGGAACCACCAGCAAGGTGGTCAACGTTCCGGTAACCATCGGCAAAAAGGATGCGGAGAATTCCACCAAACGTTTTAAAATCTCGGGCTTGGGAATCGATTGTGATGTTTCCGCAGGAAGTGTCACTACCGCAGAGCTCGCTTCAGGTCGGATCACTTCGGTGGATATTGCGATGACGGTGGTTTCCGATTTCGGGATCGACCAGTTGGGCAAGCGGACTTTTGTTGCCGCGAACGGAAAATCAGCCGACGAGGTGAAGTCCGATTTCCTGGCGAAAAATTCCTACGAATACACCAAGACGGTTCAAATCCCGAGCATGTGAGTTATTGATGATCTCGCTTTCTCAGGGGCGGATGACTCAAGATTTTCTCACAAGGCTCCGAAGCGGCGGTGGCGGCGTTTGTACTCGTTCACCGCTTCGAACAGCTCGCCTTGGCGGAACTCCGGCCAGAATTTCTTCACGATCACCATTTCCGCATAGCTGATTTGCCATAGCAGGAAATTGGAAACCCGCATTTCTCCGGACGTACGGATGAGCAAATCCGGATCGGGGATGCCCGCAGTTTGCAGGCGGGAGGCGAACAAGTCGTTATCGATGTCGGAAGGGGCGATCTTGCCGTCGACAGCATCGGATGCCAGCGAACGGGCGGCCGAGACGATTTCCTCGCGACCGCCATAGGAAAGTGCGAGAACCAAGGTCAAAGTGGTATTTTCCGCCGTCCGGGCTTTGATCCGTTCGACCAGAGCGCGGGTTTTAGCTGGCAACCGGTCAAGCTGGCCGATGGCCAGAAGTCGAACGTTCTGGCGGTCGAGATCCTTGGCTTTTTCGTCAAGGAAACGATCCAGCAGACTCATCAAGGCGGTCACCTCGGCAGGGGGGCGGCTCCAGTTTTCCGACGAGAATGCGTAAAGTGTCAGGTATTCGACCCCCAGCTCAATACATGCTTCCAATACTTCCCGCACGGATTCGGCACCGGCGCGGTGGCCTTCGAGTCGCGGTAACCCACGTTCCTTGGCCCAGCGGCCGTTGCCATCCATGATGATGGCGACGTGGCGCGGGATTTCGGGATGTTCGGCCATGGCGGGAGGCTGG
>NZ_JBDSCX010000066.1:0-51999 GCF_039920825.1 Luteolibacter sp. | reverse complement strand
CCTATTCCGACCCCGCGACCCCGGTCAATCCATTTTGTGATCTTTTTTGAAGGTTTTTTCAAACACCCACCCCAACCCGCTGAAATCAAACGGGTTGGGTGATGAAATTTCAAAACACGGATCATCTGACATCGGGATTGGGGGACATGGAATGTTTCGGGATCATAAGTATCCGAACAGATTCCGGTGACAATCCAGCCACGCGGCTAGGAACTTCCTACATGCTCGCGTTTTGAGCAAGCGACGTTGCCATTCAGAAGCCTTCCGGCAGGCATTTGCGAAGATGCAGCGTCACGGAAAATCCACCATTGGAGGGCAATGCTGCCGTCGCCTCTCCTCCACAGGCCTCGATGGCGGTGCGAACAATCGCCAAACCGAGCCCTGTCCCGCCAGTATCCCGGCTGCGGGAACGATCCGGGCGATAAAAGGGTTCGAAAAGCCGGGAAAGTTCGTCCGGAGGAACTCCCGGGCCATCGTCTGTCACAGTGATCTCTACAAAGTCGGGGCCATTTGCCGCATGGACCGCAATGTTCGCCTGAGGTCCGGCGTGAATCCTTGAATTGCGGATGAGATTCCCAATGGCTCTACCAAGCAACGAGCTGTCGGCAACAGCTGTTAGTTCCGGGGAAATCTGGATTTCAGGAGCTTTTTCTCCTCCCTCCCGTGCGGAGATTTCTCGAATGAGAGGCTCAAGGGAAACCATTTGAAGGCGGGGCGCACGGTTACCGGCTCGCGAGAAAGCCAGGATTTCCTCAACCAGCGTAGCAAGCTCTCCCGCATCGGATTCGATCTGGAGCAAGTTGGGCTGTTCGGATTCCG
Organism: Luteolibacter sp.; assembly: GCF_039920825.1. GTDB lineage: Bacteria > Verrucomicrobiota > Verrucomicrobiia > Verrucomicrobiales > Akkermansiaceae > Luteolibacter. Next base: position 51,180 of record NZ_JBDSCX010000066.1, on the reverse strand, counting down.
CCAGCTTCATTTCGAGGATTCCAAGCCCCGTTCGCAAGCGGGCAAGCGGGGCACAGAGCTCATGGGCGGCATCTCCAAGAAACCTCTTTTGTCCGGAAATCAGATGATCGAGACGGCTAGCCATTGTCTCGATCGCATGCCCCAGGTTTCCGAGTTCGTCATTACCACGGGAAGGCAGCGAGACATTGAACTGACCTGCCGCAATGCGATCGGCAGCGCCTGTTAGCCGCCGGATATAGCGGGTGATTCCCCAAACAAAGGGTGTCCAAAACGTAAGGCTTAGGGCAAGAACCGCCAAACCTCCCCACAGCCAGGGTTTGAAATCGAAGAACATTCCGGAGCCATCAAGGCTGTCGGCCCGCACTAAGAGCACCCTTGGATGTCGAGGTTGGCCGGGAGGCCCAGGAAGAACTACTTGGATACCGGCCCAGTAGCCATCTCCACCTTCACCCCGCACCAGAAAGGCGGGACGGCTGGGAGGAAGCGGATCATCCCGCCTGTTACCAACCACTCCCCCCAACGGTCTTCTGCCGGGTGGCGGCGGCCTCTCGTCAAAATCATCGGGAAACGGTAAATCATCGCCTTCCGGAGGTCCATCCGCGCCGATCGGAGGAGGCCCGCGACGAACCGGCGGACCGGGCTGGGGAGGAACCGAGGTCCTGGCCCTCTCCAACACATTTTTCGGAACCCGGAACGGAATGCTATCCGGACGCATCTGGTCGAACATCGCGGACCTAACATTTTTCGTCTTCGCCAGCGGCTCGATCAGGGCATTCCATTCCGTCGGCGGGTGATAGAGGATTTTTTCGCGGGCCTCATCGCCAAAAGCCCTCAGCCGGTCACCTGCGGAACCGCTGAGAAGCGAGTCGAGACCGAGGCCCAGCTGCCAACCCACGAATCCGACGAAGGCCAATGCCAGGATCAGGAGATGCAGAAGCAACCAACCTAACACCTTCGCCAGCAGGGGGACATGCGGGCGGGCATTCATGACTGGCTGAAATCGGAGGTCTCGGGCTCGTGGAGCGAGTATCCGATCCCGCGGATGGTGCGGATGAAACGCGGATTCTTCGCGTCATCGCCAAGTTTCCTCCGAAGCGACGAGACATGGACGTCGATGGAGCGGTCAAAGACATCGAAGCGCCGTTCAGACACCTCCTCGATGAGCCGTTCGCGGGTTTTTACGCGGCCTTTTGATTTGAGAAGGGCTGCTAGAATCGCGAATTCAAGAGTCGTTAGATCAAGCACGTTGTCGCCGAGGACAGCGGTATGGGTGTCTTCGCACAAACGCAGCGAGCCGGCAGTGAGTTCGCGAAGCCCATCTTCCTCCTCACTCACCCGAAGCCGCGAACGGCGGGTCACCGCCCGCAATCGCGCCAGCAACTCCCGCGACGAAAATGTCTTCGGCAGATAGTCGTCCGCACCGATCTCAAGCCCGACGATCCGATCCGCCTCATCACCCAGCGCGGTCAACATCAGAACGGGAACATCGGATTTTTTCCGAAGCTCGCGGAGGACGGCGAACCCATCCATTCCCGGCATCATCACGTCGAGAATCACCGCCTCGTAGGGAGAGGCCAACGCTTCCGCCAAGCCCTCCGGTCCGTTGTGGCGGAGTTCAACGTCATATCCCATCGGCGTCAAATAGTCGCGAATCAGACCGGCGAGCTTTCGATCGTCATCAACGACAAGGAGCCGGGGATTCCCCTGAGTTTTCATCATCGGTGATCTATTAGCAGGCCGGTTGGGGCCAAGCCCACCGCATTTACACAAATTTTACATTTTTGCGGTTGGTTCCACACACGGAGTTCACAAGAGGACTGTTTTATCGGCATCGTTCCCCATGGGAATGAGCCAACAAGCCACCTACAAAAACCATGAAAGCAAACCGAATCCCATTGTTACTCGCCTTGGCCGCCACCGCCGCGATCACCACTCTCACAGCCAGCGCCAAGGAGCCCAAGCCACCCCAACCCTTGCTTCCCGTTCTGGATGCCAATCGCGACGGCGAGCTCTCCCCGGACGAGATCAACAACTCTTCGAATGCTCTCGCCGACCTCGACAAGAACGGCGACGGCCAACTCACCCGCAAGGAACTCATGCCGCCACCGAAAAAGGGAAAAGACGCGGACATGGGGCCACCTCCACCACCTCCAGGCAAGCGTCCTCCCTTGCTGATCGCCGTGTTGGATCTGAATAAGGACGGTATTCTTTCCGCGGATGAAATCGAAGAAGCACCGACTTCACTCGCAACCCTGGACAAGGATGACGACGGCACCATTTCCCGCAAGGAATTGAATCCCGGAAAACCTCCGATCAAGGCCTGAATCCCCTCGGAGAAAATCCGCCAAAACAAAAGACCGGAGCCACGGTTCGATCCTTGGAAATCTCCACTCCGAACCAGCCCCGAAAATTATCTAACCATGAAAACACCAACCATCCAATTGGCCCTCGCCCTGGCAGCGTGCATCGCCGCCTCGGCCCAGCCACCCCCACCACGGGGCGACCGGCGTCCGCCGCCAGTCCCTCCCGTATTCGCCGCACTCGATACCGATCATGACCGGGTGCTTTCCGCAGATGAGATCAACGCCGCCGTCGAAGTCCTCAAGACCCTCGACAAGAATGGCGACGGTGAAATCACCCTCGAAGAACTGCGCTTGCCGCCGCCGAAGGACCCGAAACGTCCGAAGGATCCCAAAGGTCCGAAAGATCCCCCGCCTAACAAACCACCCGCTCCTCCGGTGATTGCCGCGCTGGATGCGGATCATGACGGCACGCTTTCCGCTGAAGAACTCGCGAACGCTCCGGAATCCCTCAAGGTTCTGGACAAAAACGGAGACGGCGAGCTTTCCCCCGAAGAACTGCGCCCGTTCGGACCACCACCGCCACCGCGCGATGATGCGAAGGACGAAGGCGTCGAATAAGAACGACCCGAAAAAACCCGATCCCGTTCCGGTGCAATGCCGGAGCGGGATTTTTGTTTCGGGATGGCAATCAAACGTCGTCCCAGAAACCGTGGATCTTGTCGATTTCCCGGCGGTCGCGCTTGGTCGGGCGGCCTTTGGTGGCTTCCCGTTTCGCGGCGAGCCAGAGTTTCAAAGCGTCGTAAACTTCCGGCTTGGTTAGATCTCCGTAACAGGCTTGGGCTTCCGGCGCGCCCACCCGCTTTTCAATCACTGCCTTCACGGAAATCAGCCGGAATCCCGGACCCTCGATGAAGGGAATCTCCAACAAATCCCCCGGCTGGACCGGCGAGGCGGATTTCATCGGATGGCCGTTGCGTTTCACCTTTCCGTTAGCGCATGCCTCCGCCGCGAGCCCGCGGGTTTTGAAAAACCGGGTCGCCCACAACCACTTGTCGGCACGGGAGGATTCAGACATGGCCGTTCATTTCGCCGGGGAATTTGCAAGAAACCACGGAAATCCGCAACAACGACCTCTTACATTCATCTCAGGCGATTGGAATAGCGGTTGCCGGGAAACCCGCTACAAGGAAGTCCTATGCAAACATTACCGTTTGGTCCGCCCTGCTACCTATCAGGAATCTTCGAAACCCTGTCACCCTACTCACTGTGGCTCTGGCCACTTGGCGCGCTGGTGGTGGTGCTGCTTTTTTGGCGAAAACTTCTCCAGGCACTCTTTGGCGTCGTCATCATTCCAGAAGACAGAATCGGACTCGTGACCAAGAAATTTGTCATTTTCGGCAAACACAAGGAGCTGCCCAGCGGCCGGATCATCGCGCTCAACGGCGAGGCCGGTTTTCAATCACAAACCCTCGCACCCGGCCTCTATTTCTGGAAATGGATCTGGCAGTATGAAATCACGCTGCAACCCCTGGCGGTCATCCCCGACGGCCTCATCGGACTGATCATGTCCAAGGATGGTGGAGAACTCCAAGCCGGTGCGGTGCTCGCGCGGCGGGTCGATTGCCAGATGTTTCAGGACGCGGAAATGTTCCTCCGTTCCGGCGGACAAAAAGGCCGCCAAGCCGCATTCCTTACGCCCGGAACCTATCGGATCAACACCTTCCTGTTCGAAGTCACGCTCGCGAAGATGACCCAGATCAAGGAAAACATGGTGGGCATCGTCACCACTCTTGACGGAGCTCCACTGCCCGAAGGCCAGATCGCCGGCCGCGTGACCGAGGGCCACAGCAACTTCCAGAACGCCGACGCTTTCCTCTCCGCCGGTGGCTGCCGCGGACTCCAACCGCAGGTGATTCTAGCAGGTTCTTATTTCCTCAACACCTGGTTCGTCCACATCGAGGAAATCCCGATGACTGAGATTTCCATCGGTTCCGTCGGCGTCGTCATCAGTTACTACGGTGACGACGGCGTGGACGTCAGCGGCCTTGATTTCAAACACGGCAACATCGTTGCCAAGGGCCACAAAGGCGTCTGGGCGGAACCGCTCGGACCTGGCAAATACCCGCTCAACACCTACATCCTGCGCATCGAGCATGTTCCCACCACCAACCTCGTCCTCAACTGGGCCAATGCCCGCAGCGAGGCGCACCAGCTCGACAAACACCTCTCCACCATCACCGTGCGAAGCAAGGACGGCTTCCCCTTCAACCTCGACGTCTCACAGATCATCCACATTCCCATGATCGAGGCCAGCAAGGTCATCGCCCGTTTCGGCAACATGAACAATCTGGTCTCTCAGGTGTTAGAGCCGACCATCGGCAACTACTTCCGAAACAGCGCGCAGGACAGCGACGTCATCGCCTTCCTCTCCACCCGTAAAGAACGCCAGGCCTCCGCCCGCAACCACATCAATGCCGTCCTCGACCAATACAACGTCAACGGCGTGGACACCCTCATCGGCGATATCGCCCCGCCCGATTCACTCATGAAAACCCTCACCGACCGGAAAATCGCCGAGGAGCAGAAGGTCACCTACGACACCCAGCGGATGGCACAGGAAACCCGCCAGAACCTCGAAAAACAAACCGCCATCGCGGACATTCAGAAACAGATCGTGCAAGCCGACCAAGGTGTGCAAATCGCCGAACGCGTCGCCGATGCCGCCGTGAAAAAAGCCGGTGGTGACGCCGCCAGCGTCAAGCTCAATGCCGCCGCCGAAGCCGAACGCGTCAAGGTCACCGCCGATGCCGAGGCCCGCCGCATCGCCCTCACCGGTAATGCGGAAGCCGAGAAGATTCTCGCGATCGGCAAGGCCAACGCCGAGTCCTATCAGCTCCAGGTCAACGCCATGGGCGGCGACAATTTCACCCGCACCAAGATCGCCGAAATCATCGGCAAGGACAAGGTGAAGGTCATGCCCGACATCCTCATCACCGGCGGTGGCAATGATTCTAACGGAGCGCTCTCCGGCTTGCTCGGGATGAAACTCATGGAAGAACTCGGCGGAAAAACCATTCCGGCGACGGTGCCGAAAGCGCAGACATCCGCACCTGCGGCTGATCCGCTGAGCTGAGTTTGAAATACGACATATGGGCCCCAATAGGACCTATGGGGCCCATATGTTTTCCATCCTGTTTCTAAAAACCCGCCATCACACTTGCGGGGTGGCCGCCCGGCCCGCTAAAACCGGGCGTGGCCGCAAAAAACATCGTTTATTTCGACTTGGAAACCCAACGCAGCTTCGGCGACGTGGGCGGATTTTCCCACAAGGCCAAGATGGGCGTCTCGGTGGGAGTGACTTACAGCACGGCTCGCGGGACCTATGAAATTTATGGAGAAAACGAGATGGAGAAGCTCGGCGAGGAGCTGGTAAAGGCCGACCTCGTCGTCGGCTGGAACCACATGCAGTTCGATTACCCGGTGCTCCAGCCCTACGTTTTCCACACGATGGTCGAGCAAACCATCAACCTCGACATGATGCTTGAGCTTGAAAAAATCATGGGCCACCGCCTCAAGCTCGACTCCGTGGCATCCGCCTCGCTGGGCACCGGAAAAACCGCCGACGGACTCGACGCCCTGCGCTGGTGGCAGGAGCACAAAAAATCCGGCCAGTTCGAACCACTCCGGAAAATCGCGGAATATTGCGCCTTCGACGTGAAGGTCACCAAATGCGTCCACGAATACGCCCTCGAACACGGGCTGCTCAAATACGACGACAAGAGCGGCAGGGTCGCCGAGGTCGCGGTGGACTGGAAATGAACCCTTGAGGAGGGCGGGACTTTGGCCCGCCCGGACGATGAGAAGAGATAGGAAAAGTGCTCCGCACAGCGCTTTCGCCATGCATCGGCTTCGTGGACGAGACGTCCACGCTCCTTATTTTACATCAAACCGATCTGCGCGAGCACCTTGGTCACGGTCCAGATAAAGACGATGGTCAGGGCGACGATGTAGATTTTCGCGGCGGCTTCGATGGAAGAACGGGTCATGGCGCGGGTTTTCTAGTATCCTCGTGAGATTTCGCCAAGGGCAAATAAGGACTCGACCGTCAAAAAACAGCAGCCGGATGACTCTTTAATAAATCATCATCGATAAATCCGGCTCCAGTCGATCACTCCAATGCGTAGTAAACCGAGTAAAGCGTATCAACCCCATCCACGATCTTCGACTTGAAGAAATTCAGTCCCACTGCGGTCGGCTTGTTCTTTTTGTTCTTATCCACGTGCGCGGTTTTCGGATTGGCCGGGCTTAGTGGATTATTCGCGCTGTATGCGTAGGAGAATTCCTCGTCGGTGACGTATTTCATGGAGAACCCGGGACCTGTCAGCTGGCCTTTGTTGCCAATGGTAAATTTGACGGTATCCCCCTTTTTGAATTTGGGAATTCCCAACGGAACCGGAGCTGGAACCTGCGCGACAGGATCGGCCGCCGGCCCCTTGGTCGAATAGGTATAAACCACCTTGAAACTGAAAGTCGTTCCCGGAGGGAAACCGCCCAAAGGCGCAGGTTGGCTAGGGGCGGCTGCATCGGCGAACGGGTTGGCCGAGGCCACGGAGCCGGATTCGAGCACAACGAGGGCGAGGAGGAATGCGAACAGCTGATTTTTCATGAATTGGGTATTTCTATCTGCCAAATCCACTAGCGGTTGCCGGCCTTCGCGGCAATCCCTGATTTCACGGCAGCGTCACCGCCCGAATGCCGCAGCCAGCGACGCAAGATCCGCCGGAGCGGCCTTATCGGCCGTTAGGATCGCCGCCTTTTGCAGGGAAATGATTTCTGAAATCCCTTTGCGCGAGAGTTCGAGCATGGCGGTCATTTCCTCGGACGAGAAAACCGCTTCCTCGCCGCTGCCCTGGACTTCAACAAACTCGGACGTCTCGGTCATGACGACGTTGAAATCAACCGATGCGTCCTTATCTTCCGGGTAGTTCAAATCGAGGACCGGCACGCCCTGATAGACTCCAGCGGAAACGGCTGCGACGAGTTTCTTGATCGGAAAATTCTTCAGTTTGCCCTGAGCCATCAGTTTATTGAAAGCGATGGCCATGGCCACACAACCGCCGGTGATGGAGGCGGTGCGGGTGCCGCCGTCGGCTTGCAGGACATCGCAATCGATCCAGATCGTGCGCTGGCCGACTTTTTTCAAATCGACTACGGCACGTAGCGCACGGCCGATGAGGCGCTGGATTTCCGACGACCGGCCATCGAGCTTGCCGCGTGAAATGTCGCGCGGTTTCCGTTCAAGGGTCGAGTAGGGCAGCATCGAGTATTCCGCCGTGAGCCAGCCGCCTTCGACGCGTTGGGCGCGCATCCAACGTGGCACGTCCTCCTCGATGGTCGCGGAGCAGATCACCCGCGTGTCGCCGAAGGAAACAAGCACCGAGCCGGTGGCATGCGGGGCCACGTTCGGGACGAAGGAAATCGGGCGAAGCTGGTCGTTCTGGCGGCCGTCGGGGCGTGTCATGAAAGAAGTGAAATCCACGCCCGCCCGCTCGGCAAGCGTGGAGAACTCCGGCGACCGGAATCAACCTTGCGGCGTCAGAATTCAAGCGATGCCCACGTGCCGAAAAAATCCACGTCGCGGCCACCATCGCCGGTAATCGCCGGGCCGACGAAGAAGTGGGAGTAATAAAAGGTCCAGGAAATGTTTTCCCGCAATTGCCACTCCAGCTCCAAGTTCACCTGATTTCCAACGTAGCGGGAATCACTTTGCCCAGCCGCCACCAGCGGACGTCCCGGCGGCGCGTAAACGGCATCGTTGACACGTTGCTTCCAGAAAACATTCCAGCTTGTCGTTAGGGTCACTTGATCTGACAGATCCAACGACAATGACGGATGCAAGTCCATGATGTTGGCCGGGGCGATCAACGATGCCTCGCTGAAATAGGGCTGCTTCGGAAAGAGGGCGTTGAAGGTGTTGAGGGAACCGTCTGACGGGTCTCCATCCCCACTCGCAATGTCCGCCTTGAAGCCGAGGCGGGGGGTGAATGGGGATGACTTCCACGTGAATCCGGTATCCGTTGCGATGGTCCATGCAACGATGTCCGCATCGCCAAAAGTTCCTGTCTGGATCAATGCCTCGTAGTTGTAGTCCCAACCACCCGGCTTGCCCCAGAGCCGTGTCCCGAATGAATTCCGGCGCTCGTCCCCAGTCCCCTGTTCAAATACGGCGTCATCGCGCTCCAGGCCCAGATAGTAGAGATCGACGTGACCATCCGGCAAAGCCTTCACGGGCAGAACGCCATACATTCCCCAGAGCGCTTCTCCCGGATTTGAATTGTCATTGAAACCACCGACTTCCAGTTCGACGGTGCGCAACGCGAAGGCATCGAACGTCGCCCCTCCCGAAGAAATAGTTAGACGAAGCCCATCAAAACTGCGGCGGATGTTAGCCCCTTCGCGCACGGACACCAGCCGTCCCGATCCAAGAGTCATTTGCTGCCTTCCCGCTCGGATCAACAGCGTGGCATTTTCCAAGGGAGTTGTGAAATCAACGAACGCCTGTTGAAAATCGATTTCATCCACATCCGTCGGGCTTCGCTGCGCTTCCTTGCCCGCTTCCAAATAATCTCCAAGCTGCACAAAGAACCGCAGACGGTCACCCACATGCACATCGGCATCAACCAACAACCGGTGCAACAGATAATCGTCCTGATCCAGTCCGCGCAACCCGAAGAATGGTTCGCTGTAGGCTTCGTATCGTTCGCGGATCTCACCACCGATCGACCATTGGAAATCGCCGGAACTCCGCACATCCCCCGCCCTAACTGCCGATGCGCAGATGAGACCAACAAGACTTTGTGCCCACGATCTCATCCAACGCATCCCTTCGGTAGAATCAACCGCGGATAAACTCCAGGAGATCCTCGTTAAGCTTGTCCTTGCTGGTATCGCCGAGACTGTGCGTGCCGCCCGGATAGATTTTCAAAATCGCATTGGGGACAAGCTTGGACGAAAGCATGGCGGACGCGCCGATGGGCACGATCTGGTCGTCGTCGCCATGGATAATGAGTGTCGGAACATCGAATTTTTTCAGATCTTCGGTGAAGTCGGTTTCCGAAAACGCCTTGATGCAATCGTAGGCATTCTTGTGGCCGGTCATCATGCCTTGAAGCCACCACGACTGGATCAACCCTTGGGAAATCTTGGCTCCCGGCCGGTTGAATCCGAAAAACGGACCGCTGGCGACATCGAGGAAAAACTGTGCCCGGTCGGCCAGATAGGCGGATCGGAATCCATCGAACACTTCGATGGGAAGTCCGCCGGGATTAGCCTCGGTCTTCAACATGATCGGCGGCACCGCGCCCATCAGCACCGCTTTAGCCACGCGCTTCGTGCCATGGCGTCCGATGAAGCGCGCGACTTCGCCGCCGCCGGTCGAGTGGCCGATCATGACGGCATCTGTCAGATCAAGCGCCTCGAACAATTCCCCGAGATCATCGGCATAGGTATCCATATCGTTTCCGTTCCACGGTTGGCTCGACCGCCCATGGCCGCGGCGGTCGTGGGCGATGCAGCGGTAGCCGTTCGAGGCGAGGAAAAACATCTGCGCTTCCCACGCGTCCGAGCTTAGCGGCCAGCCGTGGCTGAAGGTAACGACGGGTCCCGTGCCCCAGTCCTTGTAGTAAATTCCCGTGCCGTCCTTGGTGATGAATGTGCTCATGATATCGTTTGTTAGTTGGTTGGATCAAAAGGCGAAACAGTCGCAACCGGATCCCCAGAGGCCCGACAAGCCGGGCTTGTCATAGCCACCGCAGGTCGTCGTGTGGTTGTGCCCGAGTGGCGCGGCGAGTCGTTGATAATCGGGTGCGCCATAGCCGCCGAATCTAGCGACAGGCGACCAGTCGGGCATGACGGGAAGCGTTGGCGGAGCAAGTTCCTGGAAATCGCCGGTCGCATAAACCGGCTTGCCGTCGACGATTGTCAGGGTGGATTCGAGGTCGCGGATGCGCTCTTCGGAAATTTGAAAATAGTCGTCAGTTAGAACAACCAGGTCGGCGTAACGACCGGCAGATAGAATTCCCTTTTCCTCCTGCTCGCCGGAGAACCACGCGCTGCCGCTGGTGTAGAGCCGCAATGCTTCCTCACGGCTGAGCCGGTTCTGTTCCGGATAGAGTTCCAGCCCGCCTAGCGTGCGGCCGCTGACCAGCCAGTAGAGCGAGTTGAACGGGTTGTAGTTGGCCACGCGCGTCGCATCGGTGCCGGCGCCGACGGGGATGCCCATCTCCAACATGCGGCGGATCGGCGGAGTGCGTTCGGCGGCTTTCGCACCGTATCGATCCACGAAATACTCGCCTTGGAAGGCCATCCGATGCTGGACCGCAATGCCGCCGCCGAGCGCGCGGAGTCGTTCGAGGTTGCGGTCGGAGATGGTTTCGCAATGGTCGAGAAACCAGTGCAGATCGTGCAACGGTGCCTCGCGATTGACCTGCTCGAAGACATCGAGGAAGCGGGTGATCGATTCATCGTAGGTCGCGTGCAGACGGAAAGGCCAGCGGTTCGAGGCGAGCATCGTCACCACTTCCTGCAATTCACTCTCCATGTTAGGAGATAGGTCGGGCCTGGGTTCCAGGAAGTCTTCAAAATCCGCCGCGGAGAAGACCAGCATTTCCCCTGCCCCGTTCATCCTGAAAAACGGATCGCCTTCGCCGGGCTTGGTCATCCGCATCCAGCGGGCGAAGTCGTCTTTTTCCTCCTTCGGTTTTTGAGTGAAAAGGTTGTAGGCAATTCTAACGGTCAGTTCTCCGCGATCATGGAGCTGGCGAACGATTTCATAGTCATCCGGATAATTTTGAAACCCGCCACCGGCGTCAATACAACTGGTGATGCCGAGCCGGTTCAGCTCGCGCATGAACTGGCGCGACGAATTATACTGATACTCCGGCGGCAGCTTCGGGCCCTTCGCCAGCGTGGCGTAGAGGATCATCGCGTTCGGCCGGGCAATGAGCAGGCCGGTCGGCTCGCCGTTTTTGTCGCGTTGGATTTCGCCACCGGGCGGATTCGGCGTGTCGCGGGTATAACCACAGGCTTTCAACGCGGCGCGGTTCAACAGCGCGCGGCAATACAGGTGGAGAATGAAAACAGGCGTGTCGGGAGCGGCGGCGTTGATTTCATCCAACGTCGGCATCCGGCGTTCGGCGAATTGGAACTCGCTCCAGCTTCCGACCACGCGCACCCACTGCGGCGCGGGCGTCCGCTCGGCCTGTAGCTTCAACATCCGAAGCGCGTCTGCTAGAGAGGGGACTCCATCCCAGCGAAGCTCAAGATTGTAGTTAAGGCCACCGCGGATGAGGTGGAGGTGCGAGTCGTTGAGGCCGGGAATAACGCGGCGCCCCTTGAGGTCGATCGTTTTGGTGTCCGGGCCTGACTGATAGTCCTCAGCATCGTCCACTCCCACGATCCGGCCGTCCTTGATGGCAAGATTCGCCGCTTCCGGATACTTCGGATCGAGCGTGGTGATGCGGCCGTTGTATAAGATCAAATCGGGATAAGTATTCATTTCTTTGATTCCGTTTCAGGGTGCAACCAGGTGTGCAAAATGCGGGTGACCAGCGGCATGACCACCCAAGTCAGCAAGATCACCATCGAGATCGCAAAAACCGCCGATCGCAGCAACAGGGGCAACTCGTGCGTCAGGCGTCCGACCGTTTCCCCGAGAAACAAACTCGTCGGATAGACGCCGAGCGCCGTTGTTACCGCCATTTTCCAACGCGGCGGAGGATTGGAAGGCGAGCGGAACCATGCTTCGAGCCCATGCATTTGCCGATACTCCGGCTCGTCTTCGGTCAATACCCGGGCGCGTTCATCCCACGCCTTGAACATCGGTGTCCGATAGAAAGCATCGCGGTCCGCTTCGTTGGTGAAGGTGCGCAGGATGCCGTATTCCCGTGAATCGGAACCCGGCGGCGGCGTGAGCATGCTTGCGCCCAGGACGCTGCCGTGGCCGAACGAAGTCTGGAAAAATTCGCGCAATTCGTTTTGAAACTCGGCCTCGTGACCGGGCAGCACCCGCCGCGTGATGGCAACATGAATGGGCATGACGATTGATCAATCAAAGTGCGCGGGCAATCCACGATCGCCCGCTTCGTGTGTTGGTTAGTGATCCGCCTTCTTCGGCACAATCTGTGGCTTCTGCGCCGACTGTGGCGCGTGATGGACCATCGTGTAGGCATACTCGACGCCGACGCCGTAAGCGCCGCCCTGTCCCTTGATCAGGCCCATGAGATTGTTGTAATGTTCGCGCTTCGCCCAGTCGCGCTGCCATTCGAGCAGGGCGGGAATCGTGGTAACACGGATCGCACCCGCCTGCACCATGCGCGAGAGCGCCGCGTCATGCGCCGCCTGCGAGGTAGCGCCGCAGCAGTCTTCGACGACGTAAATGTTGTAACCCGCGCCGAGCATTTCGATCGTCGGCCAGGTCACGCAGACCTCGGTCCACAAGCCGGTCATCAGGATATTTTTTCTTCCTGTGGCTTCGATCGCCGCGCGGAAACCGGCGTCGTCCCATGAGTTCATCGAAGTCCGCTCGACGATGGGCTGGCCGGGAAAAACATCGAGCAACTGTGGCCAGATGTAGCCGCTGAATGATTCGGTTTCCACGGCGGTGAGCACGGTCGGGACGTTAAATTCCTTCGCGACTTTCGCGAGCAACGTAACATTGTTGATCAGCGAGGCGCGATCGATGTTTGCGACACCGAAGGTCATCTGCGGCTGGTGGTCGATGAAGACAACGGCGCTGTCTTCCGGAGTAAAGAGTTTGGTATAATGGTTCATCACGCTGCGAAGGTAGCAAGCATCGCGGGGCACGCCTATTGCCCGAGACGCTGATTTTTTTCTCCTTCGAAAGGAGGATGACAGACTTGGCGACGGCCGGCATGATCTGCGGCTGTTATTGCCGGGTGAAGAGATCGCCCGCTTACAATCTCCCCATCCCCATGAACCTCGCGACATTCACTCTCGTTCACATTCTGATCAGTCTCGCCGGGATCACCACGGGCTTCATTGTGGTCGGAGAATGGCTGGGTGGAAAACATCCGCGGGCGTGGACGAACTGGTTCCTCGCCACCTCAGCGGCGACCAGCATCACCGGATTCTTCTTCCCGTTCAAAGGCTTCACCCCGCCCTATGCTTTCGGAATCCTCTCGTTGCTGGTGCTCGGCGTGGCGGGTTACGCACTCTATTCCGCGCGGCTCGCGGGCGGCTGGCGCAAGATCCACGTCATCAGCGCGACCGTGGCCCTCTATCTGAATTTCTTCGTCCTGATCGCCGAGCTTTTCCTGAGATTGCCTGCTCTTAAAGAATTGGCACCGACAGGCACCGAACCATCTTTCGGCATTACCCAAGGTCTCGTGCTGGTGCTGTTCATTTTGCTTGGCCAGGCGGCGGTTCGGAAGTTTCCCGCCGCCGCCTTATACCGTCCGACAGCACCTCTCCAAATTCAACTAGAGCCGGATCAAACCGCGCTTGCTCGCCACGGTGAGCGCTTCGGTGCGGCTGAGCACGTTGAGCTTCCCGAAAACGCTGCGCAGGTGAGACTTCACGGTCGTCTCGCTGATGCAGAGGTTCGCACCGATTTCCTTGTTGCTCCAGCCCCTGGCTAACAGCTCAAGCACATTGAGTTCGCGGCCGGTGAGCGATTCGCTGCTCACGTTTGCCGCCAGCTTCGCGACGAGCGGCGCGGGAATGCACATCTCTCCGCGGTGGACCCGCCGGATGCAGTCGAGCAGTTCCTCGCGCGGCGTATCCTTGAGCAGATAGGCGCGGGCACCGGCCTTGATCGCACGGGTGATTTCGTGGTCGGTGTCGAAAGTGGTGAGTACGATCACACGGGCGGAAGGATCAAGCTTGCGGATTTCCTCCATGGTGCCGACGCCATCGAGTTCCGGCATCCGCAGATCTAGCAGCGCGACGTCCGGCCGGTGTTTCGCCCAAAGTGATAGAGCGGCCAGCCCGTCGGCCGCATCACCGACCACGGTCATGTCAGGCTGACGGTTGATGATCGCCGTCAGTCCTTCGAGCACGGTGACATGATCATCGGCGATGAGGAGGCGGATTTTTTTTGAATGGGGCATGGAAGTTAGATCGTCGCGGCGGAAAAGGGCAGAACGATGCGGATGGCGCAGCCTTGGCCGATGGCACTGTGGATCGTCAACAGACCGCTCATCTGTTGGACCCGCTCTTTCATTCCAAGCAAACCGAACCCCTCCGAATGCGCTTCCGGATCGAAGCCGGATCCGTTGTCGGAAAATTCCATACACAGCTCGCCGTCGGTAAAAACGAGCACTCCCTCGAAACGGGAGGCGCTGGCGTGGCGCAGCGAATTGGTGAGAATTTCCTGCCCCACGCGCAGAAGATTATCCTCCCATACCTCGGGCAGCGGCTTGGGTTCTCCGCTGGCTGAAAATGAACCCCGCAACGCTGTGCCCACCGTCCGTTTTTCTATCATCTCCGCAAGCGCCCCGCACAGGTCGTTTTTGGTCAGCGCTTGCGGACGCAAAGCCTGCACGGATCGGCGGGCTTCGTTCAGACTCTCACCGGCGAGCGCGCGGGCGCGGGCGAGGTGGGCGTCGGATTCGGCTTCCAGTCCACGGGAACGCGCGTCTTCGGCCGCTTCCAGTTGGACGATGACGCCCGTGAAACCCTGCGCCAGCGTGTCGTGGATGTCGCGTGCCATGCGGTTGCGCTCGGCGGCCACAGCGGTGAGACGGCTTCGCGAGGAGAGCCTAACAAGCTGGATCGCGAGCATCGCCTGATGCGCGAGCGCGCGTGCCAGTTCGAATTCGGCACAACCGAGAGGCCGCTTCTCCTTGAAGCGCAGACTGATCAACCCACGCACTTCGCCTGATAGAAGCAGCGGCACGCAGAGCGTCGCCACCACTCCCGAATCGATGAAGCGCTGCTGCATATTCACCACCATGGGATTGCCCACGACCGAGCTCAGCCACGAATGCCACTTGTTCCCGTCATCCAGACGGATGCGGGGCGGGTTCGCTTCGAGATCGCCGATGACACAACGCTCACCGCTGAGGAAAAACTCACTCCAGAGAGGGTGCGCGTCCGGTGGAATCATGCTTAGCAGAGGATCACCGCGCTCTTCGTCGGCGGCGAAAGTGACATGGTCGTTCTCGCATTCCCCCACCAGTTCCATGCGTCCGGTATGCTCGTTCATTTCCCATACTCCGAGGCTATCAGCCGCAAGCTGCCTCACGAACATCCGCAGCACGTGTTCGAGAAATTTTCCCGGCTCGGACTCCTTCGCGAGCGCTTCGAGTGTCCGGGTGAGGCCTTCGACCTGTCCGCGTGCGAGGTGCTTCGAAGCCCGAAGATCCTCGATATCGACATTCGCGCCGTACCATTTCGTGACCTGTCCTTGTGCGTCACGGAGAGGAACCGCCCGGAAGAGAAACCAGCGATACAGGCCGTCGTGACGCCGCAGCCGAGCTTCGTGTTCACCCGCCTCGCCCGCACCGAGGATCGATTTCCAATAGGCGACGAGCCCCGGCAAATCATCCGGATGAATCGCCGCCTGCCATCCCCAACCGCTCGCGTCCTCCAGCATGAGGCCCGTATATTCGAGCCAGCGCTGATTCAGATAGTCGATGTATCCATCCGATTGCGAACTCCAGACCAGGCCCGGGATCGTATCGATCGCAAGCCGCAGCTCGCGCTTGTTTTGCATCAGCTCGCGCTCGGCACACTTGCGTTCCTCGATCTCGAGTTCCAGCGCGGCATTGATGCGGGCCAGCTCCGCAGTGCGCGAGGCGATGCCTTCTTCAAGCACGGTTTGCAGACGGGCCGCCGATTCCTCCGTCCGTTTGCGCTCCGTGATATCCATCACCGTGCCGATGAAACGAACCGCCTGTCCCTCCGTGTCGAAAAATGCCTGCCCGCGCGCCCTGACCCAGCGCGGCGATTCGTCATCGGGGTGAATGATTTGATATTCGGAGGAATACTCGCCGCCGTTAGCTCCTGCCAACGCCTGCATCACGCCATCGTTGACCCGCTCGCGGTCGTCCGGATGCACGCGTTGCAAAAATATTTCATGGGTGACCTCCGTATCTAACGGTATGGCGAAAATTTCCTTCAACCGCGGCGACCAGTCACCCGAGTTGGCGACATCGGTCGAGTTCCAGACCCATAGGCCGATCCGTCCCGTTTCGATCGCCAGACGCAGGCGTTGCTCGCTGTCCACCAGAGTCCGGTTGACCTCTAGCAAGTCCGCCGCCTGTCGATGCACCAGCGCATCCGGGCCATCAATCTGGTGGGTGGTTCCTTCCATTTGAATCGTTTGGAAGCTGTAGTCCGAACCCGAAGGATTGGCAATATCACAGACCGAACGAGCCGGCGGGAGTTTCCTGACCCTACTCCCCCGGTTCCAGCAAGGAAGGACGCGCAGCCAGTTTTCCCTGGTTCACTTGGTCTTGCAGGCGCTTCATCGTCTCGCGCTTCTCGATGATAGCCGCCTGGTATTGACCCATCTGGCCGGGCGTTAGAATCCCATCGAAACACTTGAGGGTTTCCTCCAGCTCCTGCTTCTGGCGGTTCATCAGATTTTTCTGGATCTCTTCGGGATTGCCCATCGTGATCTTCTCGCCCATTTGGTTGAGCAGAAGGACGCCCTCCGGGGTCATCTCCTTGCCGCCGGTGGGCAGGATCGATTTCGAGAACAACAGGGTCGCCGCAGCCGGGATCGACTGCAGATCGGATTTCGATTTCTGGCGCAGGCGGCTGGCGATTTCCTCGCGCTGCTCGGGCGAAAGATCGATGTATTCGATGGCTTCGGTGAGCATCCGCTGGGCGCGGAACTCGTTCCGATTGTCGCGCTCGCGCTCTTGGATTTCCTGAAATTTCGCGAACTGCTCGGGGGTGAGGATTTTCTGCAAACCCGCCTCGATCGCCTTGCCACGGGTGGTCAGGTCCTCGATGGCGGACACGTCCAGATTCACCGCGGCCTGCGAGTCGCTGATGAGTTGGATGACGGAACCCTGCTGGTCGATCGATAGGCCAAGCGCTTCCGTGAGGCGCAGCATTTTCGCTTCCTCACCCGTCTTCGGCCCTTTTTCCGCTTGCTCGGCTAGCGGGAAATCCCCGGCTTTCACCTCGACGGGGCGCTTGCCGACATTCGTCGGCGTTTTTGGATTCGTCTCAGTCCGGGGCGGTCGAGCGGCGGTGGATTCCTCCGTTTTTGAAGCCACTGGAGCGGAAACCATCGTGACGCCCGGCTTGGCGATCCAAGCGAGGGAAAACCCGATCAGGGCGGTGGCGGCGGGAAGAATGACGTTGGATTTCATGAGTTGCGAATGGAGCGAATGGC
The DNA here is from genome assembly GCF_039920825.1 of Luteolibacter sp. Taxonomy (GTDB): domain Bacteria; phylum Verrucomicrobiota; class Verrucomicrobiia; order Verrucomicrobiales; family Akkermansiaceae; genus Luteolibacter. Next base: position 33,507 of record NZ_JBDSCX010000066.1, on the reverse strand, counting down.
GGCGGCCATATCCGGCGCGCGGAAGGTGGAGGAACCGGCGACCATCACATTTGCCCCCGCGGCAAAGCAGCGGGCGGCGGTGACGGCGTCGATGCCTCCATCCACTTCAACGTGGTAGGACAGGCCATTTGTCTCCCGAAACTTCGCCGCGGCTTCGATTTTCTCAAGCACTTCCGGCATGAACGCCTGTCCACCGAAGCCGGGAACAACCGTCATGCACAGCAGCAGGTCGATTTGATCGAGAAACGGTTCGGCCGCCTTCAATGGCGTCGCCGGATTGATCGCGAGCCCCGCCTGGCAGCCCGCCTCGCGGATCCGGCCCAGCGTTTCCGCCACATCGTGCTCCGCCTCGACATGCACCGTGATCAGGTCCGATCCGGCAGCAATGAACCGCGACAAATAGTGATCCGGCCGCGAAATCATCAGATGCACATCCAGGAAAATATCGTTCGACTCATGCACCGTCTGGATCACCGCCGGGCCGAAGGAAATGTTGTCCACGAAATGCCCGTCCATGACGTCCATGTGCATCCAGTCCGCCCCGGAGTGGATCGCCCGGCTGACCTCGTCGCCGATCCGTGAAAAATCCGCTGCCAGCAACGAAGGGGCAATCACCCGGTCTTTGAAATTTTTAGGAATCACGGGCGGAATACGAACCGCGAACTGCAGGCGATGCACGGAAAATTTTCCGGGGATATCAGTGTTCGATTGAAAAAATAGCACATTGACGGACACATGAACGTCCCGTTAGGGTACCTGTTCATGAAACTAAGCCGTGGTCACATGAAACCAGTCACGCCGCTGCTTGGAGCTGCCGGACTCCTTTATCTGAGCCAGCCTATTTCGGCCGCGGTTCTCACCTTGTTGGACTGGACCACGGTTCCTGTTCCTTCGGGAACGGACCATTCCGATACCTATACGCTTCCATGGGATATTAATTCCTTGTTGGCAGGGGGCCGGACGATCACCAGTTTGGAGTTGGATTACAATAATCTACCATTGGTGAGCGGATTGGGCATCCACCAGATTCTCGGCGCGGCCTTCCTATTTAAATCGAGCGATCTTGCGAGCACGACGGTAATCGAGAGTACGGCAGAAAGGTATTGGGCACGCATTGTTTTCAAAACCGTTCCTACCAACCGACAGTTAAACGGGCTCACGAACCAAAATGCACCCGCCTTTGTGGCGATGCACACGAACGCGTTTGGGAGCGCTACTACTTCAGCATATTGGACCGCAACCTTTTCGGATGGCAGCACTTCGTCATCCAACAACGGAATCATTCCCGAGCCCTGCGGTTTGGCATTGATCTCCGTTTCAGCGGTCTTTGCCATCTTCAGAAGAACGAATCGAAGGGGATCCCACTTTTGACGCCTATTGGAGGAAAAACTTCCGCTTGAGGGAGGACCGTCGCACACTTCCTGCGTGGAAAACGAAGGCCCCATCATCGACCTGCACAGCGACGCCTATTTCATGGGCCAGGCGCTGCGCGAAGCCCGTAAAGCCTATGCCGCCGGGGAAGTCCCCGTCGGTGCCGTCGTCGTCCGCGAAGGAAAGATCATTTCCCGCGCTTGGAATCAGGTGGAAATCCTCAAGGACGCCACCGCTCACGCGGAAATGCTCGCATTGACCGCTGCCCAGGAGGCTCTCGGCGATTGGCGGCTGGAAAAATGCACGCTCTACGTCACCAAGGAACCCTGCCCGATGTGTGCCGGAGCGATCGTCCATTGCCGGCCCGAGCGAGTCGTTTTTGGTTGCCCGGACAACAAGGCCGGAGCCGCCGGCGGCTGGATCAACCTGCTTGAGGCCAATCCCCCGCTCAACCACCGTTGCGACGTGACCGCTGGCGTCCTCGGCGAGGAATGCCTCTATTTACTCCAAAGCTTCTTCCGCGAAGCAAGGGAGCGGAAAAAAATCGAGCGCCTGAATGGCGACTCGCCGGAACCGGAGATCTGAAAACGTGTCCCGGCTGTCTCAGCCGGATTCCCCACTCCCGACTGAGACAGTCGGGACACATTTTTCCCCACACTTGCGCCGCCCTCCTCGCCCCTTTAAAAAATCCCCGTGGCCGCGAAACCGAAGACAACTCCCCAGAAATCCGGAAATTTCTACGCCGTCGTCGGCAGCGATGAAGGGCTCGTCCGCGAAAAGGCGCTGCTCCTCTATAACCAGCTCACCGGCGGCGTGGACGACGGATTCACCCACGAGACCATCGACGGCATCGCCGACAACTCCGAGTCCGCCTTCGAAATTTGCTCCAGCACCGTCCAAGCCCTGCTCACCCTCCCAATGTTCGGCGGCGACAAGGTCGTCTGGCTGCGCAACGCGAATTTCCTCGCCGACAACGTCACCGGCCGTTCCCAACGCACCGAAGCCGGAGTCGAATCCCTCCGCACCACTCTGGAAAAAGGCATCCCGGACGGCGTGAAATTCCTCATGACCGCCCAAGGCATCGACAAGCGCCGCGGGTTCTGGAAATTCATCGAAAAAGCCGCCGACGTCCAAGTCCACGACCGCATCGACACCAGCCGCGACGATTGGCAGGACCAGGTCGCCTCGCTCGTCACCAAGCGCGCCCGCGAACTCGGTCTCAGCTTCCATCGCGATGCCATGGAGCTCTTCGTCATGCTCGCCGGCGAGCAGTCCCAACAGATCGGCAACGAGCTGGAAAAACTCGACCTCTATCTGGGAGAAGAGCGCCGCGAAGTCACCGAGGACGACGTCCGCGTGCTCGTCCCGCTCAGCCGCGCCGCCGTCGTTTTTGAAATCGGCAAGGCCATCCAGTTAGGCAACGCCGGCCGCGCCATCCAGCTCATCGACCAACAGCTCGAAGCCGACGAATCCGCCATCGGCATCATGCGCGCCTCCATCATCGGCGTGGTTAGAAACCTCTTCATGGCCAAGCTGATCATCGAGAAATTCAAAGTCCCGACCGGCAACTACAGCGCCTTCTCCGGCGGCCTCAACCGCCTCCCCGAATCCGACCGCGCCTGGCTCCCGCAGAAAAAAGACGGCTCCGGCGTCAACGTCTTCCCCATCTTCCTCGCCGCCGACAACGCGAAGAACTTCGAACTCACCGGCCTCCAACAAGTCATGGAAGCCACCCTCAAGGCCGACCAGGCGTTAGTCACCACCGGCCTCGACCACCGGCTCATCTTGCACCGCCTCATCGTGGAAATCGCGTCCGCTAGGAAAGCGCCGACACGGAGAAGGTAATATCTCGTGAACGGAGAAACTCCTGAAGAACCGATGAATGGCCCACAAAAATCCGGGTGGGATACCTATCGGTGGTGGCGGAAGGCGATGTGGATATCCATCCCCGGGTTTTTATTGTTATACTTCACGTTATCCTATCTACCTCTGCCCGAATGGTTGCGCGCATTCTTGGCCTTCCTCCCGCCTTTCGTATCTTTGACTCGCCTGCAACACTACAAGTGCCCGCGGTGCGGCAATCAGTTCTTTTATGACGGAAGTTGGAATCCTTGGACAAAAAATTGCCGTCACTGCGGGTTGCCCAAATGGGAGGAAGCAACTTTTGTCGAACCGGAAGCCTTTGCCGATTTACCGCACAACCCCAAACCTGATCCAGCGGTTGCCGAACGTCTTCGCGTAAAAAATTTCCTCACCCTCGTCCTTCGCGACGATCCGGGAGCCATTCACCTCACGCTGGATTCCGAAGGCTGGGCCGACGTGAACAACTTGCTGACCCGCGCGAATCGCTACGGTTTCAAGCTCATCCGCGAGAATCTCACAAACGTGACCGCATCCACGGAAGAATCTCTACTCGAATGGGATCAGTCCGGCGACCGCATCAGGGCGCGCCGATGACTGAGGAGATTCATTTGCGGATCCCGCCTTGGACTGCGTGCAGCCTGCTGCCGCTTTCATCAGCCAGCCTGCTGGCCGGGAGTGGACGCTGCTTTCACGGGGAACCGCCACCCCTCCATCCGGCCCGCAGCAGGCTGCGTTAGCCAAAGCGGCAGCAGGCTGCACGCAGTCCAAGGAGTCCTATCGGCTCACAGCAGACAGCGGAGCCATTTTCCACAAATCCTGATACACGGCAGTAGAGAATTTTCACGGGGACTCAAACGCCACCCGCGCCAAATAGCCGGAACGCGACTCCTCATTTTTCTGCGCAACAACATCAATGCGGCGGAGAACTCGCTCGGTAAAAAAGATGTTGAGCCGCTTGGATTTCCCGGATGCGAGGCGAGGTCCATGTGGACAACAGCCCGGATCTTGCGGAGAGTCTGAACCTGCTTTCCTTCGTGGTGAAAACCGTTATCGTTTCCGGACTGTTCCTTTCCGATGAAAAAGATCCAGCTCCTCCCCGCACTCGTGCTTTGCTTTCTCCCGATGGTCTGCAAGGCGGACGACGCCGACAAGGATCGGATCAAGGAACTTGAACGCAAGATGGCGGAGTTGGAAAACGAGAAGGCCAGGCTAGCCGCAAAAAACGAAACGCCGGAGCCCGTCACCGCGAACGGAATTTTCGAAAGCGACGGCCGGATCAACCCGCGGATTTCGAATGCCGTGCTCATCATCGAGGGCGATGTCTCGGTCGGCACCGGGTTCATTGTCTCTGCCGACGGAAAAAAGTATGTTTACACCGCCGCGCACGTTTTTTCCGGCAACAGCAAGCTGACGATCCGCAATGCCAACGGCACCGCGTTCAAAAAATTCGGCGCGCTCGAAGCGGCCGAGGGTGCCGACCTTGTTAGGTTGGAGGTTCTTGAGGACGTGAAGGATTTTCTGGAAATCGTCCCGGCGGATTCGCTGTTGCAGATCAACACGAAGATCGCCGCGCTCGGCAATGGCGGCGGCAACGGCGTGGTTTCCGTAGAGCAGGGAAAAATCCTCGGCACCAGCGGCGATACGCTGGAGGTCGATGCCGGAATCATCCAAGGCAACAGCGGCGGGCCGGTGGTGGAACAGGCGTCCGGCAAAGCCGTCGGACTCGTCACCCATCTAACCAGCGAACGGAAGGATCTCTGGTCGGAAGGCACGCGTCAGGGCGAGGTCCGTCGATTCGCCTGCCGGCTGAACAAGGAGTGGAAGTGGAAGCTAACGAAAATCGGCACTTTCCTTGCGGAAGGAAAATCGCTGGCGGAATTCGACAACCAGACGCGGCTTTGTTTCGCCGTGGCGCAATTGCAGCCGCTGAAATCCGGCCTGAGACTCGATACCGAGGTGGGACAAGGCACCACCGCCATGCAGATCATCCAACAGAATATGGAAAACGCATCGGTCAAGGCGTTGATCACCATGAACACCGAACTCGCTTCCCGCAAAACCGGAGTGAGCGATGCGGATTTGAGGAAAAAGTTCAGCAGTCTGCTAGGCCAGATCCAGTCGCAAGCCGTCAGATCCAATGAAGCGCTGAAACCGCAGGATTTCGCCTGGTTCCACCGCAACCACGCCGAGGCATCCGTCCAGGCCCGCAAGGAATGCCTCACCGCGCTGAAGACGAATCTGGAGAATCTGAGGTAGTGATAGAGCGTTCGGAAACAACGATGAGTGACGGGAAAAAATCCGCGTGGGATCATTACCGGCGGTGGAACAAAATTTCCCGGATCGCGCAATGCGTCGCCCTGCCTACCTGGATCGGTCTCGTGTTTGCGGATTCGCTGCACCTATCGCAAGCCATCTTGTTCCCGGTTTTCCTGTTGTGCGTATTCCTGGAGATGCCGGCGCGGAATTTCCGTTGCCCAAAATGCGACGAATTCTTTTTCTTCAAACCATTCGGGTTCAATTGGAATTTTTCACCACAGAAATGCGTGCACTGCGGGCTGCCCAAATGGGAAGAACCGCCGGAAAAAACCGAGATCTATCCGATCCCACGCAAAAGCGCCCCCCGACCGGACCCAGCGATTGCGGAATCCGCTCGTCTGAAAAATTTCCTCACCCTCGTCCTGCGCGACGACCCGCGCGCCATCGGCCTGAAATTGGATTCAGAGGGTTGGACCGCCGTGGATCAGCTATTTACAAGAGCCGGAAAATACGGCGTGAAGTTCACTCCCAACGCTCTCGAAAAACTGATGGGCGAAGATGGGAATCCCGGCTTCGAGTGGAACCGGGCGACCCAACGCATCCGGGCAATTCAGATATAGGGGGAAGGGATCTCCGGTCCCTTCTTCTCCAGCGTGGCCGCAATTGAATGGACCGGAGATCCATTCCCCTTATTTTCGCCGCATCCCATGAGCCACGCTTCACCCCCATCCTCCGCCACCGAAGTCCGCAGTCTTCGGGATCTATCACCGCAGCAGGTGCGGTCCGGACTCGCTGCATGGCTGGGGTGGTTGTTCGACGGGCTGGACATGCATCTTTACACGCTGGTCGCGACGGCGTTCGTGGCGCAGCTGCTGATGACGGGCGAATCGGACCCGGAGGTGGGGAAAAAAGCGTCGATCATCCAGGCAGCATTTCTTGTCGGCTGGGCGCTGGGCGGAGGATTTTTCGGACGGGTGGCGGATCTGCTAGGCCGGAGCAAGGCGCTGGTGCTGACGATCCTGACGTATGCCTGTTTCACCGGGCTGTCGTATTTCTCGCAGGAGTGGTGGCATCTGATGGTGTTCCGGTTTCTCGCCGCGCTCGGCATCGGCGGCGAGTGGGCGGTGGGGGCTTCGCTTCTATCGGAAACTTGGCCGAAAAAGTGGCGACCGTGGATCGCGGCGACACTGCAAAGCGCGGTGAACTGCGGAATTTTGTTAGCCTGTCTGGCCGGGGCATTGCTGAAAGGTCATCCGCCGCAGTGGATTTTCCTCGTCGGCGTGTTGCCCGCATTCATCACGCTGTGGATCCGCCGGGCGGTGCCGGAGACGGAGGAGTGGAGCGAGGCGCGGAAGGACCAGCCCGCGCCGAAGATCCGGGAATTGTTCGGGCCGGAGGTGCGGAGCATCACATGGCGGGTGATGCTGATCTGCGCGGTTTCCCTAACGGCGCATTGGACGTTCATGTTCTGGCAGCAGAGCTACATCCGCAGCATGGCGGAGGTGGGCAACACGAAAACGGCGAAGGACGGAGCGACGGTGATGGCGCTGTTGTGGATCATGGTCGGCTCGCTGATCGGAAATTTCACGGCGGGCGGGCTGGCGAAACTCATGGGCTACGGAAAAGCGATCGCGCTGATGTTAGCCGGCTATTTCGTGGTGATGTGGTTCACATTTTCCAGCATCCACAGCTTGCAGGTGACTTATGGACTGTTTGCCGTCATCGGCCTAATGCAAGGCTGTTTCGGTTTGTTCACGATGTGCCTGCCGCCGTTGTTCCCTGTGTTGCTGCGGAGCACGGGCGCGGGTTTCTGTTATAACATCGGCCGCATCCTGTCGGCGGCGGGGGTGGTGTTTTTCGGAATCTTCAATAAGGTCCAGGGCGACTTCGCCGGAGTGCTGCTGATGGCGTCATGGTTGTTCATCCCAGCGGCGTTTTTCGCGCTGCTGTTGCCGGAGCACAATCAGGCCGAATGATCATTTGGCCACGCTTGCCTGATCCTTCCGCCGGATCTCCTCCTTGAGCAGATCAAGTTCCTGTTTGAACTGAAACGCCACCGACTTCGTCCGGGCGCATTCCTGACTCAATGTTGAAATTTCGACTTGGAGGTTGGCAATTTTGACTTCCTGCGAATTTTTGCGCGTTCCGAGAACACTCAGTCCGCAGATGGCCAGCAAAAGGAATAGCGACCAGCGCAAGGCAATCCATTTGGCGTTATTCATGAATGGACTGTCTCACCATTCGCGAGGCCGTCCATTCATTTTCCTACCGCGCAGCAATGCGGCTCCGACGAGCCGGTTACACGAGTTTTTCCGAAATGGCGGTCCACACCCGGGCCGCCTCCAGCTCCTTCTGGCAACGCATGTCCAGCGGGCACTTGTCCAGCAGGCAGGGCGCGCATTCGACGTGCCGCCGGACCACGGCGTGCCGTCGGCCGAGCGGTCTTTTCCAAGCGGGATCATTCGGGCCGAAGAGCGTGACGCAGGTCGTCCCGGCGTGGGCGGCGAGGTGGGGCAGCGAGCCATCGGCAGAGATGACCAAGCCGTGCACCGCGAGCACCGGCAGGGTCGATCCGAGAGGATTGGCGTGGAAAAATTCCACCCCGTCGCCCAGCTTGTCGACGAGGCGCTTGGCCAAACGCCGACCGCCATCGATACTCGTCACGGTAATGCGGCGTCCGGTTTTTAAAATGGCATTCGCGATTTCCTCCCAGCCTTCGAGCGGCCACTCGTGATTCGGGCCGAAGTCGGACGCCGGACAAAGCATGACCGCGCCCGCCACCGGCTCGATTCCCAGATCGGCGGGCACAAAATATTCCGGCCGCGCGGTATCGATTCCCAATTCCTCGACCGCCGCGAGATAGTGCCTGACCCGATGCTCCAGCGGACCGGCGGCAAATCCCATCGGGTGGGTCAGCAGTTTTTTCAATTTCCGCTCGTCCGGCCCCAGGCGTCTGGGGATGCGGGCGAGTTTGAAAATCTCGGCGGCCGGCCCGTTTTCCCAAGCGAGCGAGGCTTGCCAGGTGTCAGAAATTTTCGCGGCGACGGCCTTGGTTTTCGACCGCGCCGGGAAATCGACCACCGTCAGACCTCCCACGGTTTCCCAAAATTCGCGCTGTTCCACGGTGCAGAGAATTCCAATTTCCAAGCCACTGGCGGCCAAGGCACGCACCGCCGGGACGGCAAAACACGCCTCATCCCACCGCTCCGGCGCGGCCACCAACATTTGTCCGGAATTTGTCGACACCGGCGGACGCTAACCGCCACAGGGCGGCACGGGAATCGCAAAATCAGGTGGTTTCATCATCCTCCCACGCCGCATCGGCCTTGGCCTTGGCTTGGGCAAGCCCCCCCATCGTTCCATGTTCGCCGCACCATTTCTCGATGTAGGGCCAATCCAGCGCTTGTCCCTGCACCTGCATGACCGCCACCACATCCGCGAAATCCTTGGGCCTCTTCGCTCCGAGGCCCCAACGCAGCTTTTGGACAATCACATCTTCGGCCGTCGGAAGGAAAACCTTCACCCCTGAAAAAATTTCAACCCATTCCCGACGCTCGAAACGGGAGCGGTCGTGGGGATCGTCACTGAGGCGAAACAACTCGATCTGAAACAAGCTGTCTTTCACCCGTAACAATTCCCGCCGCGTTGAAGTGACCATTTCAAAGCTCGTTTGGTCATCCATCTCGATTCCTTCCGGCAGAATATCCGGCAATTTCGCCCATTCTGCCGAGGGCAGATGCACCACCAGATCCGCATCCTTTGTCGAACGCGGGATGCCGTAATAATTCGAGGAATACGACCCGACGATCATGTAGGGAATTTCGGCACGGTCAAAAACCACAACCAATTCCAACAGCGATTGCGTGCCGTTCATTGCATCAGGCGCTCGGCAAGTTCCAGCCTGCGGCGGAGTTCCCGGCGGCGTTCGCTTTCCGTGAAATGCGGGAACTTGGCGGCGATTCCCGCAAGCGTCCACAAGCAGGCTTCTTCGAACAGATCGGCACCCGCCCGGAATTTCATTTCCGGTGACATCGCACGGGCCTGCTTGATTTTCGCCCTCTCGGCAAATCGGGCATCGCTGGCGATCAATCCTTCCATCCGCGCAGTTTACACAACCCAAACGCCCGATCAAGCCCCCGGATTTGCGGATTGCCAAGGGGGAAAACCCGGCGTAGTTTCACCGCCCGGCAGGAAATCCACCTCGGACTTCTGCCCGCCAAACGATTTATTTACCGCCGTGGGATTTTTGGATGCCATCAAACGCTGGCGGTTGGCCCGGGAAGGGCTTTCGTCAGGTAAAAAACGCCGTGTTCACAGCGAAAATCCGGTCATTCAGGCCTTGGAGGACAGCTTTTGGGTGAAACTCGCGCTTTACGCCACCGTCGCGGTAGGCATCGCGGTGCTCGTGCTCAAGGCCGCTCCGGGAACTGCCTTTGCGGAAGATCCTTTCAAGGGTGCGATTTACGGATTCATCATCGCGCTGACCGCCATCGTGATGTTCCAGGTCAGCTTGCAGGATTCCTGCCGCCGGAACAGCCGCGTGGTGCTGGTCCTTGGCGGCGTGGTCGGCCATTTGCTGATGGTCAAAGCGGTCATGGCGCTGGTGGACGCGGGGACGATTCCCGAAATCTACCGGTTTTTCGCCGTACCGTTCGCCCTGGCCCCGATGCTTCACGGCGTACTCCTCGGTCGGGCGGTCGCTGCGTTTTCCGCAGTTTACGTCACGTTGATCGGCTGTCTGCTGGTTCCTCAAGGCGACGTCCTCGGCTACATGATTCTCAGTCTGGTCTGCGGAATGACGAGCGTCCTGCTCGCCTATCAGGTTCGCAAACGCCTCCAACTCCTGCAGGCCGGCATTTACATCGGCGCGGTGACCTTGGTCACAGGCGCGGTGCTGGGACGACTCAACATCGCCGATTGTTTCGGACCGAACGCGGTGGACCATCTGCAATTGTTAGGAACCGGCAGCGCGGCGGCATTCGGCACGGCGGTTCTCACCGCGCTTCTCATCAGCGGCCTGCTGCCGCTTTTCGAAGGCACGTTCCATCTCACCACGGACATCAGTTGGCTCGAGCTCAGCGACCTGAATCACAGGCTGCTCCGCCAAATGCAACTCGAAGCGCCCGGCACCTTCCACCACAGCCTGATCGTCGCCTCGCTGGCCGAAGCCGCTGCGGAGAAAATCGGCGCCAACGCTCCGATGTGCCGCGTTTGTTCGTATTTCCACGACGTCGGCAAGCTCAAGAAGCCCGGCTATTTCATCGAGAACCAGCACGGTGGCGGTGAAAATCCCCACGACACGCTCACGCCGACGATGAGCTCGCTGATCATCATCGCCCACGTCAAGGACGGCATCGATCTCGCGGTGAAACACAAACTCAACCCGCGGATCATCGACGTGATTCAGGAACATCACGGCGATTCGCTGGTCTATTTTTTCTATCGGAAAGCACAGGAGCAGAAAAAATCCGAGTTGGAAAAAGTGGATCGCCGTCTCGAAAATCCCGAGGACCTGCCGATGGTCGAGGAGAAGAATTTCCGCTATCCCGGCCCGCGTCCGAGCACCCGCGAAAGCGGCATCATCTGTCTGGCGGACACCATCGAAAGCGCCTCGCGCTCGTTGAAAAAACCCACTCCCGCGAAAATCCGCGCGCTCGTCGAAGACCTCATCCGGGCGAAGATCAACGACGGCCAGCTCGACGACTGCCCCCTAACACTCCGCGAGCTCGCCATCCTCAAGGACAGCTTCACCAGCACCCTGCGCAGCATGCTTCATAGCCGGATCGACTATCCGAAGGATGATTCCTCCTCAGCCACGGCCACCAAGCGGATCACCAACGACGCCACCCAGGGCGGCCGGGTCATCCCGATGCCGAAGCGTGCTTGAGTTTCCTTTTTCAAAACCCTCCCCAACTCCATGTCGCTCGAAGTCATCATCGGCAACAATCAGGAAGCCACTGAAATCCCTGAAAGCTGGCTCACCGCCCTTGAGAGCGTTGCCCACGAAGCCGCCCGGCTCGCCTTGGAAAATGCCGCCGAGGAAGACTCGCCGTTGTCCCATCTCGCAACTCTCGAAGTCGCCCTGGTGGACGATACCACCAGCGATCAGGTCCACCGCGATTTCATGGACATCGAAGGTCCAACCGACGTCATCACCTTCCATCATGGCGAGATTGTCATCGGTGCCGAAGTGGCCGAGCGCCAGGCTGCCGAATACGGCGAACCGCTCGCCCGCGAAATCCTCCGCTACTTCGTCCACGGCCTGCTCCATCTGGCAGGTCATGAGGATGCCGATCCCGAAGAGCGCGCCACCATGGAAGCCGCCCAGGAAAACATCGTCGCCGCTCTCTGGACCGCCGACCTGCGCGAGCGTTTGAGCTGTTATTGATTTTCCGAAATGAGTCTCATCCATCACTCCGTCTGCCGCTGGTGCTACGACAGCATCCCCCTCGAAGACCTCTGCATCGCTGCTAGAGAAATCGGCATCTCCTCCATCGAGCTCGTCATGCCCGAGGATATGCCTATTTTGAAAAAACACGGCCTCACCTGCGCGATGATCAGCTTCCCGGTTGGCGAAACGCCGGATGGAACGAAGGTCGGCCGCATCGAGAAAGCATTCAACCGCATCGAACACCACGACACGCTCGTCGAAATCTACGAGCCCCACATGAGAGCGGCCGCAGCCACTGGAGCGAAAAACGTCATCGTCTTCTCCGGCAACCGCGAGGGAATGAGCGACACCGAAGGCATGCAAAATTGCGCCACCGGCATCTTGCGCCTTTTGCCGCTCGCCGAACGGTTAGGCATCACGCTGGTGATGGAACTGCTCAACAGCAAAATCGACCACCCCGACTACATGTGCGATCGAACCGCATGGGGCGTCGAACTCTGCAAGCTCGCCGGCAGCCCGAATTTCGGCCTGCTCTACGACATCTATCACATGCAGATCATGGAGGGCGACGTCATCCGCACCATCCGTGAGAACCACAAGTTCATCACGCACTACCACACCGGCGGCTGCCCCGGACGGAACGAGATCGACGACACGCAGGAGCTTTTCTATCCGGCCATCATGCGGGCCATCGCCGATACCGGCCACACCGGCCACGTCGGGCAGGAATTTATTCCGTTAGGAAAAGATCCCCTCGCCAGCCTCCGCGAGGGCGTGGAAATCTGCAGCATCTGAAACCTTGGACTGCGCGCAGTCCAAAGGGAGGCTATTTGATCCCGCGCAATTTCGAGAAGGCCTCCTTGGCGGCGGCGTCATCCTTCGGCCAGTTCTGATAGATATTTTTCAGCGTCTGGTCGCGGTCCTTGCCGGGCGGCAGGGTCATGGCCCATTGCGCGGCGGTTTCCGGTTCGTATTTGGAAACGGTCTCGGCATAGGTGCGGATGGAAACATTCTTGGCGGGGCCATCGGGAGTCGATGAAAGCCATTTTCCAGCTGCCTGATAGTCGTTCTGGGTCCAGTTGCGGACCATGTTGCGGATACCGCTGTCGGATTTTCCTTCGGGGAGATTTCCCCCCATCCATTCAACCCATTTGCCGGTATCGTCGCTTTTGACGTTGTAGGAAAACCCGCCGTCGGCGACGCCAGCAAGCTGCTCCGGGGTGAATCCCGCGTTCTCGATCCATTTGCTGCCAGCCTCGAATCCTTCCTTCGCGGCGTTCTGAGCCAGCGACCGGATGGCGCTGTTCGCAGCCTGATCCCTCATCTCTCCCTCGGGCAGCGTGGCGAGGTGTTCGCGAAGGGCGGCGAGAGTTGCCGTCCGCTCTTCAGGACTTTTGGCGGCATCCACGATGCTGCGGATGGCGCTGTCCCCATCCTTGAGTCCCAGTTCGCCGATGAGCTGGAAGGCAAGCTTGGGATCGTTGGCGGCGGCTCCGGAAATCATGCCGCGCTTGGCGTCGTCGTTGACGATGTCGGGAAATTTCTCACCGTTCTTGCGCACCCAATCGAGCGCGGCCATCGGATCGTCCTTCGCCCACTTCGCAAGCGAGGAGGAAATCACGTGCTTGCTCATGCCGTTTTCGTCGAAGACATCCGACGACTCGGTGAGCAGCGCCAGCGCGGCCTGCGGGTGATCGTTGGCGAGGGTCATGATCGAGAAACCGATGAGGCCCTGGCGCGTCTCGTCCTTGAGGTCCTTGTTCGCGCGGACTTCGGCGATGAGGATTTTCAATTGCCCGGCATCCAGCGACATCATGCGGTCCATGAAATCCATGATCTTCTTCTGCGTGGCCTCATCGGGCGGACCGCCTTTTTTCTGCATGGCTTCCATCTCCTTGGCGAAGGCGATGAACTCTGCGGCTGCCTTTTTGGCATCCTTCTCCTTGTCCTCACGTTCGTGCTTGGTGACACGCACGCCTTCCTCGGGGTGGGTGGAATCCACGACGATGCCGGACTTGGCGGCCTCCGCAACGAGTTTTGCATGGCTCTCGCGAACGGTTTCAAGCCGCTGGTGGTCCTGCCAGCCGAGAGTGGCGCCGATGGCGAGGATAAGAAGCGATAGGGCGATGGAAATTTTCATGATCCGTTAGAAATTCATTTGAGTTCGTTGAGGATCTCGTCACGACGTTTCGGGTCGGTGATCTTCCCGGCGAGGATCCGGGCTTCCTCCTTGTGATGGTATCCCGGGCCATTTGATAGAAACCCGACGAGGACGTCGTCATTGCCACTGGCCTCGTGATACTGGGTGGCAAGTTCGGCAGCTTCGGAAAACTCGAGTTTTTTGTTCACCTCGGTGGATCGGCCGAGAGCCGTGCCGGTGACCTTGTCGGTCGTGCCCGGGGCCTGGGTGGTGGCCCATTCACGCAGTGCGTCGATGTCGTCACGGGTGATTTTCTTATTCTGCGAAAGCTGCTGGATTTTCGAATCCGCCGCTTCCGAAACGCAAACCGCGCGTTCGGCGGGGGTGGCTTCGATGCGATCGAGATATTCAGTAACTTTGGTGTAGCCCTCACCATAAGCATTCTGCGAAGCCTGCTGCGCCAAGGTGCGGGCTTGCTCTCCCTCGGGCAATTGCGCCCTGACCAACTTGGCAAACGCGAGCTGGTCCTCCTCCTTGACCGCGTTTCCCGTATTATTCCGCAGAACTTCGGCACGCTGGTCCGCCGGCAAAGCGGTCAATCGCGCGGCGGCACCTGCTGGATCGGTGGAGATTAAAGTTCCGATCAACATCCCCTCGAATTGCATCCGCGAGCGGCTCTTGCCATCAAGCGACTTGCTGTCGAATTTCCCGGCGGCGATCTGCTGGTCGAACCAAGCCGTCGCCTTCGCCGGATCCTTGATCGCCCACTCCTTCATCGCATTGGATAGCTGCCAACCCATCACGCCGCGGTCGCCGTTGAGCCGGTCGATGTAGCGGGTCAGAGCGAATTCGGGATCCTTCTGGCAAAGCGGTCCGATGAGCATCTGCTCGAGCATTTGCCGCGTCTCGTCGGGCAGGTCGAGAGCCGCGATTTCATCCAATGCGGAAACAAGCTCCTCCTTGGACATCGATTGCAGCTTTTGCTGCATGCGGATCATCGTCCGCATGTCGCCCATGCCGTTGGATTGCCGCATTTCCGCCATCTGCACGGCGACTTTCTTCCAATCGATGCGCTCCTTTTCCTTCGCCAGCTTGTCCGGCGATTTCGCTTTCGACGAAGAAGTGTCCGGTCCGGAACCGGAGGAACGGGCGGCCAGGCGCTCTTTCAAGACTGCGCTTTGCTGCTCCAGCGTGGAAATCGAATTGCGTTCGCTGCCGATCCAGCCGGCGACGACAACCAACGCAAGAACGGGCAGTATGAATAATGTGGGTTTCAAGGCTTCACACCCAATGAATTCCATGCCCCCGTGTCAATGGTCTTGGGGTTAGAAAACCGGAGCAATTTTCAACCCACCCGCCGCTTCAGATCATAATCGCTTTCACCGCCCTGGCCGGCTCGACACCCGTGAGCTTGTAATCGAGTCCCTGGAATTTCGTGGTGAAACGCGTGTGATCGATGCCGAACTGGTGCAACAACGTCGCATGCAGATCCCGGACATGGACGATGTCCTGGACCGAGGCGTAGCCGAGTTCGTCGGTCGCGCCGTGGATCATGCCCGGCTTGATGCCCGCACCGGCCATCCACAAGCTGAAGCCCTTGATGTGGTGATCGCGGCCCGTGCCCTGGCCCATCGGCGTGCGGCCGAACTCGCCGCCCCAGATCACCAGCGTATCCTCCAGCAGACCCCGTTGTTTCAAATCCTTCACCAACGCGGCGGACGGCTGGTCGGTGAGTTTCGCGGCAGCCGGCATGTTCGCCTCGATGTCGCGGTGGTGATCCCAACCGCGATGATAGAGCTGCACAAAACGCACGCCCCGTTCGAGCATCCGACGGGCTAACAGGCAGTTGCTGGCGAACGATCCGTCGCCCGGCTGTTTCACGCCATACATGTCGAGAATGTGCTGTGGCTCGTCGCGCATGTCGGAGAGTTCGGGTACCGACGACTGCATGCGGAAGGCCATTTCGTATTGGGAAATGCGAGTCTCGATTTCCGGATCGACGCGTTCATCACGCAACACGCCGTTGAGCCGCTGGATCTCGTCGATCACCTGGCGTTGGGTCGATTGGCACACGCCGTCAGGACTACCGACATAATGCACGGCGCTACCCTTGCTCTGGAACTGCACGCCCTGGAACTTGCTCGGCAAAAAGCCCGCGCTCCACTGGCGGGCGGAAATCGGCTGATCCGGCAACTCACCCCGCGAGACCATGACGACATAGCCGGGAAGATTCTGCGACTCCGATCCCAGCCCGTATAGCAGCCACGATCCCAAGCTCGGGCGGCCTTTGAGAATCGAGCCGGAGTTCATGAACGCGTGTGCCGGATCGTGATTGATCTGCTCGGTGACCATCGATCTAACAACACAAATATCGTCCGCAATGGAACCGATATGGGGAAACAATTCGGAAACCTCGATGCCGCTCTCCCCCCATTTTTTGAATTTCGCGAACGAGCCGCGGGCGATCAACTTGCTGCCTTGGAGTTGGGCGAGTTGTTGTCCTACGGTAAACGATTCGGGAAACGGCTGGCCATTGAGAGCGTCCAGTTTCGGCTTGGGATCGAAGGATTCCAGATGCGACGGTCCACCCGCCATGCACAGGTGGACGATGCGTTTCGCCCTCGCGGGAAAATGCAGTCCACCCTGACTCTGGAGATACGGCATTGAGCTGCTAGATCCTGCGCCGAGAAGTTGCGACAATGCCATCCCCCCAAGACCGGCGAAGCTCTTCTGCAGGAATGTCCGGCGGCTAAAGTCCTGCTGGAAGCGTTCGAATTGATCGACGAGTGGATGCTTCATGGCTCAGTAGCGGGTGATGGTTTCGTGAAGATTGAGGATCACCCGGCAGAGTTGCGCCCACGCCGCGAGCTCGGCGGGATCCTGCCCGGTGCCGGAATCGGAGAGGCCGATTTTCAGGAAGGCCTTCGCATCGTCCGGTTTGGTTTGGTAGAACGCGCGCTGATTCGTTAGAAATTCCGCGAGCGATTTCAGTTCTCCGGGCTTCGCCTCGCGGGCGAGAGCGAGCTTCACCGCGAGCCGGATCCGATCCTGATCATTGCCTGGATTTTCATGGGTCAAACGCAGGGCAAACCCTCTCGCGGCTTCGACGAACGACGGATCGTTCAAGAGCGTGAGCGCCTGTTGCGGGCTGTTGGACTGGAAGCGGTCCGCAGTGCATTCCTCGCGGCTCGGCGCGTCGAACCCGGCCAACATCGGATGCATGAAGGTGCGCTGCCAGTGCATGTAAAGCCCGCGGCGGTATTGGTCGTTGCCGGTGCTGGCTTGATAGTCGCGCTCGGGGAAATTGAGATTCACCCAATAGCCGGCCGGCTGATAGGGTTTCACACTCGGGCCGCCGATGACTCCGTCGCGGAGCAATCCGGAAATGGAGAGCGCGTTGTCCCTCACAAATTCGGCATCGAGCCGGCGGGCGGATTGTTCGGCGAGCAAACGGTTTGCCGGATCCTTCTCCGCGAGATCCCGGCGGGTGGCCGACACTTGCTGATAGGTCCGGCTGGTGACGATGAGGCGCACCATGTGTTTCACATCCCAGCCGGAGTCGCGGAATTCAGCGGCGAGCCAATCCAGCAATTGCGGATGGGACGGCCATTCTCCCTGATTGCCGAAGTCGTCGAGGACGTTGGACAAACCCTTGCCGAAAAACTGTTTCCAAAGCCGGTTGGAAAACTGCCGCGCGGTCAGGGGATTTTCCTTGTCGGTGAGCCACTTGGCGAGATCAAGGCGGCTGAGCCGCGCACCGTCATTTCTAACCGAGATATGCGGGAGAAATCCGGGAACCGCAGGCCGCACTTCGTCCGCGGGATTCATCCAGGCTCCGCGGGGAAGAATATGGGTCGCGGGAATTTGATCCGCCGGCACCGCTTGGGCGACCACGGAGTAGGCGTATCCTCCACGACAGGCGATGATCGACTCGCGGAGCTTTCGATAGGCATCGGGCAAGGCGGCATCCGGCATCGTGCCCTGCATCCAGGCGGCGGCGAGTTCGCGATGATCGCTTTCACTTCGCGCGGCGGATTTGAGTGCGGCCGCCAACTCGCTTCGCAACGCGTTCTCCTCTCCCACAACCGCATCTCCGAACGGTGTGATGCTGATGCGGACGCGGCCGATGTCGGCGCTGGTAAGCGTCACCTGCAACACACGCCCCTCGGCAGAGGGAGACGTTTCCGCCAGATGATAGAAAGCCTGATGCGGCAGAGTCGCGGCATTTCGGGGCTCTTCCCAAATCGCGGGCGCGGACTGCCATTCGGGTTCGAGCAGCGGGCTGTTGTCGCCATTGTTGTATTTGAGAGGCGTGCGGCGATCCGCCTGGCTCCAGGCGATTTTCAATGGCTGGGAGGCGATCGCGAACGTTGGAGCGACTGCGAATTTGCCGTTTTCCCGTCGTCCCACCTTACCCAAGTTCTTTTCATCCGGCAGGACTTCCAAACGGATGGAGCGGATTGATTGGTTAGGCAGCGGGAAATTCAACGTGATGATTTCATCCTTCTGCGGCGGACCGGTGAAGACGACGGATTGATCCGGCAAAACTTCGTGAGGCGTGCCTTTCGCCGCCGTAATCTCCGACGGAGCAAGCTCGGCCCAGCCGGTGGGATGGGCGGCGAGAAATGTGGCGCTTTGTTCGCTCCAGAGTTGAATTGCAGGCTCGTCTCTTTCCGCTTTCAAAGAGGACAACACCTCGACTCCTGATGTTCGAAGAGCAGCCAAACGTTTCTCGACCGACGGAATCCGACTGTAAATCTCAGGGGGAAACGGCCAATCGTTGTTCGCTCCGCGAAGCGCCGGATTCGGTGTGTAGGCGTAGTCTGCATAGACTCCCCACTGCCGCACGTCGGCGAAAAACGCTCCGAGCGAATAGAAATCCCGGGTGGTAAACGGGTCGAACTTGTGGTCATGACACTCGGCGCAGCCAGTGGTTAGACCGAGCCACGCCGCGCCGACGGCCCGCACGCGGTCGCCCATCGATTTCGCGAGATACTCCTTGGGCTGGGCACCGCCTTCGCGGGTCATCAGGTTGAGACGGAGAAATCCAGTGGCGATGCGTTGCTCGTCGGTGGGATTCGGCAGCAGGTCGCCGGCAAGTTGCTCGGTGGTGAACCGGTCAAATGGCATGTTGTCGTTGAACGCCTTGATCACATAGTCGCGATAAGGAAAAACGCGGACGTTCTGGTCGCCGTGATAACCGACGGTGTCCGAAAACCGGACGACATCGAGCCACGGCACCGCCATCCGTTCGCCGTAATGCGACGACGCTAACAACCGATCGACCTGTTTCTCGTAGGCATCGGCAGCCGAATCCGCGAGGAAGGCGTCGAGTTCGGCCGGATCCGGCGGCAATCCGGTTAGATCCAACGACAGCCGCCGCAACAAGGTCGCCTTGTCAGCCGGTGGAGACGGTTCGATTTTCTCATTCTCCAGCGAGGCGAGCACGAACGCGTCGATAGGATTCGCAACCGCATTCTGATGAGTGGCAAGAATGGGAACCGGCGATTTGACGACCGGTGTAAATGCCCAATGCTGCTCGTATTTCGCACCTTGTTCGATCCAGGCGCGGATCAGCCGTTTCTGCTGGTCCGTCAGATCCTTATGGAAATCCTTGGGCGGCATCACCTCGTCCGGGTCCGTGGAAACGATGCGCTTCAAAATCGCGCTTTGGTCGGGTTTGCCGGGAACGATCGCACGCTCCTCCGAGTCCTTGAGTTTGGCGAAGGCTCCTTCGGGCGTATCAAGCCGGAGATCGGCCTCGCGTTTTTTGGCATCGAATCCGTGGCAGGCGAAGCAGGTGTTGGAAAATATCGGCCGGATATGGGCGTTGAAAGTGACCTGTTTCGGCAAGGGATCGCCCGTGACGTTAGATACCGTCGCGGCGGAACTTTTTTGATCGCACCCGGAATTGAGAAAGACGGGGAGCAACGCGAGACAGGACAACCATTTCATGGAGCGAAGATGCGGATTTCGTTGAGACCGCCACCATGATTGGGGTTGTCCAAGGGGCGCTCGGGAAGGCGGTAATGACTGTCAACCACCACCTTGACGAACCTTGCCGTCACCGGCGCGAACGGAAAAGACTCGAAGGGAAAATCAACTCCCGGCGATGGAAGCTCTGCAATTCGTTGAAGTCGCCCATGAACGATTTCCCGGAAATCGCCCCCGTCGTCCGAGACAAGAATCCGGAATCCCCGGGTGCCGCGGTCGCCGTGAGTTCGGTTACGCGTGTTCTGCAGGTCGATCCGGCCGATCTCCGTCTTCTCCAACAGATCCACGGTGAACTCCCCATCGGTCTCGTTGGGCGAAAGCCAGAACGACCAGTCCCCCGGCGAGCCGGAGTCATTCAACCGACCGTCGGTTAGAGTTTGGGGCGGAAACAAGCTGCCGTGCGGCATGGAATAGAATGCCGGGCTGGATACCGGTTTGCCGAGTGCCAGATTCCCAGCCAATGGCGAAGGTCCGGAAGTAGTCGGCAGATGGCGGGCGGAATCCGCGAGATCGACGCGGTAGTCGCCGAGAGTGGAAATAAGGCGGGTGCCGCCAGTTTCGCGGACAATGGCCAGCGAATCGCCCGACAGAAGGCGCTTCCGCGGAGTTTCCTCTGCGGGAATCTCGATTTCACCGGAGAAGACCTCCGTTAGAATGACAGGACCCTCGACACCGGAACCGACGGCGACGCCGAACTCCGTGCCAAGATCGGTAATCCTTCCGGCGGGTGTGTCCAAGTGGAAACCCTTGAGCTTGTGCGGGACTTTCACCGTCGCTCTCCCGTGGGAGACGGTCATGGAAGTCTCCGAGGTGATTTCAAAGCGACAGGGCCCTTCCAAAATCACCCGCACGCCATTTCGGTAACTGACTTCGGCAAAGCCGCGGACGAGATCCATCGGACGGTCGAGCAATCCTGAACCGGCATTGTCCTTCCACTCGGCAGCGGTGGTTCCCGTCAACGTGGCGGCGGGTGCTCGATGGCTGTTGGAATAGAGACCTATCCCGATCACCACGCACGCCGCTGCTGCTAGAGAGGAAGAGCCGAGCCAGATCCTCCGGGTCGGCCGGACCGATTCGATCGAAACAACATTCTCCACGCGCCGGTGACGGATCAGCGCGGCGTGAATCCGCAGGCTCTTGCGATAGTGACCTCGAGCTTCCCGCGAACCACGGAGAATTGAGTTGAGCTCGTCGATGCTGGAATCATCCATCGTCTCGTCGAAGAGATGTTGCAGAAGCTCGTCGAGCCGGTTGGGATTGTAGTCCGCAGTCATGACGGCCGTTCGCTGAGTTTTCCCTCCACACAACTCTCCAGCATCTGGCGGATGCGGTGAAGCTGCACCGAGAGCGCACCGGGGCTGAGGTTGCACGAAGAGGCCATCTCGTTGACCGAAGAATCCGGATGATAACGATGAAGAATGAGATCGCGTTTCTCCTCAGGGAGCTGTTCGAGACAATCATGCAGGGCGTGATCGAGGGCGGTGGTCGCTTCGAGGTCGGAGTCGTCCTCGGCGGCTAACAGATCCAGCAATTCGGGATCGAAAACGTGCCGGTCGCGCGCGGCATCCCGGCGCGCGGCCTTTATTTGGAACCAAGCGATCCGGCAGGCCCATGGCATGAAGGGCTTGGCCTGATCGTAATCCGCCGCCTTGCGCCACAAAACCAGATTGGTTTCCTGGAGAACGTCGTCCGCCTTGGCCTGATTCGGCAGCAGCGAAAGGATGTAGGCGTGCAGCGCCGCCTGATGACGGGTGATCAGCGCGACCAGATTCTCCTGCGGGTCTTGTGGATGGCTCGCCATGGGTTCCGGTGAATATTACCGGAAATCGGCGGAATCTTACGCGGAGATTTGGCGATTTTTCAAAATCAGAGCTTGGTCAGCTTGGTAACCCGCCCGGTTTTATTCCAGTCCTGTACGTAGAGATTACCGACCTTGTCGAAGCTGAGGCCGTGTGGCGCGGTGAAAATCCCGAGCTGCTGCTCCTGCGGCGGCACTCCGAAATTCGCCCACTGCGCCTTGTTCGGGTTATCGCCGAGGAAGGAGACGGGGGTGCCGTTTTTGTCGAGAATGGTGACGCGGGATTCCAGTTCGGCAACAGCGAGGTTGTCCCCCATGAAACTAACAGAGCACGGCCGGCGGAGGTTGGAGGAATGGACGCCGATCCAATTCAAATCGAGATCAAGATGGACGAGCCGGCGCTTCTCACGGTCCGCAACCAGCAGTCGCGGCGCGCCGAAACGGGTGTCGATCGAAAGGCCATGCGGCGTGTTGAATTGCTTCTCGTCCGGTCCCTTGCTGCCGAAGGATTTGAGAAGTTTCCCGCCGGCGTCGAACTTGTGGATGATGTTGGAGCCGTAGCCCATCGAGGCGAAGATCGCACCGTCGGGCGCAATGGTCACACCGGTGAGCCCGTTCCAACCACCGGGGACTTCCCCTGTTGTGGCATTCGGTATTTCAAGCAACAGCTTGCCTTCCGTATCAATCTTGCACACCCGCAGCGGCGGTTTGTTGCTGTTGAGCTGGGCGCCATAGATCACGGTCTTGCCCTCTTCCTTGCGTATGGCCATCGCGTGGAACCCCTGGCACTGCGGCGCGATCGTTTTGATGAATTTTCCATCAGGCTGATAGACAATGACGGACAGTTCGGAATCCGTGGAAACATAGATCAGTCCGGTTTCCTCATCGATCACCACGCCGCCGTGGGTAGGCCCGATGATTTTTCCGTCCGGCAGCTCGCCCCAGTGCGGAACCGCTTGGTATTGCCATGAACCGTTGCCGGTGTGGACCGCGGTTTGCGGGTCGTCGCCGGGCCTGGTGCCGGGTTCGGGATGGGCGAAAGCGAGCGGGGCGACGAGGAATGGAATGAGGTAACGCATGGGTTTCGAAGATTCAATTTCAGCGGATGGCCGTGACACTAACGCGCTGGGATCGGCGTTGTATCGGCCTTTTTGAATTTTTTTCTTGGCAAGGCCGGCTTAATCCATACCGTTTGCTCCAGATTAACGAATGCACCTATCCAAGAAATCAGAGTATGCGCTGCGCGCCACGATCAATCTCGGCATTGCCACCGAAGTCGGTCGTACGACGGTTTCCGGCTCGGAACTGGCTGAAGCCAACCGCCTACCGCTGAAATTCGTCGAGCGGATCCTGCAGGAGTTGCGCGAGGCCGGCATCGTCGAAACCCATCGCGGGAAATTCGGCGGCTACGCGCTCGCCAAGCCCGCCGACCAAATCGGGATCGGCCAGCTCGTACGCCTGATGGACGGTCGCCTCGCTCCGATCTGTTGCGCCAGTGAAAATGCCTACCAGCCCTGCACCTGCCCCGACGAGGACCACTGCGGCCTGCGCATGATCATGATCGATGTCCGCAACGCCATCGCCAACATCCTGGACCGCTACACTGTGGCCCAAGTCGTCGAAGTCACCCTGCGAAAAATGCGCCGCGACGGCATCGTCCCGCCATTCGCCACCGCAGAATCGTTCGCCGTCGCGGACACCGCTCCGAAACGCAAAGCCGATCCCGCCGATGGCTTCCTCGCCGGCCTCTCCCAACTCGCAACACTCACTCAAGATCCCAATGAGCACGATCACCTCTGAACAAACCTCGTCCGACGGTCCACCGACCGACTGGCTTGAGATCGTTCGAAAAAACGTGGCCAATCTCCGCTTCGGTTCGGTCCAGATCACCGTCCATGACGGCCGCGTCACCCAAATCGAAAGCATCGAAAAAACCCGCTTCGTCGCTGGCCGCGACGACAGCCCCACAGGCAGGAAATAACTCAACACCCGGTGCGCCTAACATGCGCACCCGCCACACTTCAAGAGACCGACCGGACAACCGGAGGAATCGACAAGTGCCAGCCCGATCCGGCGCATCCGCGCCGGGGCCAGCAGCTTGTCATCCCTTCACATCCGGGACGGTCTCTTTTTTTGTCCGATATTTCATCACCTCCCGCCCACCCGACACCCGGAGGGGAAACCAACAACCACTGATCCCAGGATCACCTAACACGAAAATCCGCAGACATCCATGAATACCAAACCAACATCGCAGTCCTCCAAATTCGGAGTTCCATCCAGCCGCCTGTCCAGCACCGCCGCCCTGGCCATGCTCACCGCTTTGCCGATGCAGTCACATGCTGCTGAGGAAAAACCGACCGCGGCCTTCGCTCCCGAAGCCTTCGACCAACTCTGGAGCCTCGCCACTCTCTACAAAGACGACACCAATCCCATACTCGAGGAATTCAAACTGCGCGGCCGCTATCAGGGCCAATATTGGAATGTCGATGCGGATCAAGGCAACCAGAGCAACTGGGAGGACCGCCGCTCGCGTTTCGGATTCGACGCCAAGCTGTTCGAGAAGCAAATCGAAGCTCGTGTCGATTTCCAGAGCAACGATGGTTTCGATGATTTCTACGATGGCCTCGTCGATGCCTACATCCGCTGGAAGCCCGCGAAGTGGATCAGCATCACCGCTGGAAAAACCAAACCGCTGATCGGCCAATACGACTGGCTGGAATCCACCAACTCCGAACCGACTTTCGAACGGTCGCAGATTTTCAACCAACTCGGCATCAACCGCGCCAGCGCTCTAACGGTGGAAGGCACCACCGGCGATTACTCCTGGCGCGCCGGAGTTTATTCGAACGACACCCCGAGCACCACGGCGGATCCCGTCACCAAGGTGTCATCGGGGGCCTGGGGCGACGGTGAATTCGGTGATTTCGATGGCGGCGTTTCCTACTCGCTCGGCGCGGGATATGATTTCAAAAAGATCCTTTGCCTCGACAAGGCCGACGTCCGTCTGGACTGGCTTCACAGCGACCGGGAACCCGGCGATCTGGTGTTAGGAAAATACGATGACATTCTCTCATCGACCTTCACCGTGAAGCAAGGCCTGGCGGGAGTGGTTGTGGAAGGCTTCTACGCCAGCGGCGGAGACGGAACCAACAGCAACGTCTTCGGATTCTACATCGAGCCCACCTACGACATCATCCCCCACCGTCTCCAGCTCGTCGGTCGATACTCGTTCGCCAACAGCACCGGTCCGCTCGGCGTGGTCGGCCAATCCCGCTACGAGAAGAAAGTCGCCACCGGCGGAGGCCTCGGCGATTCCTACAACGCCATCTACGGCGGCGTCCAATACTTCATCTATGGCGACCGGCTGAAACTCATGGCTGGGGCCGAGTGGTCGCGGCTCGATGGAGAAACCGGCGATGCCTACGACGGCATCACCCTGCTCACCGGCGTCCGCATGTCTTTCTAACGTTTTCATCGCTCCCGCGCCCCCTCACCGGGGCACTTCCGAAAATCAATCCCCAAATCCCATGAGTACGAATTCAAACACCGACAGCATCATCCAACAGGAATACATTTCCATCGGCCAGCTCGCCGCCTACCTCGGATGGTCCACCCGTTTCATCGAGGGCCTCGTCCGTGGGGAACACCTGCCTGGTCTTGAAATCGACGGCCAGTGGCGCTTCCGCCGCGACGACGTCGTGGACTGGCTCGAACAGAAAATCCAAACGCTGGACACCGCACGGGTCTCCGAGCTTGAAGCAAAAATGGAATCCTCGCTGCTGGCCGACGGCACGTTCCGCACCACCCGCAGCGACCGTCTCACCTCGCGCCTGCCGCTCAAGGGCATCGCCCTCGACGTGAAAGCAGCCAACAAAGCCGAACTGCTCCGTTCTCTAACTACAGTCGCCGAAGCCACCGGCCTGTTGTTCGACCGGGAACACCTGTTGTCATCGCTGGTGGACCGCGAGTCGTTGTGCTCCACCGCCATGCCCGGAGGTGTCGCGCTTTGTCATCCACGCCGCCCGATCCCGTCCATCATCGAGCGCCAGTTCCTCTGTTTCCTGCGCACCACCACCCCGGTAGATTTCGGCGCGGAAGACGGTGAAGGCACCTCGCTCTTCTTCCTGCTTTGCACGCCGGACGATCGTTCCCACCTCCATGGACTCGCACGCCTCGCACGCATCCTCCGTGGAAACACGCTGGAACTCCTGAAGTCGCCCGCAAGCTCCGAGGACATCCTCAAGGTGCTCGCCGACGCGGAATCCAGAATCCAACAGAAAGCCTGACTCAATCCCATTTCCAACCTATCATGAAAACCAAACACCTCATCCCCGCGATCCTGGCCTCCGTTCTCGCGCTCGTCGCTTGCGAGAAAAACAAACCGACCTCATCCGCGAGCACCGCCACCGTCAAACTCCTCAATGTTTCCTACGATCCCACCCGCGAATTTTACGCGGACGTGAACGAGGTGTTCAAAAAGGATTGGGAGGAAAAAACCCATCAGAAAGTCGAGATCGAGCAATCCCACGGCGGCTCCGGCAAGCAGGCCCGCTCCGTCATCGAAGGCCTCGAAGCGGATGTCGTCACACTTGGCTTGGCAGGTGATATCAACAGCATCGTCAAGGAGTCCCAGAGCATCCCCGCCGATTGGCAGGGCAAGCTCAAGGACAACAGTTCACCCTACACCTCCACCATCGTGTTTGTCGTTAGAAAAGGCAATCCGAAAGGCGTCAAGGACTGGGCAGATCTCGTGAAGCCCGGCATCGAAGTCATCACTCCGAATCCGAAGACCTCCGGCGGTGCCCGCTGGAACTACCTCGCCGCATGGGCATGGGCTAACAAGGAGTTCGGCGGCGACCGTGCGAAGACCATCGATTACATCACCCGTCTCTTCAAGAACGTCCCCGTCCTTGATACCGGTGCCCGCGGGTCCACCACGACCTTCGCCCAGCGGCAGATCGGCGACGTGTTCCTCTCGTGGGAAAACGAGGCATATCTGATCGAGAAGGAATTCCCGGGCAAGACGGAGATTATCTATCCGTCCATCAGCATCCTCGCCGAACCCCCCGTCGCCGTCGTCGAGAAAAACGCGGAGAAACACGGCACTGCCGCGGTCGCGAAGGCTTACCTCGAGTTTCTCTATACCGACACCGCCCAGGATCTCGCCGGCAAGCATTTCTACCGCCCGCGGAACGCCGCGATCGCCGCCAAATACGTCGATAAACTCCCGAAACTCCCGCTCGTCACCATCGACGCGGATTTCGGGGGCTGGGCGAAAGCGCAGAAGGAACACTTTGACGACGGAGGCACATTTGATCAAATCTACAGTGGCAAGCAATGACGGTTCCGGCCCGGTGAATTCCTGATCCAATCCAGATGTCAAAACGACAAGTCATACCCGGCTTCGGCCTCACGATGGGATTCACCGTGAGCTACCTCGGCCTCATCATCCTGATCCCGCTGGCCGCCTTGTTTCTCAAGGCGGCCGGTCTCGGCCTGTCCCAGTGGTGGGCGCTTCTGAGTTCGCCGCGGGTGATTGCCGCCACCAAGCTCACCTTCGGCGCCAGCGCGGCGGCCGCTTCGGTGAGCGTGGTGCTCGGCCTGCTGGTGACATGGGTGCTGGTGCGCTATCAGTTTCCGGGCCGCCGCCTGCTGGATGCCATGGTCGATCTTCCATTCGCCCTGCCCACCGCCGTCGCGGGCATCACACTGACACAGATCTACGCACCTAACGGATGGGTCGGCCAATACATCGTGAAACTCGCGGAGTGGCTTCAGCCGCACTTCACGCCTAGCGGATGGATCGGTCTCCAACTCCACGACTACGCCACAAAAGGAGCCGCCTATAGCCCGTTAGGAGTTTTCATCGCCCTGACGTTCATCGGTTTCCCCTTCGTGGTCCGCACCCTGCAGCCGGTGATGGAGGATCTTGGAAACGAGATCGAGGAGGCCGCCGCCACGCTGGGAGCGAACCGCTGGACGGTATTCCGGCGGGTGATTCTGCCGTTGTTGATTCCAGCGCTGATCACCGGCTTTACGCTCGCCTTCGCCCGCGCCATCGGCGAATACGGCTCGGTTATTTTCATCTCGGGAAACCTGCCGATGAAAACCGAAATCCTGCCGCTGCTCATCGTCGCACAGCTCGAACAGTTCAAATACGAAGCCGCCGCCGTGATCGCCTCCGCGATGCTCATCGTATCCTTCGCGCTGCTGTTCCTCATCAATCTCATCCAACGCCGGCTCGACTGGCAGAACCGCTGAACTCATGGCTTTCCGCCCGTCCACCACCGAGTCCCCGCTCGTCCGCGCCATCCTGATCGCCCTTGCGGTCATCGTTCTCGGCCTGTTCCTGCTACTTCCGTTAGGTGCCGTCTTCGCCGAAGCGCTGCGCCGCGGATGGGAGGTGTTCCTCGCCTCGCTCCACGATGACACCGCTCTTTCCGCCATCAAACTTACGCTGATCGCGGCCGGAGTTTCCGTGCCGCTCAATACGCTCTTCGGAGTTTCCGCCGCCTGGTTGGTGACGAAATATCGCTTCAAGGGGCGCTCGCTGCTGCTTTCCCTGATTGATCTTCCCTTCGCCGTTTCACCGGTCATCGCCGGTCTGGTGTGGATGATGATCTTTGGATCGAAAGGCTGGTTCCCGCCTAACATGCTCGAGGATTTGCTCGCGCCACTCGCCCATGTCGCCGCCAATCTCTCGGAATACAAGGCGTTCGGCTGGCTGTTCACCGATCTCGCGGACTGGCTGGCGAATCCTAAAATCGTCTTCGCCACTCCGGGCATCATCATCGCCACGGTGTTCGTGACGTTTCCCTTCGTTGCCCGCGAGCTCATTCCGCTGATGGAATCCCAAGGCAGCGATCAGGAAGAGGCCGCCGTCACCCTCGGAGCCCGCGGCTGGCAGATCTTCCTGCGCGTCACGCTTCCTAACATCAAGTGGGGCCTGCTCTACGGCGTCCTGCTTTGCAACGCCCGCGCCATGGGCGAGTTCGGCGCGGTCTCCGTCGTCTCCGGCCACATCCGGGGAAAAACCAACACGCTGCCGCTCCACATCGAGGTGCTTTATAACGAATATCACTTCAGCGCCGCGTTCGCCTGCGCCACACTGCTGGCTTTCCTCGCCCTAGTGACGCTCGGCATGAAGAGTGTCGTCGAACATTTCTCCGGCCACTCCGCTTCCGGTCACAAATAAATCCTTTCCCATGTCGATCTCGATCCACTCCATCAACAAGACCTTCGGCAATTACGCCGCACTCGAAAATGTCTCCCTCGAGGTGCCCGACGGTTCGCTGACCGCTCTGTTAGGTCCATCCGGCTCGGGAAAAACGACCTTGCTGCGCATCGTCGCCGGACTTGAATTCGCCGATCCCGGAAATGGTAAAATCAAATTCCACGGCGAGGACGTGGGCGACATCCCCGCCGGAAAACGCGGTGTTGGATTCGTGTTCCAGCACTATGCCCTGTTCAAGCACATGACCATCGCGGACAACATCGCCTTCGGCTTGAGCGTGCTTCCGCGCTCCAAGCGGCCGCCGAAACAGGAAATCCACGACCGTGTGTTCGAACTCTTGAAACTCGTGAAACTCGAAGGCCTCGACAAGCGCCGCCCGCACGAATTGTCCGGCGGCCAACGCCAGCGCGTCGCACTCGCCCGCGCGCTCGCCATCCGGCCGAAAGTTCTATTGTTAGATGAGCCCTTCGGCGCGCTCGACGCCCAGGTTCGCAAAGGCCTTCGGCGCTGGTTGAGACAGTTTCACGACGAGATCGGCCTCACGACCCTCTTCGTCACTCACGACCAGGAAGAAGCGCTCGAACTCGCCGACCAGGTCGTGGTCATGCGCAACGCCCGCGTCGAACAGGTCGGCAAGCCGCAAACGGTCTATGACCAACCGCGCAGCCCGTTTGTTTACGAGTTCCTTGGAAACGTGAACAAGATGAGATCCGGCGCGGAAACCCAATACGTGCGTCCGCACGAAATCGAAGTC
The DNA here is from genome assembly GCF_039920825.1 of Luteolibacter sp. Lineage (GTDB taxonomy): Bacteria > Verrucomicrobiota > Verrucomicrobiia > Verrucomicrobiales > Akkermansiaceae > Luteolibacter. The sequence goes on along the minus strand of NZ_JBDSCX010000066.1, from coordinate 3,703 downwards.
CTGTTCGCCGCCGAATACGACCCGACCACCGACTCACTGGCACGAGTGCAGCACCTTTTCTCCGCCGGACCGATCGCCACCCTAACCGTGAAACTAAACGACGGCCAGTTCCTCGACGTGGAGTTGTCGCGCAAGCAATTGGAAGAACTCGGCCTAAGCGTCGGTGACGAAGTCGCCGTGCGGCCGTCGCAAGCCGCGACCACCTTGTCGTGACGGGTATATGAGGAGCCACGACACTCTTGTCGTGGGGCGAATGAGGAGAGAAAGGAAATGCCTTTCAGATACCGATTTCGCCTCTCATTCGCTCCACGACAAGAGTGTCGTGGCTCCTTATGAATTTACCGCCGCTTGCGGCGTTTCGGCTTGTCCTTGGGACTGGCGTAGCGGCCTTCCTTCTGCTTCACCGCCGGACCGACCTTTGCGGCGGTCTTGGTGTGCGGCTGCTTGCCATGCTTTTTCGCGACCTTCGCCGCCGGGCGATGCGTGCCTTCGGTGGTCGGCTTGCCGGCCACGGCGAAATCGACGAAGCGCTTGTCGAAGTCGATGTTGATGACGCGCAGCGGAATCCGCATGCCTAACTGAATGACTTTTCCATCCTTGGAAACCCAGGCCATCCGGTGCGGTTCGAAAAACCAACGGCCTTCGGGCAGGTCCTCGCGTTTCACAACGCCGCGCACGCCCATGTCCGGGATTTCCACCATCAGGCCCATGGGTCTAACGTCGGTGATGAGACCGTTGAAAACCGGTGGAGTCGGCTGCTGTGCGACGCGGTCGAGATATTCCAACAGCTTGATCTGCTTCGTCTCGCTCTCCGCATCCGACGAGGTGCGCTCGGTATCCGAAATGTGGCGGGAAATTTCATACAAGTCCGCCTGTGACGGAGTGCGGTCGTGTGGCTTCGGCGGGTTTTCCAACAGCGGTTGCAGCGCGCGGTGTACGATGAGATCCGCGTAGCGGCGGATGGGACTGGTGAAATGGCAGTAGTCGGTCTTCGCGAGTCCGTAGTGGCCGATCGGCTCGGCGGAATAGACGGCGCGCTTGAGACTCTTCAACAGGCCTAGCTTGATGACGTGCTCCTCGGGGCTGCCTTTGGAATCATCTAGCAGCTTCTGAATGTGCGTGCGGTTGGTAAGGTCGCCGGGGCGGTAGCCGTGGGCCTTGGCCGTCTCGGTGTAATCCATGAGCCGCGATGGATCGGGATCCTCGTGAATTCGATAGACGGCGGGCTTCATCCGCTCGCGCAGGATTTTCGCAACAGCCTCGTTCGCCGCCAGCATGCATTCCTCGACGAGCTGGTGGCTCTCGGTGTGGACGACGGGTTCGGCCACGGAGGCGCGGCCCTGGTCATCGAGGCGGATCTTGATTTCCGGCATTTCGAGATCGAGCGCGCCGTGTTCGAAGCGGCGGCGGCGGAGCGTGGAGGCGAGGTTCCAGCCTTCCTTGACCATGCCGACGAGCTTGGGATCGGAGCCTTCCGGAGCGGGCTTGCCGTCGAGAATGGCTTGGGCCTGTTCGTAGGAAAGCTTGGCGCGGCTGTGGATGACGGCGTCGATGAATTTCGATTTGATGATCGTTCCTTCGTTTGAAATCTCGATCACGGCGCACTTCGTCAGGCGATCGACATCCGGCTTGAGCGAGCAGATTCCGTTGGAAAGTCCGGTGGGCAGCATCGGCAACACGCGATCTACCAGATAAGTGGAATTTCCACGCTCGATGGCTTCCTTGTCCATCGGGCTGCCCGGCTTGATGTAATGCGAGACGTCCGCGATGTGAACGGCGAGTGTCCAACCGGTTTTTGTTTTCTCACACCAGATCGCGTCGTCGTGATCCTTCGCGTCGGCGGGGTCGATGGTGATGACGAGCTTGTCGCGCCAGTCCTTGCGGCGCTCGATTTCGGATGCTTCCGGAAACTCGGGCACGGCGCGGGCTTCGGCCAGCACTTCATCCGGAAACGAGGTCCGCAAGCCGAAGCGGTGGATCACCGAAATGATGTCCACGCCGGGATCGCCGGGCCAACCTAACACCTCGATGACACGGCCGCGCGGATCGTTCTTCCGGTCCAGCCATTCCTCCAAATCAACGACGACCAGCTGCCCCGGCATGGCGGTGGTGTCGCCGACGACATCGACGCGGCCCTCGACCGCCTTGTCGTCGCAATCGATCCAGCCGAAGTTGCCTTTTTTTCGATAGATACCGACCAGCTTGCCCGAACGGCGGGCGAGCACCTGATCCACCTTGCCGCGCATTTCGTCCGAAGTATCCGGGGTGGATTCGCTGCGGGTGCGGAACGGACGGGCGACTTGTTTGATGATGGAAACGGCCACCTTGTCGCCATCGAGGGCGGTGCCGACGTTCCGGCGGTCGATGAAAATACGCGAGTGGAGTGTGAAATCGATGCCGGAGGCGATGTTATGCGCGTCGGTGATTTCCGGGAAAAAGAACGCGTGGCCTTTGGGGTGAAATTTGAGCGAGCCGGTGAGCTGGTTTTTCGGTGCGGCCGGCAAAACGTAGGTGTTCTTTTTGCCATCGATGATGACTCCTTCGTTCACCATCGTTTCAAGAGTGTTTTTCAACTCGGCGATTCGGGTGCCGGGAAGTTTGAGGCCACGGGAGAGCTGCGACTTGGAAAGCGGGTTGCCATTTGCATTGCGGAGGGCGTCGAGGATGGAATCTCGCAGAGTATTGCCGGGCATGCCGCGAGTTTGTCGCCTGCCCCTGTTCTCCGCAACGGCAAAGGCGGAAGAAAAAGATTGCGACAGGGAAAATGAGGGCTTAGGTGTTTACCATGTGAATGCGAGACCGATTGAGGCATTGTCAGCCCGTGATTTCTCGTATTTGCTCCGCAACCGTGAACACCAAATCCCAATCCGCCATGAAAACCCATCCAACACGCCGCAAGAGCGGCTTCACCCTGGTCGAGCTCCTCGTCGTTATCGCGATCATCGCGGTGCTTGCCGGCGCCGGATTCGCGGCGGGAAATGCCGCCATTCAGAAGGCTAGGAAGACCACAGCACTCGCCGCCTGCACGGCTATCGATCAGGCGGTCAGTCAATTCTACGCGGAATACGGAGCCATGCCCACGAAAGATACGACCAGTGGTGAGACCGATGCTCCGGCGTTGGACACAAAAACCGACAAGGAATTTCTCAATATCCTGCTAGGCCTCAACGAGACCGCGAATCCGCCTCTCAACACTCGGGCCAACAAGTTTCTTTCCGTTAAGGAAGGTAAGAAAAAGGGGACCACCGACGGGACCAACGGCATCATTTACAACGCAGACGGTAAAACTGTGCTCGGTCTTTTCGATCCATGGGGCGGAACCTATAAAGTCATTCTGGACACGGGATACGACGAACGAGTCATGCCAGCCCCCAAAGGAGGTGGTGGCCCTGTGAACCCGCTGAACGGGCGCCACTCCGCCACTTGGAGCGATGGAGCTGACGGGGTGGGTGCCGCCGCAGGCAACGCCGCCGACGACGTGAAGACCTGGTAAGCCGGGAAACACACAACTCTTCCAAACCCGTCCGGCTTAGGCTGCGGCGGGTTTTTTTGTGTGGCTTTTGGTTCGTAGTTTAACCCTTTAGGGCAATGCCTTTAAGGATTCAACCAGCTGTCTAACAGAGCGTTTTGCACTGGTACTTTTAAAACAGATGTTTTGATTGGGTGGGTGTCTGACCCATCCATCTCCCACCTGCCGTTTTTC
>NZ_JBDSCX010000065.1:0-41216 GCF_039920825.1 Luteolibacter sp. | reverse complement strand
TGGTGCTGGAGGAAGGATCTGGCGGAGTTCCGGGGCTTGTCGGCCCGGGAACGTGCTGGATTTCTGCTGGTGCTGGAATGGTTCGAGAACTTCCGGCTGCGCAACGAGCTGTCCGCCGGACGCGTGGGACCGGATGGCCGGGGGCCGGATCGCGGGTGATTGAAACCGGGCTTTCCGGGTCGCGGGAGACAGGAAATCATCGAGGCGGGATTCCCGGAAGCTGATTCCTAACACCAATGGCAAAAAAATTTTCCCGTTAAACGTGCTGAGACGACTCGCCAGGTCGAAGGATTTCGATTTGGCTTAGCTTCTTTTTGGGTCGTTAGCTGGATGTCGGCTTCCGTGACTGAAACTGGAGACGGTGGCGGGTGGTGACAGTCCTCCTTGGACCCAGTCCACCAATGCCTCGGATCCTGCGCCCCCCACATTGAGTGCAGTGCACCATCGCCTTGGGTCCGCTCCACCCATCTCTTGGGTCCACCGGACTCTGTCGATGTGTCCCGCCACGTCTTTCAAAGGAGAGATTTCCAAATCTCCGAAAATGGCGTGTCGGGTTCTGCCCGAGAAACTCGTCTTTCAATTTAGAGGGCGGTCTCCCGTCCCCGATCCAGAACAACCCACTATCTCCTGATGAAACCCAAAGTATTTGCTCATAAAGCCCTCGGACGCACCACGCTCCTCGCCTCCCTCATCACCATCAGCTTCGCAGCGCAGTCCGCATCGGCGGCGAATTTAGTGCTCAAGGCAAGCGACGCCGCCACCACTTCAAGTTTGACCAGTCCTTTGACAGGGGCCGCCGCCGGTTGGGTCACGACGGTTGGGACCGGGACCGGTGTCGCGGCGGTAGCTGGCAACAATTACTCCATCGGAAGTGGAATCGGTGTGCGGACTCCCGCGGCCACCGCGTCGGGAAACACCTACTCCTTTGTCGGCGACCAGTTGTCCGTCGAGTCGGGTGGCACGGTCCTTGGGAAAACTGGCAACAACGTGTTCGGCAACTCCGTGTCCGCCACCATCTCGGTCCCGGTTCTCATCCTGAATGGCGGAAACATGTTCCAAGGCGGCAGCAACAGCGACACCTCCGCCCTGACGGTGACCGGGACCATCGCGGTCAACGCCAACTCGGGGATCGGCGCCCTCGGGGCCGGGGTCAACGGCAGCGCCAGCTTCGAGAGCCTCAACATTGCCTCGACCATCAGCGGCTCTGCGAATTTGACGGTGGCCGGATCCATCAACGCCGGCGCGAACAGCGGGGTGGTGAGGCTCAATTCCGCCAATACCTACAGCGGCACGATCACCGTCGCCACGCCGGGCAATGGATTCGTCGCCAGCGCGGTGAACCGCCTGCTGCAGCTCAACAATCTGAACGCCCTGCAGAGTGCGACGCTCAATCTGACATCGGTGCCCAACGGCCTGTCGTTCGCGAACGGAGTCAATAACGGCACCTACACGATCGGGGCGCTTTCGGGCACCTCCAACCAGACCCTGACCGATACCGCCAGTGTTCCGGTGAAGGTGAATCTGGGTTCGAACAATGCCACCACCACTTACTCGGGGATTCTCTCGGGCTCCGGGTCCGTGACCAAATCAGGCAGCGGCACGCTGACCCTTTCCGGCAACAACACCTACACCGGCCCGACCACAGTCAACGCCGGGACCCTGAGCCTTGCCTTTCCCTATTTGAAAGACACCGCAACGGTATCGATCGCCAGCACTGCGATCTTGAACCTTTCGCACTCATCCACCGATGTCGTCGGCAAGCTGGTGATCAACAATACCGCGCAGCCCGATGGGGTTTACGGAGCCGTTGGCTCGGCAGCCCCCAACCAGACCGCCGCGATTACCGGCACGGGATTTATCCAGGTGACGACTCCAGCCGCTCAGAATGTTTCCCTAACCGCCACTGACCCGTTCGGAGGCACGTCTTTCAATACCGACCTGCGTTGGTCCGACGCGTCTCCTCCGAGCGCGCTGAACAACTATTTCACCGGAGCGTTTGGTTTGCGGACGCCATCCACGTCAGGGTCATTCACCTTTGCCGGCGCCTCATTGACCATTGATCCCGTGGGCGGAATGATCGGCAAGGGAGCTGGAGGCAGCACCACCCAGACCATCACCATCAGCAACCTCATCCTGAACGGTGGCTTGCTCTATCAAGCCCAGACCGGCAGCGACACCGCGGTGATGAACGTGCAGGGCGCGATCAACGTGATCGCCGCCTCCAGCATTGGCGCCCTTGGTGCCGCTGCCGACAACAATGTCAACTTCGAAACGCTCAACGTTGCCGCCCCGATCTCCGGTTCCGCCGGATTGACGGTGGCGGGCACGGCCAACAGCAGTGGGAACACCGGAGTCGTGAAACTGAGCGCCGCCAATCCATTTACCGGAAACATCACGGTCGCTCAACCAGCCAACATCGCTAGCGCGACCGACCGCCTCCTGCAGTTGAACCACCTCGACGCGCTTGCGAATGCCACCCTTACCCTCAACACCACGACGGCTAACGGCCTTTCGTTCGCTTCCGGAGTCAATTCGGGAGCATTCAACGTCGGTGCCCTGGCCGGAACCGCCAACCAATCCCTGACGGACACGATCGGTGGCGTGATCACCCTCAACGTCGGCGGCAGCGGTGCCTCCACCACATACTCCGGCATTCTATCAGGTGCCGGGGCTTTGACCAAGTCCGGAGCTGGAACCCTGACCCTCGCCGGCGTGAATTCATACACCGGTGCCACCAACGTCAACGCGGGCACGCTCGTCCTCACGAATTCCTACCAGTCCATCGGCAATCTAACGGTAGCGGACGGCGCGGGTATGGGCGTCAAGGTCGCCACGCCGGATGCATACGCGACAACGACAGGCATCACCCTCGGCACGAGTGGTCCAACCACCCTGGCATTCGATTTCAATGGTCTCGATACGACAGGAGGATCAGCCCTTCTGAACACTGGCGCCTTCACGGCCAACGGCAGCGTCAACGTGACCATGGCCAATGGCAACTTTCTCTCCGCCGGCACTCATCCCTTGATCGGATATACCTCGTTCTCCGGAACCGCTCTGGCCGGCACCTTTGCTCTCGGCCCCCGCAGCAATGGAACTCTGGTCAACGACATCGCCAACAATGTCCTGAAGCTCAACGTCACCGCCGACGTGCCGAAATGGACCGGACGCGACAATGGCAACTGGGTGGTCGGCTCCACCGGCGCTAACAGCAACTGGAAACTCGTCGCGGCCAACACCCCGACGAATTACCTCGAAACCGACGTCGTGCTGTTTGACGACTCGGCCATTGGCACCAAAAACGTCGTCATCTCCGCGGCCAATGTCACTCCCGCGAGCACGACCTTCAACACCGACGCGGGATATACCTTGGGCGGCGCGTTCGGCATCGCGGGTTCCGGCCCCCTGGTCAAGGACGGCTCGGGCACACTGACGATCACGAACGTGAACACCTTCACCGGAGCCACCACAATCTACGCGGGAACGCTGCAATTTGGTGATGGCATCACCGACGGCAGCATCGCAAGCACTCCTAACATCGCGAATGAAGGCACGCTCGTTTACAATCGTGTGGGCTCGTTCAGCTATGGCGGCGTGATCAGCGGCAATGGCAGCTTGGTGAAGAGCGGCCCCGGCACGCAAACCCTCACCGCGGCAAACACTTACTTCGGCACCACCACCGTCACGGCGGGCTTGCTCAAAAACGGCATCAACAACGCCCTCCGCACCACCACCGACCTGACGGTAAACGGCGGAACCTATGACCTCGCAGGTTTCGATCAGACAGTCACCAGCCTTTCAGACGGCGGTTCCAGCGCGGGAACGGTGACCAACAGCGGCGCGCTCAAGACCCTTGCCGTCGGCGGAGGTGACTCCACCTTTTCCGGCGAAATCAGCGGTGCCTTGAGTTTGAAAATCCAAGGTGGTGGCAAACTCACCCTGCCCGACTCCAACAGCTACACTGGAACCACCCTTGTTTCCTCCGGAACTCTGTCGATCGGCAACAACGCAGCAGCAGGCACGGGCACCCTGGACTTCGGAGGCGGCACGATCCAGTCAACCGACAGCACGGCGAGGACGATCATCAACCCGATCAATTTCTCGGCCAGTTCCAGCTTTGCCGGCACGGGCAATCTGACCTTCACCTCCACTCCTCCCGCCAATGGCACCGACAAGACTCTGACCGTCGACAATCCACAGACCGAGTTTTCCGGAGTCCTGGGCGGAGCGAGCGGACGCACCAAGGAAGGCACCGGCCTGCTAATTTTCAGCGGGCTCAACAACTACACCAAAGCCACCACCGTAAACGCCGGAACCTTGAGAATCACACATGCGGTTCTCGCCGATGCGGCACCTCTGGTGATCGGAGCCGCTGGTGTCCTGGATCTTCCTTACAGCGGCGTCGACCAAGTCGGATCCCTCACCATCAACGGCGTGGTGAAAGCTAACGGCACCTACAGCGCCACCACCGACCCGGGCTTCATCACCGGCACCGGCAAGATCCGCGTAGGACCCGAAGTAGTCGGCTACGACAGCTGGAAATCCAGCTTCGCCTTCACCGCTGGAGTGAACGACGGCGCTCTGAATGACCCGGATGGCGACGGCGTCAGCAACGTCCTCGAATACGTTCTCGGTGGCATCCCTATCGGAGCCGGCGCTGGCAATCCATCGATCCTGCCGAGCCAAACCCTGACCGCCACCGATCTGATCCTCACCTTCAAGCGCAGCGATCTATCCGAAGCCGATGTGGTGCTGAAGGTTCAATGGTCCGCCGATCTGGCGACGTGGAACGACTTCGCAACGGTCGGCGCGGTTGATGCGCTGCCGGCAGTGGATGTCACCGAGGATTCGCCGACCGCGGATATCGATACCGTGGTGGTCACCATTCCACGGAGCGTCACGGGGGGAGGGAAACTCTTCGGTCGTTTGCAAGCGGTGAAATAAGCGGCAATGTCATGCGTTCGGGTCCATGCCCGGCCGCAGACAGCTGCATGATTCTTCCATGGAAAAATTGCCGGTCGTCGCGGGTCTTGGGTTTCTCCGCGGCGGCCGGCATATTCATGCCTTCCTTTATCAAATGACTTCAAAAGGATTCACTAACACAAAGTTCGGACATGCCGCGCTTCTTATCGCCGCCATGACTATCAGCTTTGTCGCCCAGCATGCCGGGGCGGCCAACATTGTCATGAATGCCAGCAACGCGACAAGCACGTCGGGTTTCAACAGCGGCACCGGCTGGACAGGAGGAGCGCCCCCCGCGGGAGGCAACAGTTATTTCACCGGTGCCTTTATCCTGCGCACCCCGGCCGATGCGACGAGCCCGAGCTTCGCGGGGAACTCGCTGAGTATCGATACCGGCGGGCGCTTCCTTTTTAAAAACACCGGAACGACCGCGGTCATTACCGTGAACAATCTCGTTCTCAATGGCGGCACGGCCGATTTTGCAAATACCAACGGCGACAACCATGTCGTCACTCTGGCAGGTGGCATTGCCGTAAACTCCGCCTCGTATTTGGGCGCACTTGGTGCGGCATCCAACTCCAGCGCGAGTTTCGAGACACTCAATGTCAGCGCATCGATCAGTGGATCGGCCGGACTGACGATTGCCGGCACCACTAACAGCGGAGCCAATACGGGTGTCGTGAAACTCAGCGCGGCCAATTCCTACAGTGGCACGATTACCGTGGCGACACCGGGCAATGGATTCGTCGCCAGCACCACGAACCGTTTGTTGCAACTCAACCACCTGAACGCCCTGCAGAATGCGACGCTCAATCTGGGTTCGGAGGCCAATGGAATCTCGTTCACTTCCGCAGCCAACACCGGCGCTTTCAACATCGGCGCGCTTTCCGGCGCATCGAACCAGTTACTGACCGATACGGCGGGAAACGCCGTCACTTTGAATGTGGGCGGCAACCAGGCCAGCACTACTTATTCCGGAATTCTATTAGGTTCCGGAGCGTTGACCAAATCCGGCAATGGCATACTCACCTTATCAGGTTCGAACCTTCACTCCGGAAATACAACGATCCAATCAGGAACGTTGGCATTGAGCGGGGGTGGCACGTTGTCCTCGCCTAACATCAGCGTATCAACCGGAGCCACCTTCGATGTTTCCGCGCAACCCACCCCGACCTTGGCAGCCAACCAGTGCCTCCTTGGCAGCGGCACGGTGAATGGAGCACTGACCGTGGCTCCGACTTCCAAAATCTATCCCGCCACCGATGGAACCGCGGGCACGCTGACCTTCAACCACGGCATGACCATGGCTTCCGGCGCATCGTTCAACATGGACGTCAGTACCTCCGGCAGTTCTGGAAATGACACGGTGAACGTGGGCGGAGCGTTGGCACTCAACAACACGACATTCCGGCTCCACGCTTTGAACGGCACGGCAAATCTACCGATCAACGCCGACTATGTGCTGGTGACCGCCGCCAGCATCTCGGGCGGTCCCAATCCGGCCGTAACCTGGGTTGGCACGCCGCCGGCCAACGCGACCGACTTCCGGATTGTCGCCACCCCCACCCAAGTGAAACTCCACCGCGGAGGGTCGCCGCTTTCCGCTGTTGGATCTGTCAGCCCCGCCAGCATTACCGGCAGCCAGCCCGTCCTGCTAACAGTCACCATTACACCCGGCACTCTGCCAACCAGCACCGGCATCGCGGTCACCGCGGATCTGACTCCGATCGGTGGTTCATCATCCCAAACCCTATACGACGACGGCACCCACGGCGATGCGGCTGCGGGCGACAACACATTCTCCTTCAATGCGACCCCGACAGCGACTCCGGGCAGCAAGAATCTGATTGCAAACGTCACCGATACCGAAAACCGCAATGCTTCGGCGACGGTTTTGCTAACAATCCTGCCGGTCATTTCGACGTCCTATATCCCCGCTTCCTTTCTGCCTGTCACTGAAACGAGCGCCACCGGTTCGTTTCCTCTCGCCGCAGGCGGGCAGACAGCTCCCATCTACTATAGCTCCGGTGATGCGGCGGTGGTGGGCATCGCCGCCAACGCCTTGCGCGATGACATCCAGCGGGTGACCGGATTGCTTCCAACCGTTTCCACCGGCTCACCTGCGGCAGGAAACGCGGTGTTTGTCGGGACCGTGGGCAGCAGCGCATTGATCGATAGCTTGGTAGCTTCGGGAAAGATTGATGTCAGCGCGATCCAGGGAAAATGGGAGGCCTACACGGCGGCCGTGGTGGTGAATCCCGTCGCCGGTGTGAGCCAGGCATTGATCATCGCCGGAAGCGATCGGCGCGGTACGGCTTATGGAGTCTTCGGCCTTTCCGAAGCCATGGGCGTATCGCCGTGGTATTGGTGGGGCGATGTTCCGGCGCCGCAGAAGACGGCGTTGTATGTGGGCGGCGGAACTCGCACCGAGCCGTCACCGGGCGTGAAGTATCGCGGCATCTTCCTGAACGACGAGGATTGGGGACTGCTTCCCTGGTCCACGAAAACCTTCGAACCCGCCAACGGCAGCGTCGGACCTAACACCTACGCCAGAGTGTTCGAGTTGCTGCTGCGTCTCCATTCGAACTACTGCTGGCCGGCCATGCACGAAGCCACCAAGGCGTTCTATCTGTTTCCACAGAACAAGGTGGTGGCCGACAACTATGCCATCGTCATTGGCACCTCGCACCATGAGCCGATGCTACGCAACACCTCAGAGTATGATCCCAACACCCTCGGGGCCTACAACTACTGGACCAACCGGACGAACGTTTACAACTTCTGGGACCAGCGCGTGGCGGAAACCTCAGGTTATGAAAACATCTATACGGTCGGCATGCGGGGACTGACGGATGACGGCATGATCTCTCCGGCCGGGACAACCACCGTGCAGAAGAAAGACATGCTGCAGAATTCGATCATCCCGGATCAACGCCAGATGATCGCAAACCATGTGAACCCGAATCCCGCGCTGGTGCCACAGGTATTCGTCCCCTACAAGGAAGCGCTGGTTCAATATCAGGCGGGGTTGCAGCTTCCGGACGATGTGACTTTGGTCTGGCCGGATGACAATCACGGTTACATCCGGCAGCTTTCCAATGCCGCCGAGCGCGCACGCGGCGGCGGCTCGGGAGTTTACTATCACTTGTCCTATTGGGGATCGCCGAAGAGTTTCCTTTGGTTGTGCACCACTCCGCCTGCGATGACCTGCTCGGAAATGACCAAGGCGTGGGATTATGACGCCAGAAAAATGTGGCTGGTGAATATCGGCGACATCAAGCCCGGAGAAATCGGCATGGAGTTCTTCCTGCGTCTGGCACGGAATCCGGAAGCGTTCCGCAACTTCAATCAGCACGAATATCTCACCCAATGGGCCGCGCGGACTTTTGGTGCGGCGAATGCCGAAGCCATCGCGACGATCATGGATGAATATTACCGGCTGAACATCGTCGTTCGTCCGGAGCATCTCGACCGCACCACCAGCGGCTTCGATTTCACCGGCAATGGCGACGAGGCCCAGCAGCGGCTCGACGAATTCGCGGCGCTAACGGCTTCTGCCGATGCGTTGTATGCGCAACTGCCATCGGAACTCAAAGCGGCATTTTATGAAACGGTGCTTTATCCCGTTAGGGGTTCCAATCAATTGAACCGGAAAATTCTTCTGGCGGAGCGTAGCCGGTTGTGGGCGGCACAGGGTCGCGCGGCGACGTCCATCCCCGCGACCGCTGCCCAGACGGCGGACACTGCCATTCAAACCGAATCGACGTTTTACAATCAAATCAATGTCAGCGGGAAATGGGACAGAATGATGACACGAACGACCACTCAGGAAGCGTCCGCACCTTATCTCATGCCTGCTGTCGGCAGTTACTCCGTGCCCGCCGCTGCCGGTCTGGGCGTGGCCGTCGAAGGTTCGGCCGCCGTGCTCGCTACCGGCATCCCCGGCGTATTGCCGACATTCAATCCCGTCGCTAACAAAAACTACTTCGTCGATGTCTTCAATACGGGTTCCGCGGCCATGTCGTGGACGGCGCAAAGCAGCGCATCGTGGATCACCCTCAGCCAGACCGGCGGAACCGCGGACGCGCGGATCGCGGTCGGCATCGATTGGACGAAAGCGCCGCGCGGCCATGCCATTCCTGGCACCGTGACGATTCAAGGAGCGAACACGACCCGCACCGTGAGCATCAAGGCGTTCTATCCGCTTTCGCTCGATCCCGCGACGCTCCCGCCAGCGGTGGAGAACAACGGCGTTGTCACGATCGAGGCCGAGAATTTCACTTCCAAACAGGATGCCGCCAATGGAACGGGATGGCGCAAAGCGGAACGGGCAACGGCGTCGCGCGACGGCATGACGATCCAACCGGCCACCGCAGCGAGCATCGATCCGGCGGCCATTTCCAACAACACGCCCTCGCTGACCTATCAGTTTTATACTTTCAGTTCCGGCGCGACAGTGGTGCAGACGGCCTGTTTGCCGACTCACAAGATCACCTCGGATCATGCCGGTTGCCGTTATGCCATCTCGTTGAATGGCGACACTCCAAAGATTGTGGACATCAACGCGGACGAATACTCCACCGCGTGGAACGTCAACGTTCTGCGCGCCACCGCCTTGGGCTCGTCAAACCACTCGATCGCGACACCCGGCCTGCAAACGCTTAAAGTCTGGATGATCGATCCCGGAGTGGTGCTGGACAAGCTGACCCTTACCGTGAACAGCGGAGTCTATGAGGCCGAGAACCTCGACTCGACCTTCACCGGCCCCTATCACACTTTTGCGGAAGCCACCGCGAGTGGCGGCGGCGCGGTGTCCCTGGATGCGACGGCCATCGGCCAATCGATCACCCTGGCTTTGCCCGACGTCGCGGCAGGCACCTACGATCTGACAACACTCGTGAAAAAAGGACCGAGCCGTGGAATCGCGCAATTGTCCGTCAGTGATACCGCCAACGGAACATTCACGAACCTCGGAGGCACTGTGGACTTTTACAACGCATCGCTGGTTTACACCGACCTCGCCACGGTGCGTGTGACCTTCGCCACGTCCGGCACGAAGTATCTGAGATTCACTGTGACCGGAAAAAACGCGGCCGCGTCCAACTATTGGATCGTTCCGGACAGATTCACGCTTGTTCCTGTTAGCGGCACCTCAGGCCCGCTGGAAAGCTGGCGCTCATCCTACTTCGGCACGGGTGACGGTTCCGGTGTCGCTGCCGATGCCGCCGACCCCGATTCCGACGGTTTTTCAAACCTGCTGGAATACGCGACGGGCAGCTACCCGACCGCCTCCAACGCATCGATCTGGACAAGCGCAATTGCGAGCGGACACCTGACCCTGACATTTCCACGGCTGAAGGATGCCACCGACATCACCTATTTCGTGCTGGCAAGCAATGATCTCGCACAAGAAAACGAGATCTGGTCGAGCGCCACGGTGCCTTATCCGGGAGGGTCGGCGGCGAGTTTTCTCACCACCGTGATCGACCCTCAGACCACTGCTGCGGCTTCGTCACGTTTCCTGAGATTGAAGGTGACACGACCATGACTCCCGCCGGCGAGGCATCAGACCGGTTTACCACCCACTGACGCTCCTTCTCCGTTTCAGAATGCACATCACACCGATGACACCTAGCAGTGCGGTGCGCGGCTCGGGGATGACCAGGGCGATCTGGTTCATGCCGGGACCGTAGTTGTATTCGATGTGATAGTCCGCCGGGAGATTGTTGATTGTGCCGAAGAGATTGTTGCCAGCGCTCAGGCTGCCGTAGGTGGCGAAAACGTAGGCGGACTGGGTGAGTGTCCCACCCAGGCTGGAGAAGGTGAGGCTGGAGCCGCTTTGGAGCGAAAGCAGGTTGGTGACATCGACATGGTCGATGAAATTGGAAGTGCCGTCCCACTGGATGAGCATGCTGTTGACGAGATCGAGACTGTTGAGTCCGAGATTGCCGATCTCCGCGTCTTCCCCAGGCGTTAGAGTCCCGGTGACCGTCACGTTGCCGCCAATGTTTCCGGCTCCGCCAAGAGTGGCTCCGGCGGCAACGCTGACGGCCGTGTTTCCAATGGTGCCATTCACAAAGAGCGTGCCGGTCGAGACGGTGGTGCTGCCGGTGTAGGTGCTGCTGCCAGTGATGGTGAGAGTGCCGAGGCCTTGCTTGACCAGCGAGCCGGTTCCGGCGGCTCCGAGCGCGAGGGTGGAGCCGAAGGTCACATTCTGGCCATTTGTGTCGAAGGTGGCGGTTTTCCCATCCTCCATGACGATGCGGGGGCTGTAGTCCACGGTGTTGGCGGCGGAGAACTGAAGCGTGCCTCCGTTCATGGAAATGGTGCCGGTGGAGCCGAGTGCGCCCGGGCTGGCAAGGGCGAGTGTGCCGAGGGAATTCGTTGTGCCACCTGTGTAGCTGTTATTACCCGAGAGAGTCAGGATTCCGGTGCCTGTTTTCGTGAGGGCCACGGTGCCGTTGCCGTTCTGGAGGGTGCCGGCGAAGGTGCTGGTCTGGTCGTTGGCCCCGGCAGTTAGACCCACGCTTCCGGTCTTGGTATTGGAGACCGTTCCGGTGCCCGAGAGGCCGTTGGTAACGATGCTGAAATTGTTCAGATCCAGGGTGCCATCGACGGTGAGGTTGCCGTGACCGGCTCCGGATGCCATCGCCAGAGTATTGCCAATCTGGAGGGTGCCGGAGGAAATCAGCGTGTCGCCGGAATAGGTGTTCACGTTTGTTAGCGTGAGCGTGCCGGAGCCTGATTTGACGAGACTGCCGGTTCCGGAACCGTTGTCGGTGATGACGCCGCCGTAGGTAAGGGTCTGGTTCAGCGCGACATCGAGCCTGCCGGTGCCGGATGCGCCGACGCCCGCGGGGCCGATGACGATGCCGCGTTTCGGATCGAGGGCGAAGGTGTTCACTGCGGAGAGCGCGCCGCCGTTGAGGACGATGTTGCCGGGAGTGTTTGCCAAAGGAAGGAAGCCGAGGACGTTGTCGGCCGTGATGGCCAGGGTGCCGCCGGTGACGGTGGTGCCGCCGGAGTAGCTGTTGAAGTTGGTGAGGGCGACGGTGCCCGCACCGGTTTTGACGAGGGCGATTTTGGAAATGCCGTCATTGAGCGTGCCGCCGAAGGTACCGGAGCCGCCGCTGGAACCGGTGGTGAGGGTGACATCGGCCGCTCCATTGTTCGTTAGGGATCCGGTTCCGGCGAGACCGTCGATGGCAATGACGCGGCCGTTGAGATCGAGGGTGCCCGCGCTGCCGATGGTGAGGGTGCTGCCGGGGGAAAGGGCGGTGGCACTGCCAATGGTGACAGAACCGGCGGAAATGGTGGAGGCCCCGGTAAAGGTGTTGTTTCCTGAGAGAGTTAGATTTCCGGTGCCGGTCTTGGTAAAGCCGATGGTGCCGAGGCCGTCCTGGATATTTCCGATGAAGGTGGAGGTCTGGTCGTTCGCGCCGAGTGAGAGGATGGAAGCTCCGGCGTTGTTGGTAACGAGACCCGCGCCGGTGAGACCGTTGAGGGTCATGTCGTAGTCGTTGAGATCGAGCGTGCCCGGGGCGGCGATGGAGATGTTGCCCTTGTAGGTGCCGGAGGCGAGGGCGGCGGCGTTGGCGATCTTGATCGTTCCGGAGGAAATGGCGGTGTCGCCGGAGTAGGTGTTGGCCCCGCCCAAGGTGAGGGTGCCGGTGCCGGTCTTGGTGAGTGAGGTGGTGCCCGCGCCGTCCTGGACGACACCGGTGAAGGCGGAGGTGGCGTTGTTGTCGCCGACAGTTAGAAGGACCGGCGCGCCCTGGCTGTTGGTGACGGTGCCGCTGCCGGAGAGGCCGTTGAGGGTGAGGCTGAGGTTGTTGACGTCGAGGACGGAACTGCCGTTGACTGCGACGTTGCCTTTTCCCGTGCCGGAGGGAATGGCGGCGGCGTTGGTGACCTGGAGGGTGCCTGCCGTTAGAGTGGTGTCGCCGGTGTAGGTGTTCACCGAGGAGAGGAGCATGGTGCCGGTGTTCGACTTGGTGAAGCCGCCGCTGCCGGAGATGACGCTGCTGACCAAGGCATTTCCCGCGCCGCCGACGGTGAAGGTGCCGGTGGTGACGATGCCGCCGGTCTGGAGTGTTAGCATTCTCCCGCTGGAGGTGATGTCGATTTCCCCGCCGCCGTTGTTGACGGTGAAGCCACGGGTGAAGGCGAGGTCGGCGTTTCCGGTGTAGGAGAGGATGCCCTTGTTCGATAAATCACCGAGGATGATGGCGCTGCTGGCGGTGCCGAGGTTTCCGCCGGCGCCGGGGTTGGCGACGCTGACGGTGCCGTTGGCGATGGTGGTGGTGCCGGAGTAGGTGTTGACGCCGGTTAGAGTGAGGGTACCCGCGCCGCTCTTGGTGAGGGCGATGGTGTTGGTGCCATCGGCAATGACGCCATCGAACTGGGTGGAGGCTCCACCGGCACCGGCGTTGAGGGTAGAGGGTGAGGCTCCGTTGTTGTTGAGGGTGCCGGTGCCGAGGAGTCCGTCGATGGTGACGTCGTAGCCGTTGACATCGAGGAAACCGGCGGCGGCGATGGTGACAGTGCTGTTGGCGGAAAGCGCGGTGGTGCTGCCGACAGAGAGGGTGCCGGTGGAGATGGTGGTGGCTCCGGAGTGGGTGTTGTTTCCGGAGAGGGTGAGCGTGCCGGTACCGGTCTTGGTGAAACCGACGGTGCCGGTGCCGTTCTGGAAATTTCCGGAGAAGGTGGAGGACTGGTCGTTGGCTCCGGCAGTTAGAATGGCGGCGGTGGCGGAGCTGTTGGTGACGGTGCCGGTTCCGACGAGGCCGTTGACGGTGGTGGCGAATCCGTTGAGATCGAGGTTGCCGGTGAGGGCGAGGTTGCCCTTTCCAAGACCGGACGGGAGGGCGGAGGCGATGCCGAGTTGGAGGGTTCCGCCGGAGACGGTGGTGTTTCCGGAGTAGGTGTTGAGGCCACCGAGGGTGAGCGTTCCAGTGCCGGTCTTGGTGAAGGAGGTGGTACCGTTGCCGTCCTGAATGATGCCGCTGAAGCTGCTGGTGGCGTTGTTTCCGCCGGCGGCGAAAGTGACGGCACTTGTGAGGCTGTTAGTGACGGTGCCGCCGCCGGTGAGGCCGTTGACGGTCGGGCTGAGGTTGTTGAGATCGAGCGAGCTGCCGCTGGCGAGGGTGAGGTTGCCCTTTCCACTGCCTGAGGGAATGGCGGCGACATTTCCCAACTGGAGCGTGCCGCCGGAGATGGTGGTGTCTCCGGAGTAGGTGTTGGCTCCGCCGAGGACGAGGGTGCCGGTGGTGTTGGACTTGGTGAGGCCGCCGGTGCCGCTGCCGTTGTTGGCGATGATGCCGTTGTAGGTGAGCGTGATGCCGGTGGCGGGAGCCAGGGTGCCGAAGCCGCTGCCGCCGGAGGGACCGACGGCAATACCGCGGGTGGAGCCCAACGTGAGGTTGGAGGTGGTGGAGAGGATGCCGCCGTTGATGACGAGGCTGCCGGGGGTGGTGGAACCGGGGGCCGCGCCGATGTTTCCATCCGCACTGATAGAGAGGGTGCCGCCGGAAATGGTGGTGGTGCCGGAGTAGGTGCTGATGCCGGAAAGCGTGAGGGTGCCGGTGCCGGTTTTCCCGAGGCTGACCGTGCTGCCGCCATTGCTGATGATGCCGGAGTAGGTGCTGGTCTGGTCGTTGGCCCCGACGGTGAGGGAGGCGGCGGTGGCGGAGCTGTTGGTGATGCCGCCGTTGCCGCTGAGGCCATTGATGGTGACAACCTTTCCAAAGAGATCGAGGGTGGCGACGCTGGTGGCGGAGGTGTTGATGGCGACGTTGCCCTTCCCTGTGCCGAATGGAATGGCGGCGGCGTTGGCGAGCTGGAGGGTGCCGCCGGAGATGGTGGTGTCGCCCGCGTAGGTGTTCGCGCCGCCGAGGGTGAGGGTGTTGGTGGCGTTGTTTCCGGAATTGCTTTTGATCAGTCCGCCGGTAGCGCTGCCGCTGTTGGAAATGACGCCGTTATAGGTGAGGTTGGAGCCGTTCGGAAGGGCGATGGTGGCGGCGGTGGCCCCGCTGGGTCCGATGGAGACGGGGCGGCTGGCATTCAACGTGAAGGTGCCGGTGGGGAGCAGTGTGGCTCCGCCGGTGATGACGAGGCTTCCACTGGTGGCACCAAGATTGGCATCGGAGGTGATGGAGAGCGTGCCTGCGGAAATGGTGGTGCCGCCGGTGTAGGCGTTAGTCCCTGCTAGAGTGAGTGTGCTGGTACCGGTTTTCGCGAGGGCGATGGTGCCACCGGTACCGCTGTTGTCGGCGATGATGCCGGAGTAGGTGCTGTTGCCGACGCTGCTGACCGTGAGGGTTTTGTTGGTGCCGACGGCGTCATTGTTGATGCGGCCGCTGGCGTTTCCGGTGAGGTTGGCAACGGTGGTGTCGAGTCCGTTGAGATTGAGCGTGGACGAGTTGATCGTGAGGACGGAGGCGGAAGGAAGCGCGCCGTTGATGCCGAGGGTGACGGTGCCCGCGGAGAAGGTGGTGGCACCGGTGTAGGTGTTGGCGACGTTGAGGGTGAGGTTTCCGCTACCGGCCTTGATGATGGCGCCGCTGCCGGTGATGGCGCTGTTGCCGAAGGCGACGTTATTGGCTCCGATATCGAGGGTGGCGACGGTGGCGTTGGCAGTCGTGACGGCGCGGGTGGTGATGTCTGCGGCATTTCCGGAGGCCCACAGGAGGGTGCCACCAGCGAAGCTGATGGCAGTGCCCAAGCCGAGGTCGTTGATGCCGGTGAAGCTGGTGATACCGGCGTTGAGATTGGTGGGGCCGGTGTAGGTGCTGCTGTTCCCGCTGAGGACGAGAGTGCCGGTGCCTGTCTTGGTGAGAGCTCCGGTGCCGGAGCCGTTGTTGGCGATGATGCCGGCGTAAGTCAGGGTGCCGGAGGCGACATCGAGGGTACCGGTGCCACTGCCGGACGCGGGTCCGACGGCGATGCCGCGATTCGCGCTGAGGGTGAAGGTCGCGCTGGAGGAAAGCGCGCCGCCGTTGAGCACGATGTTTCCCGCGGTGGGGCTGCCGGGGACGGCTCCGAGACGATTGTCGGCACCGATGGAAAGGGTGCCGCCGAGGACCGAGGTGATGCCGGTGTAGTTTTGTGAATTGGAAAGCGTGACGGTGCCGGTGCCGTTGGTGCCTGCGAAGCCGACCTGGACGCTGTTGGAGCCGGTGAGGACATTTGCCGTGGAAAGGGTGAGCGCTCCGTTTCCGCCACCGAGGCGATAGAGATTGCCCGCGCCGACGGTTAGGGTGACTGGCGAGTAGGTGCCGGTGCTGGCGCTGCCGAGGAACCAGGTGCCGAGGGAGGCACCACTGCCGAAGGTGGAGAGATTGAGCGCGGTGGCGTAGGTGATGCCGTTGTTGATGGAAAGCACGCCGCCATCGCTGCCGGTGTTGTCGGTGAACATGCCGGACAACTGGGCCTGGGTGAGGGCGATGTTAGAGAAGCCGATGCCACCCTTCGCGCCAGAAGTGCTGTTGACGGTGATGGTCTGGACAAGACCTTTGTTGGCGGTGGCGCTGAGAGAGAGATTGGCACCGGCCACAACGTCGATGTTGTTTCCCAGAGTATTGGCTCCGAGAGGAGTGCCGGTGGTGGCGGTGACATTGAGCAGGCCGCTGGCGACGCTGGTGCCGCCGGTGTAGGTGCTGGCTGTGGAGGAGAGGGTGAGGATGCCGGTGCCGCTCTTCACCAATGAACCGGAACCCGAGCCGTTGTCGGCCATGATTCCGCCGTAGCTGAGGGTGCGGGTGGCGGCGACGTCGATGGTGCCGGAGCCACTGCCGGAGGTGGGTCCGAGGGCAATTCCCCGGTTGGAACTCAGGGTGAAGCTGTTGTTTGCCGAGAGGGTGCCACCGTTGAGAACGATGTTTCCAGCACTCGCGGAGACGGGGACGAAACCGATATTGGCATCAGATCCAATGCTAAGGATGCCTCGGGAAAGAGTGGTGCCGCCGGTGTAGGTGTTGGTGCCGGAAAGCGTGAGTGTTCCCGTGCCGGTCTTGGTGAGGGAAAGTGCGCCGCCGGTGCCGTCGATGATAACTCCGGCGTAGGTGGTGTTGGTGGATTGGCTGACGGTGAGGCCTGCGGCGGTGGCGTTGGCATTTTCAACGGTGGCGCTGCCGGCGGTGGTATTGGTGCTGAGCGCGCCGATGGTGATGGTGAAACCGTTGAGCTGGAGCTTGGTGCCGGCGGCGACCGCCGAGCCGAAGGTGATGCTGTTAGGAACGGTGCTGTTGAGCGCGCCGGAGTTTCCGACCTGGACGATGCCGGTGGTGTTGATGACGAGGCCACCGGTGAAGGTGTTGTTTCCGCTGAGGGTGAGGACGCCCGCACCGGCCTTGGTGAGGATGAAGTTGTTGTCGTTGGCAGTACTGCCGCCGAGGATGCCGGTGTAGTTGTTGGAGCCGGTGTTGGTGACTGTCAGGGTGGCGACGGTGGCGCTGCCGTTGATGACGCGGTTGTTCGTGCCGGTGCCGGTCGTGAGGAGTCCGGCGATGTTCTGGGTCCTGGCGTTGAGGCTGAAGATGCCGCTGTCGTTGGTGGAGGCATCGCCGAGGGTGAGCGTGGTGGCGGTGGGCAGACGGTCATTTCCGGTGCCGAGGGTGAGCGTGCCGTTTTTGATCTGGGTGGCTCCGGTGTAGGTGCTGACGCCGGTGAGGGTGAGCGTGCCGGTGCCGACCTTGGTGAGGCCAAGGGTGCCGCTGCCGTTGGAAATGATGCCGCCGTAGCTGCTGGTCTGGTTGCTGTCGCCGACGGAGATGGTGGCCGCACCCGCGACGTTGCTGGAGATGCCGCCGGTACCACTGAGTCCGTTGATGGTGATGCTGGTGCCGTTGAGATCGAGGGAGCCGGTGAGGGCGACATTGCCTTTGCCGAGGCCGGTGGGAATGGCGAGGGCATTGCCGATCTTGATTGTGCCGAGGGTGACGGTGGTGGTGCCGGTGTAGGTGTTGGCACCGGAGAGGGTGAGGATTCCCAAACCTGCTTTTGTTAGAGAAACGGTGCCGGTGCCGTTCTGGACGATGCCGCCGAAGGTGCTGGTCTGGTCGTTGTTTCCGACCGTGAGTGTTTTCGCCCCGGAGACGCTGCTGGTGACGAGACCGGTGCCGGTGAG
Organism: Luteolibacter sp.; assembly: GCF_039920825.1. Lineage (GTDB taxonomy): Bacteria > Verrucomicrobiota > Verrucomicrobiia > Verrucomicrobiales > Akkermansiaceae > Luteolibacter. The sequence goes on along the minus strand of NZ_JBDSCX010000065.1, from coordinate 23,128 downwards.
GCCGTTGATGGAAATGCTGTTGGCAGCGAGGTCGAGCGTGCCGGTGGTGCCGATGGAGACGTTGCCCTTGCCAACGCCGGACGGAAGCGTGGTAGCGATACCAATCTGAAGGGTGCCGTCGGAAATGGTAGTGTCGCCGGCATAGGTGTTGTTTCCGGAAAGGGTGAGAATGCCGCTCCCGGTCTTGGTGACGGCGAAGGCGTTTTCATTGGTGCCGATGCCACCGAGGATGCCACTGTAGGCGTAGTTGCTGGTGTTGTTGATCGTGAAAGTGGCGGCAGTGACCTTGCCGTTAACGACGCTGTTGGTACCGCCACCGGAAGTGGTGAGTCCGGAAACGGTTTGCGAGTTGCCGTTGAGAACGAGTTTTCCGCCGTTGGCTCCAGCGCCGAGGGTGAGCACAGTGGCGGTGGGCAGGGCGTTGGCGGCACCAAGGGTGAGGGTGCCGTTCTGGATCTTGGTGCCGCCGGTGTAGGCGTTGGAGGTGCCGGAGAGAACGAGGTTTCCCAGACCAGTTAGATTGAGCGCTCCGGTGCCGGAGATGACACCGGTGTCGGTGAGGATGACGCCGGTGTTGATGGAGACGGCGGAGGCGGGGTCGGTTAAGTTGAGCGTGCGGCCGGACGAAAAGGTCGAGGTGATCTGAAGGGTTCCTGCCCCGATGTTGAGCGCGCCGGAGGCATTGCCGAGATTGTTAGAGGCGCTGATGGCGATCGTCCCCGCGGAGATCGTGGTACCGCCGGTGTAGGTGTTGGTGCCGGAAAGGGTAAGGATTCCCGCTGCAGTCTTGGTGAGGGCGAGGTTGTTTTCGTTAGTGCCGGTACCGCCGAGGATGCCGGCGTAGGTGACATTGCCGGCATTGTTGAGCGTGAGGTTGCTGAGAATGGAATTGCCGCCGACGACGCGGTTGCCGGTGCCGTTGCCGGTCTTGAGGAGGGAGGCAAGGGTTTGCGAGTAGCCGTCAAGTTTCAGAACGCCGTTGGTATTGGCGGTGGCATCGCCCAGAGTGAGGGTGGTGGCGGCGTTGAGGCCGGTGTTGTTGACGGCAAGGATGACCGTGCCGTTTCGAATGTTAGAAACACCGGAGTAGGTGTTGTTTCCTGAGAGAGTGAGAGTTCCCGCGCCGGTTTTGTTGAGGCTGCCGGTGCCGGTGACGTTGCTGGTGATGCTGGAATTGCCCGCGCCGCCGAGGGTGAACGCGCCGGAGGCGGCGACGTTGGTGGTGCCGAGGGTGAGGGTTTGGCCGGAGACCGTGCTGTCGATCTGTCCGCCGCCCGCGCTGACGGTGAAGCCTCGGGTGAAAGTGGCGCTGTTTCCGGTGTAGGAAAGGGTGCCGGTATTGGAGGCATCGCCGAGAACGATGACGGACGCGCCGCTTCCAAGAGCGGTGGTTAGATTTCCGGCGGCGAGGGCGCCCTGACTGATCGAGGTAGTGCCGGAGAAGGTATTGGTGCCGGAAAGCGTCAGCGTGCCTGTGCCCGTTTTGATGAGGTTGAAGTTATTCTCGTTGGTGCCAGGCCCGCCGAGGATGCCGCCGAAGCTGCTGTTGTTGGAAGAGTTGTAGGTGAGCGAGACGGTGGTGGCGGAGCCGTTGATGACGCGGTTCGCGGTGCCGGTGCCGGCAGTGGTGAGTCCGCCGAGGGTCTGGGCGAAACCGTTCAGGCGGAGGATGCCGCTGGTGTTGGTGGTGCCATCCCCGAGGGTCAGCGAAGTGGAGGTGGTGAGGGCGTTGACGATGCCGAGCTCGATGGTTCCATTGCGGATGGCGGTGGTGCCGGTGTAGGTGTTGGCATTGGAAAGCGTGAGAGTGCCGGTGCCGGTTTTCCCGAGGTTGAGCGTGCCGCCGGTGCCGGTGTTGTTAGTGACGAGTCCGGCGAAGGTGGTGGTGGCATCGCCGCTGCCGATGGTGATCGTTTTGGTGGTGCCGGTGCGGTTGTTGACGATCCGTCCAAGCGTGGCTCCGGTGGTGCCGGCGAGGCCGTTGATGCTGACATCGAAGCCATTGATGTCGAAAATCCCGGCGGTCGCCCCGCCGTTGATTACGACATTTCCCGTGCCGGTGCCGGAGGGAACGGCGGTGGCGGCACCCGCCTGGAGCGTGCCTGCGGAAATGGTGGTGTTGCCGGTGTAGATGTTCGTCCCGGAAAGGGTGAGAGTGCCCGCGCCGGACTTGGTGAGGGAAAGCGCGCCGCCGCCGGTGCCGTTCTGGAGGACTCCGGCGAAGATGGTGTTAGATGCTTGGTTGATCGTCAGCGTGGAGGCGGAGGCATTGGCATTTTCCACGACAACGGTGCCGGGAGCGGCGTTGGTCGCGAGGCTGCTGACGGTGGCGCTGTTGCCATTCAACTGGAGCTTGGTGCCGGAAGCCGCATTGGCCCCGAAGGTGATGCTGTTAGGCGCGGAACTGTTGATCGCCCCGGCGTTGGCGAGTTGGACGATGCCTCCATTGATCGTCACTCCGCCGGAAAAGGTGTTGTTTCCGCCGAGGGTGATCGTTCCGGTGCCGGTCTTGATCAGGCCGAGCGTGCCCGCGCCGTTTTGAAGGATGCCGTTGAACGTGCCGCCCTTGTTGTTCCCGCCAACGGTGAATGTGACGCTGCCTGCCTGGCTATTCGTAATGGTGCCGGTGCCGGCGAGGCCGTTGATAGAGGCGTTGAAATTGTTGAGATCGAGGGTGCCGTTGACGGTGAGGTCGCCTTTTCCACTGCCGGAGGGAATGGAGAGAAGACTTCCCATCTTGAGCGTGCCGGCTGAGATCGTGGTATTGCCGGTGTAGGTGTTCGCGCCGTTGAGGGTGAGCGTGCCGCTGCCGGTTTTGACGAGGTTGCCGGTGCCGCTGCCGGTGTTGCTAGTGATGATGCCGCCGTAGGTCAGCTCGCCGGAAGTGACATTGAAGGTGCCGTCGCCCTGGCCACTGGTCGGGCCGATGGCGATGCCGCGATTGGCATTGAGGGTAAAGGTGCCGCTGGTGGAAAGGATGCCGCTGTCGATGACCAGGCTGGAGGCGGTCGCCAGGCCTGCGGCGGTGCCTAGATTGGCGTCCGAGGTGATGGAAAGCGTGCCGCCGGTGATGCGGGTGGTGCCGGTGTAGGTGTTGACACCGGATAGAATCAGAGTGCCGCTGCCGGTTTTCAGTATGCCGCCCGAGCCACCGACCCCACCTGAAATCGTGGTGTTTCCCGCGCCTGCGACGGTGGTAAGGAAGCCGCCGTTGGTGATCGAGCCGCTGAACGTGAGCAAACCTGAGTTACTCGTGATGGTGCGGGCGCTTCCCCAAGTCGAATTAATCGCCCAGGTATTGGTTCCGGCATTTGTCACATCGCCATTCAATGTCAGGGCATTGCCACTGATCGTGAAGCCGGAAGATGTGAAATTCACCGCGCCCACAGAGGTCAGCAGATCATTGGTATTCGCCAGTCTGGACGCTCCGCTGAATACGAGCGCATCGCCATTGACGGGAGCAACTCCACCCCAGTTTACAGTGGTGGACCAATTATTGTCTCCGCCGGAACCATTCCACGTGACGGTGCTGGCAAAGAGAGGAGCTACGAGTAAATGGCCGCCAATCGCCCATTTCAAAAACGGAGTGAATTTCACGGGCGTTTTGGAACGAGCCCGCCCCACAGGGAATTCTTGTCCCTTGATTGTTCAGGATGTCGTGTGCGCGTTGTCATGTCTGAGGTGAAATGGGTAATCTCTATTAAATGTGAACGAATCCTAACTAACCACGACTCCCATTAGACTCTAAAAGCGGCCAAGTAGTCCCAAAAGCGGCCACAGCGATCTTTATTTGAACATTTGGACGGCTCTATTTCAAAAGTTGCCACTTACTTGAGTGAAAGGAGTTCCCTCCCCTGCATTCCGTCTATCTGACAGCAACGCCCGAAACCCAACCACCTCATCCCCTGGACTGGAGCTCAGATCCTTGCCGCCCACCTTGAGATTGCAGCGCGCTTCGTCAGCCCCCGACACCGCTTGGGAATCCCGCTTGCCGCCGCGCCAGCCCGTGCCTATTCTTCCCGCCCCATGTTGAACCGGATTGCGAGAAAATCACGTTTGCCTGTTGCCCGTGCGGGCTTTGCGGCCTTCCTGTGGTTTTCCGCACCGGCTTATTCGCAGGCACCCGCGCCCCTTGCTCCAGCGCAGTTCGATCCCTCGGACGTCTATTTTCAAGGCTACCTTTCCACGCGATCCGCCGATCAACTCGAAGCCAGCGGCGACTTTGTGGGAGCTGCGGAGAAACTCAAGAAAGCCCGCGAAATGTTCGAGGCGGTCAGCCATTATTATCCGGACTGGAAGCCGGAAATGGTGACCGGACGCAGCAAGATCAACTCCGAAGCCGAAATCCGGGTTCATCCGAAAGCCGAGGAGCAGCGCCGCAAAAACCAGAATGCCGTCGCCGAGCTCGAAGGCGGCGTGAAAAGCTCCGGCACTTTCATTGATCCGGCGGAAGGCGTCGTGCCCCTCGCCCCCAGCATTCTTGAGGCGGACCCGGTTGCGACCCGCAATCTTGCCGCCGCGGAAGCCGAGGTGAAACGTCTTCACGATCTGGCGAAAAACAGCGTCACTCCCGATGCCGATCCGGCACGCAACGAGTCCCGAATCCGTGACATGGGCCGTCAGCGCGATGCCATGCAGGCGCAGTTGAATGCCGCCGAGAAAAACCTGGAACTGCTCCGTTCAAAGCTCGCCGCCAAGCCGGTGGAAAACGAGACGAAGCAACTCGACCAACGGATAGCCGATCTCGAACAGGACCACGAAGCCATGCGAATGGCCCTCAAGCAGAGCCGCAGCGAACATACCGAAGCCTTGGCCAAGATCGCCACCCTAACGGCTGATCTGGAGGTGATGCAGCAGAAATATTCGGACCTCGACCGCAATATCAAAACCGAGCGGGGCGTCGCCAACGAAGTCGTCAAAGGACAACGCACCCAGCTCCAGGCATTGGAAAAGCAGCTCGCGAAAAAGGACGAGGCCCTCGGAAAGGCCAACGAAACCATCGCCAGCCTCAAGAAACAGCTCGACGAGAGCGACGCCGCTTTCGACCAGATCCGTACCGAGCGCGATTCACTTTTGCAGGAACGCGACCAGATGAAGGCCCTGCTCAACCTCAATGCCGACAGCCGCATTCAGGATCTCATCCAACAGAACATGGGCCTCGCCAAGAACCTGCGCGAAGCAACCGAGAAGGTTGAAATGCTCAACCGCGACAATAACAGTTCGAAGGACGAGCTCAATGAAGCGAAGCGCGACCTGTCCATGACGAAAGCCCAGATCAACCGGCTCCATCAGGAAAAGCGCGATCAGGACGAACGGCTCGCCGAAATGGAAAAACGCCTCAAGGGCGAGGAAGCGGCTCTATCCAATGGCCAGGCGTCGGCCGACCCCGCCGAAGTCACGATGTTGCGCGACATCATCCAGCGCCAGCTCCGCGTCCAGGAACGCCGCCGCCAGGCGCGCGATCTCCTCGTCGAGGCGGTGAGGGACATGGGCACCAAGGACGAACGCCTCGATCAGGCGATCAAACTTTTCGACTCGCAGGAAATAGCGCTCTCCCCTGAAGAACAGAGCATCGTTGACGCCAGCCCGGTGGACGTCACGCTACGATCCCTCGTGACTCAGGACAAAGCGACGGTTGATAAAAACACCAGCGCCCTGAACCGCGACATCGCCGTTTACGAACGCACCGCGGAGAAAACCTTCGCCGCCGGTCGCTACGCACCCACCCGCGAGCTGTTCCAGATGATCATCGAGCAGCATCCCGGCCACGTTTCCGCGTTGTGCAAACTGGGAGTCGTCGATCTCAAGATGAACGATCCGGCAGCCGCAGTTGATACCTTCCGCCGCGCGGTTGAGCTGAAATCCGACAATCCTTATGCCCACCGCATGTTAGGACTTTCCTTCATGACCATGGGCGATTTCCGCTCCGCCGAGCAAAGCACCAAGGAGGCCGTTGCGCTCTCGCCGGACGACGCGCTGAGCCTTGCACTGTTAGGTGCGATCAGCGAAAATCTCGCCAAACCGGGGGAAGCGGAAGCTTACTACAAGGCCGCCATTTCCGCCGACCCCATGCCGAGCGAGCCCTATTTCAACCTTGCCCGCCTCTGTGCGAAGAACAAGCGCTACGACATCGCCAGGGAATACTATCAGAAGGCCCTCGAACGCGGCGCCGTCCCCGATCCCAAACTCGAACAACGCCTCCAAAAGTGAAACCCATTCGCTCCATCGCATTCCTGCCCCTCATCCTGCTGGCCTCCTGTGGCACGAGCTCGGACAAGAATAAGTCATCCGCCGCATCGTCGTCGGGACCGGCGCACGTCCCGTTCAGCCAGCGGATCGGCAGCGGCGGCGGGCGCGATCCCAACAGCTATCAGAAGGACTCGGCCGGCAAATACTACATCAAGGAGGAAAAGCGCAGCCCTTACGAAAGCAAGGGTGAAGCAAGTTTCGCCAGCAAGAGTTACAAGAAAGAGGAATACAAAGCCGGCGACTACGCCAAGAAATCCTGGTGGGGAAACAAGGAATACGATCGCAAGGCCTACTCCGGAAATACCGACGCCAGCCGCTTCCAAACGCCTTCGAATCTTGATGGAAAGGGTGCCCGTGAAGCCGGCAACCAGGCTGACATTCCGGACAAATACAAGACCGGCGGCTACGCCACCGGCGACGCCCGCGAATCCACCGCCGCTCAGATTCCAAAAGGCACCAGCGCCGCCATCGAAAATCGCAAGGACTCCTACGAGCAGCCCGAGATCATCGGCTGGAAAGAGCAGCGCAACCTCAACGTGGATCAGGCGAAGAGCATTCTGGGGCACTGACCGGCGTCACCTCGGCCACCACCCGGGCCAGCGACTCCAACAAAAGTTTCTTCAGCGTTTCCCAACGCCACGGCCGCCCTTCCAGGAAAAACGTCTGCGAGACCGAGAGCCGGATCTGGGCATATCGGTTCGCCGGAAACTCCTTAGTTAGAGAAGCACCCAACGGGGTGGTTCCACTCCCCGATACCTGCCGGACATCCACCTCCGCCGCCGCCAAATGCGCGCGCCACGCTCTGGCGAATTTCTCCGCCAGATCTCCACCCGCCGGCGTTTCCAACAGCACTAGGCCGTCAGTCGCGGAATCCGTGTGGATCATGACGTGCAGCACCATGTCGTGACGCCGCAGATCCTCCGCGATGCGTTGGTTCAGTGAAAGGCGATAAGGTCGCTCATGCCGGTCCACCACTTTCAAGCGGGTCGTCTCCGGCAGTTTCAGGGAAAACTCACTCCAGCGGGCATCGCCGTCTTGCTCGAAATCGATCAGCAGCCGGGTCACGTCGCCATGAACCAGCGGCGTGCGGAATTTCATCGCAAAGCCCTGCGCGAGATTCAGAGATCCCGGCTCCCATCCGCGTTTCGAAGTCAGCAGGTCTTCGGACCCGCGGAAGATTTCCCGATAAGCCTCCGGAACCGCGCAGGTCGCATTTTCACAACTGAATAGAAGGGCCGTCATTCGCTTGAAATTTCACAAAGCGAAAGAGTCTTTCCCTAATTTCCAGCGAGCGCAATCCCGCATCACAATGCGGGGAGAAACAGGCACCAACCCTCACTCATTCCATTGCGAACCAAACAGCAACCGGTTTGCGGCAGGCGTCTCAGGATTGATGGCCACCGTATTGTATCCCATCCAGGTCGGCTCGGTGAATCCTTCGCTCCCCTCGTAGAAATAAATCGTTAAACCTTCAACCGCCTCACCGGAGAGGGAGGTGCTGTCAAAAACATTCCCCCCCATCAGCGCCGGGGCATCGCCCTTGAAATAGACGTTCTTGATATTCCGGGAGTACACGAACGCATAGCCACCGATCCGGTCAACAGTTGCCGGAATGGTCACGGTCGCCAATCTCGTGTGGACGAACGCATGATGCCCAATATCGGTGAGCCCGTCCGGGAGGTTCACCTCTTGCAGATCATTGCACTCGTCAAATGCGCGGGCCTCGATGGAGAGAAGCCCCTTCGGCAGCTTAACCGATGTCATACGCCTGACTCCGTAAAACGACTTCATATCCAACCGTCTGACCCCCTCAGGGATTTTTACCGCACCGGATTTCTGGGCGGGGCAGGAAATCAGCCGGGAGTGGTCCTTTGTATAGATAATTCCGTCGGCACTGGAATACCGGCGATTTCCAGCGGCCACGCTGATCTCCTTCAGATAGGCCTCAGCGAAGGACTCGGTCGTCACGTTGCTGATGCTCTCCGGCAGCGATACGGTCTCGAGTCGGGAGCAATAGCCGAATGCTTGGGATTCGATGACCCGGACGCCGTTGGAAATTTCGACATTGTTGAGGCGGAAACAACCGACAAAAGCCCTGGCACTGATCGTTTCCACGCCAGCAGGAATCTTCACGCTCCTCAAGTCCGTGTTTGCGAAAGCGTCGGTTCCGAATTTCTCCAAGCTGGCGGGCAATTCAATTTTTTTAAGCTTCGAGCAGTTGCTGAACGCGTTCATGCCGATCTTGGTAACTCCCCCGGGAATCGTGACTTCCGTGACATCCCGGCAATAGTAGAAAGCATAGTCGCCAATTTTCGTCACCGGCTTGCCTTCGATCTTTGCGGGAATCACCACCGGGCCGCCGACCTCTTGGCGAAATCCCGTGATCGTGACGGCCGAATCTTTGACGTCATAACTGAAATCTCCGAATTTTTTGTCGGCGAAAGCGTTATTTGCAAGACCCCACGGGGCGATGGCAGCGGTTAGACCCATGAGGCCACGGGCGATTTGTTTGGATTTCGATGCGAGGTTCATGGTTTCCGGTTTGACCGGGAAACATGCATCGCTGCTCGCGCGAGTCCAACGGAAAATCAGAGATCCTCAAATCTCCGATTTCCGCCAATCTTCCAACCGCCCGGCAAGTGCCGCGGCGGTCGCGGATTCGGTGATGCCATCCACCAGCGTCGTCTTCTTTCCGAATACATCCTCCATCCGCACCCGATAGAAAACCGTGTTGCCGGAGTTCATGTTCGTGTCGTGGCTGAAGCCGATGATTTGGGATTTTTCAAGCTTCCGTGAACTGGCCAACGGACCGGTCTCGTTCGTCACTTCCAGCCCCATGACACTGAAGGTGACCGTGCGCCGGTGGAGAAGTTGATAGAGAACGGCCAGCCAGATTCCCGCCGCACTCACCGGCCAGACGATGCGAAAAATCAGCGGAGCATGTTTGTGAATCAGAAGCGCGGCGACCGCGGTCCAGATCACATTGAAAACAACGAGGAAAACGATCAGCGAGCGGAGCCTGGCCGGCGGACAGACGATCGAGCGGGGCAAGCCGTTGCCATCGAAATCCGCGCGGATGCTTCTCGCAGCTAACAGAATGGGAAGATCCGCTGCAGCGACTTCCTGGATCGACGCGGCGGCAGATATCGTCGTCGTCACGACCGGTGATTCTCCCGTATGGAAAACCGGCACTTCGAACACCGGACCAATCGCTGTCCCGGGCACCTTGAGTTGAAGTTTCCAGACATGCTTGATCGCCGGATCATCGCCGGCATCGCTCTGCGGAGCATCCGCCGGCAAGGAGAACGCCACTGGCAGCCGGAAGCCTGAAACATCCCGCGTGATCTGGTCGAGCGTTACGTTTTGTGCGTGGCTCCAGATTTTCTCCGTGGTGGTCGAATCGCCGTCGCCGGTCTTGCGGGTGACCTTTTTCTCGCAGGTCAGCGTGAGTTCCGCATCGCCGCGCATCGGCAGCGGCTTTTCTAACATGATCGCTCCGGCCAGCACGCCACCGGGATAGGCGGGCGATTGGGTTGGCTCGAAACGAGTTACGCCGATGGCCAGCCGTTGCCTGAACCGTTTGAGCGAAAACCACGCCGGCAGGCACCACAGCGCGACGAGGATCAACAATAGCCAAGCCATTCGGTTCGTCTGGAAAGCTCCGGTCATCGCCGTTGTGAAAATCAATGGGACGATGATCAACCCCGACCATAGGGTATAGAGATAGAGCGCCTTGCTCCATCCCGCCGCGCTCTCGGGGATCGACGACCCCGCCCAGTTGGATTTCCATTTCCACGGCTGCCCGGGATGATTGGCGACCAATTCGGCATCCTTCTTCGCGATGCGGACGGCAATCAATCCGCCAGCCACCAGACCGGCGCCGATGGCGGGAAACGTGAGCGCGAATATCGCCATGAATGCCTGCATCTGCCATCGCAGCACGCGGTAAAGCACGGATTCGTCCGGCTTGTTAGGATTCACGTAGCAGCGGAACGGTTTCCGGTTTCCCTGCGCTCCGGCATCTTCCAATCCCGTGGCTTTTCCAACAACGTAGCCCCGGAGCTCGCGATGCGTCTCCTCATGGAAATTCCCCACGTTGTCGGAACCCTTGCTGAACGTGACGCGGTCTCCGTGATACAAGTGTCCCTCGTATTCATAGCGGTAGGACGCCAGCACCTGATAGGTCGTGGAGTCGTCGCCATCATGGGCCTTCAGTTCCGTGGATTCGATCCAGCACGGCACCTCCACCCAGCTCCGCGCCCGCCACCACTCCGAGTAACCCGAGAAATACAGCCACGCCAGGAAAAGCCCGGCGAGAAGGAAAGGCAGCCCGAACAGCGAGAGACAACCGCCGGATAGTTGGCTCGGAGCTTTGGATTTGAATTTCGCCATCGGGTCTTGAAGCTGCATTTCCCTACGGAGTCACGCCAAACCTGTAAAGACCGGCGTGGTGAATACACCGCCCCGGAACGGCGCAAAACGAGCTCGGAAACTTTTTTCTCGTCCTCCCGCCCGCCCTTCCCCCACCCTCCCGCCGCAATGCTCAAGGCCGGAATCGTAGGACTACCCAACGTCGGGAAATCGACACTCTTCAACGCTGTGACCCGCACCCGTAAGGCGGAGGCGGCGAACTATCCATTCTGCACCATCGATCCGAACGTCGGTATCGTCATGGTCCCGGATTCGCGGCTGGCCGTGCTTTCGAAGATTTCCGGGTCGCACAAACTGGTCCCAACCGCGATCGAGTTCGTCGATATCGCCGGTTTGGTGAAGGGCGCATCCGAAGGTGCCGGCTTGGGCAACCAGTTCCTCGCGAACATCCGTGAAACCGACGCCATCGTCCAGGTCGTCCGTTGTTTCGAAAACGACGACATCATCCACGAACTCGGCACCGTCGATCCCATCCGCGACATCGAGATCATCAATTCCGAGCTGATTTTGGCCGACATGTCCTCGCTGGAAAAACGCCGCTACTCGCGCGAAAAGAAAGCCAAGGGCGGCGACAAGGAAGCGAAGAAGGAAGTCGAACTCATCGACATCATCATGCCGCATCTCGATCAGGGGAAACCGGCGCTGACCGTCGAATTGAGCGATGACGACAAAGCCATCGTAAAGGACTTTTTCCTGCTGTCCTCGAAGAAGACCATCTACGCCTGCAACGTCGCCGAAGACGAACTCGCCGATGCGATTGAAAACCCGGATTCACATGCGCAAGTCGCGCGCGTCCGCAAGTTCGCCGCCGAACACACCGGCTCCGAAGCCGTCGTCATTTCCGCCCGCATCGAAGAGGAACTCAGCGACATGCCCGTTGAAGAAGCCAACGAATTTCTCGCCGACATGGGTGTGACCGATTCCGGCGTCTCCGCTCTGATCCGCGGCGTCTATCATCTCCTTGGCCTGCGCACCTATCTAACGACCGGCGTCCAGGAAACCCGCGCTTGGACGATCATCGCCGGCGACAAGGCCCCCGCCGCCGCCGGGGTCATCCACACCGACTTCGAGCGCGGCTTCATCGCTGCGGAAATCGTCCACTACGACGACCTCGTCGCCGCAGGTTCCATGTCCGCCGCGAAAGTCGCAGGCAAGGTCCGGATCGAAGGCAAACAATACGTGATGAAGGACGGCGATGTCGTCGAATTTCGATTCAATGTCTGAGGCCCCGCCAACCTGCGAAGGCTGTGGCAAAGAAGCGGCTACGGTCATCGACGGCAAGGGCTGGTGCGTCGATTGTTTCCACGAAAGCGGGTCGTGCTGCTCTGGAGAATAAATTTCGTTAGATCGATTGCCGAAACTCCATCCGCCATATGTCACCGGAAACGTGTCCGGAGTTCACGGTTCACCGTGCTCTTGAAGAGGCAATCTGAAGATTGAACTCCCGACAGCGAAACGAAACTCCTCACTGGGAACGGACTTCCGCAATCGATCCGACTTCAGCCCTTTTTATCCAGATTCGCCGTCATTTCCTCGTCGGTGGGAGTCTTGGAAGGCACGCCGGTTTTCGGAACTTCGAGTCCGGAGATCCAGACGATCGCGTTGAGAACCAGACGGCGCGGATCATCCTGCTGCCAGTTCTTATGATAGTGGCCGCCGCAGTAGCCGAACCCGCGTCCACCTCCCGCAGCGGCGGGCCGTTCGTAAACCCACATCGTATGTTGGGGTTCCTTGCGCTCGATGACCGCCGCACGGACTTCGGGATTTCCTTCGTGCGGGCCATCAGGACGGGTGAGAGTACTCGGCGGCGGAAGGTCGGTTAGAATCGGGGTGACGCCTTTCATTTCCGGGCGGAAACGCATGTGATAATACCATTCGTCATAGCCCTTGAAATCATTGATTCCACGGGTGACCGGGTGTTTCGGCAGCTTGTAAGAGGCGTCCCACGTGGGGTTTACCGACCAGTTGCTTTCAAAGAAGCCGCCGATCGAATCCAGAAGCACATTGCCGGGTTCGCCCGCGGGAATTTCCACGGCGTAGTGGATGCAGCCGATGCCGACGCCCTTCGAGACAAGCTTTTTCATTTCATCAAGCTGCTTCATGGCCGGGTGGCCGTCGCCGCCATCGGAGTAAATGACGACTGCGGAAGCGCCGTCGAAGATCGCATTGTCCTTCGGCCAGCCGTTGGTGGTCACCACGGCATCGACCGGCAGGCCGCTTTTGTTCAACTGGTCGGCGAGGAGCATGCAACCGGCGCGGTGCTCGTGTTCGCCGTGCGGGTGGCTCGGATTTCCAGCGACGAAAACGATTTTCTTTTTCGCGGCGGTCGCGGGCTCAGCTTGGGAAAAAGTCATCGAGGCCGCGAGCATTCCGGCAACATAGGCGATGGAACGAAGGACTGGACGTGGGGTTCTGGATTTTTCGCGCATGGAGGTTTGGTGACTCCGCAAATACGGAGCGAATCATGAAAAATTGCAAGCGGAACGCCTTCTGCTCATCGGTTTCCCTATCACGGTTCGACAGACGGCCCGTGAATGCTAGGTTCCCGCCCTATGTCGCTGAAAATCGCCTCATTCCTGCTCGTCGCCCTGGCCACGCTGGCCCAGGGAGTGGGATTCCGGGCGGCAGCTTTCAACATCGGGGCGCACCTTGTGATCCCACCCGGCGGCGGAGCCACTCATTTCGACTATGGCATCGGTGCGCCGGGTCAACCGGACTACGACACGGTTCGCGATATCCTCGACCGGATCGACCCCGATGTGGTGTCGCTGGAGGAAATTCACGGCGCGGATTACAACGCGGGATACCTCACCACACTCGCGACCAGCCTCGGCTATCCTTACGTCTTTTATGCACCGGCGACCAACACCTTCGACACATCACTGCACGTCGCCTTCCTATCGCGCTTTCCATTTCTCTCCCAAACCTTGATCACCTCGCCGGCGGGAGCGAAGGAAATGAACCGGCTCATCCCGGTGGTAAAAGTCGATGTGCCGGGCACCACCCGGGATCCGGTGCTGATCGGGGCGCATTTAAAATCCGGATCCGATGCATCCGACATGTTTCAGCGAACGGTGGAAATGCGGCGTCTCACCAATTATCTAACTGACCAAGGACTGGCAGCGAATGACAATTTCCTCATCATGGGCGATTTCAATTTGTCGGATAGCGATCGAATCTTCACCACCGCTCCTTCCAGCGGGCTGCCAGGCAGTTTCGTCCTAGGTCCGGACATCGTCTTTCCAATCAACTATTTCATCACTCCGACGTCCTATTTCAGCAACCCGGCCGTCACCCGGATCATCCCGCGGCAGACTGACAACTCCATTGTCACCTTTCCTTCAAGCGGATCAACCATCGACCTTTTCCTGACCTCTCCCCTCGTCGGAGCACGGCCCTTGCACACGGAAATCTATAACTCCGCACTCGATACCTCCAACGCCGTTGGTCTTCCGAAATCCGGCTCACCGCTTGCCACCGGAACCTCCGCCGCGGCCTCGGACCACCTCGCGATCTTTGGCGACTTCGAACTCGATCCCGCGGTTCCCTACACCTTCACCGCTCCCGGACAAACCGTCAGCGAAACATTCACGGGCTTTACCGGAACCTACGATCCTTATCCGTGGACCATCACGGGCGGCACCTGGCAGGGAACGGATCCCGGAACGTCCACCTTATTGGGCTTCCGCGCTTACGGATCCCCCTCCGACCCGTCGCTCGGGTTTCTTCCCGGCACTGCGGGCGGCAGCGTGACGGCGACCTTCGTGAACCAATCGACGACAACTCTAACCGCATTGCAGATTTCCTACACAGCGGAGCAGTGGAGATCCTCCAACGCGGGAACCGCCGACACGCTGAGCGCGGAACTGATCGTCGGCGGCGTGCCGAAACCACTACCCGCGCTGACTTACCAAGCATCAACCAGTCTTCCGGACGGCGCGATCACCGGCGGCACATCCACTCCGAAAAACATGATTGTTAGCGGACTCGCGGTGGCACCCGGAGCCACATTCCAGCTTCGTTTCACCTCCACGCCCGGCGCAGGCGGAGGCGCGTTGCCAGCGGATGTTTTCATCAACGAGTTCAGCTATATCGGCAGCGGGGAATTCGTCGAAGTCGTTGTCGGGCCGGGTTTCACAGGCGATCTTTCCGACATTGTCGTCATGTTCTACAACGGGAACGGAGGCGCTACCTATACCGGCTCGCAGTCCCTAACAAGTTTCACCGCCGGGGCCGTGACACCGTCGAAACACCGGATTTACTCGAAATTGATCTCCGGAATTCAAAATGGCGATCCCGATGGATTCGCCCTTGTTGTCGGGGGGACGGTGACGCGTTTCATTTCCTATGGTGGTTCGTTCACGGCAACCGCAGGACTTGCGAATGGAATGGTCTCCACCGACATTCTTGTGAAGCAGTTGTCCACCGATACGGCGGGACAAGCATCGCTGGGACTGACCGGCCCGATAGGCGCATCCTCCAACTTCGCTTGGACCAAATTCACGGGCATCCCCCATTCCCCCGGCCAACCCAATTCCGGCCAAATACTCACGGCACCGAAGCAGCCGCAGGGAATCGCAATCGACAATCTCGCCGTCACTTTTCTATCAGGCTACGATGCCGACGGTGATGGATCGCCTGATGCGGACGAATTGGTCTTCGGCACCGACCCGCAGGACCCGGCGTCGCATTTTGTCGTGACTTACGCAAATCCATCGCCCGGAACGGTGCGGCTGTCCTTCCCGACCTTATCGGGACGGAATTACACCGTAGAAAGCAGCGTCAGCCTATCCGGATGGAGCGTTGTCGGGACCTACGCGGGAAGCGGTTCACCGAAGCTTGCCGACTTTCCAGTATCGCCGTCGGAACCCGCGCGGTTCTATCGCGTCCGAGTGACGTGGCCTTAAGCAGCGGAATCAATAGCCGTTGGCAAGTCGCGACACCAGGGCAACCCCGGCGCGGTCGAGAGCTTCGGGAAGCGCGTTGTTTTTCGCCGTTTGCAGGTTATCTGAGACGAAGAGCTGGCTGGTGCCGTTGGAGGTTCCGGAGGCGAGGATCTTGGTCGGATCCTTGCCGTCGCGGAGAATCCACTTGAGGGTGACCGTGTTGGCGAGTTCTTCCGGAGCGAGAGTGTTGTATCGCCGTCCGCGGATGGGAGCGTATTTGATCCCGCTGAGACTGCCTTCGAGAACCGCGTCGCAGTGGTCCCTGTCGCTGATCCGATAGGTGCCGTCCTGAACGAACGCGGCGGCCACTGCGGAGGTCGCGAGCGCTTCCGCACGCGGGTGCAGGGTCGAGTTTTCAAACATCGGCACAGCGATGGTTTTCACCCGTTCAAGCGAAACGGGTTTCGATTCGCCGAGGTGATAGCCGGCGCAGGAGACGAGCAGCAATGCCGGGGCGAGCAGGGCGAGGAATTTCATGGTCCGGGGAAAAGGAGATCAGCCGCCGAGCACCTTGAGACGGGCGAGCGCCTTGTCGTGGAGGTCGCCGGATTTCGTGCCTTTCACAATGTCACGGTAGTAAACCTTGGCCGATTCGATTTTGCCGGTTTTCTCGTAAAATTGGGCGATGTCGTAGGAGCGCTGGAGGTCGCGGCTGTCGATGTTGGCGATCATCCTGCGGGCCTCCGCATTGCGCGAATCGCCGGGGTACTGAATCAGATAGTCGTTGAACGCCTCCTTGGCGAGGTCGAGGTTCGCTTGGTTCTGGTTGCCGCGGTCGGCCTCGGCAGTTAGAATTTTCCCGATGCGGAAGAGCGCTTCAGGAGCCTGTTGGCAGGTGGGCTGGTCCTTGACGAGCTGGCGATAGGCGGCGATGGCCTCCTTCGACTTGTGCTTGCCTTCGTAAAGCTGGCCAATGGTGTATTGGGCCTTGGCGGCGGCGGCGGACTTCGGCGCGTTGTCACGGACCTTGCCGAGCATTTCCACGGTCTTGTCGAGCGAGAGTTTGGTTTTAAGACCGAGCATGCTCTGTTTCACATCACCGTCGGCGGCGGATTGCGCCATGGCGATCTGGCGGTTCAGCGCCGTGGTGTAGAGACCAGTGCCTTGGAAACGGGTGAGGAAAAGGTTGTAGGCATCGAAGGATTTCAGGATGTCGCCTTGTTGCTCAAGCAGCTCGGCCTGGCGGAACCGTGCCTGCGGTGCGGATGGCGCGAACGGATAACGGGTCGCCACTTGGTCGTAGAGCTTGATCGCTTTGGAGGTTTTCCCGGCGGTATCGGCGCTTTTCGCTTCCTGATAGAGCTTCTCGCCCTCGCCGGTGGCGGCATGGGTATTTCCCGCCATGATCGGCATGTCATCATCATTGCCACATGAAGAAAGATGAAAAGCGGAGGCCGATAACAACGCCAGGACGATCAACCGATAGGTCATGTGGCGGAGCATAGGAGGACGATGGGAGTGGGGAAGTCCAAAATGGATCACTTCCCAAGTTCCGTGGCACGCCGGGTGGCGGCACCCACCGCCTCGATCAATGCGGAGCGCAGGCCGTTTTTTTCAAGAGCCGCGAGGCCGGCAATCGTGGTGCCGCCGGGGGACGTCACCATGTCCTTGAGCACGGCGGGATGTTCGCCGGTTTCCAAAACCATCGCAGCGGAACCGAGCACCGTCTGCGCGGCAAGCCGAACCGCGTCCGCCCTTGGAATTCCGGCACGCACACCACCGTCGGCCAGCGCATCGATGACCACGTAAATATAAGCCGGTCCGCTGCCGGAAAGCCCCGTAACAGCATCCATCAGCCGCTCGGGAACCTCGATGGCGATGCCGACCGCTTCGAGAAGCGCCTTTGCGGTTTTCGAATCATCAGCCGTCGCACGGGATCCCAAGCAATATCCGGCGGCACCATGCCCGACCAGCGCCGGGGTATTCGGCATGGCACGGACGACGCGGAAATTTTCCGCAGCAGCAGCTTCCAACGCGGCGAGCGTCACGCCGGCGGCGATGGAAATTACGAGCCGTGGCTGGCCTTTCGCCATTTTCACGGCCTCTCCCAGCGCTGTGGGAATGTCGTTCGGCTTGGTGGCAAGCAGCAGCACGTCGCAGGCGGCGAGTGCGGCAAGGTCCGCGGAAACAACAGCTCCGGTGGCTTTGGCGAACGCTTCACGGGATTTTTCGTAGGGATCACAACCCATCACATCCGCGGCCGCGACGACTCCCGAGCGGATCGCCCCTTGAATCAACGCCGTGCCCATTTTCCCGCATCCAACAACTCCAAGCTTCATGCCCGGAGACTAAGCAAGGCCCGGCGGAGCACGCCAGCGTCATTTTGCTTGGTAGCGCGGGCCGCCCGTGGCCATCTTCCGCGCATGAGACATCGGTTGCTGGCGGCATGGTTGATGGGTTGCGCACTTGCGGCGGGCGAGGAACCCAAGGCCCCTGAAAAATCGGCGAAAACCGTCGAAATCCCGAGCGTCGAATCCGCCATTCCCGATCCGGTGAAAGCGCTGGGAGAACCGGCGATGGTCAATTTCCCGGGCGGCATCCGGATGGCGGTGACGGCCGCGACGGAGAGCGCCCAAGCCCACGTCAACCAAGGCATGAACCACCTTCACGGCGGGTGGGAATTCGAGGCCAGCCGCCACTTCGCCGCCGCGATGCGGGAGGATCCCGAGTGCCTGCTCGCACATTGGGGGATGGTCATGTCGCTGCTCACGCCATCGCCGGAGACAGGTCCCGCGCGGAATGCGGCGAGCGAGCGGTTGCTCTATCTGATCGACCAGGGAAAAGGCAGCGAACTCGAGCGCGGCTATGCCTACGGATTGATCAAATACATGGATGACGGACCTGCGGGTGGAGCCTCGGCCTTCCGCAAGGTTGCGGAAAAATTCCCTAACGATATGCAGGCGGGTATCTTCGCTGCTCTATTCGGCCGCAGCGGCTATGATGAATTGGGAGACGCCACTCCCGATCAACAAAAAGCGGAGGACAGTCTCCAGGCGATGATTGTAAAAAACCCGCTGAGCCCGGTTCCTCTCAACGCGCTCCTCACCATCCGCGCGGAAGCTCCGGATCTAACCGGATCCATGGAGCTCGCCCGCAAGCTCTGCCAGATGTCGCCGGAATACGCTCCGTATTTCCATTTGTTAGGACACTACGAATGGCGTTGCGGCCAGCACGGCAAGGCGGCGTCCGCCTTCGGCCGCGCTTCGTCTTATTTCGAAAAGTGGATGAAGGAAAACAAGGCCTCCGTCGCCGATTGCCCGGAGTGGGTGAAGGCCGAGTGTTACCGCATCGTCGCGCTCGTTTCCAAGGGGGAATTCGATACCGCCTACGCCGCAGCGCGCCTTGTAGCCGCCACTCCGTTGGATAAAAAGCGCCTCGCCTCACCCGGCGCGCGACTGCTCCTTTGGGATGCGAAAACGTTGCCCGCCCGCGTTCTTCTCCATCGGGGATTGCGTGGAAATGCCGAAGAGGCTCTGCACTCGTTGCCGGATCCCGCCGAGATCAAGGACACCCACAAAAACTCGCTCGCCTATTGGTGGATCGACGGGCTCCGCTTCGCCCTCGAAGCCCGCCGCCTCATCGACGAAGGAAAATTCCAGGAAGCCCAGGACGTTGTCGCGGCATTTACCCAACACGGTGAGGGAATGTCCAAGACCCAGGCGATTGCAGGTGGCAACGGCGAACGATCGGCCTGGACCCGATCCTTCCGCGCGTTGGAAATTCTCTCCAGCGACCTTCGCGGCAGCCTCACCATGGCGGGCCCCAAAGACAGGATCGGCACGGCTTACAACTGGTTTGCATCCGCCACCGACCACCAGCATCCCGCCACCATGATGTTTCCGCCGATGATCCTCACCCCGATGGCGATCCATCTCGGCGAATACTGGCTGGCAGTAAAAAATCCGCCAGACGCCATCGAATCCTATCAGCGCGCGCTCGCGGCATTTCCCAACGACATGAACGCCCTGCTCGGCCTGAAGAACGCCTACGAAAAAGCGAACCTCCCCGCAGACGCGGCCAAGACCGCCACGCAGATCGAGGCGCTGCGCGCGCAGTAGCGCGACAGCGCCGGCCCCGGAAATGGCACGCGGTTCGGCAAAAACGACCGGAGCGTCTCCCTCCGGGTTGTTTTCCGAGAGGGCTTTGTTTTCAGAGTTGGCTCAGGGCCTTGAGGGTTTCGAGGCGGGCGAGGAGCGTGGCCCTTTTTTGTTTGAGATCGCTCGACCCATACGCTTCCAGCACGGCGGTGTGAGCCGAGGGAAGTCTGGAATGCTGGGGTTTTCATGAGTCCAAGGGAGTTCAACCGCCTTAGCCATTTCAGGAACAATTTCACTCGCGTTTCGCTGGTTCTCCCCAAAACGGTTCATCGCCAATTCTTGATCCGTGATCATCCGCGAAATTTGACGAAGGATTTCAATCAGCCAGTTCGTCCATGTCCGCTATCGCTCCCATTGCGGTTAAAAATTCTTTGATTTTCCCCAGTGTCGGAACCCTGCCCCCCGCCGGCTGGATTTCCGGATTCTCCGGTTGATTCGGGCGGCGGTTTCTGAGAGAAAGCGAAATGGAATGTCAGCTCCGCCTAATGAAGCTCGCCGCAGCGGCTGGCGTGATCGCATTCCTTTCCAGCGGTGCGGCCTCCGCGCAGGTGCGGGTGAACGAGGATCACCACATCGCGAGCGGGAACGCGTTCGGGATTCCGTCCGATCCCTATTTCGCGAGGACTCCCTACACGATCCTCTGGAAGGCGGACAAAAGCAACCAGCTCTACGAGCAGAACGGCAAGGTGGTGAGGCTGAACGAGGTGACGGTGGAAGTCTATGACGTGGCCAGCGGGAAAAAGATCGCGTCCTCCGGCTGGAAACCCTTGAACGGCGAAATGAAGGTCCCGATCGGGGGAAACCACCACATCCGGGTTTACGCGCCCGGGAAATGGACGGCGGATTTCAAGGAGGACAAGGAAATGCTGCTACAAGCGGCGAGTCGTGGCGAGTTGAAGGATGGCGTCACCGTGCGCGAAGCCAGCAAGACCAGCCTGCGGACGAAGAAAGAGCGCGTGGAAGCGGTGAAGGCGGGAATGATCAAGCGGATCGAGGCCGGCCGAGCCAATTTCGGCGACGCCGGAGTCGCGGCACTGACGGCGGATTTGGAACGCGCGGCACAGCTTGCTTCCGATGAGGTGGACTTCGCCGCGCGCTTCGAGGCGCTGAGCAAGGTGACGATCGCAAAAATCAGCGCGGAGCGGGAACAGGGGGCACAAGGCAACCCCAAGGCATCCAAATCCACACCCGCCGCCCCATCGGCCACACCGGGTTCCACTTGGACCGGAAACGGCCTGCCACCTGGCATGCAGCGCCGCGCGGATCAGAAAACGAATTGAGAGATCGCGGGAAACTGCTTCAGCTCCGGATTTTTCCATGGTGCCCTAATTTCAGGTATCACGGACTGGTTTCCTGCTCTAGGGGAGACTAACGAAAATTACCTCAACGCTTTGCAAAGAGTCGGAGCGAACAATAGCTCTTGAAACCTATGAATTACGACTATTCATTCTTTAAAAAGCACGCTGAGAAGCGAAGAAATCTGCGGTGTCCGTCTGTAGCGTATGTCGGTTCTGCGTTGGTGGATTTTTTTGATGGCGATCTGTTAGAGATGGAAAATTACGAGATTCTAATTCCGGCCGACGAGAGGATGGCTCATCAACGCAGGGTGCCCCGCAATCCAATCGTCGCTCACGGTCATCCGCGCCTTCACCAGCACCGCGCAGGCCACTGTCCTGGGATTGATCATCTTGCGGCCATCGCCGCGGGCCATCATGTGATAGACCGCCCCGGCATATTGAAATCTCGGTTACCTCGCCATGGATGAAAGGATTGAGACGGGATCGAGGTGCCATCAATCTTGAAACCCAAGGCCTGACCCGTTCATATAGGATTTATTTCAATCGACTGGCCAGTTGTATTCATTCAAAATATTTTTCACTTCTATTTTAATAGAATTCAATTCATCGGCCCGCTCTTCCGTGATTCCTTCAGGCAGGCTTTTCAATTGTGAGTAAATATCTAATAGGATTTCACTTCCTGTACCTCCATACAAGGCCGCGTCAAGTTTGTTTGCATAGTCATTCATTCCTTCTTCACGTAATTTCTCGACTTGAGGATTTATTTTTTTGAAAATATTCATAATTTCTATTTAAAGACCTTCCGGGTTAAAAAGCGATGATATTGTATCCATAAACCCCTGCCCGACGACAACTTCCAAATCCCCGCCCAAATTATCTCCTACTGGAGGCGATCTACGGACTACGAATGGCACGCCACGCGGAACTCTCCCTGTCAGCATAAAATTAATACTTTCTGCATTGGCACTTGGCATTCCACTTCCACCCGGTGAAGCAGGAGCAAATGACCAAAACTGAGAATCAAATATCTTACTTTTGGTAGAATTCCCAATTTTATACAGTGGTGCGCCATTTCTTACTTTCCAACGCGCTAAAAGAGCTTCCAGAGAAGCTTCTTGGCGAGCCAAACCTCCCGCATATGCTGGTATTTCAATAGTTTGAAAAAATTTTGGAATTAGCTCTCTAAATAAAGCTTGACCTCCAATACCCAGTGCTCGGAATCCGCTCGTGAGTTCTTGTGCTATCGCGGAATGTTCACCTCCAGCCAATACTGTTTCTCTGTATTCCTCATTTAATACAAAAAGGACTAAATTCATGGCATGCCCAAATTGAACAAACCCTGAAAGAACAGGGCTTGTTGTCACAGCAATTTCGACTCTTACATAGATGCTTAAGCTTAGCTCATTAAGACTGAATTTCCCGCTGGGATCTATGTACGTAGCGGGGTTTCCGTTTGCATACAAATATTTATGAAGTGTCAAAGGTTCCCCATTGATTCCTTGGTAAGAGTCCTGCGTATGGAATCGCCCGGTATTTGTGTTCAAATACCTCGCCCGCAGGGAATACATTCCCAGATCCACGTCCCATTGTTCGCCAGTAAAAAGAAACTCCGTTTCTGTGACTGGAGATGCGTGATTTGATATTAGGGATGATTCAAGAACACCTGTGGACGGGTTGCGTTTTGCTAGGCCGATAAGCGAGCCGTAAGCATCGTAATCGTAGGTCTCCTGGAGGTCGCCATTCTCATCAGCAATACCGCGGACGGAGCCGAGGCCGTCATATTGGTAGTAGATTTTGGAAGAGGAAGAGGCGGACTGAAGATCCGCGCTCCGTTCAGAGGAAATTAAGTCGTGGCCGTAGAGGTGGACTTTTTTGAGTTCCTGGCCGGCATTCGCCTGCGGGTCTTTTTCCTCGATGACCTGGGCGTAGCCGGTGGGGTTGTTCGCGTCGGTCAGGTAGGTGGCGATGCGCTGGGTCAGGCCGGAATGGCACTGACTTAAGCGAAATTTCGGGGTTTACCGCGATGGGGGATTTCTTTGAAAATTGACCTGGCTGCGGTGAGGTAGCTGAAGTTCTTCGGCCGCTTTTTGATGGCCCGGGGTTCGTG
>NZ_JBDSCX010000064.1:0-86287 GCF_039920825.1 Luteolibacter sp. | reverse complement strand
TCTACATTTGGATTTTTTTAACCACAACCGAAGCGTAGCGGAGATGGACGGACTGGAAAATCAAAACTCTCCGTCAAATGAACACAGATAAACACAGATGAGAGGGATAAGAAGTGATCATGAAGATGGATTCTCGGTGCGAGATCCCTGGAATTCATTATTTTAAAACAGCTTCTGGGTTTCCCGCCCTCTGCTTCCTCTGCTAACTCCTGTTCAAAATCCTCTCCCTATCCCGCATGAATCCCGCTGATCCGATGTTTCCACCGCGCCCGACGGCGTTGGCGCAGGAGCTTCTCCGGCCGGTGATCCGGCCGGGTGATGTGGTGATCGATGCCACGGCGGGAAACGGACATGACACAGTTTTTCTAGCGGAATGCGTCGGGGAATCGGGCCGGGTGCTGGCGTTCGACGTGCAGGAAGCCGCGTTGGTTTCCGCTAGGGAGCGGGTGGCATCGGCGGGGTTTAAAAATCGGGTGAAGTTCCTCCATGAGTCCCATGTCCGGATGGGGGAACATGTGGAAGCCGGATCCGTGGCGGCGGTGATGTTCAACCTCGGCTATCTGCCCGGAGAGGATCATAATCTAACGACTGAAGGGCAGGAGACACTCGCGGCATTGGAAGAAGCCGGGAAACTGCTCAAGCCCGGCGGCGTGCTTTCCGTGATCTGTTATCCGGGGCATCCGGCAGGCGCGCTGGAAGCGGCGGCCGTGGAGACGTGGATGGCGGCGCTGGCTAACAGCGGCTGGCGCGTGGCGAGATATGGAGCGGTGGGAACGAAAAGGCCCGCGCCGTTTCTGCTGATGGGGAGGAGATAGTGGGAAGATGGGGACAATAAGTCCCCGCTCGAATGGCACGTGGTTAGACTTTTGGCCAAAAGTTTTTGCCGTTACTTCGCGGGTTTGAAATCTGTAGGGAGATGGATTCATGGAGCCAGCGAAACGCGGAGACGCAGAGGCAGGAGAGAGGGCCGCAAAGCTGGGAAACCCCCTTAATTTTGTCTCCGCGATTCTCTCCGCGACCTCAGCAACTCCGCGTTTCGTTTCAGAAATCACTTTTGGCAACCCGTCCACGCGCATTTTGCTGCTATACCTGCCCCAAGGAGTGGCGGACTCCGATTCGCCAGAGCCCATGCGGAGTCAATGTATCGAGAGAATCGCTTTTCATGATCCTCTCATGGTCAGGCGATTCTGAGATCGCCGCTCCTTGTTTCTACTGCCATTCCTGCCGGAATACCGAGGCGACATACTCCTGCTCCATCAACGAAATCGGCCTTAACTATGTGCCATTCGTTCCGGCTCCTTATCTCCGCTTCTTGCCGCCGGTTTTCTTGCGGCGTACCGGCTTGATCGGAGCGTCATCCAACAAGGCGGTGTAAATGTAGTCGAAGTCCTCCAGCTTGCGGCGCGGGATGACCTGGTCGATGAAAATTTCCACGGACTTCGCGTAGTCGAGTTCGTCGGCGGTGAGGATGGTGAAGGCGTCGCCCTCGGCCTCGGCCCGGCCGGTGCGGCCGATGCGATGGACGTAGTCCTCGGCGTTTTCCGGGACGCGGTAGTTGATGACGTGCGAGACGCCGGAGATGTCGATGCCGCGGGCGGCGACGTCGGTGGCGACGAGAATTTCATAATCGCCGGCCTTGAATCCGGCTAGGGCTTTCATGCGGTCCACTTGGTTGATGTCCGAGTGCATCGCGGCGACTTTCGGCTGGCCGGTGGATTTGATCAGCGAGGTGAGCTGGTCCGCTTCCTTGCGGGTGCGGGTGAAAATCATGACCGAGTGGTAGTCGGTTTGTTTGAGAAGTTCTAGCAGGAGTTCGTCGCGCTGGTCCATGGCGACCGGATAGAAGGCGTGGGTGACGCTGGTCGGGATGGAGGTGCGGGCGATCTCGATGCTGGTCGGATCGGTTAGGCACCATTGGGCGAAGGTCTGGATCGCCGGTGGCATGGTGGCCGAGAAAAAGAGCGTCTGGCGCTCGTCCCACGGGCAGAGATTGACGATTTTCCGCACCTGAGGGAGGAAACCCATGTCGAGCATGCGGTCCACTTCGTCGAGGATGAGCACCTTGATTTCGCCGAAGCGCATGGAAGTGCGGTAGAAATGGTCAACGAGGCGGCCGGGGGTGGCGACGACGATGTCGGCACCGGCGGCGAGTTGTTCGGACTGCGTGCCGAGGCCGACGCCGCCGTAAAGCAGGGCGACTTTCATGCCGGTGTGCTTGCCGTATTTCTCGAACTGCTCGGCGACCTGGTGGGCGAGCTCGCGCGTCGGTTCGAGCACGAGGATCTGGGGCTTGCCCATTTTCGTGATCTTCGAAAGCGTGGGCAGCGCGAACGCCGCGGTTTTTCCCGTGCCTGTTTGGGAGGCACCAATCACGTCCTTTCCTTCGAGAATAATCGGAATCGCCTGTGCCTGAATCGGCGTAGGCGTGGTATAACCGGACTCCTCAATGGCTTCCAGAACGGCTGCGGAGAGCCCAAGTGTGTCAAATCCCATGCGGCGGCCTAGGTAAAGGGCCGGGCCGTCCGGGTCAAGATGCGATTGTTCGGAAGAAATGGGTGATTCCTTTTTAATACAGGTGTTTTTGAATGCCATGGGCGGGAAAAAGGAGCGCTTGGGGTCGGTAAATGCCCAAACCTGTTCCCCGCGAGCCGCTTCGTTTCACTGTTTGGAGTTCAATCGTCAGATTGCCTCTTCAAGAGCACGGCAAACCGCAAATCCCGGACCGCTTCCCGGCGGCACGGAAGGACTATTTCTCCTCCACCCGGAAAAACGCTTTCGGAAGATTCTGCAGTGGCGCTGGAAAATTGAAGCTGTGGCTGGTGGTGTCTCCCTGGGATGCGATGTCGGTGGCGACCTCCTGGGGAAATCCCGATAGGTCGGAGGATCCGGTGATGCGGTAGCTCCAGCCTGGAGAGGAGGACCACGAGAGGTTTCCCGAGTTGGTGGCGGGCGAGAAGGACATGGACTTGATCCGCGGGCTGTTTCTGAAGATGGCGAGCACCCGTGCGTCGAAGCTGGTGTAGGAGTTGTAGGTTCCGTTGAACCAGAGCACGGCGCGGTCGTAGCCGTGATTTTCCGGAACGATCGGGCGCAGGTTGTCCGCCGCCGAGTTCTTGGTGATTTGCTCCCATTCGAAAGTGAGTCCGCCGTCCTTGGTCACGCCCCGATAGATTTCAAATCGGGCATTCGCGCCGAGCGGCACGTTGTTCACGTCCGCGAGATCGAAGGGAGACGCGGCGTTCGAGGAAATATAGACGACGTTCGGGTTTTGGGGGTCGATGGTCATGCCTCCGCCGTAATCGGATTCCGCGGCGTAAATTGCCCGGCCGGCTTGGGCGATGAATCGCTTTTGCCATTCGGTTCCGGTCCAGCGGGCGTAGTAGTAATAGATCCGTGAAGTGGACCAGGTGGCGTCCGTGCCGACCTGGACCTGGAAGACGCAGACGGGATTTCCATCCGCCCCATAATGGATATCCCAAGTCCATCCGCGGGCCGAGGGAATCCAGTCGTCCGGTCCCTGACCCGCGCCCCAGGCGGCATTGGAATATTGATAGATCACCGACCCGCGCTGGCCGCCGCCATGATCGAGCGGAAGGTTTGCGAAGGTGTCGATGAGGGTGGCGTCGGTTTTATAGAATCCACCGGCCTTGTAATACATGTGATAGACCGAGTTGTCCACGTCGCGCGGATGGCCGTCGGTGTAGATCAGGTCCACGCGGTCGGTCCGGTTCGAGCAATAGCGCGGGTAGGGCCGGACATTTCCGGTTCCCACCTCGATGAAGGGAATCGAGGGCTGCCAGGTCGCACCGAGGTCGTCGGAAATGGTGATGGTGGGGTTGAAATTGATGTTCCGGTGGAAGTTATAGATCCGGTTGGACTCGCCGCTCAGAACGTAGGTGTTGTTATACGTGTCGTTGGCGGTGAGCGGGCGGATGATTTCGGGTCCCCAATCGGCGTCGGTGGTGGGCAGCGGCACGAGCGAGGTGCGCTGATAGAACCTGGGTTCGGCGAGGTGTTTCGCGTAAAGAATCATGAGCCGGCCGTCCGGCAGCGGTGTGATGGACGGATTGTTATGATCATCCTGCTGTTGGGAAGTGGCCGTGCTGATGATCATGTCGAACGTCTCATTGGTGGCCGGATTGTAGCGGGTGATGCCGTATTGGCCGTTCGCTTTCACATATCCGCAGAAGACCGATCCCTGATGGAAAATCGTGCGTTCGTCGTTGAACCAGGTCCAAGCGCCATCCGGTGCGATCATCAGCGAGTTTCCGGGAAGCGGAGGAATGGATTGCGGGTTGAGAGGATCGGAACCGGCGGCGACTTCCGTTCCGTCGGCGTAGGTGTCTCCGTCGGTATCGGCGATGTAGGGGTTGGTGCCGCGGGTCGCCTCGTCCGCATTGGTGAGGCCGTCGCCGTCCTCATCCGCGCCTGGGGTGAGGGGAGTGGCGAGCTTGTAACCGATGCCGTCATACCAGGTGCGCTTGTCCTGGGCGACGAAAGAGAGGTCGTCGATGTAAACGGAGAGCTTGCCGTTAGAGTCGGTGGTGGCGGTGCCGAGGGCCGCCTGGCGCAGGGCGCGGTCGGACTCGGTGGTGAGAGGCGTCGTCACAAAGGTCGATGCGGATGCCAGCGTGCCGATGGTCGCAGTGCCGCCCGCGTTGTTGTCCGAGGCGAAGTGGTTGGGCGTGGACGTGGGAAGGAAGTCGTCTGATAGATTTCCCGGGGTTCCATTGTTTTGGATGTCCGTCGGTTTCGCGGTGGCCTTGATGCGCCAATTGCCGGTGGAGGCGTCCCAGTAGTAGGCGTAAACGACGTATTGGGTATTGGGCAGGAGGCCGGTGGCGCTGGTGACCAGCAGCGGTGCGTCCTCAAGAGCTTCCGCGTTGGATTCGAACACGGTCGCGCTGTTTCCCAAGGTTCTCGTTTCCCAATTGTTGTCGAGGCCGGTGGTTCCGTTAGGAGCAGGGCTGAAAGTCTGGCCGTCCCAGCGGGTGGTGTTGGAAGTCGTCGCATCCACATAGGTGATGGCTGCCACGGGCGGGGCGGCGAGTTCGTATCCGACTCCGTCGAACCAGGTGCGGCGGTTGACGTTGAGCGAGGTCGGCATGTCGTCGATAAAGACGCGGACCTGCCCGCCGCCATCCGCGGTGAAGCTGCCGATAGAAGCTGCGAGCAAATTACGGCCGCTCTCGGTGACAACACTCGGCGCAACGTCGTGGGTGAGCGTGCTTGCGAGCACCGCGGCAGTGGCACCGCCGAGGTCTGTGGTGGCGTCCGCGGCGGAGTAAAGTGTGTTAGAGGAAGGATTGGAGGCCGAGCCGGCGCGGATGTTCCAATCCTCACCCGTGCTGGCGGGATCCCAGAAATAAACGTAGATCGTGTAGGTGGCACCCGGGGTGAGTCCGCTCAGCGTGGTTTTGAGTTCCGGAGCGTTTTCCGAAACATTCTCGCCACTTGCTTCGAAGACATTTCCACCGGAGCCCAAAACCGTGCGTTCCTCCCAATTGTTGTCCGCACCGGTGGTCCCGTTGAGCGGTGGCGAAAATGTGCCGCCGCCTGCAAGCGTGGTGTTTCCTGACGCGCCGGAGGTGGCATCCACGTAGGTGACGCCGGCGTGGCATACGGCCATCGAGGCGAGAAGGGCTGCGAAGGCAGCCATCGGGAAAAGGGGTTTCATTTCAAATTCGGTAAAATCGGCCGGGCGATTCCGGCAGTCACCCGATATAAGCGGATTTCCGAGGGAAAACCAGACAGCCGACAGATTATCATTTCCGGAAGTGGGTTTTTGATTTGCAACGGATGCTTCCCGGATTAGACGCCTATTCATGGCGGATTTCGACCAACTGCTTACGGAAGCGACTCGCAACGGGAGAATTCCATCCCGGGAACTGCTGCCCTTGGTTTACGATGAACTCCGCAGTCTGGCATCAAAGCGGATGGCGATGGAATCCGGAGCCATGACGCTGCAACCGACCGCACTCGTCCACGAGGTATGGTTGCGTCTGAGCGCCTCCAGCGATCAGACGTGGGAAGACAAGGATCATTTTTTCAAAACCGCGGCCACGGCGATGCGGCGGATTCTGGTGGACCGCGCCCGAACGAAAGCCACTCTGAAACGCGGCAACAACCAGCGGGTTCTCTCGATCGATGACGTGGATGTTTGCGCCGGTGACTTGGACGACCGCCTGCTGATGATCGACGATGTGTTGAGGCGCTTCGAGCTGGTGGATCCGGAAAACGCGGAAATCGTGAGTTTGAAATTTTTCGGCGGCCTGACCAACCAACAGATCGCCGAACTCCGCGGCGTCACCGAGCGCACCATCCAGCGGCATTGGACATTCGCCAAATCCTGCATGTTCGAGATGTTGCAGGATGAAACGCGGTGACGGCATGTTAGTTTTCAACTGATGTCATGACGCCGTCCAAACAAGTCGAAGCCTTGTTGCTAGAGAGCCTGGCGGGTATCCCCGAGGCCGGGGAGAGGCGCGTGTTTCTCGACTGGACCTGCCGGAATGAGCCGGAGCTCCGCGAGCGAATCGGAAGACTGCTATCCGTGGCCGGAAAAGCGGAACTTTATTTTGATTTCCAACCGTTCGCGCCGGGGGACGAGGACGAGGCCGTGCTGCCCGAGGAGGATGACGGGGAATCGGTGGACATCGGCCTGCGGGTCGGCAAATACCGCCTGATCCGACGTCTGGGAGACGGTGGCTGCGGCGTAGTCTATCTGGCAGAACAGGAAAAGCCCGTCCAACGCCACGTCGCTCTGAAGATGATCCGCGTGGATCTTGATCAGGAAAAAATGCTTCCGCGCTTCGAGGCCGAGCGACAGGCGCTGGCGCTGATGGATCACCCGGGAATCGCGAAGGTGTTGGACGCCGGAGCCACCGCCACGGGGCGGCCTTATTTCGTCATGGAGTGGGTGGCCGGGGAAAAAATCACCGAGTTCTGCGATCACCACCGGCTTGGGATTCCCCAGCGTCTCGAACTTTTCAACAAGGTCACCCGCGCGGTGCAGCACGCCCACCAAAAAGGGGTTATCCACCGCGACCTGAATCCATCTAACATTCTAGTCAGCATGCACGACGGAACGCCGGTTCCCAAAGTGATCGATTTCGGAATCGCCACGGGGGGCTTGATGGGGGTAGACGAGAATCCCTTGGAAAAATATGGCGCTGTCGGCACGCCTAACTACATGAGTCCCGAGCAGGCTAACAGCGACGGAAATGACGTGGATACCCGCAGCGATGTCTTCAGTCTCGGGGTGATGCTCTGTGAGCTGGTCGTCGGCAGCACGCCGTTCGAAACCCCATCCGCCGGCCATGCGGTTTCACCCACCGCCATCATCGATGGCTACCCGGAGGCGACACTCCGCGGCGTCGCGGAGAACCGTTCCTGTCCGCCTCACCGCTTGCGCGCGCTCGTCGAGGGCGACTTGGAAGCCATCGTGATGAAATGCCTGAGGCACGACCGGAAAGACCGGTATGGCACCACCCACGCGCTGACCGTCGATGTCAAACACCACCTCGACAACGAGCCTATCAGCGCCCGCCCTGGCACCCGCCGCTATCGGTTGAAGAAACTCGTCCAACGCAACAAGCTGACATTTTCCGCCGGCGCGGCGGTCTTTCTCGCATTGGCGATTGGTTTCGGCATCTCCACCTTGCTGTATTTCCGCGAGTCCGACGCCAGGCGCGAACAAGTGCGCCTCCGGCAAATTTCCGAGACCGCCCGTGCCGCGGAAGCCAAGCTGCGGCTCCGCGCCGAGGCGGGGGAAACCTGCGCCCAGGCAGCGGTGGAAATTTCGTATGGCCGGCTTGAACATGCGGATCAACTGCTTTCGGGAATTCCCGAATCCCTGGTGCCTCCCTCGCTGGAAGTCGCGGGCTCTTATGTGAAAGTCGCCGACTGGCATCGGCTCGGGGGACGCTGGCAGCAAGCCGCCGAGCGCTACACCACGGTCGTTGTTTCCCGCACGACGGTCGATTCTAGCGACGACGACAAGGTGTCCTTTTGGCTGATTCCGGCGGTCGCCTCTGCCTGTGCCGCGAGTGACTGGACCCGCTATGAACGCCTCCGGCACCTGTCCATCGATCGCTTCGCCACCACTTCGGATCCGGATATCTGCAGGCAGATTCTGAGAGTCACGCTCATTCGCCCGGTTGAAGGGGATGGCTTGGACGACATCCGGCCGTTCGCGTCGTTAGAGGAAAAACTCCCCGAGCGCGGGAAATCCAGCTTCGAGCGCTACCTGCAGGCCTGGAACTGCCATTCCCTCCAGCTCTGGCATTTTCGTTCCGGGAATCTCGAACTGGCCGACCAATGGGGTGAGAAATCACTGGTGATCGAGCCCCAAAACGATGTGTTGACCCCCTCGGTGAAGCTGGTGATGGCCATGACCGCGCAAAAGGCGGGGAGGACCTCGCTCGCTCGCGAAATTCTCGAGAAAACTTCTCCCGGGGTCCATCGCGTATTGACCGAGGGAGTGGAAAAGCACGTTTCCCCCAAGGTATCGTGGATGGATTGGATGCTCGCGGGAACCCTGTTGAGTGAGGCCGAAAGCGTGATTGGGAAATAGTCGGTTTGGAGCGGGATGGGGGAAGGGTGAAATTTTTTTCACGTCGCCTTGTCGTGTTTGATCCGGGTTTTCCGCTAAGGGGAGTGTGGAGAGCCATTTTCTCCACAAAACCCCGCCTTCCTCCCGAAAACCCCTTGCCGCCAGCCCATTGGCCTTATGAAACCCAAATTCCGTTTTCACCCCGTTCTTCTCAGTCTAGCAGCTTTCGCCTTCGCCCACACCATTGCCAGTGCGGCGAACTACACCTGGGATCTCAGCACGACCGCTGGCACGCAAACCGGTGATGGGACATGGAATACCAGCACCGCCAACTGGTCCACCAACGGCACGACACTCTCGGCCTGGCTCCAAACCAATGCCACCACCGCTCTTCACACCGCAGCCTTCGCCGGAACGGATGGCACCTATTCCATCACCTTGGGTGCCAACGTGGCGGCCCAGTCTCTGACATTCAGCAACAGCGGCTACACGCTGAGCGCCGCCAGCGCCCAGAACGTCACGCTTACGAATACCGGCAACGGTGTCATTCTGGTTGCCAGTGGCAAAACCGCCACCATCGGAAACAACGCGAACATCCTGTTGAACGCCGCCAGCAACACGGGAACCAGAGTGGATCTCTCCACCGCCGGGATTCTTGAAATCGCCTCGGGCGGCACCGTGTCCCGCACCGGACAAGTCACCACCGGCTTCAGCACGACTGGCGGCACACTCGGCTTCATGGGAAGCGGCACGATCAATGTCGCGGGCACCCTGTCCTTCAACGTTGCCACACCCGTGGCCAATGGTGGCATCGTCTTGGCCGCCAACGCGGGAAATAGCAACATTCTCAATGTAAACGGCGGCACGGTCAGTTCAAATAGCACCATCAACGGAATTTCGTTAGTCGGTTCCGGGACCAGCGCCACCTTGACCGTGAACTCCGGCACCGTTTCCACCACGGGGACCGCAGCTGTCACTTCCGGCATCAATTTGGCTAACGGAAGCGGCACCACCGGCACCGTCAATCTCAACGGCGGCACCATCAGCACCTTCCAGATCAATAGCAACTATTACAACGGAAGCAATGTTCTCACCACGGGTGGCACGAGCAATTTCAACTTCAACGGCGGCACACTGAAAGCCATCGCCAACAACACCTCCTTCATGGCCGGCCTAACCGCAGCCAATGTGCAGGCGGGCGGCGCGGTGGTGAACTCCAACGGCTTCAACGTCACCATCGGCCAGTCGCTTCTGCACGACAGCGCCTTGGGACTGACACCGGACGGAGGACTCACGAAAAATGGAGGTGGCATCCTAACCCTTTCCGGAGGCAATACCTACACGGGAGCCACTTCGGTGACGGCGGGCACTCTCGCGCTAACGGGTTCCCTCACATCCTCCATTGCGGTTGGCAGTGCCGCCACACTCAGCGGCACCGGCAGCACCACGGGATCGATCACCTTCAATTCCGGTTCCTCATTGACAGTCGATCCCACCGATGAACTTGCTGGAAACGGCGTGTCCTTCGCCGGCAGCACGACCCTCAATTTTTCAAGCGCCATTACCGCTGGCAACACCTATGACGTGATCGACTTCGGTTCGGGCTCGTTGAGCGGAACCGGCAACATCATCAAGACTTCACGCGGCACTTTCGGCACGTCCGGAACCATCCTCCAATTCACGGCCGGTTCGGTATCGACCAACACTTGGAACACCACGAGCGGCACCTGGCAGGTCAGCACTTCCAGCCCTTGGATCAACTCCAGCGACAACCAATTCTGGAACGGCGACACCGTGATTTTCGACGACACCCCGGGAGCCAACGCCAGCGTCACCCTCAGTGGTGCCTTGGTTCCGGCGGCCGTGACGGTCAACAACTCCTCGGTCAGCTACACCTTCAGCGGTTCAGGTTCTATCAGCGGAGCCTCCACCCTGACCAAAAACGGCAACGGCACGCTGAACATCGGCACGACTAACAACTACACCGGCGCCACCAATATCAACCTCGGCACGGTCAACCTCACCGGCGGTCTCAGCGGAACCGCCATCACCGTGGCGAACGGTGCCAACCTGAACGTCAGCTCCACCGGGGTGATTTCCGGCAGCTCATCCCTCAACACCAGCGGTGCCGTCGTCCTCGCCGGCAGCAACACCTACAGCGGCACCACCACCATCGGAACCGGCGGCTCTCTCAATCTCGGCGACGGGACCACCAACGGATCGATCACTTCAACCACGATCGCCAACAACGGCAGCCTTGTTTACGACACCACCGGCACCCAGTCGTTCTCGCATGCTGTCACCGGCTCCGGAACCGTGACCAAACAAGGCTTGGGTACGCTCACCCTTACCAGTGCCGCTGCAAGCTCTTCCGGGGGCACCAACATAACCGCGGGAAAACTCATCGCCAACTCCGCGTTCCTCAACGCAGGATCAATCAACATCGCCGCGGGCGCCACCCTGACCTTCACCGGCAGCGCCTCTAGCAGCAGCACGGTCACCGGAAGCGGGGCCATCCTCAACGATACGGCAAATACCATCGTCTTCACCGGCGATCACACCGCCTTCACGGGAACGTTCACCCACAGCGCGGCGGCTAACAACACCCAGTTCAACTCCGCCACCTCGGGCAGCGCCAACGCCGCCTACACCATCAGCGCCGGTGAGTTGATCTTCGCCGCGAACGGCAACTACACCGTCCAGTTCGGCTCTCTTTCGAGCACGGGCGGCAACATCCGCGGCGGAAACAGCGCCACAGGAACCACCACCCTCGAAGTTGGAAATCTCAATTCCAACACCTCCATCGCCGGCAACCTGAACAACGGCACCACCAAGACCATCGCCCTTACCAAGGTCGGCAATGGCAGTCTCACGATTAACGGCACGAACAACTACACCGGTGCCACGACCGTTTCCGCAGGCACCCTTCTCATCAACGGCTCTCTCGGCGCGACCGCCGTCAGCGTTACCGGAGGCACCCTCGGCGGTTCGGGAGCCATCGCGGGAACCGTCTCCATCACCGGTTCGGGAACTCTCGCTCCGGGCACTTCGCCGGAAAGCCTGAAAACCGGAGCCCTCACCATGGGAAGCGGCAGCACCTTGGCCTACGAAGCCGTCGATGCCAGCGCCACCGGTGCGGACTTGGTCGCTGTTAACGGCGCTCTCTCGCTCACCGGCGTCACGCTCGATCTATCCGGTGCTGCCCTTGCCGGTGCTTTTTGGAGCCTCGGTAACAAGCTCACCCTTATCAGCTATTTCGACGGAGGGGCGGGCATCACCTCCGGATTCGCCAACGGTTTTACCGACGGAGCGACCTATACCTATGGCGGAAACCAATGGCTCTTCGATTACAATGACACTGTCGCGGGAGGTAACTTTTCGACCGACGCCAGCTCAAACAGTCAGAACTACTTCGTGACGATGACTGTGGTGCCGGAACCCGGTGCCGCTCTCCTCGGTGGCATCGGACTTCTGGCGCTTTTCAGAAGAAAGCGTTCATGATTCCGCTGCGAATGAATTTTTGAAGACGCCCGTCCCCGCCCGGGGATGAGCGGATTCTGTCTCGATGGACGATTGGGTTGTCCATTGGATCCAAAAGTGTCGGGGCCTAATGGGTTTGGCCCCGACACTTTTGCCCTTTCGACCGCGTTCCACATTTTTTCAGGAAATTTTCGGAGCCGCCTGTCGTGTTTGCTCCGCGGAATCCGCTAAGGGAGATGAGCGGGCCCTTTGTCTGCTCGAACCCGATCCGATCCACCGCGAGCGCCCAACTCCGCGGTGAAACAAATCCCAGTTTGTATCCCTAGATCCCATGAAACCCATCCAACGATTCAATCCATTCCGTTGTAAACTCGTTACGTCGGCCGCCGCCGCTTTTATCGGCCTGACTTCCCCAAGGCTCCTTGCCGTAAACTACACCTGGGACCTCAGCGCGACCGCCGGCACGCAAACCGGCAGCGGAACCTGGAGCACGGCCGCAGCCAACTGGTCAACCGACGGC
This sequence comes from Luteolibacter sp., assembly GCF_039920825.1. Taxonomy (GTDB): domain Bacteria; phylum Verrucomicrobiota; class Verrucomicrobiia; order Verrucomicrobiales; family Akkermansiaceae; genus Luteolibacter. The sequence goes on along the minus strand of NZ_JBDSCX010000064.1, from coordinate 73,733 downwards.
ATCACTCTCTCAAACTGGCTGCAAACCAGCGCCACGGTCGCGCTTCACACCGCGACATTCGCGGGTGTGGATGGCGGATCCTATGCCATCACCCTCGGTGGTGGCTTGGCTGCTCAGACTCTAACATTCAGCAACAGCGGCTACACGTTGAGCGCCGCCAGCGCCCAGAATCTCGTGCTCGGCAACGTCGGCAACGGCGTCATTTCCATCGCCAGTGCGAAAACCGCCACCATCGGAAGCAACGCGAGCGTCCTGTTCAACGCCGCCAGCAACACCGGTGCGCGGACCGACCTCACCACCAGCGGAACGCTGGAAATCACTGCGGGTGGCACTCTTTCCCGCACCGGACAAGTGACCACTGGCTTCAGCACGACTGGCGGCACACTCGGGTTCATGGGAACCGGCACGATCAATGTCGCAGGCACCCTTTCCTACAACGTGGCAACCCCCGTCGCTTGCGGCGGGATCGTCCTCGCTGCCAACAGCGGCAATAACAACGTTCTCAACGTCACCGGCGGCACCGTCAGCTCCAACAGCACCATCAACGGCATCGCGCTCACTGCTGCGGGTGGAAATCCAGCCTCGGCGACGAGCGGTATCTTGACGATTTCCTCCGGCCTGATCTCCACGACCGGCACGGCGGGCGTTACCTCCGGGATCAATCTGGCCAACGGAACGAACACCACCGGCACGGTAAACCTTAACGGCGGCACCATCAGCACCTTCCAAATCAACAGCAACTATCTGAACGGAAGCAACGTCCTCACCACGGGCGGCACCAGCAATTTCAACTTCAATGGCGGCACGCTGAAAGCCATCGCTAACAACACCAGCTTCATGGCGGGACTCACCCGCGCCAACGTCCGCAATTCCGCCGCTGTCATCGATACCAACGGATTCGGCATCACGATCGGCCAGGCTTTGGAGCACAGCAACATCGGCGGTGACAACGCAACCGATGGCGGCTTGACCAAGAATAGCGGCGGCGTCCTTACCCTATCGGCCACGAGTACCTACAACGGAGCAACCACGATCAATGGAGGAACGCTCGCCCTCACCGGCAGCCTCACTTCCAACATCACGGCTAACAGCGGTTCCACGGTCACAGGCATCGGCAGCACGTCGGGCTCCCTGTTGATGAACACGGGCTCCACACTTCAGGCCAACTCGATTACAGGAATCCTGACTGCAAGTGCGGGAGTCAATTTCGCGGGAGCCACCACCTTGAGCTTCGACGGCACTCTATCCACCGGCAGCACTTATGACGTCGTCGCTTACGGTGCCGGAGGCGTGACCAATCTATCCAATCTCATATCGGTTTCCCGTGGCACGATTACGAACGACACGCTGAACTCCAAGATCACCTTCACCGCAGGCACCACTTCCAACCGCACCTGGGGCACGACCAGCGGCACATGGGAGGCTGGAGGGGCCACCTTGAACTGGGTCGAGGGCGATAAAAGATTCTTCAACGGGGACTCGGTGGCCTTCGGCAATCCGGCCACCGCCTCCGTAATTTCACTCACAGGATCGCTGGTGCCGTCCGACGTCTCGGTAATCAACACCAACACCTACACCTTCTCGGGACCCGGCTCGATCATCGGAACGACGTCGCTTACCAAGGATGGCACAGGCATCCTAAACATCACCGGTTCCCACACTTACACCGGGGTTACCTCGGTTTACGCCGGTACACTGAATCTTTCCGGAGGACTGAAAGACACCTTCATCAATATCTCCGCGGGTGCCGTGATGAATGTCAGCTCAACCGGATCCATCAACGGCACCGCCTCGCTTTTCAACAGCGGCACTGTGGTGATCGCGGGCGCTAACACCTACACCGGTAGCACTACCCTCGACGTGGGCGCAAGCATCCAACTTGGAGACGGAGTCACGGACGGCTCCCTCGCATCGAGTTCGATCGCAAATGGAGGCATCCTGACTTTCAACGCCGTCGGGACACCGACCTATGCGAACCCGATCAGTGGCAGCGGCAGCGTCACCAAGACCGGAGCGGGCACGATGACACTTTCGAGTGCCGCTAGTAGTTTCTCTGGCGGCACGACGGTAACCACCGGCACATTGTCGGCCAACTCGACCGGCCTCAGCGGGGGACCCATCGCGGTCGCGACCGGAGCGACCCTCTCGCTCACCGGCGGCATCAACGCCAGCACGGTCACCGGGGCCGGCGCGATCATCAGCCCCGGCGGAAACAGCTTCAACGGCGACTTCAGCGGCTTCACGGGAACCTACACCCACAACACCAACGGAGCATCCACCGTTTTCAACACCGCCACCTCCACCAGCAAGAATGCCGCCTACAACATCGCGGCCGTGCAAGGCGCCTCCCAAGGCATGATCGCCGGCGGCAACGGTGACTACACCTTGGAAATCGGAGCCTTCAGCGGCGTGGCGACTTCTCTCTTCCGCGGAGGCAATGTGGCCACCGGCACCACCACCCTCAAGATCGGAAATCTGAACACGGATACCCTTTTCGAGGGAGCCATCAACAACGGAGTCACCAAGATCATCGCTCTAACGAAAGTCGGCACCGGCAAGCTCACCCTCACGGGCGGCACCAATACCTACTCGGGTGATACCCTCGTCTCCGCCGGTACCCTGGCCGTGGGCGGCACGGCGATCAAGGATACTAACAAGCTCATCATCGCTGGCGGAAAAGTGGAACCTACCGGCACCGAAGTCGTGGACACCCTCTATTTCGGAGCCACCCAACAAGTATTGGGAACCTACGGTGCCACAGGATCGGGCGCAGCCCACATCGACGACGTCCACTTCTCCGGCACCACCGGCGTGGTCAGCGTGACCACCGGCCCCGTCGTCGGATATGCGAGCTGGGCGACCCTCAACGGCGCGGCAGGCGGAGTCACCGCGGATCATGATAGCGACGGTGTTTCAAACGGCGTCGAATACTTCATCGGCGGTCCTAACGGAAATACCACCGGCTTCACGCCTCTGCCCGGCGTGACCACTGCGGGGGCCGTGCGCAGCGTCACCTGGACCAAGGCCGCCGATTATCCCGGCGTTTATGGGACCAACTTCATCGTCGAAACCTCCGCCACGCTCTCCTCCGGATCCTGGGTGACGGAAACTGTTGGCGGAAACGTCGCCATCAGCGGCAACTTGGTCACCTACACCTTCCCGGCCGGAGTGAAAAACTTCGTCCGCCTGAAGGTCATCGAACCCTGAATCCCGGGGCCGGGCGGAACGCCGGGGGCCAGTCGAAATCCGCCGTCATGCCTGCCCGGCATGACGGCGATTTGCGTTGGCGGCGGAAGGATTCATCGGACCGGGTATTCCTCCGGCGGCGTGTTAGCGTTGTTAAGATCCTGTAAAACTTGGGTGTTCCGGCGGTTTTGCATTTGGCAGCCCGCCGAAAAGGGAGTCTGCTGATTGAGGAAGGAATTGTAGGGAAATACGACCGCCCGCGAATTTATGTCACAAGCCATCATCGACCCCGAGGAAGTCCGTCGTTTCGCGGCGGAATTGAAGCGTTTCAACGGCGACCTGCGCGAGCGGACCGGCTCGCTGATGGCCCGGTTCACCGCGCTGGGCGATACCTGGCAGGATCAGGAACAGGAAAAGTTCGCGACGGAGTTTACCCAGTTGATGAAGACGCTGAAGTCTTTCCTCGAACTTTCCGACCGCCACACGCCCTACCTCTTGCGCAAGGCGGAGCGCATCCAACAGTATCTCGACCAGCGCTGAGCCATCGGAAAACCCGCGATGTCCGAACAAGTCAAAATTTCCTCGATCGACGCGCTCGAAGCGTTTCGGGCGGACTTGATCCAGTATATCGCCAAGGCCCGGGTCGCGCTCGAAGACATGGAAGGCGATGTCCGCCGCACCCAGACGTGGCTCGATACCGACCGCACGCAGTATTGGGGCGGGCAGATGAAATTGTGGACGAAAAATCTCCATCAGGCCGAGCAGGAACTCTACAGCGCCAACCTCACGAATCCTCAGGCAAGCAATGCATTTCAAAAAATGGCGGTCTTGAAAGCCAAGCGGAAGCTCGACGAGGCCGAGGATAAAATCCGCGTCCTCAAGAAGTGGCGGCAGACGTTTGAAAACCGCGCGACGCCACTGCTGCGTCAGCTCGATCCGATGTTCTACCTCGTCGGCCAGCAATTGCCCAAAGGCGTTTACTCGCTCGGCGAAGCGATCAAGGCCTTGCAGGACTACGCCGAAACGCACGCCCCGGTCCCGGCCAAGGCACCCGCGCCAACCGAAGAGGGAGGTGAGCCATGAGCATGTCCGGCAGCAAGGGCCTGCTGACGCTGGCCACCCGCAACCTCCAGGCGCGATGGGGCGAGACACGCTTTTCCTGGCGCGACCGCAAGGCGCAGGAGTTTGAAGAGTTGTATCTATCCGATTTGATGAACGGCGTGAATTCGGCCCTGCGCGTCATCGACGAACTCGATAAATTGCTAGAAAAAGTTCATGCAGACTGCGACTGAATCCATCGATCTCCGCTCTGTCGGTGAAAAGCTGTTGGAATTGAAATCCGGCATTTCCGGAATCATTTCCAGCGAGAAGGATCTGATCAAGAACCGGGCCGAGCGCATGGTCGTGGTCCGCCGTGAAATGGCCCAGCGCGAGGAAGCCGGAGTGGAGAAGCTGAACCGCCGGCTTCAGGAACTGGCAGCCATCCGCCAGCACGCGATCGACCGCGAACAGGAGCGGATGAGCGCCCGCAACGAATGGATTCACAAGGCTTATCATTCCAGCCGCGCGGCATTGGCAAACCGCGCCCAAGGAGTGAAGGACCGCCGGATCGGCCAGGTGCAGGGCTCCATCATGCGGAACCGCCAGGCCCGCCAAGAGGAGCTCAAACTCGCCACCGAAGCGCACCAGGCATTCCAACAGCAACTCGCCGCCGATCGTGCGACACGGCGGGATTTGCGGAAAACTATACTAGCAGACTTAAGATCCTACCGGCTATTGCTGAGGAAACGTTTGGTGGGCAAGCGCGTGAGTGCCCCCGTGGAGGTTCAGGATAACAGTTCGTGCAATCCAGAGAAACTCCGTGTTTTGCTTCATGAGCAACTTGAGGTGGCAAAGGTCACGGTGGATGCTGTCGGAGCATTGGCTCTGGCAAAACTGTTCCGTCTTGTGCCGCTTTCTTTGATCCTCGCGGTGATCATAGTCGGATCCATATGGAGTGCTTTTCGTTCAGGTGGTGGGGGTATGGGGTCTGTGATGTTCTACATGGGGATCTCCGTCTCCGTGACGCTGTTTATTTGGGAACTTGGATGGTTCCAAGCACTTGGAGTCATCAGTAAAGCGGAGGGGGCTTTGGCGGCGGCTTGGATGTTGGAAATTTCGGCGGACAAGCAATCCGCCGCCCGTCTCGCTGCTATGGCAGCCGAGATCAAGTCGGAGAATGACGCGGAAGGGCAGAACCTCAGCGAAACGTTCCGCGAGTCGGACAGCGAATGGAAAGCTCGCGTCAACCAGGGGCAGAAGAAGCTCGACCAGCAGTTCGCCCGCATTCCGGAAACCGTCGGAAAGCAACATGCCCGCAAGCTCGCGAAGATTGAAGCGGCGCATGAGCAATCCATCGCCCAAGCCCAGGCGGATGCCCACGAACAAACCCGCCTGGTCGAGACATCGAGGACGCAAGTGAATACGGTGATCGACTCCGACGTGGATGGGAAGATCCGGGATCTAACGAAGCCGTGGAATGCAGGCGTCTTGCCGGTTTTCGAATCGCTCGCTTCCCTGCAGGAACAATCTCTATCAAATTTTCCCGCATGGTCCCACGAAGTTTGTGAAAACTGGACTCCGCCGGACGAAGCGTCACCGGCCATCCGCATTGGTCGGATCGAAGTGGACTCCGCCAAGCTGGCGGATGGAATGCCGCACGATCACCGCCTTGCCTTGCCGGAAGCGGGGAAATTTTCCGTACCGTTTTCACTCGGATTTCCCGATCAGGGTTCGCTTCTGATCGAAAGCGATGGCTCGGGCGGTGACTCCGCCACGCTGGCGCTCAACTCAACAGCCCTCCGCCTGTTAGCCGCGCATCCTCCGGGGCGCGCTTCGTTTGTTTTCATCGATCCCGTGGGCCTCGGCAAGGATTTCGCCGGACTGATGCATCTCGCCGATTACGAGGAAACGCTCATCAACCACCGCATCTGGACGCAGAGCACGCAGATCGAGGAGCGTCTCGCGGAACTGAATGACCACATCGAAAAGGTCATCCAGATGTATCTTCGCAACGAGTATGCGACGATTACCGAGTATAACCAACAGGCGGGCACCATCGCCGAAAAATATCGCTTCGTTGTCATCGCCGGATATCCCGCCGCCTTCAGTGAAACATCGGCCAAGCGGCTTCGTTCCATCGCCTCGAGCGGCCCGCGTTGTGGCGTCCATCTTCTGATCCAGCGCGACATGCGCCTGCCATCACCGGACACCACGCTCGATGAAGAACTTCGCCGCGCCTGTCTGCGAGTCACGTTGAAGAACGGAATTTTCCATTTGGAAAACGCCCCGCATGGCGCGGAAACCGTGATCTTCGACGCGCCTCCGACTCATGAGGATGCCATCACGCTGGTGCATCGCATCGGCAAGGCCAGCATCGACTCTAACCGCGTGCAGGTGCCGTTCGGACACATCGCTCCGCCGGTGGATCAACGCTGGACTTTCGACACCACCGACGAGCTGCGGGTTCCTATCGGCCGCACCGGGGCGAAGAAACTGCAGATGCTCGCGATTGGTAAAGGCACCCGCCAGCATGCGCTGGTCGCAGGCAAAACCGGATCCGGAAAATCGACGTTGTTTCACGTCATCATCACCAACCTCGCGCTATGGTGCAGCCCCGAGCAGGTGGAATTCTATCTGGTCGATTTCAAAAAAGGCGTAGAGTTCAAATGTTACGCCGCGAAGCACCTGCCGCACGCGCGGGTCATCGCCATCGAGAGTGACCGGGAATTCGCGCTGAGTGTGCTGCAGCGGATCGACGATGAGTTAAAACGCCGCGGCGAATTGTTCCGCAAGGCGGGGTCGCAGGACATGGCTGGATACAAGAGTACGGCGGGCCATGAACCTCTGCCGCGCAGTTTGCTGCTCATCGACGAGTTTCAGGAATTTTTCACCGAAGACGATGCCGTCGCGCAGGAAGCTTCGCTGCTGTTGGATCGGATCGTCAGACAGGGTCGCGCGTTCGGAATCCACGTCATCCTCGGTTCGCAAACGCTCGGCGGTGCCTACACGCTGGCTCGCGCCACGCTCGGTCAGATGGTCATTCGCATCGCACTCCAGTGCAACGAGACCGACGCCCATCTCATCATGGACGATGACAATCCCGCACCCCGTCTGCTCACGCGTCCGGGTGAGGGGATCTACAACGATCAGGCCGGCGCGTTCGCTGCTAACAGTCCGTTTCAAATCGTCTGGCTGCCCGAACAGGAGCGCGACGCCGTGCTCGATGAAGTCAACCAACTCGCCGCACGCGAAAGCAGACTGCCGCCCGCGCCGATTATTTTCGAAGGAAATGCGCCTGCCGATATTCGTGACAATTTCGAACTGGCGAAGCTGCTCCGCTCGCATCCGTCCGTCCGTCCGGTCAAAGCATTTGCCTGGCTGGGAGCGCCGAATTCCATCAAAGGGCCGACCGAGGCCGTGTTCCAACGTCAGAGCGGCAGTCACTTGTTAGTCGTCGGCCAGTCCGCCGAGCGGGCCTTGTCGCTGCTCGCGATCAGCATCGTTTCGCTCGCGGCCCAATATCCCTCCGGTCAGGTCGAGTTCGTCATCCTCGATCCCCACGCCTACGATAACGGGGCTAACGGCTATTTTCAAAAATTGGCCTTCAAGCTTTCCTGCAAGATCCTCATCGGTGGGCCGGCCGAAGTTCCCGCGCTGATGGGGGAACTTGCCGCAGAACTCGAAAGGCGCGGTCCGTCCTCCGGGCGTGATGCTCCGGAAGTGTTCCTCATCGTTCATGACCTCCAGCGCTTCAAGTTGTTGCGCCCGGGCGACGAGTTCATGTTTTCAACGGATGACGACGCATCCGCCGGCCCGAATCCGTCACAAGCCTTCGCGAACCTGTTGAACGAGGGTGGCCCGGTCGGCATGCACGTTCTAGCAGCCACCGACACCTGGAACAACGTCAGCCGCTGGATCCCGCGCAAGCTGATGGCCGAGTTCGAAATGCGCGTGCTGTTCCAAATGAGCGCCAACGATTCCTCGAACCTCATCGACTCGCCCGCCGCCACCACGCTCGGTCTCCATCGCGCGCTGTTCCACAACGAGCACTACGGCACCCTCGAAACCTTCCGGCCTTATGCCATGCCGGATGATGGATGGCTGGAGGAAATCGCGGCTTTTGGTGAAAGTGGTCAGGAAATTTCGCACACCAGTTGAACTTGCTTGAAGGAGCCGAGCCGGATGAAATCAAACGATGATTGAAACCAACCCGCCGCCGGTTCCGAGTTTCGGCGAGGCGCTGCGTTTCTGGTCGAAACTTGGCTGGATAAGCTTCGGTGGTCCTGCCGGTCAGATCGCGATCATGCACAAGGAAATCGTCGAGCGGCGGCGGTGGTTGTCGGAGGATCATTTCCTGCACGCGCTGAATTTCTGCATGCTGCTGCCGGGACCGGAAGCGCAGCAACTCGCCACGTATCTCGGGTGGCGGCTGCACGGCGCGCGCGGTGGAATCGCTGCGGGAGTTTTGTTCGTGCTGCCGTCGGTTTTCATTTTGTTAGGCCTGAGCTGGCTCTACATGGCGGGCGGCGAGATCTCGTGGATCAAGGGGATGTTCTACGGACTGATCCCGGCGGTGATCGCGATCGTTCTATCCGCGGTGAAACGCATCGGTTCGAAGGCGTTGAAGTCGCCGAGTCTTTGGGTGCTGGCGGGGCTGTCGTTCGTCGCGATTTTCTTTTTCAAAATCTCCTTCGTTTTCATCATCCTGGCGGCGGCATTGATCGGATTCGTCGGTGGGAAAATCTATCCAAAACAGTTTCCCGCAGGCAAGGGCCACGGGAAGTCGGGGACGGAAGAACTGCCGTGCGTGGTCCTTCCTCCCACGCCGCGGGCCACGGCGGCGCGCTCGGCACTGATCTCCGTAATCTGCCTGGTGCTGTGGTGGACTCCTGTGCTGGTGATCGGACAATGGCTGGGCTGGAAGGGGATTCATTTCCAGGAAGGACTCTTCTTCAGCAAGGCGGCGCTGGTCACCATCGGCGGCGCCTATGCGGTTTTGCCCTACGTTTCACAAATGACCGTGGAGCATTTCCGCTGGCTCGGCCAACCCCAGATGATGGCGGGTCTCGGCCTTGCTGAAACCACTCCGGGGCCGCTGATCATGGTGCTTCAATTCGTCGGATTCGTCGCGGCATGGCAGCATCCCGGAAATCTATCACCATTGGCGGCGGCGACGCTCGGGGCGCTGATCACGACCTGGGTGACATTTCTGCCATGCTTTCTGTTTGTGTTTCTCGGAGCGCCCCATGTCGAGGGACTGCGTGAGAAGCCGGCGCTGGCCTCCGCGCTAACAGCCATCACCGCGGCAGTCGTCGGAGTGATTTTGAATCTCGCCATCTCGTTCGCCGATCACGCGCTGTGGCCGGCGAAAGGAATTTTCGACGGCTTCGTGGCGGTGGTGGCAGTCGCGGCTTGGGTGGCGATGGAACGTTTCAAGCTCGGAGTGATTCCGGTCTTGTCCGCCTGCGCGATTCTGGGTGTGGTGAAGGTGTTGGCATTTTGAAAAGTCCTCCATCAGCATCCGATCCGAATCCCTATGCCGCGCCGGGTGTGGTGGAAATGGAACCTGTTTCCACGATGACCTGGCAGGTGGACGGGACGGGCGTGCTAGCCAGGAATGGCGCGACGTTGCCGCCTGTGGATCTGGATACGGGAATGAGTGACGGGCCGATGAGATCGGTCCGGCGGGTCGGTGAATTCAATCTCGCCATTGTTGCGGTGAGTCTCGTTTTCGGGATCGGCGGTTACCTCGGAGCCAAGTATTTTTTCGATGGCGAACTGCTGGTTTTCTTCGTTCTCTTTCTGTTGGGGAAAATGGTTTTCATGCGTTTGAGGGCGCTCCGTGGTGCCACGGGCAACCGCGTGGTGGTCTGGACGTTCATGGACGAAATGCGAGCCCGGCGGATCGCACGGCGGCGCTGGTTCCGGATCTGTGCGATGCTGCTGATCGCTACTTCATTGCTGGTGGTTCCGCTGCTGTTGGTCGGGCATTTCATGGACCTGATGACCTGGTTGCTGCGGCTGTTCGCGGTGGGAGTTCCCTTGCTTATCGTGCTGATCCTATGGGCGGTGTTGGACCAAGGAAAAACGAAGATCCGGCCCGGCCCGCAAGGTTGGCTGCGCATCGAGCGGATTCATCCCGAAGCGCTGGTGAAGCTGCGTGAAATCGAAAGGGAAATCTGTGACAAGGTGGTCACCCCGCACGAGGTCCGCAAACGACTCGTTAGAACTTCCTATTTGCATCGCTATCCGCTTCGCCTGTTGATCGGCCACAATTGGAAACGGCCGTTTCTCGTCATCAACATCGTCATGATGAAGCTCCTGCGGTCGCGGCTGTTGGAGCGCGAAGCCTATCATTTCAGCGAGGCCGGGGAGATTTCCATGGCACAGCTCTGCGCGGCATTGGAAAAATTCGCGGATGATTGGCTCTCGGTCCATCCCGATTGGAAATTCATTTCCGCGAAGCGCTTGCCGAGCCCTGCGGGTGACTTGGTCGTGGAATCACTGTTTCTCGCATCGCCCGGACTGGAACACTGTGCCAACGTGAGCCACGTCTGGTTGGTGCGGAACAACGGGAAGGGAACCACCGAGATCCGTTTTTTCACCTGGGTCGAAGAGGATCGGGTCGTCGCCACCGTCGATCATGCCTCACTTCCACTACCGAATCCACGCATGATCGGATCGCGGGTTTCCGGAACGGCGGCGCAGGTTTTCGACGCCCATTTGAAACAATGCAGGGCCCACATGATCGCAGCCTCGCGTGATGCGGCGGAGTTGCTCGCGAGGATCCGGCGTTTGATGGAAGAGGGTGACGCGCTCCTTGTCGAAGGCGGATTCCAGAGTGAGGTTCGCGAAACCGGCTGAATGACCCATTTTCGGGTTACCTCATTTTATCTCTTGGCCGCTCGCGGATCTCACGGTGTGATGGTTGCGCAATGGCTTACCTCGACGAAAACTTTCTCCTGCATTCTCCCACGGCGCTCCGGCTCTTTCATGAAGTGGCGAAGGACCAGCCGATCATTGATTACCACTGCCACCTTTCGCCCCGCCAGATCGCGACGAACCACCGCTGGGAAGACATCTCCGATATCTGGCTCGGCGGCGATCATTACAAGTGGCGGCTGATGCGGGCCAACGGGATTGACGAGGGCCTCATCACCGGCGACTCGACGCCTCGCGAGAAATTCCAAGCGTGGGCGGAAACCGTGCCCTACACCCTGCGAAACCCGATCCACCACTGGACGCACATCGAGCTACAACGCTACTTCGGCATCGATCTGCTGCTGACACCCGACACGGCGGACGAGATCTGGGAGCGGACGAATGCGAAACTGGCGGAGAAGGATTTCTCGACCCACGGACTGTTGAAAAAATTCGACGTCCGCGTCGTCGGCACCACCGATGATCCGGCGGATCCGCTGGACGACCACGAGACTATCGCCGCGTCCGACCTGAAGACATGGGTCGTGCCGACGTTCCGTCCGGACAAGGCGTTGTTAGTGGATCGTCCGGACTTGCTGAAGCCTTGGTTGGAAAAACTCGAAGGAGCATCCGATATGACAATCGTTCATCTATCAGACTTGCTGGCGGCATTGCAGAAGCGCCACGACGATTTCCATGCGGCGGGCGGACGCCTTTCCGACCATGGACTCGACCGGCTTCCCGGGCTGCATTGCACCGATGAGGAAGCCGGAGTGATCTTCAATCGCGCGAGGGCGGGCAAGCCGGCCTCGGCCGAGGAAAAAGAGAAATTTTCGTTCTATCTGATGGTGTTCTTCGGCCAGCTCGACGCGGCGAAGGGCTGGACCAAGCAACTCCACCTCGGCGCGTTCCGGAACATCAACTCGCAGATGGCTGGCAAACTCGGTCCGGACACCGGCTACGACACCATCGGCGACACGCGTCAGGGAGAATCCTTGGTGATGTATCTCGACGCGCTGGCCAGCAGTGGATCGCTGCCGAAAATGGTGCTCTACAACCTCAACCCGCGCGACAACTATCTGTTCGCCTGTCTAACTGGAGCGTTTCAGGACGGCACCTTCGCCGGCAAAATCCAGTTTGGTTCCGGCTGGTGGTTCCTCGATCAGAAGAATGGCATGGAACTCCAGCTCGACGCCTTGTCAGCCACCGGATTGCTTTCGCGCTTCGTCGGCATGCTCACCGATTCACGGTCGTTCCTCTCGTTTCCTCGCCACGAATACTTCCGCCGCATCCTCTGCAACCTCATCGGCAGCGAGGCCGACCGGGGAGAGTTGCCGGATGATTTCCAAGCCCTCTCCAAGCTGGTCGGCGATATCTGCTTCGGCAATGCGAAGCGGCATTTTGGATTTGATGTATGAAGTGAAATCCAGCGTCCGTTTTATCGCGATGATTCGTCAAACCCTGCTGCCGTTTTTCCTGCTGTCCACTTCGCTGTATGCCGTGCCCGTCTACATCGGCACCAACACCGGCGGGAGTTCCGGCAGCAAGGGGATCTATCTGGCCGATTTCGATTCGGCCACCGGTAAGCTTACCGAGCCGACACTCGCCGCGGAATACAGCAACCCCGGTTTCCTCGCGCTGCACCCGACCAAGCCGATCTTGTATGCTTGCGGCGCACCCACCAAGCCGTTCGCCGATGGCTCGAACTCGGTCGCGGCGTTCGCGATGGGAACCGACCATGCTTTGAAATTCCTCGGCGAAGCGTCCGCCGGAGGGAAGGGATCCTGCCACGTTGCCGTGGATGCGACAGGCCGTACGGTCGCAGTGGCCAACTACGGCGATGGCAGCCTTGCAACCGTGAAACTCGATGAAGCGGGGATTCCCGGCGAGGCTGGAACGGTAATCAATCACACCGGCTCCGGTCCTAACAAGCCACGCCAGGACGGTCCGCATGCCCACGGGGTGTATTTCAACAAGGCGAACACCCTTCTTTTCGTGCCCGATCTCGGGCTGGATCAGGTGTTCATCTATCCGTTTGATGCGGCGACTTCCAAGCTCGGTGAACCGATGCCATCGCTGGTTTCCACTCCGGGTGTCGGGCCGCGGCACATGACTTTTTCGCCCGACGGAAAGAACGCCTACGTGATCAACGAACTCGCGAATTCGATCACGACCAGCACCTATGACGGGGGGAAATTCACCGTGCTCGGAAGCGTGCCGACATTGCCGTCGGATTTCAGTGGCAAGAGCACCACCGCGGAAGTCGAGGTGCATCCCAACGGGAAATTCGTTTACGGCTCCAACCGCGGCCACGACTCGATCGTCGTCTATCAGCGTGATGCGAAGACCGGGGAACTGAAGTTCCTCCAACACGCGCCCTGCGGCGGCAAGACCCCGCGCCATTTCAAGATCGACCCGACCGGCAAGTGGCTGCTTTGCGGCCATCAGGATTCCAATACGATCAGCGTGCTGCCGCTGGATCCAGCGACCGGATTGCTCGGTGCTCCCGTCAATACGGTGAGTTCACCAAGCCCGATCTGCCTGTTGTTCGTTCCTTGAGGGATGATACCCAAGGAGTGTCGATCTCCGAATCGACATGCCAATGGAGGGCCAACGAACAGCGCTCGCTCGTTTCATTGTCTTTTCATTGGCTCGGGCGGATCGGAGTCCACCCCTCCTTGATTTTTCGTCCCCCATTTGCGAGAAGGGGACAGGAGAAATCAGGGAGTCTTCAGTGCCTTGAAAAACGCGCGGTGCCAGACTTCGAGACCCATCAAGGTCCAGAGTCTGAGTTCCTCGTTGCGGCGGCCCCGGGTGTGATTGACGAGCAGGCTCTCGATGACACGACGGTCGAAATAGCTGCTGACAAACGAATCCGGACCTAACAATAGGTCATGCACGTAGTCCTTCAGCCCGCCGCGGAACCACTCGTCGAGCGGCACCTTGAAGCCGACCTTCTTGCGGTCCACGATGTTTTGCGGGAGGTGCTTGCGGGCGATTTCCTTGATCAGCCACTTGCCGCTGGTGCCCTTGATCTTCATCGATGAATCGATGCGGAAGGCAAGTTCCACCAGTTCGTGATCGAGGAACGGCGGGCGGTTCTCAATGCTGGCGGCCATCGACATCCGGTCGCCGCGTTCTAACAAATTGTCGGCGAGCCAGGTGTGGCAATCGACGTAAAGCATGCGGCGCAGGTGGTCGCCCTCGGCGCGATCCCATTGTCCGGGTTCGTTGCCGTTGCCATAGCCGGGCCGCAGCGATTTGCGTTCATACCAAGTGAACGGACCGAACCAGGTCTGCATCCGTTCCGCCGTCGAACGTGCCGCGAGGGCGCGGCCCGCCTGGCGTATGCGGTTTTTCGATTCTGGCAAAAGGCGTTCGCCCATGCGGAACATCGGGACTCGCAGGAAATTCGGAATCGCCGCCAACGGAGCGAGCTTCGGCTCGAACGCATATTTTGGATAGCCTCCGAAAATCTCGTCGCTGCCTTCGCCCGATAGAAGAACCTTTACCTGCGCCCGCGCCTGTTTGGCGATCTTGTTGATGGCGACGTCCGCCGGTTCACTCATCGGCGCGTCTCGGTGCCAGCTGAGTTTTTCCCAGTGATCCAGGAAATCCTGCGAGGTGACCATGACCTCGTGGTGGACGGTTCCGACTGCCTCACTCACCTGACGGGCGAAGGGAAGTTCGTCAAAACGTGGATCGGAGAATCCAGCGGCGAAGGTTTGCACCTCGCCACCTTCGCGGAGTTTCTTCATCAGCGCCACGGTCAGGCTGCTGTCGAGGCCACCGCTCAGATAAGCTCCGACCGGCACGTCCGCGACGAGGCGCAAGGCCACGGCTTCCTGTAATTTTTGATCCACCGCACGGATCGCCGCATCGCCGGTCAACATGTCGCCCTGCTGGCGGGCGGGCAGCGACCAGTAAACTTCCTCACGCAGGCTACCGTCCTTGCCGATGTGCAGCACGGTGCCGGGCGCAAGTTTCCGGATCCCTTTGAACAAGGTGCGCGGCGGCGGGACGGAGCGGTAAGTTAGATATTCCTCAACGGCGGCATCATCGAGGACCGGCTCGCCGACGGCGGGCAGCAGCGCCTTGATCTCGCTGGCAAAGGCGAAAAAGTCCGGACCGATGTGATAGTAAAGCGGCAGGATTCCCAGCCGGTCGCGCGCGACGATCAGGGTCTCCTTGGTTTCGTCGTAATAAGCGAACGCGAACTGCCCGTTGAGCTTGTCGAGACCGCGGATGCCCTCGCGGCGCATGATTTCCAGCAGGACTTCGGTGTCGCCGTGGGTGCGAAGCGGCACTCCATCGCGTTCAAGGTCGGCGCGCAGTGACTGATAGTTGAAAATCTCGCCGTTGAAAGTGATGTGGAACGGCCCGCTTGCCGACGTCATCGGCTGGGGCGATCCCGCGAGGTCGATGATCGAAAGCCGGGTGTGACCGAATCCGACATCGCCTAAAACCTTGAATCCATCACCGTCAGGTCCCCGATGATGGAGCTGTGCCGCCATTTGGCGCAGCAGTCCTTCTTCGGCACGACGGCCCTTGAAATATCTAACTCCTACGATACCGCACATGGCTGCTCCTTTCCGTTTGTTTTGGTTGAAATTGCGTCGAGAACGGCGATCAGTTCGACCGTCCGGTCGTCCCAACTGGCTTTGGCAAGCAGCGCCGCACGGTTGCCGGGGGCCTTCTTGCCCGCAAGCACGGCGTCCAAGTGGCTGACAAACTCGTCGTGGCTGTGGGCGATGTGGATGTAGTCCGCGTAATGCTCCGCCTCGCCGAAGCGGGCCGCGACGATCTCGTGGCCCAACAGAAGATACTCCTTCAGTTTGATCGGGTTGATCCAGCGGGTCCAGTCGTTGTCGAGATACGGCATGATCGAGATGTCGAAATCCGCTCCATAGTTCGGGATTTTCTCGTAGGGCTGGAAGCCTAACAGATGAATGTTCGAATGGGCCTTGAGACGGTCGAGCGAGAGAGTGGCGTCGCCGATCAGCACGAGGTTGTAGTTCGGCCGCTCTTTGGCGACGTGTTCCAACAGATCGAAATCCACGACGTAATGTTCCAGTCCGCCGAAGAAGCCGATGATCGGGCGGGCGTGGCCGAGGCTCGTCACCGCGCCGGTCGGCGGACGTGCGGCGAAGTGTTTGATGTCAACGCCGTGATCGAGGAACCGCGCCCGGTCGCCTGCCATTTCGCGTTCGCTCTCCATCAGATTCCGGCAGCAGTAGAGGACGGCGTCGGCGTTTTTGATCAGTTCGTTTTCGAGCCGGACGATCAACGAATTGTCCACCTCGGAGAAACCGGAATGCTTGTCGCTGCGGTTATAGACCAGCGAGCTGCGTTGCATTTTCTTTGCGACATCCCAAGCGGTCGGCAGGGTGACGATGATGTGTGGATTTTTGATCCCGAGCTTGCGCGCCTGGCGCTGCACTTGGAAGCGGATGAACCAGGCGTTGAACGCACGTGCCTTGGCGCTGCCGTAAAACGGAAACAGGATCGGCGTCATCAGATTGTAGTCCGGTCGATCCTCAAGAGGCTTGCATGCGGGGCGGAGCATACTTTTCGCCTTCCTCCACAAGCGGCGGAATAACATCGGGCTTTTTCCCGGTGACGGCATCCGCATGCCGATGCTATTTACCAATAAAACTTTGCGGTGTTTCGCCGCGCGGGTCATCAGTTGGAAATCACTGTGGGCGCGGTTGTGATACCACCAGTCCTGGCCGCAGAAGATGAGGATGTCGGGAGGGGCGGGGGTCATTGGAAATCGTTCGGCAGTTGGAAAACGTGAGAAGTTAGTTAGCAGCTCGGCCGCCATAGCCTTGCAGCCAGTCCTTGCGCTCCCGCCATAGAGTCTGCCAGCGGCCGGCGCTGCCGTTCTCGTTTGGCGAACTTTTGAACTGGCTGAGGGCCGCCCGCAGGCCGGCTCCAGCGGCGAGGAAAAACAGGCCGAGAGATTGGGCCGGGCCATTCCAGTGCATCCTAACCAAGCTCGCCTTGCCTTTGAAGAGCAGCAGCATCTTGTGTACCGGAGTGTCCGAACAGCCGCCGTCTTCGTGAACCAGTCTGGCATCCGGGCAAATCACAGGTCGATAGCCCGCACGATGGGCGCGCATGGCGAGATCGGCATCCTCTCCATACATGAAATAGCGTTCGTCCAGTCCGCCGAGTTCGTTCCAGACAGCAGTCGTCGCTAACAGAAAGCAGCCGGTGATCACTCCGACCTCGCGCACGGTATCGCGTTGCCATTTTCCGAGTGACTCGGGATCCAGCCATGGATTTCCCGAAGCGAATGTCGTTAGGCCGCAGGCGAACATGCCGAGGCTCCACAGCGAAGGCAGCCCCCAACAGGAGGATGGGTCAAGGTCACCTTCCGGAGTCTGGGTGCGACCGCCATACAGTCCGTGGCCGGGATTTTTGCGGGCGAAGTCCACAATGACGTCCACCGCGTTTTCCAACAAAATCGTGTCGGGATTCAATAATAGAACGAACTCCGCGTCCGAGTGCTTGACGCCGAGATTGACGCCCTTGGCGAATCCCAAGTTCGCTCCGGGGACCACGAGTTCGACTTCGGGGAAATTCGCACGGATGAAATCCACCGTGCGCTCGTTGGGGCTGTTATCCACGACGATGACCTGCTGGCTAACGAATTTTCGCTGGGCAAAAACACTCTCCAGACAGGGTGCGATGTGCCCCTCGGAGTTGTAAGTCACGATAACGATGGCGACGTCTGCTTTCATGGGTGAGTTTCTCGGGTTCCGATGACTTTGGCTGGCACTCCGCCGGCGATCGAACCGGCGGGCAGATCTTTTGTCACCACCGCTCCGGCTCCGACGATGCAGCCGTCGCCGATTGTCACTCCGGCAGTGACCACGACGCCGGTGCCGAGCCAGACGTCATTGCCGATGCGGATGTCACGCTCGACTTTCGGTTGGTCGTGAATGGGTTTACCGTCCTCCAGCTTGTAGTTGGAGGCGGTGATGAAAACGCCCGGCGCGAGCGCGACGTGATCTCCTAGAATGATTTTTCCGGAGGAATCGCCGGCCCAGAGAAAGCACCGCTCGCCGAGGTGGCAACCGCGGCCGAGGATGATGCGCTCGCCGTTGCGAAATGAAACATTCGGAGCGATGGAGGTTCCCTCACCGCAGGTCAGCTTGCGGCGCTCGCGGACGTGGCTGTATCCGTAAAAATGAACGAGCCGGAGCACGTGGACGTAACTTCGCGGGTCAAGAAATGATCCCAAGGCGTTCAGGATCTTTGATGGGGGGGAACTCATCACCGAGGGGGTGCGTGATACATGAAGAGGGGGGAGAGGCGGTCCTAGGCTATTGGTCGGGTGGGCGATGTCAATTCCACGGAACCTACGTGATCGCGTTAGAAAGATCGCTAACATAAGGATCGACGGTGGAGGCCGCTCCGGCGATCAACGAGTGGTGGAGTTTTTCCCGGCGTTCGCGGACGAGCCGGACGATGAGCGAGGTCCACCCCGTTTGGTGGGACGCGCCGAGGCCTTCGCCGGTTTCACCGTGGAAGTATTCGTGGAACAACAAGAGATCCTTCCAGTGCGATACGTCGCTGTAGCGCTTGGCGTCACCGAAGCAGGGGCGGTAGCCGTCTTTGTCAGGAAGCAGCAGCGAAATCAGGCGGTCGCACAGATCGATCGCCACCTCGCGGAGAGTGAGCATTTTGCCCGATCCGGTGGGATATTCGATTTTGAAGGTGTCGCCGTAGAAATAATCGTATCGTTCCAGAGCCTCGATGATCAGGAAATTGATCGGAAACCAGATCGGTCCGCGCCAGTTGGAGTTTCCGCCGAACATATCGGTGGTCGCCTCGCCGGGCGTGTAGGGCACCTCGTGGCGCTGGCCGTCGTGATCGAAAACGAAGGGTTTCTCGCCGTGGGCTTTGCTGAGTGAGCGGATGCCAAAATTCGATAGAAACTCCTTCGGGTCGAGCATGTAGGCCAGGCTCTTGCGCAGACGGGCTTCCGAAGGAATGGCTAACAGACAACGGCCGGGATTTTTGTCGCCCTTGACCCGGCGGGTCGTGATGTATTTCAGAAGGTCCGGGCGGTTGACGAGGAACCAGTCCATTCGTTTCCGGAAACTTGGCAGGGCGTCGATGGTTTTCTGTTTGAGAACCGTCACGGCGCACATCGGTAGCAGACCGACGAGCGAGCGGATGCGCAACGGGATCGGATCCTGGTGATCGATGATGAGTTGGTCGTAGTAAAATCCGTCGGTGCTGTCCCAAAGACCCGTGCCGCCGAGCGAGTTGATGGCGTCGCAGATGTTGACGAAGTGCTCGAAAAATTTCGACGCGATGTCCTCGTAAGCCGGCTTTTCCAAAGCCAGTTCAAGCGCCATCGATAGCATTGTTAGGCAGAACGACGCCATCCACGCGGTGCCGTCGGCTTGGTTGAGATGCCCGCCACCGGGAAGCGCGTGGGAGCGGTCGAACACCCCGATGTTATCCAGTCCGAGGAAGCCGCCGCCGAAGACGTGGCGGCCTTCGACGTCCTTGCGGTTGACCCACCAGGTGAAATTGAGCAGCAGTTTCTGGAAGGCGCGTTCGAGGAATAGCAGATCGCGTTCGCCCTTCTTGTCGGCGATTTTATAAACCCGCCAGACCGCCCACGCGTGGACCGGCGGATTCACGTCCGAGAAGTTCCACTCGTAGGCGGGAAGCTGACCGTTAGGGTGCATGTACCACTCGCGCAGCAACAGCAGCAACTGGTGTTTCGTGAACTCCGGATCGATCGCGGAAAACGGGATCATGTGGAACGCGGTGTCCCACGCGGCGAACCAAGGGTATTCCCATTTGTCCGGCATCGAGAGGATGTCGCGGGCGAAGAAGTTAGACCAATCGGAGTTGCGTCCGTGCATTCTGGCATCGGATGGCGGCGCGCCGTTGTCGCCTTTCAGCCAGTCTTCTACGACGTAATGGAAAAACTGTTTGGTCCACAGCAGACCGGCGTAGCCTTGGCGGCAGATCAATCGCTCGTTGCCGGAAATGCTTTTCGGAATGACCTCGTCATAAAACGTATCACTCTCGGCGATGCGTTCCCTGAATACTTCATTGAAGCCTTGGAAGCCGTCGATGCCGTTCGACTCGGAAATCAAGTGCAGCCGGCAGCGGACCGTGATCGATTTTCCGGCCGGGATCATGAATTGCAAATGCGGCGCTGCCTTCGTTCCGGACGGGGTGGGGGAAACGGCTCCTTTTTCGCCTTGGATCAGGTAGCGGTGGAACGCGTCCTTGACGTAGGGCTGCGGGTTTTCGGTGCCTGCTACGGTTTGAAAATTGGTGTCGTTTTCGGTGAACAGCCAGGGAATTGACTTCTTGGTGTTAGGGGAATCGACGATGAACCGATAGTCGCCGAGGGATTCATGGGAAGCAACGACTCCGGTTCCGTCGGAAACGATGTCGGGCTTTTTCGTCGGCGATTCACGGTTTTCAGGACCCCAACTCCAAACATTCCGGAACCAGAGGGTCGGCAAAATGTGGATCGGTGCGGCTTTCTTGCCGTGGTTCGTCACCGTGATCCGCCAGAGGATGTCTTCGGGGGTGCGCTTGGCGACCTCCTGCATCACGTCGAAGTATTTCCCGTCGTCGAAAAGCCCCATATCGGCGAGTTCCAGCTCAGGCCCGGTGCGCCCGAGTTCCTGGTTTTTCTCGCGGATGGCCGTATAGGGATACATGGCCTGTGGGTATTTGTAGAGTGCCTTGGTGTAGGAATGGGTCGGCGTGGAATCGAGGTAGTAGTAGCATTCCTTCACGTCTTCACCGTGATTTCCCTCGTTTCCGCCGAGGCCGAACAGGCGTTCCTTGAGAATAGTGTCCTGCCCGTTCCAGAGCGCCGGAGCGAAGCACATGCGGCACTGGCGGTCGGTCCAACCCTGCAATCCATCTTCGCCCCAGCGGTATGCGCGGCGGCGGGAATGATCGTGCGGAAAACTCGCCCAACTGTTCCCGTGGTCCGAGTAATCCTCCCGGACGGTGCCCCATTGACGCTCGCTGAGGAAGGGTCCCCAACGCCGCCATTTTTTCTCACCCGCCTTATCTTCAGCGAGTCGCTCGTTTTCCCGATGCATCTGCGACGACTAAAGCAGGAACCGTGCACAGCCGCCAGCCAACAAGCCGGATACCCGAAAATCTCCGGAAATATCGAGGTTTTCTCAGCCGTCCTTGATCCGATCCGACACACGGGGTTGGAATTTTTGCTGTCCCCGGAAATGTTTGTTTTTAACTGAAAATTACTCGTTACGATGGAGGAAACCCATGGCTATTCTCACCGACCGGAAGTCCCTTCGCGAATATGATGTGATCGTTGTCGGCTCCGGCGCGGGCGGCGGAATGATGGCGATGTTGCTCAGCCTCGGCGGCGCGAAAGTCCTCATGCTCGAAGCGGGCAGAAACTACGATCCCATCAAGGAAACGCCGATGTTCAACACGCCGGAGCAAGCCCCTCTCCGCGGAAAAGGCACGCCCGACCGCTTCTTCGGCCACTACGATGCGACCGTCGGTGGCGGCTGGCAGGTCCCCGGCGAGCCCTACGGCGACAAGCAGGGGACCGAGGAGGAATTTTGGTGGTGGCGGCCGCGGATGCTGGGCGGTCGGACGAACCACTGGGGCCGCATCTCGCTGCGCTTCGGTGAATACGATTTCAAGCCGAAATCCCGCGACGGACTCGGCTACGATTGGCCGATTTCCTACGCCGACCTCGCGCCTTTCTACGACAAGACCGAGCTGATGGTTGGCATTTACGGCTCGAACGAAGGCTTGGAAAACACTCCGGACTCGCCCGCCGGAATTCTCCAGCCGCCGCCGAAAGCACGGGCTGGCGAACTGCTGGCCAAGAAACATTGCCGCGGGCTCAACATCCCGGTCATCCCGATCCACCGCGCCGTCCTCAGCGAGCCTCTCAACGGTCCGGAACGTGCCGCGAAATTGTTCCCTGACAACCCGCTCGCCCGCAAGCTCGTCGGCGACGATATGACCGCCCGTGCCGCGTGTTTCTGGGCGACTCCCTGTGGCCGCGGTTGCTCGATCCGCGCGAATTTCCAAAGCACCACCGTCCTGCTGCCGCCCGCGCTTGCTAGTGGAAATCTCGACATCATCACCGATGCCATGGTCCGCGAGGTCCTCGTCGATGCGTCCGGCAAGGCGACCGGCGTGCACTACGTGGACAAGTTCACCCGCGTCGATTCCATCGCCAAGGCGAAGATCGTCATTATCAGCGCCAGCACCTGCGAGACGGCCCGCATTCTTCTCAACTCGAAGAGCGCGAAGTTCCCCAACGGCCTCGCCAACAGCAGCGGCCACGTCGGACGAAACCTAACGGACAGCGTCGGTTCTTCCCTGTCCGGCCATATTCCCGCGATGGAGAGCCTGCCGCCTTACAACGAGGACGGTGCCGGCGGCGGACACGTCTACACGCCGTGGTGGAACTACAAGAACCAGGAAAAGCTCGGCTTCGCCCGCGGCTATCACATCGAGATCGGCGGCGGCCGCGGCATGCCCGGTATCGGATCACTCGGCCTCCTCGACACCACCTCGCCCGGCATCTACGGCAGGAAACTCAAGGACGAGGCCCGCCGCTATTACGGCGCGTCCATGGGCTTCGCCGGTCGTGGTGAAATGATCCCCAACGAAAACTGTTACTGCGAGATCGACCCCGACCGAGTCGATCAATGGGGCATCCCGATCCTACGCTTCCACTGGAAATGGTCCGACCACGAGATCAACCAGGCCACCCACATGCAGAACACGTTTGCGGAAATTATTTCCTCCATGGGCGGCAAGGCCACGCCGCGCCCGGGCCGCGAGGCGCTCAACAAACCGGGTGAAATCATCCACGAAGCCGGCACCGCGATCATGGGCGCCGACGCGAAAAGCTCGGTCGTCAATTCCTTCGGCCAGACATGGGATGTGAAAAACCTCTTCCTGATGGACGCCTCCATCCTGCCGTCAAATCCCGACAAAAACCTAACACTAACCGTCCTTGCCCTCGCCTGGCGCTCGTCCGACTACATCCTCGGCGAAATGAAACGCGGCAACATTTGAAAACCCACGCCACCATGCACGAATCCCATATTTCCCGCCGCAGCGTTTTCAAACTCATTGCCGCCGCCAGCGCCGCCGGAACGGTGATGCCCCGCCTCGCGGAAGCCAAATCGCCGCTGCCGCTGACCGTCGGTTACAAAACCGCCCTCAGCGATCCCGACTTCGCCCATCCTTCCATCCCGTGGGAAAAGCCGCTTGATGCGACCGAACTCGCCACCCTCGGCGTGCTTGTCGACCTCATCCTTCCCGCCGACGAGCAATCGCCCGCCGCTTCCGCTATTGGTGTTCCGGACTTCCTCAACGAATGGGTCGGCGCTCCCTATCAGGAAAACAAGGAGGACTGCGAAATCATCCGCGGTGGCGTGGCATGGATCAACACCCACGCCTGGCAACTTCACGGCAAGCCGTTCAACGATCTAGCGAGCGATCAGCAGACATCCATCCTCGACAGCATTTGCGATTGGTCAAAGTCGGCTCCCGAACTCAGCTACGGCGCGCGGTTCTTTCAAAAACTCCGCATGCTCACGCTCGGTGGCTACTACACCCATCCCGCCACTTGGAAAAGCCTCGGCTACGTCGGCAACTCCCCGATCGCCGGACCCTATCCCGGCGTGCCGAATGAAATCATCAAGCAGCTGGGGTTGGAAGGGGAGATCTGAGCCGATTCGCCTGAAAATGGCGGATTCTTTAATTCTAACTGGTTATGATTTCGTAGTCTGGTTTTAAATGCCTTGTTGTCCCAACACTCTTTCGATAGGGCATGGGACCTCATGAAAACCTCATATCTTCCTGCATTGCTTTGTCTCACCTTGGGTAGCCAGGCTCCAGGAAAAGGCGTCCCGTCGAATGCCAGCGCCAACCTGGTGCTCGGTCAGTCGGACTTCGTCACCGGCACCATCCGGCCTCAGAGCTCTTTTTCATCCAACCGGCCTGAAGGAGTCGTCATCGATCCGATCACCGGCAAGGTTTTTGTTAGTGAAAACAATGCCAATCGAGTTCTGCGCTATGCCAATGCGGACGCGCTGGCGAACGGTGCCGGTGCGGAAGCGGTGTTCGGCCAGCAGAATTTCGGAGGCCCTGGCGCTGTTATTCCGCTTGCCAACAGCATGAGCGGCCCGATCGGAATGCATTTCGATCACAAAGGCCGGCTGTGGGTGTGCGATGCGTATAACAACCGCGTGCTCATGTTTGAAGCGGCAAGCTACGCAAGCAACCAACCCTATCCGGACCGTGTTTTCGGTCAACAGGACTTCGACACCAACGGGGCGGGGAGCACCTCACAAAAAATGTCCACACCCATCGGAGTGCATCTGGACAATGATGATCGCCTCTGGGTTGCGGATACGGGGAACAATCGGGTTCTGTATTTCAATCAAATCAGTAGCAAGACCAACGGAGCGGCGGCTGACGGCGTCCTCGGACAGCCAGGGTTCGGCACCTCAAACTTCGGCAACACGAATGCCACGATGAGCGGTCCTTATAGCGTGACAGTTTCATCGAACGGTGCCGTTTTCGTCGCCGATTCAAGTAATAACCGCGTCCTCCGATTCGACAATGCCGTGGGTATTGGCAACGGTGGCGCGGCATCCGGCGTATTGGGGCAGGCGAATTTCGTTGCGAATGCCTCGGCCCTTACCGCCAGCGGGATGTCACGCCCCACCGGCGTCGCACTGGATGCAAACGGAGCGCTCTGGGTTACGGACTATTACAACGAGCGTTTAATCCGCTTCGACAAGGCCGCCTCTGCCGTCTTCGGAGCTGCTGCCAAGGCGGTTGTCGGCCAGCCTGACTTCGTCACCAATACTCCGGCCGTCACGGAGTCGGGCTCTATCTTCTCGTTCTGCAAGCCCTGCTTCGATCCGAAGGGCAATCTATGGATTGCCGACACTGAACACTTTCGCGTGCTCGGTTTCCCGGTGGATGCCACGAAGCCCACTCTCACCGTAACCTCCCTTGGGCCCGTCACCACCACAACGAGCAGTTCCACCAAGATCCGTGGAACTGCCGCCGATGCGAATGGGATTTTCATAGTCTCCTATTCCATCAACGGCGGATCCAAAAAGACCGCGACCGGCACAACGAAATGGAATTTCACGGTCGGTCTATCCAAGGGGCTCAATACGATCAAAATCTATTCCGTGGATTCCGTGAATAACGCCAGCACAACCAAAACGCTCAAGGTGACCCGTTCCGGCGCAGTGAAATAAGCAAGGCTTCAGATCGTCCGTTCTGGTTGGAGAAGTCCGATCTCTCGAAGTTCCGGGGACGGCAAATGGCAATGCTCACACGAAGAGGGGATGGTGGTCAGGTCCGTCCCGTTTCATGCCGGCCGCAACAGAGGTCGAGGAGCCCGCAGGCTGCGGATGAGCAGTCAAGGAACTGGCTGACTGCAGGTCGGTGAAATCGAGAATCTAACGAGCCTTCACCGCGATGTGGTCGATGAGCCGGACCTCCCCATAAAACACGGCGGCGGCGAGGACGGCCGGACGTTCCAGCGCAATCACCGGTTGCAGCGTTTCCGCATCGACCAGGGAAAGATAGTCGATGCGGGTGAGGGGGGAGGCTTCGATCAAAGTCCGCGCCGATCGGAGGATTTCGTCCGCCGTTTCTAACGAGGCGGCTTCCAGCAATGCCTTGCGGATGCGCGGGGCGTCCTCCCGCTGCTCCGGTGTCAGGCGGGTGTTGCGCGACGACATCGCGAGTCCGTCCGGCTCGCGAACGGTGGGACAAGAAATGATTTCCACCGGCACATCGAGATCGCGGACCATGCGGCGGATGATGGCGAGCTGTTGGAAATCCTTCTCGCCGAAGATGGCGGCATCGCATCCTGTTAGCAGGAAGAGCTTGAGCACCACCGTGCAGACGCCGTCGAAATGGCCGGGCCGCGTCGCCCCGCAAAGACCGCGCGACAGCAGGGTTTCCGTCACGGTCACCGAGCGATCCGGAAAATACATCGATCCCGCGTCCGGCGTGAAAACCACATCCACGCCTGCCCCCTCGCATTCGGCGATATCGCTTTCCATCGGCCGCGGATAGGCTGCTAGATCCGATGCGCGGTCGAACTGGATCGGATTGACGAAAATGGAAACGATCATTGTCCCGTTCGGCCCGGCGATTTCACGGGCCCGGTGCATCAGCGAAATGTGCCCCGGATGAAAAGCGCCCATTGTCGGCACCAGCACCCGCGGACCGGGAACGGTCTTCAGGATTTCCCGCAGGGCGCTTCCGCTATCGGCGACTTTCATGCGGGGATGTAGTCCGGGGACCGCCGACGGAGCAAGATTTAGTGTGCGGCTGTAGGGCCGGCGTCTTGAGATGCCGAGGAGGGATCTCGGAGCGTTTCCCCGAGGTGAAAACGTCCATGGGGTTTTCTTTGAAAACGAAGCGGGCGCGGACCGTTTAACCGATCCGCGCCCGAGATTGCACAATTTCCCCCCAAAGTTGCCGGTTGGCTTGGCTCGGTTGTGTGATCGACTTCCCCCCGGAGACCGATCTGAACCAAAAGCTGAGTTGCCCGGAACAGGATATGTTGGAAAGGTTTTCAGTTCACCGTGGTGCGCTGTCGCCTTTCGTTGGATGTAAGATGATCCAAAAATTTAGGTTTTGGAAGGTAATTGGGGTCCCGGATCCGGCCAGGTGGTCCCATTTCCGGCCATAGCAGGCTGATTGAGAGAGGATGGCCGCAAAAAGGCGGAAGGGTTCGCAAAAAAGAAGAGGAGGGAACCACGAATCTGGCGAATCGAGCGAATCCTAAGAAGGCTGAGGCGCGGAGATCTGGGCGATTCCTGCTTCGGGGATGGTGATCCAGGCGAGGAATTCCTGATTTCCGTCCATGCCGGTGATGGGCGAGGGGATGACGCCGTGCCAGTCGCAACTGAATTCCGTGGTGACGAATTCGCGGATTTTCTGGACGGCTCGCTCGTGGAGGAGGGGATCCCGGACGATGCCGCCTTTGGTGATGTCCTCGCGGCGAAGTTCGAACTGCGGCTTGATGAGGCAAACGACGGAGCCGCCGCCTTCGAGCACGGAGAAGATGGCGGGAAGAACTTTAGTTAGAGAAATGAAGGAAAGGTCGGTGACGGCGAGGCGGCACTTTTCGCCGATGTCGGCGGGGACCATGTGGCGGGCGTTGAATTGCTCCTTCACGATGACGCGGGGATCGTTGCGGAGTTTCCATACGAGCTGGTTGGTTCCGACATCTACGGCGTGGACTCTAACTGCACCGCGCTGGAGAAGGCAGTCGGTGAAGCCGCCGGTGGAAGCGCCGACGTCGATGCAGACCCAGCCGTTGGGATCGATCCCGAACGCGTCGAGCGCGCCTTCGAGTTTCAGCCCGCCGCGGCCGACGTAGCGTTGCTTCTCCTTGACTTCTAACGGCGCGTCTTCGGCGAGTTTGGTGGAAGGCTTGTCGATGATGCGGTCGCCGCTGCGGACTTCTCCGGCGAGGATGAGGCGCTTGGCCTGTTCGCGGGAATCGCAAAGGCCGCGAATGACTAACAGCGCGTCGATTCGGTCTTTTTTCATGCGTCAGTTGGAGCCGCCCTTGAAGTGCTCGCCAAGGATGTCGCGGCCGAAGTCTCCGGTGAAATCGCGCCAGGAGGCGTGGACGTGGTTGGCTTCATTCTGGACGTTGCAGGACTCCATCAGGAAGGTGGGGCCCTGAATGCGGTAGTAGTAGGCTTCGCCGGGCTTGGTGCCGCCGGCCCAGCCGAAGCGGATTTTGTCGATGCCGGCTTTTTCGATTTTCGCCATGTCGGCGGCGGCGATTTCGGAGCGGTAGCGGCCGGTGTATTGGGAGATGAGTTTGAGGAGGGCCGCGCGTTGGGTGTCGCTCATGTCGGCGGCGGTGATGCCAACGGCTTCGAGGACGGTGGCGGTGCGGTTTTCGGCTGAGAGGATTTCGGCGGGTGGTTTTTCGCTGAAGACGGCGGCGGATTTTCCGGCGGTGAGGAGCGTGGTGATCAAGGCGCGGGCAAGGTCTTCTTCTTCGGCAAGGACACGGAGGCCCTTGTGCGGACCTTCGCGGACTTCGGCGGGATTGGTGCCAAGGAAAGACGGGGTAACGGAGATGTCTTTGCCTTCGACGAGAGTGATGTTGAACGAGAGGTGGTGTCCTTCAAAACGCCAGCCCCAGCCCTTCGCTGTGCCGGGAGTGCCGAAGATGGTGACGTAGTATTTTCCGGAGTCGCGGTAGGTCGGATTTTTCTCGATTTCGGCCAGCACACCTTCGAGCGTCATGATCTGGGTGATCTTGAGTTTGCCCTTCTCGCTCAACGCGGTATCGAGGAGTTTCATCGCGGCGTCGCGCTGGGCGTCGTTCATTTCCTTGAGGGGAAGTCCGGCGCGTTCGTGCGGGGTGTAATGGAAATTTTCGCGTTCGTCGCCGGTGAAGGGAAGCTCGGCTTTGGTCTTCTGCTCTGGAGTCAGAGTGGCGAGAAATTTCTCCGCGGCTGCGGCCGAGACGACCTCGGCCGGGAGTTCCTTGGCGACAAGGGGGAGGGTGAAAAACGCGCAGATCAGTAGATTTTTCATCGGAAGAACAAGCAATCAGGAACGGCGGGGACCCGCAAGGAGAGTCTCTTCAAAGAACGGACGGGTGAAACTTGTGCCTTGCCTAGCTTGCAATTTGCCGTCCACGATCCGCGCCGTGACGCGCCACCGCACCGACGACCTCAGAATCACAGGCTTGAATCCGCTTATTTCACCAGCGGTTCTGGCCTATTATCTTCCTCTCACCGAGCAGGCTTCCGAGCTCGTTGCCAACACCCGCGCCCAAGCCGATGCGATCCTGCGTGGTGAGGATGACCGCTTGCTGGCGATCGTCGGGCCGTGCTCGATTCACGATCCGGAAGCCGCGTTGGAGTATGCTGGAAAACTAAAGGAAGAGGCGAAGCGCGTGGAGAAGGACGTGCTGGTGATCATGCGCGTTTATTTTGAAAAACCGCGGACAACGGTCGGCTGGAAAGGGTTGATCAACGACCCGAATCTTGATGATTCCTTCGACATCAACCACGGACTCCGCATCGCCCGCGGGCTGCTGCTAGATCTGGCGAACATGGGCGTGCCTGCCGGGACCGAGTTCCTGGATACCATTTCTCCGCAATACATCGCCGATTTGATCGCGTGGGGCGCCATCGGTGCCCGGACCACGGAGTCGCAGATTCATCGAGAACTGGCGTCCGGCCTTTCGATGCCGGTCGGATTCAAAAATGGAACGGGCGGATCGATCCAGATCGCATTGGATGCGATCCAGTCGTCCTCGCGCCCTCATCATTTTCTATCAGTTACGAAGCAGGGTGTTTCGGCGATTGTTTCGACGGCTGGAAACGAGTCGTGCCATCTCATTTTGCGCGGTGGAAAATC
Organism: Luteolibacter sp.; assembly: GCF_039920825.1. Classification (GTDB taxonomy): domain Bacteria; phylum Verrucomicrobiota; class Verrucomicrobiia; order Verrucomicrobiales; family Akkermansiaceae; genus Luteolibacter. The sequence continues at coordinate 44,150 of NZ_JBDSCX010000064.1, read as the reverse complement.
CGGACCGAACTATGACAAGGCTGCCGTCGATGAGGCGGCGGCGATGCTCCGTGAACAGGGACTGATCGAGACGGTGATGATCGATTGCTCCCATGGAAATTCGATGAAGGACTTCCGCAATCAACCGTTGGTCGCCCGTGACATCGCCCGCCAGCTTGCCGAGGGATCCAAGGTGATTACTTCGGTGATGATCGAATCCAACCTCGTCGAAGGGAATCAAAAGCTCGTGAAGGATCTTTCCACACTCACCCGTGGCCAATCGGTGACTGATGCCTGCATCGGGTGGGACGACACGGTTACGACGTTGGATTGCCTTGCTGAAGCGGTGCGCAAGCGGCGGGATTTCTGAGCGATTTCCAAGGGAATCACGTAATCTCCCGGGAAATTACAGGGATGGAGCATCGACTTAGCATGCAAATTTTGCCGGATAATTAAGTCATCTGAAAAAATTGTGATGGGTGCTTGCGGACTGAAAAATATCCGGTCAATCTCAGGCGTCGTCGAACTTCGATAATGGATTTAACAAGCGAATCATCCCAGAGCGTCATCACCTGCCGGAATAGCCAAGGCACGGAATTGACGGCTAACCTCCTCAGAATCAAGCGGTATTCCGTGGTGTTCGAGGTCTATAATCCATACAGTATCCTACAGCTGTCGGAGGTGTTGTCGGACTTCCGGATCATGGCGTCCAGACGTCTTCTTTACCACGGCAAGGCCGTGGTTAGCAATCTGCTCAACACCGGTATCGTGCTCGTTTGCGAAGCGATGCTGGACGAGGGGTGGGTGGAAGTCGATTTTCTATCAAGCGTTGCGGGTGGCTCCTCCCCGAGTGGCAGCGGCGATCTGGCCGGCCAGTTCGGGAACTTCATGGGCGAGTGGAAATCCGCCAACAAGGTGCAGGATCCGTTCAAACTGGTGGTGGCCGATCTCTCGAGCATGCTTTCCGGCGTCCAGCACTGGCTGACGGGAGTCGATGTCGGCATCCGGACCACGGTGACCCGCCGGCGGGACGAATTGGAAAACGAGATTTTCTCCGGAATCGAAAACCGGGTTGTCGAAGAGGTCCTGCCTTCGATGGAAAAATTCGAGGAGGTGTCCTTGGAAATCAGCGAGGCGGAAGTCGCGGTCCACAAGGCCTACGTCCGGCGCGAACTGCACCCGATCGTTCTTTGCTCGCCGTTTCTCTATCGGACTTATACCAAGCCGTTAGGTTATGCCGGCGACTATGAAATGGTGAACATGATGCTGCGCAATCCCTACGAGGGATCCTCCGCGTTCGCCAAGCTTTTGAATTTCGCGCTGCTCAATACCGAACCCGTCGTGGCGCACCGCAACCGGATCGATTTCCTCATCGAGAAACTCCGCTCCGAGTGTGCCCGCCGTGTTGGCCGCGGCAGGACCCGGGTATTCAACCTCGCTTGCGGACCGGCGATGGAGGTCCAGCGTTTCCTCCGGGAATGCGAGGAAAGCGATCTCGCGGAAATCGATCTGTTGGACTTCAATCCGGAGACTTTGGAATACACCCGGGAGCGGATGCAGGAGGCAAAGATGGCCGGCGGCCGCGAGACCCAGGTCCGTTATTTCCAACGCTCGGTGCATCAACTTCTGCGGGCCGCCACCCAGGGGGGCGACGACGAGTTTTCCAACTACGACATCGTTTACTGCGCGGGGCTGTTTGATTATCTATCACAACGGGTCTGCAAGCGTCTGGTGGAATTGTTCTGCACCATGATCCGTCCGGGCGGTATCGTCATTGTCACCAACGTCGCGGCCAGCAATCCGCGGAAAGCCTGGATGGAATACGTCATGGAATGGAACCTCATCTATCGTGACGAATCGGAAATGAATGATCTCATTCCCGATGGCTTGAATTTGAAAGGTACCACGGTGAAAGCCGATTCCACGGGAGTGAACCTGTTCCTTGAAATCGAACTCGCCAATGGCTGAAGCCAGCGTCAGCAATTTGCGGGAGAGCGACGCGGAACTTCTGAAGTCCTTCCGTGAATATGAGAATGGCATTGCCCTTGAAAATTCGCGGCGCGCCGCGGTGCTGGCCGCGGTGTTCATGCTGGCCGGGCTGTCGCTGGACTGGGTGATCATTGCCCAGAGTGGCGTGAAGTTTTTCCTGATCCGTGCGACGTGCGCGATTTTGTTAGCAACAATCTTTTGGTATCTTGGGACGGCCGCGAGGTCGAACCTGGTTTCACGGATCGTTTCTCAGGGAATCGCACTTCTGCCTCTCATTTCGATCTGCGCGATGATCGCGATGACCGAGGGCGGGAACTCCGTTTACTACGCCGGATTGAATCTGGTTCTAGTGGGCCTGTCACTGCTGCTGAGATGGACGTTCTGGAACTCGCTGGGGATGATCCTCGCGACGTTTGTCTGTTACACACTGAGTGTGTTGATTTCATCGGTGAAACCCGAGTTCACCACGCTCTTCGGAAACTCGTATTTCCTTTTTGTCACGTCCGTGTTCGTCCTCGCGGGGAGTTATTTTTATGAAAAGCTCCGGTTCAGTGAATTTTCCCTGCGCCGGGAGGTTGAGAAATCGCGCGAAGTGGTGGAGGCGCAGAACCGTCAGCTGAGCGAGCTTGATGAAGCGAAGACCCGCTTTTTCGCCAACATCAGCCACGAACTCCGGACTCCCCTGACCATCATGCTCGGCATTACCGAGCGTTTGCGAACATTGCTCAGCGGTCATTCCGGGGATCCGATCATCCAGGAAATGACGATCATGCTTGAGCAGAATGGACTGCGTCTGCTCAAACTCATCGACGATCTGCTGGATCTCGTGCGGTTCGATACTGGTCATGCCGACGTCAATCGCCAGCCTACTCCGATCGCCGCACACATCGACGGACTTCTCCGATCGCTGCGCCATCTCGCCGAGCAGGACCGGGTGGCGCTCCTCTGGGACTGCGACACGGATAGCGAAGCCATCCAACTCGACCGCGACAAGTTCGATAAAATCCTCCTCAACCTCGTCATCAACGCGATCAAGTTCACCCCTTCGAGCGGAACGATCGAGGTGAAGGTTTTGGCGCATAACGGGGAACTAGCCCTAACAGTTGAAGACTCCGGCGTCGGAATTCCTCCCGACGTGTTGCCGAGAATTTTCGAACGATTCTGGCAGGTGGACACCTCGTCCACCCGCAAATTCCAAGGGGCGGGGATAGGATTGGCACTGGTCAGGAGTTTGACCGAAGCGATGGGCGGTGCCGTGAAAGTTGACAGCCAGCTCGGCCACGGCACCACGTTTACCGTCAATCTTCCGGCCGAAGCGGCGACGATGGCGATTTCCACTGATCCGGTCGTCGAGGATCCGTTGAAGGACGGCGGAAACATCGCAAATCTCCACCGCCGCGCCGCGATGTCCATTCCCGGGAAAATGGCGCCTAAAGCGGCGGCATCCATTCATCCGCCGGTAGCCGTCGCCGGGCCGATGATCGGCACCCGGCCGAGTGGCGCCCGCCCGCTCGTCCTGATCGCGGACGACGAGCCTGACATCCGCCGCTTTCTGCGGATGCAACTTGAGAACGTGGATGTGATCGAAGCGTCGGACGGTGCCGAAGCGCTCGAACTCGCTCGCCTCCGCAGGCCGCAGCTCGCCCTGCTCGACCACATGATGCCCGAGATGGACGGTGTCGAGGTTTGCAAACGCATCCGCGAAAACCACAGCACCCGCGGAATGGCGGTGATTATTCTAACGGCCCGCGCCGACGAACAAACCAAGTTGGGTGCGCTCCAGGCCGGTGCCAATGATTTTCTCACCAAACCGTTTTCCACGGCTGAGCTGGCACTGCGGCTGGAAAACCAGATCGCCATGGCACGGGTCCGTCGTGAAATGGTGGACCTCAATACCGAGCTTCACTCCGCGCTCGAACAGATCAAGGAGAACGAGGTCATGATGGTGCGCAATGAAAAGCTTTCGGCGCTCGGCCGGATGAGCGCCGGCATCATCCACGAGATCAACAATCCGCTGAACTATGCCAGCGCCGGATTGCACGCGCTGGAAACATTCACCCGGTCGATTCCGGAAAAGGATCAGGCGGACTATGTCGATATCCTCACCGACATCCGCGAGGGCGTGGAGCGGGTTTCCCAAATCGTCATCGACCTCCGAAAGTTTACGCGTGACGACAAGGCGACCTCGGGCGACGCCGATCTGGCGGAAATCGTCGGCCGTTCGCGGCGCATGGTAAGCCATCAGGTGGGCAAGGAAATCGAGTTCAATTTGAAGTCCCCGGACAACGCCCTGATCAGCGGCAATCCGAACCAACTGGTGCAGGTTTTCATCAATTTCTTCCAGAACAGCATCGATGCCATCCATCAGCGGATCGAGGTGATCGGCGGCGATCCGGGCAGGATCGATGTCTCCATCGATCCCTCCGGCGAGGGCTGGCAGGTGACCATCCGTGACAACGGAATCGGCATTCCGCCGGAGAATCTGCAGAAAATCTTCGACCCGTTTTTCACCTCGAAGGACGTGGGCAAGGGAATGGGCCTCGGCTTGTCGATCACTCACCAGATTCTTCAGGCACACAAGGCGATCATCGAGGTGGACAGCCGGCCGACCGAGTTCACCCGTTTCCGGATCGCATTCCCGGCCCCTTCTTTCAGCTCGGATTCGGAATCCGTTCTCGACCAACCGGCCTGATTCTATCACTGTCCCGCCATTAGATATCAACCTTCACTTTCCATCGACCACCATGAGCAACGAGATCGACGCCTATGACTACCAACGCTACGCCATCCTTTTCGTGGATGACGAGGCAAACACCCGCAAGTATTTCAAGCGCTTGTTCGGGGAAAAATTCCGGATTCTTGAAGCCGAGGATGGTATCCAGGCGCTTGCCGTTTTCCGCCAGCATGCCAACGAAATCGGCATCATCGTGACCGACCAACGGATGCCGAATGAAACCGGTGTCGGGTTCCTCTCGAAAATCGCGGACGACTATCCGGACATCATCAAGATCCTTTCGACCGCCTATTCGGACATCGACGCCGCCATTGGATCGGTCAACCAAGGTGGAATTTTCCGCTACATGACCAAGCCGTGGGACATTCCGCAACTGGAAGTTACCCTGCGCCGTGCCATGGAGTTTTTCACCGTGAAACGCGAACGGGACGCGCTACTCGGCGCGAAAATGCAAGCCATGGGCAACGTGTTGCTTTCCAGCAGGCTCGCCGCATTCGCCCTCGCTCCGGTGTGTGCCGGGATCAAATGCAACCGCGCCGCCGAGGCCATCGCCGCGTTTGTACAAACCGGCGTTGCGGGCCGCCGCACCGGTTCGGACGGCGACTCCGCCCTTCGTTCTCCGGATTGGGCCCGTCTCCACGCCCGTCAGGTTTCGCTGGCGTCGGCTTTGGAAAAGCAAATCCCAGTCGCCTTGAGTCAAGCCGATCTGGCGGCCCGGACTGCCGCGCTCGCCAAGGCCCTCGAAACTGCTGGATCGATCGGCATCACCTCCATCGTCAATGGGGCCGCCACCCGTCTGGCGGGAACCACTGACCCGATGCCAACACTGCTGGATGCGCTTCTCGGCCGCAACGACGAGGCGGCCGTCGCTGAAAAATCCGTCGCTGTGCTTGCCGCGTTCATGGCCGTCTACGATGCCGGCGGCATCGTCCGGCGGATCCGTGGCGAAGGGCTCACCCTCGATGTTACGGAATCGACTGCTCCCGCTAAAGAGAGCAATCCCGGTGCGGAAGCTGCCAAGTGGTTGATTGACGACGATCTCCTGATCTCGGCAGCGCTCGGATTGTTATAAATCTCCCAATCTACACGGAAAGCGCCGGGACAAACCGTTCCGGCGCTTTTTCGTTTTATCGGCCCTGCTTTTCGGGCCATGGCTCGGGGACGATCCGCGCGCGCGGCGGCTTGCCGGACGGTCCGTCGATGGTTGTGGCGAGATGTTCCTTAATCAGAAACCAGATCGCTATCGCCAGCAGGAGTGAGAGGATCTTTGCGATCCAGTTGTGTGCCAGATTCAGTTTCATTGTTTGGTTTGCCCGAGAAGAAAATCTCCGCGATCTTCTCCCGGAACTGCTTCTCTGTTAGATTGCGCTGGAGGTGTCCGTTTTCAGAAATGGAGATGCCGCCGGTTTCCTCGCTCACCGCAACGGCGATGGCGTCGGTGCGCTCCGTTAGGCCGATCGCCGCGCGATGGCGGAGTCCGGTCGAGCGGTCCTGCATTTCCTTTTCCGTGACAGGAAATACACACGCCGCACCGGCGACCCGGTCATCGGCGATGATCATCCCGCCATCGTGAAGCGGAGCTTTGGGATGGAAGACGGCCATTGCCAGCTCCGGGGAAAACTGCGCGTCCAGTACTACGCCGCTATCGAGGTAATCCTTGAGGCTGATACCCCGCTGGATTGCGAAGAGGGCCCCAACGCGCTTTTTGGAAAGGTTGATCACCGCATCCGCGAAACGTTCGAGGAAGGCAAGGCGGCGCTTGCTGGAGAATGAGAACAGGCGGTTGCTGCCCAGCCGGGCCAGGCCGTTTCGCAACTCGGGTTGGAAAATCACGATCAGCGCGAATGCCAGAACGGTCGCCGCGCTTTTGATGATCCAGGCGATGACCTCGAATTTGAAAACCGTCGAAACGAGCGTCAAAACGACCAGAATGGTTCCCAACCCGACCAGAATCTGGGCACCGCGGGTGGCGCGGAAGGCCCGGTAGATCTGGTAGACACAGGTCGCCAGCAGCAGGATTTCAATGCCGTCGCGCCAGTGATCGTTGATGAATTTCCACATAGCCAAGATTCCGTTGCTCAGGATATACCCTCTCGGGCGAAAGTGGCAATCTTAGAAATCAACTTGGGTTTCGATTCGTCCGGAAATTTCTCAAAAAAGGTGATCCGGAATCGAGATGGGCGGCGGATCAATCAGGAATCCTGATACAACCTCCCCAATCAAAACATACCCTATGAAACTTCATTCGAAACTCACGACCATCAGCTCGGTAGCCGCACTCGCAATGAGTCCAATGGTTCTCCTCGCCGGACCTAAAGCCGATCCTGCCGTTTGCGTGGCTCCCGTGGATGCCGTCCCTGCGGGCGACGAAGTCACGATTGAGCCGGTGAAAGATGCCGGCGGCAAGGCGGATGACAACAAGGGCTCCGATGATGTCATCGTCACCGATGAAAAATCCGATGACGTGGTAGTCGACGACAAGCCGGGCGACGTCAAAGATGGCGACACTGCGGTCGAGGTCACTGAAACTGCCGAAGATGGAGGAACCGTCCCGATCGATTGGGTAAAGCGCGGCGGCGGCGACAATCCTGATGTGATGTTCTATAACATGGCAGGCGGCGAGGCCCCGGTTTTCAAAGGCGAAACCGCTGGCAAGGAACTCGGTCAGGACGAGAAGGCGACCGACATTGAGGCGCATGACGCTCCGGTCGTTCCCCAAATCAATCGCGAGAAAAAAGTGCCGGTGGCATTGATCAAGAAGGGCCGGGTTTTCCTCCGCTGAACTTCCTGATTTGACCATGTGATTTTATCGAAAGCCGCCGGGTGAATCCGGCGGCTTTCTCATGCCTTATTCCCGATGAAAGCCGCAGCTTCCTTGGTATCGTTGTGTACGCTCGCCCCCATCCCTTTGTTCGGTATCGGCGCGGATGAGGCGAGTCGTCCGAGCCCGCCGAGTGAATCCCACGCGCCGGATCGGGCGGTCCGTGAAACTCCGGATACTTCGGACGCCGTGAAAGCGGGCCAAGATCAGGTTCTGTTGCCGGCGTTGCGCGGATTGGCTATCGGCTCCACGGCGGCGACCGCGCTTGAACTTCAACGGCAGGACAAGGATCGGCTGGTGCTGGACGGATTTTCTGATAGGGAAGCCGATGCGATTCGGAAAATTTGCGAGCCGTCGCTGGGACAGCCGGTTTCCCTCCGTTCGCTGGATGAACTGACGAAGAAGCTGGAGATTGCGTTCCGTTCGTTCGGCCGGCCTTTCATGCAGGTATCGTTTCCCGAACAGGAAATCACTTCAGGCGTCATCGCCGTTTTGATCCAACCGGCCCGCGCGGGGCAGGTGCTTCTATCAGGCAAGCCGGCGTTCGGAATGAAATTCGCGGCCGATGCCTTCCGGACCCGTCCGGGCGATGAAATTTCCGGGGATGTCATTGTCGAGGATGTGGAATGGATGAACGAGAATCCGCTGCGGCGCGCATCGATTTCCTATGCCGACGGATCGACGCCCGATTCGCTGGATCTAACACTCAAGCTGGCGGCTCGGAAAGTGTGGCGGGTTTACGCCGGCGTCGATAACCAGCTCAGCAATGATCTCGGCGACGAGCGGCTGTTTCTCGGTTTCCAGTATGGCGATCTGTTCTCACTCGATCACCGGATCACCGCGCAGTACACCTCCGCGCTGAATCCCCGGGATTTGCAGGGTGTCAGCGGGATTTATGAATTGCCGCTGCCGTGGCGTCATCTCCTGCAGATTTCGTCAGGCTACACCGAGTCCGAATCCAACGGCACCGGACCGATCGACCAGAGTGGACAGTTTTCACGGCTTGCGGTTGGTTACCGGGTGCCGCTGCCGCGCTGGCACGCGGTCAGCCACGAGTGGCGGATGGGACTCGAATACAGGAACAACGATTACACCTTCTCCAACAGTCCGTCCGAGACGGTGAAATTCTTCAACATAGAAACCGGATGGAAAGGGCGTCTAACTGACCACTTCGGTATGTCGCGGGTCGATGCGTCGCTTTCCTACAATCCGGGGCAGGGGGTTCTCGGTTCGAATGATGAGGACTACATCGCGCTTGGAGGCTCGGGAGCCGAGTCGCTGGTCGCGCGCCTCGAATTCGAGCGGACTTTGAAACTCGGTGAGAACGCGACCTTGGTCGGCAGAGGCCGCGGTCAATGGGCGGATTCGTCGTTGCTTTCGTCGGACCAACTATCAGCGGGAGGCTACAACCGCGTTCGTGGTTTCGATGAAACCGTCGGTTATGCATCGACCGGAATCGTCGCCACGCTGGAATTGCAATCGCGCTTCTATCAAGTTCCCAGGGCCGGCTCGTTTCAAGGACTCACCTTCATTGATGCGGCCGCACTGCATCGCGATGAAGACACCGACACCGGACAACTCGCTTCGGTCGGCATCGGCGTCCGTTGGAGATTCGAGGAAATGCTGTCGTCACGGATCGACCTTGGAATTCCCATCGATCATCCGGACGACCTCGATGGCGATCCGCGCATCGAGTTCTCCATCAGCACCAGTTGGTGATCTCCAGTGCAATGCCTGCTAAGCCTCGGCAGGGTGCCCGTTCCGGCCGGACGCACATTCATGAACCCCGCGCCGCTGACCGGAGATGAGTCTTTGACAAGAATTCAGCCGGACCAGATTGACCGCTTTCCACCCTCGGATGGAGTTGGTGTCGGTCGCGAGACGGTTAAGGAAGGCCCGAACCCGGATGCGGTCAAGTGAGGCCTGGACTTGATTGCCTCTGTCCCGGACGTGGTTACGAAGTGCCCGTATCTAACTTCCAAAGTGCCGGAGGCGGTTAGGAGCAAGACGGACCCGGTTAAGGAAGAGCCGCGCTGAAACCCAATGAGGACCGGACAGGGTTGCTTCCGGTCTTCCCTTATCTTGTGAGACCCGGACTCGGTATCTTTCGGGTCGCACTGAGTTGAATGCGCCTCGGAGTTACCATCATCAACCTTCGGCTTAACCTCGGGCAACACGGAAATAACCACGTTGCGTCCGAAATTAACTCGGTGCGTCGCGGATATGGCCGGAAAACTGCGATGGGGCACCATCGTGTGAACGGATTTCTTCCGCTTCACAAGTGGAAACCCTTTGCTTGGATTTTACGCCAGAGCGTCCCTCTGAGCGAGGATTTACCATTTCGGCACTCACAGTGGCCTTTTTCGGGATTTAACCTTGATCATTTCGGCGCTGTTAGCGCGATTTTCGCGTGCGATCTCGGGACGATTTGTGACATCGGGAATTTCTCTCGACAATGGTCTATCCGGCGTCTATCCGATTGACCTTCGTATTTCCGCCGACGTTGCTCTCGTTCTGAATCAGCAGCCGATGAAAGAAATCCCAAGTCAAATCAAACCCTCATGAAAAGGAATCTCTCGATGAAGCACGGGCTTGAAGCATTGACACTCTCTTTCCTGGTGATGACCACGGGTGTCGGGTTCGCTGCCGTCGCCGCCCCCGCCTTGAGTCCTTCGGATGGCAATTCCAGCGTGAAATTCACCGTTAAGGTGGACTGCGCGACACCAGGAGCCCGCATCCGCTACACCCTCAATGGTGCCGAGCCAACTTTGTTCGACTTTTCGATCCCGTCGGGCGGGAGCATTCCCCTGGCCCGGAACCTCACCGTCAAGGCCAAGGCTTGGACGGATACTGAATCCAGTGCCACCACATCCGCTTCCTATGCCATTACAGGGGATATTGCCACTGGCGGAATCCATTCGTTGGGATTGAGTTCCGCCATTGGACTCAATGCTTGGGGAGGTCAGGATTTCGGGAAGTTGGGAAATGGCCAGACAAACACCGCTAACATCGCGGTTCCCTTGCAATCGCTCTATCCGGCGGCTCTTTCGATCAATGACGCCTGGTCGTTTGCCGCCGGAAAGGAACACAGCGTCTTCCTCAGGAATGATCGCACGGTTTGGGCCTTCGGACGGAACAGCTTCGGACAATTGGGTGATACAAGTAATGTGGACCAGCCAAACGCCGTGCAGGTGAGGAAGAGCGCCACACCGACGGATATGCTCACCGATTGTGTGGCGGTGGGGGCCGGGGCTAATTTTTCCGCGGCGGTGAGCAGCAGCGGGGCTGTTTACACCTGGGGGCTCAATGTCGCCAGCCGGTTAGGTGATGGAACGACCCCCACTACCCGGAAGTATGCCGGCAAGGTGCAGCGGGGCGATATTGGAAGCTTCCCTGATCTTGGCGGGATCAACCGCGTTGCCCTGTCCATTACAAGTTTAGCATCTCAAGGCTCGACTCTGGCCAAGGAACCCTCCGCACGTGAGCAGGCCGGGGGAGCAGGCAAGGTCTGGGCTTGGGGAACCAATTCCAGCGGCCAACTGGGCCAGGGCAATACGACGGGCCTCACGCGGGCTTGGCCGGTGAAGCTGGATGCCAGCAACTTGCTTACGGATGCCTGGGACATCGCGATTGGTTCGGCACATTCTGTGGTGGTTCGCTGGAAGGATGGTGATTCGGCTCTCCAAGGAAGTGTCTGGTGCTTCGGCGCACAAGCCAACGGCTGCTTGGGAAACAATCTGTTGTCTGCCGCGTCTGTCACCTATCCCGTGACCGTCGTGAAAAGCGGTGGTGCGGCGTTGGCCGGGATCGTCGCTGTCTCCGCAGGGACGGCCCACACCCTTGCTCTCGATGAAAATCGAAATGTCTGGGCCTGGGGAGCAAACACCAAGGGATCTTTGGGCGACAACTCCACCGCTGCCAAAGGATATGCCGTCAAGGTGAAGGACCCGTCAGGGACCGGCGACCTCGCCAATATTGTAAAGATCGCCGCCGGAGGTGACTCCAGTCTCGCGCTCGATGCTGACGGAAAGGTGTACGGTTGGGGAAACAATACCTACGCACAACTGGGCAAAACCGCATCGAGCACTTCCACCCTTCTGCCGGTTCAAATCGCCAGCTTCGATTTAACGCCGAGTCCGCCGGAGGTGACTCTGGCGTGCACCGTGACGGCGAATTCATATCCGGCAGGCACCACGCTCACGGCATCGCCAACGGATTCCGATTCCGGCATCAGCCGGGTGGATTTTTATTGTCAGGGGAATTTTGTCGGCCAGATATCATCCGCTCCTTGGGTGATGACGTTGAGCAATCTGGGAGAGGGCTCGTATCACGCGTTTGCCGTGGTCACCGATTCCACCGGTCTTCCGGGCTACTCGGCGCCCGTGGATTTCACCATCAGTTACGGCTCGGCTTTGGCGAGTCTCGATATGGACGGTGATGGTTGGACAGGAGCTCAGGAGACGGCGGCGGGAACATCGCCCGATGACGCCGATACCGATGGGGACGGCATCCCCGATAGCGTGGATCCCGATCCGACGCATCCGGCGACCATACCCACCGATGCCCTTACCAGCTCGATCATGGTTTGGAATCCAGCCGAGTGAATTCCCCTCTGCTGAAATCTCACATTCCCGTCCCCGAAAAGCTTATGAATCCATTTCCCTTCATTCACCCCACCTTGAAGTTAATGTCGCGCATTCGCGGTAGGACGTTGCCAGCCGTATTGTTGTTAGTCATTCAGGGGAGTGGCTCCGCAGTCGCTGCGGATTGCCTTTGTGGATCAAATCCCGAGCTACAATTTCGCGTCATCGCCGCCAAAATAAAGGGATATGAAGGTTCGGTCAAAATCACCGTGGACAAGGCCAAAATTCCGATAGGACCCCCGCTCTTGCAGCAGATTCAAGATCCCGTCAGCAACATTTCCAAAGACAACCATACGGATGAGACATGGGGCGCGATTGGCAGGGCTCTCACTCAACCGCTCGCCCCGGAGATGTGTAAACTTTCAATCGGGGAACATTGGGTGGTAGTGGATTTTGTCCCAGGTGGGACACAGGATGAATGGGGAGATATTGCGATGTGTGAGGGTTCGTATTTCAGGTGTGATTTCAAACTCTCCAAGGCTTGTGGATTACACCTCGAAATTCTCGAAACGTCAGGTAACACGGAGAATTGGGTCAAGGCCACGACGACAACAAGACATTACGACACGCATGGTAGTGGTTTGGGGCAGGGCTCTCCGATGATCCCCGATTCACGCTGGTTCAAAATCAAATTGGTGAAGGACGACGATAAGGATTCGGCCGACTCGAAAGGCGAATCCGGGGAATCGTCCAGCCAGAATGCGCCAACAATCCCACAAGGTGCGCTTTCAAGCGGACCTGCTTCCAATGGACTTCCATACCAATTCAATCCCGCATCCTTCGAGTCATCCGTCCCCATCGAAGGCATGGGTCCGGATGGGAGCAAAACGCAGGCGGGATCGGTCGGACTTGCGGGAATGATCACTCCGTCACTCGCCGACCTATACAATCTAAAGGTGGAGAACTTTGATGGGATCTTTTTCTCACCCTACAATTCCGGTGTGGATTCGGAGGATTTTGATGTGGTTTACGGTAACTACAACCGCATCAGTCAGATCAAGACCAAGGCAAATCTGCTGATTTTTCAACCCATTAGCGGTGACGGTTTCGAAATTCAATATTACGATGCCAGCCAGTTTAATCCTGTGATCAACGGCTCGGGCCTCTACGATCTCAATTCCGGTGTCACGCCTTTCAATGTGATCCGCTATACCCCGGTATTGGCGGCAGCAGATCACCAAGGCGGAGTCCGCATCACCCGTATCGGAGCGAATGGCACGACAAGGGTGCGCGACGTTCTTTCCACTTCAGCCCAAGGCCTTTCGTGGCGGGTGATCGAGGACAATGTGGAAACCACGGATTATGTCTCGGCATTCAGCTACAGCGGCGGTTCGTCCGAGTATATCTGGTCCAGAACGGATCAGACCACGGTAACCCGCGGCGGAAGTTTGTATTCCAAATCCGCGAAATATTACACTTACCTTGCCGATCATGGCCCCGACTCATCATCCGCACCGATCATCGGGTATAATTTTTTCCTCACCCAGGAGGTGGACTATTCCACTTCCACGGCTGCTCTAATCACCACCTACACGCCGGACTGGCCTCCAACGCGGGTGAAATCCATGACCCGGCCGGATGGCTCATGGGAAGTTTACAATTACTACACCGGTTCCGAGTCCGGGTGTGATCCATCGTGGATCGGGGCATTGAGGGAGACGCTTCGCCCGTGGAATGGTTCGTCAAAGACCGGAGCATCAGCGGCAAACTCCGAATCCACGATCACCACCTATCGCTATCCATCGGCGAGCGACCATGAGGCTTATGGAATTGCGAGCCAGGTAACCACCCTTCCGGGAGGAGGAACGGTAAGCAAATGGACCGATGCATCGAGTTCGGTTCCAACAGGCAGTTTCATCAGCCTGCTCAACGAGGCGGGTTTTGAGGGAAGCTGGTACAATATTCTGAGCGGGATCATACTGAAGGGACAGGCGCGGCACGAGTTCGCCTCCGCGGCGAAGTCGATGACCTCGATGTCGGTTTCCTATGATACCTCTTACACTCCTGGCTCTCTCTGGGACGGAGAATCCTTCGCTTCCCTCGATGAGGAGGGAAACGGGGAAATCACAGGCTACGAGCGTGGCACCTTTGTTGCGGGAGTCTTCACCGCCGACGAGACTCCCGCCACCTCGGATGGCGGGTTCATTCGCAAGACTTCGGTTGCTGTCAGAGGATACTTTTACCTTGCTGCCGTGTTGGAAGGCACCAAGGAAATCGAGATTCAAAATCTTCAAGGGCGGGTGCTCCAACGCGAATTGTGGATCCGTGACAGCACGACGACCTGGGCATTGGCCACGACCACCACCTTTGAGTATGTCAATTGGCCAGATGGATCGATCAAGGAAACCGTTGAGAAAAAAGATGGCCGCATCGTTTCCGAAACCAAGCAGATCTCCGGCGACGAAACCCGTAAGTGGGACGAGCAGGGGATTGAAACGCGCCGGATTTCGGATGCGCTGGGAGACACGCTTGCCTCCACCCGCAAGGGAGTGAGCACCGCTGGTTCCTATGAAGCCCAGCCCGACATCCTGACCACCCATTCCTACAATGTCCGTACCACGACCACCACGGTCTCCGGCGGTGGCCTATCGAGGCAATCCGTGAGCGTGGAGGATCTCATGGGGAGAACCATTTACAACTCCGATGCATCCGGAGCCGTCACCACCACTTCCTATCCAAATGGCGGGCGGGACACGCTCACCATTCTGCCCGGCGGGTTGACGCGACTGGAAACAAGAAATACCGACGGTAACATTGTTTCGGTGACCGGAACCGGAGTGTTGGATGAGATTTATGAATACAGCGTCAACTCATCTGGAAACAAAAGCACCACCCGGCGCTCCGGTGATCTGACCAATTCCCCGCGCTACGTCACCACCGTTTCGGATTGGGCGGGGCGCACAATTGCCGCGGTGTCTCCCAATCCCATGGGAACAGGAACAGTCACCGCCACCAACCTGTTCACGGAAGATCTGGATCCAGGCAACGCCGAGGACTGGAATGCCGGAAACGTCTCCAGTCGGGTTGTCCGCACGGTGTCGGATTCGGGAAATGTGGCTCCCTACGTGCGGGTCCATCCTTATACCGATTCCTCCCTCACCTATCAGGGAAGCGATTCGGACTATGCCAATGGCAATTCGGTTCTGGAGCCAAGCGGCACCGACCGGATCACGGAATCCGGCAGCACCTATTCTTTCGAAGGCGGCTACTGGTGGCAGGTTTCCACCAGCAAGACTTACGACGGTTCCGGATCGTCATCCGCCATCACCAGCATTTCCAAGCAATGCCTTTACGGCGCACCCAGCGGCTTTGCCTCCCAGTCCGTTTCCATCTCGCCCACCGGAGAAGCCACCACTGCCTCCACTTCCATCAACCGCGCAAGCAAGATCGTCACCCAAACTTTCACGAGCAACGCCTGGGCCATCAGCGCCGTGGCAGTGAACTTCAACGGCCTCCTGATGTCCCGATCCGGCCACGACACCGCCACTCCGACCACCTGGAACTACGATGGACTCGGCCAACCCCTGAAGGAAATTTCACCGCGCGGAGCCGTCACCCGGAAAGGCTATTACGCCGATGGAAAATTGGCCTCCGCCCTCGACAACGCCGGCAAAGTCACCTCTTACCTCTATTACGGCCCGGATCATCCCTCCGCCGGAATACTCTCCGTCGTCACCAATCCTCAGGGCAAGACCACCACTTACGCCTATTCCGCGCTTGGCCAAGTCACCGAGGAGGCGGGAACGGCGGCTTACAAGGTCACCTACGAATACGATGCCTATGGCGCGAAGACAAAGATGTTCACTTGGCGGACCGCTTCGGCGTCCGATTGCACCGAGTGGGTCTATCAGGCGGGTACCGGGCTGCTTTTATCCAAGATCGATGCCGGAGCTGAACACACCGACTATACCTACCACGCTTCCGGGAAAATGGCCACGCGGACCTGGGCGAGGGGAGCCGTCACCACCTGGTCCTACAACGCCTATGGAGACATCACCGGCATCGTCTATTCGGGCGGCACGACGGAGGACAATGCCACGCCGGATGTCACCTTCAGCGGTTTCGACCGCTTGGGGCGACCGACAGATGTCACTCAGGCCGGGGTGGGGAGCGAAACTCTGAGTTACCATCCCGGCACGGGCACTCTGAACGCCCGCTTCTACACCTCCGGCCACACGCTCATTCCCGCTCTGGGCATCCGCTCCCTTGCGCCGGATTCCGTCGGCCGTCCGGCGGGCTTCCAGGAAACCGCGAATTCCAATGCCACCACTCCGGTCCTCACTGTGGGATACGAGTATGACACCGCGGGCCGCTTGGAAAAAATCAAACAGGACTCCGTGGAGCGTCACCGCTACACCTACCATCCGGATTCCTCGCTGATCTCCTCCATCAACACCCTGGCCAGCAACGGCACTTCATGGTTCCGGGAATCCCGCTGGTACGACACGCCGGGCCGCCTCACCGGCATCCGGTCCGACAAGATGAACGGTACGACCGTGAGCGCCGCCATTTCTTCCCACGCCTACGATTACGACAATCTCGGCCGCCGCACGAAAAACACCTTCCAGGACGGTTCGTTCTGGGAATACGGCTACAACGACCGTTCCGAAGTAACCACCGCCACCCGTAAAACGGCAGCGGGGACGGCCATTCCGCCGCTCGCCTCCGCTTACAATTATGACGGCATCGGCAACCGCCTTGCAAGCAGCTCACCGGTCATGGGAGATCACACCTACACGCCGGATTCTCGTAACCGCTACGCTACTATCACCACCGCCAACAGCCGTACCGCTGTGGGACGTGCTCCCGCCGGTTGGTCGATCAAGGTGGCCGGAGCTGCCGCCGATGGTCGATACGGTGAGATCTACCACCGCGCCCTCACCGCCTCGAACACCGACGCACCGGTCTGGCAGAGCGTCATCACCAGCAAGGACGACGACACCCTGGCGACCACCCGGAACTTCTGGTATGCCAAGGCCTCCTTCGCCCCTTCCTACGATGTGGACGGGAACTTGACCAACGACGGCCGCTGGATCTATACTTGGAACGCGGAAAACCGCCTGATCCAAATGGAAACGACCTCCGAAGCGACCAGCGCCAACCATCCCTATACTAAACTCAAGTTCGTTTACGACTGGCAGGGCAAACGGATCGCAAGAACGGTCTGGAAAGGCGGCACATCAGGCACCCCGACCTTCTCCTCCAGCCGCCGCTGGCTCTATGATGGCTGGAATCCCATCGTCGAGTTCTCCGCGCCTGCGGAAACCTCCACCGATACAACTTCCGCCGACCTCACCCGTCTCAACACCTACACGTGGGGACTGGATCTTTCCGGCACCCTACAAGGCGCGGGAGGCGTCGGCGGTCTCCTCACTGTCTCCACTCAAATAACTTCTAACCCAATAACCAATAACCTCCACGCCCCTTCCTACGATGGCAATGGCAACATCGTAGCGTGGACCAAAAGCGATCAATCCGCTCCGACCTCGCGCCGTGAATACGATGCCTTCGGGAACACGCTCGTTAGCGAGGGCGCGGCCCCGTGCAGCTTCGGGTTCTCCACAAAGATACAGGATGGGGAGACGGGGTCGTATTACTATGGCTATAGGTATTATGAGACTCAAAATGGCAGATGGTTGTCCTCAGACCCGATTGAGGAAAAGGGGGGTATGAACATGTATTGTTTTGCAGGTAACAATGGTGTGAATAGTTACGATGTGTTGGGAATGGCTTGGAAAAAAGGATCGCTGGGAAAAGAGAAGAGCTCGTTTTCTACACCATCGACCGAAAAATTGACGATATTTGATTTTGTAATGAAAGATTATCTTATTCGGATAACAGGCCTGATGTCTATTAGGAGTAGTTTTGGTCAAGCGCTTGCTCGCCACTATCTTGGAAATACCGGAGATGAATATGATGCATCGAAAGAAATGGAGACAATGCTATCAGAAGAGACTGGCTGGAAAGCAACACTCAAAGCGACGTTAAAACAAGGGGCCGAATACGCTGATAAAAATGCAAGCTATCTTAATATCGTTGATATATTTGATACTCCAGATTGGAAGTTGCAGGGTCCTGAGTCTGACTACGTGCATTACGCGCTAAACAATTATTACTATGGAAACGAGGGTAAAATGTGGTGTGATTCGGTGAATGGAGAAACAATAATTCATTATATATATAAAACACGAATTGATGACGTTTATAATTTTGAGGACAAGGGTAACCTTTATAAGGATTTCGCGGGGCCGGGCGTTACCGATCGTACATGGTACCACATGAGTCGAGTTGGTTTAGCCAAAGAATTTAGAGTTAGCGGAAAACGGGTTGAACACATAAAGTGGGTAAAAGGAAATGCTCCAACTAAGATCGATCCATGAGAATAATATTAAAATTGTTTAAAAATTTAGCTCTTATTCTTATTCCGTTGATCTGTTGCGCTTCGTGCGAGCGGGGAAATGAAAATTTAGAAAATAGTTCTTTTGTCAAGTTTAAAGGAATTCTTGATAGCGCTGTAAGTAGTAATCAAAGGCGTGAAATTACGTGGGTTGCTCCCGGGGCGGATTTGACTGCAATTTGGGTTATTAGGTATTCCGGAGTTATCAATATAAATGCTTGGTCCGACGTGAAGAATAAGGTTTTGCCGGGCTTTGAAAAGTTGCCAGAAATTGATTCTGCGAGCACTTTGAGTAGGTGGTTGTCCGGGGGTGAGTGGAAGCGGATGGATAATTTAGAAATTCGAAATATATACAATATGATCCGCGATTCAGAGGAATCTACTTTATGGATTCGTCAGGTGAAAAGGGAGCATGGTGAAATCAGAGTAATCGTAAAAGTTTTTGAATCTGAGAAAGAGATAGTGGGTTTAGTCGAAGAGCTTGGAGATTAACACGAAAATCGGCAGGGCAGTTGCGACTAACATCGCCAGGTGCAGTCGGCAGGTCCCGACTAACATGCATTCAGGTCACTTTCTATTCAAAATTTCTTTGTAAGCCGTCATCCCCCATGAAACCGTATTCTCTCTTGCCTCTGCTCCTCTCCTTTCAACCTGCGATGGCGGAACGGACATCTGTTTCCGGTGAAATGCTGACGCCTTGGGGAACGAAACTGGATCCAGCAGCGGTTTTGGCGGAATACCCGCGTCCTCAGCTCCAGCGGAAGAATTGGACGAATTTGAATGGGCTTTGGAGTTATGCGGTGGGAGGAAAGGAAGAGGTAGATGCGACAGTAAGGTCGCGACTCCTGATGGAAAAAATCCTGGTGCCGTTTTGTCCGGAATCGTCGTTGTCGGGCGTCGGCAGGTTGATTGAGCCGGATCAGGCGTTGTGGTATCAGCGCAACCTGTCGGTGAAAGTCATCGCCGGAGAGCGGACCTTGCTGCACTTCGAGGCGGTCGATTACGAAACGACGGTTTGGGTGAATGACAAGGAGGTCGGCAGGCACATCGGCGGCAACACGCCGTTTTCCTTCGATATCACCCCGGCTCTAGCCGCCGCCGGGAACAAGCTGGTGGTCCGCGTGCATGACGCGACGGAAGCTTGGCAGCTCCGAGGCAAGCAGGCGCTCAAGCCGGGTGGCATCACCTACACCCGGGTGACGGGGATCTGGCAGACGGTGTGGCTGGAGCAGGTGCCGGAGCGGTTTGTTGAGGAATTGGATTTTGAGACAGTGGTCGTAGATGAGAAGCCAGAGGCCAGAGACCAGAATCAAGGAAGAGGAGAGACGCCGGATGGCGGTGGGGAAGAGAACAAAGAAGCCAGAGTCCAGAATCATGAGGGTGGAGGGGAGAGCATGAAGAACAGGCAGGATGCCTATGCCCCTGTCTTGAAGATTAGGGCGAGGCTTGGCGGGACGCCGGTGAGTGGAGAGAGTTTTCGGGTATCCGTTTCCTTCGGTGGCAAGGAAGTGGCTGTTGGAACTGGCGGCGACAAGCTGGCCATTGAAATCCCGGAACCGAGGTGGTGGACGCCGGAAACGCCGGATCTGTATGACCTGAAGGTGGAGCTGCTGGATGGCGGCGGAAAGGTTATCGATACTGTGCAATCCTACACCGCCCTTCGAGCCGTCGGCAAGGTGCGCGATGCCCAAGGCAACCTGCAAATCGCCCTGAACGGCAAGCCGATCTTCCTGCTAGGCCCGCTGGACCAAGGCTGGTGGCCGGATGGACTGCTTACTCCGCCTTCGGACGAGGCGATGCTATCCGATCTCAAGTTCATCAAAGCCGCCGGATTCAACATGGTCCGCAAGCACGTCAAGGTCGAGCCTGCCCGTTACTACTATCATTGCGACCGCCTCGGCCTCGCCGTCTGGCAAGATCAGGTCAGCGCCGGCATGTGGGAAAAGGACGCGCCGCAAGGCTCCAGCCCGCCATGGACTCGCCTCGCCTCGGACCCGAAAGATGCCATCTGGCCGGAGACCGCCAAACAGCAGTGGATCACCGAATACAAGGCGATGGTCGATCACCTGCGCGATCATCCTAGCGTTTTGATTTGGTCCCCCTTCAACGAAGCCTGGGGCCAGCACGACAGTATGGAGATCGGCAAGATGGCCAAGGAATACGATCCCACCCGCCTTGTCTGCCTCGCCTCCGGTGGAAATTTCTGGCCGGCCGGTGACATCGCCTCCGCCCACAACTATCCCGACCCCGATTTCCCGCTGCGGGACGAGCGGTTCAAGGACTTCATCAAGGTCTGCGGAGAAATGGGCGGCCACGGATTCGCCATGAAAGACCACTTGTGGGACGCGGATGCGAAGAACTGGGGATACGGCGGCCTGCCCGCATCGCTGGACGAATGGAAAAGCCGCTACCAGCGCACCATCAACCACATGCTGCAACTCCGGGAAGCCGGCCTCTCCGCCGCCGTTTACACCCAGACCAGCGACGTGGAACACGAAATCAACGGCCTCCTCACCTACGACCGCATCCCCAAGGTGGATGCCGCGTGGTTGAAACAAATCAACGACGGTCTCCGCAAGGAACGCGAGGTGATGGTCCTCGGCAAGAAGTCTCCCCGGCTGAAGCCGGAGTGAATTGGAGCGCGGATCCAGAGTCTAGCAGACCTGGTGAAAAATGGCGCAGCCCGGACTGGCTGGTCCGTAGGCAAATTCATTTCACGCGGAGTCAGCATAACCCCTCTGAGGAGCGGGGCCGCTACGGTACGAGCAGAGCGTCGCGCACTGCTGGGCAGACGACTCAAGCCCGATACCCAACCCCGCGTAGACCGTTGGCCAAAAGTTGGTTCCTTTGTCCAGATTGCAGGTTGGTGCCTAGGGGAACAGGAGAGCGGTGATTTGGCTCCGGCCGTGTCCGCGTTGCTCCCATTCCGAATCTCCGTGCCCGTGGAAAGCCGATGCATTGCGGCTGTCCCTCGAATCATTGGCTTTTCATAGGCTGGGGCGGATCGGAGTCCTCCCCTCCTCGGGGCTGAATCTTCAAAGGTATCGGACCTCAGTGCGGTCCTTGAAGAATCGTATTATCCACGGACGGAGTGACCGGCTCGCTTCCTGTGTCCTTGGTGAGGACGAAACCGGACGGCACGATCGCCGTGGAACCGAGACTGAAGTCAAAGGATTCCGTCTGCAGATTGCTGGATTCGGGAAGCCGTCCGACGTAAACGGGATTACCGCCTTCCTCGGTCCTGACCCATAAATTATAACTTTCCGACGCAGTCTTGGCTGGCAAATTGTTTACCACCAGCGTGCCGGTGTCGCGGGCCGCATCATAAATCGGAATCGCCGAGGGATCGACTTTGGGCTTGGCCAGTTCCCCGCCCCGCGTGACGTTCTGCGCGTAGTTGGGAACCGCCATGTTGGATGCGGTGAGAGCGTCGCCTAACATCGCGGTGATCGGAGGCTCTTCGGTGCTCAGCAGCGGGTTGCCGGTGATCTCGCCGTTAGTTCCCGGAGGAACCATCCGCATCACGATCGGCCAGGCCATCCCGTCCACGGCTTCGAATCGCTTGCGGTCCCGTTCTTGGAAATTCTCCAGCTTGTCGCGGAGTACTTCGATTTCCTGGATCAGCCGTTTCGTTTCCACCTTGGCGACGGCCTTGCCATCCACTTCGGAACCGGTGACCTGCGCCATGTCCTGCTGGGGATCTGTTTTCCGGGCGACGTCGGAGTCATTTTCCTCGGTGGGATTGGATTCCGCCGCCATGGTATGCTTCTCTACGGAGACGGCAGGAACAGAATCGCCTCGTTGGATTTCAGCCACGGTAGTAACTCGGGCCGGATGGCGGTCGAGTATGAGAATCATGGCAAGAGCGGCGGCGGCAGCCCAACCGGAAATGCCAAACCAGTTCGTGCGTTTCGAAGCATTGAGGCCGAGTCTTGCATGCAACCGTTCGAGCTGGCCCGCCCGCGGCGCGACGGGAACCGTGGCGGTGACCGCGATGGCGGTGGCGAGACAATCCATTTCCCGATAAGCATCTCTCAGCTCCGGATCATGGCGCATGGTCTCGTCGAAACCGGCGGCCTCGTCGGCGTCTAGCATGCCAAAGGTTCGCCAGGCGGCGCTCTCGTGTGGATCAGAATTCATGGCGTGATAGTTGGTTGCGCACTTTTTCCAAAGCGCGGCGGAGTCGGTTTTTCACCGTCCCCAGAGGAGTTCCCAAATGCGCGGAGATCTCCGAGTGGGTGTATTCCAGGAAAATTGCCAGCTCCAGGCATCGACGTTCTTCCTTTTCAAGAATGTTCAGGGCGGAGCGGACGCGCCGCCAATCGTCGAGTGCCATGACCCGCGGGTCCTCGAGTTCCTCAGGCACCGAGTGCAGATGGATCGGCACCACCCGCGAGGAATCCCGTTTGCCGCGATGGCGATAACGCAACCGGTCGATACAATAGCCGCGCATCACGGCGAAGGCCCAGACAAACGGCGGAGATTGCTTCGGATCGTAGTCCACGGACCGATGCCACATGCGGACGAATGTATCCTGCACCGCTTCTTCCGCCTCGCGTCGGTCGCCCAGCATCCGGCAGGCTGCTCCGAGTAAAATCGGACTCCACATTTCATGCAACTCGGTGAGGGCCGAGCCGTCCTCCTTGGCCATCCGTTCGATCAATGCCACCGCCTCGCCGCTCTGATCCTGTCCCAATCCGGTGGTGAATTGGGGAATCGTCGCGGTCTCGATCTTGGATCGTGGTTGGTTCATGGGCGGTTCCTGCCTGCCGGGATAATCCGCCATTTTTCCTTATCTGGCCCACACTTAATGATCATTTATCAAAAAACTCATCCCTTGCCGTCGGCGGGGTGCTGGTTTTAACTCCGCGCATGCACGAGGAAATCAAGCTCACCCGCGAAGTCGCCGCCATTCAGATCCCCAGCGGCGATACGCTTTCGCTCCCTGCCGGCACGGCGGTTTTCATCACCCAGCGCCTCGGTGGAACCTACACAGTCGCTACATCTCAAGGACTTGCGCGCATTTCTTCGCAGGATGCGGATGCGCTCGGAGTGAACCCTGAAGAGGAAGTCAAGAAGCAGGCGGAGGTCATCCGGCTCAAGGACGCGCCGCTTGAAGAGCAGGTCTGGAGTCAGCTCAAAGGCGTTTACGATCCGGAAATTCCGGTGGACATCGTGAACCTCGGCCTCGTTTACGACTGCATCATCGAAGAATCCGAAGGGAAAAAAATCGTTGCCGTGAAGATGACGTTGACCGCTCCTGGTTGCGGGATGGGCCCGGTGATCGCTGCAGACGCCCAGGCGAAGATCATGACCATCGATGGCATCGACGATGCCCGGGTCGAGCTCGTTTGGGACCCTGCTTGGAATCAGGAAATGATTTCCGAAGAAGGCCGGATGAAACTCGGCATGGTTTGAGACCTTACTCGGCCGGTTTCCACGTCTGGTCGATGTAGGCGATGATCGACGGGATCGCCGCATCAAACATTTCGGCGACTTCCTCGTAGGCCCGGCGTCCGAGACCGATCGGGTCGGGGACGTCGGTGCCGATTCCTTCGTTGGGGATTTCCACGAACTCGCAGACCAGATAGAATTTATCCGAGTGCTGCGGAAAGCGCGCTTCCAGAGTTTGCAAATGCCCTTGTGTCATCGCGAAAACGTGGGTCGCCTTGGCGAGGATTTCGTCCGATACCATCCGGCTGCTGAACCCTTCAAGGCCGGTGCCGCGCTTTTTCAAAAGAATCGCCGTTTCCGGATTGCACGGCGCACCCTTGGACGCGGCGATGCCGGCCGAACTCACTTCAAATCCTTCCAGCTCCTTCACCGCCAACCGGAAGAGGCCTTCAGCCATCGGGCTGCGACACGTATTCCCGGTGCAAACAAACAGCACATGCTTCATATCGGACATCGCGGCGGACTGTGAAGGCT
Source organism: Luteolibacter sp. (assembly GCF_039920825.1). Classification (GTDB taxonomy): domain Bacteria; phylum Verrucomicrobiota; class Verrucomicrobiia; order Verrucomicrobiales; family Akkermansiaceae; genus Luteolibacter. The sequence continues at coordinate 19,659 of NZ_JBDSCX010000064.1, read as the reverse complement.
CATCGCGACTTCGTCAAATCGCAATGGGCCGGTGCTTGCGGAAGCCGCTCGCTAAAGTATGATCGCCGAAGGAAGCGTGGACGAAATTTCGGATCAGATGGGGGAACGGCTGCGAGAGGCACGCGAAAACGCGGGCTTGGCGGTGGATGATGTGGTTTCCCAAACCCGTATTCCGCGTACGGTGGTCGAGGCCTTGGAAGACGGGGACTTCTCGGTTTTTTCCAGTCCCACCTATGCCAGGAGTTTCCTGTCGCAGTATAGCGGTTTTCTAAAAGTGGACGCGGGCGAGTGGCTGGATGCGCTGGAGCCCGTTTTGTTTCAACCGGGTGACACGGTGCAGTCATCATGGCAGGGCGGACGTTCCCAAAGCCAGGTGAGAAAGCCCACACACGAATCATCCCGCGGCTGGATGGCCGCCGTTAGCGCGTTGGCGCTTTCCGGCATCCTGATATACGCGGCCATTAAGGGCTACGAGCTTCTTGAAAAACGCTTCGGCGGCGATTCCGGTCCGATGGCCAGGCGAGAGTCCACGGACGTTTCTGCCAAATCCCAGCCGCTCGAAAAGGCACCTGTTGAAGATCATGTGCCGAAACCGGTTGCGCCTCCGGTGTTGGACGAGGAAATCCCACCTTCGCCACCGCCTCGCGCCACCATTGTTAGGGATCCTCCCTGACCGCCGGTTTTCCTTGCCGCGAAAGATCGGCCGTGGAGGATTGGTAAAACCACCTCATGAAAAAATCCATTGCCGCCCTCGGGCTGTCCCTTCTCGCCACCCTCATGCCTGCTCACTCGGAATCCGGAATCGGCTGGGTTTCCTACCCGGGAGGGAAGGGACCGGGAGCCGGGAAACACGTGGTGCTGTTAGCTGGCGACGAGGAATACCGCTCCGAGGAAGCCATGCCCATGCTGGCGAAAATCCTCAGCCAGCACCTCGGTTTCCAATGCACCGTTCTCTTCTCCACTGATCCCGATAGCACGATCAATCCCAACAACGGAGCCAGCCTCGGCAAGCCGGAAGCCCTCGATTCCGCCGATGCCATCGTCACCTCGCTGCGCTTCCGGAAATGGTCGGACGAGGCCATGAAGCACTTCGACGACGCGATCCAGCGTGGCGTGCCGGTCGTGGGAATCCGCACCAGCACCCACTCGTTCCAACTTCCCGACACCAGCGCCTTCAAGCAATATAACAGCTACGGCAAAAACGTCCTCGGCGAGGGCTGGGTCAACCACTGGGGCAAGCACAAGGTGGAGGCCACCCGTGCCATCGTCGAGCCCGGCGCGGTGAAGGATCCCATCCTTCGCGGCGTCAGCGACGTCTTCGTCGATTCCGATGTTTATGAAGCCTATCCGCCCGCCGACGCCGCGATCCTTTTCCGCGGCCAGGTGCTTAAAGGCATGAACCCGACCGACGAGCCCGCCGCCTATGAGAAGCAACGCGCCTCCGATAAACAGAAGCAGGACATCAACTCGCCGATGATGGCCATCGCATGGCATCGCGAGGTCAAAAATAGCGCGGGAAAAACCAACAAGATCCTCTGCACCACGATGGGAGCCGCCACCGATCTCGTGAATCCGGGCCTCCGCCGCATGGTGATCAATGGAGTCCTCTGGGGTGTCGGAATCGAGATTCCCAAGGAAACGGACGTCACGCTGGTCGGCGACTATCAGCCGAACCGCTACGAGTTCAACGGCTACAAGAAAGGCCTCAAGGCCGCTGATTTTGAACTCGCGAAATAATTTGAGCGCGGAATTTATTCCGCCCGCTCCCGCCGCCCGGTCAGGATCTGATAGAACGACCGCGACCGGATTTCTTCCAACGTCAGTCCCGTCTCCAGCGCCTCCGCCTCGGTGATCGCGCCGCAGGCGATGCCGCGCAGGAAAAAATTCAGCAGCCCTTGTCCGGTCGCAGCGTCGTCGAACACGTCGCCGAACAACGAGGCCAACGCGGCTTTTTCCACGAACGCCTTCAACCGCCCGGATGCCGCTTCCAGGCCTTGCAGGAAGAAGCTGTAAACCGCGGCGTAGCGCGCGATGAATTGCGCCGGGTGCAGGTCCCATCCCTGATAGATCCCGTTGACCAGCGAGTGCATGTTGTCGTCGAAGCCCATTTTCCAAGCTCCGTGGACGGCTGCGAAATTATGGGCGATTTGTTCCGCCGTCAGTCCCTCGCCGCGGTTCGGGGCGACCGGCAGGATGTTCGTCGCGCCGTCGGATAGATGGACGCCGGTTCCCGCCAAGGAGACGATCATGTGGGCCCGCGCGAAATCACAGGTCGGATGACCCATCGCCTGATAGGCCGCAGTGATCCCGCTGGACGCGGTGTAGTCGTAAACGCCGAAATGCACGCTATGGCAGCGGCCTTCCGCCGCTTTCACGATCGCCAGCAACGGACAATTTCCGTGCCGGTCGATGATCGACTGCGGCGTTTCGATCATCGGCTCGATCGGGATACTGCCATTGGCGAGGCCGAGTTTTTTCTCCAGCACCGAGAGTAGATTTGCCGCCGCGCTGACGTGGGCGGCGAGTTGCACCTTGGGCAGCGTGACCACGAAGTTTGGTGGCAGCATGCCGCCGGTTTCTCTTACCAGTGTGGTGATGAAAATATCCAGCGTCCGCATCGAACGCTCCCGCAGGTCTTCGTTGAACGGCTTGATCCGGATGCCGATGAACGGCGGCAAGGTCCCCGCCGCCAGTCCCGCCGCGACCTGCCGCGCGCCTTCCTCGGCGTGACCGTCTTCCTCGGCATCGACGCGGTTGCCGTAGCCGTCCTCGAAATCCAACCGGAAGTCCTCCACCGGCTCGCGGGTGAGTTTTTCGACAATCCGCGCATAAAGCTTTTCCGCAAACGCCGGCTCCCAATCCGCTCCCAACACCCGCGCCAGCTCCGCCGGATCCGGCGCGAAATCCTTCAGCGAGCGCAACGCCACGACGCCGAGTTTCCCGGTCGAATCCGCCTTGAAAAGATGCGCCCCGCCGTAAACCGTATGCACCGCCTGCCGCCGGTCCGACTCACCCGGGTAGGTCTCCATGAATGCACGGTTTTCCTCCGCGAGGGCGGCGACGATGGGGGACAGTTCGGCAGCAGTCAGCGAGGTTTGGCTCATGAGGGATTTGAAAATAGGATGGTGGCGGGCGTCAAGATTCCGCTCGCCCCCGGCATCTGCATTTTAAGGGCCAATTTTCCAACTTTGGACAGCCCTCCATCGCCTCACATCACCGGATATCGACCTTGCAAGTGCATCTATCCGCGACTAACTCCCCGCCGATGCCCACCCGCAGCCCTGTTTCATTTCACTCCGTTCCTTTGCCGGGAAGGTGCAATTTCCTGCGGAAGGCGCTGTCCGGCCTGCTCCCAGCGATGCTATGTGTCTCCGCGACCGCGGCCACGGTGACGGCGGCGTTCAAGACCGCAGCCTCCGTGCCGCTGAAGGTTTCCAGCTACGACGCGGCGGGGGACAAGCTGCAGGTCACACTCGGCTTCGCGCCATCCACCGGGGCAAGCCTGACGGTGATCGAAAACAAGGGAGCCGGGTTCATCGCAGGCCGTTTTTCCAATCTGGCGCAGGGCCGTGTAATGAAATTGACCTACGGCGGCATCACCTACCGATTTGTGGCGGACTACTACGGCGGGACTGGGAACGATCTCGTCCTGCACTGGGCCTATCAGGAACTGTGGGCCTGGGGATACAACGATCAAGGCCAGCTCGGCACTCAAACCATTCCCCAGAACTACAATACCGTGCCGGTTCCTGTTAGCCGGGCGGGAGTTCTTGCAGGGAAAACCATTTTGCACGCCGCTGCCTGCGGGGACCACAACCTAGCACTGTGTTCGGATGGCGTGGTGGCTGCATGGGGCTACGGCTTCCGTGGAGAGCTTGGCAATGGGAGTTGGGAAAATCAACCGCTGCCGGTGCGGGTGGATTCCAGTGGCGTGCTCGCGGGCAAGACGGTGGTGGCGGTGGCTGCGGGAGAAGCGCACGCCCTGGCGCTGTGCTCGGACGGAACCGTCGCCTCATGGGGCTCCAACGAGGGCGGGCAACTCGGCACCGACGTGGATGGCAGCAATGTACCGGTGAGGGTATCGCGGAGCGGGGTGCTGGCGGGAAAAACCGTGGTGGCAATCGCAGCAGGACATTCACACAGCCTCGCGCTTTGCTCGGATGGCAAGGTCGTGGCGTGGGGACTCAACAGCTCCGGCGAACTGGGCAACGGGAAAACGGTGAAGAGCGGAGTGCCGGTGCTGGTGAAGGCAGGCGGAGAACTGTTGGGCAAGACGGTAGTGGGCATCGCCGCCGGGTATTCCCACAGCCTCGCGTTGTGTTCGGACGGCACCATTGTGGCGTGGGGTGACAATTCATCCGGCCAACTGGGGAATGGCACCAAGGTGAACAGCAGCGTGCCGGTGCTCGTGATTCCCACCGAGGGAGCCGTGGAAGGCGAACCACCGGTGACGATCGGCGCGGGAGCGGCGCAGAGTTTCGCCGTTTGCACCAACGGCCAGGCGTTTGCATGGGGGGGAAATTTGAACGGCGAGTTGGGCAACAATCAAATGGGCGACAACCGCATTCCATCCGCGATCAGCACCTCCGGCCTGGTTGGCCGAAGGACCGTCGCCAGCGTGACGGGCGGTTATCACCACACCCTGTTGTTCAGCACGAACGGCACGGCCACCGCGTGTGGCTCGAATTCCTCCGGCGAACTTGGAAACGGCACCCAGGCGTCGAGTCTGGTGCCGGTGCCGATCGCGATGGACGGAGACTTCTCAGGAAGGAAATTTCTATCCGGCGCAGGCGGCCTATCCCATAGCCTGGCCGTGGTCGCCGTGCCGCTTTCCGGAGATTCCCAGCTCGCCGGACTGTCGATGAGCACCGGTGCACTGGGATACGGATTTTCGCCGGCGATGAGTCATTATGTCGCGAGTGTGTCGGTGAAATCGGAGATCCCTCTCAGGTTCACGCCAGTGGTGCGGGATCCCAAGGCACGGATCACGGTCAACGGCATGCCGGTCAGCTCCGGCTCGCCGAGCGGGATCATCGTAGCGGGCACTCCGCTTGTCAGCATCGTGGTCACCTCGGAGAGCTGCCTGTCGTCCGCCACCTGGAACGTCGCGCTGCAGTGGTCGCGGGATAAAGCCATCGTGCTCCATCAAGCTTCGGACGTCGGGCTGGCGAAGGTGGCGTTCGACGCCACCGGCCTGGGTCTAACCGTCTCGCTGGATTTCGCGCCGTCCGTGGGGACCAACCTGACGGTCATCGACATCACCGGCCTGTCCTTCATCACCGGCCGTTTCAAGAATCTGGCCCCGGGTCAGACGGTGGATCTCCCGTTCGGCGGCAAGACCTATCACTTTGTCGCCAACTATCACGGCGGGACGGGCAATGACCTCGTCCTCGAGTGGGCGCACCGGAGCATCGCGGGCTGGGGAGACAATGGCGCAGGGCAGCTCGGCGTCAGTCCGCAGCAGCTCATCGCGGCCCCCGTCGCCATGGCCGACATGGGGGTGTTGAGTGGCAGAACCATCACATCCATCGCCTCCGGCGCAGGCAGCAGCGCGGCATTGTGCGCGGACGGAACCGTAGCCGTATGGGGCTACATCCCAGGGGCTCTCGGCGCGGGTGGGACCAGCCAGAGTTCCGTTCCCATTTCCATCAAAACCACCGGCGTGCTCGCCGGAAAATCCGTCGCGGGCATTTCCGCCGCCTCGGGCAGCGGGCTGGCGGTTTGCACGGACGGCTCCGTGGTGGCGTGGGGAGCCAACGACCGTGGCCAGCTGGGAGACGGCACCACGAACACTCCCGCCGAGCCGGTGAAAGTTTCCCTCAAGGGGGCGCTGGCCTCCAAGTCGGTGGTTGCGGTCGCGGTGGGCGGCTACCACAGCCTCGCGATCTGTTCGGACGGCTCCGTGCTCTCGTGGGGCGGAAACCCCCGCGGCCAGCTTGGTGATGGGACGAATGTGGAGAGAGATGCGCCGGTCCTCGTTTCCACCGCCGGCGTGCTGGCCGGAAAAACCGTGGTGGCCGTCAGCGCCGGTTTGGAATACAGCCTCGCACTTTGCTCGGACGGCATGCTGGCCGTTTGGGGAAGAGCGGGGTTTAATGACGGCCATGAAAGCTGGGTTCCAAGGCACGTTGATCAGACTGGTATTCTCGCAGGCAAGACCGTGGTGGCGCTTTCACAAGCCGCCCATTCCACACCGACCGTGCTGTGCTCGGACGGCACGGTAGTGACGTGGGGAGAAAACAGCTACGGCCAGCGGGGAAACACCGGTTTTCAATATTCCGAGCCAGCTGTGGTTACCACGACTGGAGAGTTGACCGGGAAGACCGTGTCCAGCGTCGCGTCCGGCGGTAGCAGCTCGCTGGCCATCTGTTCGGACGGATCGGTAGTGACATGGGGAGACAACCAGCAGGGCCAGCTTGGAAACGAGGATTTTACCTATTCCTCCGCACCCGTCCCCGTGACGGACAACGGCGTCCTCACCGGTGGAAAACCGCTCTTCGCCACCTTGGCCTATCATGCCCTCCTCGTTTCGGCGGATCCGGATGACAGCGCTCCCGAACCATCCTTCAATCCAGCCGGTCCCTCCGCGAAAGCCGCTTCGGGCGCCTCCAACCTTCTCGAATACGTCCTGCGCTGTGATCCGGCCACGGCTTCGTCCGCCATTCATACCACCGCCTCCGCGGATGGAACGGGCATCGCTTTCGGTTTCAGCCGTCTGGCGGCGTCCGCAGCCGACACCTCGCAGGTCTTCGAATACTCATCCGACATGACTGCATGGACACCCATCGCCATTGTCTCCGGGCCGCGAGTCACCCTTGGGGATGTGGATACCGAAGGAAATCAGGAGGTCACTGTGACGATTCCGCGAGGAGATTCCGCGACACTCTTCGGCCGCCTGAGGATTTCGCGGCCATAACGACCGGTTGCCGGACGGGAGTGAGTCCCGGCGAGGGGTGTGTTAAGTTGGCTTCCGGCCGGGCTAACTCTCCTGCTTTGGACTGCGGCGGCATGACGCCCGTTTGGTTGCAGCAGGAGCGGGAAGGCATTTCCACTTTGCTCCGGAAGAATTCGAAACGGCGTAGCGCTGCCGCACTCCAAAGTTCCAGCCGTCCAGAGGCCCGATGCGTTCGTCAAATCGACCTTGCCAGTCACTCTATCAGCGACTAACTCCCTGCCATGCTCACCCGCACCCTTGTCCCTTTCTGCTCCGGAAATCCCCGCCCCGTTCCGATCCTGCGGAGGGGGCATTTCCTGTGGAAAGCGCTGTCCGCCTTGATCCCGGCGATGCTCTGCGTCTCCGCCACGGCGGCCACGGTCACGGCGGATTTTACCTCCGCGACCGTCGTGCCGGTGAAGGTTTCCGACTACACGGCTACGGGAAACAAGGTGAAGATCACTCTGGGTTTCGCGCCGCCTGCGGGCACAAACCTGATGCTCGTGAAGAACAAGGGGCTTGGCTTCATCTCCGGCCGGTTCTCCAATCTGGCGCAAGGCCAGACGCTGAAATTGACCTACGCGGGGCTTATCTATCGCTTTGTGGCCGACTATTACGGCGGGACTGGCAATGATCTGGTTTTGCAATGGGCCCATCAGGAAGCGTGGACGTGGGGATTTAACGACTATGGGCAACTTGGCACCCCATCTGTCTCTGGAGGCAAAAGCCTTGAGCCGGTTCCTGTCAGTCAGGCGGGAGTTCTTGCCGGGAAAACCATCCTGCACGTCGCTGCCGGTGTGGATCACAGCCTTGCTCTCTGTTCGGATGGGAAAGTGGTGGCATGGGGCAAAGGTAATAACGGAGAACTCGGCGACGGGAGCTGGGAAAACCACGGTCTGCCGGTGGCGGTGGATGCCAGTGGCGCCCTCTTGGGCAAAACGGTTGTGGCGGTGGCTGCGGGAAACTCGTATAGCCTCGCCTTGTGCTCGGATGGCACGGTCGTCTCATGGGGTGCCAACTCTGATGGCGAACTCGGCACCGGTGTGCTGGGTTACACCAATGTTCCGGTGGCGGTATCGGTGGCCGGAGCTCTTGCTGGCAAAACGGTGGTGGCAATTGCAGCCGGGTCTGGCCACAGCCTGGCCCTTTGCTCGGATGGCAAGGTGGTGGCGTGGGGCGTGAATTTTTTCGGCGAGCTTGGCAGTGGGACGACCTTGGGAAGCGGCGTTCCGGTGGCCGTGAAAACCGAAGGAGCGCTTTTGGGGAAGACCGTCGTCGGTATCGCCGCAGGTTATTCCCACAGTCTCGCGTTGTGCTCGGACGGTGTCGTTGTCGCGTGGGGAGAAAACTCGTATGGGCAGTTGGGGAACGGGTCTACGACGAACAGTAGTGTTCCTGTTGTCGTCACGGCCGACACCGGAGCGCTCGCAGGTAGGAAGCGGGTGGCCATTGGTGCGGGATCGGCGCACAGTTTCGTCGTTTGTGCCAACGGCACCGTGGCTGGATGGGGGAACGATGCCGATGGCGAGTTGGGAAATAACAGCACGGTCAACAGCAGCCTGCCTGTTGCGATGGATACCAGCGGCGCTCTGGCCGGGAAAATCGTCATCAGCGCGACCGGTGGCGCCAACCACAGTCTCATGTTTTGCAAGGATGGCACCGCTGCCGCATGTGGCGTGAATGAAGGCACGCTCGGGAACAGTACCGATGTGGCGAGCCTGGTTCCGGTGGCGATCTCGATGACCGGGGATTTCTCAGGCAGAAAATTCGTGTCCGGAGCCGGCGGTAGAGTTCATAGCGTGGCCGTGGCGGCGGCACCGCTGTCCGGCGATTCAAAATTGGCCGAGCTGAAGTTGGGCACCGGCACGCTGGACTACGGATTCTCGGCCGCATTGAGTCACTACGTGGCAAGTGTGTCGGAGAAGTCGGGAATCCCGCTCACGGTTACACCCGTGGCACGCAACTCCGCGGCACGGATCACGGTCAACGGCGTCGCCGTCAATTCCGGCGCGTCGAGCGCGGTGATTGCACCGGGAACCCCGCTCGTCACCATCGTGGCCACCTCGGAAGACGGTCAGTCGTCCGACACTTGGACCGTCGCGATCCAGTGGTCCCAGGATCTAACGACTGTTATCCACGGACCATCGGGCTCCGGCCTGACTTGTCCGGCGTTTGCCGCCGCCGGATTGCAGCTGAACGCGTCGCTGGACTTTGTTCCGTCCCCCGGAACAGGCCTCAAGATCATCAACAATACGGGTCTTAGCCCAATCTCAGGGGAATTCTCCGGGGTGGCACAAGGCCAGGTCATTTCCGTAGGAGGCCGCCTTTGGGTCGTGAACTACTATGGCGGCGATGGCAATGATCTGGTGCTGGAGTGGCATTTGCGTGACGTCATTTCATGGGGGGCGAGCTTGTTTGGAACTTTGCAAAAAGGCAGCCAGCAGCCTCCGTTTGACGCCAAAAATCTGGTAGCGACCGCCATGACGGATCGGGGCGTGTTGACCGGGAAAACCGTTCTCACCGTGTCCGCGGGAGGGAACCATTGCCTCGCCCTTTGTTCGGATGGCACCATCGCCGCCTGGGGTTACAATTCATTCGGCCAACTGGGAATAAACAGTGTTACCAACCAAGGAGTCCCGGTGGCCGTCGATACCTCCGGAGTTCTGGCCGGAAAAACCGTCGTGGCGGTGTCCGCGGGATACTCCCATAGTCTCGCCTTGTGCTCGGATGGCACCGTTGCGGCTTGGGGCTCGAACAGTTCCGGTCAGATCGGTAACGGCACAACCGGCGGCAGCAGCCGCATACCGGTCGCGGTGGATCTCTCGGGATTGCCGCCCGGCAGGATGGTGGTGGGTATTTCCGCCGGGGGCAGCCACAATCTCGCCCGGTGCTCCGACGGTAGCCTGCTCGGATGGGGCTCCAACTATCCGGGACAGCTTGGTTTGGGCGATACGGAGAATCGGTTGGTGCCCGTTGAAATAAGCGCGATGGCGGCGGCTTTCGCCGGCAAGCTTGTGGCTAGGATCGAAGCGGGCACCATCCACAATCTGGCGTTTTGCTCGGACGGTACGATGGTGGCCTGGGGAGGAAACTCCAACGGACAGATTGGTGATGGGACCACGGGGTTGGTGAGTCTGCCAGTTGACATCGCGTCTTCCGGTGTCTTGTCCGGCAAAACCATCGTCTCGGCAGTGGCTGGAAGCGGCTTGGAGTCTGGAAACGGCCATAGTCTGGCGCTGTGCTCGGACGGCACGATCGCGGTCTGGGGGACCAACACCTACGGCCAACTCGGGAACGGCAGCAATGTCCAGAGCGCCGTGCCGATAGCGGCGGTCACTTCCGGTGTTTTTGCAGGAAAATCGGTTTCATTCATCTGTGCGGGAAAATCCATCAGCATCGCCGGATGTTCGGATGGCACATTGGCAAGCTGGGGCACGAATACCTTAGGCCAGTTGGGCGACGGAACGACCAAACCCCGCAGCTCACCCGGAGCGATGAATCGCTTTGGAGTCCTTTCGGACAAAGTGCTGATTTCCGCATCGTCCAGATCATCCCATGTGGTTTCGATCGCTGCGTATTCTCCCAGTTCCGGATTGTCCGGCCTCGTCGCTAATGCCGCCGGTTCGTCATTGCCGCTGGTTTTGACAGGCAGCCGGGACTATTTCATCGGCACTCCGCCGTCCGTCACCTCCGTCACGCTCACGCCTGTGACGCGCGATCTCACCGCCACGGTGGAGGTCAACGGTACGGCCATCTCTTCCGGGACCACCACCGCTCTCATCCCCGTTTCGCCTGGCCAGGAAATCCTCGTAAAAGTCACTGCCGAGGACTCCACCTCCACCACTTACACGGTTCACGTCGGAGGGGACCTGAATCCTTTTTTTGCGTCGGCAGCGGATCCGGCGCGCGCCTACACACGTTTCGATGCTACCGGTTGGAATGCGGGGTTCTCATTGAGCTTTGCTCCGCCCGTCGGGACAAACCTGAAAGTCATTGAGGTGACTGGTCCCGAATTCATCAGCGGCCGTTTCGCGGGTCTAACGCAAGGGCAGCCGGTGGACCTGTCCTTTGGCGGCAGGATCTATCATTTCGTCTCCAACTACTACGGCGGAACGGGCAACGACCTCGTTCTGGAGTGGGCGCATCGGAGCATTGCCGGATGGGGGCTCAACGCTTCGGGGCAGCTCGGTGTGGGTCTGGTGCAGAAAGTCCCTGCTCCCGTCGCCATGGCCGACATGGGTGTGCTGACGGGGAAAACCATCACCGGCATCGCCTCCGGTGCGAGCAGCAGTGTGGCATTGTGCGCGGATGGAACCGTCGCCGTATGGGGCGGAGGGAAGGAAAATCTCGGCGCGGGTGGGATCAACCTGAGCACCGTCCCTATTTCCGTGAAAACCACCGGGGCGCTGGCTGGGAAATCAGTCGTCGGCATCTCCTCCGCCGCGGGGAATAGTCTGGCCGTTTGTGCCGACGGCTCTGTGGTGGCCTGGGGCAGCAACTACTATGGACAATTGGGGGATGGTACCACAACCTCCCCCACCGAGCCGGTGATGGTTTCCCTAACCGGCAGCCTGGCCTCCAAATCGGTGGTCGCGGTCGCCGCAGGCGGTTACCACAGCCTGGCGGTTTGTTCGGACGGCTCCGTCCTCGCCTGGGGCGGCAACATCCATGGTCAGCTCGGCGACGGAACAACCACTGCCCGGCTGTCCCCGGTCCTCGTTTCCACCGCAGGAGTGCTGGCGGGGAAAACGGTGGTGGCGGTCAGCGCGGGTTTCGAATATAGCCTCGCCCTCTGCTCGGACGGCACGCTCGCCGCTTGGGGACTGAATTCATCCTATCAGCTCGGCGTGCTGACATCCCCTTATCGGGAAAGCTCTGTTCCCGTTCCGGTGAATCAGACCGGCATTCTTGCGGGCAAGAAAGTGGTGGCGCTTTCACAAGCCGCCCATTCCACACCGACCGTGCTGTGCTCGGATGGCACGGTGGTGACCTGGGGAGCCAACGATGCCGGCCAGCGGGGGAATAACTCTTTGGAGGCCTACACGCCGGCTGAGGTAATTACTAGCGGGAATCTGTCCGGGAAAACTGTATCCAGCGTCGCGTCCGGAGGCAGCAGCTCGCTTGCCATTTGCTCGGACGGATCGATTGTGACGTGGGGTGCGAATTACTACGGCCAGCTCGGAAACGCGAATTTCACCACGGCATACTCACCCGTCTCCGTGACCGACAACGGCGTCTTCACCGGCGCAAAGCCACTCTTCGCCACCTTGGCCTATCACGCCCTCGTCGTTTCGGCGGAACCGGATGACGGATTCCGCGGCTGGTCATTCAATCAATCCGGCCTCGCTCAAAAAGGAGCGTCCGCCGATCCCGATGGCGATGGCATCTCCAACCTGCTCGAATATGTCCTCAGGGGAGATCCGAGCGCCACCTCGTCCGCTATTCTTCCCACCGCCTCGGCGAACGGAGCGAACCTCGTCTTCAGCTTCCTCCGTCTCGCGGCGTCCGCAGCCGACACCTCGCAGGTCTTCGAATACTCATCCGACATGACAGCATGGACACCCGTCGCCATCGTCTCCAGTCCGCGAGTCACCCTTGGGGAGGCGGATGCCGGAGGAAACCAGGAGGTCATCGTTACGATCCCGCGAGGGAATTCTCCGTCGCTCTTCGGCCGCCTTCGAGTGTCTCGGCCATAGTGCCCCGGGCGGAAATGCCGCGTCGTGAACGGGCCCGGCCTTCGCGGATGGGTGTGTTAGGTCGGATTCCGCCCGCTCCCGCAATGTGCATTTTAAGGGTTAATTCCATCCGTCATTCTAACCTTGTAAGAGTTTCAGCCGCAAAAAGGCGAAAAGGGGAGCAAGAAGGGGTTTGTTGGTGGAATTCAAAAAAGCACCCCCTCCGCATCTGGCGTCTTCTTTTCTTTCGGATTCTTGTCCCTTTTTGCGGCTGAAACTCTTCCGTTCGTCCACTTCCGGGAGTCGCTTTCTCCTTGGCAGGCCGTTCCTTGTGGCTTGAATGGCGGCACCTTGTTCACCTCACCCTTCAACCTGCCTTTCGAACCGTGGATTTGGTTTATCCCGGTGTTCCTCCTCGGTGCCTGCATCGGATCGTTTCTCAACGTGGTGATCTACCGGGTGCCGCTCGGCATGTCGGTCAACGAGCCTAAACGATCGTTCTGTCCGCTGTGCAAGAACCCGATCCCGATGTGGCTGAATTTTCCGCTCATCAGTTGGCTGTGGTTGCGGGGGAAATGCAAGGAATGTCATGCGCCCATCGCGTTCCGTTACTTCGGGGTCGAACTTCTAACGGCCGTGTTGTTCTGCGTCGTCTGGTGGTTGTTTGCCATACAATCCGTTCCGGTCGTGGCTTGCCTGTGGGTGCTCGTTGCGTTGTTGGTTTCCATCACTTTCATCGATGCAGAGCATCTCATCATCCCGAGCACGCTGACATGGGGCGGCACCGTGGTCGGTCTCGGAGCGTGCGCCTTGTGGCCGCAATTGCCGGTCCTCGGCAATGAAGCGGGAAACTGGCTTTCCGGACTCAAGCACGGCTTCATCGGCTGGACGTCCGGTTTCGTCGGGCTCTGGCTCGTCGTCGAACTCGGCAAACTCGCCTTCGGCAAAAAGGCGCTCAAGTTCGATAAGCCGGTTGCATTCTCGCTGAAGGAACCGGAAAACGACGTCGATCCCATGCTGTTTATCATCGATGGCGAGAGCATCGCGTGGTGGGATATCTTCTGCCGTAAGACCGATCGTCTGTTAGTGGAAGCCACGGACATACGCGTGAGCGGCGAGTCGGTGGGCGGCGGTTCCCTGATCATCCGCGAGATGGAAGTTCAGTTGCCCGACGGCACCATTCACCACCTTTCGAAAATCAAATCCCTCGACGGCATGGCGACCTCTGCCGTGATCCCGCGCGAGGCGATGGGCATGGGCGACGTCCATCTGTTGGGAATGATCGGCGCGTTCTTCGGTTGGACCGGAGTGTTTTTCTCGCTCTTTTCCGCATCGATCTTCGCGATCCTCGCCGCCTTGATCGGGCGCATCGGCTTTGGCAAACAACTGCCGTTCGGACCCTTCCTCGCCATGGGTGCCGTCACCTGGATGTTCGGGGCCTGGAGGATTTGGGAATGGTATATCAACGCGCTCGCTCCGTTGGGCACGCCGTGATTTTTTTGAACCATGGCCGGTAACAAGCCACGCCCCTGGAGCAGCAGCACCGGCCTCGCCCGGGCGATCCTCCACGACCGCATGGAACGCCGGAAGTGGCTCGTCTATCTGATGTTGGTCCCGCTCGGCATGCTCGCCGTCGGCCTGTGGATCATCGATGCCTGGATCTGGTCCAACCCGTGGCACGTCCTTCTCTGGTGGGGCGGATGCGCGGTGGCGACCTGCGTGGTGATGTTGTTCGCGCTCTATGACGTTCTCGCTGTCGTCCGTGAAGAGCGGGAGAAAATCGAGAGGGATGTCGATAAACGCTAGTGGTTTAAGGAAATCCGCCTGAAACCGGGAAAAGTTTCCAATCACATCCCGGAGCTTGCCGAGGGGGGATTCGCAGGTGCTATTCTGCAATTTCGAAAACCCATCAAACTCTCATGTCAGAAAAACCCCGTCTCTCGTTTTGGCAAATATGGAACATGTCGTTCGGCTTCTTCGGCATCCAGTTCGGCTGGGGGCTGCAGATGGGAAACATGTCCTCGATTTATGAATACCTCGGCGCGAAGGAGAGTTCGCTGCCGCTGCTCTGGCTCGCGGCTCCGCTAACAGGATTGATCGTCCAGCCCATCATCGGCTCGATGAGCGACCGGACGTGGCATCCCGTGTTGGGAAGGCGGCGTCCGTATTTCCTCGCCGGAGCGATCCTCGCCTCGCTGGCTCTGCTGATCATGCCGCACTCCAGCGCGCTCTGGATGGCGGCGGGCCTGTTATGGATTCTGGATGCTTCCGTGAATGTCAGCATGGAGCCGTTCCGCGCGTTCGTCGCGGATCTGCTTCCGGAACAACAGCGCACCGTGGGCTTCGCCATGCAGTCGGTCTTCATCGGCGCGGGCGCGGTGATCGCATCCAAGCTTCCCGGCTGGCTGCGCGACTACGGCAGCGTGAGTGCGGAAACCGGCGTCGGTCAGGCGATCCCGCAGACGGTCCATGTCGCGTTCGGCGTGGGGGCGGTCGTGTTCATTCTGGCGGTCCTGTGGACGGTGATTTCCACCAAGGAACATCCGCCTTCTCCGGATGAAAAACCGCATGAGATGAGCGGGCTTGCGGAAATCATCGATGCGCTCAAACAAATGCCGCCGCGCATGAAGCAACTCGCCTTCGTCCAGTTCTTCACCTGGATGGGTCTGTTCTGCATGTGGATTTTCTTCAGCGTGGCCGTTGCCCGCAACATCATGGGCGCGACCGATACCCACTCGAAACTTTACAAAGACGGCATCGACCTCGCGAACAACTGCTTCGCCGTTTACAACCTCGTCGCCTTTCTCGCCGCCATGGCGTTGCTTTGGATCGGACGCGTTGTCCCCGCCAAGTGGATCCACTTCTTCTCGCTGCTCGCCGGCGGACTCGGGCTGGCCGGGGTAGGGGTGGTAAGGAATCCTGCCATCCTTCAGTGGGTGTGCTTCAGTGGCATCGGTATCGCTTGGGCATCGATTCTATCCATGCCCTATGCCATGCTTTCCAACTCCCTGCCCGCCAACCGGATGGGTGTTTACATGGGGATCTTCAACTTCTTCATCGTCATCCCTCAGATCCTGGTGGCCATCGTGCTGAGCCGGGTGATGGAAAATTTCGAGGGAGTCAGCCGGCTCACCGCGGTGGTCATCGGCGGCGTCTGCATGCTCATCGCCGCCGGGTTCACCCTGCTCATCAAGGACGATTCCACCAAGTCCACGCCCGATCGGATCTGAACCATGACTTGGCAAAACCTCTCCCTCGGTGTTGTCTTGGCGGCGATGACTCTCAGCAGCCAGGCCCTCGCCGCGACCCGCCCCGTGATCTATCAGTTGATGGTCCGCACCTTTGGCAATACCAACGAGACCCGGAAAACCAACGGCACCCTCGCTGAAAACGGCTGCGGGAAATTCAATGACATCAACGACGCCGCGCTCACCTCGTTGAAAACCATGGGCTTCACCCACGTCTGGCTCACCGGCGTGCTCGAACAGGCCAGCGGCACCGCCTATCCGAACCGTCCCGCCGACGCGCCGGACATTCTCAAGGGTATCGCCGGCAGCCCCTACGCCATCAAGGACTACTTCGACGTCTGCCCCGACTACGCCGTCGATCCGGACAAGCGCCTTGAAGAATTCAAATCACTGCTCGACCGCTGCAAATCGCATGGCCTCAAGACCATCATCGACTTCGTGCCCAACCACGTCGCCCGCTCCTATCAGTCCGACGTGAAACCCGAACTCACCTTCGGCACCGGCGACAACCACGACGTCTTCTTCGACCGCGACAACCACTTCTACTACCTCGCCCAACACGATGCCGGTGGTGGTCCGCCGCTCAAGCTGCCCACCGCATCGATGCCCGGTTGCAACGGCCTCTTCGCTCCCGAAACCACCTTCGGCCGCGTCACCGGCAACAACGTCATTTCATGGTCTCCATCCATCAACGACTGGTATGAAACCGTGAAGCTGAACTACGGCCACGACTTCACCAAGGGCCGTGACACCTCCACGCTCCCCGGCCCCGATGCTGCCCTAACTGCCGTGCCGAAGACCTGGCGCACCATGGATGCGATCCTTGCTTACTGGCAGAAAATGGGCGTCAACGGTTTCCGCTGCGACATGGCCCACATGGTGCCCATGGAATTCTGGCGTTGGGCCGTTAGGCAGGCCCGCGCCCGTCAGTCCGACGTCTTTTTCTCCGCCGAAGCCTACGACAACGACCCCGCGAAACTCACCGACGGCCACGTCCTCGATGAGCTCATCAAAGCCGGATTCGATGCCGTCTATGACGATCCCAGCTACGATGTCCTCGAAGGCATCTACGACGGCGGGAAATGGACCAACGACCTCGATCCGCTGACCTTCACCGGCTCGCGTTTCCATCATTCCCTGCGCTATGCGGAAAATCACGATGAAGTCCGCATCGCCAGCCCGAAGGTATGGGGCGGAGTCGGTATGAAAGTCGGCAAGCCTGTTAGCGCCGTCCTTTTCGCCATGGGCCGCGGCGCGGTGATGTTATACAGCGGCCAGGAAGTCGGCGAGCCCGCCGCCGGCACCGAAGGCTTCGGTGGCGATGACGCCCGCACCACCATCTTCGACTACTGGTCGATGCCCGAGTTTACGAAGTGGGTGAACGGCGGCAAATACGACGGCGGTCGCCTCAGCGACGATCAGAAGTCCCTCCGCGATTGGTATGGCAAGCTCATCCGCGCCACCCAGTCCCCGGCATTTGTGAGCGGCGAGTTCTACGGTCTCAATCACGCCAACGCGGAGAACCCCAAGTTCGGCCGGGTAGGGGACGAGACCGCCTCCGGCCACTGGCTCTACGCCTTCCTCCGTCACGACTCTGTTAGCGGCCAGTCGTTCCTCATCGTCTCTAACTTCAGTCCGACCGAAACGCTGCGCGGCGCCCATGTCAGCCTCCTGCAGAACTCATGGGAATTCATGGGCCGCAGCGATCAGAGCGCTTGGAAATTCACCGACCGCCTCGATTCCACCTGGTCCACCACCGTCGCCCGCGAAGCGCTCTCCGTGAGCGGCGTCCCGCTTCCCGACATGCCGCCGTGCAGCGCGATGGTGATAGAGATCACGAAATAAGGAGCGGGGACCTTACTGTCCCCCTCTTCGTGCGGTACGGAAGAGACATTGAAGAAACGACAATAAGGTCGTTACTCCTTATCACGCGGCGAATGCCGCCATGCAGGGTTTCACCAGGGCCCGATAGTCCAGCCATCCCATTCGGATCAGCTCGGTGTGGGAGCCGGCGTTGAAGACCATCTCCGGTTCCTTTGCCAACTCCGGCGAGACGTAGACGGACATGTCATAGAGATTGCCGAAGGGCGGCATGGCTCCGGGTTCGCAATCCGGGAAGTAGTCTTTAAATTCTTCCTCGTGCGCCAGCCGGAGGTCGTCGCTGTGGGTCAACCGCTGCAGTTCTTCCAACCGCACCCGCCGGTTCGCCGGCACCACGGCCATCGCCAGTGCGCCGTCGATGATGATCATTACCGTTTTCGCCAATCCGCTTTCGGGAATGTGCGCCGAGTGGGCCACCTCCTGCGCCGTATAGGCCGGGGAATGAATGATGGTGATGTATCTCACTTTCCGTTCATCGAGATACTCTTTCAGTGATTTCGCAAGCATCGGATTTTCCTCGCTTTCAGTTTGGCCGGACGCGACGCCGCTCCAGGCAGTTAGATGATTCACAGCACGTATTCGCATGGGGATGTTTTCCTTCCCGGGCGGTCTGCGTCGCATGACTTCACTCCGGAAAGACGAAGGTTGGTAGGTTCTGTTTTTAGTCGCCAATTTCACCTCCAGTGCGAATGGGGGGCTTCTAATTAAATCTACGTCCGCAGCAGGTTCCTGTCAAACGGCAGCCCCGCCGTTCATCACCCTCCTGCGGAATCAATGCTCGCCGTACAAAAGCGAGCCGGGCGATTTTCCCGGATCTTCGCTTATCCCTTCAGGAATTCGCGGTTTTCATCTTACTGCATTTCAGATTCTGATCCGAGCTCATCCGGCTCTAATTACGGATCGCATCACACCGTCCGAGTGCAACGGATTTTTCAGGGAAATTTTTACGTCACGGTCAACAAGGAGAAGGTATCCTATCGTCCTCATATTCAAACAAGCGCCAGTAAGACTCTGCTGGAAAACCCGGATGGCGAAAACGGTCGTATTCAACTGCTCCGGAATTCCTGAAGATCGCCGGAATCTCCCTCAGTTCCCGCTTCACACTTCGGCTCCGAATCGTCGGATTTTGTTGACGGCCATGGTCTAAAGCGTTTGGCTCTATCCGATGACAGCGGATCGGATGTCGCCCTTCTGCGATATGCCAATCCGGGTAATAAAGACTGTTCTGCAAATAAATCGAAGACACATCAGATGATCTGCTTTCTATGGATTTGCGGCGTTTTTGTTTTTGCATTCGGCGCTGGTTGGCTACTTCCGATGGCGCACCAGCGATGCAAGGTAGCGGAGCGCTGGCAATGGGAATGGGCGAGCGGCTGGGAAGTTCTACAAGCGTTCAAGACAGTTCCCGATATATTCTGGATACTTCGATTTTCGGTCTCATCTGCGCCGCGACGTAACGTGACACCAGAGAAGGCGAAAGTTTTCAATCATCTCCAGGACTACTGGGGGAGACGACAAGAAATTCGGATCGCTTGCTATTTATTCTTAGTTTGCTCCGTTCTGTTCACGTTTGGCGCACTATTTACGATTATGACCGCACTGAATTCCTAAACTCTCCCAATGCCGATGACTGATCCAAAGAAGCAGAACAAGTCGGAGATGGCGACGCCGAGGAATCCGTCAGATTAAATTGAAGCTTCTCCCCGCCGCGCCATTCCTAATACGTTTTTCAAAAAATGAGAGGAACTCATAAAACCGTTGCCGAATTGGGGCCGCAAATCATGAAAAGACTGACCGGAATGGCACTGACTTAAGCGAAATTTCGGGGTTTACCGCGATGGGGGATTTCTTTGAAAATTGACCTGGCTGCGGTGAGGTAGCTGAAGTTCTTCGGCCGCTTTTTGATGGCCCGGGGTTCGTG
>NZ_JBDSCX010000063.1:0-97449 GCF_039920825.1 Luteolibacter sp. | reverse complement strand
AGCTTTCGGGCCTAAATGGTTCCCGCGTGATCGCCACAGCCATTCCGCCGCCGTTCTTTCTTGGCAATTCGATTGGTGGCGAAATCAGCACCATACGTTGCTTCGGCTTGAGGATGGAGAATGTCTTATCCAACCTCGCCCGGTCTCTAATCGAAGAATCAAAGAGGCAGAATCGGGTCCCGGGGAGTAATTAGCTCCCCGGTCCCACACCACCCTGCGTACGGCTCCGTACAGGGCGGTTCCAATCAGCTTGGGGACTTTTCCCCGTAGTGAAGAACGATCCAGATGGCTTCCATGTCCGGAACTCCTTGTTCCTCCAACCAACGGTTGTTCAGCGCGTATCGCACAATCTCTATCTGGCTCGTCCGCCAGTAGCCTTTTCGGCACCGCGATGCCATATGCACCTGCTTGGGATCGACCCCCAATGCTAACAGGTTGCGGCGTCGCGTGCGTGGTTGCTTCCACTGCTTCCAATAATACAACCTCACCCGCCGCCTGATCCAACCTGCTAAGTCTCTAACTTCACCATAGGTGGAGCTGAGTTTGTAGTAGTTGAGCCAACCGCGAACATATAAGTTCAACTCGTGTATGACGGTTTGAACGTTGTGCCCACGGTTGCGACTGGTGATCTCCTTGATCCGCTCCTTGAAGCGGTGATGCGCTTTGTCCGTCCACGCGAGCTTGGCTCTGTTGTTCAATCGGTATCCGAGGAATTCACAGGTTTTGAGCGGCGCAGCACGGCTTTTGGCGCGGTTGACGATCAGTTGCAGCTGTCCTTCGGTAAAACGAATCAACGATGCCATCACCCGTTTCGCCGCGTTCGCACTTTTCACCGTGACGATGAAGTCGTCGGCATATCTCGCGAACTTGTGTCCGCGAGTTTCCAATTCCTTATCGAGTGGATCGAGTGCAATGTTAGCTAACAGCGGTGAGAGCGGACCACCTTGCGGGACTCCCAGAGGCGTGGCCTCAAGGGTGCCGCAGGGCAGCTCCACGCCTGCCGTTAGGAAGTGCCGGATCAGGCGGAGTGTCTTGCGACATTTGACCTTTTCGCGCAGCGCTCCCATCAGGCGGTCGTGGTTGACCGTGTCGAAGAACGATTTAAGGTCACATTCCACGGCGTGGCGGCGACCTTCCTTCCAGCTTTCCTCCATCACGGCCACCGCTTGATGAGCGGAGCGACCGGGACGGTATCCATGGCTGTGTTCGCTGAAACTCACTTCGAAAAGCGGTCCCAGCACTTGTGCGAACGCCTGCTGGATCACGCGATCCAGCACCGTCGGGATTCCTAACGGACGTTTACTCCCGTCAGGCTTCGGAATCCACACCCGTTTGACGGGCGCGGGCCGGTATTTTCCTTCCCGAATCGCAATGGCAATCCTCGGCCAGTGCTCCCGCGCGAACGCGGGGAAGTCCTCGACGGTCATGCCATCGATCCCCGGAGCACCTTTGTTTCTCTTCACGCGTTTCCACGCTTGGGAGAGGTTTTCCGGTTCAAGGATTTCCTCGATCAGGGTTCGTTCTTGAGGGGCTCCATGCGTTCCTCCGTCACGGCTCTCAAGCGCGCCTCGCCGTCTGGCGTCGTCGGTTGGCTTGTCCGTGGCGGGGTCGATCCCCTCCTCATTGGTTCGGTCCTTCATCAGTTGAGACCTCCGGTATCGTTGTTGGAATGGGCAACTTGCCCCCGGCTCATTTTCCTAACTACTATGACCTTTGCTGACTTCTCAGGGGCGGATGCCCGTGAGATCTCCCCAGGTAATTGCACGTTGCTCCTCCGCACTGCCGCCGAATTTACCTCCACGGGCATACCAGACGTCTTCGGTGTGTTGTGCCCCCTCGACGCGCCGTGTCGGCCTTCTATTCGGTTCTTCTCCATCAGCTCGCGGATTTCCCATAGCCTTCCTTCACGCGGTCGGTCGCCCTTCCGCGCTTGGCCTCTGGTGGTAGTTTCTTTCATTTTCATGTTCTGGTATTCCTACAAGGGACTTGAACCCCATTTACAACGTGCCCATGCTGGGCACACACAAGACGCTCCATCCAACGGCGGGCAACGCCTCTAGTTCGCTTCGCTCTGGACGCCCTTTTCCCGCCGTGCCACACTTCAATCGTTCTGCAATAGATGAAACTCTTTCCGATCCTCGCACTAATCCTGATGGGAATGTCTGTGTCGAATGCGGACGACAACAAAGGCCCGCCAGTTGAAGAAATTGGAACAATCAAGGAGCCAATGGCTGTTACCAAATCACGTTTGATCGGACTCACGGAGAATCAGATATTGAAGTTGATGCGGATCTCTAAACTTGAATCCGAGAACAAAGCGGAGAATAAGAGATCATTTCCGAGCGGACACTCCTCAATTCCAGGATTAGGAGGATACGTTTACACACGTTACAACCTATTGACCTTTCGGGATGGGAAGGTTGTCCAGCACGAATTGATTGATCGACTCTCCGCCTGCGTTATTACGGAACCACGTGCCGAATGAATCCAAGAGGCACAACAAGAATCGCCGCCAAGGACTCCGATGCCTTCCGCAATAAGTATGAGCAGACACTCACAAGCTGCTACTCGTGCCACGTCGCCGCAGGCAAGCCCTTCCTCCGTCTCCAGATTCCAAAGCAATCCGAAGCACAAATCATCTGCTTTGAACCACAGCCATGAACCACATCTAATCAAAGCAGACCCACCGCGCGGGAGTCGCGCCGCCCTCCGCAGTCGCTGAGCTTGAGGTCGGAAAAAACCGCGCTATTTCACCATTCAAATTTTATGACAAATCAAACCGCATCAGAGATTCAGCTTTTAAGAGAGACCTACGCTGCATTCAACGCGCGAGATATCGACGCCGCCCTGGCCCTCACGACTCCGGACGTTGCATGGCCGAGAGCGTTTAAAGGTGGTTTTGTCCGTGGTCCGGAAGCGGTCCGCGCCTACTGGACGGAGCAGTGGAGCGAGATCGATCCAAACGTCGAGCCGGTTTCATTTCACCAAGAAAATGCGGTGAGCTTTTTGGTTGAAGTTCATCAGGTCGTTCGCGATTTGACGGGAGCCGTGCTCGCAGATGGCAAAGTAGGGCATCGCTTCACCTTTGCGAATGGCCTCATCGACAGGATGGAAGTCTGTGAGTTTTCCAAATCCGTCAGTGACGTTTAGCCGTATTGGCATCATGACCACCCGCTATTCCAACATCAAACCCGCTTCCGACGCTGGTGGTTCCCGCGCGCGGCCGTTCGCTATGAAATCAATTCGCAGCTTGTTGGTTTGGTCTCTACTTCTCGTGGCCACATCGTGCGGCAAGAAAGAGGTCAATGTAGTCCATTCGATCAGCGGTGAATACATTCCAGTATCCGAGGGCGTTATCGCGCTCGGCGGCGACCTCGATGGTGTCTTCAGCTTTATTATCGTTCCAACCGGAATTGGAGAGGCTCGACTCACTGGCCAAGCAGTTGGTGGATCCGGCTACAAATGGAGGGGCCTGATTCGTTTTCAGAATCGGAAACCATTAGGTTTTGATGTGAAATGCGACAGATCGACAGAAAACGGCACGCTGCTCATAGGCGACCAGAAGTTCGACCTCAAGAAGGGCGAGATCTTCTGTGTTGGAAGCGGCTCTGACGTAAAGCAGATTCCTGGTTCGAAAGCCGGAAGGAAAAAGGACCCGAGCAATGTAAAACGCCTTGCTAAGATCTACGGCAGAGAGAACAGCGAACAAACCGGACCATCCGACCAGCACTAGCCCGCCGTCGATCTAACGAATTCTGGAAATGCCTGGCAGAAGAATCCATGCATCCATTCCTGCAGGAGCTATTTCTTCTCCGGATTGACGATTTCGATCGCCAGGTCGTCCAGATACATCACTCCGCCGGGTGAACGGTTGTCCAATGACAATGTGAGTTCCTTGCCATCCAGTTGGATCGACGGTGGAGGTGCTCCGGCATTCTTCGAAAGGTCGCTGGGCGGGCGAAGCAGATCTTCCGGGATGACCAGATCCGTCTTGAATGGGTGCCAACCGCCTTCTTTCAACGGCATCGTTACGTTGGCCGCTTCATATTGGATCATGTCGGGGTAGCCGCTCGCGACGAAGCGCAGGCTGGCCCGTAAGGCATAGGACGGCGATCCCTCGTTGTAGGACCAGCCGCTCACCACCACTTTGAGCCCGGGCACGGCTTTGAGTCTGCCACCGGCTTTATTCAAAATGAGTTGGTTGAGGAAAGCGCGGTCGCGAAGTTTCACTGCATTACGGCCGGACTTCGCGAAAAACTGGCCTTTGGTCACGCGACCGACCTCGCAGAGTTCGGTTCCCGCGTTGGAGAAATAGTCCTGCCAATACAGGACGGACTGATCGACTCCGCGGGGGCTCTGGCTCAGGTCCATGGCTTCGAAATCTCCGTTGCGCAGACTGTAGGTATTCGCATGGGACTGATAGAAAAAAACGGCGGCGATTGAAGCCACTATCAGCACACCGATGCCTCCGATCCACCAACGTTTCCTCGCACCAGTCACCCGGTTCATCAATGACCGGTCGGAATCGCCGTAGCGGATGGTCTGTTGACGCTGCACCGACCAGGCGGGCGATCCCTTCTTCATGTCGAAGACGACGCGCCGGGTTTCCTCCCACTCCAGTGACTGCGGATTCAGTGCTTCCTGCAGGGTGGCTTCGAATCGAATGGCGTTGGCGCAGTAATCCTTCGCGGCGGTTTCATCGCGGAGGCGCTGTTCAAGGCGGTCACGTTCGGCCTCGGTCAGGGTTTGATCGATGAAGCGCGAAACAAGCTGCTGCAATTCCGCGTCCGGGGGGTCGTCATCGGAGATTCCGATCATTCCGTGAGAGTTGATTTCCGGGTCACGCACTCACGCAGCAAGGCGCGCAGCCGTTCGAGTTTCTTGTAAATGGCGTCCATGGATTTCCCCGTGGACTTCGCTTCCTTTTGCAAAGCGGTCTGATCCTTGGATGAATAGCGCAGTTCTAACAATCTGCGCGGAGCGGGCTCCAGCGAATCGAGGCAACTTTGAAGGGATGAGATTCGGACAGTGGCCTCGCGCACTTCCTGTTGCTCCATGGTGGCGACCGTATCGGCCAACGATGCGATGGTGTCGGGGGAAAGCATTTGAAACCGGTTGCGATATTTCTTCCGCACCTGGGCCATCGCGATCCGTCTGGCGCAGGCGAGGCAGAAGGCAAGGAAGGGTTCATTCTCCGCATGTCCGCGCGGACCTTTCTTCCATGCCAGCAGCGCTACTTCCTGGATGCAGTCATCCACCGAAGAGCGGTCACTCAAGTAACTATTCAAAAAGGCGCGGACGGAGAGCTGCGTGCGTGACCAATGGAGTGTGAAGTCCTCCGCATTCGCTTGGGAGAGCCCGTTCGCGCTTTCGGGGAAAACTCCACGCGCCGGTTGCGGCAGTTTGCCTTGTAAAGGAAAGCTGTCGTCACCTTCTAGCGACGTGTGTGCGAATGCGCTCATGACAAGTCTTCGTCTCTGAAAATGGAAATCAAGCGGCTGGCTTTTAGACAAGACATAGATCGCTGGTTTCGTAAAGGACTAACCCGGAAAGACGGAATCCGCAACTGCCAACCCGACTTTATAGAGGAAATCGCTGGCGATGAGGCGGGCTGCCGCCGATGGCCGGGTTCAAGGCCTCGTGAAATCAACCAAGACCGGCATATCCGACCGGTGCAACGGCGTTTCGGCATTTAATTGAGGAATTTTTGTCAGGTCCGCCGGGACGCGACACTTCACGGTGAAACCCATTGCAGTCGTCGCCATTTCCCGACTCGTCAGCGTGCCCGCTGACGGAGGACGACCATTGCCGTTCATGAAGTTCTAGCAATCCACTCCATTGAAACCCGACCGCCGAATGGCAACCCCGAATCTCTTTTCCGTGATGATGACATCCTGGATTCATTGCGTACCGGAGACTCTCCGCCTGCGCATTGATCATATCTAACAATATCGTGGGGCCTCGGGTTCAAATCGATCGTCATCGCATTTCGCGCCAAGTCCAATCGCAACGTATCAATGATCCTTGAATTCTACCGTGAGGCGAAATCCGCATGTCGATTGATCCTGCTGTGGGTGGCAACGGCATGCGTCTGGATTCCATGCCCGGCATTCTCGCAGGCGGGTGGCTTGAATGCTCCCGAGGCGATCGGTGCTTTCCTCAACGGTGCCTTCCCCGTCACCGCGCCGGGAGAGGCGAGTCCTTGGACCACCGAGAATGCATTTCCGAATCTCACCTTCGTCGATCCCTTGTGGCTGACTCCGGTGCCAGGTGGCAACGACTTGCTCCTTGTCGGTAAAAACGGTCAGCTCTGGCGTTTTCCCCGCAGTGCCAGCACGACTCAATCTCAAGTGGTCAAGGTCCTTGAGTGGGTGGGGAATACGCAATCGTCGGAGGATCAGGGATTTTACAGCATCGCATTTCATCCGCAGTTTGGTCAGGCGGGATCACCGAATGCCAACTACGCCTACGTCTGCTACAATCACAAACCGGCTCTGACGGGAGCGGACGCCAATCATTCCTATTGGCGGGTGTCCCGATTCACCTGGATTCCCGCGACCGGCACGCTCGATCCTAACAGCGAGTTCGTGCTGATGAATCAATATGACCGCTGCCGCTGGCATAACGGAGGCGCGATGTTTTTCGATAGCCAGGGGTTCCTCAACATCACCTGTGGCGACGGAGGTGACAGCGGTGAAGGCGGCGGACTGACCGGAGCGGATGGCGCGTTGAGCCGGACCCAGAAGCTGAATTTCGGACTCTTCAGCGGTTTGTTCAGGATCGATGTGGATAACAATTCCGCGAAGTCGCACGCCATCCGGCGCCAGCCGCAGAGCCCGGCTAACAAGCCTGCCGGATGGCCCGCCAGTTCGACACAGGGCTACGGTATTCCCAACGACAACCCATGGCTGGATCCCGCGGGATCGATGCTTGAGGAGTACTTCGGCTTAGGGCTGCGAAGCCCGCATACCGCACATTATGACGCGATGTTAGGCGAGATCTGGGTTGGCGATGTGGGGGAGGGAGCGAGGGAGGAAATGACCCGGCTCGTCAAAGGAGGCAACGCGCAATGGGGATACCGCGAGGGATCGGTGTCGGGACCGGGAACCGCCGCATCACCGGCCATCGGAATCGAGAATCCGCCGGTGGTGGATTACAGTCACGTGACCGGGAACTGCATCATCGGCGGGATGCGCTATCGCGGAGCGAAGTGGGCTGACTTGCTCGGTGGCAAAATCCTCTATGGAGACAATGGCCGCGGCCGCATCTGGACTTCAACGCTCGACGGAAGCGGCGGAGCTCCCGTGACCGAGCTGATGGTTGACGGGTTCAGCACAGGAAGCAAATCGGGGCTTGCTAATTTCTGCACGGATAACGAAGGCGAGATCTATTTGATGAATCTGAACGGCACCAACAAGCCGGGCGGAACGATTCGGAAACTTGCCAGCGCCGGAATTTCCGTAGAGCCGCCGCAGTTTCTATCACAGACCGGTGTCTTTGCCAACATGGCGACTCTGGCAACAGTGCCGGGGGTGATTCCTTATTCAGTGGCTTCTCCGCTGTGGTCGGATGGCGCGGCGAAAAGGCGCTGGATCATTCTTCCCAACGATGGTGTTTACGATACGGCGGCTGAGAAAATCGTCTTCAGCAAGGACGGTAGCTGGCTGTTTCCCGCTGGAACCGTGTTCGTGAAACACTTCGAAGTCGCGACCAACGAGAACAATCCGTCACAGGTCAAACGACTGGAAACCCGCTTTCTGGTGTGCACCGCTGGGGGTGGTAAATACGGAGTGACCTATCGTTGGAACGCAGCCGGCACCGATGCGGAATTGCTCACGACCGGACAAGGTGAGGATTTCTCCGTGACCAATAAGAACGGCGTTACGGAACCGCGGCACTGGGACTATCCTTCGCGTGCCGATTGCATGCTTTGCCACAACGCGGCTTCCGGTCAGGCGCTCGGTGTCCGGACGTATCCGCTCAACGGGAATTTTTACTACGCCACTACCGGACGCACGGCGAACCAACTGGCCACCTTCAATGCGCTTGGCATGTTCGATCAAACTCTAACGAGCACGGATCTCGGAAATTTCATCGAAGCCCGTTCGATGGATGATCCGACCGCCCCGGTGGAGCATCGGGTGCGTTCCTATTTCGACACGAACTGCGCGCATTGCCATCAGGCGGGTGGCACGGTCGACTATTTCGACGCGCGTCTCGCCACTCCTTTGATCTCGCAACGGATGGTCAACCAAGTGCTCGAGGGTAATTTCGATCTGGGGCCGGATGGTCGCTACCTGAAGCCCGGTGACGCGGATTTATCCGCCCTGCACGTGCGTTTGTCCAACGTGGGAAATGGTGCCGCGATGCCGCCGCTGGCGAAGAACGTGGTGGATCACAAGGCGGTCGATTTTCTCCGGAATTATATCAACGGGCTCAATCCGGCAGAGTTTGAAACGACGTCATCTCCGCAGGCGCGGTACGTTCGTCTGACGGCTCTATCCGAAGTGCTCGGCCGGAAATGGACAACGGTGGGAGAGTTTTCAATCCTTCGGGCCGACGGAACGCCGGTACCGACTTCCGATCTTTCGGTTTACGATTACGACAGTCAGGAAACCGTCGATGGGAATTCACCGGCAACGATGGCGATCGACGGCAATCCCACCACCTACTGGCATACCGAGTGGGGGGCTTACGAAGCTCCGCTACCGCACCACTTGACGATTGATATCGGGTCGTTGAGAAAAATCGGAGGATTCGTTTACACACCGAGGCAGGGAAATCAGAACGGCCGGATCGCGAACTATCAGGTCCATTACAGTGTGGATGGAATCAATTGGACGCCGATGAAGTCGGGCACCTGGCCGAACGATACGGCCGTGCAGCGCTATGACGGATTGGTCGGGAAGCGCAAGGCCCGCTGTGAGATCGCCGGACCGGTGGCCCGGGTGGGAGGTCCGTTCGATGTGACCGTGGCCTTCGACACGAATGTCACCGACTTCGTGGCCGCGGATCTGAATGTGACCGGCGGAAGTGTCGGGAAAATCCGCGGGGCCGGTTACTATTATGTGGCGACGATTCTCCCGACTTCTCCGGTTGTTGCGGTTTCCGTTCCCGCGGATGTCGCCAATGCCGCCGGAATTGGAAGCCGCGCATCGGCGGCTCTATCAGTGAGCTATGTGGACTCGCTGCCGCCGGTCCCGGAGTTCACGGACGTTCCCTCGCAGGTCTCGGGTCCTTTTCAGATCGGACTTTCTTTCAACGAACACGTCAATGGTCTCAGCGCTTCGGATTTCTCGCTGATGAACGCCACGCTGACGTCCATCGTGCCTGTGGGAAATGGCTACGTGCTCAACTTGGTTCCAACCACGCAAGGCTCGTCCGTTGGCATCGAACTTATCGGCGGCTCGGTGACGGACAATGCGGGAATCCGCATGGGCAACGGAATTTCGGCATCCACACTCTATCAGCCACAGGTCCTCGGGCGTAATGCATCGGAGGCATCCTACATCGGAGGCGGAATGGCTCTGGTCACCGATGCTGCGGCTCCGCATGGACAGTATCTTTGGTTGCCGGATGGCGCCTATCCGGCAAACGGCGGAACTCCCATACCCGTGCAGAACCGTGTCGAATTCACGTTCGTGGTGCCAACCACCGGGCCATGGATGATGCGAGGAATGATCCGCGCGCCGGATGCCACCGGCGATTCGTTTTGGGTGGAAGTCGATGGCAATCAGGCGACCGGCACTGTCAATTTGTGGAATCTTTCGCCGGTAGGATCCACCTATGCCTGGGACTACGTGAACAATAGAAATGTGGCCGATCCGGTTATCGTGAATCTAACCGCAGGAACCCACGTGATCACCGTCTTCGCCCGCGAGGACGGAGCACGGCTGGACCGGTTCGAATTGGTCAGCGTGAAGCCGATTCCCACGCTCACCACCACACGCTCGGTGGTGGATGGGTCATTCGTAGCGAGTCTTGCTTTCACCGCGGATGTCACCGGCCTCACCGGCGGCGATTTTCAAATCGCGGGTGGCTCGGTGGTTTCGGTGGCTGGATCAGGGTCGTTCTACAATGTGACGATCTTGCCGACATCGGGGACGGTGTCTCTTTCCCTGCCTGCAAACACGGTGAGCGGAACGACCGGGAGTGGAAATCTCGTTTCGAATTCATTGTCCGTCACCTATCGAAATTTCTATCAACAGTGGGCGTTCGATCATGGTGTCAGCGGAGCGAATGCCTTTCAATTGGCGGACGAAGACGGCGATGGAATCGCCAAACTGCTGGAGTTCGCATTCAATCTCGATCCGACCCGCCCGGATTGCGCTTCGTATGATCCATCGTCCACGCCCGGCTCAGGGCTACCGCGCATGATGGTTTCGGATAGCTCAACAGGTCATAGTTTGTCGCTTCAGTATCTCAGGCGGAAATCTGTGCCGGGATTGAGTTACAAGGCGCAGTTCGGTCAGTCTCTGAATAATTTCACGGATGCCAGCGGCCTCGGATTGATCGAGTCCGTCGATGCCGATTGGGAACGGGTTACGATTGACGATCCCGCGGGTTCCGGTCCCGTAGCCCGCTTCGGGCGGGTGGTCGTCATCTATGGTCCACCGTGATGTCTTTCCCGAAATCCGCGTGTTTTGCAACTGACCCGCAGAAATCCCGTCAGACTTGGAAAGTCCCGACACTACTTCTTTAGCTGGCCCTTTCGTCAGCCCGTTCAACCCATGATTCGATCTGTATATTTCATTCTCCTTGGTGGAGTGTTGTCCACCGCCAACGCCGAAAGCATTAAAAGTCCCGACGGAAACCTGAGTGCCGATGTATCGGTCGTGGGGACGCGGCTCAGCTATTCAGTGACTCATCATTCCAGCGAGATGGTTCAAACATCACCGCTCGGTTTCACGCTCAATGGCACCGACTGTGGTGAGCATGTAACAATCGCATCCTCCACAACACAGGACGTGAACGAGACTTTCCCTTCGCGACACGGCGCTCATGCGGTCGCGAAAAACCGCTATCATGGCAAGCGGTTCACGGTGACGCATCCGGCCAGCGGTGTTTCCTATATTCTCGAAATGCGCGCCTACGACAGCGGCATCGCGTTTCGCTATGAACTCACGCATAGCGGTGAGAAAATGGTCTCCGCGGAATCGAGTGGCTTCGTCCTTCCCGCGGGAAGCCGCGTTTGGTCGCAGGCCGGGAAGGATGTTTATGAGAACATCTATTCGGGTAGGGACATCGCCGAGGTCGCTGCCGGCACGGTAATGGGACCGCCGGTGGTCAGTCGTCTGCCGGGAAATGCCGGCTATGTGGCGATCACCCAGTCCGCTCCGGGAAAAGGATTTCCCAATCCGTTTCTAACGAAATCAGCGGCTGCCACCGGACGGAGTTTTCAGGTCACCTATCCCCGGAACGGAGACAACAGCCAAGGCGCGACGACCCGGGACCATGCCTATACGCCTTGGAACGTCGTGACGACCGGCACTTTGGACGAGTTGGTGAATAACGACATCGTGGAAAGCGTGGCTCCCGCGCCGGATCCGGCGCTTTTTCCCGAAGGAGCTGATACCGCCTGGGCGCGGCCGGGACGTTCGGTGTGGGACTGGATGTCACGCTTTCCGGGTGGAATCACGGCGGAAAACGCCAAATTGAACTCCTATTGGGCGAGTCAGTTAGGCTGGGAATACAATACCGTCGATGAAGGTTGGGGGCACTGGAACAACGGTACCCCTTGGCCGGAAGTTCGCGAAATTTCGGATCACGCGGCCACCGTAGGAGTGAAAGTCCTGCTATGGGTGAGGTCGTCCGATATTCGGACCAAAGAGATGCGGAAGAAATTCTTCACGAATCTCAAGGCGGCGGGCGTGTCCGGATTCAAAGCGGACTTTTTCGATTTCGATTCGGTTAGTCCGGCGTCGAAGGAACGGGTTCAACTGGTCGAGGACATCCTGAAAGAGGCGGCGGGCTATCATCTTGTCGCAGATCTGCATGGAACGGGTAAGCCATTAGGCCAATTTCGCACCTATCCAAATTTGCTGAACATGGAGGCCATTTTCGGGAAGGAACAGTTTCCAAAATCTCCCGACTCGATCTATCCACCCTTCACCCGCTTGCTCGCGGGTCCTGCGGACTACACGCCGATGGGGTTGGAGGGTAGTCTCAGAGGCAGTCAGACGGCTGCGTTCGAGATCGCCACTTTCATCAGCATGGCCGGGCCATTGATCACTCTCGCGGAGCGTTCGGATACGATGGCCAAGAGCGCCTTTGCTCCGTTGGTCCGCACGATCCCGTGCCTCTGGGATGAAACCCGCGTGTTGCCCGGGAGCGAGATCGGGGAGACCTGTGCGATGGCCCGCCGCAAGGGGGAAGTGTGGTATGCCGCGATCATGAATGTGAACACCGCGCGAACCTGTTCTCTTGCGCTGGACTTCCTGACACCCGGGGCGACCTATCAGGCGGAAATCATCCGTGATGACAGCGAGGGAATCGAATATCGCACCGTGACCCGCGAGACGAAGCTGGATGTTTCAGTCGCGGCGGGAGGTGGATTCATCGCTAAATTCAGCAGCAATCCGACTGCCAGGGCGGGTGCGCTGCCATTCATCAGCAATTTCGGAACCGGCCGTGGTGCGCTGTATGCCGAGAACGGCCGGATACTCTCTCGCGAGCGTTGGAGTAATCAACTTTTCGCCAATCGCCTGCCGGATCGGATGTGGACTATTTCCTGCACGGGAACCGCATTGCATCCGGAGATCGACTATTCTGACTGCTATCAGGGCGGCTCCTCGTTGAAGATTTCCGGCAGGCTGGACGCGACGAACGATCTGCTTCTCTATCAGACCGAGCTGACGGTGACGGCCAAGACAAGGCTGTCGTTGGTTTTTAAACGTGGAAAGTCAGCGGTGGGATCGCCCATCCAAATTGGCCTGAAATTCGCAGACGCGCCGCAAAAACCGTTGTTTTTCGATGCCGGCGAATCGTCCCCGGAGACTTGGAACACGCTGCAACTTGAGCTCGGAACCCACGCCGGGAAGAGAATTGTCGAGGTTTTCCTCCGCTTCGGAAGTCCAACAGTGATTCCCGACTACGAGGCGAGGATCGGAGGTATCGCGTTCTACGATGCGCCCTCGGGGGCGCTGGGTGTTCCGGCGCGGGTTCATGTGGAACAGGTTGAATTCGCGGGACTGGATTCGCTGGATGCCGTGCTCAAATGGGATGCTGCTAGAGACGCGGCCTGCCACTACCGGGTCTATCAGAAAAATCCGCTGACCGGCCAACTCGTGTGGTTGGGGGCGACCGCCGGAAATTCCTTTGACCTGCGGAATGCGAAACGTCTCGGTGAGGAGCGGGAAGCTGTTTTCGAAGTGGCGGCGGTTGGCGGAAACGGTTCGGTGTCCGTGCACGTTCCGGTTTCTATCGCTCTGCCGGAACGTCCGGTGCTGACGAACGGACTGAGAGGAACGGTGATCGGAACGGAAGGGTCGTTTCAGAAATCCGCCGCCATGCGGGAGGCTGTCTATGACAACGACGTTTCGACCTATTTTGACGCGACGACGGCTGATGGTGTCTGGGCGGGACTCGATTTGGGTGTGGCGGGAACCAGCAAGGTGACAGCGATCCGTTATTTCCCGCGGGACCTGTGGCCGGACCGGATGGTGGGAGGTGTGTTTCAAGGTGCGAATCGGAGCGATTTCGGTGACGCCGTGGTTCTGGCCAAGGTGGCGGCCAGTCCGCGGCCGGGTGAATTCACGCTCCTTGAAGTGAGGGAGACAAAGTCCTTTCGCTATCTCCGCTATCTTTCTCCGAACGGCGGCTGGGGGAATGTCGCGGAGGTTCAGTTCTTCGGCCCGCCGAGCCACGACAACCCATCATTCTGAGGAGGCGGGAATTTCCTGCCGAACAGCAGGGCATCCCGGCTTTTTATCATTCCGTAAAAAATCCCGTCAGATCCGAATCCTTCCGACACTACTCAGTGAAACCCATCGCTTTGTTCGCCAGTCGTGGGGCTTTTCCCGCACCATTTCAGTGCTGCGTATTCGCTACCTATCAGAAGTTAAGAACAGCCCGATTCCACTTTAGAATTCCCACTAAACCCAATCAGAAACCAATCCAAATCCTATGAAACCCACATTCAAACATCAGTCCGGAAGAGTCGTTCAATCACCACTTGGTCTGGCCATTGCCGCGATGATTTTCACCCTTTGCGGTTCGTCGGCATGGGCGGCTTCCACGCAGGTGTGGACGATTGGAGGAAATGGAAATTTCGGTGACGCGACCAAATACGTCAGTGGCATCGCCCCGGTTGCAGGAGACACCGTTACTGCCGACGGGACCGGTTCAATCATCGCCTTCGACGCTTCAAACACGATCTCCCTGGCCACGCTCAGTCTCAATGTGACTTCCGGAGCGACTACCGTGAATCAAACCGCCGGCGACCTTACTCTCGCGACTCTCAATTTCGGCGGTGCCGGAGGTTCGCGCAATCCGATCTATAATCTGAGCGGCGGCAGTCTATCCACCGCGGCATTTGCTTGGAGCAACGGGAGCAATGCCAGATTCAAGGTCAGTGGCGGAACGATGAATCATTCCGGCGGTTCTGTTTCGGTGGGTGTTGGTGGCGGATCCCATGGTCATGTCGAAGTCTCGTTGGGCACCTACAATCACACGGGCACCGGACAGATCCAGCTGGGAACCACCAGCACCGGTATCGGAACGATCGAAGTTTCGGGAGGTGAATTCAAAACCAACTCGCCGAGTTTCCGGATAGGTTCCCAATCGGGTGGCACGGGCAACATTACCTTGTCCGGCGCGGGCGTTTTGAATGCGAATGGAACGGGCACCCGCAACATTTACCTCGGAAACAACGGCGGAACGGGGAATCTAACGATGAGCGGCACCTCGCAGTTCAACGCCGCCGGATATGTTCTTTCGGCGGGACAATTCGGTACGCTGGCCGGCTGTGCGGGGAACGTGACAATGTCCGGTGGCACTCTCAGTATCGAACGGATCGCGCTCGGTGGCGACAACGCCAACAGCAGCATCATCGGAGTGGTCAATCTCAACGGCGGCACCATCGCGACAGGTGCCATCCGGTTGGGAGCAAGCACTGTCACTCCAAGCCTAACTGCCAATGTCGTCCATGCGAACGGGGGCAAGGTGAAAGTCGTGGGCCATGCCTTAAACTCCAGTTTCTTCTTGGGAGCTTTCGTGGATCTTCAGGCGGGCGGTCTCTTCTTCGACACCGATTCGAACAGCGCCACGATCAGCAACATTATGTCCGGTGCTGGCGGATTTACCAAGCAAGGAGATGGAGTTCTGACACTCACCGGCACCAACACCTATCAAGGGGTCACGAAGGTCGAAGCCGGACAACTGACCATCGGTTCGGCAACGGTGATTCCGGATGCCAACAACCTCAATGTGATGACCGGGGCGCTGGTCAGTCTGGATGGCCTTCAGGAACGCGTCGGCTCGTTGACACTGGGACCGACCGCCTACACAGCTAACGGAACGTATGGCTCCTCGCTATCAGGCGCCGACGTTCAGAGCGATGATTTCTTCACCGGCACAGGGACGATTCTAATCGGACCACCGCAGGCCGCACGGAACCTCGCATGGACGGCGGCCGCAGCGGAGGCAAATTTCCTGGTTCCAATCTGGATGACTGCAGGAATCGACGAGAATTTCATCAACACCGCGGACTCGTCGTCCACGATCTTTCACACCGGAGATACCGTCACTTTCAATGACCTCGCGAATCCCGATTCGATGACGGTCACGCTATCAGGAAATGTCCAGCCGGGTGGGATGGTCTTCAACAACACGGCGGACAAGCCCTATGTTATCGTCGGAAACTCGGGCAGCATTCTTGGTGCGGGCGGTCTCGCGAAGAACGGGGCAGGGGATGTCACTGTGGCTGGATTGACCAATACCTATACCGGAGCGATTGCTGTCAATGTCGGCAAACTCATCATGGGCAGCAATTCCGCTTTCGGAGCGACTTCCGGAATTACCATCGCCTCCGGCGCACAGGTGGACATCAACGGCAAGGCTCCCGGCTCCGTTTATACCTACACCGTTTCCGGAACCGGGCCTGGAGATACCGGTGCGATTGTCAATAACGGAGCCATCCGTTTTGGCGACGCGGGGATCAAGAATCTTGTCCTGACGGGAGACACCTCCATCGGTAACAATGGAAACCGCTTCGATTTCGGTCAAGGTGGAACGGTTACCGGAAACAATCATACTCTAACAAAAATTGGAGGCAATGATATGGGCTTCCGGGGGGACGCCTCCGGTACGCCGATCCACATTGTGGTTGCCGCCGGCAATGTCTGGGCTGAAACATCATCCAATGCCTACGGCGGGACGACGGGAACACTCACCATCAAGTCCGGAGCTCGCGCTGGAACGTATGGATCGTTGACCATCACCACTCCGGTCACCATCGAAAGCGGCGGTACGCTTCACAATCAGGGCGTGGCCACGGGCATCTGGACCGGCGACTTCAGTCTGACTGGGAATGTCACGATCGATTCAGCGGGCAGCCCGATTGCCATCATGGGGAATGTCTCCGGAACCGCCAATGTTTCCAAAGGAGGAGCCGGCAACGTCACCATCGCCGATCCGGATTATGTCGGCAACACCACCGTGACGAGCGGCCCGCTCACACTGACCAGCGCCACTTTGTATAACGGGGCCATGGTCACTCTCAATGGCGGAACCTCCACGCTCAGTCTCGCTCACGGAATTGCGGACACAGTTGATAAACTGTTTCTCGACGGCGTCCAACAGGCGGCTGGCACCTATGTTTCGATGACCAACATCCAGTCGATTCCCGGTGCGATTCCCACCGCGCATATCGTCGGTGATACCGGCAGTCTGGTCGTCACCACGAGTCCGGTTGTCACCGGTTACTCCGCCTGGGCAGATGCCAACATCACCAATCCAGCCTATGCCTCGCTCAAAGGCCGTCAGGACGATCCTGATACCGATGGTTTTACCAACATCCAGGAATTCCTGTTTGGGACCGATCCACAAACCAACACCGGCACGCTGACGCAGATGACCCAATCGGGAGCGATCCTGCTCGTTCGTTGGAACGAGCGCAACACGGGAGCCACCTACATCCTTCAGGAAAGCATCACGCTGGCTGAAAATCCATGGCCTGCCAGCGGTGTCACTCCTGTGGTATCAGCCGATCAATCCGGTGTTCCCACGGATTACACCCGCAAGGGGGCGACTGTTCCCATCGACATCGCTCACAAGTTCGTCCGCGTCGTCGGTGTGGAGAACTGAGCCGGTCCATATCTCTATCAAAACCCAATCCGTATGAAATCATCTCTCAAAAATCCATTCTGCTTGTTGATGCATGCACGTCTCGGACTCGCTGTTTCGGCCGTTGTGTTCGCCTTCTCGAGTCCTTCGGCGTGGGCTCTCACCCAGGTATGGAATGCCGGAGCAACCGGAAATTTCGGCGATTCGACGAAATACGTCAGTGGCGTGGCACCACTCGCGGGTGACACGGTCAGCTCGGACCCCGGCGCCACTACCGGTACGGTCATCAACTTCGACGCGACCAACTCCATCAGTCTTGCCGCTCTCAACCTCAACCTTACCAGTGGGGCGACCACCTTCAATCAGACGGCAGGCAACCTTTCCGTCGGGACTCTTGGCTTCGGTGGTGCGGGAGGATCCCGGAAGCCCGTCTACAACATGAGTGGCGGGACGCTGACCATCTCGACGGCTTTCACCTGGGGCAATGGATCCGATTCGAAGTTCAATGTCAGTGCCGGCACGGTGGACTACACTGGAACGTCATTGAGCATCGGAGTCGCCAGCGGGGCGAAAGGTTCGATCATCATGACAGGAGGGACCTTCAATGCGAACTCGGTTTCCCAGATTAATCTAGCGAATATCAGTGGGGCGAGTGCCCAAGCGGTGGTGGATCTGTCAGCAAACGCCCAGTTCAACGCCACTACCTCGGCTTTTGTGATCGGGCAGTTCGGAACGGGGTTCGCCACCCTGAACATGGCGGGTACCTCGCAGCTCAACACTTCCACCGTGGTTCTTGGCGGCGCCAATGCCGCGAGTGCGGTTTATGGAGTCATCAATCTGAATGGCGGCACCATTTCCACCGGCTCGATCCGCAAGGGAACCTCGTCGACCGCCGCCAGCAGCACCGCAAACGTCTTGAATGCAGACGGGGGATCCATCAAAGCGACAACGCATGCTAACAACTCGGATTTCCTGGCCGGAACGTTCGTCAACCTCAACGCGGGAGGGCTTGTTTTCGATACGAACGGCAACAACGTCGGCATCAGCAACGTCATGTCCGGGACGGGTGGATTGACCAAAGCGAACACCGGAGGCACGCTCACGCTTTCCAACGTCAACACCTATGGCGGTGGAACTATTGTCAATGGAGATACGCTTGCTCTGGCTACGGGTGGCGGCAGCGGTGCGATTCGCGGTGCCCTCACGATCAATTCAGGTGCGATCGTAAATCTAACTTCAGGAAATGCGTTGGGTTTCACCAACAGTGCCAAAGTCAACTCCATCGCGGTCAACGGTGGCACTCTCAGTGCTGCCAGCGGCACCGGCGACCAAGGCTGGGGCGTTGCCTACACCCTCACTGGTGGAACCATCCAATCCAATGGCGGTGTTAGTGACGCTGCGGCGACGAGCAACCTGACACTTGATTCCAACAGCTCGGTTTCCACTGTTGCCAGTTCCACAACATCGACCATTGCCGGACGCCTGGTCCTTCGTGGAGACAACGGCAGCAACATCAACATCACGGTTGCCGATGGAGTTGCGTCCACGGATCTGCTTGTTTCCGCGGCGATCACCAACAAAGTCGGATTCGCGGCCGCTGGCTTCACCAAGGCGGGCGGCGGTGTCATGAATCTTACCGGTTCGAGCACCTATACCGGAGCGACCGTAGTCAGCGCGGGCACCTTGCTGGTGAACGGATCACTCGGCAACACGGCGGTTTCCGTCACCGCTGCATCCGGAACCGCAACCCTCGGTGGTAGCGGTACCATCGGCGAGGTCGCGGGCACCAACACCGTCACGGTCGGTGCTAACGGAATCCTCGCTCCAGGAAACTCATCCGGCACGCTCACCATCAACGGCAACAACACCATTGACGGCGGAACTTATACCTATCAATACACCGGAGCCTCCGGACTTGGTGGGGCGGCGGATCTTGTCGATGTCAACGGCACGCTGACACTGGCCAACGCCACACTCACGCTCGAGGAACTCGGTAATTATACCATGGGCAACAAATTTACGTTGTTCGCCTATGATGCGATCAGCGGAACTTTCAACGGCTACGCCGATGACATGGTCTTTACCGCCAACGGAGGAAACTGGCTCATCAATTACGATGACGATTCGCCGGGTGTGAACGGCGGCAGTGGCACGGCATTTGTCACGCTCACCGCGGTTCCCGAAGCTTCCGCATCACTTCTTGGCATGCTGGGAATGCTTGCTCTGCTTCGCCGCCGGCGTTGACTTCTTGCACTGATGAAGTCGTTACGACAGCGCGTGTGAATTGAATAATCATCATCATGAAATCAAATCCACGATTCGTCATCGGGAACAAGGGCTTCGCGCTGATCGTGACGCTCAGCCTGATGATTCTGCTAACAGTGATTGCGGTCGGACTGTTGTCGCTTTCATCGATTTCCCTGCGGGCGACCAGCCGGGGGGATGCGATGTCGAAAGCACGCGCCAATGCGAGGCTCGCATTGATGCTCGCGATCGGTGACCTGCAGCGTACCGCGGGGCCTGACTCACGGATCACCGCTCCCGCCAATCTGGTGAATTCAAAGGTCGCTCCGGGAGTCACCGGAGTTTGGAAGGGATGGCGACCACCGTCTGCCAATCCGGACTATGCGGCGGCGAAAACCGGGACGGGTTTTCTCGGCTATCTGATGGCGAACCCGACTCCTGCGGATGCGCCTGATCCCTCGGTCCTTCCGACGGCTGCAAAAATCGAGCGACTTGTTGGACCTGGGAGCGTGGGTTCGGGCAACACGGCGAATGAGATGACCGCACCGGTGGTCGAGTTGGCGGGAACGAAGCCGAAGGTCGCCGTCGGCGGGGTGTCCTGGGTGATTTTGGACGAAGGGGTGAAAAGCCGCATCGATCTGCTTCCGGCCAAGGATGCCAACGGGATCGGTGAGAAGATCACCCAGGCGGGGGCTCCTTCGCGGAATGGATTCAATGCCGTCACCGATCTGGCGTTTCTCAAGTCCGATTCGAAGAGCGCACGGGACAAGCTGTCGGAGGTCCTTCCCAAATTGGTTAGTCTCAATCAGTCGGGCCTGGCGGGAAGCGGAACCAGTGCGATCGCGCCCTATTTCCACGACTTCAGTGTGGATTCCTTGTCGGTGCAGGCGGACGTGGCGAACGGTGGATTGAAGAGGGATCTAAGTGTCTTGTTCGACGCCACCAACCTGCCTGCCGACTATTCGACACGCTTCCTCTACTCGAATACCAGCACGCCGCTCGGATCCTCGGATCCTCTCTGGGCTCTCTACGCGGGGTATGCGAAAATCTATCGGAAGACGACGGCGCTGGACAATCCAAGCGTCGGCATGAAGGCGGTGGTTCCCCCCGGTTACGCCACGGTGGGAATCGCGGACAAGACGATCGGCAAGCCCCGCTATGAACCTAACATGAAGACCTTCAGAGGAGCCATGTTGATGCCCACGGTGGTGCGGATCGATACCGTTTTCAGTCTCTGCGCCAGGGACGCCCGCGGACGTGCGACCGGGGATTATCCTTATGATCTGCATCTGATGTACCTGCCGGTGATCACCCTGCACAATCCCTACAGCGTTCCTCTCCGTTTCACGAATATCCAGGTGGAGTTCGCGGACACACCGATCGGTTTCGAGTTTCTCGTGAACGGCCAGCCGGCTTCCAATTCCGGTTTGGTGGCGCTGAACGACCTTTATATCAGCGCGGCGGGACAGAAGAAAAATTTCGTCATGCAGCTTACCGGATCGCCCACATCGACGGCGGAAGTGGTCATGGGGGCGGGGGAAACGAGGGTCTTTGGCAAACCTTTCCCGCCGGGATGGACCTTCAACGATGAATTCAGCGGCGGGGCGAATGGCAAACTGATGTTCGACTGGCAGAGCAACAAGACGGGCGGCACCGGAACGCCCGCGCTAACAGCTCCCGGAATCATCACCGACGCGAAGAGCGGAGTGGGCTATGATGTCGACTGGCTGGCGACCGGCACCCGGGCACCGTGGCTGGTGGCGCGGGCGAAGGACGGCGTGATCCTTTTGCGAAAAGAGAAGGACGACCTCATCAGCGTTCGTTACGGCCCGAAATCTCCTGCGACGGCGAAAAGCGAAGGGTACAAATTCGGTGTCACGGTTCGACTGAACGGCACGACGGTGGGAACCACACAGGTTTTTTACAAGGATGAAGGCCGGTTGAGTTCGATTGTTTCCGAGGGGACATCTCCCCGCTTCCCCGACGTCCGGAGTTTTCCGGAAACCTATCCGAAGTCCGGGCGGGATGCTCCCATCACCACTGCCAGCATCTATGTTCCTAACAGTCAGGCGATTTCCGGCTATGTCACTCCCAAGGCATTCGCGGTTTTCAGCCTCGGCGTGAAGACGACCAAGGAATCCTACACATTATCGCGTCCGGTCGCCGATACGGGCCTGGCCATGCAGATGGCGACCTGCGATTTCACCACTTCCTCCAGCCAGGGCAGCAGTCCGCTGGAATTCGCGCTGACTCCTGTGCGCGGTGGTTCCGCCGCCATCCAGACGGCTGGCGACAAGGGCTTTTTCTTTGGTGGTCATGGCGTGATCAATGGCTCCACCGCTGCGACACTCTACGAAATTCCGTTAGCACCCCTGCAGTCGATCGCGCAGCTCCGTCACGCGAACGGCGCCAGCATCGGCAGCATTCCCTACGTGACGTATTCGGTGGGAGAATCCCGTGCGCATCCCGCGCTCCCCGCGGACTTGGCGATTTTCAAACCCGATGCCTCCCGGTCCGTCCTCGATCATTCGTGGCTTGCCAATGACCAGTTGTGGGATCGTTACTGGTTCTCCACCTTGGCGACCTTGGAGGGAACGATGTATACCGGTTCATCCGCCGCGAAAATCAATGAGCTGGCCACCGACTTTTTCAACGGCAGCCGTCATCTGCCTAACCAACGCAACGTTCCTTATATCCCGTCGGGAAGATCAGCCAAGGACGTCGCGGCAGCCGCGGTCACCGTCGACGGGAAACAAACCGCAGCCTGCATGATGACTGCGGGTGGTTTCAATGTGAACAGCACCTCCGTCGCGGCGTGGACATC
Source organism: Luteolibacter sp. (assembly GCF_039920825.1). Lineage (GTDB taxonomy): Bacteria > Verrucomicrobiota > Verrucomicrobiia > Verrucomicrobiales > Akkermansiaceae > Luteolibacter. Next base: position 75,098 of record NZ_JBDSCX010000063.1, on the reverse strand, counting down.
CGTGCTCTCGGGGCTTGCGGATACCGGCGTGCCGCTCGCTTCCGGTGCGGACGAAACGGTTTCTTCCGGCGCTCCGTTTCTCAGAATGCGGAGGCCTGTTCTCGGCCAGTCAGGTTCACCCCGGGACAAGCTCTGGAACAGCTATCGATCTCTAACCACGGCGGAGATCAAGCTGCTGGCGGAGAAAATCGTCGCCGAAGTCAGGGCCCGCGGGCCGTTTCTATCCATGGCGGAATTCGTCAACCGCCGGCTCGGCCCTCCAGGCGACTTGTCGAACAAAGGCGCGCTGCAATCCGCACTCGATCAATCCGGCGTCAATGCCGTAATGGAGGACAACGCCAGACCTGTTAGCCCGTCCGATGTCGGCGGCTTCGGTTGGCAGAACCCGGGAGCCGTCACGCCCAACACCGGAACCGGAGCGCCGGGGGAAATCTCGCAGGGCGACATCCTCACGTCCATCGGCTCCTTCGCCACCGTGCGTTCCGATACTTTCCGCATCCGGGCCTACGGCGATGCCAGGGACGCCAGCGGAATAATCATCGCGCGGGCCTACTGCGAGGCCACCGTCCAGCGGGTGCCGGAGTATGTGGACACCGCGGAACTGCCCGAGGCCGCGGCAGCCCTGCCTGCCAACATCAATTTCGGCCGCCAGTTCAAGGTCATCGCCTTTCGTTGGTTGACCTCCGGCGAAATCTAATCCACACCCGCCGACCGTGAAAAAACTGATTCTCAAAATCCTTGTTCTCGGCGCGTTCAGCCCGGTCTTGTTAGCCCAGGACATCCGCAAGGTTCAGTTAAGAACCCTCTGCCTCGAACAGATCAAGGACCTCGAAAAAGTGGTTCTCGCCGCAGGCGACGGGAAATCGAAAGGCCAGGACGTCATTCTCTACACCGACATTTCTCCGGTCATCGAAGGCAGTTTCACCACGAATGAAGCCATCTTCTACATCGAGAAAACCGGGCCTGACGGCAAACCGCTGCAAGTGCCGGTGGGCAAGGCGACGTTGGGGAAATCCGCACGCCAGTTGTTTCTGTTCGTCCCGGGCGGGACCGGCGAAGGCAAGCTTCCCTACCAAGTCATCGCCTATGACGACGATCTGAAATCCTTCGCCATGGGAAGCGTCCGGGCGATCAATCTGGCACCCGTGCCGGTCCGCTTCGTCCTGGCGGGAGAGGTGACGCCGCAGATCCCGCCCGGCAGGTTCGCCCAGTTTCCCCATGCGACGAAGGTGGACGACTACAACATGTATCCGGTCGTCATCGAGTTTCTCAGCGCCAACGGCGAGTGGGTCAAAGGCCAGTCTGTGAGCTGGAAAGCCAGCGACCAGAAACGCGAAGTCGTCGTCACCCTCGTCGACATGAAATACAAACAGCCGTCGGTCCAGAATTTCGCCGACTTTCCGCCCTGGAACGGGCAGTGAGTCGGAAATCGGAGGGATTCCGGAGGGCTTCATCCTGCCATTGCGTCCATTGAGGTTACGAAATCCGCTCGAACGACGGCTTGCGGTCCGGGATTTCGATGTCTAGTTTCCCGGGTATCAGACACCTATGAAAGCAACTTTCCTCCTCACACTCTTCGTGTTGTCGTCGCCTCTTATGGCTCAGGACAAGCCGGCCGCTATCGAAAAAATGCCGGTCACGGGCAAGGGGGAGGCCGCTCCCCCCGACCTGATGCCGAACCAGAAGGCGTTCCTCAATCTGCCCGAGGAGAGCCGGAATGCGTTCCTCAAGGGTCTTGGTGAAGCCACCCGGCTCTTCCAACAGAAACGGGTGTTTGAAACCCTCGAGGAATTGGACAAGGTTGCGAAAATTTTTGAAGACAGTCCGGAGGTTTACAACATTCGCGGCAGTTGCTTCGTCGAGATGCGCGCGTTCGACAAGGCGTTGGTGGAATTCAAAAAGGCCGACGCTCTTGCCAAGGACAATCCGAGCATCGAATTCAACATCGCCGAGGTTTATTTCTGCACCAAGGAATGGAAAAAGTCGCTGGATCTCCTGCTGAAAATCCTGAAGGAGACGGGCGATCAGAACATGGCGCTGTCGCGGCTTGTGGAGTTCAAGATTCTGCTCTGCGAAAAGAAGCTCGGTATGAACGATGAAGCGAAAAAACTCGGGGATAAATACGATTTCCAGGACGATTCCCCGTTCTATTACTACGCGCAGGCGGCCTTGGCGTATGAGGACAATAACCTGGTCAAAGCCGAAGAATGGCTGGCAATGGCCGGCCGGGTTTTCCAAGACGCGAACGTGCTGGCTCCGTGGCAGGACACGATGGTCGAGTATGGCTATATCAAGAGCTTCTACGGTGAAGACGCCGCCGCTGAAAAGTAATCGCGGTGGCGGAAATTAAAGCGCGGGATAGCTGTTAGGATTCGGCGGCCGCGCGCTTGAGTTCCTCGATGAACGCCAGCAGTTGATCGGAAACTTTTCCTTCGCCGGACACTCCGGCGGCCACCTCGATGCGTTTCGGTTCCACCGCCAGCGGTCGTGAAATCAGCCGTTGTTTCTGGCCACGATCGATCTCGCTACTTTCTGATAGAAGAGCGATTCCGAGGTTGCCCTCAAGCGCGGCGGTGAGGCTGCTCACTCCGTCGAACTCTCCGGCGATCTTGGCCTGTAATTCATGTTCCCGGAAAAATCCGGTGATCCGGTCCCAATAGTCCGGATAGTGCTCGCGTTCGTAGAGCAGCAGCCGTTGTCCATCGAGGTCCTTCGCGGAGATGAGTTTCTTTTTGCCGAGCGGATGGCCTGCGGGCATGACTACCTGCCAGCCATATTCCCGCAGGGCGATCCAGTGGATGGGCTCTTGAAGTCCGGGGCATGGTGCGGCGACAATGAGGTCCAGTTTTCCCGTTTCCAACCCGATCCGCATTTCCGCGGACGACCAATCGTAAAGACTGACCCGCACCCGCGGGTGGAATTGGGTGAAGCGCCCGATCGCCAGCGAAAGGAACTCGCCTGCCAGGGAAGGAGCATAACCGACCCGCAACGGCTCGCCGACGGCGGTGGCTTTTACCTTCTCGACGAGTGAATCGAAGGATTTTACCAGTTTTCTAGCTTCAACTATCAGGACCTCGCCGGCAGGTGTTAGTGTGATCGAGTGCGCCCCGCGGTCCAGCAGGGCGGTGTCGAACTCCTCCTCGAGCGCCTTGATTTGACGGCTCAGCGCAGGCTGGGTGAGACGCAGTTTTTTCGCCGCGGCAGTGATGCTTCCAGCGTCTCCAACAGCCAGAAAATGTTTCAGTTGACGCAGCTCCATGCGGCGGATTTTAGCAAGTGGCAACGCGTGCGCCACCACGGAAACACCCGATGCGCAGAAATTGGCAATCCACGCGTTGCAAGGCGCTACGGAATGCGACAGGTTCACGCTATGGGACTCGAAAAAATCACTCAGAAGCTTCAGGAAGCTCTCCAATCGGCACAGAGCATCGCCTCGAAATCCGCCCACGCGGAGCTGAAAAGCGCCCACGTTCTGCTCGCACTGCTCCAGCAGGAAGGTGGAATTGCCACTCCGATTTTGCAGAAAGCTGGCGTCGATATCTCGAAACTCAAACTCTCCGTTACCGCCGCACTCGCCCGCGAACCGAGCGTGCAGGGAGCATCCACCCAGCCGCAAATCAGCGTCGGCCTCCGCGCCACACTCGATTCCGCCGACAAGGCCCGCGAATCGCTGGGCGACGATTATCTCAGCGTCGAGCATTTCATTCTCGGAGCCTTGAAAGGGGATTCGCCCGCCGGAAAACTTCTCAAAGAAGCCGGTCTCGACGAAAAGAAAGCCCGTGAGGCGATCACCGGAGTGCGCGGTTCCCAAAAAGTGACGGACGACAATCCCGAGGGAAAATATCAGACGCTTGAAAAATACGGCACCGATCTCACGGCGCTTGCCCGCAAAGGCAAAATCGATCCGGTCATCGGCCGTGACCATGAGATTCGCCGGGTCCTCCAAGTGCTTTCCCGCCGGACCAAAAACAACCCTGTCCTCATCGGCGAGCCGGGGGTTGGCAAGACGGCGATCGTCGAAGGTCTCGCCCGCCGCATCGTTTCCGGCGATGTGCCGGACTCGATGAAGGACAAAAAGATCATCTCCATGGACCTCGGTGGCATGCTCGCCGGGGCGAAATTTCGCGGCGAATTCGAGGAACGGCTGAAAGCGTTTCTCAAGGAAGTCACGGACTCTGACGGGCAAATCATTCTCTTCATCGATGAGCTCCACACCCTTGTCGGTGCCGGAGCCAGCGAGGGCGCGGTGGATGCGTCGAATCTCCTCAAACCCCAGCTTGCCCGCGGCGAACTCCGCACCATCGGCGCCACCACGCTCGATGAATATCGCAAGTACATCGAGAAGGATGCCGCTCTCGAACGCCGCTTCCAACCGGTGATGGTGGGCGAGCCCACCGTCGAGGATACCATCGCCATTTTACGGGGGTTGAAGGAGCGTTACGAAGTCCACCACGGGGTTCGCATCCAGGATGGAGCGCTGGTCGCCGCCGCCACTCTATCAGACCGATATATTTCCGGGCGGTTCCTGCCGGACAAGGCGGTCGATCTCGTGGATGAGGCCGCCGCGCGTTTGAAGATCGAACTCGATTCGATGCCGACGGAGATCGATGTGTTGGAGCGTCAAATTCTCCAACTGGAAATGGAGAAAAAAGCACTCGAAAAGGAAACCGACAAGGCTTCGGTGGTGCGGTTGGAAAAAGTCAGGGAGGAGCAAGCAAATCTCCGCGAGAAATCTTCCGGCCTGATGGCCCAGTGGCGGAACGAGAAGGCAATCATCGATCTCGTCCGGGCGGCACAGGAAAAAATCGAGACCCTCAAGGGCGACACCGAACGCGCCCAACGGATCGGCGATCTAACGCGTGCCTCGCAGATTACCTACGGCGATCTGCCTGAAGCCCATCGCGAGTTGGAAGCTGCCAAGGAACAACTCGCCCTGCGCCAGAATGAAGGCGCGTTGCTCAAGGAAGAGGTCACCGAGGAAGACATCGCCCGTATCGTTTCCTCATGGACCGGCATCCCAGTGAACCGCTTGCAGGAGGGCGAGAAACAGAAACTCGTCAACATGGAGCATCGGCTGGGCGAGCGCGTCGTCGGTCAGAAGAAGGCCATCAAGGCCGTGGCCAATGCCGTCCGCCGCGCACGTGCGGGATTCCAAGATGAGAACCGCCCGATTGGCTCGTTCATTTTCCTCGGCCCCACCGGCGTCGGCAAAACCGAGCTGTCCAAGGCACTCGCCGAGTTTCTCTTCGACGACGAGGGTGCGATGATCCGGATCGACATGTCAGAGTATATGGAAAAGCACAGCGTTGCCCGTCTGATTGGGGCGCCTCCCGGCTATGTCGGATACGAGGAAGGCGGTCAGCTCAGCGAACAAGTTAGACGCAAGCCATACTCGGTGGTGTTGTTCGACGAAATTGAAAAAGCCCACCCGGATGTCTTCAACGTCCTGCTCCAGGTCCTTGACGACGGACGCATCACCGATGGCCAGGGCCGCACCGTCGATTTCCGCAACACGGTGCTCATCATGACGTCCAACATCGGATCGCAGTTCATTCTCCACGAAGAGAACGCCGAGCAGCGTGAGGCCAAGGTCACGGAAGCCCTGCGCGGTCATTTCCGCCCCGAGTTCCTCAACCGCATTGATGAAATCATCATCTTCGACCGCCTTCAACGCAATGAGATTACGACCATCGTAGATCTCCAGCTCGCCCGCGTCCGCCAGCGCCTCGCCAAGCAGGGGCTAGGTCTCGCTCTAACCGAAGAGGCCAAGGAATACATCGGAGACAAAGGCTACGATCCGATCTACGGAGCTCGTCCGTTGAAGCGCGTCATCCAGCATCTATTGCTCGACCCGCTCAGTCTCGACGTTCTCGACGGGAAATTTGTCGATGGGGATGTGATCCAGGCCGACGTGGAGGGCGGGGGAATCGTTTTCAAAAAGTAACGGAATTCCACATCAGGTAATTTTCCTGAAATCCAAGTCGTGCCTCGCTTTTCCTTGGTCACCTGCTAAGGCTCCGCGCATGCATACCCTGCGGCCGGCGCTGTTCGCCACCCTCATCACCAGCCTCGTGGCTCCATCCGCTCACGCGTGGGATTACGAAGGCCATCGCATCGTCAATACCGCCGCGCTCGCTGCATTGCCTGCGGATTTTCCGGCATTCGTCCGCGAACCCGCTGCGGCTGAACGTATTGCATTTCTAGCGGGTGAGCCCGACCGCTGGCGAAATATGACCGATCTTCCGCTCAAACACTGCGCCAGTCCGGACCACTACTTCGACTACGAGCAGATCGCCAGTGCCGGACTCGACGTCAAAACCATGCCCGATCTGCGGTACGTCTTCATGTCGCAATTTGCCGCCGGCCGCGCCGCCCATCTCGCTGAATTCCAGGTTATCGACCCGCTGAAAAACGCCGATCACACCGCCGAGTGGCCCGGATTCGCTCCATGGGTGATCACCGAGTCCTATGCCAAGCTGAAGTCCGGATTTTCCTATCTCAAGGTCTATCAGGAAATCGGCACCCCTGCGGAAATTGCCAACGCGCAGGCCAACATCATCTACATCATGGGCGTCATGGGCCACTTCGTGGGCGACTGCTCGCAGCCCCTTCACCTCTCGAATCATCACAACGGTTGGGTCGGTGAAAATCCCAACGGCTATACCACATGGTCCGGCTTCCATGCCTGGATCGACGGCGGATTCGCCAACAAGTCCGGAATCAAGGTGGACGATCTCCTTCCCCGGGTCACGCCCGTCAAGCCGATGGTGATGGTCGCCAATCCGGGAGGTAGAGATCCCATGTTCGCCGCGGTCGTCGATTACATCACCGCCCAGCACGCATTCGTCGAGCCGCTCTATCAGCTTGAGAAAAGCGGTGCCTTGAAGGCGGAGGAAGCCACGACTTCCACGGTCGGGAAGAAATTCATCGAGGACCGTTTGCTCACGGGCAGCCAGGAACTTGCGGCGATCTGGTTCACCGCTTGGAAGGAGGCGGGGCCGGACGAATACCTGCGCACTCAATTGGAAAAGCGCCGTGATGCAGCCACTCCACCGCCCGCCGCGCCGCCGACTCCGTGAATGAAGCGGGTCACGTTCCGACGATCCGAAGTTGCAGCTCGATCAGGTCGTTCACCAGATGTCCGCCGGGATGGCGGAACCATTTTCCCGAACCGTAGATCACGTTCCATAGAGTGCGGTCGAAGGCCAGCGTTGCCTGCGCCGCCGGTTTGCCCTCCGCAGTAACTCCCGTGCAGGCCGTGAATTCCAGCGGATGGGAGACTCCCTTCAGCGATAAAACGCCCATGATAGTTAGATCGGGCGAGCCCGGCGTCGCGTCCGGCACTTCGATAGCGTCCGTGATCGCGAAGGTGGCTTCAGGGAATTTCGCGGAGTCGAAAAAATCGTGATCCATCAGATGCCGGATCAACACGTCGTGAAGCGCGTTGCCCTCGAGATCGATGCAGTGGATCGAGCACATGTCGATGACGAATCCGCCACCTGTTAGCCTGCCGGCTTCCATTCGCAACCAACCGGCCTTGAGGGCGATGAATCCCTCGTGACGGTTCAGCAGGTTGCGGCCGACCCAGCGGATCCGGCTTTCCGCGAGGTCGATGGGAAATTGCCCGTCCGCCGCGGTCGGCGGAGTCGTCGGGACCGAACCACCTTCCACGGGAAATCCCGCCGCTATCCAACCGTCGATGCCGTTCTTGAAATCGTAAACTTCGGCATAACCCAGTCGGCATAGTTTCTCCGCAGCCATCCGGCTTTCCAAGCTGTTTGCGTCAGCGCCATAGACACAGACCGGACTCAAGAAATCCGGAGCAATCTGCGGCATTCGCTCTGTGAAAGCGACTTCGAAGACGCAGTTGTTTTGCGCTCCCGGCAGGTGAGAGCCGTGAAAATCCTCTTCCAGTCTCACATCGATCAGTGAGGGTGGACGGGGCCCGGCCAGAAGATTCTTCAAATCCGCCGCTGCAATAGGAGTGTGCCTTTGGTCCATGAACCAATCAAAACCATGCTCTCTGGGGCGCAAGTGAAAAGCCGCCAGCCTTGGAATACCTGCGGAAATGCCGAAACTGCCACCGGTGGGACGAAGGGAATGTCCTTGCCCGTCGGGCGCGGGTCGGCTACCCCGAAGGAGTGAAGGCGACTCCCCCCCGCTTTGCTGAAAGCTCTGTGGCACTCATTTTTGCGTGTCTGCTTGCGGTTTTGTTAGGTATTGTGTCGGATGCCGCGGCGCAACCGGGTGGCTTGGATGCTCCACAGGCGGTCGGTGCTTTTTTCAACGGAACGTTCCCCCAGACCCCGCCCGGCGAGGCGAGCGGGTGGACGACCGCGAACGCATTTCCCAACCTCACCTTCATCGACCCTTTGTGGCTCACGCCGGTTCCCGGAACGGGGGACATGTTGCTCGTTGGTAAGAACGGCCAGTTGTGGCGGTTCGCTAATAATCCCGCTGTGACGCAGGCTCAGGTGGTCAAGGCGCTGGATTGGGCGTCCAAAACGCAGACGGCGGAAGACCAGGGATTTTACCGAATCGTTTTCCATCCTGAGTTCGGCCAAGCCGGCTCGCCCAACGCGAACTTCGCCTACGTCAGTTATAACTGCAAACCCGACCTGCCGGAAGCTGGACCGAATTGTTCGCTGTGGCGGGTCTCCCGCTTCACCTGGCAGCCCGCCACCGGCACGCTGGATCCTAACAGCGAGTTCGTCCTGATGAGTCAGTTCGACCGTGATCAATGGCACAATGGCGGCGGGTTGTTTTTCGACACTCAGGGATTTCTCAACATCATCGGCGGCGACGGCGGCGACAGTCCCGGAGGCGGTGGGCGGGACGGGCCGGATGCGTCGCTCAGCCGCACGCAGCGGCTTGATTTCGGGTTGTTCAGCGGTGTTTTTAGGATCGACGTGAGCAATAATCCGACGAAGTCCCACTCCATCCGCCGCCAGCCGCAGAGCCCGGCGGCCAAACCGGCGAGCTGGCCTGTTAGCTTTACCCAAGGCTACGGCATTCCGAACGACAACCCGTGGCTCGACCCCGGCGGCGGGGTGCTGGAGGAGTATTTCGCGCTCGGACTCCGCAGTCCGCACACCGCTCACTACGACGCGCCGAGCGGAGAAATCTGGATCGGGGATGTCGGCGGGGCGGAGCGTGAGGAGCTGTCGCGGTTGGTAAAGGGAGACAACGCCCAGTGGGGCTATCGCGAAGGATTGGCGGCAGGCCCCGGAGTCGCCGCCGTGCCGCCCATCGGGATTGATAAGCCGCCGGTGCTCGACTACGGGCGCTCCGTCGGGGGGTGCATCATCGGAGGAATGCGCTATCGTGGCTCAAAGTGGAATGGATTGTTAGGTGGCAAGGTGCTCTATGGCGACCTCCTCGTCGGCAAGATCTGGGCGGTCACGCTGGACGAGTCGGGAGGAAATCCGGTTTCCCAGCTCATCGTTGAGGGATTTCCGACCGGGCAGAAAGCGGGACTCGCGAATTTCTGCACGGACGCCGCCGGAGAGATCTATCTGATGAATCTGAACGGCACGAACCAGCCGGGCGGAACCATCCGCAAGCTGGTTCTCGAAGGGGTGGCGTCCGAGCCGCCGGCATTGCTCTCGCAGACCGGTGTTTTCACGAACCTGTCGACTCTGGCGGTGGCAACGGGAGTCATTCCCTATTCAGTCGCGAATCCGCTGTGGTCGGACGGCGCGGCCAAAAAACGATGGGTGATTCTGCCTAACAATGGGACCCACGACACTGCTGCCGAGCGGATCACATTCAGCGAGGAGGAGAACTGGGTGTTTCCCGCCGGGACTGTTTTCGTGAAACATTTTGAGGTGGCGACGAATGAGAACATTCCGTCGGTGGTGAAACGTTTGGAGACCCGATTTCTGGTCTGCACCACGGGCGGCGGGAAATACGGACTGACCTATCGCTGGAACGCCGCCGGAACGGATGCCGAGTTGCTGGCCGTCGGGGCGGGTGAGGATTTTACGGTGACCTTGAAAAACGGCGGCACGGAAGCCCGCCACTGGAGCTATCCTTCGCGGGGCGATTGTCTCCAATGCCACAACAGCGCTTCCGGGCAGGCGCTGGGGGTCAGGACGCATTCGCTCAACATGGATTTCTATTACGCGGCGACCGGCCGCACGGCTAACCAGCTCGCCACGTTCAATTCGCTCGGCATGTTTGATCACGCTCTAACGCCGCAGGAGTTGGACGATTTCATCGAGGCTCGCGCCATCGATGATGCGACAGCTCCCGTCGAACACCGGGTGCGTTCCTATCTGGATTCGAACTGCTCGCACTGCCACCGCCCGGGTGGTGCGGTGGACTATTTCGACGCGCGCCTCGGCACGCCGCTGAACGCGCAAGGCTTGATCAACGCGATGCTCAAAGGGCACTTCGATCTCGGTCCGGACGGCCGCTACCTCAAACCTGCTGATCCGGATTTGTCCGCGCTGCAAGTTCGCATGGCGAATGTCGGCAACAGCGCCGCCATGCCGCCGCTGGCGAAAAACCTCGTTGACCAGAAAGCGGTTGATTTGCTCCGTGGCTATCTCAACGGCCTGATCCCGGCTGAATTCGACACCATCCCGTCGCCCGAGGCGCGCTACGTTCGGTTGACCTCTCTATCGGAAGTGAATGGCAACACAATCACCTCGGTCGCCGAGTTCTCCGTTCTTGACGGAAACGGTTCGCCGATTCCGCAGTCCGTCCTTTCCGTTCACGACGTGGACAGCCAGGAGTTGATAGACGAGAACGGAGCGGCGAGTCGGGCGATCGACGGAGACATCGGCACCTATTGGCACACCGAGTGGGGGGATCCGCAACCACCACCGCCGCACCATCTCACGATTGATCTCGGCTCCTTGCGCAGTGTCGGGGGATTCGTTTACACGCCCAGGCAGGGAGTCCCGAACGGGCGGATCGGCAACTACCAGGTCCATTACAGTGCCGACGGTGTGAACTGGACCCTGATGACTTCCGGCACTTGGACGAACGATGAAACGGTCAAAATCTACAATGGTCTCGTCGCGAAACGAAAGGCGCGCTGTCAGATCGCCGGACCAGTCGGGTCCGTCCACGGAGCCTTCGATGTGACAGTGGTGTTTGACAAGGACGTCACCGACTTCACCGCGAGCGATTTGCAGGTCAGCGGGGGATCTGTCAGCAAGTTGCGGGGGAAAGGTTATTATTATGTGGCGACCGTTTCCCCGGTATCGGGAAATGTTTCGGTATCGGTTCCGGCCGACGCGGTTAACGCGAGTGAGCTTGGCAGTCGGGCTTCGTCGGTGTTGTCTGTGAACTATCAGGACGTTACTCCGCCGATCCCGGTGTTCACCGGTGTGCCCGCGCAGGTCAACGGACCGTTTCAAATCGGCCTTGAGTTTGGCGAGGCGGTCACGGGGCTGGATGCGTCGGATTTCCTGGTGACCAATACCACGCTGAACTCCATCGTCGCGTCGGGAACTGGTTATCTGCTCAATTTTACGCCACTGCTCACCGGATCGGTCGGTGTCGAAATCCGAAGTGGCGCCGTGCGCGATACCGCGGCTCTTCCGATGGGAGCCGGCACGTCGGTCTCTATCCAATATTTCCAACAGATTCTCGCGCGGAATGCCGCGGAAACTTCCTATCTTGGCGGTGGCATGGCGATCGTCACCGATGCGGCGGCTCCACACGGCAAGTATTTGTGGCTGCCGGACGGAGCTTATCCCGGCAACTCATCGCTTCCAGTGAAGACACAGCATCGTGCGGAATATACCTTCAATGTTCCGCGTGCGGGTCAGTGGCTCGTCCGTGGACTGGTCCGGCCACCAAACACCTCGAGCGATACTTTCTGGGTGGAAATTGACGGGAATCAGGCGCTCGGCACCGTCAGCCAGTGGGTTTTGGCTCCCGTCGGTGCGAGTTACAACTGGGATTACCTGAACAGCCGCAATGTCGCGGATCCGGTCACGCTGACGTTAACCACTGGCACCCACATCGTCACGATTTACGGAAGGGAGGACGGAGCGCGTCTCGACAGGCTTGAACTGGAAAGCGTAAGGCCACTGGCCGTCATCACCACGGCGAAGGCGGTCGTGGATGGTCCGTTCACCGCGAATCTGGTATTTTCCGCAAGCGTTACCGGACTGACAGCCAGTGATTTCACAATTACGGGCGGTTCGGTGGCATCGGTCACCGGTTCAGGGGCTACCTACGTCCTTTCCGTCGTGCCCACCTCTGAAACCGTTGTTCTGACCTTGCCACACAATGCCGTCGTGGATTCCACTGGGGCGCTGAACTTTTATTCGAATACCCTGACGGTGACGTGGCGGAATTCCTTCCGCCAGTGGGCATTCGACAGCGGCGTCAGCAGCACGGATGCCTCGCTTCTGGCGGACGAAGATGGCGACGGTATCGGCAAGTTGCTGGAGTTTGCGTTTCATCTGGATCCGGCGAAAGCGGATTCCGCCACCTATGATCCCGCGTTTCATCCGGGCTCCGGACTGCCGAGGATGATTCTGACTCCAGGGGGACTTTCACTTCAGTTCCTCCGGCGCAAAGGGGTGGCTGGTTTGAGCTACCGGGCCCAGTTCGGCTCCCGTCCGGACGATTTTACGGACGCTGTTGCAGCTCCCGCGATCGAGCCGATTGATGCGGATTGGGAGCTGGCTACGATTCCCGATCCCGCCGGTGCCGACCCCGTCCGTCGCTTTGGGCGGGTGGTCGTCACCATGGCGGTACCTTGAAAAAGGTTATTTCTGGAAATCTTTTGTTTTCAAGTGACTGTGCGAATTTTGTGGGTGTTTTCCGGGTACGGGGATTGAGTGTGAGGAGATGTGGGGTTTCAGGTTCTTCTGATATCAAAGCAGGGTGAATCTAAAAGTGCGGCGATCGCTTTTTTGGACTTGTCATGGACGCTTCGTTTTTAAAGGTTCATCAGCGAGAAGGCAGCGTTTCCCACAACCTCCCCCGACCCCCTAAATACATGATTTGGTGGCAGGAATGTTGCTTTCATTTGGTATCTTGAGCCCCCTATTTCCATCACGATTTTCCGGTGCGGAGTTGTGCCTTCGACTCGCCATCCCGCTCTCCCCCAATGTGCTTCCCCCCTGATGTACCCAGGTTCCGGGTGCTCCAAGCCTTCGTCGGCATGGGGTTCTTCCTGTTAGCGTCGCAGCAGGGATTTTCCGCCGCGCCGACAGGGGTGACCTTGAGCCCGAATACCGTGGTGGAAAATGATCCCGCCAACAAACTGGTCGGCAATCTCACTGCGGTGGATCCGGACGTAGGCGATACTCACACGTTCAGCCTGGTGGAGGGGACGGGAGGAGAGGACAACAACGGCTTCATTATTTCTGGAAACCAGGTGCGGCTTCACTACGGAGTGATCAAGGCTGACGGGAAATTCGTCGATTTCGAAACGGAACCGATGACCTTTCACGTTCTGGTGAGAACGACGGATTCCACAGGCAAGACGTTCGATCAACCGCTCTTGATCCCAATGCTCGACGACCGGACCGAGGACGCGGATGGCGACGGGCTAACGGAATCGCAAGAGGAGGATTTATATGGGACCAGCGACGTGAACGTGGATTCGGACGGTGATGGTTTTGGCGACAGGATCGAAGTCATCAACGGCTCTTCGCCGACCAATCCCAACAGCATGCCGAACTACGCGCTGGTTGGTTGGGGGAGCAATCAGGCCAAGGAGTTGCTGGCACCTGACGATGCCGCCTTTTCCTCCATTTCCACCGGCCAGTATCACAGTCTCGGGCTGAAACCCGCGGGCACGGTCGCGGCATGGGCGGGTTTCAACGCTTACGGACAGACTTCGGTTCCGGCCGGATTGAATCAGGTGGTCGAGGTGGCGGCAGGCGGCGACTACTGGTGGCAGGATTCGGCCCACAGTCTTGCCTTGAAAAGCGATGGCTCGGTGATCGCGTGGGGGTGTAATGAGGAAGGCCAAAGCACGGTTCCTTCCGGTCTAAACGGTGTGGTGGCGGTGGCCGCGGGCCGGGCCCACAGTCTGGCACTCAAGTCGGATGGCACCGTGGTGGCCTGGGGGGCGAACCTTCACGGACAATCAACGGTCCCTACCGGCCTTGCGAGCGTGGTCGACATCGCCGCGGCCGGGTTTTTCTCGATGGCGTTGAAAAGCGACGGCTCGGTGGTGGCATGGGGAAGATATTTCGATGGCGAGGACTGGCAGAGTGCCGCAGCTCCCACGGGGCTGGCAGACGTGGTCGCCATTTCCGCCGGTATCTATCATGCGATGGCGTTGAGAAGCGACGGTACGGTCGTCTGCTGGGGTTACAACGGTGACGGACAATCCTCCGTGCCTGCGGAACTCAACAACGTGGTCGCCATCGCCGGTGGTGGATTCCACAGTCTCGCCTTGAAAAGCAACGGCTCGGTGACGGGGTGGGGATCGAATCGAAGCGGGCAGATCACGATCCCTAACGGGGCTCTGGGGCAGGTCCGGATGATCTCCGCGGGATTGCAACACAGTCTGGCATTGCGAAGAACCGCAGGCACTGCGGAAATTACCAGCAGCGACAGGATTCTCGGCTCGCCCGGCGTCCCGCTGACCCACCAGATCGTGGTTGCGAACGCCACTCCGAGCTTGTTTTCCGCGATGGGATTGCCCGCCGGTCTGACGTTGAATCCACAACTCGGGGTGATCAGCGGAACCGTCGCGGGTGGTGCGAGAAGCACGGTCCACCTTGTGGTGAATACCAATCAAGGACAGTTGAGCCAGACGCTGTGGCTAAATGTCTTCAACGGGAATTCTCCGACAGCGATCCACTTGAGCCCGGCGGCGATTGTGGAAAACAGCGCCGTGGATGTCGTGGCGGGCACCCTGAGTGCCGACGATCCGGATGCCGGCGACACGCATTCTTTCGAATTGATCGACGGAGTGGGATCAGGCGACAACCATTATTTTCGCGTCGCAGGGAACCAACTGATCGTGAATCAAAACATCGATCGTGACTACGAACTGAGTCAGCAGCCGTTGAGCGTGCGGTTGCGCGTGCGGGACGCCTCGTTGAATCCTTATGAAGCTGTCATCATGCTCCAACTGCTGGATGATCGTGGCGAGGATGTCGATGGTGACGGGCTAACGGAAGCTCAGGAAGAGGATATCTATGGAACCAGCGACACGCTCCAGGATATGGATGGCGATGGCTTCGGCGACGGCTTCGAGGCGAGAAACGGAACCTCACCGCTCAATGCATCGAGTTTCCCGACGGGCAACATTCTAGTCTCTTGGGGAAGCAACGACCACGGCCAGAGGGATATTCCCGCCGGCCTCGGAGAGGTCGTGATGGTGTCTTCCGGATGGCGGCATAATCTCGCGTTGCGGAGCAATGGAACCGTCAGTGCCTGGGGCTGGAACGACGACGGTCAGACGATCGTTCCCGCCGCTCTATCAGGAGTGACAGCCATCAGTGCGGGAGATTACCACAGCATGGCATTGAAGGCCGACGGCACGGTGGTCGCGTGGGGCGGAAACGCTGACGGACAGGCGACCGTGCCGCTGAATCTGGCTGATGTGGTTGCGATTTCCGCCGGTAGCTATCACAGCGTGGCGCTAAAACGCGACGGCACGGTTGTGGCATGGGGCGACAATGGATATGAGCAAACCAACGTGCCGGCGGGACTCGACCACGTCGTGGCGATTTCTGCCGGAGGCTACCATACGCTGGCGTTGAAAAGCGACGGTCACGTGGTTGCCTGGGGCAGAGACTGGTTGGGGGCGGTCACCATTCCAACAGGCTTGGATAACGTGGTCGGCATTGCTGCGGGTGGGTTTCACAGCCTTGCGCTCCTGCGCGGTGGAACCGTGGTCGGATGGGGAGATAATGAAGAGGATCAGGTGCTCGTCCCTTCGGGGCTCGGTGACGTGGTTGAAGTCAAAGCAGGTTGGAAGCACAGTATCGCGGTCAAAGGCGACGGAACAGTCGTATCGTGGGGATCGAATCTTTATGGTCAGGAAACAGTGCCGCTGGAGGCCCTTCAGGTTCAGGAGATCGCTGCCGGGAGTTTTCACAATCTTGCAATCCGACAGGCCACTGGATTTCCGAAAATCCTGTCAAACACTACTTTGCATGGATGGCCGGGTCAGGTGGTGACTTATCCGGTCGCCATCCAAGGTGCGACCGCCAGTGAATTCAGCGCGATGGGGCTGCCTGCCGGACTGTCCATCAATCCTCTAACCGGAGTAATCGGAGGCACGGTGACAACAGGCGAGATCCGTGCTGCCAGGATCATGGCGACCACCGACAAAGGAGTGCTTACCCAGATGATCTGGATGGACACGGTCAGCGGGCATCCGCCGACAGCCATCTCGTTTTCACCGGCTGTCCAACAAAGCGGGCAGGCGATACTGATGGAAAACAGTCCTCCAGACACGGTGATTGGGAATTTAGCTGCTTTTGACCCGGACGCCGGGGACACGCACCAGTTTGTCGTGCGGGTGACCAGCGGCTCGCAGGATCCCTACTGCCTGACAACCTCGGGCGGGCAGTTGCTCGTCCAATCCAGCGCGGGTGTGGACTACGAAGCCGGTGGCACCATGGTCTTCCAAGTACGTGCGACCGACCAAGGTGGAAACTATACCGAACATGCCTTCACGATCCAGCTTCTGGATGACCGCACGGAAGACTTCGACGGAGATGGAGTGAACGAGGCAATGGAGGAGGATGTCTTCTTCACCAGTGATTTGGTTTTCGACGACTTCTCAACGGCGGACGGGGATCATGACGGAGTGCCGACGCTCATCGAGTATGCGTTCAATCTCAACCCGCAGGCGCAGGACGCCGGAAATTTGTTAGGCGGTGCCGGGTCCACCTCCGGTTTGCCGATCAGCCGGATTATCGTCGATCCACAAGGGCAGCGGCGGCTTCGGCTGGAATATTTGAGAAGGATCGGCAGCGGGCTCAGTTATGTTCCGCAGTTTTCCAGCGGATTGAATGCGGCCCAGTGGAATCCGGGGGTACACGCGGTGGAGGTGACCCCGGTGAACGCGTCGTGGGAACGCTGTTTGATCGATGACTACGAGTTCACCCCGAGTCCCGCCAAGCGATTCGGCAGAATCAAGATCAGCCGATAGTCTCCGGCTTGCGGACAGGAGCGGATTTTCCGTGGGTGACTTTCACCGGAGTGCCGATTTTGGTAACGTCATATAAAGTGGGCACGAAATCCCGTGGCAGCCGGATGCATCCGTGGGACGCCGCTTCGCCGGGCCGGGGGATGTCACCCGCGTGCATGCCGACCCCGTAGTGGGTGACCCGCATCCAGTAATTCATCGGTGCGGGGGAATAATGGTCGCCCGGCGGCACCGGCGATTTGGGAGTGGCGTCGCCGTTGGTGACTTTTCCCGTTGCGTCCGCGATCCAGCCGTAGCGGTCGGAATATTTCACCGGCATTTTCTCGGTGATGGTGTAATTACCGGTGGCCGTCGAGTGGCCTTCCTTGCCCGAGGATACGTAGGACCAGCCAATGGGCCGGTCGCCGCGTTTGTAGGTGGCGATTTGTTTTGTTAGGTCGATTTCCACGCTCACTTCACCCGGACCGCCGTCGTCGTGCCATTCATACATGACCTGACGCGCCCTTGCCGGATCCTTCGGCGTAAATAGCCCGCACGAAGTTGTGAGAAATGTCAGACAAAGGGCGGAAATCAAAGCGGAGGAACGGGGCATCATGAGTGGAGGGTGAACCGATGAAAACCAATCCGAAACCGGTGGATTTGCCAAGTGGCTTCTCTTTCCACCTTGAAAGACCTGCCTTCCGAGGCTTGTTTGTGACTCGATGGCCGAATCCGAAAATCTCCAACAATCCGCCCCCGGCGAATGGGCGGCCGGACTGCCCGCAGTCACTTCGGCGCTGAGCCACATCCTCCGCGAAGCCGGGCCGTTTCGCGGAGCCCGCGGCTTGTTGGAAATGAACCAGGCCGGTGGATTCGATTGTCCGAGCTGTGCATGGCCGGATCCGGATCAGGGCCGATCGTTCGCCGAGTTTTGTGAAAACGGAGCCAAAGCCCTCGCATCCGAGTCCACCCGCAAGCTCGCCGACGCCGATTTCTTTGCCAGACACTCCGTCGCGGAACTATCAGAGAAGAGCGACCACTGGCACGAACAACAGGGCCGGATCGCGATGCCGATGGTCTTGCGGCAAGGAGCCACCCATTACTCTCCTGTCTCATGGGCGGATGCGTTCTCGATTCTCGCCTCACATTTGAAAAAACTGGCCTCGCAGGACGAAGCCGTTTTCTACACCTCGGGACGTGCGAGCAACGAGGCGGCGTTTCTCTATCAACTCTTTGCCCGCAGCTACGGCACCAACAACCTGCCCGACTGTTCCAACATGTGTCACGAATCCAGCGGGCTCGCCATGAAGGAGTCCATTGGCATTGGCAAGGGCACCGTCACTCTCGATGATTTTCTCGAAGCCGACACCATTCTCTGTGTTGGCCAGAATCCCGGAACCAACCATCCGCGGATGCTCTCCACTCTCGAAGCCGCCGTGAAGCGCGGGGCCTGCCTCGTTTCGATCAATCCGTTGCGCGAGGCCGGGCTCGTCGGTTTCGTTCATCCCCAGCATCCGATCGCAGCTTTGTTAGGCCGGCCCTCGCCGCTCGCCTCGCGATTCGTGGCGGTCCGGGTCAATGGCGACCTCGCCCTGTTTCGGGGCATCGCGAAGGTCCTCCTGGAAAAGGAGTTCTTCGCCCCCGGAACCATCATCGATTCCACCTTCATTCGCGAACACACGGAGCGGTTCGAGGCCTATCGATCGCTCGTCGATGCGACCGCATGGCCCGAAATCATCCGCATGAGCGGCATTGGCGAGGTGGAAATCCGCGAACTCGCGGAAACCCTGTTGGGCGGCGACCGCCGTGTCATCACCTGCTGGGCGATGGGACTCACGCAGCATCGCAATGCCGTTGCCACCATCCGCGAGGTCGTCAATGTTCATTTGTTGTTAGGATCCATCGGTTGTCCGGGTGCCGGGCTTTGTCCGGTGCGCGGTCATAGCAACGTGCAGGGCGACCGAACCATGGGGATCTTCGAAAAAATGCCCGAGCCATTTCTAGCGGCACTCGACCGCGAGTGCGGAATTTCCTCACCCCGTGCCCATGGCTACGACACCGTGGCCGCGATCCACGCCATGCAGCGAGGTGCGGCCAAGGTCTTCTTCGCCCTTGGCGGAAATTTCCTCCAGGCTTCTCCCGACACCGGCTACACCGCCGATGCGCTGCGGAAGTGCGATCTCACCTGCCACATCTCCACCAAGCTCAACCGCAGCCACCTTGTCACAGGCCGCACCGCCCTCATTCTGCCGTGCCTTGGCCGCAGCGAGCGCGATGGCGACGGGAAATTCGTGACCTGTGAGAACTCGATGGGCGTCGTCCAGATGTCCCGTGGTGTCCTCGCCCCCGCATCGGAATACCTGCTCAGCGAGGTCGAAATCATCGCCCGTCTCGCGGAAGCGGTGCATGGCGCTAACAGTCCCATCCTCTGGCGCTGGCTGGCCGAGGACTACGATCGCATCCGCAATCTCATCGAACGGGTGGTCCCCGGATTTGATAATTACAACCGCCGCGCCCGCGAGTCCGGCGGCTTCTATCTACCCAATGCCGCCAAGAAGCGCGTTTGGGAAACGACCTCCGGCAAGGCGAACTTCAGCCTCGCTCCGATGGATGTTTTCGAGCCCTCCTCCGGCCGCCTCGTTCTCCAAACCCTTCGCAGCCACGATCAGTTCAACACCACGATTTACGGAATGGATGACCGTTACCGCGGCATTGCCAACGCGCGCCGCATCATCCTCGTCAATCCCGAAGACCTGAAGGAAAGGGGAATCGCTCCGTGCTCTCCAGTCGACATCACCAGCATCTGGGGCGACGAACGCCGCATCGCAAAGAGTTTCACCGCAATCCCCTACGAGATGCCCAAGGGCAGCGCCGCAGCCTATTTTCCGGAGGCCAACGTGCTGGTCCCCGTTGGCAGCCAAGCCGAAGGCAGCGGAACTCCGACGAGCAAGGCGGTGGAGATCGAGATTGCTAGCAGTCCCAAATAATGTTCCCGCTTCTTATCGGGTTATCCTCACCGCCATCGAAGTGGCGTAGTGCTGGAATCCCAGTGATTCGGCGATGCGGATGGAACTGCGGTTCGATTCCAATGTCCGATATTGGGGAAGCAGCCCGGCTTGAATGACTTTTACTGCTAGATGTGCCACCGCACTGCGACCGAAACCTTGATTTCGAAAATCGGGATGAGTGATGATGGAGATGTGAGCGATGCTACCACCCCAAATTTCGTAGCCTGCGACGGCAACCAGTTTCTCCCCGGAGAATACACCCGAGCATGGATTCTCAACTGGACTGCCGCCGTGTTCCCACTCGGTTGTGTCGCACGATTGCTCCAAGGCCATCAGTGCCGTCACGTCATTGGAGCTCAAAGATCGCACAGGATGCGAAGGTCCGGAAACCGCCGATGCGTAACCGATATACGCTGGTCCGATGACTCTCGTTGCGACGGGCTCAAGAGCGGACGCCAAACTGTCGGGCGAACAGTCATTGGTTAGATCGGATAGTATTCCGCGAAGACTCTCAGCCTGATCGGGTGGAATGGATACCGTGACCTTGCCACCACGAAAAATAGCGAACACTCCGCAGTAATCGATCAATTCTCCACCGTGAGTGATAAGATGGAACGATCCCGAGAAAAGCTCGTCGGCTACGCAACCGAAATGAGATGCCCAATAGGCATCGGCGACGGCGATTGTGTGGTGGTCCAGCATGGCTTGGACTGCGAGGATTGCGACACAATCGGCTCACTCTGCCCGGGAGATCTCGATTCCTAACAAGCATACATCATCGTCGAAGTGCTGGCCTTCTGAAAAGGCGAGCACGCTGGAGAGGATGCCGTCGAGAAGCTGCTCAAGCGGTTCGTCGGATTGGTTGCGGATGATTTCCATCAGGCGGTTTTCGAAAAACGGTTCGCCACTCTGGTTTTCCGCTTCGAGGACACCGTCCGTGAACAGAATCATGCGTCGGATATCAGAGAGTTCGATCTCGTTAGTCGGGTAGCACGCACCATGGATCAGGCCGAGGCCCGGGCCTTTGTGAGCCCGTTCGTTGGCGATCTGGCGGACGCCGTTGCGCCCGGCGATGATTGGCCCGGGATGGCCCGCGCAAGCGTATCGGAAGGTTCCCTCATCGAGATCGATGAGGCCATAAAACGCGGTGGCGAACATCGTGGTGCCGGCGCGTTCGAGGATGGCGGCGAGTCCGTCGTTGAGACCTTGGAGGAAATGGCCGGGTTCGTTGGCTTGGGCGCGTTGTTTTTCCAAGAGGCCGCGGAGCATGGCGACGATGAGGGCGGATCGGACGCCGTGGCCCATGACGTCACAAATCAGGACGCCGAAACTCGTTTCCGTGACTTTCATGACTTCGAAGAAATCACCCGCCAGTCCGGAGATCGGGATGTAACGGGCACCGAAAAGCAGCTGGCTTCCATCGCTGCCGTTGGCCGTTGGAAATCCTTCGCCGGCGAGGGCTTGCTGGATTTCCCGGGCGAGCAGGAGTTCTTCTTCGTAAGCCTCGTTTTTCAACTGCAACTGGTGGGCGAGATGCGTGGCTTCGCGCTCGGCTTGGACCAGTTTGGTGACGTCGCTGGAGACGCCGAAGGTTCCCTTGATCTGGCCTTGGCGACCGCGCCATGGAAATTTGGAGGTAATGACCCAGGTTTCCGTGCCTTCGTGCCAGGTTTCGTGCTCGAGTTGGTCGATGATGGGCTCGCCGGTTTCAATGATGCGTTTTTCGTCATCCTCGGCAGGCTTCCAGTGGTCGAAGTCGAAGAAGTCCCGGTCATGCTTTCCGATCAATTCGCGTTCGTGGTCGAATCCCATCCACTCGGCCATGCCTTGGTTGGCCATGGAGAAATTCGAGTTCAGGTCCTTGAAATAAATTTGCAGCGGGACGTGGTCGATCAATTGCCGCAGGAGATGGCGCTCTTCCTCGACCTGCGCTTCGGCGGCTTTGCGCAAACTGATGTTGATCATCGAGCCTGCGACCCGGCGGGCTTTGCCCTCGCGGTCGCGGACGACGGTTCCGCGGATTCTCAACCACCGCCAGTCGCCGCTGCCGGTGCGGACGCGGGCGTCCACGGCCAGGGTTTCAGGCCCGCCGTCCTGAAGGGCTTGGGTGACGGCCAATTCAAACGCACGTTGCTCCTCCGCATGAATGTTCTCGTAAGGCGGGATGAAAAGATTCGGGGCGCGACTTGTGCCGCATTCGATGAACTCGAGAATCCGGCGGGAGTAGAAAATGTCCTGCTGATCGATTTGCCAGTCCCAGATTCCCTCGTTGGACGCCCGCAGCGCCAGTTCCAACCGCTCCAGCTTGACGACATTCCGTTCCCTCAATATCTCCGGGTTCTCGTTCATTCCGCTAGCAGATTGCGTGGTGTTTGCCCGGATCGCAACCGGATTTCGCCGGGAAATGAAAGTCGCTCGCGGACGGCCGGGTGCTGGCGGGTTGACATTTGGCCTTGGCGGACCTTGGTTGAACGAAGTGATTGATGAAACGGGAAGACAGGTGCTCAAGGGAGTATCGCGCTCGTTTTACCTGACGCTGAGGATGTTGCCGGTTCCGATGCGCGGGGCGGCCAGTCTTGGTTACCTGTTGGCGCGCACCAGTGATACGTTGGCGGATTCGGCGAAGGCACCTTACGAGGCGAGATTACAATTTCTCGACCAGTTCGGCGTGGCGGTTTCCGGAGACCGCGATGCGCCGCGATGGCCGGTGTCGATCCTGAACTCGGTGCCAGATGCCAGAGAACGAAATCTGCTAGAGGGCTCGGCGGATTTGATTGCGTGGCTGCGCAAACTTCCTGCCGGCGAGGCGCAGTTGGTGCGGGAGGTCGTGGAAATCATCATCGGCGGACAACGATTGGACTTGAAACGCTTCGCCGATGCCCGCCGCGAGCATCCGGTCGCACTTTCTGATGACGCCGCATTGGAAGACTACGCATGGCGGGTCGCAGGTTGTGTCGGGGCGTTCTGGACGAAGCTTGGATTTTTGACACTGGGAGACCGGTTCTCAATTTCCACCGAGGCGGATCTGTTGGAGCGCGGAATCGCTTTCGGCAAAGGGCTTCAATTGGTGAATATCCTGCGGGATGTCGGTGAGGATCTCGCCTGCGGCAGATGCTATCTTCCGGTTGCGAATCCACACGATCGTGTCGCGTTGCTTGAATGCCATGCGCGCTGGCTGGCTCGCACCATCGATTGGGTGAGGGAAGGGGAGCGCTACGCCGCCACGTTGAAATCCCGCCGACTGCGGGCCGCTACCGCATTGCCGGCATTGATCGCAAAGAAGACCGTGGAGTCGATGGCAGGTGCGACGTGGGACCGACTTCATACGCGGATCAAGGTGCCGAGGAGTTTTGTTTACCTGTCGCTCTTCAGGGCATTTACCACGGCTCCGGGAAGCATGAGCCGATGAATGATTTCCTCCGCAAACCATGGCCACCAAGGAAATGCGCGGCTTGGTGATCGCGGAATTCCGTTGCAATGAGGTGGAGCCGAGGGCGATAGTCCGCCCACGTGACCGCCTGTAAATCCGCCCATTTTCTTCGTCGATGCGTTCTGATGCTGATCGCCGGTGGACTAACTGTTTTGGGATCCCATGCCGCGCCTGCTGCGGTCGAAACGGCTCCGGAAGTGAAGGAGGCTCCCAAGGAAACCACGCTTCCGGCTCCCGTTCCCGCGAAGGAAGTGAAACCTCCCGGCGAACCAGTGAAAGCCACCACTGAAAAGCCTGCCGACCCGGCGGTGGGGATCGATCCTGATGACGAAGCGGCGGCGGAAAATCTCGAAGCTCAGAAGGCCGCGGTGGCCAAGCCCGTGACGGCGGACCTCGTGCAGGTCTACGGTTGGCGCGAGCACATCTTCATCAAGGGAGTCGTCGAGAAAACCCAGGCCAAGCTCGATACGGGCGCGCTAACCAGCTCGATCCACGCCGAGGAAAAGGAACTCTTCGAACGCGACGGGAAAAAGTGGGTCCGCTTTATCGTCACCGATCCGAGTTTGAAAAAACCGGTGCGCACGCGAATCGAAGCGCCGCTTGTTAGGATCGCGCGCATCAAGGAGCCGGGAGGGCAGTCCACGCCGCGCGAGGTGGTACGATTGAGTTTCACGATCGGCGACCGGAAATGCGGCGGAGAATTCACGCTCAACAACCGCTCGAACATGCTGGCCCCAGTTTTGATCGGACGAAACATGATCAAGGTGCTGGGGTGGGTCGATCCCAGCCGCACCTATCTGGCGGAACAAAAGATTTTTCGCTGAACGCCTTCCCCTGATCCGACCCGCATGAGTCCAAGGTGGAAATTAATTACGGTTGTTTTCCTCCTGATCGCTCTGGGCGGCGGGCTTGCCATTTACAAGGTGAAGTCGCTCGGAGTTCCGTTCTGGAAAGGCCAGCAGGTGAATGAATGGCAGGTCGAGGCGCGGGTTTCGTTCCTTGCTACCGGTGAGAAAGTAAAGGCGCGCCTGTCACTGCCGTCGTCCGCCGTCGAGCAGAAGAGCGGTCAGGAAGCTGGATCGCTCGGCTATCATTACAACGTGGAGAAAAACCTGGGCGAATACACCGCGGTTTGGTCGGCCGACAACCGCGAGGATAGCCAGGCGCTCTATTTCCGCGTGCGTTTCCCCGAGGGAGTTCGCAGCGGAGGTGAGCCGGAACCCGGCGAAGTTCAATCTTCCGATGCCGATACTCCGAATCTAACTGGTTCGCTCGGCGAGGCGGCGAACAACATCGTCAACCGCGCGAAAGGCATTTCAAGCGATCCCGATTCGCTGTTCATTTCCCTTTTCGACCAGATCAAGATAGGCGAGTCCTCCCAGGAGTTCGTGCTGGTGAAGCGGCACTACGAAAAGGAATTCAAGCGCAATGCCACCATGACAATGGGCATCGACCTGTTAGCGATGGCCGGTGTTCCCGCCCGGCTTGCCTACGGGGTGAAACTGGACGAAGAAACGGGAAGTCAGGCGCCGTTGCCGCTTGTCGAATACTATGACGGCGCGTATTGGAAAGTCCGCGATCCGGCCGAACCGGCGGCTGTGCTCGATGGACGTTCGATCTTTGTCTGGCATCGCGGCGGAGGTCCTTTACTGGACGTTACGGGCGGTGAGAACTCGCGCGTGGCGTTCACCGTCGTCAAGGATCGGATTCCCCTGGCACGCATGACCGACCTCAGCGATTCGCCGTTGATGGTTTCCACGATCCTCGGTCTCCCCGTCGCCGAGCGGGCCGCTTTTCGCTATATTGTTCTCATTCCGTTAGGCGCTTTTGTCGTCGTGCTGATGCGCAACATCGTCGGCGTGCCGACGCTGGGCACATTCATGCCGGTGCTGCTGGCGCTGGCTTTGTTGGAAATTCCGTTGCTGCGCGGCCTGCTGATGTTCGCGATCATCGTGGCCACCGGGCTGTGGTTTCGTTTCCTGTTATCCCGGCTCAATCTCCTCGTCGTGCCGCGGGTGGCGGCGTGCGTGGTCATCGTTACGCTGTTGATGATCATGATGACGGTGGTCGGATACCGTATGGGCATGAGTGGTGGCGTTCAGATCACATTGTTTCCGATGATCATCCTCGCATGGACCATCGAGCGCATGTCGCTGATCTGGGAAGAGGAGGGGAAACGCAGTGCCATCACCCAAGTCGGAGGTTCGTTGATCGTCTCGGTGCTCGCCTATCTGTTCATGCGGGTGCCGCAGATCCAGTATTGGGCGTTCTATTTTCCTGAACTGTTATTGGTGCTGTTGGCCGGGATACTGATTATCGGCCGTTACACCGGCTATCGGATATCAGAATTGATCCGTTTCAAAACTTTCGCCGATGCCTGATGTCCCGCAGCAAGTGAAAGGCAAATGGTGGCATCGCTGGATGCGCACTCCGGCCGAACTGCGCAAACTCGGCGTCGTCGGCATCAACATGCGCAACGCACGGTTCCTGCTGCCTAACAATCCCAGGGCTCTTTACCGGTTGGTCGATGACAAATTGCAAACCAAGGCACTCGCCGAGACTGAGGGACTCTCGGTGCCGGAAACCTACGCGATCATCCGTTCGCCCCACGAATCCGCGCGGATCGAGGAAACGCTGGCAAAGCACGCCGCGTTCGTGATTAAGCCGTCGCGTGGTTCCGGCGGCAGGGGCGTGCTCGTCATCGACGGCCGCGAAGGGAAAAACTACGTCAAACCCAGCGGGAGTATTCTTACTGGCGATGAGATCCGCCACCACGTTTCCAACATCCTGGCGGGGCTTTTCAGCCTCGGCGGCCAACGGGACTGCGCTCTCGTCGAATATCGGGTTCGGCCCGCCAACGAGATGACCGAAATCAGCTATCAGGGCGCTCCGGACATCCGGATCGTGATGCTACACGGCTATCCGGTCATGGCCATGCTGCGGGCCGCGACGCTGGAGTCTGATGGCAGGGCGAATCTCCATCAGGGGGCGCTCGGCATCGGGATCGACATTGACACCGGTCGCACCGTCCGGGCCGTGCATCATGGCAAGCCGGTCACCCGGCATCCGGATCTGGAAATCGATTTGATAGGAATCCAAATGCCCGGGTGGGACAAGATCCTCGACATCGCCGTCACTTGTCAGGAGATGACCGGACTCGGTTACCTTGGCGTGGATCTCATGATCGACGAAACCCACGGCCCGCTGATGATCGAGGTCAACGCCCGCCCCGGACTGGCCATCCAGATGGCCAACGGTGTCGGGCTGCTGCGGCGGTTAGAGCCGGTGGCCGCGCAGCACCAGCTTCATCCAGGAGCCGGGCATTCCGAGAAAATCGAATACTCGCGGAAACATTTTGGGGCATCCGGCAAGTGAGACGGAATTCTCCCCGTCAGGTGCTTTTGGCGACTTTTTTTAACGGCTGTGGGGACTCAGTGCCCGAGCGGGCTCTCTCCGGAAGCATCCCCGAGGTGGGACATGTTTTCCGGCAGGAATTTCTTGAAGCGGGTTTTGTCGATGGCCTTCATGTAGGCTTCCTCGGGCGAGATCATGCCTTCGCGGAGCTTGGACCAGATGGATTCGTCCATGAACTGCATGCCCTCGTTTTTACCGCCGGTGATGACGTCGTAGAGTTTCTGGGTGGCACCTTCCCGGATAATGGCGGCCACGGCGGGGGTGGCGAACATGATTTCGTGAACGGCGGTCCGGCCGGGTTTGTCGACGCGCTTGCAGAGAAGCTGGGCGACGACGCCACGCAGCGAGGCGGCGAGCATGGTGCGGACCTGCGACTGCTGGTTTGCGGGGAACACGTCGATGATCCGGTCAACTGTCTTGCGGGCGTTGTTGGTGTGCAGCGTACCGAAGACGAGGAGTCCGGTCTCGGCGGCCGTCAGCGCGAGCGAAATGGTTTCCAAGTCGCGCATTTCTCCGACGAGAACGATGTCCGAATCTTCACGCAGGGCGGCGCGGAGGCCGTCGGCGAAGGACGGGGTTTGGATCGGAACCTCGCGTTGAGTGATGATCGATTGCTTGTTGCGATGGACGAACTCGATGGGCTCCTCAACCGTGATGATGTGGCGGTTGAAGTTGATATTGATGTAGTCTAGCAGTGCCGCCAGGGTGGTGGATTTCCCGGAACCGGTGGGTCCGGTCACCAGAACAAGGCCGGCGCGCATGTGGCCGAATTCCTTGACGACATCCGGCACGCCGAGGCTTTCCAGCGAGGCGATCTCGGTGGGGATCAACCGGAAAACGGCGGCAAGTCCGTTTTGTTGCTTCAGATAGTTGCAACGAAAACGGGAGTCCAAGTCCATTTCGTAGGCGAAGTCGAGGTCGCCGCCTTCGATGTATTTGGCAAAGGCCTTGGGATCGCAGATTTCCGCCAGCAAATCCCTGAAGCTTTCGCCCAGAAGGACTTCCTGATCTGGAATCAGGGTGACCGCGCCGTGGACGCGGATCTTTGGCGGCTGGCCTTCGGACAAGTGAAGGTCCGAGCCTTTGGTAGCGATCAGATAACGGAAGAGGGTGTCGATCTTGGCCATGTGGGAAGATTAAGGAAAATGGGAAAAAGGAACGGTGTCCGGGGAAGGTGGGTTTGTGAAGACGGCTCCTATCAGGATTCGAGGAACGTTTTCATCTGGTTCTTGTCATCGGAACGGAACAGCGTCTCGTCCCGCGAGATGACGCCCTTGACGTAGAGCTGCCGGAGCGACTCGTCCATCGTGATCATGCCGACGTTCTTACCGGTCTGCATGACGCCGGGAAGCATGAAGGTTTTTCCCTCGCGAATACAGTTGGAGACGGCGGGCGTGTTGACGAGGAGTTCGAGTGCCAGGACGCGGCCGGTTCCGTCCGCCTTGGGCACGAGTTGCTGGGATAGGATTCCGCGGAGCGACTCGGAGACCATGATGCGGATTTGTTCGCGCTGGTCAGTGGGGAAAACGTCGAGCACCCGGTCGAGGGTCCGCGGAGCGTTTCCGGTGTGAAGCGTGCCGAGAACCAAGTGGCCCGTTTCGGCGGCGGTTAGGGCAAGCTGGATGGTTTCCAAGTCGCGCATTTCTCCGACCATGATGACGTCCGGGTCTTCCCGCAGGGCACCGCGGAGGGCGCGTGCGAAGGATTCGGTGTGTTTGTGGACCTCTCGCTGGTTGACGTGGCAGCCCTTGGATTCGAAGACGTATTCGATGGGGTCCTCGAGTGTGAGGATGTGGTCCTCGCGGTCGCGGTTGATAAAATCGACGAGGGCGGCGAGGGTGGTGGACTTGCCGGAACCGACCGAGCCGGTGATGAGGACGAGACCGTTCTGATAGCGGGTGAGCGGCAGAATGTGCTCCAGCGGCAGGCCGATGTCTTCGAGAGATTTGATCTTGTCGTTGATGATCCGGAAAACCAGATCGAGCCCGAGGCGTTGCTTCACGACCGAGGCCCGGTAACGGCCGTTAGGCGCGGAGTAGGCGAAGTCGATGTCGCCGTGGGTATTCAAACGATTCCATTCCGCTTCGCCCAGGAACGACTTGGCAAGGCGATGGGTATCCTCGGCGGTCAACGGGGGATGGTCGCCCCAGATCGGGGAGAGCTGGCCGAAGCGTCTCCAAGCGGGCGGGTATGCCGTCGCAAGATGGAGATCGGAGCAGTCGTAGTCGCGCCCGAGTTGGAGATATTGATCGACGTGATCAAGAACCTGATGTTCAGCCATGAGATGGGTTTATTGGAGTGGAGTTGGTGAATGGGATGGATCCACGGCTTGGGGAGCGAAGGCTCCGTTGCCGCGTGGGTGACCGGAAAGGTAGTGTTTTGCCTGACCGGAGAGCCAGACTTTTGCCAGAGGACCAGCGACGGTCAAGATGAGACCGATAATCCTAATGGGTAAACTTTGGTTTGCCTTCTCAACACGAGCCGGCTTGCGTCGCAAAAACAAACTGGCGGCCAAACCCGATGCCAGCGATCCGAACAACCAGCCTGTCGGATGGCTCTTCAGCGAATTCCGGACACGAGCCGGGACATCGAGCCGATGCTTCAGGGCGATCGCTTCGTCCTCCAGACACGCGCGGGCGCTTTCGCCCAGCCGGATCAATCGTTCGACTTCTTGGCTTTTTGAAAGTTTTCGATCCATTCGCGGTCTTTTTGAAATTCAGCGCGGGTGTGGGGAAATGCAGGATTTCCCGATGGTTTTGCCAGTTTGGCGAAAATGACGGCAAGGAGGAGATGGAAAACGGCGACCCCGATGGCGACCCAAGCCCACGGCCAACCCGTGGAACTGGCGATCAGGGAAACACCGCCCGCCAGCAGAAGGGTCCATGCGAAAAAGACACAACCCACCACTGCCAAAAATAGGCCGGCGCGTTTGGCACCGTCTCTGGCGGCATCCTTGGATTCCAGTTGGATAAGGGCGACACGGGATGCGATTAGGCCCATGAGAGCCTCGCGCCAATTGGCTGGCGGAAGTGGATGGGAACTCGAACCCAACCCACCGGGTCCCGCGTCAGCCGCGGAACCCCTGTCAGATGAAGAACTCATGAGACTGCGATGAAACATTCACCTGACGACAAGTCAGGATTCTTAGCGGCGGACGATGAGGCCGACGAGGAATCCCACACCGAGGGCGCTGAGCACGCATTTGGTGGGATTTTGACGAATGTAATCTTCCGCTGTGACGTGAAGTTCCTTCGCTTTGACCCGGGTGTCCTGCCATTGTTCCGTGGCGGATTCCTTGAAATACTGGGCCTTGTCGGTGGCGACAGCTTTGAAGGCGTTGGCCTTTTCCGTGGCGGCTGCCTTGAACTGAGTTGCCCGTTCAGAGGCGGTATCGCGGAACTGCTGGGCGGTTTCGATGGCGCGATCCTTGAGGACCGTCGCTTTTTCCTCGGCCGTATGGACGAATTCGCGAGCCTTTTCACCGGCGGCGGCACGGAGATCGTTGGCGGCTTGTGCCACGGACGGAGTTTGGGTGAAACCCGCTTCCGGATCGAGACTGTTAGGGGTGGAGAAGGGACTGGACATGGCGTTTGGTTTTGAGGGTCAGCTGAATCCTCATGATGCAACTTTTCTCGGAAAGATTTGTGACACCTCCCACCGCCCTGCGCAAGGCGTGACTTTCAAAAATGTCAGTCATTCGCCGCCCGAGATCACCCTAGCCCTCGGCGGTGTCTGCAGGATCTGGTTTTGGGATTCCGGTGGAGAGGTGAATTTCATGGACTCCCATTTCGGGTCTTTCAGCGCCCCGCTGCCATGAAATTGGAAAAGTCCGGAAAACGGGCGGAGCGGCATCGTGATGAGGCCCAACAGAAAGCCGCGCGCGTTCATGCGGATGGTCATGTCGATCGTGCGATCGTTCATGTTCACCGAACCGTCGCCGGCGAAGTTCAGCGACTTGGTAGATGTTTGGAAATCGTTGCTGCTTAGGATACCGTTTTCGATCTTGAACGTGCAGAACGCATTTTTCGCCATTTGTGTTCCTGCCGTTTCGTCATTGAGCACGCCGCCGATCAGAGGAGTGAGCGGGCCGAACATGGGGACGGAAAACAACTCGGTTTTCTCCACCGCCAGCAGGCCCTCGCCACCCATGGTTTCCACTTTTCCATCAGCCAGCGAAAAATCGATCCGTCCGGTCGTGGTCCCGCCGCCTTTCATCTGGAATCCGTAAGTCGAGGTCACAAGGGGGATCGAGAGCTTGGTCCAGCTCAGGTCGCCTTCGAGTCGGCCTTTGCCGAGATATTCGATCCGACCCGCAACGGGACCTTCGAAGGCATCCACCTTCAAATCGCTAACAATCGTCCGCTCGCCACGGATGTCCACCTTGCCGGAGGGCTGGCCGAGGGTCACGTTTTCTCCCAGAAACAGATAGTCGGCGGGGTGGCTCGAACTGAAGGCTATGTGCAGATCCGTCCGGCCCTGCGGAGTGACATCGACGACACCGGATGCTTTGAGCTCCGGAGGCTGATGGAAACGGTATTGTTCGAGCGAGTCGGCCACCGGGGTGGCGAAAAAGCGGACCATCGGCGCGGCCCAGATGGCACCGACGACATTTTCCACTTCGACCAATTTGTTAGGCGCGTCGTAGCGGATGCGGCCCACTTTGGCGGTGGCTTCCGCGGGGCCGCCGAACGCTTTGCGCAGCGGATATTTCGAATAATTAAAGACCACGGTGCCGTCGTGGAAATCGAGCTCGTAATGATTGAGGGTGAACTTGCAATTCGCGGAGTTCACCGGCACCCCCTTGTAGTTGACGTTTTTCACGGTGCCGCCGCCGGTGTAGGCCCATGCGGTTTTGTTGGATGCGTCGAAGCTGCCCTCCAGTTTGACGTCCACCGTGGCACCCTCCCGTTCGCTGAAATCGTTGAGAACCATTTCCAACGGCTGGCCCACGAAGAACGGCCGATAGACCGGTATCGGCAGCGTGGTCTTGAGGTCCAGTCTTACCACCGGCCATTCGATCAGCGCCTTGGCGTGGGCCGCGCCGTCACCCCGAGCCAGCTCGACATCGCGAAGGAAAAGAATGTTGTCGCGCCAGGAAAACGAACTTTCCACGGAATCGAAAAGCACACCCCGCAGCATCACTGACTCGCAACGGACATGGCCGGTGGTGCGGATCTCGGGCTTGTTGTTCTCATCCAGTTTGAAATCACCTTCGGCCTCCACGATTTGTTTGCCGCCAATTAATACTTGTTGGAGTGACGGCAGGCCGAGCCATGTTGTTAGGAGCTGCGGGATTTCCAGCGACGAGGAAATGTCGAACCGGCCCTCGCGGGAATGGATGTCATAATCCACGTGTCCGTCGAGCACTCCGCGTGAGTCGGTCGCCTTGAGCGAGGTGATCGTGAGCAGATCTCCCGCGAGATCGGCTTGGGCGGTAACTTGATCGAGCATGTGGCCGTTCTTCTCCATGCCCTTGATTTGCAAACCGACTTTCGCGGTGATGGAGGAGCGGTCGTTGACATCGCCCTCCACGACGATCTGAAGCGCCGGCGGGTGATCCTCATTGAAATGCCATTTGCCCAACTCGCTGATCACGCGTGCCAGAAGTTCCCGGCGTTTGCCCGCGTTTTTGTCGTCGGGAGGCGTTTTCCCGGCTTGTTGATAGCCAATGAGGCGGGCGTTGAGGCTCACATCGATTCCCGCGATTTTTCCGCGGGCGCCTCGGATTTCGAGGCGCCGGTCGCCCGGCATGAAAATGGTGCCATACGCGTCGGTGACGTTGAGGGTATCGGATTTCGGATCGTCTGGATCGACCGGCAGCACGAGTTGGGCGTCCTTGAGCTGGATCTTGTTCAGATGGATGATGCCGCGGGCGAGCCGTGTTTTGTCGAAATCCAAGATGACCCGTTCGAGTCGTGAGATTTCCCGTAAATGTTCGGGTTCGGAGTAAACGCGGAGATCGCTGGCGATGACTCCCTTTAACGGAACGTAACGCAGGCTGCCGATCTTGATGTGCGCTCCTTGTTTCGAGACCGCCTTCTCGATGGCGACCCGCCATGACTCCGGCATGCCCGTGTGATTCGCCCACCAGAGACCACCGATCGCCGCGAGAATGGCGGCGAAGACCAGCAGGAACGCAAGCGAGCGCAGGTTCCGGGCAAGGTGAAGGCGATACATGGGTAAGTCGCGCCGACCTTAGGTCGCCCGGATTTGAAAAGCAACTCAGGGCACCAATCCTGCTTCGCGAAATGAATAGTAAGCCACACGCCCGGGCGAGGGTTTGCCGATGATCACGTGATCGAGGAATTTCACCTGCATCAAGGCGGCCGCCTCGACGAGCCGCTTTGTGACGAGTTCGTCGGCCCGGCTCGGACTCGGATCGCCCGAGGGATGATTGTGAATCAAAATAAAACCGTAGGCCCCGCGGGTGATCACCGGCCTCAGAACTTCGCGCGGATGGGCGTTGGATTCATTGACCGTTCCAACGGAGACCACCGTGGTCCCGACGTGTCGCAGCCGCGTGTCGAGGACGGCAACGACCACCTGTTCCTGCGCCAAATGCCGCATTTGAGGGCCGAAAAAATCGTGAATCAGCTCCGGAGTATCGAGCGGGATCTCCCGCAGTTGCTCGCGAGCCACGCGGGTGCCGAGTTCGAACGCCGCCGCCAATTTGGACGCTTTGGCCAGTCCCAGCCCTTTGACCTTGGATAATTCCGCGACCGGCAACCCGCCCAAAGCACCCATCGAGCCGTATTTCGCGATCAAATTGCGCCCGATGTCGATCGCGCTTTGTCCTTTCGTGCCGGTGGAAATGAAAAGCGCCATCAGCTCGGCGTTGTCCAAGGAAGCGGGGCCGAGTTGAGCTAGTTTTTCCCTCGGTCGCTGGTCGTATGGCATGTCTTGGATGCGCGAACTCTGGAATTCATTACCGTCCTGAAGGCTGGTAGGAAATGGAGTAGGGGACGCTTTTGTGAGCATTTGAACACGCTAACGATTTTATTCCGGTTGGCAAGCACTGGAAACACAGGCTGGAAATTGGAACGCGGTAAGATTACTCTCGCGGCATGGCGTGGGTTCTTTTTTTCGATGGTGACTGCGCGTTCTGCTCGGCCTCCGTGCGGCGCGTGGTAGCTTTGGACAAGGAAGGGCGCGTCGAATTCGCCCCCTTGCAAGGAAAGCTCGCTGGCGAAAAAGGATTTTCGAAATTCGCCGCGACCGAGAATGGCACCATGGTCCTGCTGCGGGAATCCGACGGAAAAGTCTTCACGCGCAGCGATGCGTTGATCGAACTGGCCCGAGTGCTCGGCGGCTGGTGGCGGCTCACGACGCTGGCCCGTTTCATCCCGAAATTCCTGCGCGATTCGGTTTACGGCTGGATCGCCAACAACCGCTACCGCTTCATGGGGAAATCCGATACCTGCTCGCTGCCCGATCCGGAAGTCCTGAAAAGGCTGCGCGAGTAGACGCTTCACGGCTTTTGCGACTCCGCGACCGCCCTGGCCCATGCGGCCCGTTCGGGCGGAAGTTTCGCAATCCAGGCGGCTTCCTGCTCGTCGGGGATGGTTGTTAGGATATTGCGGAACAATTCGTTGGATAGATCGAGCAATGGCGCGGTGGCGACCGTGGCGGAGAGATCGTCCAATTGTTCCGAATCCGCACGCGACGCCAATGATTCCAACGCCCTGCGGCGCATCGCGGAATCAGGTAGGAGAGACGCCCAAATCAGCCCTTGGTTCCAATCCGTGAATTTGCCGATCATCGTGTCGGTTGAATTGAGGGTATTCCGGTTGGCGGGCGCATCTATCAGAAGCTGCGTCGCCTCGGCGAACTGTCCGGGGTCTCTGAGCGGCATGGCACCCAGCGCTGCCAATGTGGCTTCAGACCGTTTCGGAAGCGTTAGATGGGAAAGCAATTCCGGCAAACTGCCCGCTGGAACTTTACCACTGGCCAGCACACCTGCGATCGCGGCATCCCGTGCAGTGGGATCCGCCAGGTGGGAAGTCGCCTCCAGCGCGGCCCGTGAGTCGATCGCCGCCGCGGACTTGAAGGCCTCTCCAAACCATCGTTCACCTTGAGGGACTGACTGGGTTTTCAGCCATTCGAGCAGGGCGGGGGAATCGCTTTTGGCCCACTGTGCGACCGCATATCCAAGGTAATCGCGGTATTCGCTGCGCTTCGGCAGTTTCGCCAGACCTTCCACCGCGGCGGCGGGATCTGTTTTCATCCATTCCCTCGTGCCCCATGAAAATCGATTGAAGTCCCGAACCTCCGCCGCCAGTTCGAGGCCTTTTGTCAGATCCTTCGAGATCACCGTCTCGATGACTTCGCGCCGCAAAAGGTCGCCGCATTCCTTGTCTGTGATTGCGTTTGCCGCTGCCATCGCGGCGTCCGGATCCGCGGCAGCCCACACCTGAAGCAGGTTTACGCCGTAGTTTTTCAACGTTGTCCCATCGTGCTGCTGTTTGAGCCAATCCCAGAATCCACTGGGATCCTGTTCCGCCCACAGGCGCTCCGCCAGCCGCGTGCCCTCGGGATCGTTCAGCCGTGCGCGGAAAAACGCAGGCCATTCCGCGGGTGTTAGGGTGGCGGCGTGATTTGCGAAGGAGCGCATGCGGTCGCTGGCGGTGCCTCCGGGGGATTCTCCTCCACCTGTTTTTCGCGGCGACAGCCGGGCGGGCGAAGTTGATGGGTTCGCGCCCTCGCCTCCTTCATGCGGAAGACCGAAACCGGTTAGGAAACCGATGGTGGCGAGCAATAGCGTTGGAACAATGGATTTCATCAGCGGGCGGGTGGTTTCATTCCATCGATGACCTTGCCCAGAGTGGCTTGTTCGTCCGCAGTGAGGCCTGAATTCCCTAGCAACTCGCGTGCGGCGGGAGGACCGATCTTCTCAGCGACCTTCTGGATCGCGGATCCCAGCATCCTCATCTTTGTTTCGCCTTCGAGGATGTTGGCGGAAACTGTGAAGGCGAGATCCGGACTGTAGGTTTGAATCCCGTCGGCCATTGCCAGACAGGCTTCGGTTTTGCGCGGACCCGCCGGGAGATTTTCCAACCATTCGCTCGCGCCTGCGGCATCCACCTTCGCCCAGTAGTAGCCTAAAAAATTCTGGTACATCGAGCTTTGTGCCGTCTTCGCCGCAGTAGCATCGTCCGCGACGTCCATCCGCGCGATCAGCCATTCGGCAGCGGTCTGCGGATCGGCGGCAGCCCATTTTTCCGCGAGTTTGGCGAGGTTCGCGTCCATCGGCTCTTGTCCCGGCGAGACCAAATTAGCAAAGGTTTCCTCCGGCGCGGCCAGAGCGGCATGAACCATTTCCGCAGAAGGTTCCTCTCTGACGTAGGGGGGCGGAAGGCCGTGAAGTTTCGCGAAAGTGGTCGCCTCCTCCGGATTTTGATCCGCCCACTGTCCGCAAATGTAGCCCATGATGAAATCGCGCGCCTTTCCGGGTGGCAAACGGCTGGCTTCCTCCGCCGTCCGCGCCGGGTCGGTGCAAAACCAGCCATCGTGGTCGATCGGCGGATTGACGGACTGCCGTTGGTCCCAATCAATGGCTGTGGCGGAAATTTTTTGATAGAGACCGGCAAGGTCGAGAAACGGATCGAGATGAACGCCGTTGAAGATCTGGCTGCGGGCGGTTTCGGGCGCTCGGAGCACTTCGAGCGATTCGTCGAGTTTTCCCCGGTTTACTTCGGAGGCCAAATCGCTGGATTTGAACGCTTCGGTCGCTGCCGCCAAATCGAGTTTCAGCCACTCCGCAAAGATCTTGTTGAAGGCTTTGAGACGGTTGTCAGCGCTGAGGTCGAGCGATTTCACCCAGTCGAGCGCGGCTTGGGGACCTTGGGTTGCCCAGCCTCCGGCGACGACGTTGATCAGATCGGCATTGTTGTCCGGCTTGCCCTTGCCGGTGGCGACGTTGCGAGCCAATTCCGGATCGTTCCGTCCGAGGAGTGCGAGAGCTTTAGCCACAGCGGATTTGTCGGGGTCTCCGATCTGCAAGGATTCGCTTAGAATTGAGGGATCGCGCCTGCGTAGGGCGACCAAGGTCCGAACCTCGGAGAACCCGCCGTTATCGGCGGTCCCGGCGATCGCTCCCTTATAATCCATGGCCGCCCAAGCTTCAAAAAACGGGCCTGTCCAAGTCCGTTGCTGGATTTGCTTTTCCGCTGCCAAGCGTGCCAGCAATTGTTTCGGGTCTTCCAACTCCAGCCAGCGGCGGAACACAAATTCAAGGCGGATGACATCGGGGAATTCTCCTGAGACGCAGATTTCGCGGAACAATTCCTCGCAACGGCTGGCCGAGATCCCGGCCATTTCATTGAGATAGCGGATGGTGGGGCCGTTCCTAGGCACCGTTCCATGGCGTGCCGTCTTGATTCGAGCCTCCCGCCTCGCTTCCCCAGTTGCATCCCGGTCTGGCTGGGGTTCGCGCTGCATGGTGCTGCGGCAAAACCATCCGGCGAGCAGGCCCGCGACCACGGCTACCCAGGCATGCCATCGGATTGATTTTACAAATGCGGCCACGGAGTCTTGATAGACGTTGGCATTCAACGGTCAAGAAGATGCGTGCCGGGTTTCCCCATCCCTCCGAAAACACAGCATCGGGTTCATTTTAGGGATCTCGACCCGGTATGGCCTCGGCCGGGTGCCGTTGCAGGCTCAGCGGGGTTCCCCGAAATAGTCCGTGCAATCCCGCCTTGAAATGCCGGAAACGCCGTGCATCCTCGCCGCCCGCCCATGGCAGGACCCACTTTCCAAGCACTTCCAGGATTCCGCGACTTCACTCCCCGTGAATGCGCGGTCCGCAATTATTTGTTCGAGACCTGGCGCGATGTCGCCCGCCGCTGCGGCTATGTCGAATACGAAACCCCGATCCTCGAAGACACCGGACTCTATCTGAAAAAATCCGGCGGCGAGCTTTCCTCACAGCTTTTCCGTTTCGAGGACCAGGGCGGTCGCGATGTCACGCTGCGTCCCGAAGTCACCGCCTCGCTGGCGCGGATCGTCGCACAACACCAGCGGGATTTCCCGAAGCCGCTCAAGTGGTTCGAAATCGGACAATGTTTCCGCTATGAAAAGCCGCAGAAGGGCAGGGGACGCGAGTTCCATCAGTTCAACGTCGATATCCTCGGCGAAGCCGGACCAGCCGCCGATGCGGAATTGGTCGCGTTGGCGATCGAGACGATGCTCGCTTTCGGATTTGTCGCGGGGGATTTCGTCGTCCGTATTTCCGACCGCAAGGCGTGGATTGATTTCGCCGAGGCGAACGGAATCGCGGAAAACAGTATTCCGGACTTCCTCGGCATCATCGACAAAATCGAGCGCGAGAAACCGGAAGTGCTCGAACAGAAGCTCGCCGCGTTCTCGCTAACGCCGGAAGGAGTCCGTGCGTTCATCGCTGATCCGGCGAATGCCTCCGCCGCCTACCTCGCGATCCGCGAGGATCTAACCGCGCGCGGTTTCGCCGATTTCGTCGAACTGGATCTCTCCATTGTCCGGGGCCTCGCCTATTACACCGGCGTGGTTTTCGAAGTTTTCGACGCGAAGAAATCGATGCGCGCCGTCGCCGGTGGAGGTCGCTACGACACGCTCATTTCCACCATCTCGGACGGAGCTACCGACATGCCGGCCACCGGGTTTGCGATGGGCGACTACGTCATCCGCAACCTCATCGAGGAAACGACGCACACCGCGATGCAGTTGGAAGTCTGGCTCCAGCGCAATGCCGCCGCTTGCGATATTTTCGTCGTCGTTGCGGATGAGAAAATGCGCGCCCAGTCTCTGCGTCTCGTCACCGACCTGCGCCGCGCGGGTATTTCCGCCGATCTGCCGTTAGGACTTCCGAAGGTTGCGAAACAATTCCAAAGCGCGGAGAAATCCGGTGCCCGCTTCGCTCTCGTCGTCGGAGCCGAATATCCCGAACTCAAACTCAAGATCCTCGCCAGCCGCACCGAGGAATCCGGTAACGCCGCCACCGCCATCGATTGGCTAACAGACCGTCTGCTCCAGCCGGATGGTCCGTTGCTGGCCTGAAGAAATAGAACCACAGATTAACAGGATGGACGCAGATGGAAGAGATGGGATTTATGTAGGCGAGACCGAGAGGATCATCGGTTGCGCCTTTGCCGTCTTGAATGCGTTGGGACATGGCTTTCACGAAAAGCCTTATGAAGAGGCGCTGGTCGTCGATTTTTGCCATCACGACATCCCATACGCGCAGCAAGCACGTTTCCCGATTCACTATCGAAACACGAAAGTGGGTGAGTATGTTCCCGATCTCGTTGTTTTCGGAAAAGTCATTGTTGATACCAAGACGATAGAGCGCATCACGGATCACGAAGTCGGTCGGATGCTGAATTATCTTCGTGCAACATGCCTTCAAGTCGGCCTCATTCTCAATTTCAAACATGCCAAGCTGCAATTCCGCCGCGTCACCCTGACTCCACCTGCAGCCCCACCTCTTCACTCTTAATCCCATCTCTTCCATCTGTGTTCATCCCGTCCATCTGTGGTTGAAAAACTCTTAATCCATTTTCCAAATGCGCTCCCATCATTGCAACGAACTCCGCGAATCCCACATCGGCCAAACCGTCACACTCATCGGTTGGGTGAATTCCGCCCGTGACCAAGGCGGCGTGATCTTCATCGACTTGCGCGACCGCGAGGGCGTCACCCAGTGCGTGTTCCGCGGCGAGATCTCGCAGGAAGCCAGCGACCTTTCGCACAAGCTCCGCGTCGAGGACGTGGTGCAAATCACCGGCAAGGTCGAGGCCCGGTTGAAGACCGACGAGGTGGACACCACCAACGACAAGTTGGAAACCGGCGGCATCGAAATCGTCGCGGCCGAGCTCGTCATCGTCAACAAGGCGGACGTGCTTCCGTTCCAGTTGGACAAGGAGCTTTCCAACGAAGACCTGCGGATGAAATACCGCTACCTTGACCTGCGCCGCCCGCGCATGAACAAGAACATCCGCCAGCGCAGCGTGATCACTTCCGCCGCCCGCCGCTATCTCGACGATTCCGGTTTCTATGAAATCGAAACGCCGATCCTGTCGAACCCGACGCCGGAAGGCGCGCGGGATTTCCTAGTGCCGTCGCGCCTTAACCCGGGTCGTTTCTACGCGCTGCCACAAGCGCCGCAGCAATACAAACAATTGCTGATGGTTGCGGGCATGGAGAAATATTTCCAAATCGCCCGTTGCTTCCGCGACGAGGACCTTCGCGCTGATCGACAGCCTGAGTTCACACAGATCGACATCGAAGCCAGTTTCGTCACGCAGGAAGACATCATCAAACTGGTGGAAGGTTTGTTAGCTTCCATGTTCAAGTCCGGCCTTGGCATTGACGTGCCTTCGCCGTTCCCGCGCATGACCTATCGCGATGCGGAGGACATCTACGGCTCCGACAAACCGGACACGCGTTTCGACATGAAAATCACCGACCTCGGCGACGTCTTCGCAGCCACCGAGTTCAAGATCTTCCGCGGCACGCTCGACAGCGGCGGCGTCGTTAGAGCAATCAATGCCAAGGGCTTCGCCGGCATCACCACCGGCCAGATGAACCGCCTCAACGAGATCGCCGTGCAAGCCGGACTTCCCGTGAAGAACCTCGCGTTCATCAAACTGGAGAACGGCGAATACAAGAGCCCGCTCTGGAAAATTTTCACCGACACGGAGAAAGCCGCCGTCGCCGCCAAGCTCGATCTGGCGGAAGGCGACATCGTCTTCTTCGCCGCCGGTTCGCGCGAAAACGTGAGCACCATCCTCGGCCGCGTCCGCACCGAATGTGCCGTGATGATGGAACTCAACAACGACCCGACGAAATTCAACTTCCTCTGGGTGGTCGATTTCCCGCTGCTCGCCCACGACGAGGAATCCGGTCACTGGGCCGCCGTTCACCATCCGTTCACCCGTCCCCATCCCGAAGATATCGAAAAACTCGATGCCGGCGACTATGCGAACGTTAGAGCGGTCGCCTACGACGTCGTTCTCAACGGCTACGAACTCGGCGGTGGCTCGATCCGGATTCACGAAAAGGATCTTCAAGCGAAGATGTTCAGCGTTTTGGGCGTCGGCCCGGAAGAGCAGGAAATCAAATTCGGCCACCTTCTCGACGCGTTCCGTTTCGGCGCGCCGCCGCACGGTGGACTCGCTCTCGGCCTCGACCGCATCGCCATGCTCGTCGCCGGTGAGGACAGTATCCGCGAGGTGATCGCTTTCCCGAAAAACAACAAGGGAGCCGACCTCATGGCCCACAGTCCGTGCCAGATCGAGCACAAGCTGCTGCGCGAGGTTTACGTCCAGTCCACTTACAAGGATCCGAAACTCGCAGTGGAAGCGAAGGCTGAGGTGAAAGCCTGATTCGGCTTTCTGTTCGACATTCGGTCCTTCACGCGATAGTTCAAAGCATGGTTTCCAAAACCACATCGGTCGGAAGCGAGGCTCCCGCTCCCAAGCTGGATCGTGCGGCGTTTTCTATCGGAACGCTCGACGAACAGACTTCGGAGTATGTGGCGTCGTGGCGGGCGAGACCGGTGGAGGAGAGAATTTCCGCCATTCAGTTCATGCGCACCGTTATGTATGGCCAAGATGCAGCTACCGGAAGACTTCAGAGACTTCTTCAGATTTCTGAATGACTCGGGAGTCGAATATCTCCTGATCGGTGGCTGGGCGGTCGGCTTCCATGGCTACCCACGTGCCACCGCCGACATGGATGTTTGGGTCGCTTGTGATCCGGAAAACGCGAAACGCATCGTTCAGGCCCTCAAGCTTTTCGGTTTTACCCATGATGAGGCCACGGAGAGCCTTTTCACGCGACCGGGTTTTGTTGTTAGGATGGGTTTGCCACCCATGAGGATCGAACTGCTGACAAGAATCAGCGGGGTGGACTTTGCTGACTGCCGGAGCCGCTGCGAAACGATGATCGAGAAGGGGATTTCCATTCCCGTGATCGCTCTGCCCGATCTGATCGCGAACAAGAAGGCCAGCGCACGACCCAAGGATCTGGCCGATGTGGATGCTCTTGAAAATTGATCAGGCCAAAAAAGAAGCGGCCCGATCGACAATCCCCGGGAAAAACCCAAAACCCTAAGGGAAACTCAATCGGGCCGCCTTGTGTTTGTCGCGACGCCGGGAAAAAAGCACTGGCCCGGATGACGCGCAACTGATTTTTGGAAATTTTTTCGTGAAAATTTTCGGAGATTTCGCGGGCATTGCGAATCATAGGAATCCATGCACTGAAAATCGCGAGAACCGCCCACAAAAGGCGATTTTTATCCTAGCGCGGTCGCCATCGGTATTTACTCTGGCCGTGACGTGAATGACGGAATCCACCCGTCACATTCCTCTGAATCGCATCGAATTTCCCATGAATCTGACACTCAAAGTATGGCGGCAGTCCGGACCCTCGGCCCAAGGCAAGATCGAGACCTACGACGCGAGGGACATTCCGTCCGAAGCGTCGTTCCTTGAGATGCTCGACATCGTCAACGAGCGGATCATCGAGAAAGGCGGCGATCCGATCCAATTCGATCACGATTGCCGCGAAGGCATTTGCGGCACTTGTTCGTTGACCATCAACGGCATCCCGCACGGCAAGGAGCGCGGCATCACGACCTGCCAGGTCCATATGCGGAAATTTTCCGAAGGCGACACCATCTGGGTCGAGCCATTCCGCGCGAATCCGTTCCCGGTGATCCGGGATTTGATGGTGGACCGCACCGCGTTTGACCGGATCATCGCCGCTGGCGGCTACATTGACGTCCGGACGGGTTCCAGTGTCGATGCCAACTCCATCCCGATTGCGAAGAAGGACGCGGATGCCGCCTTCGACGCCGCCGCCTGCATCGGCTGCGGGGCTTGCGTGGCCTCCTGCAAAAACGCATCCGCCATGTTGTTTGTTGCGGCCAAGGTCTCCCATCTGGCTCACCTTCCGCAAGGTCAGCCGGAGCGCCAGAAACGTGTGCTCGCCATGGTCCGCCAGATGGATTCCGAAGGCTTCGGAAACTGCACCAACCAATACGAGTGCGAAGCCGCTTGTCCTAAGGAAATCAGTGTCGATCACATCGCTCTCATGAATCGCGACTACACAAAAGCCGTGCT
Organism: Luteolibacter sp.; assembly: GCF_039920825.1. Lineage (GTDB taxonomy): Bacteria > Verrucomicrobiota > Verrucomicrobiia > Verrucomicrobiales > Akkermansiaceae > Luteolibacter. Next base: position 32,075 of record NZ_JBDSCX010000063.1, on the reverse strand, counting down.
TCAGGAACAGTTCGCCTGATGGGGAATTGCAAATGCGCGGAATAAGATGACGGTTTGAATGCTCTCCCTTGCAGTTAAACCCCGATTCTCAAAATGATCACCATCCGCTCCGCCACCACTTTGATTTTCTCGCTCGCCCTCGCGGCGTGCTCCGCTGAAGACAAAAAGAAAGATGTTATGGAAGTCCGCACCGATCAACCCGCCGAGCCTGAAGGAAAGGTCGTGAAGACCGACGAAGAGTGGAAGAAGCTCCTCACTCCCGAGCAATACGCCATCCTGCGCAAGTCGCACACGGAAGCCGCGCATGGCCAGGTTTACAAACAATTCAAGGAACAGGGTGTGGGCTCTTATCACTGCGCCGGCTGCAACGCGCTGCTCTTCACCTCCAAACAGAAATTCGATTCCGGCTGCGGCTGGCCGTCGTTCTATGATCCGGCGAAGGCGGAGAATGTGATTCTCAAGAAGGACATCACTCTCGGCATGGCTCGGATCGAAGTCGTTTGCGCCAAATGCGGCGGTCACCTTGGCCACGTTTTCGAAGGCGAAGGATTCAACACCCCAACCGACCAACGCTATTGCATCAACGGCGGAGGTCTGGTTTTCGTTCCTGCCAAAGGAGATGCTCCCGCCAAAGACGAGCCGGTGAAGAAGTGATCGGCTGATGGCGGGCAGCCCATCGTTTGAAAGTCCCGTGATCCCGCTGAAATTCAAACTGACTATCGCTTACGACGGCGCGGCCTATCATGGCTGGCAGTCGCGGACTGATGGATCGGGCGTGCAGAATCAGGTAGAGGCGGCATTGGCGAAATTGTTCTCCAGCGCGCCGCGGATAGAGAGTTCTAGCAGGACAGACTCGGGCGTGCACGCCTGGGGAATGGTGGCGCACTTCGAAGTGCCGCGCGGCGAATTCAAGATGCCGCCTGGCAAGCTCGCGCTGGCGATCAATGCCTGCCTGCCGGATGACGTTCGCGTGCGGTCGGCGATGCGGGTGCCGGGAAATTTCCACGCAAGGTTCGATGCGGTTGGCAAACAATATCGCTATCAGATTTGGAATGGCCCGGTGATGAATCCGCTGATGCGCACGCAAGCTTGGCATGTGGCTCGCAAGCTGGATCTGGCGGCGATGTGTGAAGCCGCGGAATTGCTTGTGGGCAGACATGATTTCCGCTCGTTCACGTCCAACCGAGGAGTAGTGCTCGAAGACGCGGTGAGGACTTTGACACGTTGCGAAATCCGCGGTCAGGGAGCGAAAGTGACCTTCATCATCGAAGGCGAAGGGTTTCTCTACAAGATGTGCCGTTGCATCGTCGGAACCTTGGTGCAGGTGGGCGAGGGGAAGTTCCGGGCGGAGGAGATCAAGAACATGCTCGCCCGGGGCGACCGCCGGATTTCAGGAATGAACGCGCCCGCCCACGGACTGGTGCTGTGGAAGGTGTTCTATCGGGGAATGTAAGCCGCCGGCTTATTCCCAAGGAGGGGCGATCTCCGAATCGCCCTAGACAATGGGAAGCCAATGATCCGAGGTTATCCGCCAGACATTGGCACTTCATTGGCTTCGGCCGATCGGAGTCCGCCGCTCCTTGAACTTTCTATCAAGGCGAGAGCCTGTCGATCTTCCACTCCGCGGCATTCCTCTGATATAGAAAACGATCGTGAAGTCGCGCCGGGCCGCCCTGCCAGAATTCGATCATTTGTGGCTTCACGCGATAGCCACCCCAGAACGACGGTAGGGGAATCTCACCCTTGCTGAATTTTTCACCAATCTCCGCGAGCTTCTGCATCAGGAATTTCCGCGAGGTGATGACTTCGCTCTGGTTGGAAACCCACGCGCCTATCTGTGATTCTCGCGGGCGGGAGGTGAAGTATTTCAACGACTCCGCGGTGCTGATTTTCTCGACAGTGCCCTGAATGATGACCTGCCGCTCCAGCGTGATCCACGGAAACAGCAGGCTGACACGAGGGTTCTGCGCCATCTGTTTCGCTTTCCGACTTTGGTAGTTGGTGAAGAAGACGAAGCCGTCGCCATCGAAGTATTTCAGCAACACCGTGCGCTGATAGGGCATGCCGGTTTCATCGACGGTGGCGAGCGTCATCGCGTTCGGCTCGTGCAGGCCGAGCTCGGTTGCCTGGGCAAACCATTCGGAAAACTGCGCGACCGGGTCGGCGTTCATCTCCTCGCGCTTCAGGCCACGGTCGGAATATTCTTTGCGGAAATCGGCAAGGTCCATGGCGGAGTTTTAGACGAGAGATCACAAGCGTGCAAGGGTTGTGCGACGGCACCATGGACTGCGGCAGCAGGCTGCACGCAGTCCAAGGGGGCGGAAGTTGCCGTGCCTGGGAATTCTTCTCGCCCGTTTTTCCGTTTCTGCTATACGACTGGAGTGTGCCTTCGGAACTTCTTCAACCCAACCCAACACCTTGCAGAACCGTAATTTCTGCAGTTCCTGCTATACGACTGGCAAAATCCGCCAGTCACATAATAGGAAGTTAGGCCACATCACGCGCCATGAGTGATTCCAGTCAGGTGGTTCAAGCCTTCGAGAGTCTGGTGCGTGAGAAGTTGCCTGAGTTGACTACAGGATTGCGCGGAGGCACGCCGGATGGGTATGGCAATCACGTCGTGCTGGATGTCCCGTGGCCGGCCAATCCTAGCCGAATTAGTCTCGGAGCGTTTTATTCTCCCGACGATTGTTTCGAGATTTCGTTCTCTGTCTCCGAGGCGCGCGGGCCAGCAGAGCGACAGATTCTGATCGGCAGCGATTTGTCCGGCGCGATTTCGGCGACAGTCGATTTTCTGCGCGACATTCTTTCTGGCCGCATACTCGTTGACGTGGTTCGGCATCGCTTTCTTTGGTTTCGGCCCTACCATTTGGCGTTCTTCCGCGAGGCGTCGCGGCGTGCGAGTGGACGCATCGTTGAGACGCTTTGCTGGACAGCCAACGGAAAGGACGAAGATGTGGCCTAGCCATACGCTGCAGCGAAGGGCGGCGGGCCATCGCGGTTGCAATCGGTGCGTCTCGTGGCCGCAGTCGTTGAGCTTGGGGTCGTTAGGAGTCTTCCGAGGACACGCGAAATAAATTTCGCGGTCCGTCAGATTAAACTTTGAAACAACGGCTGGCGTTTCCGCGGGTGACTTCGGCGAGCGCATCGGCTGTCATCCCGAGCGCAGCCGCGAGCGCCTGGCCGATGGCTGGTAGATTGGCAGGGTGGTTGTGGTTTTCCGGCAGGGCATGGCTGATGAATTCCGGCGGCGGGAGCATGTCGGGAGCGTCGGTTTCCAACAAGATGCGGTCGGGGGGAAGCTGTCGGAAGACATTGAGCACGGCGGATTTTCTCGGATGGAGGAAGTGGCCGGAGAAGGAGAAATATGCGCCTAGCGGAATCAGCCGACGGGCGATCTCGATGGAGCCGCCGAAGGAGTGCATGAGAAATCGCGGGGGTGGGGGAGCTTCTGCGAAGGAATCGAACAACGCGCCCCACGCTTTCAGGCAGTGGATGGTGACGGGGCGATTCATTTCACGGGCGAGGCGGAGTTGGTCGATGAAGACGGGGCGTTGGAGATCGAGTGCGGGTTTGGAAATCCATTGGTCGAGACCGCACTCGCCGATGGAGGATTGTGGATGCTTCTCTAACAATTTTTGCAGGCGCTCCTGCCAGCCGTCGGTCGCGGTGTGGGCGTGCCACGGATGGATGCCGAACGCGGGTGAGATGAAATCCAGATGGGTTTCCGCCAGTTTTTCCACCGCCGCCCAATCTGCCTCGCGGGTGGCATTGACGACACCGTGGATGACGCCCGCCTGCTTCATCGCGGCGATGATCGGCTCCGGATCTCCGAGACGCGGGTCTTGGAGATGGTTGTGGGCGTCGGTCCAGTGAAGCATGATTTCCATGACAACGCTGGGCTGGCTAACGCCGGGGATCAACCCCGAATGGGTAGTTTGCAAGAGTGAGGCCGGGTTCACCCAATCGTGCGATGGACGCGATCCCTGGCGGCTGCTTCAATCTCAAGCACGACGAAACACTCCGGGTGCATCGCTCGTAAACCCAGCTCTTTCTTTATCTCCATGGATCCTATGAACCGCCGTTTCTCCCTTGTCATACTCGCCACCGGCATCCTGCTGATGGGAATTCATCCTGCCGCTGCCGCGGAAACGGAAGTGCGCTATCTCTCCGGTCACGGTCCGAAGGACGCGGTGCCGTGGGATTTCTCGGTGACCGGTGGTCGCCGGGCGGGCGAGAAGACGACCATCCCGGTGCCATCGAATTGGGAGCAGCAAGGCTTCGGTTCCTACAACTACGGTGACAGTCCCGGCGGCAAGGCGGACGAGCATGGCATTTACAAGACCCACTTCACGGTCCCGGAGAACTGGAAGGGGCGACGGATTCGCATCGTGTTCGACGGGGTGATGACGGATGTCGAAGTGAAGGTGAACGGGAAATCCGCGGGGCCGGTGCATCAGGGCGGCTTCTATCGGTTCCGGTATGACATCACGAAACTGCTCAATCAGGGCGGTGAAAATCTGTTGGAAGTGGATGTTGCGAAACGCTCGTCCGATCCCCTGACCGAGCGTGCCGAACGCAACGGGGACTATTGGGTCTTCGGAGGAATTTTCCGGCCGGTTTTTCTCGAAGCTGTGCCGGATCGCAGCATCGAGCAGGTCTCGGTGAACGCGACGGCGGACGGTGTCTTCAAGGCGAACGTGGATTTCGGAAACTTGCGGGAATCGGCCGTGCTGGAGGCGCGGATCCAAGATGCTGCTGGAAATCCGGTGGGTGAGGTTTTCTCTGCGGAAATTCCGGGTGGCGGTTGCAGCAGGGTGAGCCTCGAAACGAAAATCCCTAACCCGGCACTCTGGACGGCGGAAACCCCGAATCTTTACACGGTGAAGCTGGCACTGAAGCGAGACAATTGGAACATGCACGAGGTCACGCAGCGTTTCGGCTTCCGGACCATCGAGGTGCGGAAGGGCGGGGGATTTTTTCTCAATGGAAAACGCATCCTGCTCAAGGGCGTCTGCCGCCATAGTTTCCGTCCGGAGACAGGACGTTGCCTTGATCCGGAGACCAGTTACGAGGATGTGCGCTTGCTGAAATCGATGAACATGAACGCCGTCCGGATGAGCCACTATCCGCCGGATGTCGCGTTCCTCGAAGCCTGCGACGAACTCGGACTTTACGTCCTCGATGAACTCAGCGGTTGGCAAAACTCGCACGGCACCGAGATCGGCCGCAAGCTGATCCGCGAGATGGCGACGCGCGACGTCAGTCACCCGAGCATCCTCTTTTGGGACAACGGCAACGAAGGTGGCTGGAACCGCGAGCTCGACGGCGATTTCCGACTCTATGATCCGCAGGACCGCATCGTCCTCCATCCTTGGGAACCCTTCAACGGTATCGACACGAAACACTATCCTTCATTCGCCGATCTAACGAAACGTCTCGCCGGTCCCAACACCGTGATGCCCACCGAGATGATCCACGGCCTCTACGACGGTGGAGCGGGCGCGGGGCTGGAGGATTACTGGAAGGCCATCACCACATCGCCCTTCGGCGGCGGCGGTTTCATCTGGGTGCTGGCGGACGAGGGAATCATGCGCACTGATCAGGGAAATCGCATCGATGTCTTCAGCACCTACGCGCCGGACGGCATCGTCGGGCCGCATCACGAGAAAAAGGGCAGCTGTTATACCGTGCGGGATGTTTTCTCGCCGGTGCAGATCGATAGGCCCGCGCTCGACAAGTCATTCACGGGCAAGCTCAAGCTCCGGAACCGCTACGATTTCGTATCGCTCGCCGGATGCCGGTTTGAGTGGAAACTCTTACGTTTCCCTGATCCCGCGGCCTCAGCCACCGAGCCGAACGTGATTGCAAGCGGAAAGCAACCGGCCCCGGAAATCGCGGCGGGTGCGGATGGCTCGCTCGATCTATCACTTCCTGCTGACTGGGGGAAATCCGACGCGCTCTCGCTCACCGCCACCGATGCCACCGGGCGGGACCTGTGGACATGGACTTGGCCGACTCCGTCGCTCGGTGCCCGTCTCACTGGGCCATCGAGAGCCAGCGGCAAGACATCCGTAGAAAACTCAGGAAGCGTCATTTCCCTCCGTGCTGGGAACCTGATCGCCAGCTTCGACGTGAAGACCGGCCTGCTCAAAACCTTGTCGCAAGGCGGGAAAACCTCATCACTTGCGAACGGACCGCGTGTCGTTTTCGCGCGTCCGGCGAAGGGTGATATCGCTTGGACGGATGCCCGCTTCGATCCTCCGGCGAAGCCCGGTGCGCCGATTGTCTGGAAGCCAGAAACGCCTCTGACATTGAACCTGCTGGAGATCGAACTGGACCTCGGCAAGAACATCAACTGGGCCGGTTTCAAGCTGGAGATTTCTCTGGATGGCCAGAGTTGGAAAACCCTCTACGACGGCACGCGCCGCAGCAGTGACGGCAAAACCTACGAATTCCCTCCCCAAACGGTGGCAGCCGTGCGGTTGTCTAATTTCCGCCAGGTGGATGGAAATCTACCGGCGGTGAAGAAAATGCGCGTGGCCTATCAGGCGGAGCGTTTTCCTGCGATGGCGGCTCCGGCCAAGGTCACGAGCGGACCGGATTGGGTAAATGCCGAGGCCGAAGATGGTTCGGTGAAATTCCGTTGGACCCTCTCGGAAGGCGAGGGGCTCCGTCTCGATTACTCCTACAAGCTCGATGGCGATGTCACCTATCACGGCATCACCTTCGATCATCCCGAGGACAAGTTCCAATCGGTCAAATGGCTGGGCGAGGGGCCTTCCCGCGTCTGGCAAAACCGTTTGCGCGGCACGACCCTCGGCACCTACGAGATCGCGAAGAACGACATCCAGCCCGGAGAATCGTGGACCTTCCCCGAGTTCCAAGGATGCTTCGCTGGCCTGCGCTGGGCACGGCTCGCGACGGAAACAGGCGATCTAACCGTGACCGCCCGCGATGCGGAGACCTATCTGCGTGTCGGCACGCCGAGGATCAGCCATCCGTTCACCACGGTGGCGTTTCCGGCAGGTGATCTGTCCTTCCTGAAAGCCATTCCGGCGATCGGTTCGAAGTTTCTCACTCCGGAAAACTCCGGTCCTTCCGGCATGCCGGCGAAAGTCAGTGGCGAGCAGACGGGTTCGCTGGTCTTCCGTTTCGGGGATTGAAAAATCACCGTATGCCGGGTAAACTTAGAGCGCGAAATTTATTTCGCGCGAATGGTCACGGAGATTTTGCGCGGAATGAATTCCGCGCTCCAATTGAAGAGTCTCCTCACCGCACGCCGCGGGGGGCGACTTTTTTCGGCGCATCGAAGGTCATGTCGGTGATCGAGAGGCGTCGGCCTTCGTTGTTAGGGTCGCAGGTCGCGACCTGCATCGTGCGGAGCGTCCAGACGTTGTCGGCGACTTTCATGACGTCCTTGACTTGGAATTCCTTCACGAGCCCGCCGTTTTTGTCGTGACCGCGGATGCGCATGAAGGCTCCGAATTTCGTGTGCACCCAGACGTAAACGGTTTCGTAGCGGCCTGCCGAGCCTTTGGGTTTGTTGACCCGGATTTTATAACAAGGTTCGCCACCCACGTCCTCCTGGCCTTCGAACTGGGGATTCGGCCAATAGAAAAAGCGCAGGGCGAGATCTTCGTAAGTCAGGTCGGTTCCCGCGACAGGCTGCACAATCTTGTCGGCGGGAAAAGCGACGGTTTTGCCTTCGATGATTTCAAACAGATTGAAGTCCTCGTCGCCGATGCGCATGTGGAAGATCCTCCACGGGCCCTTGTTTTCGGAGAACTGGAATTGGATGTCCTTGCCTTTGAGGAAAAGCGTGATGGGGACGTTGATATTGCCTTTGCGCAGGTTGCCGTTGAGCCCGTCGTCGAGTTTCGTGAGAGTGGCGGACATGCGGGCTCCTTCGAGGATTTTCTGGGCGTCCGGCTGTTGGGCGTGGGCGGTTGATACGAAGGCGGCGGCGACGGCCAGCGCGGGGAGGATTGATTTGAAATTCATGGTGATAGGATGGGGCAATCGGGCGGTTGGACAAGCTTGAGGGCGCTTTCCTTCAAAAAAGCGCCACCCGAAGACGTGAATTTTTTAAATCGGGTTCTTTTGGGGCTTGATGATCCGCAGCGGGGCGAATTGGATGGCCAAAACGCAAGAGTCGTTCCCAAACCCCCATGAGTCTCCGCAACCAGCTATCAGACATTCTTCCGACGTTGCTACCGGGAAATCCCGCCGATTCGATCAAGGGGACGGAGTTGATCCGCCTGACGCGGCTGCAACTGACCGGCAATTATTCGGATGCTTCGTTACGCTATCATTTCTCGATCATGTCGTGCGATCCCGGCTCGCCGATCGCGAAGGTGGAAAAGGGCCAAGGCTACTATCGCCGGAGTGCTCCGCTGCCCGCGTTGTCGGGAGCGCAGGAGTTGCTGGCGCTGACCCAGGGACGGCTCGATGATCTAACGACCGCCGACCAGGACATGGTGGACGAAACGATGCTGCGGATCCGCAAGTTCCGCGCGGTGGTGACCCGTTATTTCGAAATCAACGGGCGCTTCCCGTTCGCGTTTCGCCAGGCATTCGGCAAGGACGCGCCGATCAGCAATCTTTGGAAATACCCCGAACTGGTGCTGGTCGATTGGGAAACCGGCGGCTCGCCCGACGAGGAAATGTCGCTGGATGAAACGATGTTGTCGTTCAAGCAGCGCCTCGGAATTGCTCCATTCAAACTGCACGCCGCTCGCCTGCGGATTCAACCGTCGCTGCAAACCTATCGCGAGGATTTTTTCCAAACGCTCGCAGTCTCGATGTGGGCGCAGGGTGGGGAACTTGTCTATGCTGCTCCCATCGAGGACGAGGCGCTGGCGGATAGCTTGCGGCGTCTGAGTGCGAGTTTCGGCGTGGGCGTCACTTCGTTCGGCCTGACCCCGGAAGCCTTGGATGACCTCCCGCGTCCGGCGAATATTTTGAATGCTCATCCGCGGGAAACCGAGGCGATCATGGCCAAGCTCGACATCAACCGGATCGCGGCTCCGCGCACCCGTCCGCATCTGGATTGGGCGGCGCTCAGCTCGATGCGCAACGAGTCCGAGGAGGCCGAAAAACTCGTGCTGTGGTTGACCCGCTGTATCGACGAACGCCGCGCAGAAGCATTCAAGGACGAGTGAGCTGGACTTTCAAAAGCGTCGCCGTCGTCGGCTCGGGAGCCATCGGACTCTATTATGGTGGCCGGCTTGCGGCTGCGGGCGAAGACGTCAGGTTTCTCGTTCGTTCGGATTTCGACGCGATTTCCCGCGACGGATTGAAAGTGGAAAGCGCCCATGGTGATTTCGAGCTGCCGGAGGTGAAGGTTTATCGAACGCCGGAGGAAATCGGGCCGGTGGATCTGGTCATCGTTGCATGGAAAGCCACTGAAAATCATCAACTTGCCGCCATTCTTCCGCCGCTTCTGCACGCGGGAACCCAAGTGCTCACGCTCCAGAACGGCTTGGGAAATTGCGAGAGTTTGGTTGAAATCGTCGGCCCGAAACGGGTGCTCGGCGGGCTGTGCTTCGTCTGTATCAATCGGATTTCCCCCGGCTTAATTAGTCACTCCGCTGGCGGACGAATGACCATCGGCGAGTGGCAACCGTGTGGAGATGGCCGGGCCTCGGAGCTGGAACGACGTTTCAAATTGGCGAAAATCCAAGGAGTTGCCGTGGAGAATCTGGGAAAATCCCAGTGGGAAAAACTCGTGTGGAACATCCCGTTCAACGGTCTCTCCGTCGCGGAAGGCGGCGTGACCACCGATATCCTGCTCGCCGACGAACGGACCGAAAATGAACTGCGCGCGCTGATGGCCGAAGTCATCGCCGCCGCGCGGGCCTTGGGCCTCGATTTGAGTGAAGACCTCATCGATTTCAACATCGACCGCACTCGGCCGATGGGGCCGTATCGGACCTCCAGCATGATCGATTTCGTCGAAGGTCGTGAAGTCGAGGTCACGCCGATTTGGGAGGAGCCGTTGCGCAGGGCGAACGGGGTCGGCGTGGAAATGCCGCATCTCGAGAAATTGCTCGGTCGGATTCGCGAACGATTGGCCTCTCGGACTTGAATCCTGGTGTTTTCCCGTCAATTATATCCGCCACGCCGAGATCAGCAAAAACCGAATTTGGAAGACGCTCTGAAGCTTGTGGAAATCGCCTGCAAGCACCGTACCGAAGGTGCCGGTCTTCAAAAAAAGCCGGAACAGTGGCGCAAGGAGTTGTCCTGAAAAAATACGGGAATCCGGGCGTATCAAGGTTTCCTCAAGGGCGACAAAGCCACTTGTGGGATCGGCAAATCTCGGCGAGAATGCGCTGGAAGTCCCCGGCTGGATTTGGGAGATTCCTTCATTCGCCGCAGGACCGGAATGCCGGTTGTTTTCCCGATGTCCACTTCACCCAATCCGCCCGCTTCCAAAGTCGTCATCCCCGAAGGTCTTCGGGTGCAGTTGGACGGCTTTCGGCGTCATCTGTGGCGGGTGAAAATCCTTGAGGCGATCGCTGCCGGAGTGATCGGTCTGCTGGTGTCCTTTCTGCTGGTTTATGGGCTAGACCGTGTGTGGCAAACCCCGGGTTGGGCACGGCTGGTCATCCTACTGGGCGGTGTTTCGCTGTTCACGGTTTTCGCCCCATTTTGGCTGCATCGCTGGGTCTGGCGGCAGCGGCGCGAGGAGCAACTGGCCCGCCTGATCGCCCGTCGCTATCCCGGATTGGGCGATCGCTTGCTCGGCGTCATCGAACTTCAGAGTCAGGAGGGAAATGCCGACACGCTTTCGCCGCGACTTCGCGAGGCGGCGATGGAAGCGGTGGCGGCGGAGACGGGAAAACGCAAACTCGACGAGGCGCTTCCGCCTCAGCGGCATCGGCGCTGGTCGTTGGCCGCGCTCGGCTTGGCGGGTGTTGCAGCAGCGGCATTCACGTTGACTCCGCGGGCCGGATTGAATGCGCTGGAACGCTGGCTGATGCCGCTGTCAAAAACCGAGCGTTACACCTTCACGCGTTTGGAAAATCCGCCGGTCTATCGGGCAGTGGCGTTTGGCGAGGCGTTTGAAATCACGCTGCGGCTTTCAGGCGATTCCGAGCAGCGGCCTTCGCACGCGACCGGCCGTTACGGATTGCAACCCGCCGTCGAAAGCAAGCTGGCGAAGGATATCTATCACTTCACGTTTCCCGGCCAGCAGGAACCCGGCAACATCGATTTTCATATCGGCGACCTGCGCCATCGTGTTAGGATCGAGCCTGTTCCGCGGCCGAGTGTGGAGAGCGCCGTCGCTGTAATCAACTCGCCGGATTATCTCGGGGTTCCCCAACGGACGGTGGATTTGAATACCGGAGTGGTGAGCGCGGTCGAGGGCAGTTCCATCCGGATGGAACTGACCACCAACCGGCCGCTCGCTTCGGCGACATATGGACCGACACGGGCGCAGGTGATCGAAGAAAAAAGCGACTCCGTTTACGAACCGGTGGACGGGAAGCTCGATCTATCCGGTTTCACCGCCAAGACACCGTTGATTGAAATCGGCGCGGTTCCTTTCGAAGTTCCTTTTGCATGGGCCGACGAACTCGGACTTTCCGGCGAGTCGGGATATCGTCTGCGGGTCGATGCCGTGCGTGACGCCGCGCCGACCTGTTATCTGCAGGGCATTGAACGCCAGAAGGTGATGCTGCCCGAGGAAACCGTTGATTTCGAGGTGTTGGGGGAAGATGATTTCGGTGTCAAATCGTCGGGAATCGAATGGTCCGGACAATTCACCCGACCTACCGACGAGACTCCCGCCAAGGGGGAAATCAAACTTCAGGATGGCGGACCTGAAGAGCGCCGGGTCATGTCGCCCGCTTCGTTTTCGCCGGCTGCCTACGGGATCACTCCTCAGAAGATCACGCTGCGCGGCTACACCGAGGATTATTTCCCGAAGCGGAAGAGAACCTACTCGGAGCCGGTGGTGCTCTACGTCCTCACCCGCGACGAACATGCGCAACTGCTCAAGAGCCGGTTCGACCGCAACATCACCGAGTTTGAAGATCTCGCCCGGCGCGAGCAGGAGCTGTTGGACGAAAACCAGCGGCTGGAGAAATTGGGCGGCGAGCAGCTTCAAAAGGAGGAAAATACCAAACGTCTCGAAAATCAAGAGCAGGCCGAGGCCGAGAGCGAGCGTCGGATGAAGGAGCTAACCGATAGCATGGAAAGTCTGATGAAGGACGCCGCACGCAATGGCGATATCGAGAAAGGCACGCTGAAGAAAATGGCGGAGGCGCTCAAGTCGATGCAGGAGCTTTCCCAACAGGATCTGCCAAAAGTGGAAGGAAAGCTCAACGACTCGCAGGATCAGGCGAACGCCGCGGAGAAGACCGGCAAGGATGTTTCCGAAGCGGTGGAGGAACAGAAAAAAGCGGTCGAGAAAATGCAGGAAGCACTCGCCAAGGCGAACGATGCGAACCGCCAGTTCGAGGCCGGCACTTTCGTCAACCGCCTGAAGAAAGCCGCGGGCGAGCAGAACGGCATCGCCAGTTCGCTCGTGGAGGCATACGACCGGATTCTCGGCGTGAAGAGCGGCAAACTCGATCCCTCCGACCAGCGGCGGTTGAACGAAGCCACCAGCCAACAAGCGAATACCGCCTCCGACGTCCGCTGGATCCAGGAGGATCTCGCGAATTATTTCGCCCGGACCAGCACGGAGTCGTTCAAGCAGTTGCTCACCGAAATGAAAGAGTCCCGCATCGACGTCGGTCTCGAAGAGGTCCGGGCCTTGCTAACCACCAATCACTCTTACGTCGCCACGGAGAATTCGAAAATCTGGGCCGACAAACTCACCGAGTGGGCCAAAAAACTGGAAGGCGACAAAGACAAGGACGGAGCCGGTGGCGGCGGAGGAGGAGGCGGACAAAGTCCCGAGGACGAGGATTTCGAGTTCATGTTGCGGGTCATGAAAATGGTCCAACAAGAACAGGACTTGAGGGCGCAAACCCGCGCACTCGAACAACTCCGCCGTGGAAGCGACAAACCCACACCGGCACACGCACCATGAAACGTTTTGCTCTAACTATTCTGATTTCGTGCGTCCCGATGATCATCTCTGCGGACGAAAAGCCGCTCGACGCAGCCCAGGAAAAACACCGTGAAGCCGCCAATAAGGTGGCCGACCGGCAGGACGAACTCAAGGCTGATGTCCAGCAGCTTACCATCGAGCAGACGGTTCCCAAAGTCATCGAGTTGCTCACCAACGTCGAGGAGATCATGGTCGAGGCCACCGACAATCTGGCCGCATCCGACACTGGCGGGAAAACCCTCGCCGCCCAGACGGATATCATCGAAAAAATCCACGAGGCTGCCAAAGAAAAACAGAAGCAGCAGGGCAGCGGCAAATCCGGCAGCGCCATGATGGAAATGATGGAGCGCATGATGGGGAAACCCCCGGAAGGAGATTCGAAAGGCAAAGGCAAGGGGAACCAAGCCAGCGATACAGGCAGCAACGGATTGAACGGTCTATCAGATGCTGCCAACGGCGCGGCGGACGGCGAGACCGGTGGCAAGAGCGAGGCCCGCAAGGTGCCCAAGGCCAGCGGCAGTGCCGGTCATGTCCTGCCTGAGGAATTTAGGAAAGCGCTGGATGCCTATAACCGCGGTGCCGAGAAAAAGGTGAAATGACCCGATCCATGACGAATCATCCGACAGACTTGAAACCGGCAGCGCGCCTCATTATCGCGTGCGCAACCTTCGCGATTTCCGGAGCCGCATGGTCGCAGAATCTGCCGGGCCGTGCGGACGATTCGATTCCGTCCCAAGCGGAACTGATTTACGAGCGAGGGCTTCAGTATCTCGCCAAGTCGCAGAATGAAAAAGGCTCCTGGTCCGACAGCGTCGGTTCGGAACCGGGTGTCGTAGGTCTGTGCGTCGCGTCATTTCTCGCCCACGGAGAGGATCCTAACAACGGACCCTATTCCAAGAACATCCGTCTCGGCATCGACTTCATCCTTTCCGAGCAGAACGAGAAAAACGGCTACATCGGATCGAGCATGTACAACCACGCGTTCGCGACCAAGGCGCTCGCCGAATCCTACGGCGTTCTGGACGACCCCCGGATCGCCCCGGCGCTGAAGAAGGCAGTTGATTTGATTGTTAGCTCGCAGAAGCGAAACCGTTTCGGTGGCTGGCGCTACACTCCGGAGAGCCGGGATGCGGACACGACCGTGACCGGTTGCCAAATGGTCACCTTGTTTGCGGCCCGGAATGCGGGGCTCGCTGTTCCCGACAGCACGATCAAGAAAGGCCTCGACTACCTCGCCCTGATGCGGGCCAAGGATGGCTCCTACGGATACACCTCCAGCTCCGGCGGAAAACCGACCCTAACGGCCATTGGGTTGCTTTGCCTGTCGTTGGCCAAGGAAAAGGATTCAGCCGGCTATCAGGCGAGTCTCGCCTACCTGAAAAACAGCCTCGACTACCGCGACCGCTACTATCCGTTTTACTTCGAGTATTACATGTCGCAGGCCCTGTTCCACGCGGACGAGGCGACTTGGAAGGAATGGAATGCCCGCAATATCCGCTACCTTGGCACCATTCAGTCTCCCGAGGGTTCGTTCCCGGGGAATCAGGGAACATCCTTCAACACCGCGGGCGCACTCCTCTCGCTGGCACTCAATTACCGGTTCCTGCCGATCTACGAAAAATGATCCGAAGGCTCGTCATTCCATGGTTGTTAGGCGTCGCGGTCCTCGGGGCCGCGGAGTCTTCCGACTTGCTGCGTTTTACCAACGGTGACCAGCTCCACGGCACGTTCGAAGGCATCAAGGATGGCCCCAAAGCGGTCTGGCTGCGTGACGACGTCGCGACCCCGGTGGAATACAAGGCGGATCAGGTCCGTCAGATCGTGCTGCGCGGAGGCCGGCCGGTGAAATCCCTGGCGTCCGTATCCCATGTCGCGTTGGTCAATGGCGACCGCATTCCCGGCAAGATCGTGGAAATGGACGACCGCTCCGTCACGATGGACACCGAGTTTGCCGGGATGCTGAGAATCCCCCGCGATCAGGTGGCGATGTTCGCGCCGAATCCGTTAGGTGGACGTCTCCGTTATCACGGACCCTTTATCGAGGATGAGTGGAAAATGGCGCACGCCGCTTTTCCCGAGGGGATGCCCGCCGAGGAAAAGGAAGCCGCAGGTAATGAAACCGTCAAACCCGAGCAGCCCGGCCGCTGGGCGTTTTCCGGCTCCGGCTGGTATTGGAAAAGCAAAAGCTACGGCACGGCCATCATCCGCGAGAACGCGATGCCTGACCGCGCGATTCTCCGCTTCGACCTTGCCTGGCGGAACCGCCTTTCCGTCGCCATTGCATTTCACGCCGATCTTGCCAAGCCGCAGCCCGAGGAAAAAAACGAGGCGAATCATGACGACCCGCGCCGTCGCCCTCTCGGCTTCGTTCCTGGCGACTCCGCGATCCTGCCAAAGCTTTTCGGCAACAGTTACGTCCTCCAGATTTTCTCCATGCAGATGATCCTCTATCGGACATCGGTGGACGGCGACGGCGTGCCATCCGTCGAGAGGGTGCAAATCAACGGCGGCGGAACCCGCCTCGGCGACACTGGCAAGGCAACCGTGGAAATCCGCAGCAACCGCCTAACCGGCGAGATCTCTCTGTTCATGGACGGCGCGTTCGTCGCCCAGTGGAACGAGAGCGCCGGCGGTCTTTACGATCCATCTCGGTTCGCGGGCAAAGGCAACGCGTTTGGTTTCGTGGTGCAGACCGAGGATTCCCCCGTGAAAGTTTCCGATGTAATGGTCGCCGAATGGAACGGCATGCCCGACTCCGCTCGCAGCTTGCAAGCGGACGATCAGGACATCGTCCTGCTGACTAACGGCACCGACCGCTTCTCCGGCAAGGTCGAGTCCTTCCGCGATGGCAAGATCCGGTTCGACGGGAAGTTCGGACAATTCCAATTCAGCCTCGGAGATGTCGCCGAGATCCGTTTCGCCCGCAACACGCTTGCCAAGGAGAGCGAAGCCCCGGCCGACAATCTCGTGGTTCAGCTCAGCCCGCTCGGGCAAATTTCCGGTCGCCCGGTTTCCGGAACGGCTTCCTCGGTTCACCTGGTCAATCCGGTGTGCGGTGAAATCGATGTCGCTCTGGAAGCGGCGGTTCTTCTCGATTTCCATGGGTCCAATAATTTTATCGATGACTGGGATGCTGAATTCTAACTGCCTCACCTGCCCCGTAATCGCTCTGATGGTTGTGGCGTCGACGCATGCCCGTGCCGACGAACTGACCTTGTCGGAAGATGCCCGTCTCACCGGAACGGTTCGTTCGATCAATGGTGAAGGCGTGGTGGAGTTGCTGACGGATTTGTCGCCGGAAGCTCTCCAGCTCAAGCCGGATGCTGTTAAAAAAATAACCTTCGCCGCTTCCGATTCACAGCCCGGGATCTCCGGGAGCCTGATCGAACTGATCAACGGCGATCTGTTGCCTGTCAGGATCGAAGGTTTCGATGGCAAGGTGCTCAAAGTGGTGACCCCGGACGCCGGTGCCTTGAGTATTCCGAGGGAATACCTGCAATCCATGCAACTCGGGGTCCACAGGCAAAAGGCGATTTACTCGGGACCGCGCAGCCTTGAGGAATGGTCCGGCGATGTGGAAGGTTCCCGCAACTGGCGCTTTACCAAGGGGGCTCTATCAGCCAGCGGTCCTGCAGTGGCGATCCGCAAGATCGACGTGCCTTCGCGTTTTGTTTTCAAGTTCGGTTTGAAATGGCAGGTCAGCCCGAATTTCACCGTTTATTTCGCCGATCCGTTGACGCCCAAGGCGGATCAGGTGGATCGGTATTTCTTCCAGTTCAATGCATCGGGAATGGAAATCAAACGCGAGTCCGCCACCGGTCAGAAGATCCAATCCGTGATCCTGTTGACCCGAAATGCGGACGACTTCCCGACGAACCAAGTGGACGTCGAGATCCGGGTGGATCGGAAATCCTCGCGACTCCACCTGCTGCTCAACGGCGAGCCGGAAGCGGCTGGAGTCGATCCGGTTGCCAATGCCCCCATCGGCTCGGGCTTCGTCTTTGTCAGCAGCTCGCCATCGGGAACGCCGCAGGAAATCCGCGGGATCGAGCTGTTGGATTTCGACAATTCCAAAGAGCGCCATCATTCGGAGGACCGCGGCGATGTGAAAATTGACAGCATGATCAGCCGCGACGACGACCGCTGGGGCGGTCATCTAACTGAAGTTCGTCCGGGACAGGACGGTGCCGTCTTTACCTTCAAAAGCGATTTTCAGGACAAACCGCTGGAACTTGCTGAAGGCGATGTTTCGACGGTCTTCTTCGCCAAGCCGGAGGGTGATCCGGTCCCGGCGCCTCAAGCTCCGTGGGTGCTGAAACTCCGTGGCGACGGAGTGCTGCACATGGCCTCCTGTGAATTTTCCGAATCCGGCGTGACCGCCGCGCATCCGTTATTGGGAACCCTTCAAATCAACCGGGGCGGAGTGACCGCTCTCGAGCGGCTGCGGCCGAACAGCGATCCAAAACCCGAGGAATGAAATCCGCTACCGTCACTTTCGTTTTTCTCCTGACACTCGTCCGGTTAGCCGCTGCCGAGGGGGAATCGACCGTTCGTTTTTCCAACAATGATCATTTGTCCGGCTCTCTCGAATCCCTCACTACCGAGAAGCTCGTTTGGAAATCGCCGATCTTGGAAAAGCCCGCGCCATTTCTGTTGGAAAAAGTGCTGGAGCTGACCATGGCGGCCGAGCAACCGGTTATCGATGCCCGTCATGAAGCTTCCATCACCCTGACCAACGGCGACTTGGTCCGTGGCCAGCTCGCCGGCGTTTCCGAGGACGCGGTCGAGCTGGATACGTGGTATGCCGGGCGGATGAAATTCAACCGGCTCATGATTTCGGATATCCGCATCGCCGAGCGGCCGGATCTCATCTATCGCGGACCCAACGGACTCGATGGCTGGAAACAATCCGGTGACAAGCCGGCGTGGATCTATCAGAACTCAGGTTTCCGCTCCACCGGTTCCGGTAGCATCGCCCGCGACGTGAAGCTTCCTCAGGAATGCAGCGTCGCCTTCGACATCGAGTGGCGCGATCGGTTCATGCTCAAGTTCGTCGTCTTTTCGGACGATCTCTCCAGCGACCGGCCGACCTCGGGTTATGAACTCCAGTTCCAACAGCGAAACGTCTCGCTCCGCAGTTGCAAAGGGCAGCGGTTCATCGGCCATTCGCCGAATGCAGCGGTCCTTCAGGAAAACGAAAAGGCCCATGTCGAGGTCCGCGCCAGCTCGAAGTCTGGAAAGATATCACTCTATCTGGACGGCCAGGTCATTGAAAACTGGACCGATACGGAACTTGCTAGAAACGAATTCGGCAAGGGCATCCATTTCATCAGCCAGACCACGGTTCCTTTGCAGGTTTCCCGCATCGAGGTCGGAGTATGGGATGGCGAAACGGAGAAAGTCCCCGATCCTCAGTTCCAAGCCGGCCGTGGCTTCGGCGAGGACATGCAGGAAGACCCCGAGCCCGCTCCCGAAGTCAAACCGAAGGCCGGGCGAATGGAAATGCGCAACGGTGACAGCATCGCCGGCGAGGTGGTTTCGATCAACGGCGGTCTGATCGTCGTTAAAACGCCGTTCAAGGAAGTGAAACTGCCCATCGAGTCGCTGCGCTCGTTGTCGTTGAAGCCGGTGGATCTGGAACGCTGCATCCGGAAGAATGGCGATGTCAGGGCTTGGTTTCCCGATGGTTCATCACTTGTTTTCCGCCTCGACGAAGTAGGAGACGGCACCCTCACCGGCTTCAGCCAGAACTTCGGCACCGCCCGTTTCAAACTCTCCGCCTTCAACCGCATCGAGTTCAACATCTACAGTCCTGAATTCGAGGACATTCGCACCGCCGGTGCTTGGTGAGGGATATCGATTATTTCGTGTGTTGCCGGAGTTGCTCAAGGCGTGAGAGGGGTTTGACGGGCTCGGCTTTGGCTTGGGCGTCGGCGGGCTTTGGGGGCGCGGGGGCGGCATCGGCTTTTGCAACAGGCGCGGGAGCCGGGGCGTCGATGCGGAGGGTGCCGCCCATCGCCGCCTGATGGAGAATGGTTGCGCCATTTTCCGGGACATTGATGCGACAGAAAACTCCGTTGTGTTTTCCCACCGTGGCGTCGGCGGCGACCGTGATGGGGAAGGTGAGTTCTGTCTGATCCTTGGTGAAGGTTTTTACCGCGGTGGCGGCTCCGTGAGGAAGTCCTAGCAGCTCGACGGTCGCCGGGCCATCGAACGGGTGGAGCACTTCGATTTTAGCGAGCATGGAAGTGTCTTTGCCTTGTTCGGTGGCAGCGAGATCGAGCGTCATGGAAACGTAGGGATCGGCGACTTTCAACGGCACCAACGAGGACGACACAAGGACAGGGCCCTGCGGCGTGTTGGCCTCGGCCAGGACGCAAACCTGCCACTCTCCCACGGCGGCGTCGTTGTTCGCGTTGAGCTCGTAGGAAATCTCGGACTTGTCGCCGGGAAGGTCGATGGTGTTAGGACCGCTGATTCCGGGCGGATTCCACAGGAAACGGATGGTCATTTTCTCGGCATAACCTTCATTGCGGGCGACACGCACCTTGAGTCCGAGCGTGCCGTTTTTTACGATGGGAACCGTCGGCGCTTCGATATCGATCTTGAAAGGCGCCTCAACGGTGACGGCGGTGGCTATGCGATCGAACGAGGCCGAGTGATAGGGGCCTTCGTTGTTGATATCGACGTGATGGATGGTATCGACCAGCGAACCTGTTAGCGGTGGCGCGTCGCCGGTGGATTTCAAGGAAAACAGATAGAGTCCGCCCGCGACAGGGGCGTCGGCGGCAGCTTCGAAGACCACGGGAAATGTGGTCATCGCGCGGGAAATCTTCGGGCTGTGCAGGGTGACTCCGGCAGGCAGCGAACCGGCCTCGAACACGGAATCGCAGGCGATGTTCTCGCGGGCGATGTTGACGACCGCCGCGTAGCGATTTCCGCGGGGGATCGGGAAGGTCTTCCACTTCTGGCTGTTCACGCGTTCGACGGTCGGCAGGTTGGCGGCGATGGAAGGGGATTTTTCAACGACTTCGATGCGGTAGGTGAAGTCCGGTCCGGTGCGGCCGAGTTGATCGCGGATCCGGATGAAATAGTCGCCGTCCGCCGGGCAGGTCCAGTTGATGATGCTGTCGGGCGAGCCCTGATCGTCGTTGTCGGCAATCTGTTTGTTGTCCGCCTGATGGATCGAGAGGATTGAATCGAGGGGCGAGCGCTGGCTGCGTGCCAGAACGCGGAGAACGAGGTTCTGGTCTTTTTTCGCAGTGAACTTGAACCAGTCCGCTTTGGTTTCACCTTCCAGGACTCCGTGAATGGCGAAAGGAATCGCTGGCGCGGGAGTCGCGGTTTTCAGGGCATGGTTCGGTTCCACTTCCCTAACGGACTCCAACGGCGAAACCGTGACCCAATGCGGCGATGGTGCGGAAACACCGTCCTGAATGGGGAAAACGGGGAATCTCGAATTGGCCGCAGCAGGCAGGGTGATGGATTGTTTGATCGGTCCGGATGGATCTCCGATGAAGGTGAACTCGATGGTTTCGCCAGGCTTGCCGCCAGTGGGAAACACCGCGGTGGGGCGGGGGAATGTGCCGATGTGAAGTCGATACTGGCAGTTGTCATTTCCCTCGTAGGCTGCTTCGTGGACGAGCACCCGATAGTCGCCGTCCTCTGGTGCGATGATGGAGGCGAAGGCATCGTTGCGCAGCAGCGGCGTGTCATCGCAGGAGGCGAGTTCAAATTTCTTCGGATCAAGAATCGCGACATAGGCATCGAAAAAGACCCGGCCGAGACGCATGGCCTCGACTTCGGCCGAAAGGCGCTGGCCCTTTTTCAGCGAGCAGACGTAGTAGTCGTCGTCTTCGTTTCCGGCGACGCCTTCGACGGTGCGGTTGAGTTCGATCCGCTGGGATTGATCGAAAGTGGCGTTCGGTTCGGTCTCGGCGACAGTGGGAAATTGTCCAACCCAGAATGAGCGGAGTTCGCTGATTCCACCCGGACTGCGCAACCTCAGAGAGTGTTCGCCGAGCGCCGAATCGGCAGCGATGGTGAATTTCGCGACGACATGCTTGTCGTCCTTGATGTCGATGTTAGATAGGGCGAGGCCGGGCTCGTAAAAAAGAGCCTCGCTGATTTCCTGAAGCCGCTCGCCGTAAAAGTGAACCTCCATTTCCGTACCCCGTTGTCCTCCGCGCGGGTTGACGAGATTGAGGGTCGGCGAGAACGCGAGCAGCGGGCTAACAGCGGACAGCAGGAAAATGAGGACGGCGCGCATCACGGCTTCAGGCACGTTTTGCCAGCAGGGCATCGAGGACTTCTCCGCCGGCGACGATTTCGATCGGGCGGTTGCCGGGGGACATGAGTTCCTTGTCGGCGTTGATCCCGATCTGGTTGTAGATGGTGGCTGCGAGATCGGCGACACCGACACCGTCCGTGTCCACCTCGCCACCGAGTGCATCGGAAGCGCCGTGGACATAACCTTGTTTCACGCCGCCACCCGCGAGCATGGTGGAGAAAACGCGCGGCCAGTGATCGCGCCCGGCGGCGGGATTGATCTTCGGGCTGCGTCCGAACTCGGAGGTAACCATGACCAGCGTGGAGTCCAACATGCCACGGCGGTCCAAATCGCGGATCAGCGCGGCGATGGCCTTGTCCGTCTGTGGCATTTCATTTTGGATGGCGCCTTTGATGTTGTCGTGGTGATCCCAGCTGCCTGCAGTTAGAGAAACGAACCGCACGCCGCCCTCGATAAGGCGGCGGGCCAGCAACATCCGCTGGCCGGCGGCGGTGCGGCCGTATTCGTCCTTGAGTGCATCCGGCTCGGCCTTGAGGTTGAAAGCCTCGCGGGCATTCTGTGAGGAAATGAGCTTGTAGGCGTGCTGATAGAACGCATCCATTGAGTCGATGGCGTCGGATTCCTCCAGCGCGCGGAAGTGCTGGTCCACGGTTTCCAACAGCGACCGGCGACGGGTGAAGCGGGCGTCGTCCACGCCCTTCGGCAGGTTCAGGTCGCGCACTTGGAAATTTCCCTGAGCCGGATCCGAACCAAGGGCGAAGGGACCGAAAGCGGAAGAAAGGTAACCGGAATTCGCATATTCATTCGGCACCGAAGGCACGCAGACATAGGGCGGCAGATCGTTTTTCGATCCCAGCTCATGCGAGATCACCGAGCCGATGGATGGAAACTGCAACGCCGGCGATGGCCGATAGCCGGTGAACATGTTGTGCGTGCCGCGCTCGTGGGCGGCCTCGCCGTGGGACATCGAACGGATGATCGTCACCTTGTCGGCGATCTGCGCGGTTTCCTTCATCAACTCGCCGAACTGCACGCCCGGAATCTTGGTGTCGATGGCACCGAACGGTCCGCGGTATTCAGCAGGGGCGAATGGCTTGGGATCGAAGGATTCCTGATGCGCCATCCCGCCGGGCAGGAAAATGTGGATGATGCCCTTGGCGACGCCTTCCCGTGTCTCGTAGCTTTTCGTATCGCCGAATGCCTGGTTCCGCAGCAGTTGCGGCAGGGTCAGCCCGAGTCCGCCAAGAAGGCCGACGTAGAAAAACTCGCGGCGCGAAGTGTAGCGTTCAAGGGGATTGCCCGGGCACTGGTGGTTCATGGAATTGGCGGGTGTGGTGGAATGAAGCCTCAACCCGACCATACGCGGAGGATAAATGGTTCATTTCAAAAATGAAATCCCTTCACGTTCGGGATTGGCTAGGAAGGATTTATCCGCTACGAAACCCCCCGATGGATACACCGCGAGTGGCTGGACTGAAACTGGGCAGGCAAATCGGCCAAGGTGGGTGCGGGCGTGTTTTCAGGGCAACGGACGAGAGTGGCGCGGATTGCGCGGTGAAATTTTTTACGGCCACTGCGATCTCGCGGCGTCTGCTTGAGAAAATGACCGGGCGTCTTGAATCCGGCGGTTGGCCGGCGGGAGTGATGCCGGTGACATCAGCGGATTTCTCCGCGGATATTCCATTCTGGATCACGCCGCTGGTGGCCGGAGTTGATGGCGAGGAAGTTACCCCGCGCAGCCTGCAGATGATACTAGGCGAACATCCGGGAACCGGGTCATGGAAGTTGGTGAAATCCATCGTGCGGGGATTGTCGAAAATGCACGAACGGCGTGTGCCTCACGGCAATCTCAAACCCGGCAACGTTTTTCTAACCGACATTGGCGAAGTTCTTCTCAGTGACTGGACGCTCGGCAACATGCCCGAAGCGAGGCAGTTCAATTTCACCGACGCCGTGCTCTATCAGCCACCCGAACAGCTCAGGAAACCATCGGGCTACCTCGATGAGGAAGGCTACCGCTGGGATGTTTTCTCGTTCGGCGTGTTGGCCTTCCGGATCCTCACCGGGCGCTTCCCACGGTGTCACGACACTTTCAATTTCGTGGCACCTCCGCCGGGCGAAACGAAGAAGGAGGGAATTCAGGCGGATCTAACAAAGATCGCGCGCAATCTCGAAGCGCAGCCCGGATTCAGTTGGCCGGATGAAGCGCAGAACGATTTGGAAATCGGATTTCGTGAATGGATCGACCGCTGCCTTTCGCTCGATCCTGAGAAGCGTCCCACGTCGATGATCGAGGTCGGGGCCGGCTTTGCGATGTTGGAAGGCAAGGTGACGGCCGATGCCGAGCGCGAGGCACTGCTCGACCAACGCCGGCGTGCCGAACGGCGGACGTGGCGGACGGTCTTTTTCGCAGGTGCCACCGCCGCGACCGCCGTGGTGCTGGGAGGACTCTGGCAGCTTTCGAATTCGCAGCTTCTCAAGGAGCGGCAGGAACACGAGGCGGATCAGATGATGCTCAGGGCGGCGGGCGACGCGGCTCTATCAGCCAAGACATCGGCGGAAGCCCAGCTTGCCGATACGCAACACACGCTGTCTTACGAGCGTGAACTCGCCCTGGCCCGACTGGAGGCATCGCGCCTCGTCGGCGACCGGCTTTTCGCGTGGGCGATGGAAAAGGGAAACCGCCTCCTGCCACCGCTCGACGGGCGCGAGCTGCGGTTGAAACGGCTGGAACGCTATTTCGAGGATTTTCTAACACGCACTGCCAAGATCGACGCGCTGGCCGACGAAAGAGCGCGGGTCCGCTTGCAGCTTTCGGAGATTTCCATCGCCGCGGGAGATGCGGCGACCGCCAGCAAGCGCCTTGGTCAGGCTCTCGACGCGTGGGCGCTGCTGCCGATGGATGCGGAGCTGAAATTCCGTGTCGCCACGAATTCGCTGCTCCTCGCGCTGCTCCGTCAATCCAATGCGGATCCGGAGGCTGCGTCTTCTTTCGTGACCGCCCGCAAGGCGCTGAGTGAAGTGCCGCAGGCGGAGGTTGACGCCGATCGTCTGAATCAACTGTTAGCCGTGCTTGATTTCCATGAGGCGAAACTTTTCGCCGCCAAGGGCAACAACCCGAAAGCCCTCGAGCAGTTGATGCGGGCGACCCAAACACTCAACCGCATCGCCGACCAGCGGCCGGACGTGGCGATCCTGAGATCCGAACTGGCGGCGTGTTATCTGTCGTCTGCGACCATTCTTGAAGGCATGGGAAGTCTTGGCGACGCGAGAGAGGTTCGTGCTCTGGCATCTGTTGAGTTGGTGAAACTGCTCAAAGACAAGCCGGATGATTTCGCGCTGAGACTGGACCTTGCCGGTTGTTACGGCGCGATGGCGGACTCCGCGGTATTGTCCGGCGACATTACGGGAGCCGAGTCGATTTCCAAGGAAGCAATGAAGCTGTTGGACCGCCTCGTCGTCGAGCAACCGGACAATGCCGAAGCGGTTTCGAGGAAAGCGTCCCAGCTCGGCCTGCGGGCCGGCATCCAGCGCGACCGCGGCCAATCCGTGGAAGCCATGAAGGATTACGACGAAGGCATCCGCATGCTCGAAGGCCTTCGTGCGTCGTCTCCGGGCAACGCGATTGTTTCCTATCGACTCGCGTTACTGTGGTGGCAGAAAGGACGGATGTTAGGAATGGCCGGAAAGCGCGAGGAGGAAATCGGGCTCATCGGCAAGGCGCGTGATCTGCTCGGTCAATTGGAATCCGACCAGTCCGCCACCGGCCCGCGCCCGGAGCAATTGCAAAGCTCCGGTGCTTATCTGCTAGGCGATCTAGGTCATGCTCTCCAACTCGCCAACCGCAAGGACGCCGCCACCCAAGCCTTCAAGGATGCCGTTTCGTTGTGGGAAAGCCTGGTGGCCTCGCGTCCGCAGAGCGAGGAATACAGTGAAGGCCTCGCCTGGTGCCGCCAGCGGTTGGACGATCTCAAGTGACGGTCTCTCAGATTTCCGCGGCCGGTGGCGGAGAGGTCTTCTTTCGAAGCTTGAGGTTGAGCATTTCCACCGCCAGCGAGAACGCCATCGAGAAATAGATATAGCCCTTGGGAATGTGGACGTGCAGCGCCTCGGCGATCAGTGCCGTGCCGATCAGGATCAGGAACGAAAGAGCGAGCATCTTGATCGAAGGATGTTTCGAAACGAATGAGCTGATAGCGCCGGCGGCCAGCATCATGATGCCCACGGAAATGACCACGGCGAGCATCATGACGGACAGATGCTTGGCCATGCCGACGGCGGTGATCACCGAGTCGAGCGAGAACACGATGTCGATGACTGCGATCTGGATCAGCACTCCGATGAAGCTCGCTCCCTTTTTGACGTGGGCGGTGTCATCGTCGTCATCCTCGAGCTTGTGATGGATTTCCTTGGTGGCTTTCCAGATCAGGAAAATTCCGCCGACGAGAAGGATCAGACCTTTTCCGGTCATGTCGATGGATGCGCTCTGCGAGATCGCGTCTTCCGACTGGCGCAGGAATTCGGGGATCGGAATGCTGAAGAGCACCTTGGTCAGCCCCATGATCCAAGTGATGGTGGCGAGCAGCATCAGCCGGGTGATCATCGCGAGCCCCAGTCCGAGCGTGCGGCCGGACTTGCGTTTTTCCTCCGGCAACTTGTCGACGAGGATTGAAATGAAAACGATGTTGTCGATGCCGAGAACAATCTCCAGCAATGTCAGCGTGAGCAGCGCTCCCCAAGCCTGAGGTTCTGCGAGCCAGTTGAATTCGAATAGCGAGGCGAGGATCATGAGAGCGAGGCGAATTCGAGTGCGCGCTGTTTCATCTGGTTCGCCATCAGGTTCAAAGCGTTCGCCCGCGTTGGCGCGAGATGCTCCTTCAATCCTGTCCGGTCGATGAAACTCATGTCCGCGGTTAGAATGTCGTCCGGCTTTTCGTTGTCCAGCACGTGGACGAAAAGGGCGATCATGCCTTTCGTGATCAGCGAGTCCGAATCCGCGTAGTAGCGGACCTTGCCATCCTCGGTCTTCGCGTCGAGCCAGACCTGCGATTGGCATCCTTTGATCAGGTGCGCCGGGTCTTTTGATGCGCCGTCCATCGGTGCTAGCTTTTTCCCGAGGCTGATCACGTATTCGTAACGCTCCGTCCAATCTTGGAAAAAGCCAAGTTCCTCGATCAAAAGGTCCTGTTTCTCTGCAATGCTCATGTTCTGCGGCAGTGGAGCGCGGGAAACGCCGCGCCGCAAGTCCCGATCAAGTCGCCGGAGCGAGTCTTTGGAGTAGGAGGGCGGAAACGAAGGCGAGGGGAGGGATGGCGAAACTTACTATCGCCAGGTGCCATGCGCCCTCCCGCGGATTTCCGGCAAATGTCGCTGCCACAGGCAGCAAGACCATCCAATCGACGAGGGGGATCCCAGCCAGCAGGCCGGACACGAGCTTGGGAACCGGCTTTCGCCAAAATCTCAGGCAGCAGCCCGTCCACACTAGATAAGGTAAAACGCCCCAGATACTTGCCAGTCGATCCAAAGAAAAGATTCTGTTTCCCAACGCGAGGAACACCGCCGTCATCAGCAATAGCCCCCGTGACATCACCCCTACCCGCATCGGTGGTTTCGCCATCGATTCATAGCGCGCGCTCAGTGAAAGCCCCATGATGTAGGCGAATAGCCCGCACGCGACCGGGCTTATCATGATGACCATGGAGATCGAATCCACCTTGGGCAATAGCGCCAAAAAGCCCATCACCGGTAGCAAGGCCCGGCACATTCCCATCGGCACTACGGCCCACGCGCTCCGCTTGTGCCACACGGTGTAAACGATGATCCAAAAAACAATTCCTCCCGCCACCATGCCACTGCGCAGATTCACAGCTCCTGCCACTGTAACGCCAGCACCCATCAAGCAGACAGCGAGCGCCGCATAAAGGCGCGTCGGGAAAAGTCCCCTTGGCAATGCACGTTCCGGGCGGTGTTCCGCATCCCACTTGTGGTCCATCCAGTCGTTGAAAAAATTTCCTCCGATGTATAACAACACTCCCGCAACTGCTAGGAAACCCGCTGGAACCCAAGGGGCGCTTGGTATCCACTCTTCCGCATAAACCCTCATGACAATCCCCAGGACCACCCCCACCCACACATTGCTCACCACGCTCGGCACATTCGCCACCCGGGCAGTGGATAGTAGTGCGTGCAATTTTCCGGATCGATTCATCGGCCCGCGCAGCATGCCCCGATTCTGCGGCACGGCCAAAAGAAAATCAGCGGCTTTCATCTGATAACCAGCACATCATCCGCCAGTAATCTCCCTTTCCCATGCGCCTTACATCCGCCTTCATCGCGTTCGCCCTCACCGCCAGTGCTTTCGCCCAAAACCCGCCGCCGAAAATCCCACCCGCGGGCATCTCTGTCCCCGATGCCGACCGCGCGGAACTCGCCGCCGGAGCTGCCGATCTCCAGAAGGAAATCACCGCACTCACCCGCAAGCTCTCCAACGATCCCAAACTCCTCGCGCTCCTGCCCGACGTGGAAATCTTCCACAAAGCCGTCACTTGGGGGCTCGCCGACAACGCGTTCTATTCCCCTCAGGAAATCGCCTTCGCCAAACATCTTCTCTCCGAAGGCAAGGAGCGCGCCAAGCAACTCGACCTGAAAAAATCCCCGTGGCTCGACGCGAAAGGCCTCATCGTCCGCGGCTACCGCTCGAAAATCGACAACTCCGTCCAACCCTACGGCCTCGTCGTCCCGCCCGATCTCGATCTCACCAAACCCGTTCCGCTCATGGTCTGGCTCCTCGGTCGCGGTGAAAAGCGCACCGAACTCGCCTTCCTCGCCGAACGCGAAGGCGGCCCGCCGCAACTCACTCCGAAAAACACGATCACCGTCATCCCCTACGGCCGCTTCTGCAATGCTACCAAATTCGCCGGAGAAACCGACGTGATGGAAGCCCTCGCCGCCGCCCGCGCCCAATACAAGATCGACCCGCTCCGCATCGCCGTCGCCGGATTTTCCATGGGCGGTGGCAGCACATGGCATCTCGCTCCCCATTTTCCCGGCCTCTGGTGCGCCGCCTCGCCCGGCGCCGGTTTCGCTGAAACTCCCATCTTCACCAAGGCCAACGATCCCGGCAAGGAACAGCGTCCCGCATGGGAACAAACCCTCTGGCGCCAATACGAAGCCACCGGCATTTCTCAAAACCTCTTCAACGTTCCCACGCTCGCCTACTCCGGAGAAATCGACGGCCAGAAGGAATCGGCCGATCTAATGGAAGCTGCGATGGCCGGAGAAAATCTCAAGCTCGAACGCTTCATCGGCCCGAAGACCGGCCACCAATACGAACCGGCGACGAAAGCCAATCTCACCACGCGGTTCGAGGAACTCATCGCCACCGGCCGCCCGGCCGTTCCGAAGGAAATCCGCTTCTCCACCTACACCTTGCGCTACCCCGAGTCCGCCTGGCTCCGTGTCGAAGGCATGGAAAAGCATTGGGAACGCGCCGATGTCCACGCGACTCTATCCGATGCGAGCCTTCTCGCCATCGAAACAAAAAACATCACCTCTCTCAGCGTCACCGGCATCAAGCCAACCTCCATCACCCTCGACGGCCAAACTCTAACCCCACCCGCCGCCGCACCGAAATCCCTCCATTTCATCCGCTTCGGGGACACGTGGAAATTCGCCACCTCCGATCCCGACAATCGCAAACGCCCCTATCTCACCGGCCCCGTCGATGACGCCTTCATGGACTCCTTCGTCTTCGTCCGTCCTACCGGCAAGCCGCTCAATCCCGAACTCGGCAACTGGGTCTCCAGCGAAATGAGCACCTCCCGTCAGCTCTGGCACGACGTCTTTCGTGGAGAGGCTCCGATGATTGACGACACCGCCCTCACACCGGCGGACATCGCTAACAGAAATCTCGTTCTTTGGGGCGATCCGTCTTCCAACAAGGTTCTCGCGAAAATCCTCTCCAAGCTCCCGCTCCAGTGGACTAGGGAAACCCTTACCTTCCACGGCCAAACCTATCCATCCGCCAGCCACGCTCCCATCCTCATCTTCCCCAATCCGCTCAATCCGCGCCACTACATCGTCCTCAACAGCGGCCTCGATTTCCGCGCCGACGGTTACGGCAACAACGCCCTTCAAACCCCGAAGCTCCCCGATTGGGCCATCGTCGATCTAACGACACCTGCCGACGCCCGCTGGCCCGGAAAAATCACCGCCGCCGGTTTCTTCGACGAGTCCTGGAAATAAGGAGAGTCTATCCCCGGCCCGCCACAATCCAGTGCTCAAGGCATCCACCTCAATACCCGCATGGCGGCATTCCTCAAAATTCCGGTTGCAAATTAAGACTGTTATTAGTGAAGGGGCAGGCTCGACTTATTCGGCTTTCCGTTTGATGGAACTACTGGTAACAATCCCGCTTGCTTGTAGATCGGGGTATTCGTCTTGATCATATCGGGTGTGATGCTGTTCCCAAGAGCGTGAGGCGACGGCACGACCAACCCGAAGGTGAGGAAGGTGATGGCCGAGTCATTGATCTGATAAGGATGGGCAAAGACATAGTTCATGGTGCTCTTCTCTGAATCCCACGTAATGCCGGACTTGCCGTCATTCACGAGACCTTTGAGTTCCGCGGGGAGATGTGACAAATCTCCAGGGATCCGACCATTCTGGTCAAAATACGCATATTGACAGACCGCCAACCGATCAAATTGATTCTTTAATGGAGGCTGTGTCCAACTGCGGACTAGGGGTCTACATAGGAAGACCGCTAGGAAGTAGATGATCACGGCACCTAATAAGATTGAACGTTTTTTCATGGTCTGCGTTTTGAGGTGTTAGATGTCACCTATCCCCGGAAGTCGAAGGCTGGAGGGGATTGGGCGAGCCGCCTTGGTCGATATGTCTTTTGATCTGTGCGGTCACTTCCTTAAGAGGCTGCTTTTCCCATGCTCGAGTATCTTGAGCAAGTGCCGGGTTCGTATACCATAAAATCTTTTCGTCTTGAACGAGATGGGCACCAAACTTGCCGTTTGTAATTTCATATCTGCCGCCACGCACCGTCAAAAACAGAAGGAATGTGTTGCCGGCATCCGGGAAGATGAAATATGGGATATCCAAGTCGGATGTTTCGTATCTGCATTCGATGGTCAGATTTTTTGGAGAACTTCCCTTTAGTGTTTGGATAATCTCAAACTGCGACGTTTTGCGGATCTGGTTTTTCTCAACAATCTCGGACTTTTCTTGTGTGTGCCGGGCGATTACAATCAGACCGCTCTGATGCACTAATTCTTGAAGAGAAATGGGCTTCCAATCGAGATCAGCCAGAAGCAGCGAAGTCGGTAAAACTGCCAATAGCGCTAAAAGCGTGAAGAGTTTTTTCATATGATCGAACGTCCACGCGCTGGCAATCCCACTGGCGGGGGCGAGCGTTGAAACGGGGGGAGGTCCATGTTAAAGGTGACGTTGTCGGCAGGTCGGCTGGTAAGGGTCGCACAGTCACGTAATGTTAGGATCTGTGGTCATTTGGGTGCGCTATCGACGACTTCTCTGGAGATAAGCTTCCCTGTCTTGAGTTCGCGCACCTCATTGATTGTTTTTGCGCCTTTAATGGTCACGAAAACCTTGTCGTCGCCGACTCGCATGGATGCATCTTGCCGATAGGCCGAGTGGTCGATACCAAGAGGCTGGACATACTCCCGCCATAGAAGAGAATCCCCGACGGTCAGTTCGAGTTCAGCTCCTCCATCGAAATGCAAAGGGTAACGAAGGCAGAGCCTTTCACTCGTTTTGCGGTTGGTGTCGATGAACTCGCCTTTTGTGGAGTTGCCATCGACCGTATCGAATCGGCGCGGTTCTGTAGAGTTTGCTTGCAGAATCAGCGCTGAGAAAGTGAAAGCCAGCAGGAGTGTTTTCATAGGATTCGCGAAGTAGGTTCTAACGTTCATACTGATGTCACCGCATCATTGCGGTGAACCTGGAGATAAATTGAACAGCAGTGGGGCGGTTGATATCCATGACTTGCTCGGCACGGTTATCCTTCGGGAATGACCCATAAAAGTATTAGGGATCCATCTGGAGCTAGGTAAGCTGAAAAACCACTACCGAACGTTCCTGGGTTATGGATCTCAGTGAGTTTGGATTGCTTGCGCAAGGCTGCCAAATCTCCGGTGAGGATTAAGGATCGTTCTGTCGCCTGTAAAGTGCCGTCTATGCGTTTAAAGGCTTCCTCGCCTGTGATTTCTCGCACTACGATGCGCTCGCTCTCAAATATTTGTTGGGAAAGTAATTGCTTGTGTGGTTTGAAGACATCGCGTTTGGATAGATCGGTACGCCACATCGTCTGGAGTCGTGTCACGGGAGATAGCTTTGGAGGAGCTTCATCGGCACCGCCCAATGGTGGACTAATCGGTCCTTCCGCAGCGTGAAGGTGAAATAGTCCGATCCAAATGAGGAGAGCGAAGATTGCTTTCATGTAGGTATGAAACGGCGGCTTCAGGATTCTTAGAATCTTTTTTGAGAACGTTTTCAGTCCTCTGAACCGCGAACGGGAGACGTTGATTTCGAAGTAGGCGCTAATGATCGGTTCGGGGCGACGGCTTCCATGAGAAGGCAGTCAAACAGAAATTGAAGTTTACTTCAACACGAGTTTCTTGGGACGTTGGAGTTCATTGGGTTGGAGATACAGGCGGGACAAGGGATCTCCCCCCGCCTCCCCTGGGGGAC